>NZ_JAJGSX010000099.1 GCF_021245725.1 Pseudonocardia sp. TRM90224 | reverse complement strand
CCCCGGTGATTCATGAGGGCTGGTAATCGACCTTGGTGGCATGATCGGTGCGGGATTTCTAGTCGGGCCGTGAGTCATCGTCCGGCCTGCGGTTCTGCCGGGGTGCTCCGTGCGCTCGTGCCGATCGGGAGTGGGGGTCAGCCGGCGGGGACGGGCAGGGTGTGGAGCCGAGCGAATGCGGCAGCGATCTGCTCGGCCCAGGGCCAGGACTGCTGGATACGGATCCAGGTGCGGCGCTGGCCTCGGGTGATCCGGGCAGCGACGTGCAGCAACCGGTAGCGCAACGTCTTCGGTTCGGCCTTCGCGAGGGCGCCGTCGAGGACGAGGTGCTGGGTCCAGGAGAGCAGGTCGACCGCGAGCATGACGACGGTCAGCCAGGCCGAGTTGATGGCGAAGGTGCGGGACGGGAAGTGGTTGAGGCCGGTGTCCTTGGCGGTGCGGATGCGGTCCTCGACCCGGGCGTGGGCGCGGTGGCGGGTGTCGAGGAACGCCAGTTGCCCGGCGGGGGTGTCGGTCGCGAAGCAGGTGTAGCGCCAGCCGTCGCGGGTCTCCATCAGGTCCAGCTGCGCGCCCGGGTGCGGCCGCTCACGACGAACGATCACTCTCGTGCCGTCGGGGTAGCCGTCCAGCGCGGCGGCCGGGAGCAGGCCGGTGAGTTCGGCCAGGCCGGCGCCCTCGCGATGGCCGCCGTCCGCCTCGATCGCGTCGGCCCACACCTTCTCCGCGACCATGCCGATGGCGGTGCGTTCGCGGTCGGTGATCGCCCACCCGACGGAGAACTCGCAGCGCACCAAGCTGGCGTGTTGGTCGCGGACGTGGGTCAGAAACGCTTTTGTGCAGCCCGCAGTGTCGGCACGGACGAGCATCCTGCGACCGTGGCGGTGCTGGTCGGGGATCTGGGCCAACGCCTGGTCGAGCACGCTGATGTGGTCCGCGGCGGTGTTCGCGCCGGCGTTGCCGCGGCGCAGCACACCGGCGAGGAACTCGCAGGTGTTGTCGCAGAACGCCATCAGCGGGTGATAGCCGAAGGTTCGCTTGAACGTCGGCGCAGCCTGCTCCTTCTCTGAGTGGCAGATCACGATCGACGCATCGAGGTCGATCACCAGCACATCGAGCTCACGGCCGGCGACCCGCGCCGGCGGGAACGCCCGCCCGTGAAGCTCGGCGTGCTGATCCCACACAAGCGTCCGCGTTCGGGCTCGAGCCCCTGCGACCTGCGCGAGGACGGTGTCGTCGAGACGGTCGAGCAGTCGCCAGCACGTCGAGTCCGACGCCACCTGGCCGAACAGCTCGGCCTGGTCGCCCAACGCAGCGATCTCGGAGATCGTGGTGGCACCGTCGGCGACCGCGATCGCGAGGTCCACCAGCACCCGGCCCGGATCATGATGCGCCCGCGCCGGCCGCACACCATCCAGAGCCTGCGACAACTCGCCGGTCAAGGTGGTCCGATCCGCAACGTCGGCCAGTAGACGGGATCCAGCGTGCGAGACCACCCCGGCCCCGTCAGCGGTCACGATGATCTTCGGACGGGTAGTTGTAGCCTGCACTCGGAAAGTGCCTCCTCGACCGCGGCGGACATGGCCCTCGACAAGCCCTGTCTTACCTGGTCACGAGGCACTTTCTGCTATCGGGGGTCACCTACCGCTCAGCCCGACATGAAGAGCCCGGGCTA
>NZ_JAJGSX010000098.1 GCF_021245725.1 Pseudonocardia sp. TRM90224 | reverse complement strand
GTTCGTCGCGACGGCGAAGGAGCAGGGCGCGGCGCTCGACGTCATCGAGATCGCCGGCGCCGACCACGGGTTCGAGGGCGGCAAGCACCCCGAGGAAGCCAGGGCGGCGGTGCGGGACGGAATGGCCTGGATGGCGTCCGCGATCAGCGGGTAGCGGGCGGGATTCAGCGCACCGTAACCGTGTGAGTTCAGCAGATCGAGCGAGGTTGTCACCGACCTGGTCGGGTACCCGAACATGTGTGGGTTTCACTGGCCATCCCCTTCGCGATCTTCTTCCTGATGATCGTGATGCAGCACTTCGAAGCGGCCGTGCTCGGGCGTCCTCACCACCCAAGAGCCGGCCGAGCAAGACGCGACAGATAGACCCGGCGCGGCCGGCATCGACACCTCCACTTTGGTGGCGCGGCATCCAGCGCGCGGAAGGGCGCGAGGTAGGCAGCAGCGACAGTGGCGCGGCTACCGCGGTAGCCCTGTTCGCAGATATCCTCGAACAGGGTTCTGGCGTTACGTATACCGTGCTGGCGCAGTGGCCCGATCCCCGTTCGTGCCGACGACGACAAGGAACGCCGTGCGCGGATCCCGGGTCGCGGCGATCGGGGCGACCCAGCCACCTTCGCTAGCCCCCGCAGCCGGACCTGCGCCGGATCGACCTCGACGCGTCCGCGCAGCGCCGCCGCTACCGCGACCGCGTCATCCGCGAGCTG
The DNA here is from genome assembly GCF_021245725.1 of Pseudonocardia sp. TRM90224. Classification (GTDB taxonomy): domain Bacteria; phylum Actinomycetota; class Actinomycetes; order Mycobacteriales; family Pseudonocardiaceae; genus Pseudonocardia. The sequence continues at coordinate 1,734 of NZ_JAJGSX010000098.1, read as the reverse complement.
GGACTGCCACAGCCTCGGCGCCTGCGGTGGCGACACGCAGTGTGAGCACGGCGAAAGGCTCGGCTGCTGGGCATCAAGAGTCGACCGCCTCGTTCACGACGATGGCGAGTAACCGCTCGTCATCGATCAGCGCCCATCTCGGACACGCCAGAATCGCGGCGGTTGCGGAGGCCGATCAGCGGACGATCGCGCTGGCTCGCCCCGCAGGGCACGATGTCTCGGTGGCCAGTGAATCCGTGACCCCTCCTCACCGAGACCGACTGCTCGCGAACCTCGATTCCTTGGTCCAGGTTCACTCCACACGCAGCCGTCCAGACGGCTGGAGTTACAGCTGAATCGAAGACCTCGTACTCACCCACGGACGCTGGGGAGCACTCGGCCCGCTTCCGCTCGGACGAGCTCCCATGGACCGCGCCGGCCCTGGCCGGGATCGCCCAACTCCGCGCGCTCGCCGTCCCCGGCTGAACTCCACCCCGACCGTCCCGACGAGCACTTAGCCGACCGGACCGTGGAACCGGCGCACCGAGCGACCTCGGCCAAACCGTCGTGCCCACCAGACAGAATCCAACCTCACAACCGGATCAGACACCGGTCAAGATCACCACCACTCAGCCGACGAAAGATCCGGGCTAACAGAGTGACTCCAAGATGTGAACTATGCCAAGCAGAGTGCGCCGACCTGCGGAAACACGACTTCCGCAGGTCGGCGCACGTCCGTTCGGAGGCGTTCAAGGCGGTACACGCCCGTTGAGAACATGGCCGTGCTCCCCAATATCTCCCCGCCGTGCTCCCCACGCGTGATGACGCGACCCGACAGATAGACGATCGCCCGTCGTCGCGAACCCGGGTGGCCGACCGGCTGGCCTTCAGCTGTGTCGATGCCTGCTGTCACGGCCTCGGCATCTGCGGTGACAACACGCGGTGTGAGCGAGCCGAAGGCTCGACTGCTGGGTCTCAAGAGTCGACCGTGTCGACGACGCCCTGAGACTGGATCTGGCCCACTTTGCGTGATCGGGTTGGCCCCGGCTGGGTCATCTGGCGAGCAGGACTCGCTTGCGTAGGAGGTCGAAGTTGGCTCGGCCATACATCTGTCTCTTGATCATTTTGATGCGGTTGACGTTGCCTTCGACCGGGCCGGAGCTGTGCGGCAGGGTCAGTCCGTTGCGCACCGCGTCGTAGTCGCGGCGCAGCCCGGTGACGAACCGTCGGCATGTAGGCGCGTACTTGGAAATCAACCCGTCCACGATCCGGAACTGGATTCGCGCTGAGGAAGGTGAGGGTTCGGTATCGGCCGGCTCGCCGGCGACCACGGAGGATGTGCAGGCGGAGTTGCGGCGGTTGCGGGCGGAGAACGCCGAACTGCATCGCGCGAACGACATCCTGAAGACGGCGTCCGCGTTTTCGCCCAGGCGGAGCTCGACCGTCGACATCGCTGATCTGCGAGTACATCGCAGCCCACCGTGACCGTTTCTGGGTCGAGCCGGTCTGTGTCGTGCTTTCGCAGCATGGCATCACGATTGCCCCGGGCACGTTCTACCGATGGCTGAACCAACCGCTGACCGCCGCACAGGTGGAGGAAGCGTATCTGGTGAACGCCATCGTGACTCTTTACCGAAGGAACAGGTCTGTGTACGGGGTATGGCTGTGGACCTCGGTCACGAGCCTGTCATTTTTCCCGTGTAAGCCACGGGTGGACTGATTGTTAACGTATCACAGGGGGAGTCGTCCGGGGAA
>NZ_JAJGSX010000097.1 GCF_021245725.1 Pseudonocardia sp. TRM90224 | reverse complement strand
ATCAGAACCGGCGCCGGCCACAGCCACAGCACCAAACACAAGATCGACTCGCTGCCCTCATGAATGACCGGGGCTAGAGGTCCCGTCGGTGACGACGGGGTGCAGGGAGTGCCGAGCCCCCGAAATCAGGGCGAAGGCCATGGAAGGCGCTGAAGACCTGGAGTTGCAGGCGCTGAAGGACTCCCCGGCGTATGGGGCTGGAGAACGTTCAGATAGTGATGGCGGGAACTGGGGAGGCCCTCCCCGGCCCGGTGACCTGCGGAATTGTGTTGCTGGAGCTGCGTGCTCTATAACCGGCCAAACCGGGAAGTGAGTGGTGTGTCGGGTGGGCGTCGGAGGCGGTGGTAGTACTGCTGGAGCCGAGCGGACAACACAACCGCCGGTGAGGGAAGGACCGCTGCTTCGTCGATGTGGATGTTCGTTGAGGAGGGGCCCGGTGAGTGCCTGTGTTGGCTAGTCCCGCCGTGAAGGGATCCCGTGGGGATCCGGTCCGTGCCCTGCAGCATTCGCTTTACCGGACGGCCAAGGCTGATCCCGGGCGAGGAGTTCCACTCGTTGTGGGACAAGATCCTCCGCAGGGATGTTCTGTGGCGGGCGTGGGTCCTGGTGCGTCGCAACGATGGCGCGCCGGGTATCGACAAGGTCACCTTGGCTGACGTCGAGGAGTACGGGGTTGCCCGGCTTCTGACGAGTTGGCTGCGGATCTGCGTAGCGGCGGCTATCGGCCGTTGCCGGCTTGGCGGGTGTTCATTCTGAAACCTGCGAGCCCGGGAGAGCGCAGGCCGTTGTCGATCCCGTCGGTTCGGGATCGGATCGTGCAGGCCGCGGTGAAGATCGTGCTCGAGCCGGTCTTTGAGGCGGACATGCTGGCGTGCAGCTTCGGGTTTCGACCCAAGCGGGCGGCGCATGGTGGGCTGCAGGTTCTGATCGACGAGTCGTGGCGGGGTCGGCGTTGGGTGGTGGCTGCGGGCCGACGCGGCGCTCGGGATCCTCACTGCCATGCACCGCCGGACACACGGAGCTGGGCGCCCACCTGCTGGTCGCGGCGTACGGGGCCTTGATGTACTCCGCGGATGACTGTCGGGGCAGCGGAGGCATCTCGCCGCTTCACATCCAGCCACATCCACCCGAAGAAACGCGCGACTCACCGCTCCGAAACGCGCGACTCGCCCGCCGGAATGCAGGACTCGCCGTGCCGAAGGTGTCGACTTACCGCGCCGGAAGTGTCGATTCACCCGGACAGGGGCTCAGGTGGATCCGGCTCTTGGAGGCAGGCCGAGGACGAGTCGGGCGATGTCCTGGTAGAGGTCGTCGGCGGTGCGGCCGGTCGAGAAGTACTCGGAGACGGCTCGGCCGGCGAGGGGGAAGCGGCGCCGTAGGTCGTCGGCGTCGGGAGCGTTGCGTGCTGTGTCCGTGGGTGCCTGCTCCTCGAGGACGTAGCCGACGGTGAAGCGCTCTCCGGCGAGCACCAGCAGCCGGGCTCGGTGCAGGTCGTTTCCCTGCCCGACGAGAGTGCGCATTGCCAGCTCGGAGAAGTCCGCGCGGCGGAGCGACGAGCGGGCACCGGCGACGATCCGCGCGCCATCACGGTGGCCGAGCATGGCACGGCGCAGCTCGGTGAGCGCAGTCAGCAGCCACGAGGTCGGGGCAACGTCGGTGCCGGTTGCGCGCATGGCCGCGAGCACCTCGTCCATGATCGCGTCGGCGAGGGCGTCGAGGAGTTCGGCCTTGTTCCCGACGTGCCAGTACAGCGATGGGGGTTGGACGCCGAGGCGGTTGCCGAGCGTTCGGATGCTGAGGCTGTCGAGGCCGCTCTCGTCGACCAGGCGCAGCGCCTCGGTGATGACCTGTTCTCGGTCGAGCGGCAACTCACCCTCCACGCCCTCTTACGGTGTTACATTGAGCCTATCTCTATAACACCGTAAGAGAGGGGTTGGTCATGAAGGCTGCCGTCGTCGAACGTCGCGGTGGCGTCCCGCGATACCGGGACTTCCGCGAACCCGATGTGGCCGCGGGGGAGGTACTGGTGACGGTCGAGGCGGTCGCGGTCGAGAACGTGGACCGCGCGATCGTGGCCGGAACCCATTTCACGGCGGCGCCGTTCCAAGCGGCGCTGCCGGCGATCCCGTGCTTCGACGGGGTCGGTCGCCTGCCGGACGGGACGCTCGTCGGGTTCGGTGGCCTCACGCCGCCCTACGGAGCGCTTGCCGAACGTGTTGCCGTGCCGGCCGCGTTCGCGAGACCGATGCCGGACGGGATCGAACCGACGGTCGTAGCGGCGCTGTCGTCCGCGATCAGCGCCATGAGCATGCTGACCGCGGGCGGCCTGATCGCGGGTGAGACCGTTCTCGTTCAGGGTGCCACCGGCGTCGCAGGGCGGTTGGCGGTGCAGATCGCTCGGCTGCTTGGTGCCGGCCGGATCGTCGCGGTCGGTCGCGATGCCACTGCGCTGGAGGAGCTGCCCGCGCTCGGCGCCGACGCGGTGATCAACACCGCGGTCAGCGACGCGGCGCTGTTGCAGGCCTACCGTGATCACGCCGGGGATGGTTACGACGTCGTGGTCGACTACCTCTGGGGGCGCCCCACCGAGATGCTGACGCTCGCTCTGGTTCCCGACGCCTTCGCCCTGCCGACGAAGCCGACCCGCCTGGTCCACGTCGGCGAATCAGCCGGCCGAACGATCGAGCTCACCGGCGACGCCTTGCGCACCTCGGGGCTGGAGATCTACGGAGCCGCCCGCAACATGTCGATCGGTATGGCGGCGGCCGTCGAGCACGTCGTCGGATGGGTCCGCAGCGGCCGGCTCGCCGTCCCGGTCGCCACCATGGCGCTGAGCGGGATCGAGGAGGCGTGGACTCGGACCGACCTGCGCGGCAGCCGCCTCGTCATCGTGCCCGACTGACCCGGAGTTGGGCGCCCACCTGCTGGTCGCGGTGTGCGGCGCCTTCGCACCGCCGGCTTTCTACGATGAAGGCGATCATCTGTTCCTCTCATCACCGTTGACCCTGTACTCGATTGACGAGTGGATTCTTTCGTTGTTGTACCAGTGAACCCACTCGGCTGTCTCGCGCTCGACCTCGGCGCGCCCACTCCAGTTCCGGACACGATCGCGGGTGCTGATCAGCTCGGTCTTGTACAGCCCGATCGTCGATTCCATCAACGCGTTGTCCAGTGCATCTCCTACCGTTCCGATCGATCCGGAGATCCCTGCCTCGGCCAATGCTTCGGTCATCGCGACAGCGGTGTACTGGGCGGATTCAACCGGTGGACGCAACACCAACCAATTTCGGTGAATATAGCACACCATTCAACGCCTCG
>NZ_JAJGSX010000096.1 GCF_021245725.1 Pseudonocardia sp. TRM90224 | reverse complement strand
GCACGCGAGGGCAGGAAAGCCACTTTCCGGCCCTCACAGGGCAGGAAAGTGGCTTTCCTGCCCTCCCCAACCCCGGGGGGTGAGCTGCGCGAACGGCACTTTCGAACGATAGGTTGGCCTGAAAGTGCCGTTCGCGCTGGATCCCGGGGTGCCGGTCCACCGCGGTGGCTGCGGCGATCCACCTGACGGCCACTTTTGCTGCAACCACGTTGCATGAAAGTGGCTTTCCTGACCCCAGCGGCCGCCGTCGGGCTAGCCGTTCTCCGCGATGTCCGCCAGCAGCGCGTGCAGCGTCCGCACCGGCGTCCCGGTGCCGCCCTTGACGGTGTAGCCGTAGGGGCTCCCGCTGTGGAACGACGGCCCGGCGATGTCGATGTGCGCCCAGGGCAGGCCGTCCGGCACGAACTCGCGCAGGAACGTCCCCGCCACGAGCATGCCGCCCCAGCGGGCGCCGGTGACGTTGGCGATGTCGGCGACGCGGGAGTCGAGCTCGCCGCGCATGTGGTCGGGGAACGGCATCGCCCAGGCGTCCTCGCCGACGGCGCGGCCGGTGGCGGCGACGCGCTCGCGGAAGTCCTCGCTGCCCATCACGCCCGCGGTGCGCAGCCCGAGCGCGACCTGCTGCGCGCCGGTCAGCGTCGAGGTCTCGACGAGGTAGTCGGGGGTGTCCTCGACGGCGCGGACGATCGCGTCGGCCAGGATCAGCCGGCCCTCGGCGTCGGTGTTGAGCACCTCGACGGTGCGTCCGCCGTACATGCGCAGCACGTCGCCGGGCCGGTAGGCGGTGGCCGATGGCATGTTCTCCGCCATCGGGACGGTCGCCGTCACCGCGACGGGCAGCTGCAGGCGGGCGGCCAGCACGGTCGTCGCGATCACGGCGGCGGCGCCGGACATGTCCGACGTCATCTGGTCCATGTTCGCCGCGGGCTTGATCGAGATGCCGCCGGTGTCGAACGTGATGCCCTTGCCGACCAGTGCCACCTTCGCCCGCGGCGCGCTCCCGCCCGCGTACGACAGCCGCACGAGCCGGGGCTTCCGCGAGGAGCCCTGCCCGACGCCGAGCACCCCGCCGAACCCGCCCTCGGCGAGCGCGGCGTCGTCGAGCACCTCCACCTCGACGCCAGCGGCCTCGGCGAGCTCGCGGGCCCGCGCGGCGAACGTCTCGGGGTAGAGGTCGTTGGGCGGGGTGTTGATCAGGTCGCGCGCGGTGCGGACGGCGTCGGCGACGGCCACCGCGGTGCGCAGGGTGTCGGCAGCGCCGTCGGCGCCGCTCACGAGGTCGACCGTGCCGACGGGACCGCGGCCGCCGCTGCCGTTGGTGCGGTACTCGGTGAACGTGTACGCGCCGAGCAGCGTGCCTTCGGCCGCCGCGGCCAGGTCGATCAGGCTCAGCGTCGAGACGGCGTGCCCGACACCGGTGAGCGCGCGAGCCGCCGCCCCCGACGCCTTGCGCACCTGCTCGGCACCGGGCTCGTCCTTCCCGAGCCCGACGGCGACCAGCAGCGGCGCGGTGATCGCGCCACGGGTCAGCACCTTGACGACCTCGTCGGCCTTGCCGGTCGCGCCCGCTGTCGCGAGCAGCGCGGCGAGCTCGCCGCCGAACGCCTTGTCGACCTCCTCGGCGCCTGCGGCGAGCCGCGGGCCCGCGTCGCCCCCAGAGATCACACCGATCACCACGGCGTCGGCTTCCGCCGTCGCGGGTGAGGCGTTTCCGATGTTCAGCGCGGTGGCCACAGCACATCCTCTCGACGATGAGATCACGCCGAGCACGCGACGAGACCGCTTCGAGATGCTAATGACACCGGCGAGCGGTCATCGCGGGCGGTCGGGGTGCTTGGGTGGTCGGCGTGTCTTCGAGCATGCAACGCCGACTCGGTACGGCCGACGCGGCCGTCCTGGGTCTTGCCGCGATGCTCGGCACCGGGGTGTTCGCCGTTTGGGCGCCGGCGGCCGCCGCGGCAGGCCCGTGGCTGCTCCTGTCGGTCGTGCTCGCGGCGGCCGTCGCGGCCTGCAACGCGGCGTCGTCGGCCGACCTCGCCGTGGCGCACCCCGAGAGCGGCGGCGGTTACGTCTACGGCACCGAGCGGATCTCCGCCGGGGCGGGGCGGCTCGCGGGCGTGGCGTTCCTGGTGGGCAAGTCGGCGTCGGCCGCCGCGGCTGCGGGCGTCTTCGGCGCGTACGTGCTGCCGTCGCAGCCGTTACCGGTGGCGGTTCTTGTCGTCGCCGTCGTGACCGCGCTGAACATCGCCGGGGTCCGCTGGACGGCGACGAGCGCGTACGCCCTGGTCGGCGGCACGCTAGTGGTGCTGGTGGTCGCATCGCTCGTCGGTGTCCTCAGCGCGGGCGGCGCCGAGGAGGCGCCGGCGGCCGCCGTCGCGCCGCCCGAGATCGTCGCGCAGAGCGGCGGGGTGCTCGGGGTCCTCAGCGGTGCCGGGCTGGTCTTCTTCGCCTTCGCCGGCTACGCGCGGATCGCGACGCTCGCCGGCGAGGTGCGCGACCCCGGGCGCGTGCTGCGCAGGGCGATCATGCTGGCGCTCGGGGTGGCGCTCGCGGTGTACCTGCTAGTCGCTGCGGCGCTGCTCGTCGGGCTCGGCAGCGACCGGCTGGCCATGGAGCCGTCGCCGCTGGTCGCGCTGGTCGACGCGAGCCAGGCGCCGGCGTTCGGCGTGCTGGTGCGGGTCGGCGCGGCGGTGGCCGCGGGCTCGGCGCTGCTCTCGGTGCTGGTCGGGGTCAGCAGGACGGCGCTGGCGATGGCCGAGCGCGGCGACCTGCCGGCCTGCCTGGCCGCGATCGGGCCGCGTGGCACACCGTGGCGTGCCGACCTCGCCGGGGGCGTGGTCGCGATCCTCATCTCGACGTTCGCCGGACCGGCTGCCGCGATCGCGCTCTCGGCGTGCTCGGTGCTCGTCTACTACGCCGTGGTCAACGCAGCCGCGCTGCGGCTCCCGGCGGAGTTGCGGCGCTGGCCGGCGTGGACGGCGGCCGCGGGGCTCGTGCTGTGCCTCGGGCTCGCGCTGCTGCTCCCGTTCGCGCAGGTACTGGTCACGGCGGCCGCGCTGCTGGTCGTCTGGAGCGCTTGCACGCTGCTCCGTTCGGGTTAGGCGAGCCCTGCCAGGGGCGTTCGGCGATGATTTCCCCTGATCGAGGGGGGTCTCGTGGGTGTGGTGCGCAGGCTGCAGGCGCGGCGTCGATATCGCAGGATGGCCAAGGCGTTGGCGGAGCTGGACCGGCTCGACGAGGCGCAGGGGCTCGGGGCGCCGCTGTCGGCCCTGCCCTCGGCCCGGCCGCCGCGGCCGAAGCGCCGGTTCCGGCTCGACGCGACGGTCGGCGTCGCGCTCACCGTCGTCGCGGTGTTCCTGGTGCTGAGCGCGCTGCGGCCGGCTCCGGAGCCCGCCGAGCCGGTGCCGGCGGAGTCGACGTCCCTCGTGCTGCCGGCCGACGCCTCCGATTCGCGCATCCTGCCGGCCGTCATCCCCGGGGTCACCGGCGCGCACGCGTTCCTGGCGACGCGACCGGACGGCAGCGCCGTCGGGTTCGACCCGTGCCGCCCGATCCACTACGTCGTCAACCCGGCCGGCATGCCGGACGGCGGCCTCGAGATCGTCCGCGACGCCGTGAAGGAGGTCGAGAAGGCGACCGGTCTCGCGTTCACCGAGGACGGCGTCACGTCCGAGCCTCTCATCGAGTCGCGGGAGCCGCTCCAGCCGCATCGGTACGGCGACCGCTGGGCACCAGTGCTCGTCGGCTGGGCGACCGAGAAGGAGTACCCGCTGCTCAGCGCGGACGTCGCCGGTATCGCCGGCCCGATCCCGTACGCGCCGGCGGGGCCGATATCCGAGTACTACGTCTCCGGCCAGGTCGCGCTCGACAGCGAGTGGTTCGCCGAGGCGGTGACCCACCCGGACGGCGATGCCGCCGCCCGGGGCGTGGTTATGCACGAGCTGGGGCACGTCGTCGGGCTCGACCACGTCGAGGAGGGCTGGGAGGTCATGAACGGCAGCAGCGACGCCGTCGAGTTCGGCCCGGGCGACCTGGAGGGGCTGGCTGCCGTCGGGTCCGGGGGTTGCCGCCGCTAGGACGCGACCGCCGTGCAGCCCCAGCACCGCGAGGCTGGGGGAGGGCAGGAAAGCCACTTTCCGGCCCTCACAGGGCAGGAAAGTGGCTTTCCTGCCCTCGCGTGCGGAAC
>NZ_JAJGSX010000095.1 GCF_021245725.1 Pseudonocardia sp. TRM90224 | reverse complement strand
AAAAAAGTGGGCCCCGCCTGATCGGCGGGGCCCACTCTTGGTGTTGATGTTTGATGTCGGCGGCGACCTACTCTCCCACACCCTAACGAGTGCAGTACCATCGGCGCTGGAGGGCTTAGCTTCCGGGTTCGGGATGGGACCGGGCGTTCCCCCTCCGCCACAACCACCGACAACACTATTCACTTAGCACATCTTCAATCTAGTGGATGCGAGCTTACCGCACCCCGAACAACAAACAGTGTTTGTGTGTTCAGGGTCGCACAGTGGATGCAAACAACTTGTCATGGTCAAGCCCTCGGCCTATTAGTACCAGTCAACTCCACCCCTCACAGGGCTTCCATCTCTGGCCTATCAACCCCATGGTCTGTGGGGGGCCTTAACCACGCAAAGGTGGTGGGAGACCTCATCTTGGAACGAGCTTCCCGCTTAGATGCCTTCAGCGGTTATCCCTTCCGAACATAGCCAACCAGCCATGCCCCTGGCGGGACAACTGGCACACCAGAGGTTCGTCCGTCCCGGTCCTCTCGTACTAGGGACAGCCTTCCTCAAGTCTCCTGCGCGCGCGGCGGATAGGGACCGAACTGTCTCACGACGTTCTAAACCCAGCTCGCGTACCGCTTTAATGGGCGAACAGCCCAACCCTTGGGACCTACTCCAGCCCCAGGATGCGACGAGCCGACATCGAGGTGCCAAACCATGCCGTCGATATGGACTCTTGGGCAAGATCAGCCTGTTATCCCCGGGGTACCTTTTATCCGTTGAGCGACACCCCTTCCACCAGGAGGTGCCGGATCACTAGTCCCGACTTTCGTCCCTGCTCGACCTGTCAGTCTCACAGTCAAGCTCCCTTGTGCACTTACACTCAACACCTGATTGCCAACCAGGCTGAGGGAACCTTTGGGCGCCTCCGTTACATTTTGGGAGGCAACCGCCCCAGTTAAACTACCCACCAGGCACTGTCCCTGAACCAGATCATGGCCCGAGGTTGAGACACCCAATTCGACCAGAGTGGTATTTCAACAACGACTCCACAACCACTGGCGTGGCCGCTTCACAGTCTCCCACCTATCCTACACAAGCCGAACCGAGCACCAATACCAAGCTGTAGTAAAGGTCCCGGGGTCTTTCCGTCCTGCCGCGCGTAACGAGCATCTTTACTCGTAGTGCAATTTCGCCGAGTCTGTGGTCGAGACAGCGCCCAAGTCGTTACGCCATTCGTGCAGGTCGGAACTTACCCGACAAGGAATTTCGCTACCTTAGGATGGTTATAGTTACCACCGCCGTTTACTGGCGCTTAAATTCTCCGCTTCGCCCCCAAAGGGACTAACAGGTCCTCTTAACGTTCCAGCACCGGGCAGGCGTCAGTCCGTATACATCGTCTTGCGACTTCGCACGGACCTGTGTTTTTAGTAAACAGTCGCTTGGGCCTGGTCTCTGCGACCGCCCAGCCCTAGCCCGCGAAGAGCTTCAAGCCAGACGGCCCTCCTTCTCCCGAAGTTACGGAGGTATTTTGCCGAGTTCCTTAACCACAGTTCACTCGATCGCCTTGGTATTCTCTACCTGACCACCTGTGTCGGTTTAGGGTACGGGCCGCAACAGCACTCGCTAGAGGCTTTTCTCGGCAGCATGGGATCACTCTACTTCGCCTCAATCGGCTACGCATCACCTCTCACCCTTAAATGACATCCGGATTTACCTAGATGTCGGGCTACAGGCTTACACCAGGACAACCAACGCCTGGCGGAGCTACCCTCCTGCGTCACCCCATCGCTTGCCTACTACCGGATCGGTTCCCACGCTCCCCCAACAACCCAGCCCGAAGGCCAGAAAGCGGGTTCGGATGGTTAGCATCACCGGCCTCAGCACGGACGCACTATCACGGGCACGGGAATATCAACCCGTTGTCCATCGACTACGCCTGTCGGCCTCGCCTTAGGTCCCGGCTCACCCTGGGCGGATTAACCTGGCCCAGGAACCCTTGGTCATTCGGCGGCAGAGGTTCTCACTCTGCATTCGCTACTCATGCCTGCATTCTCACTCGCACACCCTCCACCCCTCGATCACTCGGAGGCTTCACCGGATGCACGACGCTCCCCTACCCAACACCACGACTACACCCACCAAACAAGTCGGCAGGCGGATCTCATGCAGTGTTGCCACGGCTTCGGCGGTGTGCTTGAGCCCCGCTACATTGTCGGCGCAGGACCACTTGACCAGTGAGCTATTACGCACTCTTTAAAGGGTGGCTGCTTCTAAGCCAACCTCCTGGTTGTCTGGGCGATCCCACATCCTTTCCCACTTAGCACACGCTTAGGGGCCTTAGCCGGTGATCTGGGCTGTTTCCCTCTCGACTACGAAGCTTATCCCCCGCAGTCTCACTGCCGCGCTAGAAATACCGGCATTCGGAGTTTGGTTGAGTTCAGTAAGCTTGTCGGCCCCCTAGCCCATCCAGTGCTCTACCTCCGGCATCCACCACACGACGCTGCACCTAAATGCATTTCGGGGAGAACCAGCTATCACGGAGTTTGATTGGCCTTTCACCCCTACCCACAGCTCATCCCCCAGGTTTTCAACCCTGGTGGGTTCGGGCCTCCACCACGTCTTACCGTAGCTTCACCCTGGCCATGGGTAGATCACTCCGCTTCGGGTCTATACCCCGCGACTATGGCGCCCTATTCAGACTCGCTTTCGCTACGGCTACCCCACACGGGTTAACCTCGCCACGAAGCATAACTCGCAGGCTCATTCTTCAAAAGGCACGCCATCACCAAACAAAGTCAGCTCTGACGGCTTGTAGGCACACGGTTTCAGGTACTATTTCACTCCCCTCCCGGGGTACTTTTCATCTTTCCCTCACGGTACTAGTCCGCTATCGGTCATCAGGGAGTATTTAGGCTTACCGGGTGGTCCCGGCAGATTCACAGCAAATTCCACGAGCTCGCTGCTACTCGGGAACAAAGTCCATCACGCATGCGGCATTTTCGCGTACGGGGCTCTCACCCACTACGGCGACCCTTTCCAGAAGTCTTCCACTAACACCACACAACACGATCAGCCAGACGGCAGCCCAGCTACGACAACGTCCCACAACACCCACACTGCAACGCCTGCCGGCTTGACACAGCATAGGTTTAGCCTCATCCGCTTTCGCTCGCCACTACTCACGGAATCACGGTTGTTTTCTCTTCCTGTGGGTACTGAGATGTTTCACTTCCCCACGTTCCCCCCGTACACCTATGAATTCAGTGCACGGTGATACCCCATGACGGGTACCGGGTTTCCCCATTCGGACACCCTCGGATCACAGCTCGGTTGACAGCTCCCCGAGGCCTATCGCGGCCTCCCACGTCCTTCATCGGCTCCTGATGCCTAGACATCCACCATGTGCCCTTAAACACTTAACCACAACAAGATGCTCGCATCCACTATGCAACACTCAACACACAACCACACCCCAACCCACAACGACCACCACCACACCGACAAGCAATGCGTTAGACGACCAGAGCCAGGAGCAGCCCAGAAAACACACCCAACCAACAGGTGTCCTCTCAGGACCCAACAGTGTGCCAAACCCCGAAGCCCGAAGACCCCGACAACCATGAACCGATCATTATGTTCCACCCAGCCGCACCCACAACCCGAAGACCATGGAGCGGAATTAGTGAAAGGAGAACCAGCCACCTTCAGAGTGACCAGCCAACCTCACCACACGGTGAGACTCCTTAGAAAGGAGGTGATCCAGCCGCACCTTCCGGTACGGCTACCTTGTTACGACTTCGTCCCAATCGCCAGTCCCACCTTCGACAACTCCCTCCCACAAGGGGTTAGGCCGTCGGCTTCGGGTGTTACCAACTTTCGTGACGTGACGGGCGGTGTGTACAAGGCCCGGGAACGTATTCACCGCAGCGTTGCTGATCTGCGATTACTAGCGACTCCAACTTCACGGGGTCGAGTTGCAGACCCCGATCCGAACTGAGACCAGCTTTAAGGGATTCGCTCCACCTCACGGTCTCGCAGCCCTCTGTACTGGCCATTGTAGCATGTGTGAAGCCCTGGACATAAGGGGCATGATGACTTGACGTCATCCCCACCTTCCTCCGAGTTGACCCCGGCAGTCTCCTATGAGTCCCCGCCATAACGCGCTGGCAACATAGAACGAGGGTTGCGCTCGTTGCGGGACTTAACCCAACATCTCACGACACGAGCTGACGACAGCCATGCACCACCTGCACACCAGCCACAAGGGAACCGATATCTCTACCGGCGTCTAGTGCATGTCAAACCCAGGTAAGGTTCTTCGCGTTGCATCGAATTAATCCACATGCTCCGCCGCTTGTGCGGGCCCCCGTCAATTCCTTTGAGTTTTAGCCTTGCGGCCGTACTCCCCAGGCGGGGCGCTTAATGCGTTAGCTGCGGCACAGAGACCGTGGAATGGCCCCCACACCTAGCGCCCACCGTTTACGGCGTGGACTACCAGGGTATCTAATCCTGTTCGCTCCCCACGCTTTCGCTCCTCAGCGTCAGTATCGGCCCAGAGACCCGCCTTCGCCACCGGTGTTCCTCCTGATATCTGCGCATTTCACCGCTACACCAGGAATTCCAGTCTCCCCTGCCGAACTCAAGTGATGCCCGTATCGACCGCAAGCTCCCAGTTAAGCTGAAAGTTTTCACGATCGACGCGACACACCGCCTACGAGCTCTTTACGCCCAATAATTCCGGACAACGCTCGCACCCTACGTATTACCGCGGCTGCTGGCACGTAGTTGGCCGGTGCTTCTTCTACCGGTACCGTCAGTCACCCTTCGTCCCGGTCGAAAGAGGTTTACAACCCGAAGGCCGTCATCCCCCACGCGGCGTCGCTGCGTCAGGCTTCCGCCCATTGCGCAATATTCCCCACTGCTGCCTCCCGTAGGAGTCTGGGCCGTGTCTCAGTCCCAGTGTGGCCGGTCGCCCTCTCAGGCCGGCTACCCGTCGTCGCCTTGGTAGGCCATCACCCCACCAACAAGCTGATAGGCCGCGGGCCCATCCCCAGCCGAAAAAACTTTCCACCACACACCATGCGACATGTGGTCATATCCGGTATTAGACCCAGTTTCCCAGGCTTATCCCAGAGCTGAGGGCAGGTCGCCCACGTGTTACTCACCCGTTCGCCGCTCGTGTACCCCCGAAAGGGCCTTACCGCTCGACTTGCATGTGTTAAGCACGCCGCCAGCGTTCGTCCTGAGCCAGGATCAAACTCTCCAACAAAATCCTGACAAACAAAGCCCAAGCTCCTGCGACGGGGTCACAGACAAGCAAGAGCAAAAACAAACTGGCATAAAACCAATTCATGATAAAGCTCGACACACTGTTGAGTTCTCAAAAGACACCCGCACACCATC
>NZ_JAJGSX010000094.1 GCF_021245725.1 Pseudonocardia sp. TRM90224 | reverse complement strand
ATCGTCTACGACGTCGTCCGCCGCGAGGCGGGCCTTCCGGTCGCTCTGGTGTCGACGTCCCGTGCGGTATGGGTGGCCTTTTCGCCGAGCGTGGGACGGCATCGCCGGTGATGCAACCGGTTCGAGACGGATGGGTGGCCCGCACCGGGCCGTCGCAATGTCGTTCTAATGTGGCGCCGAACACGAGCAGAATTCGCACAATTCCTTTCGACTGTTCCGCAAATTGAAATTGGTTCGGTTCGATATTCGTGCTCGCCGCACCCTTAGAAACAAGTGAGCACTGGGCTCAAATGCACCATGTGAGGTGGAATCGCGGCGGTGCTCAGGTCAGCCAGACCCCGCGCAGCACGCGAACGTCCAGCTCCTGCGAGGAACAGAGAGGGATGGGCAGGGCACCGTGAATTGGCGCAACGGCGAGAAGGGCTTTGACTTCATCTCGATCGTCGGCGGAGATACGGACGTGTTCATGCCCTACTCCGAGATCGACTCTGGCGGATTCCGCTGCGGGTGTCATTACGCGTCTCGAGCCCCGCAGCATCAGCCGAACTACACAAGGATGGTTGAGAATACCGACTGCGCAGACCGGGAATCATAACCGGGCGGTGTAGCGCTAGCCCCGGCCGTTCATGAGCGTGGCGGTGATCGGGCCCCGGAAGAAGAAAGTGTCTCGTGGCCAGGTAAGACAGTGGGTGTCGAGTCCCTGTTAGCCTTGATCGAGGAGGCACTTTCCGAGTGCAAACTACAAGCACGCGCCACCGATTGCCTTGACCGCCGACGGGGCGGGGTGATGTCGCATGTCGGGTCGCATCTGCTGGCTGATGTCGCCGACAGGGCCACGTTGACCCACGAACTCTCGACCACGGTGGCACCGGTGCGGCGCCCGCGGGCACGTCACGATCCGGGGCGAGTGTTGGTTGATCTGGCAGTCGCGGTCGCTGATGGTGCGACCCGGAGCTGCGAGATCGCGGTGCTGACAGACCAGGCCGCGGCGTTCGGGAAGGTGGCGTCGGACTCGACGTGCTGGCGGTTGCTCAACCAGGGGCCTGTCAGATCGTCTAACAAGATCCTCTTGAGTTGAGGAGCACACAGATGACCATGACAGACGAGCATCCACTCGGTTCTGGCTCGGATGGCCCGCTCACCGCTCGCGACGCGGTGAAACTCGATGATCGAGGCCGGGTTGCTGGACCGAGTCATAGCCCAGGTCAACGCTGGCGGGCTCGCACTGGCCGGTGACGGCGGGTTCCTCCCGGAGATGATCAAAGCGGTGCTCGAACGTGGCCTGGCCGCCGAGCAGACCCGTGCACCTGGGCTACGAACGCGGCGACCCGGCCGGACGCGGAACGTCGAACTCACGCAACGGCACGACCCCGAAGACAGTGGCGACCGAGGTCGGCGACGTGGCGTTAGACGTGCCACGGGAGCGGGATCGGGATCGGGATCGGGATCGGGATCGGGCAGGCTCGTTCGAGCCGCGACTGGTCCCGAAGGACTCACGGCGCGTGGGCAGCCTGGACGAGATGATCATTTCGCTATATGCGGGTGGGATGACCGTGCGCGACATCAGTGCGCATCTGGATGCGCACTATCGGCACCGAGCTGTCTCACGACACCATCTCCAAGATCACCGACTCAGTGTTGGACGAGCTCAAGGCGTGGCAGTCCCGGCCATTGGAGGAGCTATACCCCATCGCCTACCTCGATGCGCTGGTGATCAAAGTCCGGGATGGACACCAGGTCCGCATCCGGGCCGCTCACATCGCCGTCGGTGTCGATCTCGACGGAGTCAAAAGCGTGATCCGGATCTGGGTCCAGGCCACCGAGGGCGCAAAGTTCTGGGCCGGGGTATGCGCTGAGCTGCGTAACCGCGGGGTCCGTGACGTGCTGATCGTGTGCTGCGACGGGCTGACCGGGTTCCCCGAAGCGATCGAGGCGACCTGAGGATCAGGCTGGCCGCATTCGATCGTGCAGACCTGCACGGTGCATCTGCTGCGCGCGGCGATGCGGTTCGTCTCCTACGCCGACCGCAAGAAGTTCGCTGCGGCGTTGCGCCCGATCTACACCGCCCCGACCGACGAGGCTGCTCGCCTGGAGTTGGATGCGTTCGCCGCTTCGACCTGGGGCAAGAGTTACCCGGCCGCGGGCGCGACCTGGGAGAACGCGTGGGAACGGTTCATCCCGTTCCTGGCGTTCCCTCCGGAGCTCCGCAAGATCATCTACACTACGAACGCGATCGAGTCCTTGAACTACCAGCTACGGAAGATCATCAAAAACCGTGGCCAGTTCCCGTCCGACGACGCCGCGATCAAGCTGTTGTGGCTGGCGATCCGCGACATCGAAGACAAACGCGTCCGCGCCAGAGCAGGGGCATGTCGATCCCCGTCTCTCGGAAATGCACACCGCGATGCCGGTGCACATACCCGCCGGGGACGGTGGCGGTGGCGGTGGCACCGCGTACGAACCAGACAGCCCCAACCAATTCATCTGCGCCGGAGGGTTCCGTGTTGCGCATCGTCAACGTCCCGCGTCGAGAAATACCATTGCACAACCCGTGCAGGCCAGTAACACGAAGTCGAAGGCGTATTCCGAGTTACCATTGGGTAGCGAATGCGCCGACTGCACGACGTGGACGAAATCCCCCAGGTTCGAGGCTCGAATGGCCACTCGGCGCAGATCCCCAACCGCGACGCCACGCACCAACGTGCGGAGCGCGTCAGGCAGCCGCGCCGGAACGTCTCGGGTAGTCTTGACAAACCGCCGGTGCCGATCGAGTCCCCGTCGTTGCCCGCTAGCGATACTGCTGGGTCGTTGCCGAGGGACGGAGTCCGATCATGACGCCACAGGCTGTCGCGGCCGCCCGCGAAAGCCTGACGCTCAACTGGCCGAGCTCGGGCGGTCTCGATGGCTGAGCGCGGCACGGTGACCCGTGCCCTGCTGGGCATCGTGCGCACCGGCGTCGATGACCGTCGGCTTGCCGAGCTGATCTGCACGGCCTGCGTGGACGGCCTGGATGTCGACGGGGCGTCGGTGTCGTTGCTGACCGCGCGGACCTCGAGGTTGACGTTGTGGGCCACCGACCCCGTCGCCGAGCAGCTGGAAGAGCTCCAGTTCACCCTCAACGAGGGCGCCTGCGTGGAGGCCGCCCTCAGCGGGCACCCGGTCCTGGTGCCGGATCTGCATCACCGGACCGAAGTGGTTCGGTGGCCGCTGTTCGCGGCAGCGGTCGCCGAGCAGACACCCGTGCGGGCACTGTTCGCGCTGCCGCTGCAGTGGGGTGCGGTGAACCTCGGGGTGCTGGATCTGTACAGGACCTCGCCGGGCGGGCTGAGCGAGGTGCAATGGCGGGATGCGCTGGCCGCGACCGATACCGCAGCGTTGATGATGCTTGGCCAACGGACGGAGCCCGACGGGGACTGCGACGGGTGGCTGGACCATGTGATAGGCCATCGCGCGGAGGTCCATCAAGCGACAGGCATGGTCTTGGTGCAGCTCGGCGTCAGTGCCACCGACGCGTTGGCCCGGTTGCGTGGGTACGCGTTCGTCAAGCAGCGGTTGTTGATCGACGTCGCCAGGGACGTTGTCGCCCGGCGGCTGGTGTTCACCGAGGACATGCCATAGCAATGACGAACCGGCGATGGACGAACTGCGGCGCGGGCCGAGCCGAGCCGAGCCGAAAAGATGGTGGGGACAAGACCATGACGCGGGTGGGCGAGGAGACAGGAGGCTGCAGTGGATCATCTGAATCGTGAGCAGCAGGTGAGTGCGGCGTTCGTCGCGCTGGCCGACACCCTGGTCGACGACTACGACATCATCGACCTGCTCGACCAGCTGGTCGGGCACTGCGTGGCACTGCTGGCGGCCGACGCCGCCGGGCTCATGCTCGGTGACGCCCGGCGCGAGCTGCGGATCGTGGCTGCCTCCAGCGAGGACGCCCAGACCATGGAACTGCTCCAACTGCAATCCGACGAGGGACCATGCCTGGACTCGTACCGCACCGTCAGCCAGGTCCGGGTCCCCGACCTGTCGGCGGTGGCGGATCGCTGGCCCCAGTTCGTCGCGGCGGTCGCGGAGACGGGCCTGTTCTCGTCGGTGCACGCGATCCCGCTGCGGCTGCGCAGCAAGGCCATCGGCGTGTTGAACCTGTTCCACCGCGCACCCGGCGCACTGCCTGAGGCCGACCTCGCGCTGGGGCAGGCGCTGGCCGACGTCGCCACCATCGGCATCCTGTCCGAGCGCGCCATCCGCCGCGGCGAGGTGCTCAACGAGCAACTGCAGACCGCCCTCACCAGCAGGGTGATCATCGAACAAGCCAAAGGTGTCATCGCCCAGCACGCCGGAGTGGACATGAACGCCGCGTTCGACCGTCTGCGCAGCTTCGCCCGCAGCAACAATGTCCGCTTGTCCGAACTAGCCCGGCGCATCGTCGCAGGGGACACCGACCCGCGCGAGCTGACCGCATCTCCACGGGAACACCTCCCCCACGCCGGCAGCGGCGGTCGATAGGGAGCCACGACACCCGAGCGCGACAGTCGGACGAATCCTCGGCCGCCGTCCCGCGTTGCCCCCCGGCCGTGATTTCTGATCTGCACGGTCGGGTATGCGGAGGCGGCAGCGCCTGTTCGATCGCCGTAGCGGGGCGACGGCGCGGCACCGCGATCGGGCCCAGGACCTCGGGCCGCAGATGCCCTGCACAGTCTGAGGAGAGCAGTTCGCCTGTCCGGCTTCGGGGTGACCGTCGGGTACCACTGCCATTTCACCCACCGCGCGTCGAATGCGCGCCGCGACCTGCGCAACGGGCCGGCCATCGCCGGAAGCCTCGCTGCACAAGGCGCTGTCACAACCTGGGTGGCTCGACCACCGCCGCCACCACGCCTTCGCCGGACAAGGAGGGCGACCCGAACTCCCCGTGGCTCCACGACACCGGTCCGACCGCGCTGGCCAAGGGCTTCGCCCACGCACACGAGGACTGGATGTTCGGCCGCGATCGCACCAACGCCGCCCGCTTCGCCCCGGACCTGCTCGCCGACCTCGACATCACTAGGATCAGCCGCCTATTCCCGCTGTGGACCGTGTTGAGCCTGTTCAGCCCGGCCGTGATCCGGGCCTGATCACGATGTCCTGGTGGGCTCGCTGACCGCGTTCTTCTGGGCGAGCCTGGTGCGCGTCGCCGTGCTGCACCATGTCACCTGGTCCATCAACTCGATCTGGCACATGATCGGCGAGCGCCCGTTCGCCGCGCAGATCAAGGCCGCCAACTTTTGGCCGCTCACGATCCTGTCGATGGGCGAGTCCTTGCACATCCCTCACGCTGATCCCACGTGCGCCCGGCACGGGGTACGCGGACAGCTCGACATGGCCGCGCGCGTCATCGGGGCCTGGAGAGGCCGGGCTGGGTATACGACGTGCGGTGGGCGACCCCGGGACGGCTCGCCCGCCTCGCGGCACCCAGCTGACCGTCACCCCAGATCGTCACCGCTGCGCAGGTGCGGTCAGGATCCGTCAAGAACGCCGTTGCTGTCGAAATATAGGCCGGAAACAGCAGCAACGTCGTTCTCGACGCGTCTAGCGGCCGACGCCTTCGGAGTCCTCGTCGGTCTGCCCGACCGGGCGGCCCGCGCCCTTCGTTTCGACGTCGTCGCGGTCCGGGGCGATGTCCTCCGCCCGCCCGCCGCGGCTCTCGCCCACACCGAGCGCGGGCTCGGGTTCGGTGTCGGTCGACGAGACACCGCTGCGCTCCTCGTCCGTCGTCGATGTTTCCGGACCGGGCTCGGGCGCGTTGGACGTGTCGAAAGCCTTGTGGGTGCAGTGTTCTCACCCGGGTCACCACGCAGATCGTCGTAGGGCGGAACGGGTACTTGCGGCTGCTCCGCGTCTGCCGTGTCGTGTCGGTCGTCGTTGACCATTACTGCACTTCCTTCATCGAGGGGACTCCGTGTACCCGCGGCCCGACGACCGCAACCGCTTCGACAGCACGCCAGTATCGGCCGCAGCGACGGCTTGCTCCGAGCACTCGTCGGGGCATCCTGGTGCGTGCAACGTCCACGTCGCGTCACCCTCACCGACGACGGTCCCGTGCTGGTCAGCGGCCCGGTC
>NZ_JAJGSX010000093.1 GCF_021245725.1 Pseudonocardia sp. TRM90224 | reverse complement strand
GGGAGAGTAGGTCGCCGCCGACATCAAACATCAACACCAAGAGTGGGCCCCGCCGATCAGGCGGGGCCCACTTTTTTGTATCATCTGTCGGTGAGTATCGCGGATGGTTCCGGCGATAACCGCCCGCGACGCGATGATCGCGACCGCAGCGGTGATCGCTCAGCTCGACAAGATCGGGAAAAGCAGACCGGCAAGGCCGGCGGTGAGCGCCTCGGTTCGGGGTGGTCGTCGCGTGGTGGCGCGCCCCGGCGCGACGACCGCGGTGGGCGTTCGGCCCCGCGGCGCGATGACCGCGGCGGCTACCGGTCGCGTGACGATCGGCCTCGTGACGACCGGCGGGGTGATCGGTCTGACCGGCCCGACCGTGGCGGCCGGCCGACGCCGAGCCGCGACGACCGTGGTGGCTACCGCGCCCGTGACGACCGGCCCCGGGAAGGCGGCTTCCGGTCCGACCGGGGCCGGGACGACCGACCCAGCAGCGACCGACCCAGCAGGGACCGGACCAGCGGCGACCGCGCCGGCGGTTTCCGTGGCGGGCGTCCCGACCGCGGCGGGAGCGACCGGCCGCGCCAGGACCGCTACCGGGACGACCGGAATCGGGACGACCGCAACCGGGACAGCCGCGGGGGCGACGACAAGCCGCGTTACGACCGGCCCCGTGATGATCGGCCCCGTGACGAGAGGGGCGGGGCCGCGAGGGGCCGGGATGACAGAGGCGGGTACGACCGTCCGCGCCACGAGCAGGGCCAGGGACGTCCCGACCGCAACCGCGACGACCGGCGTCGTGACGACCGCCCCAGCAGGGACCGCTCCTACGGCGACCGCCGCCGTGACGAGCGGCCCCGTGACGAGCGGCCCCGTGACGACAGGGGCAGGGACGACCGGCCCCGCAGCGACCGCCCCTACGCAGACCGCAAGCGGGACGACCGCCCTCGGGACGACCGAGGCGGGAATGACAACAGCCGGGACGACCGGCGCTCGTACGGTGGCCGTGACGACAGGCGTGACGACCGGCGCTCGGCGCCGGCGCAGCGCCAGGACCGTCCCGATCGGCCGGCCCGCCAGGATCGGCCGGATCGCCAGGATCGGCCGCAGCGCGACAGCGGGCGGGACGACCGCCGCGGTCCCGGCTGGGAGCCGCGCCGCTCCTCGGGTGACCGGCCCGACCGGCCGCGCCAGGACCGCCGCCCCGCCGCTGAGGGCACCCGTGGCGGCAATGTGGGTCGCGGCCGGCCCGCGCAGGGCGCCGGCGAGCGCAGAGCTCGTCCGGAGCGCGACCAGCGTCCGCCGCGGCGCGACGACGACCGCGATTCGCGGCCCCGTTACGTCGAGCCGCCGCTCCCGGAGAACGTGACGGCGGGCGAGCTCGACGCCGAGGCCCGCCGCGACCTGCGCGGCCTGCAGAAGGACACCGCCGACACCGTCGCCCGCCACCTCGTGGTGGCGGGGCGGCTCGTCGACGAGGACCCGGAGCAGGCGTTGGAGCACGCCCGGTTCGCGCGGCGCAGGGCGTCCCGGATCGCGGTCGTGCGGGAAGCGGCGGGGATCGTCGCCTACCACGCCGGCGAGTGGAACGAGGCGCTCGGCGAGCTGCGGGCCGCCCGCCGCATGGGCGGCGGCCCGGGGCACCTCGCGGTCATGGCCGACATCGAGCGTGCGCTCGGCCGCCCGGAGCGGGCGATCGAGCTGTCGCGCGACCCGGAGGCCCGCGACCTCGGCAAGGCCGAGACGATCGAGCTGGCCATCGTGGTCGCCGGCGCCCGCCGGGATCTCGGCGAGATCGACGCCGCCGTCGTGGGCCTGCAGATCCCCGAGCTGGAGCCGGCCCGGCGCGAGCCGTGGAGCTCCCGGCTCTTCTACGCCTACGCCGACAACCTGCTCGCCGCCGGGCGCGAGTCCGACGCCGTGCAGTGGTTCGTCCACGCCTCCGACGCCGACACCGAGGGCGAGACCGACGCGGCCGCCAGGGTCGCGGAGCTGACCGGCGAGTCGCTGCCCGACGACGACATCGTCTTCGGGGAGGAAGAACTCGACGCCGACGAC
>NZ_JAJGSX010000092.1 GCF_021245725.1 Pseudonocardia sp. TRM90224 | reverse complement strand
GACAGCGCCGACGACGACAGCGCCGACGACGACAGCGCCGACGACGACAGCGCCGACGACGACAGCGCCGACGACGACAGCGCCGACGACGAGGATGATCTGGCCGACGACGAGATCGACGAAGATCCGGCGGCCGACGAGTCCGAGGACGACGAAGACCCGGCAGACGACGAAGTCGAAGCCGACGAAGAGACCGGCGACGAGGACGAGGGCGCGGAGGAAGCCGAAGCGCCGCAGGCGGAGGAGCAGGGCCGGTGACGGACCTGCTGGACCTCCACGACGTCCTGCTGGCCGACCTCGACGGCACCCTCTACGCCGGCCCGACCGCCGTCCCCGGCGCGCTCGACGCCGTCCAGCACGCCGCCAAGCGGGGCGTGCGCACCGTGTACGTCACGAACAACGCGTCGCGGCGCCCGTCCGACGTCGCCGAGCACCTGCGTGAGCTGGGCTTCCCGGCGGCCGACGCGGACGTCGCCACCAGCTCGCAGGCCGCGGCTGCCATGCTGGCCGGGCAGCTCCCGCAGGGCGCACCCGTCCTGGTGGTTGGCACGGCGGCGCTCGCCGCGGAGGTCACCGCGGTCGGGCTGGGCGTGACGGACCGGACCGAGGAGGCCGTGGCGGTCGTGCAGGGGCACAGCCCCGACACGGGGTGGCGGGTGCTCGCCGAGGCGACCGTCGCGTTGCGCGCAGGCGCGGTCTGGGTGGCGTGCAACCTCGACCCCACCCTGCCGACCGAGCGCGGCCCGCTGCCCGGCAACGGGTCGATGGTGCAGGTGCTGCGCACCTCGTCCGGGCGGGAGCCGCAGGTGGCCGGCAAGCCGGCGCCTGCGCTGCTGCTCGACGCCGTGCGCCGCAACGACGCGCAACGCCCGCTGATCCTGGGCGACCGGCTCGACACCGACATCGAGGGCGGTCACGCCGCCGGGATCCCGTCGCTGCTCGTGCTGACCGGGGTGTCCGGGCCGGCCGACGTGCTCGCGGCCGAGCCCGACCTGCGTCCCGACTACATCGGCGCCGACCTCGGCGCGCTCACCGCCACCCCCGAGGCGCTCGCGCCGGGCCCGAAGGACGGCTGGTCGGTCGAGCCCGACGGGGACGCGCTGGTCCTGCGGGGCGAGGGCGACCCGCTCGACGCTCTGCGTGCGCTCTGCGCGGCCCGCTGGGAGCGTGGGAGCGGCCCCGTCGACGTCCGGGCCGACGGTCCGGGCGCGGCCGACGCGCTGCGCGCGCTCGGCATCGGCGGTGACTCTCCGAGCTCGGCTACCGTGGACCGGGAGAACCAGCCACGATCACCGGAGCAGTGATGACGACCCCCATGCCCGACCCGGCAGCCGCCGTCGAGCACGCCATGTCGGGCCTCGACCGGCTCGCCGACCGCCCGCTCGCCGAGCACGTCGAGGCCTTCGAACGCGTCCACACGGCGCTCGGCGAGGCGCTCGCAGCCGGTTCGTCCGGCGCGTGACGCCGGTGGTCACCCGAGCTCGGCTCGACGCGGAGCTGGTCCGCCGCGGGCTCGCCCGCTCGCGGCAGCAGGCCACCGAGCTCATCGAGCAGGGCAGGGTCGCCGTCCGCGGGATCACCGCGGGCAAGCCGGCGACCGTCGTCGACCGGGACACCCCGGTCACCGTGCAAGAGACCGGTGAGCAGGAGTGGGCGTCCCGCGGGGCGCACAAGCTGATCGGCGCGCTCGACGCGTTCGCCATCGACGTCGCCGGGCTGCGCTGCCTCGACGCCGGCGCGTCCACCGGCGGGTTCACCGACGTGCTGCTCGACCGTGGCGCGGCCCGGGTCGTCGCGGTCGACGTCGGCTACGGCCAGCTGATCTGGCGGCTGCAGAGCGATGAGCGGGTGCAGCTGCACGACCGCACGAACGTCCGGACGCTCGAACCGGAGACGATCGGCGGGCCGGTCGACCTGACCGTCGCCGACCTGTCGTTCATCTCGCTGCGCACCGTGCTGCCCGCGCTGGCGGCGTGCACGCGCGGCGCGCTGCTGCCGATGGTGAAGCCCCAGTTCGAGGTCGGGCGCGAGCGGCTCGGTGCCGGCGGGGTCGTGCGCGACCCCACGCTGCGGCTCTCCGCGCTGACCGCCGTGACCGCCGCGGCGCGAGAGCTCGGGCTGGTGCTGCGCGGTGCCGTCGCGAGCCCGCTGCCCGGGCCGTCCGGCAACGTCGAGTTCTTCCTGTGGCTCGCCCCGTCCGACGATGGCGACGACGTCGGCGACACCGTGCTGGCAACCGCCGTCGAGGAAGGGCCACGATGAGCCCCCGCGAGATCCTGCTCGTGCTGCATTCCGGGCGGGAGACCAACCGGCGCACCGCAGCGTCCGTCGCGAAGCGGCTGGCCGCAGCCGGTGTGCGGCTGCGGGTGATCGGCGAGGAGTGGGCGGAGGTCGAGAACGGCGGCCTGCCGCCGGAGCTGACCCCGCGGATCGTCGAGGGCCGCCCGGGCTGTGCGGAAGGCGCCGAGGTGGTGCTGGTGCTCGGCGGCGACGGCACGCTGCTGCGCGCGGCCGAGATGGCCCGCCCGGTCGGCACACCGCTGCTCGGGGTGAACCTGGGGCGGGTCGGCTTCCTCGCGGAGGCGGAACAGGAGTCGCTCGACGACGCGCTCGACGCGCTCGTCGACGGCACTTACGAGGTCGAGGAGCGCATGACGATCGACGCCGTCGCGCGCTCCAACGGCGACGTGCTCGCCCGCACCTGGGCGCTGAACGAGGCGACCGTCGAGAAGCGGACCCGTGAACGGATCCTCGAGGTGGTGCTGGAGGTCGACGGCCGCCCGGTCTCGGCGTTCGGGTGCGACGGTGTGCTCTGCGCGACCCCGACCGGATCCACCGCGTACGCGTTCTCCGCCGGCGGGCCGCTCGTGTGGCCGGCGGTGGAGGCGCTGCTGCTGGTGCCGAGCAACGCCCACGCGCTGTTCGCACGGCCGATGGTGATCGCTCCCGACAGCGAGGTCGCGATCGAGGTCGACCCGTCCGGCCCGCCGGCGGTGCTCGACTGCGACGGACGGCGCACGTTCACGATCCCGCCCGGCGCGCGCGTCGAGGTGGCCCGCGGCGCGACCCCCGTGCGGATGGTGCGCCTCGACGGGCAGCCGTTCGCCGACCGGCTCGTCCGCAAGTTCGACCTGCCCATCCGCGGCTGGCGCGGCGCCCCCAAGGCCTGAAAACTCCCCATCGTTTTGGGCACATGCGCGCCTCCAGGGCGCGCATCCACCCAAAACGGTGGGGAAGTTGGCGCGCCGCCGGCTGCACTGTCGGGCAGGTTCCGTACCCTTCGACTCATGCTGGCCGAGATGCGGATCCAGGGGCTCGGCGTCATCGACGACGCCACGCTGGAGCTGGATCCGGGGCTCACCGTCCTGACGGGCGAGACGGGCGCAGGCAAGACGATGGTGGTCACGGGCCTGTCGCTGCTGGGTGGCGGCCGCGCCGAGGCGTCCCGAGTGGCCGAAGGTGCCAAGCGGGCCGTCGTCGAGGGCCGGTTCAACGCCGATCCTGCGGCGCTCGCGGTGGCCGACGAGGTCGGGGCCGACGCAGACGACGACGGCACCCTCATCGCCATCCGCACGGTCGGGGCCGACGGCCGCTCGCGCGCGCACCTCGGCGGCCGGTCCGTGCCGGTCGGTGTGCTGGGCCGGCTCGCGGAGGCCACGCTCGCCGTCCACGGCCAGAACGACCAGCTCCGGCTCCTGCGCCCGGCCGAGCAGCGCGCGCTGCTCGACCGGTTCGCCGGCGACGCCGTCGGGTCGCCGCTGGAGCGCTACCGCGCGGTGCGCGCGGAGTGGCAGCAGGTGGCGGCCGAGCTGGTGGAACGCCGCGACGGCGCCCGCAGGCTCGCGCAGGAGGCCGACATGCTGCGCCACGGCCTCACCGAGATCGACGCGGTCGACCCGCAGCCCGGTGAGGACGTCGAGCTGGTCGACCTCGCCCGCAGGCTCTCGGCGGCCGACGACCTGCGTGAGGCCGCGTCCGCCGCGCACACCGCGCTCGTCGGGGCCGAGGACGGCGATCCCGACGTGCCGGGTGTGCTTGCGCTGCTCGGCGACGCCCGCCACCGGCTCGCCGCAGCCGGCGACCCCGAGCTGACCACGCTCGACGGCCGGTTGGCCGAGGCACTCGCCGTCGTGGGTGACGTGGGCACGGAGCTCACCGGCTACCTCGAGCGGCTCGACGCCGACCCGGAACGGCTGGCCGGGATCCTCACCCGGCAGGCCGAGCTGAAGGCGCTCACCCGCAAGTACGCCGCTGATGTCGACGGCGTGCTGGCCTGGGCCGACGAAGCGCGCGAGCGCCTGGACAACATCGACACGTCCGACGAGGCCCTGTCTGCGCTCGCGGCACGCCGCGACGAGCTGGCCGGTGAGCTCGCGCAGCACGCGATGGCCGTCACCGCCGCGCGCACGGAGGCGGCGAAGCGCCTGGCCGCCGACACCACCGCCGAGCTGGGCGGGCTCGCGATGCCCGACGCGCGGTTGCTCGTCGAGGTCGCGCCTCGGGAGGGGAATGCCGGCGGTGCCGATGCCCTGACGGTCGGCGGGTCCGTGCTGGTCGCCGGCACCGACGGCGTCGACGAGGTCGAG
Organism: Pseudonocardia sp. TRM90224; assembly: GCF_021245725.1. Lineage (GTDB taxonomy): Bacteria > Actinomycetota > Actinomycetes > Mycobacteriales > Pseudonocardiaceae > Pseudonocardia. The sequence goes on along the minus strand of NZ_JAJGSX010000092.1, from coordinate 2,817 downwards.
CTGCGGCTCGTCCCGCATGCCGGGTCCGCGGCGCAGCCCCTGCACAAGGGCGCGTCGGGCGGTGAACTCTCCCGCGTCATGCTCGCGCTGGAGGTGGCGCTGGCCGGCGCCGATCCGGTGCCGACGATGGTGTTCGACGAGGTCGACGCCGGGGTCGGAGGCCGGGCCGCCGTGGAGATCGGGCGGCGTCTGGCCCGGCTGGCGGCCCGCCACCAGGTGATCGTCGTGACCCACCTGCCGCAGGTGGCCGCGTACGCCGACCGACACCTCGTCGTCGACAAGTCGGCGCGCAACGGCGGTGCCGCGCGCAGCAACGTGCGCAGGTTGGCCGAGGGCGAGCGCATCGGCGAGCTGGCCCGCATGCTGGCCGGCCTCGACGACACCGAGACCGGTCGCGCGCATGCCGAGGAGCTGCTGGAGTCGGCTCGGGCGCACCGCACGGCCGATCGTGGGCCTCGCGCGCGCAACGCCAAGAGGTAACTGACGGTAACGCCGGTTGATCACCGGTGATGCCGCCGAGGGCGTCCTTCCAACCCCTTGGCGTGCCTGGGTAGCCCCGAACGCGTGCGGCGTGCCTTCCGGAGAACACGATCAGCAGGTGTCACAGTGAGTACATGAAGCTGTCCGGCCTGTTGCACCGCTCGAAACCAGCGTTGCCCGGGCTGTCCGGTGTGGCTCGGGTCGACCGGCGCACCGACGGCCTGCTTCGCCGCGTCAAAGCGGGCGAGATCGCCGTGCTCGACCAGGTCGATCTCGACCGCGCCACCGCCGACGCGCTCGTCGCCGCCCAGGTCGCCGCCGTGGTCAACGCCTCGCCGTCGATCTCTGGACGCTTCCCCAACCTCGGCCCCGAGGTGCTCGTCTCCGCCGGGATCACGCTGGTGGACGCGATCGGTCCCGACGCCATGCTCGCGATCAAGGACGGCAGCCGGATCCGGCTGCACGACGGTGTGGTCTACGCGGGCGAGCTGGAGCTGGCGACGGGCGTCCAGCAGGACGCCGACTCGGTGGCCGACGCGCTCGTCGAGGCGAAGTCGGGCCTGACCCACCAGCTGGAGGCGTTCGCGGCCAACACGATCGAGTTCATGCGCCGCGAGCGGTCGATGCTGCTCGACGGCGACGGTGTGCCGGAGGTGCACGCCGAGCTGGCCGGCCGGCAGGTGCTGGTCGTCGCCGCGGGCTACGACCATGCCGCCGAGCTGGCGCGGCTCAAGCGCTACATCCGCGAGTACCGCCCGGTGCTGGTCGGGGTGGGCGCCGGCGCCGACGCGCTGATGACCGCGGGGCACCGGCCCGACCTGATCGTCGGTGATCCCGCCGAGGTCTCGATCGAAGCCCTGACCTGCGGCGCCGACGTCGTCGTGCCCGCTTTCGCCGACGGGCACGCGCCCGGGCTGCACCGCGTGCAGGACCTCGGTGCCGGCGCGGTGACGTTCCCGAGCTCGGCCAACCCCGAGGACCTCGCGCTGCTGCTGGCGGCGCACCACGGCGCCGCGCTCGTCGTGACGGTCGGGCTCTCGGCGACGATGGCGGAGTTCCTCGACCGCGGGCGGTCGGGCAGCAACGCCTCGACGTTCCTGACGCGGCTGCAGCTCGGCGGCGCGCTCGTCGACAGCAGGGCGATCGCGGCGCTCTACCGCAGCCGCATGTCGGTCGGGGTCGTGCTCCTGCTGCTGGGCGCGGTGCTGGTGGCCGCCGCGGCGGCGCTGCTGTTCTCCGACGCGGGCGACGCCGTGATGGCGTGGGTGTCCCAGATGTGGGCCGTGCTGGCCGGACGGATCGAGGGTTGGTTCGGGTGATCTCGCTGCGCTATCACGCGTTGTCGTTGGCCGCGGTGTTCCTCGCGCTCGCGCTGGGTGTTGTGCTCGGCGCGAGCGGGGTGTCCGACCGCCTGCTCAGCGCCATCACGACCGAACGCGACGACCTCGGCGGGCGCGTGCAGCAGCTCACCTCGGAGCGCGATGGGCTCGCCGCGGCGCAGCGGTCGTCGGAGGAGTTCGCGCAGCGCGTCGGGCCCAACACCGTGCGCGGAGTGCTGCAAGGGCAGAACGTCGTGATCGTGACCTCTGGCGCCGACGTCGGCGACCGGGACGCCGTCGCGGCGCTGCTGCGGCAGGCGGGAGCCAGTGTTGCGGGCGAGGTCGCGCTCACCCCGGCCGCGGTCGACCCGGCGCGGGCCGACCAGTTCCGCGAGCTGGTCGCGCGACTGCTCCCACCCGGCGCGCAGCTGCCGGCGGCGTCGGACACCGGCAGCCTCGCCGGCGGGCTGCTCGCCGGTGTGCTGCTCGCGCCGAACGCGACCCCGGACCGCGCGCAGGCCGTCTTCAGCGGGCTCGCCGCCGCCGGGTTCGTGCGGCCCGGCGACGTGCCGGCGCGCGCGAACCTCGCGCTCGTGCTCACCGGCGGGGCGCTGACCGGCGTCGACGCCGCTGACGGCGCCGCCGTCCTGGCGCGGATGGCCGCCGAGATCGACCGCTCCAGCGCAGGAGCGGTGCTCGCCGGTCGCAGCGGCTCGGCTGACGCGACCGGCGCCGTCGGGGTCGCGCGGGCCGACCCGACGATCTCCTCGGCGCTCTCGACCGTCGACGACGTGCACTCGCGCGCGGGGCAGATCTCCGCGGTGCTGGCGCTGCGCGAGCAGGCCGACGGCCGGGCGGGCCGCTACGGCACGGACGTCACAGCGGCGGACGGCTCGGCGCCGGGCGTCTAGCCCCACCCCGATCGGCGGTCCAGCCTCCGGCTGGGGAGGGCAGGAAAGCCACTTTCCTGCCCTGTGAGGGCCGGAAAGTGGCTTTCCTGCCCTCGCGTGCGGAACGC
>NZ_JAJGSX010000091.1 GCF_021245725.1 Pseudonocardia sp. TRM90224 | reverse complement strand
CACCACACTCAACCGGCCTCTACCACCACCGATCTCGCGCGTTCGTGGCACACAAGCTCCTGGTAGACGGGCGATTGACTAGATCATCTCGCCTGACCAGGAGCTTCAAGGTGCTGTCTTACCCGTCTGGGATGTCGGTGTCCACCCGAGCGATGAGCATGCTTGCCGATCTGTTGCGGGGCCGCCGCGCGCAGCTCGGTACACGGTGGCGCAAGCTCGACCCCGGGCGGCAGGCCCTGTTGGTCGTGGCGCGCCTGCGCAAGGGTGAGACCTACGCCGATCTGGCCGGCGGGTTCGGGATCGGCACCACCACGGTCTACCGCTACCTGAGTGAGGCGTTCGACCTGTTGGCGGTGCTGGCCCCGACCCTGGCAGAGGCGATCGAGGTCGCCCGCGGCAAGGCCCACGTGATCCTCGACGGGACGCTGCTGCGGATCGACCGGGTCGGCATTGTTGGTGGCCGGGACAAACCCTTCTACTCGGGCAAGCACAAGTGCCACGGCGTGAATGTGCAGGTCATCGCGGACCCGGCCGGACGGTTGATCTGGATCTCCCCGCCGCTGCCCGGAGCGCGGCACGACATGGGCGCTGCCCGCGAGCACGGCATCATCGACGCGGTCAACGCCGCCGGGATCCAGACTCTCGCAGACACCGCCTACCAGGGCGGCGGCCCAGCGGTGAAGGTTCCGCAGCGCCGTCGGCGTCTGGACCCCGACACCGGCCGCAAGCGGCGCCTGACCGCGGACCAGAAGGAGGTCAACACCGCTCACGCCCGGCGCCGCGGGCCTGGGGAACGAGCCAACGCCGAGATCAAGAACTGGAAGGTCCTCCGCAAGATCCGCTCCAGCCCGAGCCGCGCCCACGCCCTGGTCAGAGCAGTCCAGGTGCTGATGCTGGCCAGTTGAACTCAGGATGGAAAAGGCTCAGTGTGGACGTGGGTCGGGCGGCCAGGGCTGCGTCCTCGAGCGTTTTCGGGATGGCGCGGCCCCACGCGCTGGTTGAGCTGGCGGGTGATCCCGGCCAGATGCGTGCGGAGCCGGGTCAGCTCGGCGGCCTGCGCGACGAGAGCCATGCGGTCCTTCTTCTTCGCGCCGCACGCGAGAGCGTCCGTGAGCGCGGTCAGGGCCGCGTACTCGGCCTCCTCGTACACGTCGAGGAAGTCCTGCAGGATGCGGTCGGGAGGTGCGCCGGCTGGCACGAGTGCACCACCCCTTCCCGCTGTGATTTCGGGCGGCGCGGAACCCGAACCCGGGGTCGACGACGGTCTCGATCGACGAGGCCGCGATCGACCCGACAACAGGGCCCCTGTCGCCGACGACCTCGTCAACGAGCCGAGAAAGCAGCTCGCTCGGCATGCGCCAGATCCGGACGCCGAAGAGGAAGCGACCACGACCGCGTGACTGCTGCAACCTCGAGCCGGCGGGGCCGTTGAGGAGAAAACGTCAGTGCAGGCGCGCATAATCGAACATATGTTCGCAGATTGGAGGGAGAGGTGGTGAGTGCGATGGTGCCGGACGGTGCTGACCGCCCTATTGTGCGATCCATGGCCTGGGATGACGCCGAACGAACTGCGCTGGTCGCGCTCCTGCGCAACCGACCAAAGGGCGTGAAGTACTCCGACGTCGTGGCAGAGGTGTCCCTGACGGAGAGCGCCCTGCACGTCTGGGAGTCGCACTACCCGGCCGACCTCCTTGCGAAGCCCGAGGCTCTGACCACTGCCGAGCGTGACATCGAGACTTGGCGAGCCGCAGGTCTCGGCTTCATGACCTTCTTGGATGCCGACTACCCGCCGCAGCTCCGCTCGGTGCACGACCTACCTCCGGTCCTCTTCCACCGCGGCCGCCTGGTCAGCAGCGACGTGGCGGTGTCCGTCGTTGGATCGCGCACCGCCTCGGCGAAGGGGCTCTCGATCGCTCGCGAGGTAGCGCTGGGTCTAGTCGACCGAGGCGTGACGGTCACGTCCGGCCTTGCGAGGGGAATCGACACCGCCGCCCACACCGCGACCCTGGAGCGAGGCGGCCGCGCTGTCGCGGTCATCGGGACCGGCATCAATCGGTACTACCCGGCAGAGAATCGCGCGCTCCAAGACGAGGTTGCCCGCACGGGCTTACTGCTCTCTCAGTTCTGGCCCGACGCACCGGGCGGCAAGCACACCTTTCCGATGCGCAACTCGGTGATGTCCGGGTACGGCCGGGCGACGATCGTGGTGGAGGCGGGCGAGTTCAGTGGGGCCCGGACTCAGGCAAAGGCTGCGGTCGCCCACGGGCGGCCGGTCATCCTCACGAACCTGGTGGTGGCCGCGAACAAGTGGGCTAAGGAGCTAGTTGGCCAGCCCGGCGTTCATGTCGCGGCCGGCACTGCCGAGGTCATGTCACTGGTCGAGGCATTGATCAACGAACCTGGGCGCATCGAGGCGTTGCTGACGCCTGTGTCGACTGGCTGGGGATGACCGAATCCTGCGCATCTCCAGAGTTCGACGACCCCGGGTCCGTCGTGGACGAGCTCCGCGGGCAGATCGGCGCGATCTTCGGCACCATTCGGCGGGGCGAGGGTGTCTGCCACGTCTGCACAGGCCCGCTACGGACGCACTGTGCTCGCGATGCGACTGGCACCGCCGCAGCTACGGGGACCAGCTCGCTGATCTCGTGGTGCCACTGTCCTACGCCGTGGACCGCCAGCAGTCGGGGTTCACGATGTACGGCTACAAGCGCATGCAGGCCTCCTCGGCTGACAACAAGCGTGACGTCAAGCTGCTGGTACTGGGCATGATGTACCTGCATCGACACTGCATCAGCGAGACTGCTGGCGAGCCGTGGACGGGCATCACGTTCGTGCCGTCACAGGGACGACCGGGCATCTCGCACCCAGTCGTCGAGCTAGCACAGCAGGCTTCCACATGGGCCGACGACGAGGCCAAGCTCCTGCTCGACCTCGGAAGCAACATCGGGGCTCCGCGCGGCGACGGGCCGCTACCAGACCGCTTCGCCGTAGCCGAGGAGTGGCGCAGCCGGGTAGAGGGCCGGCACGTGCTCGTCGTTGACGACACCTGGGTAAGCGGTTGCAAGTCGCAGTCGGCAGCGATCACCCTCAAGGCAGCCGGCGCGACCAGAGTGACGATCCTGAGCGCCGCGCGCTGGCTGGACCGGCAGTATCCTGGACACGACGATCTGATCAAGGCCTTGCCCGAGATCTTCGACCCGCTGGTATGCCCAGCCACCGGCAGCAAGTGCGCGCCGGCCGCCCGTGGCGCCAGGTGATCGGTCCATGCCGCACGCAGAATGTCCCCGTAGCCTATCAGATCGCGATCACAGCTGAGCAGGACGGGCATTCCACTCTCCGGGACGTCTCGATCACGCCCTCGTCGTAGGCCGTGAAACTCGTCGAACGACACCGCCGGCGGGGGCGGCGCCGGGATCGCCGACGGCATGGTCGCACCGATGACGATGTCACCGGTCGCCCGCGCCTCTCCTGGGCCACGACCGTTCGGGAGGTCGGCTAGCCAGGCATCGCGGCATCCGCTCGGCGCTGCAGAACGCAGCCTCGATCGCGGCCCTGTTCCTCACCACCGCGGTCGTCATTGTCGACAGACCAGAAAGGAACTCGGCCCCGGCCGGCGGCGCGTCCAACATGGGTGGCATGGACTTCTAGAATACTTTTCGGCTGGTTGGGACCGAGTGTGCACTCGGGCCCACCGGTGCCACTTCACTATCGCTCGTCCACGGTTCAGCCATGCTCGGTCGATCGACGATGCCGGGGTCGACCGTGCCAGTAGTAAGCCCACCCACGCGTTGCTGCTGACAGGGCGACATCCGCCGGGCGGCGGCGTGGTCCAGGTAGTCCGGATTGTCTACGACGGTGTGGGCATGTGGTACTCGTCCGCTGCTACGCGAGCACGTGATGTCACCCCGCTGCGCCTCGCCCGGGTGCCGAAAATGGAGCATGCTGGTGCGGGTCCAGCTTCCCTCTCACGGGGTCTGGACCAAGGGGCGGCCCGCGGGGAGTTTGGTCCTCGAGGTCCGCCCCGCCCTCACTGCGGGGATTGGCCTTCGCGGACCGACTCTGGGCTGTTGGCCGCGATCATGTCGCCTGCCGCCGTCATGGGACCGGTCTGAGCCGTTTCTTGCCACCTTCATGGGACCACCCGGGTTGCCAGTCGTGGGACCGCGGCGTGTCGTACGCCGTGGTGCCGCGGCGCGACCGCTACCGAGCCGTTCAGGTCGAGTGATCTGGAGGAGTCGAGTGGCGTTTCGGGAGGTGGCGGTGATCGCGCACGTCTGGCTCGACAACCGTGACGAGCGATTCGCCGCCGGCATCAATGCGCTCGTCGACGGCTAGAGCAGACCCGGCGCCCAGCGTCACCACCCAGCTGACCGGCACCGACCCGGGATCTGGCCCACATTTCGTGATCGTTTCGACCCCGGCGTGTCGCGCGATGGAGCGACAGCGTCCTCGTGATCATGCCCGCGGTGTGATCTTGAGTGGTTCCGGATGCTGGTGCCGCAGCTGGCCGGCGTCGTCGTCGAGCGGGTTGAGCGGACTGTCGGGTCGAGCCGCGTCACCGACGAGAGATCGAGGATCACGTGCAAGGCCCGCTTGAATTGCTGGCGAACCCGGAGGGTCAGCAGTGGCGCGTCTGCCCGCCGGATCGGCTGGCGACCCAGACGATGACGGTGTCCGTCGTCGGAGCGTGCAAACGGACGTCGAGCGGGTCGGGTTCGTACGACTGGGTGGCGAACGACTGGGTGGCGAACGACTGGGTGGGTGCGGGTGCAGGCGTGGCGACCAGCGACCGCGTCACGACGATCCGCCTGGACGGATCATGGCCGAAGCAGGCGGGCGGTCCTGTTCAGGCATGCGTACCGTCCCATCGGCGGGCCGAACGCGCGAAAGCTCGGTAGATCGAACAGCTCGCCCAGTGTCGCCTCGGCCAGGCCCACCGGAAGCGACGGGTCCTGCCGGTGGACGCGCAGCCATCCCTGGCGTTCCTCGAGCCGCCGGCAGGTCTCCGCGAGGACGCTCACCACGGCGTCACCGGGTTTGTTTCGTGAGATGTCGGCTGTGTTCGGTACTGCCGAGCGGCTCCTCGAGCACCCATCGCCGTTGACCGCGCGTCGGTGATGTGAGACCCCGTTGGTGAGCATGGCCTCGACGCAGGCGCAGCTCCGACGAGTCAGTCGGGGTCGGTGGTGTGGATGCTGGCGAGTGGGGCGGTTGCGGAGGCGACTGACGTGGGGTTGTGCCGGCCGTGGTGCATCAGACGACGGTCGTGAGTCCGGCGGAGCCGCTCCGCGAGTTTGCCGAGCGCGAGCTCGAATGCGGCGGAGAAGTCGGGGCCGTATGCTTCGGCGCGCATCGTCGGGCCTCGTCCGCTGCCGGTGATCTCGACCCGGTGGCTCGTCTTGGGCCGGCGCGGGTTCTTCTCGTGGTCGATCATGACATCGAAGTGGACGACGTGGCTGCTGTAGCGCTTGAGACGGGCCAGCCTCAGGGCGATGTGCGCGCGATAATGGGCGGGCGCATCGATGTTGCGCCCTGTCACGACGATCTCCATCTCGTTGTCGGGGCTGTCCCGGGGCTTCCTCGGTTCCATGTGACTCCGATGTTTGGTTTGGGACGTCCTTGGATTGGGATGTGACGACCTCACGGTTCATGGGCGATTCGCTACGGCCAGACGCGCCTGCGCTGATGAGCGAGTATTCGACCGGCGCCAGGTCGATTCCCGATGCTCCCGCCGTCGGTTTCCCAGCGGTCGACCTGGTCTGGCTCGGCTGACCGCGGAACCGGTCGGTGCGGTGTCGGAGCACCGGCTGCGATCGCGAGACAGGCGAGCGCAAGAATCGTGGCGGTATCAGGGGGGATCATCATCAGGTCGAGCCGCGAGCGGCGTGAGCCGATCAAGCTGATCGTGTGCGCGTCCCGCTCACCGAACCAGTCGAGCCGAACTTCCCGACCCTCGATGGTCATGATGATCTGAGGCCGACCGTCCCATGCCGCGGCGTTCAGTGTGATCCGGCGCACCGGGTCCAGCCGGTCCGTGACGGCGGCGATGAGCGCTGGCAGCTCCGTCGCCGGATCCCGGCTCCGCGGCCACCAGCCGCCGTCCGGGACGCCATCGGCGGTCGACGTGCGCGGAAACACCAGTCGCAGGTCGTGTTGCGCGGACGTGACGCGGAGGACCGCCTTGTGTGGAGAACTCCCGAGAACCGACATCATGTCGGCGCTCCCGCCTCCGGTCTCGAACCGGCTGCCTGCGCTGTCGACGACTCCGACGTGGATGTCGGCGCTCGGTATGCCGCCAGTCACCCCACCCTACTCCCATCTGTCCGCTTCGGGTGCTGGAGAGACCGCGGCGGGTGCGCGCGCGTACCCGGCCAGTCTGATCAGCTTTCACCGCAGGCCAAGGCCGCGCCAAGCGGGGCTTCTCGCGCTGGACGGCGAAGTATCAGGCCTACCTGTTCGTCCTACTCCTGCTGCTGGAGGGCGTGAGCCTGCACTGGTCGAGCGTCGAGGCCGTCTGGCGCGGGCAGACGAAGCGTCGCGGGCTGGAGAAGACACTGCTGGTCGCGCACGCCTGGCGTACTTCGCTGCAGTTGTAGACGATGACGCTCGGAGGATCCGCGGTGCCCTCACCCCACTCCCGCCGGGGCGCAACTCGTCCCCTGGCGAGGGAAAATGAGAGTAGTCTGATACTGTTGAGGACTTTCAACGCGGGCCTCCGAATCTCCGGCGTCGTTCTGTTTTTGTTCGATCATCTACGAGGCCGAGAAGGAGGAGCCCGACAATCGTCGGCTCTCGATCGCCTCATCCGGTCCGTCGTGACGCGCCGTCGCCGACCACGCGACACCCGCAGCCCGCCGACAGTGCTGGCCGAACTGCGACAGAAAGGAACGTCGGCGATGATCACGTTATTTGGGACGATCATCTTCGCGACAGTCATCGTGATCGGTGCGCTCGACCGGAACAGCGGCCTGCGCATACTCCAGAAGTATGAATCGCCGTGGCACGCAGGTCCGCGACGCAATTCGTCGAAGCCCGCGCGTCAACGCCGAGGGCGCGGCAAGAGATCCAGAACGCGCGGAGACGACATGAGGTCGACCAACGGGTGAGTTCGCTACTCCGTCGGTTGGTGCTGGTCAGCAGCGCGTCGGCCGCCGACGGGAGCCCTGTTTAGGTGAACCGGGCGTCGATGTGCCGGTCGATGGTGCGGAACGCGGCGCGCAGCGGTGGTGGGGCTTGCGGTGCGGCCGTGGCGTGCAGCGGTCTCAGGGCCCGGTTGTGGACCTTGGCGTAGAAGATGGCGAAGGCGAGGCCGTCGTCAAATCAGGCCGCGTGGACCCAGCACCATGATCCGAAATGCTGTGATGACCATCGAAGACCGACATCGGCGGCCCCAGTCTCCGGCCCTCAGAGGCCGAAAACTCCCTGCGCTGAGGTGGGACGCTGAAGCCCGGAATCTCCTCGGTGACTTCACCATACTCCCGTTGTCACACGGGTGATCTAAATGCGGGTCTCGGCGTTCCCAGCTGGGTTATCGGCCGATCGCCCGCACCCCTTGTTGCGGGGCGGATTGCAGAGAAGCGTTCTGGCAGAGAACGTTGACAGGCCAAGGCCGTATCAGCAGAGAAGGTCCGTCCTCCCCGATGAGGCTCAGCGCCGCGGGTCTGCGTCAGCAGGCGATCTTGCTGTGCGAACGCCGAGACCGAGCAACGCGGCGCATCATGCACGCTTGGTAACCCGATCACCCGTGCGGCTCGGACGCCGCCCAGTACCTTCGGGGCGACGTCCGATCTTCTGTCTGGCACCGTTCCACACCGGACTTGAAGCACGAGACCGCCCGGCCTGGTGGCGAGGTCACTGGTGTGGGTGCCCGAATCTCGGACGACGGCGTTGTCCTGCAAGGTCGTGACGGATCATGGCTAGGTCGATGAGCCCCCGGCTGCTGCCGAAGAAGCGGGCGTTCGCGCTGCTCGCCCTGGAGGCCCCGGTGGCCACCGACCTGCGGATCGTGTGTCCGCCTCCACGGTGCGGGCGACATCGGGAGGATGAGCGACCTTGCGCTGCACGTCGCGCAGACGGCCCGGCGCCGGCATCCGCAACCCGTGCTGCCCGACGAGATCAAGCCCTACTTCGCCGAGATGGGCCGCGTCGGAGTCGCCCTCGCGCTCAAGGCCGGCCAGGTCATCTGCAACCGCGACCCGCTGAGTCCTACGCTCTTCCGATGACATGCCGTATCGAAGTCTTCGTTCGTAGTGGGCACACCATTGACCTGCCGCTGGAGGACGGCGAGGACCGCGTCTTCGTGAACGGCCTACACGAGGCCTGGGCGTCCCCAGAACCCATCGGGTACAAGCACCTCGCGCTCGGCGAGGACGCGGTGATTCTCGCCAGCGAAGTCGTCGGTTACCGGCTCCACGGCTCGATCCTGCAGGACTCGGCGTTGTAGAGGGTTTACCTGATGAACTGCGGCCGGCTGGTCGACATCCTGTTGCGCGGCACGTGGATCGCGGTGTTCGTCGACGGCCACTTCTGGCACTGGACCCCCGGCCATGGTCATCTACCCAAGACCGACACCAGCTGGTGGCGTCTGACCGCGACACCGACACTCGGCTCACGGCGTCGGCCTGGCTCGTCGTCAGGATCTGGGAGCAGGAAGATCCCGTCGAAACGGCCAAGGGCGATAGATCAACTCCACCACCGAGATGTATCGACGGAGCACCGGCCAACCGCCAGGACGCTCTCAAGTCCGAGGTCGCGCCGGCGTGTCGCGTGTGCTGGCACCACGTTCTCGCTGACGGTTCGTCGGTCGATGTCGAACTGGCCACCCGGTTCGTACGCTGGTCGCGCGCCTGTGGGGCTCGTCGCTGTCCGGCGATAGCGCGACCGGCTGCTCGTGGTCTGCTTGCTCGGCGTGGCCAGCGTTGTCGGCGGGCTGCTCTTGTTCGCCCGTCCGAGACTTGCAACCTACCCCTGGTGGACGTGTCGCCATAGTCGCGCGAGTAAACCGTCCTGGGCGCGGGAGAGGCTCCTGATCTAGCAAGGAGACTGGAGCTATGTCCGCTCCCGGAAGTTCGACGATGAGACCCGTGCCCGCGCGGTGCGCCTGTACCAGGACCGGTTGCGTGAGCACGGCGACTCGAAGCTGGCTGCGCGTCGGGATGTGGGTGCGCTGTTGGACATCAACCCGTCCACGATCCGGAACTGGGCTCGCGCTGAGTAAGGTGGGGACCCGGTAGCTGCTGGACCGGCAGCGACCACCGGGATATGCAGGCGGAGTTGCGGCGGCTGCGAGCGGAGAATGCCGAACTGCATCGGGCGAATGACATCTTGAAGACGGCGTCTGCGTTTTTCGCCCAGGCGGAGCTCGACCGTCGACTTCGCTGATCTGCGAGTACATCGCAGCTCACCGTGACCGTTTCGGGGTCGAGCCAGTCTGTGCCGTGCTTTCGCAGCACGACGTCACGATTGCCCCGGGCACGTTCTACCGATGGCCGACACAACCGGTGACCGATGCACAGTTGGACGAAGCGTATCTGGTGAATGCCGTCGTCACTCTCTATCGGAAGAACCGGTCTGCGTACGGGGTACGAAAGCTGTGGCGCGTCGCCCGTCGTGCTGGGCTGCGCGTGGGCCGGGACCAGGTGGAACGACTGATGCGGATCGCTGGCATCCAGGGCGTCCGCCGCGGTGCGCACCGCACGCGGACCACAACCCGCGACGAGCGGGCTGCCCGCCCCCCCGACCTGGTCAAACGTGGGTGGTCGGCACCGACCAGACCGGACGCGATCTGGGTGGCGGACTTCACCTACGTTTGGACCGCAGCCGGGTTCTGCTACGTCTCGTTCATCACCGATGTGTATTCGCGTCGCATCCTCGGCTGGCGAGCGTCGATGGACAGGACCGCAGACCTGGCCCTGTCGGCGCTGGAACAGGCGTTGAGCACCCGGCGACGGACGGTCCATGGATTCACGACCGACGGACTGATTCATCATTCCGACGCAGGCGCCCAGGGCGGATTCAACCGGTCGTCGCAACACCTCGAGCCGGAGGTGTGTTGTGGGTCGAGAGCCTGGTTGGGGAGCGG
>NZ_JAJGSX010000090.1 GCF_021245725.1 Pseudonocardia sp. TRM90224 | reverse complement strand
ATCGTCTACGACGTCGTCCGCCGCGAGGCGGGCCTTCCGGTCGCTCTGGTGTCGACGTCCCGTGCGGTATGGGTGGCGTCGGGCTTGAGGTCGGGATCGGGATCGACGAGCGTCGGACGGCATCGCCGGTGACGCGACCCCAGCGAGGCGGATGGGTAGCCGGCCCCGGGCCGTTGTGAGGTGGTTCGGGTGTGGCGCCGGACACGGGGAATTCGGCGGCCTTTCGGTCGTTGAGGATATTGACGGTCGTTCGGTTTCAGTGTTCGTGTTCGTCACGCCCGCAGGAAGAAGTGAGCACCGGTCGCGTTATCTGATGCGGGATGGCGGCGGTGTTCGGGTCGGCCGGGCCCCCGCGCAGGCATGGAAAAGGATCCGACTGAAGGCTACGTCGAGGCGAGTCGTTGCGCGATTCCCTGGACGCCTCCACGATCGCTGCCGTTCTGGATGTAGAGCTGGAGTTTCTCAGAGAAGCCGATGTCGGTCGAATAGGTGTACTCGGGTATTCAATGGGTGGCGCGATCGCCCTCTGGGCTGCAGCATCGCGCAAGAGCGACGCCGCGGTCACCTTCTGCGGTGGCGGACTTGTTGAACCCTACTGGGCAGACATGAGGCCGGGCGTCGAGTTGGTGCGGCAGCTTTCCTCGAAGTGGGTCGGATTTTATGGGTCACGTGATCCGCTGACGCCGCCGAGCGCACTGGAAGAATTGCAGAAGGGTGCAGTGAATGGGGGCGACCGTGTGACGGTGACCGTATTCGACGGGCTGGGCCATGGATTCGTGCTCGATCGGGATGATCCGCGATATGCTCCGGGAATCCGCCCTGGCTTGGCGTCGGACGGTCGAGGTGTTCGGTGGCGACAACTCTGCCGCACACTGATTCGCGGTAGCGACACGTTTGTTCCACAGCGGTTGGAGTCCGGCGAAGCCGGTACCGGTGCTACACCCTGCTGGGACGGGCCGCCCATGGTTGTGGCCGTGCCGAACCCGGAGGGCAGGATCGGCGGAGGCGGCCGCCGTCGGCAACCGGTCGGGCCAGGCTGCTGATCACCTCTGTCACCAGCAGCGCCACGAACATCGCTCACGCTGCTGGTGGTCTGTGGACTGTCGCGGGCCGACGTACCGCGGAAAACCAGACTCAACGTGCCGCCGAGCTCATGCCGCCAGGACATTCCGAGATCGACTGCGTGACGAACGCGGCGCCGGTGGTGTTGTCGAAGGGCCGGGGCCGCCACGGTCGCGACGAGCGCTCGTGTGCCAGCCCGGCAGGTCAGAACGGTGCGACCCGCCATTTTCGGCCGACAGGACAGATGTTCAGTGCGCCTCCTCGTGCTCCACCAGCGAGTCACGTCCGTAGGCGGGACCTCGGCGCCGGTCGCCAACGCCGCGACGAGCTCACCGGTCACGGGGTCCGTGGCGTTCCCGTCCGAGTGGTCGGCGGCGACCACGAGACCCTCGGGGTCGCCCAGGCGGTCGATGATCGGCAGACCGTCGGGCGTGTAGGGGATCATCCCGGCCCACAGACGGTCGATGAATGCCTCGTTCAGAACCGGTAGCGACAGCGGAAGGATCGCGCAGATGCCCGCGAGACCTTCCACGTGCGACTTCGGATGGGAGTCGTCGAGGAGGCCGGCACCGCGCATGATCTGGTTGAGCCTGATCAGCACGTCCCTGGAGGCCTGCTGCGATGTCCTGTTTATCAGGGCACGGATCTTGTCCTTCAGCTGCCGCAGCGGACGCTGGGCGATGAAGGTGTAGACGTACCAGCGGTTCGTCCCTCGCTTGCGGCGCCACTGGATGTGGAATCCTAGGAAGTCGAACCCCTCCGACATGTGCACGATCGGGTCTTGGCTGGTGAGAGCCGCAGTCCCAGAGGGCGCAGGATGTCGGTGATCTCCTCGCGCAGCCGGTCGACGTCGTCGCTCGCACCGTCACAGGTGCTGTCGACCAGCACGACGAAGTCGTCCGCATAGCCGGACGATCCGCCAGTTCGGTCGGCAGCGGTGACGTCGATGCGCCCGTCTGCCACTGGTCGACATCGACCCGCCGGGCTTCCACGGCTCCATCAACGCCTCATCGAGGGCTGCACGAGTGCCTGTGGGTGTGTGGCCCGGCGAGAGGTCGGGCAGCAGCCGGATCGTGGCGGATCAGTTCCGGTGGATTGACACCTCGGGAGCCCGAACAACGCCACCAACACCACGGAACTCCCACTATCGCAACACCACCTGAACGGACCTCGAGTCGCACCAGCGACAGCGTTAGGGTTTGCGGCCGGCGCCGGCGCAGTAGAAGGTGTGCCATTCGCTGTTGATTTCAGTGTGTCGGTCGGGTCGCCAGTCGTTAGCGTAGACCAACCCGGGTTCGATCAGGTCGAGCCCGTCGAAAAAGGGCTGTTGTTCTGCCCAAGTGCGGAATCGGCCAGTGCCGAAGTTACTGGTGATCGCTTTCTCCGCCTCGCGAGCGCGGATGTCGTCGTCGTCGAGGAAGTTGCTGGCCAGCAGATAGCTGCCCGTCGGCATGGCGTCCTTGAAGACCTGGGTGACGTGGACCGGGTCTCGTTCGTCGGGTAGATGGTGCAGGATCCCGCACATGATGACCCCGTAGGGCTGGTCTAGGTCGATCAGCTCTCGGGTTGCAGGATCGTCGAGGATCGATTTCGGATCACCGGCGTCGCCCTGTATGACCGTGGTGGTTTCGTTGTCAGCCAGTAGCGCGCGGCCGTGGGCGAGCACGATCGGGTCGATGTCGACGTAGACGACACGCACGGTTGGGTCGATCTGGTGCGCGACTTCGTGGACATTCCCGGCGCTGGGCAGCCCGGATCCGACGTCGATGAGCTGACGGATCCCGGCGTCGGCGACCAGGTGACGAACACCGCGACGAAGGAACGCCCGATTGTCGCGGGCTACGTCGAGGATGCCGGGAAATACAGCGATGAGGGCGTCGCCAGCGATGCGGTCCACCTCGAAGTTGTTCTTACCACCCAAGGCGTAGTCGTAGCCGCGAGCGACTGACGGGACGGTGATGTCGATCTCTGGCGGCAGATCGAGCGGCTCGCCGTTTCGATGGTCGTTGCGCCACGTCTGCGGATCGCTCATCCGAGTTCTGGTCCTCTCACCGCCACTGGTCGAACCCTGCCAACACCGAGCCTAGTATCCAACCGGTAGGACTGTGATCACGACGTCGACGAAGGTCCGTATCCGCTGGCCAGAGCACAGCAACTGGTGATGCAACGGCCGGCAGGTCGATTGTCGGGTCTGCGATCGGGACCCGCGCCAACGGCCCGGCTCACCGAGCGTGCTCGTCGCGTCCGACCGGCGATGGCAAGCGGTTTGGTCCACCAGTCGGGGGCAAAGGCGCGTTCGCCGTCTACCGCAAGCTCGCCGCAGACGGGACGGGACCTGCCGCGGGTACGGGTGGAACTTGGCCCCGGATATCGTAGGCAGGCGCGGCCGCATGGGAGCGTTTGTGGTTCGGTGATCTCGCGCGGCGCGCGCTGCCCGTGCAGGTCGCAAGAGACAGTTCGCCCGGGCGGCTCTACGGGACGATCCAGCCAACGACCAGGACAGCGGCTGGCGGCTCTTCACCGGCACCGAGTCGCAGGAGTACCTCGACGATCCCGCGAACTGCGTGCCGGTTCCGCTGAGTGAGCTGATCGGCGCAGACCCCGCGGCGGAGCCATGGCCGGTGTGTGCGACCGGTGTCGGGACGATCCACGTTTCGCCCCAGCCGCGGACCCTTTCGACGAGCGCGGCGGCGTCGGTATCCATGGCCTCGGCGTCGTCATGGTTCTCGATGATGCGCAGCAGGCCAAGAGACCAGCGTTCGTCAGGCACCTGGCCAGGGCCCCGGCACTACTGACATGTGACACGGTGCTGCGGTGACCCTCGACTCCTTAACTGCACTCGACTCCGCCGTGACGGCCTTCCGACGGCACCTGGCTTTCGTTGCGGAAGACGACTGGGCTGCCGCGACACCGTGCCCAGGTTGGGACGTGCACTACCTCGTGGCACATGTCGTTGGCGGAAATCGGTTCGCTTGCATGGTGCTGGACGGCCAGACGGCCGAACAGGCAATGACAGCGGTCATGAGCGCCAGGCAGCTCAGCGCCGACCCAACTGCGGACTTTGATGACAGCGTCGCTGCTCAACGGGTTGGCTTCTGTCGCGAGGGGGCACTGGCGCAAATCGTGGGCCACCCTCTCGGCGACCTTCCCGGTCGACGCTTCCTCGACATAAGGGTGTTCGACATCGCTGTCCATTCTTGGGACCTGGCGGTCGCTATCGGACGGGACGGCACGCTGGACGAAGCGCTCACCGACTCCGTCCTCACGATCGTGACAGGAGAGGCGCCAGGCATGGGCTTTGGTATCCAGCCCCTTGGTGAAGCCAGTCCAGATGCCGACCCCATGGACCAACTGCTCGACCTCGCCGGTCGATCTGCGCTACCTCGGTGAACCTGTTGGCCGGCAACCTCGCGTCGACGCTGAGCTACGGCGTCGATGAACCAGGGGCACGCGACGATCGAGCACGAGGATGACTTCCGAGGACTCCTTGTCGCAGAGCGTAGTGTGCGGCACGAGGCCGGATGTCGCGGGTGGGGCCGGTTCCAGTTCCAACGCGCCGTTGACACAGCCTCCGGACCTCGGGCCAGTTCGCGCAGATTGTGCGTCTCGTACCGACGAACCGGCAGGGAGCACCACCATGACGAACCGCCTGTTGCGCCCGGGTCGAGGGCGCTGGCCCGTGATCGACGCGTGAACCTCTCGTTGTGCCGCCGGCGCTCTCGCCCGACTGGCCTGCGGTGATCGGGTTCGGCGTTGCAGTGTGATCCTCACGGTGCTTGACCTGCGTAGCCCGGCGGTCGATGTCACCGAGATGGTCAGTACGCATGCAAGGGTGCCCTGCGGATAGCCTTCGTTCTCGCCTTGCTGGCCACCTGTGTCGCATGGGTGCGAGCATCGTGTGGGCAGGTGGTTCGCCCAGGGGCGCCACCGAACCGACAGCTTGGGACTACTCGCGTTGTGGCCGGTGGGGATCGCGCCCGCCACTGTCTACGACGAGTCCGAGCGCGCACGGTCACCGGGACGGTTCACAACGTTGCGGTCGGAACCGCGGTGATGGCGGTGCGCCTGGCTGCGCTGCGTGCCAGTGCGAGACAGGTGCGGCGGCTCGCCATGGCCGGCTCCGTCAGCATGGCGGTGCTCCTGACCATAATCGTCTTGAAGACGGGTGGCGATGCGGACCTGCCGGTCGGAGTCATCGAGAGGGTCCTCGTCGCCATGTGCACGGTCGTGACGGTCGGGGCGTTGCGCGGGCCGCGTCCACCACATCCCGGCCATGGAGGCGATGCTCACACCTGAGGGATCGGCGTCTCAAGCGTCGTACGAGCGGGTATCTCCTTGATGAAGGCGACGTTCTCGGTCGTGCCCGGTTACCGGTGGTGAGCTCGGGGACGAGAACGTCGCGGTGACTCCCAGGACCTCGGCGTCGCGAAGACCTTCCCGGAGACCGCCGTCGTCGGGAGCGATCGCGCCCCGACCGCTCCGACGCAGAGCTGGTCGACGGCTCGATCACCACGTACGCCGACTCATAGGAGAACCCACATCGTGACCACCGTTGCACCCCCTCGGCCCGCGCGTAGGAGGCCGAACGCGGCCGTGAAGCCGATCTTCGACCCGCCGAAGCCGCGCCACGAGCAGCTGCTCATCGGGGCGTTCACCATCCTCCCGATGCTCGCGCTGGTTGCGGCGGTCCCGCTCGCATGGGGGTGGGGCCTTTCGTGGCTCGACGCCGGGCTCGCGGCCGGGTTCTACCTTGTGTCGGTCCTCGGGGTGACGGTCGGGTTCCACCGCTACTTCACGCACCGTGCGTTCAAGGCAAACCGGGGTCTGCGCATCGGTCTCGCGTTTGCTGGCAGCCTCGCCCTGCAAGGTGATGTCGTTTCCTGGACCGCCGATCACCGCCGTCATCACGCCTTCACCGACAAGGAGGGGGATCCGCATTCGCCGTGGTTGTTCGGTGACACCCCTGCTGCGCTCGCCCGCGGGTTCTTCCACGCTCATCTGGGCTGGCTGTTCGGTCGGGATCGCACCAACGCCGCCCGCTTCACCCCCGACCTGCTCGCCGATCGCGACATCGTTACGATCAGCAGGCTGTTCCCGCTGGTCACGGCCGTCAGCTTGGCCGGACCCGCGCTGCTCGGCGGCCTGCTCACGATGTCCTGGTGGGGTGCGATCACCGCGCTGTTCTGGGCCGGTCTCGTCCGCGTCGCGGTGCTGCACCACGTCACGTGGTCGATCAACTCGATCTGTCACATGATCGGTGAGCGCCCATTCGCCGCGCAGGGCAAGGCCACCAACTTCTGGCCGCTAGCGGTCGTGTCGATGGGCGAGTCGTGGCACAACCTGCACCATGCCGACCCCACCTGTGCCCGTCACGGCGTGCGGCCCGGCGAGATCGACATCACCGCTCGCGTCATCTGGGCGTTGGAAAAGCTCGGCTGGGCGCACGACGTGCGCTGGCCCACCTCGGCCCGCCTGGCCCGGCTGGCGCCCAGCCGCTGACCTCGACGATGGTTGGGAAGTTTGCGATCGGGGTACGTCCTGATGAGTCGGCATGTCCCACGAGGGGACGCGGTCGACGGGTTCAAGAAGGTGGCGGGCGATGAGCTTCGCGGACAAACTGAGCAGCAAGGTTCAGGAGCTACGAGGACGCGTCAAGCGCATCACGGGTGAGGTCACCGAGGACAGAAGCCTCCAGGCCGAGGGCAGGGCCGAGGAGGTGAAGGGCAACCTGAAGCAGGCCGGCGAGAAGATCAAGGACGCCTTCCGCGGTCGCGGCGCAGGCCGCCCACCCCGGTAGTACTAGTGGCTTGTCACGCAGCTCTGACCGGGAAACTGGTCCAGGTGCGGATCGGTGAGTCGACGGCGAAGCTGGTCTTGGGTTTGGCGCGGGTGTTGCGCCAGCGGACGTAGGCGGCGATTGCGGTGTTCTGCTCGTCGTGGCTGCGGTGGTCGGTGCCGTTGAGGGCGAAGTAGCGCAGCGCGGCGAACTCGGTTTCGATCCAGTTCAATCACGACCCGTAGGTCGGTAGGAACACCAACTCGACCTGGTTGGCGGCGCACCACTGGCGGACCCGGGCATGGCGGTGCGGGGAGAAGTTGTCGCAGACCACGTAGAGCTTCTCGCCAGGCCAGCGGTTCCGCAACGCTTTGAGTAGGTCGAGGAACTCGATCCAGCGTTTGCGGTCCCGGATCCGGTAGAACATCTTGCCGGTGGCCAGGTCGAGGGCGGCGAGCATGTGCATCACCCCAGCGGTGCGGGTGTAAGTCGCCCGCTGCCGTCGTGGTTGGCGTTGGGGCCGCCAGGCCTAGGCGCGGTAGCAGGTTCAGCGGCCCGAACTCGTCGTTGTAGCTCACGCGTTCGACGTGGCCGAGCCGGATGGCGAGCCTCGCGGCGAGCGTGGGCATCTCGTCGTGCAGATCTCGGGAGCGGGGCCACCAGGCGCCGTCGACGAATCCGCTGGTATCAGCTTTCGGTTTCAGCTTCAACCGGACATCGCGGTCTTCGGTGGCGATGTCGAGATCTTCCGGGATGGTGGGTGCCGACGTCATGTCGGTGCTCCGTTCACGGATCGATCATGGCCCGGTATGAACGTCCGCTGAGGACGACGTGGGCTCGACCGCTCACATGCAAGATGCAGCTGGTGGTACTCCGAAATCTGACGGAGCAGTGGAAATCCCAGCCTCATTCCGAAATGCGGTACTGTTGTCGTTGGTCGTGTGCTTGGTGCGCCGGAGGTTTCGGGCGCCGGCACCCACGTCGGCGTTGATCGAGGTGTGCGGCAAACGCCGGCTGGAACGTCCTCGCCGGAGACGGGAGTGCTGGCGTGAGCGGCACCATCGGTGCGGGAACTCGCCACAACGAGCGGACCTCGGAGCGGGTGGGAAGGCATCCACTCCCGTGGCAGAACGAGCCGTCGGGCGGGAACAACCATGTCTCGGACGCGAACGGGCGGGCGGTGTACGACGGCTGCGATGCAGCCGAGATGTTCCGGCTGTACGGCGACGAGGTGCGGGCGGAGCGTGCGGAGCGGCACGCAGGTGTCGGGCGTCGGCGCGGACGTGGTTCCCGGCCTTCCTGATCTCACCTGATCTCACCTGATCCGCGTGGTCGGCCATTGCGACGGCCAGCGAGAGTCATCGACCGGCGTGTCTGATTTCCGCCAGACTTTCGACGTGCGCCACGCGAGGATGAGTGCAGTCCCGGACCGGATGGGCCGAGACACTCGAAACCCCTGAGGGGTTGCTCACACATCATGGATATGAAGCTGATCGGGCAGGTCGCAGTCATTACCGGTGCCTCGAAGGGTATTGGTCTCGCCATCGCGCGGACGCTCCTCGAAGAGGGTGCGCGGGTCGTTGCGGTTTCCCGCAAGAGCAACCCGGATATGGACGCGCTGTCTGGTCCGGATTTCCGACACGTGCTGGCCGATCTGATGGATCCGGACGCGCCTACGCGGGTCATAGCCACCGCGGTCGAGGAGTTCGGCGGGCTCGACATCCTGGTCAACAATGCCGGCGGACCGCCGCCGGGGGTGTCACTACCTCGGTTCTCGTTCCTCGCGCCGACAGATGCCGATTGGCGGGAGATGTTCGAGTTCAACCTGTTTGCCACGGTCCGTGCCATCCGCGCGGCGATTCCACAGATGCTCCGGAGAGGGCGTGGTTCGATCGTCAACATCTCCTCGGGCAGTGCGCGGCAGCCGGCCGCGATGAACGTCGACTACGGAGCTGCGAAGGCTGCGCTGAACAACCTCACGAAGGCGCTGTCGGTGGAGTTCGCGCCGCAGGGCATCCGGGTCAACTCAGTGTCTCCTGGGCCAGTGCTCACACCATGGTGGACCGACGCCGGTGGGGCTGCCGACATCATCGCCGCCAAGGCTGGAACGGACAGGGACAGTGTCCTAAACAGCGTCGGTCCGGAGATGATGGGCCTGGCCACAGGGCGATTCGTCGATCCGCAGGAGATCGCCGACGTGGTTGCGCTGCTGGGTTCGCCGCGTTCGGCGAGCACGACCGGATCGGAGTTTGCCGTGGATGCGGGCTTCCTCAAGGAGCTGTAGCTCCTCATCTCCTCGTGCCCTGCGGCGGTCTCGCTGCCGGGCCGGGGAGGGGGCCATTCACTTTGCCGTACCCGATGGCCGATTCCGGCCGGAATATTTGCACAAGGGAATGAGAATTGGGTGATGGCAACAACTCTCACGACGGACTCCACAACCGTCCACGCCGGCATGTATGCCGCCGAGGCCAAGTATCTGGCTGCCGGTGGACGGGCAGAGCCTCCTTCGACCTGCTCACGCCCTTCTTCGCGCCGGACGTCGTCCTTCATCAAGCCGAGACACTTCCCACTGCGGGACGTGGCGCGGTCACTCGTGGATGACGCGTTTCTTCCTCGCGATGAGCACGACCTGGGAGTCATTCGAGATGATAGAGCAGGAAAGTTCGCCGGCGGTGCGACCGCGGTGGTGCTCACGCAGGTCCGGGCCCTCGCTCGTGTCACCGGGGCGCGAGCTCGCCTTCCCGATCCTCCAGACCGTCAGGATCGAGGGCATACGGATTGCCGAGGTTCGACCTTTCGACGGGGACACCGCGGCGATCGCCGTATGCACGCAGCAGTAGCAACTCTGACGCGTCGGTTCAGGCCGTTCGGTGTTGCGGGCTCGTGGATCGGGTAGCCGCTCCCAACGTCGTGCAGCGCTCGATCTCCAGGTGATCGGTGGCGCGGACCGGTGGACACGTTCGCGAACGATCCCGGAAGGTCGATTGTGGTGATCAACGAGCAGGAGTCGGGTGCCGTCGGCGGCCAGAGCACGGTCGCTGCGGCCGAGGTGATCGCAGCGCAGATGAGCACCGAGACGTCGCCCCTGGGACGTCCCGGCCGGCCGTGGGATCGTCGATCCCCATTCTGGGTGGGCATGGCGGGCACAGCCGGTGTTGCGGTCATGGTCGGGTTGGTCGCCGCGGTTGTGAGCGTGAGCAGCGTGCTGGTCCTGATGGGGCTGTCGATGTTCTTGGCGATCGGGCTAGAGCCTGCGGTCTCGTGGTTGACCGGACGTGGGCTGCGCCGGTCGGCGGCGGTCGTCGTCGTGGTGCTCTGCGCTGGTGGAGTGGTCGGCGGGTTCCTCGCTGTCGCGATCCCGGTGCTGGTCGAGCAGATCACCCAGCTCGTCGCTCAGCTGCCCGGCTACCTCAGGTCCGCGCAGGACCACAGCTCGCTGCTGGGCAGGTTGAATGACCAGTTCGGCATCCAGCGGAACCTCGAGCAGTCCTTCAGCCAGGGTGGCGCGGCGATCGCGGGCAGCGTGCTGGGCGCGGGCCTGGCGGTGTTCGGCGTGATCACGTCCGGGCTGGTCGTCGTCGTGCTGACGATCTACCTGCTGGCGGATCTTCCCCGGATCCGCTCGGGTGTGTACCGCATGGCTCCTGCCAGCCGGCGACCCAGGGTCATCCTGATGGGCGACGAGATCTTCGCCAAGGTCGGCTCCTACGTGCTGGGGAACCTGCTGATCTCCGTGATCGCTGGCACCTTCACGACGGTCTGGTTGCTGATCCTGCACGTCCCGTACGCCGCGCTGCTCGGGATCTTCGTCGCGTTGCTCGACCTTGTGCCCGTTGTCGGTGCACCGATTGGCGGGATCCTGGTCAGCTTGCTCGCTCTCACCGTGTCGCTGCCGGTCGCGATCGCGACCGGTGCGTTCTTCGTCGCCTACCACCTGTTCGAGGACTACCTGCTGGTCCCGAGGATCATCGGCGGCGCGGTGAAGGTGCCCGCACTCGTGACGGTCGTCGCGGTCCTGCTCGGCGCCACCCTCCTCGGTGTCGTCGGAGCGCTGGTGGCGATCCCGCTCGCCGCCGCGGCGATATTGCTCCTGCGTGAGGTCGCGCTGCCCCGCCTCGACCGATCATGAGGACGGGCGGTCGGCTCACGCGGCGGATCGCGCCGGCGGACCGGGAATGGGTGCGCGCAGCGACGTCTCGCCCCGCGCCCAGTGCCCGCGCACGTCGGTGTCGAACCGCTCGGCGAGCAGCGTGCTCGCGCGCATCCCGAACACGATGTCGGCGG
>NZ_JAJGSX010000009.1 GCF_021245725.1 Pseudonocardia sp. TRM90224 | reverse complement strand
TGCGTTCCGCACGCGAGGGCAGGAAAGCCACTTTCCTGCCCTGTGAGGGCCGGAAAGTGGCTTTCCTGCCCTCCCCACCCCCCCGGGGGGTCGGGCGGCGAGCGCCTAGCTAAAGAGGACGGGCAGCCCGATGGCCGCGTCGACGGCGATCGCCGCGAACAGCGCGCAGAGGTACATGTTGGAGAGGTGGAACAGCCGCATCGGCTGCGCCTCACGCCCGGCGACGATCCCGGCGTGCAACCGGTGGGACTTGTAGACGAACCAGGTGCCGCCGAGCACGGCCACCACGGCGTAGATCCACGAGGTGGCCGGGAGCAGGAGCAGCGTGCACGCCGCCATCACCCATGAGTAGACGACGATCCGCAGCGTGACCTTCGCCGGCGAGGCGACGACGGGCAGCATCGGCACGCCGGCGGCCGCGTAGTCCTCGCGGTAGCGCATGGCGAGCGCCCAGAAGTGCGGCGGCGTCCAGAAGAAGATCACGCCGAACATCACCATCGCGGGCCACTCGACCGTGCCGGTCACCGCCGCCCACCCGATCACGACCGGCATGCAGCCCGCGGCGCCACCCCACACGATGTTCTGCGACGTGCGCCGCTTCAGGATCAGCGTGTAGACCAGCACGTAGAACGCGATCGCGGCCACCGAGAGCACCGCGGCCAGCAGCGTCGTCGTGAACGCCAGCCACACCGAGCTGAGCGCGCCGAGCACCAACCCGAAGATCAGCGCGTTGCGCGTGGGCACCTGGCCCTTCGCGATCGGACGGCGCGCGGTGCGCTTCATGACGGCGTCGATGTCGGCGTCGACGACGCAGTTGAGCGCGTGGGCGCTGGCCGCGGCCATCGCGCCGCCGATCAGCGTCGCGACGATCAACCCGACCGGCGGGATGCCGCGCTCGGCCAGGAACATCGCCGGAACGGTCACGACGAGCAGCTGCTCGATGATCCGGGTCTTGGTGAGGCCCAGGTACGCGCGAACGGTCTCGCGCGTCCGCTGCAGCAGCGCCCGGGAGGCCGCACGGAAGCCCCGCGCGGCTGGCGCCTCCGCATGGGACACGGGCAGGCTCACCGGCTACCTCTTCGCATGTGGTGGGGAACGATCAGCACGAGTTCTACGGCTTGTCGATGATAGACGGGGCGCAGTCGGGCACAGCCGGGGGGGCCGACCCGGGAGAGCACCGTGTCAGGGTGTCGTTCCATGGCCGTCGCTCCCCTCGCGTTCTCACCGCTCGTCGTGCTGGCCGTGCTCGCCGCGGCGCTGCTGCACGCCGCGTGGAACGCGCTCGCCCACAACGCGACCGACCAGCTCGTGGTGTTCGCGCTGATGGGTGTCGTGCAGGTGGTCGGCGGCGGGGTGCTGGTGCTGCTGAGCGAGCCGCTGCCGGCCGCGGCGTGGCCGTACGTGCTCGCCTCCACGGCGACGCACATCGTCTACGTCCTGTTCCTGCTGCTCAGCTTCCAGCTCGGGGAGTTCAGCCAGGCCTACCCGCTCGCGCGGGGCACCGCGCCGCTGGCCGTCGCGCTCGTCTCACTGCTGGTGCTCGGGCTGGAGCTGCACCCGCTGCAGCTCGCCGGCGTGCTGACGATCTCGGTCGGGCTGGTCGGCGTCGTGCTCGCCGGTGGGCTCCCCGGGCGCGGGCAGCTGCCCGCGCTGGCCGCGGCCGGCACGACCGGGCTGCTCATCGCGACCTACACCGTCGTCGACGGGCTCGGGGTCGGCGAGGCCCCGGTGCTCGCCTACACCGGGTGGCTGTTCCTCCTCATGGGCCCGGCGATGCCGGTGGTCGCCGTGGCGCGCCGCGGCCGCGCACTCCTGCCGCTCGCACGTGGGCACGCCGTGCAGGGGCTCGGCGGCGGGGTGATCGGGCTGCTCGCCTACGGGATCGTGCTCTGGGCGCAGACCAGCGGCGCGCTCGCCCCGATCGCCGCGCTGCGCGAGACCAGCGTCGTGTTCGGCGCGCTCATCGGGTCCGCGTTCCTCGGCGAGCGGCTGGGCCACCGGCGAGCCGCCGCGGCCGCGCTCGTCGTGGCCGGGGTCGTCCTCATCAGCCTCGCGTAGCGCGCTGCGGACCGGCGTGCGCCGAGGGTCAGGAAAGCCACTTTCCTGCAACCACGTTGCATGAAAGTGGCTTTCCTGACCCCACCCGCGGCCCGTGTGTCACCCACATAGCGCCAACGGGACAGACCCCGAGGCATACCGCGGAACGCGGCCGGGTAGACGTTGGACGAACTGCCGGGCGGAGATCACGCGCCGCGCGCCGCCGCGACTACTGTGGTGCCGAGACCGGGCGCGTCGAGGCGCACCGCCTGCCGCCCCCACCGAAACCCGAGGGAAGCCCTGTGCCCGACACCGACATCGAGACACTCACCAGCGCCAGCGTCCCCGCCGACTGGAGCGACCTCGACCGGCGCGCCGTCGACACCGTGCGGGTGTTGGCCGCCGACGCCGTGCAGAAGGTCGGCAACGGTCACCCCGGCACGGCGATGAGCCTGGCGCCGCTCGCGTACAGCCTGTTCCAGCGCGTGATGCGGCACGACCCGAGCGACGCCGACTGGATCGGCCGCGACCGGTTCGTGCTCTCCGCGGGCCACTCCAGCCTCACCCTCTACATCCAGCTCTTCCTCTCCGGCTACGGCCTGGAGCTCGACGACCTGAAGGCGCTTCGCACCTGGGGCTCGCAGACCCCCGGCCACCCGGAGCACCGCCACACCCGCGGCGTCGAGATGACCACCGGGCCGCTGGGGCAGGGCCTGGCCTCCGCCGTCGGCATGGCGATCGGCGCGCGCCGCGAGAGTGGCCTGTTCGACCCCGACGCCGCGCCCGGCGAGAGCCCGTTCGACCACCAGATCTACGTGATCGCCTCCGACGGCGACATCGAGGAGGGCGTCACCTCCGAGGCGTCGTCGCTGGCCGGGCACCAGCAGCTCGGCAACCTCACGGTGATCTACGACGACAACAAGATCTCGATCGAGGACGACACGACGATCGCGCTGTCGGAGGACACCGCCAAGCGCTACGAGGCGTACGGCTGGCACGTGCAGGTCGTCGAGGGTGGCGAGAACGTCACCGGCATCCTCGCCGCGCTGGAGGCCGCCCGGGCCGAGACGGCGCGCCCGTCGTTCATCCTGCTGCGCACGATCATCGGCTTCCCCGCGCCGACCAAGATGAACACCGGCAAGGCGCACGGCGCCGCGCTGGGCGACGAGGAGGTGGCCGAGGTCAAGAAGATCCTCGGCTTCGACCCCGAGCGCACGTTCCAGGTCGACGACGACGTGCTCGCGCACAGCCGCGCGGTCGTCGAGCGCGGTCGCGCGGCACGTGCGGAGTGGACGAAGAGCTTCGACGCGTGGGCCGGCCGCGAGCCGGAGCGCAAGGAGCTGCTCGACCGGCTGATCGGGCGCAGCCTGCCCGTCGGGTGGGAGAAGGCGCTCCCGAGCTGGGACGTCGACCCCAAGGGCGTGGCCACGCGCAAGGCGTCCGGCGAGGTGCTCAAGTCGCTCGCCGACGTCCTCCCGGAGCTGTGGGGCGGCTCGGCCGACCTCGCCGAGAGCAACAACACCACGATGGAGGGCGCCGACTCCTTCGGCCCGACCTCCACCGCGACGAAGATGTGGAACGCCCACCCGTACGGGCGCACCCTGCACTTCGGGGTCCGCGAGCACGCGATGGGCTCGATCCTCAACGGCATCGCGCTGCACGGCCCGACCCGCCCGTACGGCGGCACGTTCCTCGTGTTCAGCGACTACATGCGGCCCGCGGTGCGGCTCGCGGCACTGATGAAGGCGTCCGTGGTCTACGTATGGACGCACGACTCGATCGGGCTCGGCGAGGACGGCCCGACGCACCAGCCGATCGAGCACCTCGCGGCGCTGCGCGCGATCCCCGGCCTCGACGTCGTCCGCCCCGGCGATGCCAACGAGACCGCCTACGCGTGGCGGGCCGTGCTGGAGCGCCCCGAGGGCCCGAACGGGCTCGCGCTCACCCGCCAGAACCTGCCGGTGCTGGAAGGCACGTCGGCGGAGGGTGTCGCCAAGGGCGGCTACGTGCTGGCCGAGGCCAGCGCCGAGCCGCAGGTGATCCTCATCGCCACCGGCTCCGAGCTGCAGATCGCGGCGGAGGCCCGGACCGTGCTGGAGGCCGACGGCGTCCCGACCCGCGTGGTCTCGATGCCGTGCGTCGAGTGGTTCGACGAGCAGGACGAGGCCTACCGCGAGTCGGTGCTGCCGGCCGCGGTGAAGGCGCGCGTCAGCGTCGAGGCGGGAATCGCGCAGCCGTGGCACAAGTTCACCGGAGATGCGGGCGAGAACGTCTCGATCGAGCACTTCGGGGCCAGCGCCGACTACCAGACGCTGTTCCGCGAGTTCGGGTTCACCACCGAGAACGTCGTCGCCGCGGCTCGGCGCAGCCTCGCCGCAGCCTCCTGATCCGCACGCTGATCCGCACGTGTACTGAGGAGCACTCATGAGCACCGATCGACTTGCCGCCCTCGCCGACGCGGGGGTCTCCATCTGGCTCGACGACCTGTCGCGGGAGCGGCTGCGCAGCGGCAACCTGCAGTCGCTGATCACCGACGACCACGTCGTCGGTGTCACCACCAACCCGACGATCTTCGCGAGCGCGCTCGCCAACGGTGAGGCGTACGACGAGCAGGTGCGCGAGCTCGCCGCGCGCGGCGCCTCCGTCGAGGACGCCGTCCGCGAGATCACCGTCGCCGACGTCCAGCAGGCGTGCGACGTCTTCAGCGGCACGTGGGAGACCACGGGCGGCGTCGACGGGCGGGTCTCGCTCGAGGTCGACCCGCGCCTGGCCCGCGACACCGACGCCACCGTCGCCGAGGCGCTCGACCTGTGGAAGGCCGTCGACCGGCCCAACCTGCTCGTCAAGATCCCCGCGACCGAGGCCGGGCTGCCCGCGATCACGCGTGCGCTGGCCGAGGGCGTCAGCGTCAACGTCACGCTGATCTTCTCCGTCGAGCGCTACCGCGCGGTGATGGGCGCCTACCTCGACGGGCTGGAGCAGGCCGCGGCCAACGGCCACCAGCTGGCCGCCATCACGTCGGTCGCGAGCTTCTTCGTCTCACGCGTCGACACCGAGATCGACAAGCGCCTGGAGGCGATCGGCGGCGACGCGCTCGCGCTGCGCGGCCAGGCCGCCGTCGCGAACTCACGGCTCGCGTACGCGGCGTTCGAGGAGGTGTTCTCCGGCGAGCGCTGGGAGGCACTTGCCGCGAAGGGCGCCAAGCCGCAACGGCCGCTGTGGGCGTCGACCGGGGTGAAGAACCCCGACTACCCCGACACCCTCTACATCACCGAGCTGGTCGTCGCCGACACCGTCAACACGATGCCGGAGAAGTCGATGAAGGCGTTCGCCGATCACGGCGACGTGCGCGGCGACACCGTCACCGGGCTCGGCGGCGAGGCACAGCAGGTGTTCGACGCCGTCGCCGCAGCGGGCGTCGACCTCGACGACGTGTTCCTCACCCTGGAGACCGAGGGCGTGGAGAAGTTCGAGAAGTCGTGGTCGGAGCTCCTCGAGACGGTCCAGGGCCAGCTCGACGGCGCGAAGTCCTGACGACGCGCGACCCCGAGGCAGTAGCGATGCGCACCGCGATCGCCGTGCCGGCCCCGGTCGAGATCATCGACCGGCTGGTCGGCGACGCGGTCGCGTCGCAGGTGGGCAGCGGCGACTGGGCGGGCGCAGTACGTGCGGCCCGACCGCTGGTCGGTGAGATCGAGGGGCTGCGCGAGCGGCTGCGGGTGGCCGGGATCAGCCGGGTGCTGCTCGTCACCACCGACGGCGTCGGTGTGGTCGCCGAGCAGCTCGCCCCCGGCGAGCCGCGGCTGATCGTGCTCGACGACACCGACCCGGTGCAGGTCGCAGACGCGCTCGCCGGCGACCTCGATGCGACCGTGCTGGTGGTGAGCGACCCGTCGGGCAGCGCGGCCGGCGGCGTCGACCTGCTCTGGGACACCGTCGAGCACGCCATGCGGGCCGAAGGGCTCGATCCCGCGGCGCAGACCGTCGTCGTGGCGCCGCCCGGCGCACCGATGATCGACCGCGCGAGCGGAGCGACGACGGTCCTGGGCCCGCCCGACGGCAGGGGCCCGTGGAGCGCGTTCACCGCTTACGCGCTGGTCCCGGCAGGGCTCGCCGGCGCCGACGTGGCTGCGTTGCTCGCCGACGCCGCGGCGGCCCGGCCCGCGCTCGTCGCCGACGACCGCGACAACCCGGCACTCGTGCTCGGCGCGCTGCTCGCCGAGGCCCGGACGGTAGCTCTGAGCGGGGCGCACGCCGAAGGCGCCGCGGAACAGCTCGGCGCGGCTGTCGGCGCGGCCGGGCCCCTGCCGGTGGTCGTCGAGCAGGCCGGCGCGCCCGGCTGGGACGGCGCCGACCTGACCGTCACGAGCGACGAGGCCGAGCCGGCCGACGTCACGCTTGCCGGCCCGACCGCCGCCCGGCTGCTGCTCTGGCAGCACGCCACTGCCGTCGCCGCCCATCTCCTCGGGGTCGGGGTTGGGCAGGAAAGCCACTTTCCGGCCCCCACAGGGCAGGAAAGTGGCTTTCCTGCCCTCGCCGGAACCGGGATCGAGGGCGAAATCGGTGCCGGGTTCGAGGACGGCGGCATCGTGGTGCGGGCCGCCGGCGGCTGGCTGCCGCCGGAGGTCGACACCGTCGCCGGCGCGGTGAAGGCGCTCGTCTCCGCCGCCGCGGAACGGCCCGCCGGTCACCTCGCCGTGCACGCCTACCTCGACCGCACCGACGACGCGTCCGCCGCCGTGCTGCGCGGGGAGCTGGCCCGCCGCACCGGGCTCGTCACCACGTTCGGGTGGGCTCCGCGCTGCCTCCCGGGGAGCGGACAGCACGTGCAGGGTGTGCTCTGCCAGCTGACCGGCGGTGTGGACGAGGACGCCGGACCGACCCCCGATCCCCTGGCCGAGCTGCAGCTCGGTGCCGCCGCGGCCGACGCCGCGCAACGTGACGTGCCGGTGCTGCGACTCCACCTCACCGACCGGCTGATCGGGCTGGTCACGCTGGCGCGTGCCGTGCAGGAAATCTGAGCGTGCTGCGATGATCCAGCCAACTGATCTCGCGGATTACAGGATCGATGAAGCGGAGAACTGATGAGTGAGTGGAGCAACCCACTCCGCGACCCGCGTGACAAGCGGCTGCCACGGATCGCAGGCCCGTGCGGGCTGGTGATCTTCGGTGTCACCGGCGACCTCTCGCGCAAGAAGCTGATGCCGGCGATCTACGACCTCGCCAACCGGGGCCTGCTGCCACCGGGTTTCGCGCTGACCGGCTTCGCCCGCCGCGACTGGGCCGACCAGGACTTCGGCCAGGTCGTCTACGAGGCGGTGAAGGCGCACGCGCGCACCCCGTTCCGGCAGACCGTGTGGGACCGCCTCGCCGAAGGGTTCCGGTTCGTGCCGGGCAGCTTCGACGACGACGACTCGTTCGACCGGCTGGAGCGCACCGTCGAGGACCTCGACCGCGTGCGCGGCACCAACGGCAACCACGCGTTCTACCTGTCGATCCCGCCGTCGGCGTTCCCGGTGGTCTGCAAGCAGCTGGCCCGCTCGGGGCTCTCCGCGCAGCAGGGCGACCAGTGGCGCCGGGTGGTGATCGAGAAGCCGTTCGGGCACGACCTGAAGAGCGCGCGCGAGCTGAACGCGATCGTCAACGACGTGTTCCCCGAGGACTCGGTGTTCCGCATCGACCACTACCTCGGCAAGGAGACGGTGCAGAACATCCTGGCGATGCGGTTCGCCAACCAGCTGTTCGAGCCCATCTGGAACGCGCACTACGTCGACCACGTGCAGATCACGATGGCCGAGGACATCGGGCTGGGCGGCCGCGCCGGCTACTACGACGGGATCGGCGCCGCGCGCGACGTCATCCAGAACCACCTGCTGCAGCTGCTGGCGTTCACGGCGATGGAGGAGCCCACCTCGTTCTCGTCGAACGAGCTGCGCAGCGAGAAGATCAAGGTGCTCAACGCGACCCGGCTCGTCGGCCCGCTCGACGAGACCACCGCGCGCGGCCAGTACGTCGGCGGCTGGCAGGGCGGCGAGCTGGTGAAGGGCCTCAAGGAGGAAGAGGGCTTCGACCCCAACTCCGGCACGGAGACCTACGCGGCGATCACCTGCGAGATCGACACCCGGCGCTGGGCGGGTGTGCCGTTCTACCTGCGCACGGGCAAGCGCTTGGGGCGCCGGGTCACCGAGATCGCGGTGATCTTCAAGCGGGCGCCGCACCTGCCGTTCGACGCGACGATGACCGAGGAGCTCGGCCAGAACGCGTTCGTCGTGCGGGTGCAGCCCGACGAGGGCGTCACGATGCGGTTCGGGTCGAAGGTGCCGGGCAGCCAGATGGAGGTCCGCGACGTCACCATGGACTTCGGGTACGGCACGGCGTTCACCGAGGCCTCCCCCGAGGCCTACGAGCGTCTCATCCTGGACGTCCTGCTGGGTGAGCCGAGCCTGTTCCCGGTGAACGAGGAGGTCGAGCGGTCCTGGGAGATCCTCGACCCCGTCATCGAGCACTGGCACAAGCAGGACTCGGGCCCCGACCCCTACCCGGCGGGTTCGTGGGGGCCGGAATCGGCCAACGCGATGCTCGCCCGCACCGGACGTACCTGGAGGCGGCCATGATCGTGGACCTTCCGTCGAGCACGACGTCGGCGGTCAACAAGAAGATCGTGGAGCTGCGCGAGCGCGGCGGCGTGCTGGCGCTCGGTCGCGTGCTCACCCTCGTCATCGTCACCGACGACGGCAGCGCCATCGAGGGTGCGATCGAGGCCGCGAACTCCGCGAGCCGCGAGCACCCGTGCCGGGTGATCGTCGTGGCCCGTGGCCAGCGCAAGGCGGCGCCGCGGCTCGACGCACAGATCCGGGTCGGCGGCGACGCCGGCGCGAGCGAGGTGATCGTCCTGCGCGGCTACGGCCAGCTCGCGGCCGAGGACGCCGGCGCGGGCATGGTGATGCCGTTGCTGCTGCCGGACGCCCCGGTGGTGGCGTGGTGGCCGAACGAGGCGCCCGCGGTGCCGTCGGACGACCCGGTGGGCAAGCTGGCGCAGCGGCGGATCACCGACGCGCTCTCGGCGCGCAACCCGCTGAAGGCCTTCGACCAGCGCCGGGCGAACTACGTCGCGGGCGACACGGACCTGACCTGGACCCGGCTCACGCCGTGGCGGGCGCTGCTCGCCACCGCGCTGGACCACCCTCCGCACGAGCCGGTGACGTCGGCGACGGTCGCGGGCGAGGCCGTCTCGCCGTCGACCGACCTGATGGCGGGGTGGCTCGCGGTGCGGCTGGGCACCAAGGTCAAGCGCTCGCCCGCGGCCAGCGGCCCCGGCCTGGTCTCGGTGCGGATGGAGCGGGCGTCGGGCCCGGTCGAGCTGGTGCGCCCCGACGGCAAGGTCGGCAGCCTGCGCCAGCCCGGTCAGCCCGACCGGCTGGTCGCGCTCGCCAGGCGGGAGGTGCGCGACTGCCTCGCCGAGGAGCTGCGCCGCCTCGACCCCGACGAGATCTACGGCGCCGCGCTCGCCGGCGTCGGGCAGATCGCGAAGGGTCGCACGCCGATCAAGGTGCCGGCGCTCTCCGGGGCCGGCAGCTGATGGGCACCCCCGACATCGCCGTCCACACCGAGCCGAAGGTGCTCGCCGCCGCGGCGGCGGCGCGCCTGCTCACCCGGCTCGTCGATCTGCAGGCGGCCGGCAACACGCCGAAGGTCGTGCTGACCGGCGGCGGGGTCGGCATCGCGATGCTGGAGCAGATCAGGGAGACGGTCGCGCGCGACGCCGTCGACTGGAGCCGGGTCGAGTTCTACTGGGGCGACGAGCGGTTCCTCCCATCCGGCGACCCCGAGCGGAACGAGACGCAGGCCAGGCAGGCGCTGCTGGACCACGTCCGGGTCGATCCCGCGAAGGTGTTCCCGATGGGCGCCGACACGGGCACCGGGCCGGCCGGCGCCGATGCCGCGGCGGCCGAGTACGCGCAGCTGCTCGCCGCGGCGGCGCGGCCGGAGGACCACGGGCCGGTGCCGTCGTTCGACGTCGTGCTGCTCGGGATGGGCGGGGAGGGGCACACGGCGTCGGTGTTCCCGCACTCCCCCGCCGTCTACGAGACCGAGCGGACGGTCGTGGCCGTGCACGGCTGCCCGAAGCCGCCGCCGACGCGGGTGTCGCTCACGCTGCCGGCGATCCGGAAGGCGGCGGAGGTCTGGATCATCACGACGGGCGAGGCGAAGGCCGGCGCGGTCGCGCTGGCGCTCGGCGGCGCCGGTGAGGTGGCGATCCCGGTCGCGGGCGCGCGCGGACGGCGGCGCACGCGGTGGCTGCTCGACCGGGCGGCGGCCTCGAAGCTGCCGCGCGACATGGTCCCCCCGATCGGCTGACCGAAGACTCCAAGGATCACGGATGCACCTGATCGTCGACGCCGCCAACGTCATCGGCTCCCGGCCGGACGGCTGGTGGCGCGACCGCCAGGGAGCCGCGCGGCGGCTCGCCGGGAGCCTCGTCGCGGTGCTGTCCACCGATCCCGGGGTGCTCGTCGCGGCGCTCGGCCGCGAACCGGTCGGCCCGCTGCTCGTGCACCTCGTGCTGGAAGGGGCGGCCGGCCGGACCCCCGACCTGCCCACCCACCCCGCCCTCGACGTCGTCGTGGCCCCGGCCGACGGCGACTCGACCATCGCCGCGCTCGCGGCCGACCTGCACGAGGAGCAGGTCGTCGTCGTGACCGCCGACCGGGCCCTGCGCGAACGCGTCCGCGTCCACGGCGCCACCGCCGTAGGCCCCGCCGTCCTGCTGCGCGCCCTCCCCACCACCAGCTGAGTCACGCACTGCAGAGCGGTGAGTCGCCACTTTCAGCACGGCGAGTCGCCACTTTCAGCACGGCGAGTCGCCACTTTCAGCACGGCGAGTCCCACGCTTCAGCGCGCGAGTCCCACGTTTCGGCGCGCGAGTCCCACGTTCCAGCACATCGGGCCCGGTCAGGCCGCCTTCTGCTGCGCGGTCGGCTGCGCTCCCCCGGCCCCACCACCGCCCGACGGGCGGAGCAGGCGGCGCCGTGCCCGTCCCGCCGGTCGCTCGGGCACGGATCCGGCGAGCCCGCCGTCCCCTCCGTCCCCGCTGAGCCGCCGCAGCACGACGAGCAGGACGAGGCCCGCCACGACGAGCCCATGCGTCACCAGCCGAGCCGCCTCGACGTGCCCACCCAGCACGTCCGCGACGCTGAGCGCCGCCAACGCGCCGACGAACGCCGTGAGCACCGGGAGCAGCCCGGCCACCCGCACCGGCCCGGTCGCGACCCACAGGAACGCGACGGCGAGCGCGAGGTTCCACGCCGAGCTCTCGTGCGCGAAGTGCACGACACCGGCGCCCGCCACCGCGCCACCGGTGTCGTGGTGCCCGCCGGCCGCCACGACACCGCTGATGGCCAGCGCGAACTGCCCCACCGCAACGGCACCGAGGGCGAGCCGCACGGCGTCGGCCCCGACCCCGCGCCGACGGCGCTTGCCCGAGCCGGCCGCGGCCAGCACCGCGCCGGTGAGGTCGGGCCCCGGCTCGGCGAGCCTCGTCCGGGTCAGCCGCGTGACGTGCGCGGCTCTCTCGGCGAAAGCCGCGCACTCGGCGCACTCCTCGAGGTGGGCGTCGACGTCGGCGCTCTCGCCCGGCGCGTCCTCGCCGTCGAGCCGCGCCGAGAGCGCCTCCCGGCATTCCGAACACCGCATGCAGGGATGGTCGCCCGCGGGGGCCCGTAAGTTCCGGGCTATTCTCCGCGCGTGGCAGAACGCCCTGATGATCCTCAGGTCACCGCGTGGGCGTTGGCTGCGGGGCGGGGTGACGAGCAGGCGCTCGCCGCGTTCGTCCGCGCCACCCAGCGCGATGTGCACCGGTTCGTCGCGCACCTCAGCGGCCGCGCCGACGCGGAGGACCTCGCGCAGGAGACCTACCTGCGTGCGCTACGGGCACTCCCCCGGTTCGCCGGCCGCTCGTCGGCGCGGACGTGGCTGCTGTCGATCGCCCGCCACACCGCGGCCGACGCCGTCCGCACAGCGCAGCGCCGGCCGCGCACCACCGGCGACGTCGACTGGGACACGGTCGCCGTGCGCGCCGGGCGGGTCCGCTCCAACCTCGACGACGCCGTGCTCCTGCGCGAGCTGGTCGCCGCGCTCCCACCCGACCGGCGGGAGGCCTTCGTGCTCACCCAGCTGCTCGACCTGAGCTACGCCGACGCCGCGCTGGTGTGCGGCTGCCCGATCGGCACGATCCGCTCCCGCGTCGCCCGCGCGCGCGAGGACCTCGTCGACGCGCTGGAGACCCGCGGAACCGGCGAGCAGGACGACGCGCACCACCACCCCGCAGGCTGACCGCCCGGCGCCCAGTCAGGCCCCGGACGCGATACGTGCGCCAACCACGACGGGCCAGCGTCAGCCTGCTACGCCACGAGCAGCGTCTTCGCCTCCGCCAGCAGGTCGACCTGCCGGCGCCAGTCGCCGCCCGCGATCCCGATCACCGCGTGCGACGCTCCTGCCGCCGCGTAGGCCGCGAGCTGCTCCGCCACCTCCCCGGGCCCGCCGCTGAGCGGCACCGATGCGACCTCCTCGACCGGCCGCCCGTACGCCGACGCGATCCCGGCGGCGATCTCCGTTCGAGCCGGCACACCGGCACCGAGCGCGCCCGCCATGCCGATCGCCACCGTCGGCCGGTGCTGGGCCGCAGCCAGCGTCGCAACGCCGGCCGCGACCTCCGCCGCGGTGATCAGCGACGGGAACCAGCCGGCGCCGAACCGGGCCGCTCTCCGCAACGCGACGGCCGACGCGTTGCCCACCCACACCGGTGGCGGCGCGACGGCGGGCGCGAGCGTCACGGCCGCCCCGTCGGGCAGCGTGACGGGCTCGCCCGCGAGCAGCGCGGGCAGCAGCTCCAGGGCGGTGTCGGTGCGCGCGCCGCGCTCGTCGTACGGCACGCCGGCCGCCGCCCACTGCTCGGGCCCGCCGCCGGATCCGACGCCGAGCACGAAGCGGCCGCCGGAGATCTCCACCAGCGTGGCGATCTGCTTCGCCGCCCACGCGAGCGGCCGGATCGCCGGCACGTACACGCTCGTGCCCACCGTGATCCGCCGGGTCGCGGTGGCGGCGACGGCGAGCGCGACCGTGCAGTCGCGCACCGGCCCGCCCGGCGCGAGGTGGTCGCCGTGCCACGCGCTGTCGAGCCCGGCCTCCTCGACGTGCCGGGCGGCCGCGGCGAGGTCGAGGCGCTGGTCGCGCACGACGGCGAGCGATGGCAGCACCACTCCGACGGCGATCACGGCACCAGCACGACCTTGCCGGCCGCCTCCCGGTTCTCCAGCGCCCGGTGCGCGGCAGCGGCGTCCTTCAACGGGAAGATCTGCACGGCGGGAACGAGTCGCCCGGCGGTCGCCTCGGCGATCGAGCGCTCCTCGAGCGCACGCATCCCGCCGGGCAGCCCCATGATCCGCGGGCCGAGCGCAACCGCGACCGTCAGCCCGCGCTCGAACAGGTCCGACGAGCTGAACGCTGCCGGCTCGCCACCCGAGTAGCCGAACAGGATCAGCCGACCACCTGGGACGAGCAGCCGGAACACCGCCTCGCCGACCGCCCCGCCCACGCCGTCGAAGGCCAGTGTGATGCCGCGACCGTCGAGCGCGGCGGTGACGGTCTCGACCCAGCCGGGGTCGTTGTAGTCGGCGGCGACGTCGGCGCCGTTGCTGCGCACCATCTCGACCTTCGTGGGCCCGCCCGCGACACCGACGACGGTGGCGCCCGCGTTCCGCGCTGCCTGCACGAGCAGCGTGCCGATACCGCCGGCGGCGGACGTGACGAGCACGACGTCGGTCTCGACCATCTGCGCGACCGCCAGCAGCCCCATCGTCATCCGCCCGGTCCCCATCATCGCGACGGCGGCGGGGGCTTCGAGCGTGTCGGCCAGCCGGTGCAGCGCATCGACGTTCGCGATCGCGAGCTCCGCGTACCCGCCGCTCGCCAGCCCGAGGTGCGCGACGACCCGGGCGCCCACCCAGGCCGCGTCGACGCCGTCCCCCACCGCGTCGACGACGCCCGCGACCTCACGGCCGGGGGTCATCGGCAGCTGCGGCGGCGGGAACGGGCCCGTGCTCTTGCCGGCCCTGATGAAGGTGTCGACCAGGTGGATGCCTGCAGCCTCCACCGCGATCCGGACCTGCCCCGCACCCGGCTGCGGATCGTCGACTTCCTCGAGGCGCAGGTTCTCCGCGGGGCCGAAGGTGTGCTGGCGAATCGCGTGCATGGCCGCTCCATAGTTTGATGAAAGTGCTACTGAGCAGGATGCAACCTCAACCTGGGTTCAGATCAAGAGCGGAACTCGGTGCGCCGCCCGCCCGTTGCCCGGAAGTACCGTCGAAAGGATCTCCGTGATGCCGCCCCGCTCCCTGACCGATCGCAGCGCTCTCGGCGTCGCGGTGCTCGCCTGGCGGCCCCACCTCACCGCCGCGGCCGCGATCGCGACGGCGGCACTCGCCAGCCGTCCCCGCAGGCGGGGTGCGGCGACGGCGCTCGGGGCCGTCGCGCTGGCGGCGCTGCCGGCGCTGGCCGAACGCGTCTGGCGGCGCCCGGCGGCACAGCCGTCGAGCTCCGACTTCACCGTGCTCGCCCTGAACGTCCTGCACGGCCGCGCCGACACCGGCGAGCTCGCCACGCTGCTCGAACGCGAGCGACCCGACCTGGTTGCGCTCTCGGAAGCCGGATGCGACTTCCGCGACAAGCTGATGCCGTTGATCAGCGGCATGGGCTACCGGTCATGGGCCGCAACGGCGCCCGGCGTGGCCGACGGCGAGGGTGTGGTGCTGCTGGCTGCCGACCGGATGGGGTTGCTCGAGGTCCGCTCGGATCCCGCGATGCCGCAGCGGAGCCTGCGCGCGACCGGCGGCCTGCTGGGCGAGCGGAGCTTCATCGTCGCCCACACCATCTCGCCCGTGGGCGTGCAACGCACGCGGTGGTGGTGCGCCGATATGGCGACGATCGGTCGCTGGTGCCGGGAACCGGTCGCCCCGATCGTCGCCGGCGACCTCAACGCCACGCTCGACCACGCCCTGCTGCGCGACGCGATCGGCCCGGGGCACAGCGCGGCGGCCGGCACCGGCCGTGGCCTGGCCGGCACGTTCCCGACCAAGCTGCCCAGGGCGCTCGGCATCCAGATCGACCACGTGATCGTCCCGGCCGCGACGGTCACCAGCCGGTTCGAGATCGTCGACGTCCGCAGCAGCGACCACCGCGCCGTGCTCACGCAGTTCCGGTTGCCTGCTCACCCTGGCGCGTGACCGCGCTTTGAGCCAGCTGTAAGCGCAGCTGGGTAGCATCCGCCGCGCAGTGAAGTGCAATGACGTCGGTCGGGGGTCCGTAGGAAATGCGCGCACGTTCCATCGTCGCTATTGCGATGGTGCTCACCGGATGTTCCGCACCGGCTCCCGCACAGCAGGCGCCACGCGCCGAGGCGCCCTACCTGGACCCTGCGGTACCCGTTTCGCAGCGCGTCGACGACCTGCTCGGCCGCATGACGCTCGACGAGAAGATCGGCCAGATGACGCAGGCCGAGAACTCGAAGCTCGCGCCGGGCGAGGTCACGTCGACAGCCGTGGGATCGCTGCTCGCCGTCGGTGATTCCACACCGCCCACCAACGCGCCGGAGCCGTGGGCCGACCAGGCCGACCGCCTCCAGAAGGAGGCGCTGGCCACGCGGCTGCGCATCCCGCTGATCTACGGCGTCGACGCCGTGCACGGCAACCAGATCGTCGTCGGCTCCACGATCTTCCCGCACAACATCGGCATGGGCGCCACCCGCGACCCGGAGCTGGCCCGCAAGGTCGGCGAGGTCACGGCGACGGAAACCGCGGGCACCGGGTTCAGCTGGACGTTCGCGCCCTGCCTCTGCGTCGCCCGCGACGACCGCTGGGGCCGCACCTACGAGTCGTTCAGCGAGTCGCCCGAGGTTGTCTCGTCGATGACCACGATCATCGACGGCCTGCAGAAGGGCCCGAACAAGGTCCTCGCGACCGCGAAGCACTATCTCGGCGACGGCGGCACGACCGAAGGCAGCGACCAGGGCAACACCGAGCTCAGCGAGGCCGAGCTGCGCAAGATCCACCTGCCGCCGTTCCAGGAGGCCGTGCGGCGCGACGTCGGCTCGGTGATGCTCTCGTACAACCAGTGGAACGGCGAGTACCTGCACAACAGCCCGTACCTGGTCAACACGGTGCTGAAGGGCGAGCTCGGCTTCCGCGGCTTCGTGATCAGCGACTGGAACGCGATCCACCGGATCGACGGCAACAAGGACGACCTCACCGCGCAGGACGTCCGCGAGGGCATCAACGCCGGCACCGACATGGCGATGGTGGCCGCCGACTCGAAGCAGTTCATGTCGCTGTTGAAGGCGGAGGTCGAGGGCGGCCGCGTGTCGATGGAGCGGATCGACGACGCCAACCGCCGCATCCTCACGAAGAAGTTCGAGCTGGGGCTGTTCGAGCACCCGCTGGTCGACCGCGCGCTCACCGCGACGCTCGGCAGTGCACCCCACCGCGACCTGGCCCGCCAGGCCGTCCGGGAGTCGCAGGTGCTGCTGAAGAACGAGGGCAACGTCCTGCCGCTCGCGAAGGACGGCAACGCCGTGTTCGTGGCCGGCAAGAACGCCGACGACATCGGCCACCAGCTCGGCGGCTGGTCGATCACGTGGCAGGGCGAGAGCGGCCCCACCACCAAGGGCACCTCGGTCCTCGAGGGCATCAAGTCGGTCGCCGGGCCGACGACGAAGATCCAGTACAGCAAGGACGGCTCGGGGATCGACAGCTCCTACAAGGTCGCCGTCGCCGTGATCGGTGAGAAGCCCTACGCCGAGTACGAGGGCGACCGCGACACGCTCCCGCTCGACGCAGACGACCTCGCCACGCTGAAGAAGCTCGAGGCGTCGGGCGTCCCGGTGGTGGTCGTCCTGGTCTCGGGCCGGACGATGGACATCGCCGCCCAGCTGCCCTCGTGGAAGGCGTTCGTCGCGGCGTGGCTGCCCGGTACGGAAGGCGCCGGCGTCGCCGACGTGCTCTTCGGCGACCACAAGCCCAGCGGGAAGCTGCCCATGACGTGGATGCGCTCGTCAGCGCAGCAGCCCGTCAACGAGGGCGACGGGAAGGACCCGCTCTTCCCGCTCGGCTTCGGCCTGACCTACTGACCACCGCAAACTTCCCCACCGTTTTGGGCGCTTGCGCGCTGTTTCGGCGCGCATCCACCCAAAACGATGGGGAAGATCGGGGTGCTCAGCCCTGCTCCTCCGGGAGCCGGCCGTTGTTGTAGTCGTCGTAGGCGGTCAGGTCGAGGAACCCGTGGCCGCAGTAGTTGAAGAGGATCACCTTCTCCTCGCCGGTCTCCTTCGCCGCCAACGCCTCGTCGATCGCGGCCCGGATGGCGTGGCCGCACTCGGGCGCAGGGATCTTGCCCTCGGTGCGCGCGAACTGCACGGACGCCTCGAACACCTTCCCCTGCGGGTAGGCGACCGCCTCCATCCGGCCGTCCCGGACGAGCTGCGAGATCAGCGGGGAGTCGCCGTGGTACCGCAGGCCGCCCGCGTGGATCGACGGCGGGATGAAGTCGTGGCCCAGCGTGTACATGGGCAGCAGCGGCGTGAGGCCGGCGGTGTCGCCGAAGTCGTAGTCGAAACGGCCCTGGGTCAGCGTCGGGCAGGAGAGCGGCTCGACCGCCACCAGCCGGACACCCTCGTCGGGCACGAACGGGAACGCGATCCCGCCGAGGTTCGACCCTCCCCCGCACGGCGCGATCACGACGTCGGGGAGCCGCTCGCCAGCGAGCTGCAGCTGCTCCTTCGCCTCGATCCCGATCACCGTCTGGTGCAGCAGGACGTGGTTGAGCACCGAGCCCAGCGCGTAGTGCGAGTCGGCGCGGCCCGCGCAGTCGCGCACGGCGTCGGAGATCGCGGAGCCGAGCGAACCCGGATGACCCGGCTCGTCGACGGGCGCCGCGACAACCTCCCCGCCCCACGTCTCGATCGCGATACGGCGGTACGGCTTCTGCTCGTAGGAGGCCCGCACCATGTAGACCTTGAGGTCGAGGTCGAACTGGGCGCAGGCGAACGCGAGCGCCGTGCCCCACTGCCCCGCCCCGGTCTCGGTGGTGAGCCGGGCGATGCCTTCCTGCTTGTTGTAGAACGCCTGCGCGACGGCCGTGTTGGGTTTGTGGCTGCCGGCGGGCGAGACCGACTCGTCCTTGAAGTAGATCCGCGCGGGCGTGCCGAGCTCCTTCTCCAGCCGGGTGGCGCGCACGAGCGGGGTCGGGCGCCACAGCCGCAGGATGTCCAGCACCTCGCCGGGAATGTCGATCCACGGCTCCGCGCTCACCTCCTGCCCGATCAGCGCCATCGGGAAGAGCGGCGCAAGATCGTCAGGGCCGACCGGTTCCCGCGTGCCGGGGTGCAGCGGCGGCTGCGGGGGCGACGCGAGGTGCGGTACGACGTTGAACCACGAGCTGGGAATCTTGTCCGGCGGCAGTGTCCAGCGGGTCATGCCGGCGAACGTAGTGGCCCGCGCCATAACTGGGGAAGAACCTGATCCATAGGCTGGGCTTCATGGCCTTCCAGGACATCAACATCGCCGCGCTCGACGGCTCCTCCCTCGATCTGAAGACGTTCGACGGCACCGCCGTGCTGGTGGTCAACGTCGCGTCGAAGTGCGGTCTCACCCCGCAGTACACCGGGTTGGAGGAGCTGCAGGACCG
This sequence comes from Pseudonocardia sp. TRM90224, assembly GCF_021245725.1. Classification (GTDB taxonomy): domain Bacteria; phylum Actinomycetota; class Actinomycetes; order Mycobacteriales; family Pseudonocardiaceae; genus Pseudonocardia. Next base: position 305,121 of record NZ_JAJGSX010000009.1, on the reverse strand, counting down.
CTACGCCGAGCGCGGCTTCACCGTGCTCGGCGTGCCCTGCAACCAGTTCGCCGGACAGGAGCCGGGCACGGCCGAGGAGATCCAGACGTTCTGCTCCAGCACGTACGGCGTGACGTTCCCGCTCACCGAGAAGATCGACGTGAACGGCGCGGACCGGCACCCGCTCTACGCCGAGCTCACGGCCGTCCCGGACGCCGAGGGCGCAGCCGGTGACGTGCAGTGGAACTTCGAGAAGTTCCTGATCGGCCCGGACGGCACCGTGCTCAACCGGTTCCGGCCCCGCACCGAGCCGACCTCCGACGAGGTCGTCACGGCGATCGAGAAGGCACTGCCGCGCTGACGGGACGGGCGCTGACGGGACGGGCGCTGACCGGGCGGGCCACCGCGGCGCGCAGGGCCCGCGCAGGGTCATCGGCGTGGAACACGCGCTCGCTGGGCTCGATCGCGTCGAGGAAGTCGGAGTAGATCAGCGCCGCGCATAGCTCGTTGACCGGCGCCAGCAGCTCCGCCGCGCGGTCGGGGTCGGCGCCGGGTCGCACGTCCCGCCAGCGGCCGGCCCAGTACCGCGCCGCCTCGACGCAGTCGGAGGGGCCGAGCCGGCCGAGGAACGCCTGCTGGTCGAACATCGCGTGGCCGACGCCGATCTCGGGCCAGTCGAGCAGCACGAGCGCGCCGGGCCGCCCGCGGACGTTGCCGGGATGGAAATCGCCGTGCACCAGCGTCTCGGGCAGCCCGCACGCGTCGATCGCGGCGAACCGGGCGTCGAGACCGGCCACGAGGAGGTCCACGTCGGCCCGCTCGCCACGCGTGAGCGCCGGCCCGTATCGCGCCGCCACGGCCTCGATCCGCGGGCCGAGGCCGGTCAGCCGCCAGTCGGCGGCGCCGCGCGCGAGCAGCTCCGCGGTTCGGTCCAGCCATGCGATCTGCAGGTCGACGAGCATGCGCACCATGTCCAGCACCGCCGCACCGGTGGCGTCGTACTGGTCGTCGCCCGTGATGTCGGCCAGCAGCACCCGCTGCTGGCCCGTGGCGAGCACCCGCGGCACGGTGGCGGGGTCGAGCAGCGGCAGGATCTCCGACTCGCGCGCGAAGAACGGTGGCACCACCTTCAACCAGACCGTTCCGCCGGCCGTCGGGAGCTGCCACAGGCTCGACAGGTTCCAGGTGCGCATCTGCGTCGCCGGACCCGTCCTCGGGGTGCCCAGCTCGGCGAGCCGGGTGTCGGCCCATGCGAGGTCGGCGCCGGGCCCGCCGGGACGGGCGTAGGACTGGCGCAGCGGCTCGTCGGCGAGCGGGTCGGGGCCGGGCCACGGCACGAGCGGGACGGCCGGCGCATCCGCTACTTCGGCGAGGTAGGTCACCGGGCCACCGCTGCCGGCCGCCGGCTCCGCCACCTCCAGGAGCCGCAGGATCGTGACGTCCACCCCGTGCACGTCGCGCGCAGCGGCAACGACGCTCTCGACCTCCTGCCACCACGGCACCGGCACGTCGAACGCCGGCAACGCGCCGAGCAAGCGGCCGCCGGAGCCGCACAGGACCAGCGTGACCGAGCGCATGGCCGGACGGTATCCGCGCCGGTCGAGGTGATCCCACCGGATTACCGGGAGCGGTCGGCACATCCGCGTATGGCAGGGTGCTTGCCGTGGCACGGGGACGGGCAGCTCTGACAGCGACGATCGCAGGGGTCGCCGCATTCACCGTCGTCGTGCTCGCCGGGTGCACGGCCGGCCCGGGCCCGTCGGGCACCTCGCCGGAGCCCGAGCCGGATCCGCCGGCGGCCTGCCTGCTCGACGCCGGTGCGCTTTCGGCGGCCACCGGTGTCACGTGGACGCCCGACGAGGTCGCGGCGAGCGACACCCGCTGCGTCTACGACCCGGCGCCGCCCGCGCCCGCGCAGGCCGGCGCCACCGCGTCCGCCACCAGGACCTCCGCGGCCGCGCCGACGTCCGCGGCGGGCGAGGACGAGTTCCTCGCCATCACCATCGCCCCGTTCAGCGGAGAACCCGCGGCCGAGCTGGACGGCGTGGCGGCCGTGTGCGACCGCGAGTCGCGGGCACCGGTCGCCGCTCCCGGGACCGGCTTCGTGTGCCGCTTCCACGGCGGCAGCGTGTTCGCCGTGGCGATCCGCCGCTCGGAGCTGGTCACCGTCTCCGTCTCGGCAGTACCGCCGGGAACGACGGCCGCGCAACTGGTCTTCGCCCTGAGCGACCAGCTCGGCAAGCTGACCTAGGCCGTGTTGAGGAAGTCAGGGTCGATGCTCTTCGTGATCCAGATCGTCGCTGGCAAGGCGCCGCCACGAGCCGTCGTACCAGGCGTACCCGATCGTGGCGGCAACGCCGCCAGCGGCGATCTGGGCGCGAAGAGCGCGACCAGGACTTTCTCAACACGGCCTTGGCCTTACCCGGCGTGGAACAACCACGCGGATGAAACACCTCGGGCCTGCCGAAGCGGGGCCCGAACTGTCACCACGTGATGCGCTAGGCGCGTCTCTGAAAGGTGACCGATGGTCGACTCCGCCACGATTTCCACACCCATCCCGCAGGCGCCCGGCGGCATTCCCGTGCTTGGCCACGTGCTGCCGCTGCTGCGCAACCCCCTCGACTTCCTGGCCTCGCTGCCCGATCACGGTGATGTGGTGCAAATGCGCGTCGGCACGCTGCGCCTCGTCGTGGTGTGCGACCCGGGTCTGACCCGCCACGTCCTCAAGGACTTGCAGACGTTCGACAAGGGCGGGCCGATCATCGCCCGCATCGAGGAGGTGCTCGGCGAGAGCAGCGTCGGCACCTGCCCGCACAGCGCGCACCGGCGCCTGCGCACCCTCGTCCAGCCCGCATTCCACCGCGAACGGCTCCCGGCGTACGCGCGCGTGATGACCGCCAACTTCCTGGACCTCGGCTGGCACGACGGCCAGGTCGTCGACGTGCCGGCGGAGATGGGCATCCGCACGGTCCACACCCTGGTGGAGACGATGTTCAGCGACAAGCTGTCGCCGGAGACCACCGCGAGGGTGCTCGACGAGACGGCCACGGCGTTGCGGGAGATCTACCGTCGCGCCGTTCGGCCGCCCGTGCTGGATAGGTTGCCGTTGCCCGGCAACCGCGCATTCGACCGGGCGGGCGTCGGTATCCGCGGCGTGCTCGGCGACGTGCTCGCAGCCCGCCGCGCGTCCGGCGCGGACCCCGACGACCTCCTGTCAGCGCTGCTCACGGCTCGTCTGCCCGGGGCGGAGGGCGCGCCGGCGAGGGCCGGGGACGCGCTGTCGGAGTCGGAGATCGGCGACCAGCTCATCACCTTCCTGACCGGCGGCACGGAGTCCTCGGCCAGCACGCTCGCCTGGGCGTTCCACCAGCTGGGGCAGCATCCCGATATCCGGACCCGCCTGTACGAGGAGCTGGACACCGTCCTCGCCGGCGGTCCTGCGACGTTCGAGCACCTGCCCCAGCTGCGCCTCACCGCCAACATCATCACCGAGGCGTTGCGCCTGTACCCGCCGGCCTGGGTCCTCAGCCGGACCGTCGTCGCCGACACCGAGCTCGGCGGCCATCCGGTCCGGGCCGGCAGCATGATCATCTTCAGTCCGTACATCATCCACCGCCGGCCCGACCTGTACCCCGATCCCGACACGTTCGCACCGGACCGGTGGGCCGACGGGACGGTCTCTGGCCGCAGCTACTTCCTGCCGTTCGGTGGCGGCGTCAGGAAGTGCATCGGCGACCAGTTCGCGCTGACCGAGATGGTCCTCGGGCTGGCGAACATCGCAGCGCGCTGGCACCTCGAACCGGTCCCCGGCGCCACACCCGGTGTCCAGATCGGCGTCTCCCTGCACCCGCGCAACCTCATGATGCGCGTCACCGCACGCCATCACCCGCCCACGACGTCTGAGTGAAGGAGGTCGCCGATGGCCGGCGTTGCCTCACCGGAGCGGCAGGACCTGGTCCTGGAGATCGAGCTCCCGCCGGTGTCGGCGCACCCGTTCCCCCTGGTGTGCCGGCCCGATTACCCGCAGGTCGAGAAGGAGATGAACGCCTGGGCGTGGCAACACCTGCGGACGCTGCCCGGAGTGTCGGAGGACCGGGTGCTCCGGCTCGCCGGTCAAGGATTCCCGCTGTGGATCAGCTTCGCCTACCCGGCGGCCTCGACGGCGACGGCGATCCGGATCGGGCGGTGGATGTACTACTGGTTCCTCCTTGACGACCTGGCCAGCGAGCCCGTGGAACCCGGCACGGACCGACCGCCGCCCGAGCTCCTGATCGCCGGCCTGCAGGACGTCATCGCGAACCCCGACACGGCGCGGCCGGACCCGTTCAGCCACCTGCTCCAGCAGCAGTGGCACATGATGCGCGACACGATGCCGGTACGGCAGCGGGCCCGGTTCACCGAGTACGTCCTGCGGATGCTCGACGGGTTCGCCACGTCCATCGACGTGAGCGCAGCAGGCAGCGACATCACGCTCGACCAGTACCGGGACCTGCGCTACTTCGACTCCGGGATGCCGTGGACGTTCCTGCTGGCGGAGCACACCGCAGGACTCGACCTCCCCGAGGCGGTTCTCGACCACCCGGCCGTGCGGGAGCTGATCTCGAGTTCCGTCTGGAACGCCGTGCTCGTGAACGACGTGATCGCGTTCGGCAAGGAGTACTTCACCGGCGACGACTGGAACGCTGTCGCGATCGTCATGCGCGAGGACGGGACATCGATCCAAGAGGCCCTGAACCGGGTCGCCGACCTGGCACTCGCCGAGGAGCGGCGGATCGTCGCGTTGTGCGACGTCGTCCGCGCCGAAGCGCCCGGCCGGCCCGACGACCTGCGCCGCTTCGTCGAAGGGCTCCAGCACGTCCTTTCGGGCACCGTCGAGTGGGAGTACCGCAGCGCTCGCTACCACGGCCCCGGGTACGTGTGGACCGGACGCACGAGTGGACCGGTCGCGATGACCCGCGCCGGCACCCGCAGCGTCGACCGCTGAGCCGGGCCGGCTCCCTAGACGAGAACGACCACGACCTGCTCGTGGTCGAGCGTGTAGGCCTCGTACCGGAACCGCACGCCGGTCGCGGCGGCGTACTCCTGCCACGCCTTCGCCTCGTGCTGCTCCCAGCCGGGGTAGTTGAAGAACTCGTCGAAGACGATCACGCTGCCGGGGCGCAGCCGCGGCCCGACCTTCTCCAGCACGCACGCTGCCGAGCTGTACAGGTCGGAGTCGACGTGCAGCAGGTCGACGTGCTCGGGATGCTCATCGAGGAAACCGGGCAGGGTGTCGTCGAAGAGCCCGACGACCAGCTCGGCACCGGGGACCTGCGGCAGGGCGTCCACCCCGAAGGCGCCAGTGTCGAATCCGGCACGCCAGTTCTCGGGCAGCCCGGCGAACGAGTCGAACCCGTAGACCCCACCGCTGCGTGATGCCGCGATCGTCTTCAGCGTCGAACCGCTGTACACGCCGAACTCCAGCGCGAGCCCTCCGGTGGCCGGCGCGATCGACACGGCGTGGTCGAGCGTTGCGCTCGGGTGGCCGAAATGGCGGGCCTCGCGCATCTCACGCTGGACGAACCGAGCGGTCGACGTGACGGCCTCGCGTTCCGCCGCGGCGAGCGTGTCGCGGCGGTCGCGGATCTCGACCGCGCGGATCTCGTGGATCGCCCGCTCCACCTCGGCGCGGATCTCCGCACGCAGCTCGGCGGTCTGCTCGGCGCGGTGCTTGACGACGACCTCGTCGACGACCCGGTACAGCATCGCGCGCACAGCGCCGCGCAGGCCCACTAGAGCTCGCGTGACGCTCGCAGCCTGCCGAGCGCCTCCTCGAGGATGGCGGCGCCATCCGCGTCGCTGCGGCGCTCCTTCACATACGCGAGGTGCGTCTTGTAGGGCTCCGTGCGCGGCGGCGCCGGCGGGTTCTCGTTGTCCCGACCGCCGGGGAGACCGCAGCGGGGGCAGTCCCAGGAGTCGGGGATCTCCGCCTCGGCCGCGAAGGACGGGGTGGTGACGTGCCCGTTGGAGCAGTAGTACGAGATGTGCTCACGCGGCGCGGTCTCACCGCGCTCTGACTCGCCCATCGGACCGGCACCCACGCGGGTACCCCTGATCGCGTTTCCGCCTGCCATGGCCATACCTCTTCTCAGACCCCGATCTTGACGATCAGGCCGGTGCCGATGATGGCGATCAGCCAGATGGCACCGGTGAACAGGGTGAGGCGGTCGAGGTTCTTCTCGACCACGCTGGAGCCCGAGAGGCTCGACTGGACGCCACCGCCGAACAGCGTGGAGAGCCCGCCACCGCGACCGCGGTGGAGCAGGATCAACAGCACCAGCAGCACACTGGAGACGATCAGCACGATCTGCAGGGCGAGTTGCATCCCATCCTCAATCTTCGGATCTCAACACTCAGGACATCGAGGGTACCCGGATCGGGAACGCCACTTGACGGGGGTCACACCCCTGCAGCAACGTTCCCGATCCCGGCGACGCCCGTACAACCGCGTATTACGGCAGCGGCCCGCCGGCCGCGATGGCGCAGAGCTGCGCGAACTCGTCGGCATCGAGGCTCGCACCGCCGACGAGAGCTCCGTCGACGTCCTTCTCCGCGACGATCTCGCCGACGTTCTTCGCCTTCACCGAGCCGCCGTAGAGGACACGCACGGACGCGCCGATCGCCTCGCCGTACGTCGCGACGACGGTCTCGCGGATCGCGGCGCAGACCTCCTGCGCGTCGGCCGCGCTCGCGACCCGGCCCGTGCCGATCGCCCAGACCGGCTCGTACGCGATCACGAGGTTCTGCGCGTGCTGGCTCTGCACCTTCTGCAGGGCCGCGGTGAGCTGCCGCGTGGTGTGCTCCACGTGCCGGCCCTCTTCACGCACGTCGAGCCCCTCGCCGACGCACAGGATCGGCACGATGCCGTGCTTGATCGCCGCGTGCACCTTGCGGTTGACGAGCGCGTCGTCCTCGCCGTGGATCTCGCGGCGCTCCGAGTGCCCGACGACGACGTACTTGCAGTCGAGCTTGGCGAGCATCAGGCCGGACACGTCGCCGGTGTAGGCACCGGACTCGTGCGGCGAGATGTCCTGCGCGCCGTGCACCATCTTGAGCTTGTCGCCCTCGATCAGCGTCTGCACGGAGCGGATGTCGGTGAACGGCGGCAGCACCGCCACCTCGACCTTGTCGTAGTACTTCGTGGGCAACGCGAAAGCGAGTTTCTGCACCAGCGCGAGCGCCTCGAGGTGGTTGCAGTTCATCTTCCAGTTGCCGGCGATCAGCGGCATCCGAACGGCCATCTACGACTCCAGGACGGCGAGGCCGGGGAGGGACTTGCCCTCCAGGTACTCCAGCGACGCTCCGCCGCCGGTCGAGATGTGCGAGAACCCGTCCTCGGGGAGGCCGAGCGCCCGCACCGCGGCGGCCGAGTCGCCGCCGCCGACGACGGAGAAGGCCTCCGCGTCGATGATCGCCTGGGCGACCCCGCGGGTGCCCTCCGCGAACGGCGCGAGCTCGAAGACGCCCATCGGGCCGTTCCAGAACACGGTGGCCGCCTTGCCGAGCACCTCCGCGAACGCCTCGACGGACGCGGGGCCGATGTCGAGACCCTTCCACCCGTCGGGGATCGCGTCGGCGGGAACGGTGCGGGTGTTCGCGTCGGCCGAGAAGTCGTCGGCGACGACGACGTCGCTCGGCAGCTCGATCTTGCCCGACTCGAGCAGCCGGCGGCACGTGTCGATCTGGTCGCGCTCGAGCAGGGAATCGCCGACCCCGTAGCCCTGCGCGGCCAGGAAGGTGAAGCACATGCCGCCGCCGACCAGCAGCGCGTCGACCCTCGGCAGCAGCGCGTCGATCACGGCGAGCTTGTCGGAGACCTTCGAGCCGCCCAGCACGACGGTGTAGGGCCGCTTCGGCTCGGTGGTCAGCGCACGCAGCACCTCGACCTCGGCGAGCACGAGACCGCCCGCGTAGGCCGGCAGGTCCTTCGCGACGTCGTACACCGAGGCCTGCTTGCGGTGCACCACACCGAACCCGTCGGAGACGAACGCGCCGTTCTCCCCCGTCAGCGCGGCGAGCTCGCGGGCCAGCTCGGCGCGCTCGTCGTCGTTCTTCGACGCCTCGCGCGGGTCGAACCGGATGTTCTCGAGCAGCACGACGTCGCCCGCCGCGAACTGCTCGGGGAGGCCGGCTCCGAGCTCCGCCAGCCGCACCTGCGCGTTCAGCAGCTCGCCGAGGCGCGCCGCGACCGGCGCGAGCGAGAACTCCGGCTGCGGGCCGCCCTTCGGCCGGCCCAGGTGCGCGGTCACCACGACCCGCGCTCCGGCACCGGCCAGCCGCGCGATCGTCGGGACGGAGGCGCGGATGCGCCCGTCGTCGGTGATCGTGCGCTCCGCGTCGAGGGGGACGTTGAGGTCGGAGCGCACCAACACGGTGCGCCCCCGCACCCCCTCGGTGATCAGGTCGTCGAGCGTCTTCACAGCTTCGAGGCCACCAGCGCCGTGATGTCGACGAGGCGGTTCGAGTAGCCCCACTCGTTGTCATACCAGCCGAAGACCTTCACCTGGTTGCCGACGACCTTGGTCAGCGGCGCGTCGAAGATGCAGGACGCCGGGTCGGTCACGATGTCGGAGGAGACGATCGGGTCGGTGCTGTAGGTGAGGACGCCCTTGAGCGGGCCCTCGGCCGCCGCCTGGTAGGCCGCGTTGATCTCCTCGGCGGAGGCCGTCTTGCGCACCTCGACCGTGAGGTCGGTGATCGAGCCCGTGGGGATCGGCACACGCAGCGAGTAGCCGTCGAGCTTGCCCTTGAGGTGCGGCAGCACGAGACCGATCGCCTTCGCGGCACCGGTGGTGGTGGGCACGATGTTGAGCGCGGCGGCGCGGGCGCGGCGCTTGTCCTTGTGCGGCCCGTCCTGCAGGTTCTGGTCCTGCGTGTACGCGTGGATCGTGGTCATCAGACCCGTCTCGATGCCCAGCAGGTCGTCGAGCACCTTGGCCAGCGGCGCAGCGCAGTTCGTGGTGCAGGACGCGTTGGAGATGATGTCCTGCGAGCCGTCGTAGGCCGTGTCGTTGACGCCCTTGACGATGGTGATGTCCTCACCGCTCGCCGGGGCCGAGATGATGACCTTCTTCGCGCCGGCGTCGAGGTGCTTCGCAGCGGCCTCGCGCTTGGTGAAGATGCCCGTCGACTCGACGACGACGTCGACGCCGAGGTCCTTCCACGGCAGCTCGGCGGGGTCGCGCACGGCGAGGCCCTTGAAGCCCTTGCCGTCGACGAGGATCTCGTCGTCGGTCGAGGACACGCTGTAGGGCAGCCGGCCGAGGATCGAGTCGTACTTGAGCAGGTGCGCGAGGGTGGCGTTGTCGGTGATGTCGTTGACAGCCACGATCTCGATGTCGCTGGAACCTGCGGCGCGCTGTGCGTCGACCGCGCGCCAGAAGTTGCGCCCGATCCGTCCGAACCCGTTAACGCCTACCCGCACCGTCACGCTGTGCCTCCTGGATCGTCTGAACGTCTCGTGCCAAACACTAGCGTCCGCAGTTCAGGCCGTGGTCGGGAGGTTCGGAATCGATACACCTTCGGCCCAGCAGCTACCGCTCGCCGCGAGCCCGGACCTCCTGCCACGCGGCCACCAACAACGGGACCTGGGTGACCGCGTACAGGAGGTGGAACGAGTAGTGGCGCACCGACTGCTCGGGGTCGAACGGCCACACCGGCAGCGGCAGCACGCTGAGCACGCCACCGATGACCGCGTTGACCGCTGCCCAGCCGAGCAGCACCGCCGCGCCGGCCCGCCGCTGCACGCGGTGCAGCCAGAGCAGCAGCGCCGTGAACAGGCCCGGGAGCAGCGTCTCCGGGCTGAACAGGGTCTGGCCGGGCAGGTCGGCCACGTTGTGGACGACGAGCCCCAGCCAGGCGATCGCCGCCGCGGCGAGCATCGCCACGGTCAGGATTCCTCGAGCATCTCCGCCGTGACCGCCGACTCGGTATCGGGGATGCCCAGGTCGGCGGCGCGCTTGTCGGCCATGTGCAGCAGCCTGCGGATCCGGCCGGCAACCGCGTCCTTCGTCATCGGCGGGTCGGCGAGCTGGCCGAGCTCCTCGAGCGACGCCTGCGTGTGCTCGGCACGGAGCCGGCCCGCAGCCAGCAGGTGCTGCGGGACGTCGTCGCCGAGGATCTCCAGCGCCCGCGCGACCCTGGCCGCAGCGGCGACGGCCGCCCGCGCCGAGCGGCGCAGGTTGGCGTCGTCGAAGTTGGCGAGCCGGTTGGCCGTGGCCCGCACCTCGCGGCGCATGCGCCGCTCCTCCCACGCCATCACGCTCTCGTGGGCACCCATCCTGGTCAGCAGCGCGCTGATCGCGTCGCCGTCGCGCACGACGACGCGGTCGGCGCCGCGCACCTCACGCGCCTTCGCCGTCACGCCCAGCCGCCGCGCGGCTCCCACCAGCGCCAGCGCAGCCTCGGGCCCGGGGCAGGTCACCTCGAGCGCCGAGCTGCGACCGGGCTCGGTGAGCGAGCCGTGGGCGAGGAACGCACCACGCCACGCAGCCTCGGCGTCGCACACCCCACCGGAGACGACCGGCGGCGGCAGCCCGCGCACCGGACGGCCACGGGCGTCGAGCAGGCCGGTCTGCCGGGCGAGCCCCTCCCCGTCGCGGACGACCCGCATCACGTACCGCGCGCTGCGCCGCAGCCCACCAGCCGTGATGACGTGTGCCTCACAGGTGTGGCCGTAGAGCTCGTGGATGTCGCGGCGCAGCCGCCTGGCCACCGAGCCGGTGTCGACCTCCGCCTCGATCACCACGCGGCCGCCCACGATGTGCAGGCCACCCGCGAACCGGAGCAGTGCGGCCACCTCGGCGCGGCGGCAGCACGGCTTGGTGATCACGAGCCTGCTCAGCTCGTCCTTGACCGCAGCGGTCATCGCCATTGGATCGCCCTCCGCGCATTCTGCGACTCAACAACGGTCGACTCGACAACGTTCTGGGACACGAAAGTGGGAGCCATGTTCACGTCCTCCTCTCGGCGGCGTCCGGCGCGCTGGACGTGACGGGCACGTCGCGCGGGCCGGGCCTGGTGGACGTCTCGGCCAGCACCGCACCGAGCGCATCCGCCAGAGCCGCCGGATCGTGGCGGGGCACCGCAGGGTCGTCGGCGGCGGCGACCGGGGCCAAATGGACCCGACCGCCCGGGGACAGCATTGCCGCGGCCGCGCGGTGCAGCCTGTCGGGCACCGGAACTGCGGCGACGTCGGCGAGTACAGCGTCGACCCGCAATGCCGGGGCGTGCTCCGAGAGTACGGCCAGATGCTGTTCGGGTGAGAACCCGGAGGTCTCTCCCGGCTCCGGAGCGAGGTTCAGAACGATCACTCTGCGTGCTCGGCTGCCCAGCACGGCGTCACGGAGTTCAGGCACCAAGAGGTGCGGCAGCACGCTCGTGAACCACGACCCGGGACCGAGGAGCAGCAGGTCAGCGGCCCGCACGGCAGCAACGGCCTCCGCGCACGCCTGCGGCCGGTCGGGCAGCAGCCACACCCGCTGGACCTTCCCGGGGGTCGCGGCGACTGCAACCTGTCCACGAATCCGGTGCGATTGACCCGGCTCATCACCCAGACCGGTGACTTCCGCTTCGATGTCGAGCGGGTCGCAGCTCATCGGGAGCACCCGACCGCGCACACCCAGCAGTGCACCCATCTCGTCGAGCGCCGCGACGGGATCACCGAGCGTCTCCATCAAGCCGGCGAGCAGGAGGTTCCCGACGGCGTGCCCGGCGAGCGCGCCGATGCCGCCGAACCGGTGCTGGACGAGCGTGCGCCACCGGGTGCCCGGCTCGTCGTCGACGGCCAGCGCGGCCAGCGCCATCCGCAGGTCGCCCGGCGGGAGCAGGCCCAGCTCGCGGCGCAGCCGCCCGGAGGAGCCGCCGTCGTCGGCGACCGTCACGACGGCCGTCAACCGCTCGCTGAGCGTGCCGGCCGCTGCCAGGATGCGCAGCGCCGACAGCGTCGCGTGCAGGCCGTGGCCGCCGCCGAGCGCCACCGCACGCAGCCCTGTCCCGCTCACATCACTCCCGCCCCAGGTCACGGTGCGCGACGCTGACCGTGATCCCCTCGGCGCCCGCGAGCCGGCGGGAGATCTCCTCGCTGATCGCGACGCTGCGGTGCTTGCCGCCCGTGCAGCCCACCGAGACCGTCAAGTACCGCTTGCCCTCCCGCCGGTACCCGGCCCCCACCAGCCGCAACAGCTCCAGGTAGCGCGCGATGAACTCCTCGGCGCCCTCCTGGCTCAGCACGTAGTCGCGCACCTGCTCGTCGCGCCCGTTGAGCTCGCGCAGCTCGGGGATCCAGAACGGGTTCGGCAGGAACCGGACGTCCACGACCAGGTCGGAGTCCATGGGCAGGCCGTACTTGTAGCCGAACGACAGCACCGTGACCCTGGTGACCTGCTCGGCCTCGGTGCCGAACGCCCGCTCCAGCGCGGCACGCAGCTGTGGAACCGTCACGGCCGAGGTGTCGACGACGAGGTCGGCGCTCTCGCGCAGCGGGCGGAGCAGCTCGCGCTCCGCGGCGATCCCGTCGGCGAGCCGGCCGTCGCCCTGCAGCGGGTGGCTGCGCCTGACCTGCTCGAACCGGCGCACCAGCACGGCGTCGGTGGCCTCCAGGAACAACAGGCCCGGCTTGTAACCGCGCGCGTCCAGGTCCTTGATCACCGCGCCGAGGTCGGCCGAGAACGCACGGCTGCGCACGTCCATGACCACCGCGATCCGGGTGATCTCGCCGCGCGCGCGGGCGCCGAGGTCGACCATCGTGGCGATCAGCTCGGGCGGGAGGTTGTCGACGACGAACCAGCCGAGGTCCTCCAGCACCTTCGCGGCGGTGCTGCGGCCCGCCCCCGACAACCCGCTGACGAGCACGACCTGGATGCCGGCGCGCCCATTGGTGTCAACCGTCGCGCTCATCGCGCCCCCCACCAGGCTCTCCAGAGCCGTATCCGCTGTCGTGATGTCCGCCGTCGCTTCCATCGTGACTCCCCCTGTGCGCCGCGGCCCCGGGATCCGGCGCCGTCGACCGGCTCCGTGATCGGTTGCCTGATGATTGGGCTTGCCCGACTTCGCCGTGGCGCGCACCGGGGTGCGTTCCCCCGCCAGGCTGGTCCGGTTCCTCCGTACGGGTCACGCCACGCAGTGCCCCGACCACGCTCTCCGCCGTCCGCCGCCCGAACCCGGGCAACGCCGCGATCTCGTCCACCTCGGCCGCCTTGAGCTTGCGCACCGAGCCGAAGTGGCGCAGCAGCGCGCTGCGGCGGGACGGGCCGAGCCCCGGCACGCCGTCGAGCTCGGAGACCGTCATGGCCTTGGAGCGGCGCTGCCGGTGGTAGGTGATCGCGAAGCGGTGCGCCTCGTCCCGCACCCGTTGCAGCAGGTAGAGGCCCTCGCTGGTGCGCGAGAGGATCACCGGGTCGGGGTCGGCCGGCATCCAGACCTCCTCCAGGCGCTTCGCGAGACCGCAGATGGCGACGTCGGTGATGCCGAGCTCGGCGAGGACGTCGGCAGCGGCCTCGACCTGCGGCTGGCCGCCGTCGACGACCAGCAGGTTCGGCGGATAGGCGAACTTGCGCGGCCGACCGGTCTCCGGGTCGATGCCGGGGCGGTGCTCGGTCGCCTTGTCCACCACCGGCGACTCGGCTGACGGCTCGGGAGACGACTCGGCGGACGACTCGGGGGACGACTCGGCGAGGTAGCGGCGGAAGCGGCGCCGCACGACCTCCGCGATCGACGCGACGTCGCCGCCCTCAGCCCCGTCGCGGATCTCGAACCGGCGGTACTCCGACTTGCGCGCGAGGCCGTCCTCGAACACGACGAGCGAGGCGACGACGTTGGTGCCCTGCACGTGCGAGACGTCCACGCACTCGATGCGCAGCGGCGCGGAGTCGAGCCCGAGCCCGTCCTGGATCTCCTGCAAGGCGGCCGACCGCGCGGTGAGGTCGCCGGCCCTGCGCAGCTTGTGCTGGGTGAACGCCTCGGCGGCGTTGCGCGCGACGGTGTCGGCGAGCGCGCGCTTGTCGCCGCGCTGTGCCACCCGCAGCCCCACCCGCGACCCGCGCAGCCCGGAGAGCCACTCGGCCAGCGATGCCGACTCGGGCGGCAGCTCCGGGACGAGGATCTCCTTCGGCACCGGCTGGGTGGCGTCGTCGGCCGAGCTCGCGAGCGCTGCCTGCTCCCCGTAGAACTGGATGAGGAACCGCTCGACGAGCTGCGGGGTGTCGGTCGGCTCGACCTTGTCGATCACCCAGCCGCGCTGGCCCCGCACCCGGCCGCCGCGCACGTGGAAGACCTGCACCGCGGCTTCCAGCTCGTCCTGCGCGAACGCGACGACATCGGCATCGGTGCCGTCGCCGAGCACCACGGCCTGCTTCTCCATTGCCCGGCGCAGCGCGCCGATGTCGTCGCGCAGCCGGGCGGCCCGCTCGAACTCGAGCTCCTCCGACGCGATCGCCATCTTGCGCTCGAGCTGGCGCACCAGGTGGTCGGTCTTGCCGGCGAGGAAGTCGCAGAAGTCGGTGACGATGTCGCGGTGCTCCTCCTCGTCGACCCTCCCGACGCACGGCGCCGAGCACTTGTCGATGTACCCGAGCAGGCACGGCCGCCCGATCTGGCCGTGGCGCTTGAACACCCCGGCGCTGCAGGTGCGGGCGGGGAACACGCGCAACAGCAGGTCGAGGGTCTCCCGGATGGCCCACGCATGGGCGTACGGGCCGAAGTAGCGCACGCCCTTCTTCCGCGGGCCGCGGTAGACGTGCAGCCGCGGGTACTGCTCGTTCATCGTCACCGCGAGAACCGGGTAGGTCTTGTCGTCGCGGTAACGGACGTTGAAGCGGGGGTCGAACTCCTTGATCCAGTTGTACTCGAGCTGCAGCGCCTCGACCTCGGTCGTGACGACGGTCCACTGGACGTGCCCGGCGGTGGTCACCATCTGCCGCGTCCGCGGGTGCAGACCGGCGACGTCGGCGAAGTAGGAGTTCAGCCGCTGGCGGAGACTCTTGGCCTTGCCGACGTAGATGACCCGTCCGTGCGGATCTGAGAAGCGATAGACCCCTGGCGCCTCGGGAATCGACCCTGGCGCTGGGCGGTACGTGGCTGGATCTGGCATGGCTCCACCAGGGTAGGACCGGCCCCCGACACGCCGAGCCGCGGCACCGCCCGCGCGGTGTGTCTCGGCACTGGTGTAGGGAGTCCGGGGTGGGTCGACCACCCTCCGGATGGCCCAAATCCTCCGTTCGAAAAAAATCACGTGTGCGTGAGCGTCGATCCGGCCCCGGGCCGTCGCCGGGCCTGATATCAATGACTCAGTCCGAACGCACGTTCGATCCGAGGAGGGCCCGCGGTGGGCGCCGACAAGCTCGACACGGTCCGCAAGCTGCTGGCCAAGGCGGACCGTGCCGCCACGCCCGAAGAGGCGCAGATCTACACGGAGAAGGCCGTGGAGCTCATGGCCCGCCACGGGATCGACGCCGCGTTGCTGGCCGCCGCCCATCCCGGCCGCGACGAGATCGGCCAGCAGAAGATCACGGTGGGCGACCCGTACAGCGCCGGGAAGGCCCGCCTGCTCGGTTGGATCGCCGACGCGATGCGCTGCAAGGCCGTCCTCCACCAGGCCTGGGGCGGCAAGGTCGGGGCCGTCACCCTCTTCGGCTTCGCGAGCGACCGGCAGCGGGTCGAGCTGCTCTACACGTCGCTGCTGCTCCAGGTCGGAAATCAACTCGCCGCGCAGCGCCCCGCGTGGCAGGGCGAGTCCGTCGCGGCGTACCGCCGGTCGTGGCTCTACGGGTTCGCGGTCGAGGTCCGGCGCCGATTGCTCGCTGCCGAAGAGCGTGCCGAGCGGGGTGCGACGGCCGAGCACGCGGCCGCGGACGACGGCAGGACGCTCGCCGTCGTGCTGGCCGATCGCACCAGCCAGGTCGAGCGGGCCTACGCGGCGGCGTTCCCGGTGCTCGGGCAGGCCCGCCGGGCGACGCTGTCGGGCACGGGGTTCGCCGCGGGTGCAGCAGCCGGTGAGCGGGCCGATCTCGGGCACGGTGCGGTGGCCGCGCAGGCGCCGCGCGCGATCGGGGCGTGAGGCATGTCCACCACGTCCGCTGCCGCCCCTGCCGACGCTCCGTTACGCGGGGAGCGCGAGCAGCCGCTCGACCACGGCGTCGAGCCGCGGCGCGCTCACGTGTGGAGCGGCCACCACGCTCGGCACCGCGCCTTCGAGCCGCGTCGCGAGCCCGCCGATCAGCCCGGCCCGCACCGCGCCGTGCACGTCCCACGAGTGCACCGCGACCAGCGCCGTCCGGTCGATGGCGGCGTCCACCCGCCGGCTCGCCCAGTGGTACACCCGCGACGGCGGTTTGAAGGCGCCGATCTCCTCGGTGGAGAGCACTCCCCGCAGGTAGGTGCGCAACCCGGCCCGGTCGAGCGCGTCGCGCGCCACGTCCGCGGAGCCCTGCGTGAAGGCGAACGCCGGCACGCGCGCCCTGGCCAGCGCGATCAGCGCCGGCTCGACGTCGGCGTGTGGCGGCAGCTCGCTGAAGCCCTGCAGCACGTGGTCGAGCGCGTCCTCCGAGAGGCTGTGGCCCGTTGTCGTGCGCAGTGCCGCCCGCGCGACCTCCTTGAACGGGCGCACACCGCCGGCGAGGGTGAGCGCCATGCCGTCGCGTACGGTCCGCGTGAAGAAGAGCTCCCATTCGTGGCCCGGCCGGCCGACGTCGACGAACCGCGACTGCAGGGCCTCGACCTGCAACATCGTCTCGAGAACGTCGAAGAGCACCACCCGCGGCCGCCGCAGTGCGGCCCGGATGGGGTCCGGATGCCCGCCCGCGTTCACCACGTCACCACCTTGCGCGTCACCTTGCGAACCATCGACCGGCCGCTCGGAGCCTGCCGGTTCCAACGTCCGGGTGAAGATCGTCGCTCAGCGCGACGCAGCGGGTCCGCCCGGATGCGGTCTGTAGCGCCGAACGGCATTCAACACGCGCCGAACGTGCATCGCCCTGAACGGGGCCGTGAGGTAGCCGGGATAGCTGGCGAGCCAGACCGCACTGCCGAGGCTCACGGCGTCGGCACCCGCCCAGAAGTACTCCCGGCAATCGTCGACGGTGCGGATGCCGCCGGTCGCGATGAGCGGCAGCTTCACCCCGGCCTCCCGCAGTTCGGAGACCACCCGGAGGCCGATCGGCTTGATCGCGCGACCGGAGAGCCCGCCGTAGCAGTTGGCGAGCAGGGGCGCGCCGCTGCGGGGGTCGAGCCGCAGCGCCTTCACCGTGTTGATCGCGGTCAGCGCCGCCACGCCGGCCTTCGCGGCCTGCTGCGCGTTGCGGATGTAGTCGTAGTCCGGGGAGAGCTTGAGGATCACCGGGTGGTTGCTGCGCGGGACGGCCTCGTCGAGCACGTCCTGCAAGATCGTCGAGAAGTCGAAGTTGACGTTGTGGCAGGAGACGTTGAACTCGACCGCGGCGATGTCGCCCGCCGGGACGGCCGCGTTCACCTTGTCGACCAGCGTCACGAACTCCTCGGCGGAGAAGCCGCCCAGCGAGATGATCACACGCTGGTCCCGGGTGCGCGGGTAGTAGTCGCGCAGGTAGGCGTCGATGCCGACGTTGCACCAGCCGAAGGCGTTGATCCAGCCGCCGTCGACCCCGCGCAGCACGGTGGCGTAGCGCTTGAGCAGGCCTGGCAGCTCGTGCAGCGCCCAGTCCTCGCGGGTGGTGAAGTGCCCTTCCCGCGGCTCGACGGTCAGCGTGCGGGTCGTCACGGCGCCGAAGTCGGCGAGCGGCACGAAGAGCGCGATCGGGCTCATGCCGTAGAAACCGGAGCTGGAGACGCCGTAGCCGAGCAGGCTCGAGGAGGTCACCAGCCGGTTGCGCAACACGATGTCGCCGAGCCGAACGTTGCTCCCGTCGCCGGGAGTGCCTACCTGATCGCGAGCGCGCAACACGCCCACGATGCTACGGGTGCCGCCGCGCCCGAGGCGGATGGTTCACCCGTCGCGCTCGTCACGCCGGTCCGCGACCGGTGCCCATGGGCGCCGCGGCCACCACGGGTAGAAGCCCGGCATGTCGGTCGAGACCCGCTCGGGGAACGTGGCCGGGCGCTTCTCCAGGAACGCGCCGACACCCTCCAGGGCGTCGGCGGAACGGCCGCGCTCGATCATCGCGCGCGAGTCCACCCGGTGCGCCTCCATGGGGTGGTCGGCGCCCAGCATGCGCCACATCATCTGGCGGGCGAGGGCCACCGAGACCGGCGCGCTGTTCTCGGCGATCTCGCGGGCCAGCGCGTACGCCGCGGGCAGCAGCTCTTCCGGTGCGTGCAGGGATCGCACCAGCCCGCCGGCGAGCGCCTCGTCGGCGTCGAAGACCCGGCCGGTCGTCGCCCACTCGAGCGCCCGGCTGATCCCGACCACCCGCGGGAGGAACCAGCTGGAGGCGGCTTCGGGGACGATGCCGCGGCGGGCGAACACGAATCCGATCCGCGCGGTGGTCGACGCGAGCCGCACGTCCATCGGCAACGTCATCGTGGCGCCCACCCCGACGGCCGGGCCGTTGATCGCACCGATCACCGGCTTGGTGCTCTCGAAGATCCGCAGAGCCACCAGCCCGCCGCCGTCACGATCCGCGTCGGCGTCCACCGGACGCGGAGCGGTGCGCTTCTCGTAGTCGAACGTCGAACCACCCCCGGCGAGGTCGGCGCCCGCGCAGTAGGCACGGCCGGCGCCGGTCACGACCACGGCGCGCACTTCGTCGTCGGCGTCGGCCCGGTCGAACGCGGCGATCAGGTCCGCCGCCATCTGCGCGGTGAACGCGTTGAGGCGTTCGGGCCGGTTGAGCGTCACCGTCAGCACGTGATCGCTGAGCGAGGTCAGCACCTGCTCGTCGCCGGCCATGTCCTGTTCTGCCGCTGCGGTCATCGACGACCTTCCTGCCGTATGTGCTGCTGTGGTCGGCGCCGGCGGTCAGCGTGCGGCGGCGTGCAGGGCACGCAACGCCCGCATGCCTTCGACGGCTCGCGCGCCGTCCACGGCCTGCACCGCCATGACGGGGATGTACTCGTCGTCGGGGAGGTCGAGCCGCGCCCACGAGGCGCCGTCGGGGAACGCCACCCGCTGCACGTCGGCCCAGGGGTAGGTCCTCGTCATCAGGATGTTGCGCACCTCGATGCCGTTGGCGTCCGCGCGCACGCGCGGGCGGGCGACGAGCAGGAAGCCGCCCGCGATGAAGATGCCCAGCAGCACCACCGCGACCTGGTCGGCCACGGTGAAGTACACCCCGGTCGCGGTGTTGCGCAGGATCACGGCGAGCACCGCGAAGACCGCAACGACCACCACCGCGCCCACCCACGCCGCGATCAACACCTTGCGGGGGCGCAGCACCACAGCGGCGGCGCGCGCACCGCCTGCCTGGGTGTTCCCCGCGTCCACGGAGCCCTCCGTGGTCTCGTCGGCCGCGTTCACGAGGCACCCCGCAGCCCGCGCAGCACGAGCGCCGTCTGCAGTGCGGCGAGGCAGGCCTCGGAGCCCTTGTCCTCGGTGGACCCCGGCGCGCCGGAGCGCTCGACGGCCTGCTCGTGGGTGTTGCAGGTGAGCACACCGTTGCCGACCGGCGTCCGCTCGTCGAGGGCCACCCGCGTCAGCCCGGCCGTCACCGCGTCGCAGACGTACTCGAAATGCGGTGTGCCGCCGCGGATCACCACACCGAGCGCCACCACCGCGTCGTGCCTCACGGCGAGCTCCTGGCACACCACCGGCAGCTCGACGGTCCCCGGCACGCGCACGACGGTCGGGTCGACGACCCCCGCGGCCTTGGCCGTGGCCAGTGTCCGTTCGAGGAGCGTCTCGACGATGTCGGCGTGCCACGTGGTGGCCGCGATGCCGAGGCTCAACCCGCCGGCATCGAGCGATTCGACGGGTTCCGGACGTCCCTGGCCACTCATCACACTCCCCTGGTTCTCAGGTACCCGTCCCGTCGACCATCGACGGGCCCGGTGTACCGAGGTCAGGCAGATCATGGCCCATGCGGTCGCGCTTGGTGCGCAGGTACCGCAAGTTCTCCGGGCCGGCACGCACCGGCAGCGGCACGCGGCCGGTGATCGTGAGCCCGTAGCCCTCCAGCCCGGCCCGCTTGTCGGGGTTGTTCGAGAGCAGCCGCATCGAGCGGATGCCGAGGTCGACGAGGATCTGCGCACCCGTGCCGTAGTCGCGGGCGTCGGCGGGCAGACCGAGCGCCAGGTTGGCGTCGACGGTGTCGGCGCCGGCCTCCTGCAGCTGGTAGGCCTGCAGCTTGTGCAGCAGGCCGATTCCTCGGCCCTCGTGCCCGCGCATGTAGAGCACCACTCCGCGGCCCTCCGCGGCCACCGCGGCGAGTGCGGCGTCGAGCTGAGGGCCGCAGTCGCAGCGCAGCGAGCCGAGCACGTCACCGGTCAGGCATTCCGAGTGGACCCGCACCAGCACGTCCTCGCCGGTGCCTTCGGGGGTCGCGACGTCGCCGCGGACCATCGCGATGTGCTCGATGCCGTCGAGCAGCGAGTCGTACCCGTAGGCGATGAACTCACCGTGGGCCGTCGGGATCTTCGCCTGCGCCACCCGCACCACGTGCTTCTCGGTGCGCCGCCGGTAGGCGATGAGGTCGGCGATCGTGATCAGCGTGAGGTCGTGGTCGGCTGCGAAGACGGCGAGCTCGTCGCCGCGGGCCATGTCGCCCTCGTTCTTCTGCGAGACGATCTCGCAGAGCGCGCCGGCAGCCGGCAGGCCGGCGAGCCGCGCCAGGTCGACGGCGGCTTCGGTGTGGCCAGGGCGGCGCAGCACCCCACCCTCACGGGCGCGCAGCGGCAGGACGTGCCCCGGCCGCACGAGGTCGCCGGGGCCCGCCGTCGGGTCGGCGAGCAGCCGGATCGTGTGCGCACGGTCCGCCGCCGAGATGCCGGTGGTGACCCCGGCCTTGGCGTCGACGGTCACCGTGAACGCCGTGCGGAAGCTGTCGGAGTTCGTGTGGTGCATCGGCGGGAGGTCGAGACGGTCGCACTCGGCCTCGGTGAGCGCGACGCAGATGTAGCCCGAGGTGTATCGCACCATGAACGAGACGAGCTCGGGGGTGGCGCGGTCCGCCGCGAAGATCAGGTCGCCCTCGTTCTCGCGGTCCTCGTCGTCGACGACGACAACCGCCTTGCCGGCTTGGATGTCGGCGATCGCCCGCTCGATCGAGCCGTACGGGCGCTCGGCCTCACCGCTCACCGGATCGCTCTCTGGACCGCTCACTGGACCTTGGCCTCCTCGCCGGAACCACTGAGGTACCCCGCCGTCAGCCGCTCCACGTACTTCGCGACGACGTCGACCTCGAGATTGACGGTATCTCCCGGCTGCCGGAAACCGAGTGTGGTGTTCGCCAACGTCGTGGGGATGAGCGCTACGGTGAACGTGTCACTGGTCACATCGGCCACTGTCAACGAGACCCCGTCGACCGCGATCGAGCCTTTCCGCACCACATACCGGGCGAGGTCGTGCGGGAGGCTGAACACCAGCTCGTCGCTGCGGTCGGCCGGGTGGCGCGAAAGCAGTATCGCGACCCCGTCGACGTGCCCTTGCACGATGTGGCCCCCGAGCCGGCCGTCGACCGGCAGGGCCCGCTCCAGGTTCACCTTCGCGCCGGTCCGGGCCTCGGAGAGGCTCGAGCGCTTGAGGGTCTCGGGCACCAGCTCCACGGTGAAGGTGTCGCCATCGCTACCCGTGGGGTTGGTCACGGTGAGGCAGACACCGTTCACCGCGATCGAGTCGCCGTGTCGGGTGGCTTCGGTCACCGTGTGCCCCCGCACGACGAGCACCACGACCTCCGCGCTCTCCCGCACGGCGAGGATCTCGCCGATCTCCTCGACGATCCCCGTGAACATCCTCGTGCTCCTCATCCGGCTCGGCCCGGGTGACCCGGCCGCTCCACTCGTCCTATGTGCTCGAACAGCTGCAACCACGTTCGGTCGGCGATCGTTCCCGACCGCCCCGTCAGGTCGGTCAAGCCCAGCCGCGGTGCGGTGCCGCCGCGCGCACCTTGTCACGCAGAGCGCGCACCGCCTTGCCGGGATCGTCGGCCCCGTAGACCGCGGAGCCCGCGACGAAGCAGTCGACACCGGCTTCCGCCGCGGCCTCGATGGTGTCGGCGTTGATCCCGCCGTCGATCTCCACGAGCAGCGTCAAGTGGCCGGTGTCCACCATCCGGCGCGCTGCCCGCACCTTGTCGAGCACCTCGGGCATGAACTGCTGGCCGCCGAAGCCTGGTTCGACGCTCATCACCAGCAGCGTGTCGTAGTGGCGCAGCGTGTCCAGGTGCGGTTCGAGCGGCGTGCCCGGCTTGATCGACAAGCCGGCCTTCGCGCCCGCCGCGCGCAGGTCGGCCGCAAGCGCGACGGGGTCGCGCGCCGCCTCGACGTGCACCGTCACGTTGTAGGCGCCGGCCTCCGCGTACCCGATGGCCCAGCGGTCCGGGTCCTCGATCATCAGGTGGCAGTCGAGCGGCACCGACGTGGCCTTGAGCAGCGATTCGACCACTGGCAGGCCGAGTGTGAGGTTCGGCACGAAGTGGGCGTCCATCACGTCGATGTGCAGCCAATCGGCGCCGTTGCCGGGCTCCCCCGCGACGACGGCGGCCTCGTCGGCGAGCCGCGCGAAGTCGGCGGAGAGCATGCTCGGCGCGATCATGGGATGCACCCCAGCAGGCTACGCCGGGGCCTAATGGGGCTAGGGACTCGCGGTACCACTGTGACGTGCGGTTCACTCGTGCGGTGTCCGAGGGTGCGACGTTCGACCAGCAGCTCGACAAGATGCTCGCGAGCGAGCCTCCGGAGGTCGCCGCGCTGGTCCGGCAGCTGCGCGAGGTGGTGGTCGGGGCACACAGCGGGCTGCGCGAGCGGGTCAACCCGATGTGGCACGGCGTCGCCTACCACCACCCGAAGGCCGGCTACCTGTGGGCGCTGTTCCCCCGCGACGGTGGGGTCAACGTCGGCTTCGAGCTGGGCGCCGACCTCCCCGACCCGCACGGACGCCTCCTGCCGGGCCGGCGGACCAGGGACATCCGGATCGAGGTGGGCGCGGGCAGCGACGAGGAGGAGATGCTGGTCGACTACTTCGACCTCGCGCTCGACGCCGCCCTCGACCGGGCGGCCGAGTCGAAGACGCGTCGCTGAGCTGCTGGCGATCCGATCAGAGCGGGCGGCGCAGGAGCGCGACGAACATCGCGTCGGTGCCGTGGCGGTGCGGCCACAGCTGGACCGTCGGCCCGTCCCCGAGCGCCGGCACACCGGGCAGCGTCGCGCGGGCGTCGAGCTGCTCGATCTGCTTGTGCTTGCGCAGCACGCCCTTCAGCACCGCGACCGTCTCCGCCAGGTGCGGCGAGCACGTCACGTAGGCGACCACGCCGCCGGGGCGGACGTGTCGCAGCGCCGCTGTGAGCAGCTCGCGCTGCAGCTTGGTGAGGGTGGCGACGTCCTCGGGGCGGCGCCGCCAGCGGGCCTCCGGGCGGCGCCGGAGCGCACCGAGACCGGTGCAGGGCGCGTCCACGAGCACCCGGTCGAACGCCGCGTCGGGCAGGGGCGCCTCGCGGCCGTCGGCGGTGTGCACGCGCACGGGGAGCCCGTCGGTCGCACGCCGCACCAGGTCGGCCCGGTGTTCGCTCTGCTCGACGGCATCCAGCTCGCCACCGTCGAGCGCGGCCAGCCCGCCGAGCAGCACGGCCTTCCCGCCTGGCCCGGCGCAGAGGTCGAGCCAGCGGCCGGTGTCGTCGCCGAGCAGTTCGGCCCTGCTGAGCGCGAGCGCCACGAGCTGGCTGCCTTCGTCCTGCACCACGGCCAGGCCTTCGGAGATCACGTCGAGGTCGCCGATGTCGCCGCTGCCCGGCTCCAGGTGCACGCCGTACGGCGAGAACGGCGCCTCGGCGCCGCCGGTCACCAGTGCCAGCTCGGTCGCGGTGATCTCGCCGGGACGGGCGAGGAGGTGCACGGCGGGTCGGGCGTCGTCAGCAGCCAGCGCGACGGCGAGCTCGCCGTCGTCACCGTCCTCGGCGTCCTCTCCAGAGGTCCCGAGCGAATCGGCGAACGCCTGCGCGATCCAGCGCGGGTGCGCGTGGGTGAAGGCCGCGTTCCCGATCGGGTCCTCGGCCGCCGGCGGGGCGAGCTGCTCGACCCACGCCTGCTCGTCCTGCGCGCCGACCTTGCGCAGCACGGCGTTGACGAACCCGGCCGCCCGGCTGCCGGCGTCGACGCGCACCAGCTCGACCGTGGTGTCGACGGCAGCGTGGTGCGGGATGCGGGTGCGCAGGAGCTGGTAGGCGCCCAGCCGCAGCGCGTCGAGCAGCGTCGGTTCCACCCGGATGAGCGGCCGATCGGTGCATGCCTCGATGATGGCGTCGAGCAGCCCACGCGCGCGCAAGGTGCCGTAGCCGAGCTCGGTGGCCAGCGCGGCGTCCCGGTCGCGGAGATGGTGCCGGCGCAGGATCGCAGGCAGGGCGAGGTTGGCGTAGGCGTCGCGCACCCGGACCGCGGTGAGCAGCTCGAGCGCGGCCTGTCGCGAGGGGTCGAGCTCCGGCGGGCGCGGCGGCCCCACCCGCCCCCGCGGCGGTCCGGCGCCACGTCGGCCGGCCGGGCGGCCACGGCGGCCGCCGTCACCCCGTCCATCGCCCCGGCCACCACCGCGCCGCCCACCGTCGCGACCGTGCCCGCCACCACGTCCTGGGGTGGTCACGCGAACGCCTCCCCCGGCTCGATGCGCACCCCGCGCGCCCAGTCGGGGGCCGGCATCGCGCGCTTCCCGACGGGGCGCACCTCGCCGAGCTCCACCGGCGCGCCGGCGGTGCCGACGAGCACCCTGCGCTTCTCCGCGAGCACCTCGCCGGGCTTGAGCGTCGGCAGCTCGCCGGCAGGGTCGAGCGACAGCGGCCCGAGGCCGAGCCGCTCACCGCGGAACGTGGTCCACGCACCGGGGGCGGGGGTGACCGAGCGCACGAGGCGACCGACGGCGAGGGGCGGCTCGGCCCAGTCGACCTGCGCGTCGGCGGTGAGCACCTTCGGCGCGTGCGAGACGCCCTCGGCCGGCTGGGGTGCGGCGTCGAGGCTGCCGTCCTCGATCCCGTCCATGGTTGCGAGCAGCAGCTGCGCGCCGGAGAGGGCGAGCCGCCCGAGCAGCTCACCCGAGGTGTCGGTCGGCCGGATCGCCTCGGTCACCACGCCGAACACCGGGCCGGTGTCGAGCCCTTCCTCCAGGAGGAACGTCGACGCGCCGGTGATCTCGTCGCCGGCCCGCACCGCGGCCTGCACCGGGGCTGCGCCCCGCCATGCGGGCAGCAGCGAGAAGTGCAGGTTGACCCAGCCGTGGCGCGGGATGTCCAGCGCCGTGCGTGGCACCAGCGCGCCGTACGCGACGACCGGGCAGCAGTCGGGCTCCAGCGCGCGCAGGGCGTCGAGGAACTCCGGCTCGGAGGGGCGGGCCGGGGTGAGGACGGGGATGCCGGCCTCGTCGGCCAGCGTGCCCACCGGGGAGCGCTTCACCTCGCGGCCGCGGCCGGAGCGGGCATCGGGTCGCGTCACAACCGCCGCTACGGTGTGGCGCTGCGATTCCAGCAATGCCCGCAGGGCGGGCACCGCCGGCTCCGGCGTACCCGCGAAGACCAGCCGCACGTACTTACCTCGTCTTCCCGAACATCGGATGCGGGCTCACCTTGACCACCGGGGGCGGTGTGCCGAACCACTCCGCGGCGCGGATCTCGGCCATCGCCTGCTTGCGGGTCTCGGCATCGAGCCGATCGAGGAACAGTACGCCGTCGAGGTGGTCGGTCTCGTGCTGGATGCAGCGCGCGAGCAGTTCGCTGCCCTCCACCGAGATCGGTTCGCCGTGCTCGTTCCAGCCCTTCGCCACGACGTGCAGGTGGCGCTTGCATTCCCAGCTCAGCCCGGGGATGGAGAGGCAGCCCTCCGGACCGATCTGTTCCTCGTCGCCGACGACGTCGAAGGTCGGGTTGACGATGTGCCCCTCGAACCCGTCGCAGTCGTAGGTGAACACACGCAGGCTGACGCCCAGCTGCGGCGCGGCGAGGCCGGCGCCGCCCTCGTCGTGCATCGTGTCGGTCAGGTCGGCCACCAGCTTGCGCAGCTCGGCGTCGAAGGTCGTGACGGGCACGGCGGGAGTGCGCAGCACCGGGTCGCCGAACAAGCGGATGGGCTGGACGGACACAGATCTCCTCGGCTGCGGGAAGCGACGGATGCGGTTGCTCGGACTAGGAGCGCCCTGAACAACTGGGGCCCCAATCGTTCAGGACCTCCTAGAGCGACCACCCATTCTGCCACGCTCGTGCAGGCCGTTCCGATCACCCGATCTCGACGGGATCCAGTCGGACCCGCACGGGCTCGCTCGCCTTGCGCGCCGAACGGGTCGCCTGGGCTGCGTGCAGCTCGGCTGCGAGCACCCGCCCTTGCGCCCGGGGCACCCGCAGCAGCGCGCGCTCGCGCTTCTCCGCTGCGGGGTCGTCGGTCACGGGATCCAGCTCGACGGGGCCGAGCACCTCCACGGTGTCCGGCAGCGTTGCCAGCACCTCGGCGACGGCGTCGGGCACCCCGTCGAGTGCCGCCATGCGCACGGCAGGTGGGAACCCGACCTCGGCCCGTGCGGCCAGCTCCGCCGCGGCGTGCCCGGCCGGGTCCCACCGCACCAGGCCCTGCACCACGGGCAGCGCGGCATCCGCCATGACGACGACCCGGCCGCCCTCGGTGTGCGGGACGACGAGCGCTGCCGCGCCCAGCCAGCGGCGCAGCGTCTCCTCGGCCACCCGTAGGTCTGGCCGGCCGAGGAGGGCCCAGCCATCCATGAGCAGCGCGGCTCCGTAGCCGGCACCTGCACCGACCCGCGGTTCCGCGCCGGGGGTCGCGACAACGATCTCGGCGCGGGCGGAGACGCTCGTGAGCACCGGTGCGCCGCCGCCGGACGCTCGCACCGGGACACCGGGGAAGGCCCTGCCGAGTTCCTCGGCGGTGCGCCCGGAACCGATCACGCCCGCGCGCAACCGCCGGGAGCCGCACGCGGCGCACCGGAACGCCGGTTCGGCCCGCCCGCACCAGCGGCAGTGCGGCAGGGCGGGCGTCCCCTCGCGGCCATTCCCACTGCCGGTGGCCCGGCCCGGCACCCCGAGCGGACCGGCGCAGGCCCGGCAGCGGGCCGTCTCACGACAGGAGGCACACGACAACCACGGGACATATCCGGCGCGGGGGACCTGCACCAGCACGGGGCGGCCCGCCGTGATGGCGGTGCGTGCCGCCTCGAACGCGACGGCGGGCAGCCGGGCAGCCATCGCGTCGGGGTCGCGCGCGAGCTGCCCCCCGGTCTCGTCGAGGGCAACAACCCGTGGCATGACCGAGCGCACGACACCACGTTCGGCCTCGACGGCCTGCGCCCAGCCGGATTCGACGAGCAGCTGTCCTTCGGCGGTGCGCGCGAACCCCGCGACGAGCAGCGCCGCTCCCCCGGTGTGCGCACGCAGCACGAGCACGTCGCGGACGTGCGGGTACGGCGCGCGCGGCTCGGCGTGCAGGTCGTCGCCGTCGTCCCAGACGACGACGAGACCCAACTTCTCGACGGGGGCGAACACCGCGGAGCGGGTGCCGACGACAACGCGGACCTGGCCGCGGCGCACGGCCAGCCATCGGCGGTAGCGCTCGGCCGGCCCGAGGTCGGCCGCGAGCGCGACGACCGCGTCCTTGCCGAGCAGCTCCGCGCAGGCCGTGTGCAGGGCTTCGACATCACGGTGGTCGGGCACGACGAGCAGGACACCCCGCCCGGCCGAGACGGTCGCGGCGGCGGCCTCGGCGAGCCGGTCCTGCCACGTCTCGCCGGGCAGCGCCTGCCAGACCGCGTGCGCGGCCCGTCCGCCGGCCAGCGCGTCGAGCAGCGCCGGCCCGCGCGGGTAGCGGGCCCAGCCGTCACGTCCCACCTCTGCGGCGGCCGATTCGGTGACGGCCGGTTCAGCGGCGACTGCTCCTGCGGCGACTGCTCCTGCGGCGGCCCGCTGCGGTTCGGCCTCCACCTTGGCGTGCCGCGGTGGCACGGCGAGGCGCAGCACGTCGGCCATCACCCCGGCGTACCGGTCGGCGACCGCTCGGCACACAGCAGCGACGTCGGCGGTCAACGCCGGCTCCGGCGAGACGACCTTCTCGACCCACGCGAGCTTCCCACCGTGATCCGAGCCGGCAACCCGCGCGAGCAGGAAGCCGTCGACGAGCCTTCCGGCGAACCGCACGCGCAGCCGCACCCCCGGCACGGCGACGGCGTCGAGGTGCTCGGGCACGCGGTAGTCGAAGGGCCGGTCGAGGTGGGCGAGCGGGACGTCGACGGCCACCTGGGCGACCGGCAGCCGCTCCGCGGCACGCCACTCACCCCGGTTGCGCGGCGCCTTCTTCGACGCCGGTGGCGCCGCTCGAGCGGGCGCCTCTTCTCCCGCCGCCACGTGCCCTCCTCCGTCGCTGGTGGGCACACGGTCTATCAGAGACCCCCTCGCCACCGTTCAGGCGGTGGCGAGGGGTATCGGAGGCTCAGCTCCCGGCTGCGGCCTTCAGCGCGTCGGCGCGCGAGGTGCTCTCCCACGGCAGCTCGACGTCGGTGCGGCCGAAGTGGCCGTACGCGGCGGTCTGCGCGTAGATGGGACGCAGCAGGTCGAGGTCGCGGATGATCGCTGCCGGGCGCAGGTCGAAGACCTCGGTGATCGCCGACTGGATGCGCTCGGGGTCGACGTGCTCGGTGCCGAAGGTCTCGACGAAGAGTCCGACCGGTGCGGCCTTGCCGATCGCGTAGGCGACCTGCACCTCGATGCGCTCGGCGAGCCCCGCCGCCACCGCGTTCTTGGCGACCCAGCGCATGGCGTAGGCGGCCGAGCGGTCGACCTTCGACGGGTCCTTGCCGGAGAAGGCGCCGCCGCCGTGGCGGGCGAACCCGCCGTAGGTGTCGACGATGATCTTGCGCCCGGTCAGGCCGGCGTCGCCCATCGGGCCGCCGACGACGAACCGCCCGGTCGGGTTGACCAGCAGGCGGACATCGGAGACGTCGAGGCCGAGCTCGGCGATCTCGGGGCCGACGACGTGCTCGCGGATGTCGGGGGCGAGCAGGGCCTCGAGGTCGACGTCGGCGGCGTGCTGGCTGGAGACGACCACGGTGTCGAGGCGGACGGCCTTGTCGCCGTCGTACTCGATGGTGACCTGGGTCTTGCCGTCGGGCCGCAGGTAAGGCAGGACGTTCGACTTGCGGACCTCGGTGAGCCTGCGGGCCAGCCGGTGCGCCAGCGCGATCGGCAGCGGCAGCAGCTCGGGGGTGTCGGTGTTGGCGTAGCCGAACATGAGCCCCTGGTCGCCCGCGCCCTGCTTGGCGATCTCGTCGTCGGACATCTCGACGCGACTCTCGTAGGCCGTGTCGACGCCCTGCGCGATGTCGGCCGACTGCGAGCCGATGGCGACGTTGACGCCGCACGACGACCCGTCGAAGCCCTTCGCCGAGGAGTCGTAGCCGATCTCGATGATCTTCTCGCGGACGAGGGTGGGGATGTCGGCGTAGGTGGACGTCGTCACCTCACCCGCGACGTGCACCTGACCGGTGGTCACGAGCGTCTCTACGGCGACGCGGCTGCGGGGGTCGTCGGTCAGCAGTGCGTCGAGGATGGTGTCGCTGATGGCGTCACACATCTTGTCGGGGTGTCCCTCGGTCACCGACTCGCTGGTGAACAACCGCCGGCCTGCGTTCGCCACGCCGTGCTCCATCCCGTATATCGCCTGATCGGATCGACAGGTACGTCGAAGAATGTCCTCACCAGCGTAGTCGACCCCCACCGGCGGACTTCTCCCGGCGGGCGGTTCACGTTGATGACGGTTGGTCACGACGCGTCACACCTGCGGCCACGCCGTCAGCCCTTCCGGTGATGTCACGCCTGGTAGCGAATCGGTAACGAAAACGCTCGTTGGGCAAAGGGTAGATCCGATTCGACGGAGGACCGCTCCAGATGAACACCCTCATGATTCGACGGCCCGGCCGCCCGGCAGCGGCGGTCGGCGCGGTGGTCGCCGTCAGCACGGTGGTCGCCGTCGGTGCGGCAACCCTGATGGCGCTCGTCGCCGGCACGGCGACCGCGGCGGAACCGGGGCAGTGCGTCGAGAACGTCAACGTCCGCGAGCAGCCGCGGGCCGACGCGAGGATCGTTGCGCTGTGCGAGGCGGGCACGGCCGTCCAGGTCGGCGAGAACCGCGACGGCTTCGTCCAGCTCACCGACGTCGGCGGCTGGGCCGCCCAGGAGTTCGTGCGGGTCAACGGCACCGTCCCCGAGGCACCGGCCGACCGCACCACGCCACCACCGCCGGAGTCCTCCCGGGTCACCCCCGAACCGACCGGCGGCGCCGAGCCCGGGACGAGCCCCGAACCCACGACCGCTCCCGACGAGTCCGACTCGTCAGGAGAGCCCGACCAGTCGGACTCCGAGCAGCAACCCGCCTCGCTGCTCGGTCTGTTCGGCTGATCAACCGCCCCGCGGGCGGCAGCGCACGCCAACCCCCCGACGTCGCGCACCGCCCGCGGGGCGACTCATCCTCAGGTACTCCTAGAGCCGGCCGGCTACCGCGTCCCAGACGTGCGAAGCGAGCAGCGCCTTCGAGCCGATCGCCAGCTCCTTCTCGGAGCCGTCGGCGCCGAGCAGCCAGCCGCCGTTGTCGGGCACCTCGAACGCCTTCCCGTCGCCGACGGCGTTGACGACCAGCAGGTCGCAGCCCTTGCGTGCGAGCTTGGCCCGGCCGTGGTGCAGCGCGTCGCCGGTCGCGTCGCCGGTCTCCGCGGCGAACCCGACGACCACCTGGCCCGCCGGCCGGGCCCCGACCAGCTCCACGAGGATGTCGGGGTTCGTGGTCAGCACGAGCGGGTCGGGGTCGCCGGCCCCCTTCTTGATCTTGTGGCCGACCAGTGACACCGGCCGGAAGTCGGCGACGGCCGCGGCCATGACGATCGCGTCGGCACCCTTGGCGGCGGCGTGCATCGCGTCGCGCAGCTCGAGGGCCGAGCCGACTCGCACTACGTCGACGGCTGCGGGGTCGTGCAGGTCGGCGGTGTGCCCCGCGACGAGCGTGACCTGGGCGCCGCGCTGTGCGGCGACGGTGGCCAGTGCGTAGCCCTGCCGGCCAGACGAGCGGTTGCCGAGATAACGGACGGGGTCGAGCGCCTCCCGGGTGCCGCCTGCCGAGACGACGACCCGCTTGCCCTCCAGGTCGCGCGGCAGCGCGTCGCGCCGCTCCAGCAGCAGCCGGGCGAGGTCGGCGATCTCCGACGGCTCCGGCAGGCGGCCAGGCCCGGTGTCCTTGCCGGTCAACCGGCCGGAGGCGGGATCCATGACGACGACGCCACGCGAACGGAGCACCTCGACGTTCGCAACGGTCGCGGGGTGCTCCCACATCTCCGTGTGCATCGCAGGGGCGAACAGCACCGGGCACCGCGCGGTCAGCAACGACGCGGTGAGCAGGTCGTCGGCGCGGCCGTGGGTGGCCCGCGCGAGCAGG
The DNA here is from genome assembly GCF_021245725.1 of Pseudonocardia sp. TRM90224. Taxonomy (GTDB): domain Bacteria; phylum Actinomycetota; class Actinomycetes; order Mycobacteriales; family Pseudonocardiaceae; genus Pseudonocardia. The sequence goes on along the minus strand of NZ_JAJGSX010000009.1, from coordinate 273,585 downwards.
TCGGCCGTGGCCGGCGCGACGACGACGAGCTCGGCCTCGTGGCCGAGCCGCACGTGCTGCACAGATGGGACGTCCGCGAAGACGCCGGTGTGCACCGGCTGCCCCGAGAGCGCCTCGAACGTGGCCGCGCCGACGAACTCCAACGCGGCAGCGGTCGGCAGCACCCGTACGGAATGGCCGCTCTCGGTGAGCCTGCGCAGGAGCTCGGCGCTCTTGTAGGCGGCGATGCCGCCGGCCACCCCGAGCAGGACCCGGGGCGACGACATGGCTACTGCTCGCCTTCAGTGTGCTCCAGCAGCCCGGACTGGATCTCGCGCATGGCGATCGACAGCGGCTTCTCGCGGGGACCGGGCTCGACGAGCGGGCCGACGTACTCGAGCAGGCCCTCGCCCAGCTGGGAGTAGTAGTCGTTGATCTGGCGCGCGCGCTTGGCCGCGTAGATCACGAGGGCGTACTTCGAGCTGACCTGACCGAGGAGGTCGTCGATCGGCGGGTTGGTGATGCCCTCGGGAAGGGCCCCGGCAACGGGGGCCGTCAGCGGCATGCTCACTCAATTACTCCTGGGAAGGGGGTGTGGCCGCAAGGTCGTGTACGCGGCCGACCAGCAACTCTACCAAGCGGTCGACGACGACCTGCACGTCGTCGTTCACCACGACCACGTCGAACTCGGTCTTCGCGGCCATCTCCTCGCGGGCGGTCACGAGCCTGCGTTCGAACTGCGCCTGCGACTCGGTGCCCCGGCCACGCAGCCGGCGGGCCAGCTCCTCGAACGACGGCGGCTCCAGGAACACGGCGACCGACTCCGGCATCGCGGCCTTCATCGCTCGCGCACCCTGCAGGTCGAGTTCGACGAGCACCGGCAGACCGTCGGCCAGCGCCTTCTCCACCGGTGCCCGCGGGGTGCCGGAGCGTTGCAGGCCGCCGTGGATCTCGGCCCACTCCAGCAGGTCGCCGTCCTCGATGAGCCGGTCGAACCCGGCGGGGCCGACGAACCGGTAGTGCACGCCGTCGACCTCACCGGGACGCGGGTCGCGGGTGGTCGCCGACACGCTGAAGTACAGCTCCGGCATACGCGCTCGCAACGCCGTCACCACGCTGCTCTTGCCGACGCCGGAGGGGCCGGCCAATACGATCAGCCGGCCCCTCCGGGGCTCGTGCGGTCGCGAACCGCCGCTAATGATGCTGAACTCGCAAACTAGTTCAGCCCTCGAAATCGGCCAGCAGCGCCTTGCGCTGCCGGTCGCCGAGCCCGCCCAGTCGTCGCGACGGGGCGATCTCGAGCCGCTCCATGATCTGTGCGGCACGAACCTTGCCCACGCCCGGCATAGCCTCGAGAAGAGCTGAGACCTTCATCTTCCGGAGCACCTCGTCGGTGTCCGACTGCTTGAGGACCTCGCCGAGGGTGGTGCCACCGCGCTTGAGCCGGTCCTTCAGCTCGGCCCGAGCACGGCGCGCCGCGGCCGCCTTCTCCAACGCGGCAGCGCGCTGTTCCTCGGTCAGCTGTGGAAGGGCCACGATCTCCTCCGTCTTTCGTCGTGCGCCTCAGGGTCTGGGAACGCAGAATCTTGCGCCTGGCGGGCTTCCCCGCTCGGGTCCCGACGAACGTACTCACGAAGCGTCGGATCCGGAAAACTGGGGTCCCACCTGTGGGTTCTCGGGTCGATCACCCGTAAGGGTGATACCACGAACGATCGCCCATCCGGGTGCACGACGCGCCCGTTCACCGCACCGCGATGACCGTGCACGGGTGTACCGCCGGTCACACCGGCCCTACCACGCACGACGTGACCCGCGACTCGCCGCCGTTGCCGGCCGCCCAACGTTGATCGACACCTTGATCGACGGGGTTGCAGGGGTGCACGGGACAGCCGGGATCGAGCGCAGCCGGTGCACGGGCGGATGACATGTCGGTGACCGGCAGGTTCGCGGCGGTGAACAACACATGTGGGCGGCTTGCGTGGCGCGGGACGCGGTGGACGGCGCGGGGTGCCAGCACCCCCGCGGCGCGGGTGGTCCGCACACTGGCGGCCGCGGGTGGCCTCCGGCGACGCTTCCGGCATGCCTAGGCGCAGGGGCCCGCATGATCTCGATCCGGCGCACTGTTCCCGCGTGCTCTCGACCGGCACGAACCGGGCCGCCATGCTGAGCAGCCCGCAGCGCAGCTCGCATCGCAGCCCGCATCGCAGCCCGGATCGCACGGAGGTCGGCCGATGACCGCCCCAGAATCAGCCCCAGAATCAGCCCAGGAATCGGCTCCAGAATCAGCCCAGGAGTCGGCGCAGGAGCCGCCGCAGGAGCAGGGGGCTGCCGGGGAGGGGCTCGCTGGGGAGGGATCGGGCGCGGTTCGCGTGCGCGGCGCGCGGCGCACCTTCACCGCCGATCTCGCGCCGGTGCGCGCGTTGCGCGGCGTGGACCTCGACGTCGCGCATGGCGAGTTCGTCGCGTTGATGGGGCCGTCGGGGTGCGGCAAGTCGACCCTGCTGAACGTGATCGCCGGGCTCGACGTCGTCGACGACGGGACGATCGAGGTGGTCGGCGAGCGGGTCGACGGCCGCGACGAGGACTGGTTGGCGCGGTTCCGCAGGGCGCACATCGGGATCGTGTTCCAGTTCTTCAACCTGCTCGACGGCGTGAGCGCGCTGGACAACATCGTGCTGCCCGCGATGTTGCAGGGGCTGCGCCGCAGGGCGGCGGAGTCGCGCGCGCACGACCTGCTCGACCTGTTGGGGCTCGGTGATCGTGCCGGGCAGGTGCCGGCGGTGCTGTCCGGTGGGCAGCGCCAGCGGCTGGCGATCGCGCGGGCGCTCGCGGGCGAGCCGGCGCTGCTGCTGGCCGACGAGCCGACGGGTGCGCTGGACAGCGAAGGCGGCCTGGAGGTGCTGGAGCTGTTCCGCCGCTTGCACGCCGGCGGGCAGACGATCGTGCTGGTGACGCACTCCCCCGAGGTCGCGGCCGGTGCCGGAAGGGTGGTCCGGATGCGCGACGGCCGGATCAGCGAACCGGCGCCGGTGGCGTGATCCGGTGAACGTGCTGCAGGCCTGGTTGCGGCTGGAGCTGCGCAGGCGATGGCGGTTCTTGGTCGCGCTGGCCCTGCTGGTGGCGCTCGCGACCGGGATCGTGTTCACCGCGGTTGCCGGCGCCCGGCGCGGCGCGTCGTCGGTGGACCGGCTGATGGCGGTCAGCCACCCGGCCGACGTCACGGTGGTGCCGAACGTGGCCGGTGCCGCCGCGGTCGACTGGGCCGCGGTGCGGGCGCTGCCGCAGGTCGACGTGCTCGCGCTGTTCGTGCCCGACGTCCCGATCCTCGCCGACGAGCTGCCGACCGGGCTCGCCGACGCCGGGTTGCTGACCGTGCCGCTCGATCGCGAGGGGCTCTCGACCATCGAACGTCCCGCGGTGCTCGCGGGTCGAGCGGCCGACCCGGACCGCCCGGACGAGGCCGTGGTGACGCCGCGGTTCGTCGAGGCCTTCGGGCTCGGGGTGGGCGACATGGTGACGTTGCGGCTGTTCTCGCCGGAGCGGGTGGACGCGATCAAGGCCGCGCTCGTGCAGCCGACCGGGCCGGACGGGCCGGTGGTGCCGACGCGGATCGTCGGGGTCGTCGCACTGCCGTACTTCGGTGACGATCTCGGCGCGAACGGCCGGCTGCTGCCGTCGGTCGGGCTCGCGGCGCGCTACCCGGGCAGCATCCGCGGCGCGAACGGGTCGGTGCCGGCCGCCGCGTTCGTCCGGCTGCACGGAGGTGCCGCGGACGTGCCGGCGTTCCGGGAGGGCGTGCGTGCGGCGACCGGCAACCCCGGCATCGAAGTGTCGACGGAGCCGGGTGACAAGGCGGTGCACGCCCGCGAGCTGGTGGGTTTCCAGGCCGCGTGGCTGCTCGCGTTCGGGCTGGCGGCGCTGGCCGCCGCAGCGCTGGTCATCGGCCAGTCGGTGGCGCGGCACGTGCGCTCGGAGAGCGGTGACCTGGCCTCGCTGCGGGCGATCGGGCTCACCCGCGCGGAGCTGCGCAGGCTCGCCGCAGCCGGGCCGCTGCTCGCGGCGACCGCCGGGACCGTCGTCGGCGCCGCCATCTCGGTGGTGGCCTCGGCGTGGTTCCCGGTCGGGACGGCGGCCGCGTTCGACCCGCAGCCCGGTGTGTCGGTCGACGCGCTCGTGCTGGTGGTCGGGGTGCCGGCGGTGCTCGGGCTGGTGGTGGTGGCTGCCGCGGTTGCGACTCGTCCGGTGCGCTCGCCGTGGACGGTCGCGCGAGGGTCGTCGATCGCGGCGTCCGCGGCCCGGGTGGGGATGCCGGTGCCGGTGGTCGTGGGCCTTCGCTTCGCGCTCGAACCGGGTGTCTCGCGCGGCGGCGGACGCGTGCCGGTGCGCCCGGCGATCGTCGGCGCGGTGGCCGGTGTGCTCGGCGTGGTCGCCTCGTTCACCGTGGCCGCCGGGGTGGCCGACGCGCTGGCCGAGCCCGCCCGGTTCGGCCAGGCCCACTCGGCGGCCGCGTACCTCGGCGACCTCGGGACCGACGGGGGCGACAGCGCGGCCGCATTGGCGTTGCTGGACGCCGATCCGGAGGTCACGGGGCTGCTGGACCTCCGCTACGGCGACGGGTCCATCGGCGACACGACGATCACCGTCTTCGAGTACCACCCCGTCGGGCAGGGCCTGCCGATCATCATGACGGCGGGGCGGGAGCCGCGTGACGCCACCGAGGTCGTGCTCGGGCCGAGCACCGCGCGCCTGCTGGGCGTCACCCCCGGCGCGACGGTGCCGATCACCGGCGACCGCGGCACCCGTGACCTGCGGGTCAGCGGGTTCGGTTTCGTCCCGGAGGGCACGGAGACCAACGCGTACACCGATGGCGTGTGGGTCACCCCGGACGGCTACGACGTGCTGCTGAGCAGCTTCTCGGGCCACGGAGCGCTCTTCGCGCTCGTCCCCGGGGTGTCGCCGGAGGCCGCGGCGGAACGGCTGACGGCCGAGATCGCGGCGAAGGTCCCCGGCGGGGAGAACATCGGGATCTTCTCGGGGTTCACCCCGCAGCGGGCATCGGAGGTGGAGTCGATCAGGGCGTTCCCGCTGCTGCTCGGCGCCTTCCTCGCCGTGCTCGCGGCCGGCGCGGTGGGGCACGCCGTCGCGACGGCCGTACGGCACCGGCGCGGTGACCTCGGCCTGCTGCGCGCGCTCGGCATGACCAAGGCGCAGACCGGCGCGGTCGTCCTGGTGCAGGCCTGCGCGCTCGGCGTCGCGGGGCTCGTGATCGGGGTTCCGCTGGGGCTCGCGGCGGGACGGATCGTGTGGCGCGGTGTCGCCGATCTGATCCCGCTGCAGTACCTGCCGCCCGTCGCGGGCACCGCCGTCGCGCTCGTGATCCCGTTGACGCTGGTGGTCGCCGCGCTGGTCGCGGTGCTGCCCGGGCGGGCCGCGACGCGCACGCGGATCAACGACGTGCTGCGGGCCGAGTGAGCGTCGGCCGGAGGGGGGTGGCATGACCGGGTACTGGCTCCGCATCGAGGTGCGGCGCAGACGGCGCGCGCTGATCGTCCTCACGCTGCTGGTCGCGCTCTCGGCCGCGACGGTGATGACCGCCTTCGCTGCCGCGCGCCGCGCGGACTCCGCCTTGGACCGGTTGCTCGCCCGGACCCTGCCGGCCACGGCGGCGGTGCTGCTCAACGAGGCCGGGTATGACTGGGACCGGGTGCGGGCCCTGCCCGGCGTCGAGGCGGTCGGCGAGATCGTGATCGGCTCCTCCTACACGGTGGAGGGTCTCCCGCCCGACGTGCCGGACTTCCCGACCGGCGCGGAGGTCATGTCCGCGCTCGAACGGCCGGTTGTGCTGGAGGGCCGGCTCGCGGACCCGCAACGCGCCGACGAGGTGATGGTCACCCCGGCGTTCCTCTCCGGGACCGGCCGCGGCGTCGGCGACACGGTGGTGCTGCGGCTCTACGCGGCCGGAGCCTTCGACAGCGCCTTCGCCCTCAACGGGCCGCCGCCCGACCCGACCGGGCCGCGGATCGAGGCGCGCATCTTCGGGGTCGTCCGCTCGCTGTGGTTCAGCGACCCGCCGGGCAGCACGGGCGCGGCATCGCTGCGCCCGTCGTCCGCGCTCTTCGAGCAGTACCGGGCCAACATGCCGACCTCGATCAACGCGTTGGTCCTCCTCACCGGTGGACCGGACGCGCTGCCCGCGTTCCGCGCGGATCTCGCCGCGCTGACGGGCCGCTCCGACATCGAGATGTTCGACCAGCGTGAGCAGGCCGCACAGCACCAGAAGACGATCGACTTCGAGAGCGCGGGCCTGTTCGCCTTCGCGTTCGCCGCGCTCGCGGCCGCGCTGGTGCTGGTCGGGCAGGCGGTCACCCGCTTCGCCGCCGCCACCGTGGCCGACCTCGGCGCACTCCGTGCTGTCGGGATGACTCGGCGGGAGGTGCTGCTCGCGACGGCGGCCGGGCCAGCACTGGCCGGCGCGGTCGGAGCGGTGCTCGCCGCCGGCCTGGCGGCGGGCGCGTCGGCGTGGTTCCCGGTCGGCACACCCGCGCTGTTCGAGCCGGATCCGGGGTTCGACGTCGACGTCGCCGTGCTCGGTGGTGGCGCGGTGCTGACCGCCGTGCTCGTGGCGGTGGCGGCCGCGGGCTCGGCGCTGGTCACCATGGCGGCGGCGGGCCGCGACGACCAGCCGCGGCGCTCGGCGGTGGCAACCGCCGCGGCCCGCGCCGGGCTGCCCGTCCCGGTTGTCGTCGGGATGCGGTTCGCGCTGGAGAGCGGCCGGGGCGCCCGCTCGATCCCGGTGCGCCCTGCGCTGGCCGGTGCCGTCGTCGGGGTGCTCGGGGTGGTGGCCGCCTTCACGTTCTCCGCCGGCGCCTCCGACGCCGTGGCGAACCCGGCGCGGTTCGGCCAGACCGCGCAGATCGTGATGTACCTCGGCGATACGGGCGTCGACTTCGGCCCACCGCCCGACGCGCTGCTCGCCGCGGTTGCCGCCGACCCGGACGTCCAGGCGGCAATGGGCACCAAGGTCTCCGTGCTCACCTCGGGGAAGACGACGTTCACGGTGTTCACCCACGGTTCGGGGCCCACAGCGCTGCCCACCGCGCCGCCGACTGTGCTGCTCGGCGGACGGATGCCGGCCGCTCCGGCCGAGGTGGTGCTGGCCCCGCGCACTGCGCAGAAGCTCGGAGCGTCCATCGGCAGCCGCGTCGACGTCACGGGCAACCGGGCGTCCGGCGAGCTCGTGGTCACGGGCATCGGGTTCGTGCCGGAGGGGTCGCACAACGGCTACGCGGAAGGCGCGTGGCTCAGCGTCGGCGGCTACGACGCGCTGGCCTCGGGGTTCAAGTACCACGTCGGTCTCGTCGCGGCCCGGCCGGGAGCCGACCTGGACGCGCTGCTCGACCGTCTGACCGCGGCGGTCGGTGAGGTGGCGGGGCCCGACGTCGTCCCGCTGGAGGTGGTCCAGCCGGTTGCAGAGTCGGCGCAGCTGCGCAACGTGGAGGCGCTCCCGCTGGTGCTGGGTGCGTTCCTCGCACTGCTCGCGGTGGGTGCCGTCGGGCACGCGCTGGCGAGCGCGGTGCGCAGGCGCCGGCACGACCTCGCCGTGCTCCGGGCGATGGGCATGACCCGCACGCAGTCCTACGGGGTGGTCGTCACGCAGGCGACGGTGCTCGCGGTGGTCGGGCTGACGCTGGGTGTCCCGCTGGGCGTCGCGCTCGGCCGTACGGTGTGGCGGGTGGTCGCGGACATCACCCCGCTGCACTACCAGGCCCCGGTCGCCGTGTTCGCGCTGCTGCTGACAGTCCCGCTGGTGCTGGTCGTGGCGAACATGCTGGCCGTGCGGCCGCTGCGGCAGGTGGCCCGGATGCGGGTCGCCACGGTGCTGCGGGCCGAGTGACATGGGGCCGAATGAGATGGATCGTCCCGTTTCGGATCCGGACCTGCCGCAGGCCGCGGCCGGGGTCGGGGTGACCGCGTGGCTGGCGGCGGTCAGCGCTGCCGGCGGCGCCGCGACGCTGATCGCGACCGACCGGGTGACCGGGCCCGCCGTCGCGGCGCTCGTCGTCGCGGCAGGCTGGGCCGTTGCCGCGTACACGGCGCACCGCGCGGACCGCCGCCCGCTCGCGTGGTGGTCGGCGGTGCTGGCAGCGGGCCACGCCGCTGTCGCGGTGGTGCCGCTGCTGATCCCGGTGCTGCTGGCCGCCGGGCTGTGCCTCGGCCTCGCCCTGCCCGACGGGTCGCTGCACGCCCGCTGGCGGCGGCTGGCGGCGCTGGCCGGCGTCGTAGGCGCCGCTATCTGGGCTTTCTTGCTCTCGGGAGCCGGGGACCAGCCGGGGACCGGCACCACGGTCGTGGTCGCGGCTGCCTGCGGGGCGTTCGCGCTGGCCGCTGCCGGGCAACGCAGCCGCAGCGGGGAAGCCGGCGGGCGCCGGATCGTGCAGTGGGTGGCGGCGGGCGCGGTGCTCGCCGGGGCCGTCGCCACGGTGCTGCTGACGCTGATGGCGGTGCTCGAGATCCCGGCCGACCCGATCGCCTGGGTCGTCGGCGCCGGGGTGCTGCTGCCTGCGGGGCTCGCGCTGGGCGTCGCGCCCGGCTCGGCACCGGCCGGGCCGGCCGCGCTCGTCGAGTCGCTCGTCGTGGCCGGGCTCGCAGTCTTCGTCGTCGCCGTCTACCTGGTGGTGGTCGTCGGGCTCGGCCGGATGCCGGTCGACTCCGAGCGGGAGGTGCTCGTCTCCAGCATGGCCGCGACGCTCGTCGTCGCGGTGCTCGCGATCCCCGTGCGGGCCCGGCTGGCGGCAGCCGCCTCGGCCGCGGTCGGGCGCGGCACCGGCGGGTCGACGGAGTTCGCGTCGTTCGGCGCTCGGATGAGCCGTGCGGTGCCGATGGACGAGCTGCTGCTGCAGCTGGCCGAGTCGCTGCGGATGACGATCGCACCGGCCGGGGCGCAGGTGTGGATCGGCGACGACGGTGTGCTGGAGCGGACCGTCGCGGTGCCAGACCGCGGGCCGGCCCGGCTGGAGCTGGGTGAGCACGAGCGGATCGTGGTCGGGCGGGCCCGCTCGGGCGGCTCGCGCTGGATGTCGGTGTGGCTGCCCGACATGCTCGCCGACCACGTCGCGCGGCACGGCGTCGACGCGCCGGTCAGGGCCGTCCCGGTCGCGCACCTCGGCGAGCTGCTCGGGCTGCTGCTGGTGCAGCGCGGCGCCGGCGCCGACGCGTTCACCGACGAGGACGAGCGCGCGCTGGTCGAGCTGGCCCGCCAGCTCGGGTTGGCGCTGCACAACGTCGCGCTCGACTCCGCGCTGCAGGCATCGCTCGCCGAGCTGCGCCGGCGCAACGCCGAGCTGCAGGCGTCCCGCACGCGCATCGTGAAGGCGGCCGACGAGTCGCGCCGCGCCATCGAGCGCAACCTGCACGACGGTGCGCAGCAGCACCTCGTCGCGCTCGCCGTCAAGATCGGGCTGGCCCGGGCGGTTCTGACCGCCGACCCCGAGCAGCTGCCGGCGCTGCTCGACCAGCTGCGCGGCGAGGCGCAGGCCGCGATCGGCGCGGTCCGCGAGCTCGCGCACGGCATCTATCCCCCGCTGCTGCGCGAGCGCGGGCTCGGTGAGGCGCTGCGGACCGCGGCGGTGCGCTCGCCGCTGCGGTGCGCCGTCTGGGTCGACCTGCCCGGCCGCTTCCCCCGCGACGTCGAGACTTGCGTTTACTTCTGCTGCCTCGAGGCGATCCAGAACGCCGGGAAGCACGCCGGGAGCGACGCGGAGATCCTGGTGCGGGTGACGACGTCGGACGGGCGGCTGCGGTTCGCCGTCAGCGACGACGGCGCCGGGTTCGATCCCGGCCACGGCGGCTCCGGGCACGGGTTCGTCAACATGCGCGACCGGCTGGGCGCCGTCGGTGGCGAGCTGGAGATCGTCTCGGCTCCGGGCGCCGGGGCGACGATCAGCGGGACGATCCCGGTGCCAGCGACCGCAACGCCGCCGGCGTGAGGTCCTCTTTGCGCAGGTAGATCGCGGCACCGCAGTCGGCGGCATCGGCCGGCAGGTCGTCGTCGGTGTACGTGCTCATGAGGATCACGGTGGTCGCCGGCGCATCGGCCAGCAGCCGCCGGGTGGCCTCGATGCCGTCGATGCCGGGGAGGTTGATGTCCATCAGCACCACCTCCGGCCGGGTGCGCGCGATCAGCACGAGCGCATCCTCACCGCTGTCCGCCTCACCGGCGACCGTCCAGCCACCCACCAGTCCGACGACCGCACGCGCCACCGACCGGAACGGCAGCTGGTCGTCCACGATGACCACATCCACCACCGCTGACCTCCCTGCCACGAGGGGAGCATGCGCGATCGGGCGGTGACCGGAACAGGGTGCTGGCACCCCGAATTCACGCGTGGCCGCGCCCGGTGGATCCGGACATCAGGCGGACGCGTCGGCCAGGTACATCAGGACGGCCTTCACCCTGCGGTTGGTGTCGGGTTCGGCCTCGAGGCCGAGCTTCGCGAAGAGCGCGTTGATGTGCTTCTCGACCGCCCGTTCCGAGAGGAACAGGGTTGCTGCCACACCGGCGTTGCTCTTGCCCTGCGCGATCTGCGCCAGCACGTCGCGCTCCCGCTGGGTCAGCTCGGCGAGCGGGGAGCGGCGCGACCGGCCCGACGCGGAGACGAGCACCTCGACGACGGCGGGGTCGATCACCGACCCGCCGCGGGCGACCTCGCGCACCGCGGCCGCCAGCTGCCCGGGATCGCTCACCCGCTCCTTCAGCAGGTAGGCGCGCCCGGCGCTGCCGTCGGCGAGCAGCGCGGTGGCGTACCCGGTCTCGGCGTACTGCGAGAGCACGACCACCCCGATCCCGGGGTGGCTGCCGCGCAGCGTGGTGGCGGCGGAGATGCCCTCTTCCGTGTTGGTCGGCGGCATCCGGACATCGGTGACCACGACGTCCGGCGCGTGTTGCGCCACCGCGGCGAGCAGGCCGGGGAGGTCACCGCAGCCGGCCACAACCTCGATGTCGGCCGCGAGCCCGAGCACAGCCGAAACACCCTCCCTGACCAGCAGGGAATCCTCGGCGATCACCACGCGCAGCACCACGCACGGACACTACCGCGACGGCCTCCACCGGCGGCGCCACCCGCACGGCGCCGCGGGGCACGCCGGCCCCTGCGGGGCTGGGCGGGAGTGCCGGACGCACGCATCCTGCTCGCCGGGATGTGTGCGTTCCACACGCAAGGGCAGGAAAGCCACTTTCCTGCCCTGTGGGGGCCGGAAAGTGGCTTTCCTGCCCTCCCCGCGTGGCATGCAACGGGGACGTGCTCGGCCGTTCGTTCCCTACCCGAGCTCGTCCCGCAACGTCAGCGCCGCGGCGCGCAGCGTCGCCACGTCTGGCCCAGCGCGCAGCACCGAGCGCGACGCCGAGGGCAGCACGACCCCGCGGACGTCGGTGAAGCGCGCGGCGATGTCGGCCGGGCCCGCGCCCTGCGCGCCGAGCCCGGGGGCGAGCACGGCGCCGTTCAGCTCGGTGAGGTCGAGGCCGTGGTCGATCGTCGCGCCGACGACGACACCGACGTCGCCGAGGGTCGCGGCGCCGGCGTTGCGGGCCGCCGCGGCGTTCACGATCCCCTGCGCCACGCTGCGGTCCCCCAAAGCCGCCAGCTGCACGTCGGCGCCCTCCGGGTTGGACGTGCGGGCCAGCACGATCGCGCCACGGCCGGCATCGGCCGCCGCGTCGAGCGCCGGCACGAGCGAGCCGAACCCCAGGTAGGGCGAGAGGGTCATCGCGTCGGCGCCCAGCGGCGCGCCGATCGCGAGGTACGCGTCGGCGTAGCCGTCCATCGTGGAGCCGACGTCGCCGCGCTTCGCGTCCAGCAGCGTGAGCGTCGGGGTGCCCTCGAACGCGGCCAGCAGCTGCTCCAGCACCGCGATGCCCCGCGAGCCGTGCCGCTCGAAGAACGCCGACTGCGGTTTGACGACGGCGACGTGCCCGGCGAACGCCTCCGCGCACGCTCCGGCGAACTCCTTCAGCCCGGCGTCGTCGTCGGTGAGCCCCCACTCGGCCAGCAACGATGGGTGCGGGTCGATGCCCACGCACAGCGGGCCGAACCGCGCGACAGCCGCAGCGAGCCGCTCCCCGAACGTCCCGCTCGGCAGGGCGCTCACGGCCGCGACTTCTTCAGCGCCTGGTGCGCGTCCTGCAAGGACCGCACCCCGATCTTGCCCGCGATCATCGCCTCGATCCCCTGCACCGCCGCGGCGGCGCCCTGGACGGTCGTGATGCACGGGATCCCGCGCGACACGGCGGCGGCCCGGATCTCGTAGCCGTCCACGCGCGGTCCGGAGTTGCCGTACGGGGTGTTGATGATCATGTCGACGTCGCCGTCGAGGATCCGCTCGATGATCGTCTGCCCGCCCTCGTAGTGCTTGCGCACGACGGTCGCGGCGATGCCGTGGCGGCGCAGGACGTCCGCGGTGCCGCTCGTGGCGAGCACCTCGAAGCCCAGCGCGGCCAGGCGCAGCACCGGGAACACCATCGCGCGCTTGTCCCGGTCGGCCATCGAGACGAACACCCGCCCGGACGTGGGCAGCGAGCCGTAGGCCGCCGCCTGCGACTTCGCGAACGCCGCGCCGAAGGAGGCGTCGAAGCCCATCACCTCGCCGGTCGACTTCATCTCCGGCCCGAGCAGCGGGTCGACGCCGTGGCCCTCCCTGGTGCGGAAGCGGTGGAACGGCAGCACGGCCTCCTTCACCGCGATCGGCGCGTCGGGCGGCAGCTCGCCGCCGTCGCCGGTCGTGGGCAGCAGGCCCTCGTCGCGCAGCTCGGCGATGGTGGCGCCGAGCATGATCCGCGCGGCGGCCTTGGCCAGCGGCACTGCCGTCGCCTTCGACACGAACGGCACGGTCCGCGACGCACGCGGGTTGGCCTCCAGCACGTAGAGCGTCTCGTTGTGCAGCGCGTACTGGACGTTGAGCAGCCCGCGGACGCCCACCCCGTGCGCGATCGCCTCGGTGGAGCGGCGCACCGCGTCGAGCACCGAGCGGCCCAGCGTGATCGGCGGCAGCGTGCACGACGAGTCGCCGGAGTGGATGCCGGCCTCCTCGATGTGCTCCATCACGCCACCGAGGAAAACCTCGTCGCCGTCGCACAGCGCGTCGACGTCGATCTCGATGGCGTCGTCGAGGAACCGGTCGACCAGCACCGGGCGGTCCTCGCTGATCGTCGTCGCACGCGAGATGTAGCCGGCGAGCGTGTCGTCGTCGTAGACGATCTCCATGCCGCGCCCGCCCAGCACGTAGGACGGGCGGACCAGCACCGGGTAGCCGATCCGAGCGGCGATCTCCTTGGCCTGCTCGAACGACGTCGCCATGCCGAACGCGGGCGCCGGCAGCCCGGCGGCGGCCAGCACATCGCCGAACGCGCCGCGGTCCTCCGCGAGGTCGATCGCGGCCGCGCTGGTGCCGACGACCGGCACGCCGGCCTCGGTGAGCCGCTGCGCCAGCCCGAGCGGGGTCTGCCCGCCCAGCTGCACGATCACCCCGACGACCGTGCCCGACGCCTGTTCGGCGTGCACCACCTCCAGCACGTCCTCGAACGTCAGCGGCTCGAAGTAGAGGCGGTCGGCGGTGTCGTAGTCGGTGGAGACGGTCTCCGGGTTGCAGTTGACCATCACGGTCTCGAAGCCGGCCTCGCGCAGCGCCATCACGGCGTGCACGCACGAGTAGTCGAACTCGATGCCCTGCCCGATCCGGTTCGGCCCGGAGCCGAGGATCAGCACCTTCGGCTTCTCGGTCTGCGGCGCGACCTCCGACTCCGCGGCGGGGTCGGACTCGTAGGCGCTGTAGTGGTACGGCGTGGTGGCCGCGAACTCCGCGGCGCAGGTGTCGACGGTCTTGTAGACCGGGCGGACGCCCAGGCGGTGCCGCAGCAGCCGCACGCCGTCCTCACCGGCGAACTCCGGGCGCAGCGCGGCGAGCTGGCGGTCCGACAGGCCGGCTCGCTTCGCCTTGCGCAACAGCGCGGCGTCGAGCACGGCGGCGTCGAGGATCTCCTGGCGCAGCTCGACGAGGCCCTCGACCTGGTCGACGAACCACGGGTCGATGCCCGTGCGCCGCGCGACCTCGGCGACGCTCGCGCCGTTGCGCAGCGCGCGCTCGACGCCGTAGATGCGCCCGTCGGTCGGCATCGCGATGTCCGGCCCACCCTCGGGGTCGGGCGTCGTCCAGAAGCTCGCGGCGGTGGTCTCCATCGAGCGCAGCGCCTTGCCGAACGCCTCGGGGAACGAGCGGCCCAGCGCCATCGCCTCGCCGACGCTCTTCATCGTCGTGGTCAGCTCGGGGTCGGCGCCGGGGAACTTCTCGAACGCGAACCGCGGGATCTTCACCACGACGTAGTCGAGCGTCGGCTCGAACGCCGCGGGGGTCTCGCCGGTGATGTCGTTGCGGATCTCGTCGAGCGTGTAGCCGATGGCCAGCCGCGCGGCGATCTTCGCGATCGGGAAGCCGGTGGCCTTCGACGCGAGCGCCGAGGACCGCGAGACCCGCGGGTTCATCTCGATCACGACGAGGCGACCCGTCTCGGGGTGCACCGCGAACTGGATGTTGCAGCCACCGGTGTCGACGCCGACCGCGCGCAGGACGTCGATGCCGACGTCACGCATGTGCTGGTACTCGCGGTCAGTGAGCGTCATCGCGGGCGCGACGGTGATCGAGTCGCCGGTGTGCACGCCCATCGGGTCGATGTTCTCGATCGAGCAGATGACGACCACGTTGTCGTTGCGGTCGCGCATCAGCTCCAGCTCGTACTCCTTCCAGCCGAGCACCGACTCCTCGATGAGCACCTCGGACACCGGCGAGGCCGCGAGCCCGCCACCGGCGAGCCGCTCCAGGTCGGCCTCGGTGTGCGCCATGCCGGAGCCGAGCCCGCCCATCGTGAACGACGGCCGGATGACCACGGGCAGCCCCCGCTCGGCGACCGCCTCCCGCACCTCGTCCATCGAGTGGCAGACGGCCGAGCGCGGCACGTCGCCGCCGACCGACTGCACGATCTCCTTGAACTTCAGCCGGTCCTCACCGCGCTGGATCGCGTCGATGTCGGCGCCGATGAGCTCGACGCCGTAGCGCTCCAGCACACCGCGCTCGTGCAGCGCGACGGCGGTGTTCAGCGCCGTCTGCCCGCCGAGCGTCGCGAGCACGGCGTCGGGCCGCTCGGCCGCGATCACCTGCTCCACGAACTCCGGCGTGATCGGCTCGACGTATGTGGCGTCGGCGAACTCGGGGTCCGTCATGATCGTCGCGGGGTTCGAGTTGACCAGGGACACCCTGATCCCCTCGGCCTGGAGCACCCGGCACGCCTGGGTACCGGAGTAGTCGAACTCGCACGCCTGTCCGATGACGATCGGCCCGGAGCCGATCACCATCACGTGCCGGATGTCGTCGCGCTTCGGCATCAGGACCGAACTCCTGTTTCGATCGAACGGCCGCCGGCCGCCATCAGGTCCACGAACCGGTCGAACAGGTCCGCGGCGTCGTGCGGCCCCGCCGCGGCCTCCGGGTGGTACTGCACGCTGAACGCCGGGACGTCCAGCGCGGCGAGCCCCTCGACGCATCCGTCGTTCGGGCAGGTGTGGGTGATCTGCGCGGGCCCGAACGGGGTGTCGAACCGCTCCCCCGCCTCACCCTCCACGGCGAACCCGTGGTTCTGCGACGTGATCGCGACCCGGCCGGTGGCGTGCTCGACGACCGGGATGTTGATGCCGCGGTGCCCGTAGCGCAGCTTGTACGTGCCGCGGCCGAGCGCACGGGCGAGGATCTGGTTGCCGAAGCAGATGCCGAAGAGCGGGATCCGCCGCTCCAGCACCTCACGCGTCAGCGCGACCGGACCGTCGGCCGTCGCCGGGTCGCCAGGGCCGTTGGAGAGGAACACCCCGTCGACGCCGAGCGCCTCGATCTGCTCGATCGACGAGCCCGCCGGCAGCACGTGCGTCTCGATGCCACGCGCCGCCATCATGCGCGGGGTGTTCGACTTGATCCCGACGTCGATCGCCGCGACCGTGAACCGCTTCTCCCCCGCTGCCGGCACGACGTAGGGCTCGCGCGTGGTCACCGCGCCGTACAGGTCGGCGCCCTCCATCGGGGGGCTGCCGAGCACCCGCGCGACCAGCTCGTCGTCGGGCGCCAGCGCATCGCCGGAGAAGACCCCGGAGCGCATCGCGCCACGCTCGCGCAGGTGGCGCACCAGCGCGCGGGTGTCGATGCCCGCAACGCCGACGACGCCCTGCTCGACGAGCGCGTCGCCGAGCGACCGGCGCGAGCGCCAGTTCGACGGCGTGCGGCTCGGGTCGCGCACGACGTACCCGGCGACCTGGATCTTCGCCGACTCGTCGTCCTCGTCGTTCCAGCCGGTGTTGCCGATCTGCGGCGCGGTCTGCACCACGATCTGGCGGTGGTACGAGGGGTCGGTCAACGTCTCCTGGTAGCCGGTCATGCCGGTCGTGAAGACCGCCTCGCCCAGCCCCTGCCCGCGCGCGCCGTACGCCTCGCCGCGGAAGATCCGCCCGTCCTCGAGCACCAATACCGCATTCGTTCCGCCGGTCATGCCGCCACCTTCCCGTCCCTGGCGGTGATGCGGCCACGCAAAATGGTGGCCGTCACCGTCGCGGGCAGCCGCATCCCCTCGAAGGGGGTGTTGGCGGCCTTGCTCGCCAGCGATCCCCCTCGGACCGTCCACACGCCGTCCGGATCGACCAGCGCGAAGGTCGCCGGCTCGCCGACCGCGATGGGCCGGCCGTGGTCCGGGAGCCCGCCGATCTCCGCGGGCCGCTCGGAGAGCACGCGGGCGACACCTCGCCAGTCGAGCAGGCCCGGCTCCACCATCGTGTGCACGACGATCGACAGCGCCGTCTGCAGCCCGAGCATGCCCGGCCGCGCGGCGGCCCACTCGGTGTCCTTGTACTGCGCGGCGTGCGGGGCGTGGTCGGTCGCGACGACGTCGATCACGCCCTCCGCGAGCGCCTCGCGCATCGCGCGCGTGTCGGCTGCCGTGCGCAGCGGCGGGTTGACCTTGTTGACCGGGTCGTAGCTGGTCAGCGCCGCGTCGGTGAGCAGCAGGTGGTGCGGGGTGACCTCGGCGCTCACCCGCACGCCCGCCGCCTTCGCGGCCCGGAGCACGTCGATCGTGCGGGCCGAGGACACGTGGCAGACGTGCAGCGCGGCCTTCGCCTCGCGGGCCAGCGCGCAGTCGCGCGCGACGATCGTCTCCTCGGCCGTCGCCGGCCAGCCGGCCAGCCCGAGCCGGGAGGCGACCACCCCCTCGTGCGCCTGCGCGCCGACGGTCAGCCGGTGGTCCTCGGCGTGCTGGGCGATCACGACGTTGAGCGCGGACGCGTACTCCAGCGCCCTGCGCATGATCACCGGGTCGTTCACGCACTTGCCGTCGTCGGAGAACATCCGCACCTCGGCGCGGCTCCTGGCCATCGTGCCCAGCTCGGCCATCTGCTCGCCGGCGAGCCCGACGGTGACGGCGCCGACCGGGTGCACGTCGACGAGCCCGACCTCCGCGCCGCGGCGGCGCACGTGCTCGACGACGACCTCGGAGTCGGCCACCGGGTCGGTGTTGGGCATCGCGAACACCGCGGTGAAGCCGCCCAGCGCGGCCGCGGCCGAGCCGCTCGCGATGGTCTCCGACTCCTCGCCGCCCGGCTCGCGCAGGTGCGTGTGCAGGTCGACGAAGCCCGGCAGGAGCACGGCGCCGTCGGCGTCGAGCACCTCGACGGACTCGTCGCGCGCGCCGGCCAGACCCGCGCCGATCTCGGTCACGACACCGTCGCGCACGACGACGTCGACGAGCTCACCTTCTCCGTACGGCCTCGCATTGGTGATCAACAGGTTCACGCTGGGGCTCCCGCGAGCAGGTGGTAGAGGACGGCCATCCGCACGTGCACGCCGTTGCGCACCTGTGCGAGCACGGCCGACGAGGCCGAGTCGGCGACGCTGGGAGCGATCTCCATGCCGCGCACCATCGGGCCGGGGTGCATCACGACCGCGTGCTCCGGCAGCAACGCGGCGCGCTCCGCCGAGAGCCCGTAGCCGATCGCGTACTCGCGGGCCGATGGGAAGAACGCGCCGTGCATGCGCTCGGCCTGCACGCGCAGCATCATCACCGCGTCGAGCGCCGGCAGCTCGGCGTCGAGCGAGTCGCTCACGCGGCACGGCCACTCCGCCACACCGACCGGCAGCAGCGTCGGCGGCGCAACCAGCACGACGTCCGCGCCCAGCGTGGCCAGCAGGAACACGTTGGATCGGGCGACCCGGCTGTGCAGGATGTCCCCGACGATCGCGATCCGGCGCCCCGCGATGCCGCCGAGCCGGTCGCGCAGCGTCGCGGCGTCGAGCAGCGCCTGCGTGGGGTGCTCGTGGGTGCCGTCGCCGGCGTTGACGATCGACGTGTGCGTGCCGGTGGCCTCGTGGTCGCGGTCCGACCAGGCGGCCATGCGGTGCGCGGCGCCGGAGGCGGGGTGGCGCACGATGACGCAGTCGGCCCCCATGGCGGAGAGCGTGAGCGACGTGTCGCGCAGCGACTCGCCCTTGCTCACCGACGAACCCGAGGCGCTCACGTTCACCGTGTCGGCGCTCATCCACTTGCCGGCGACCTCGAAGGAGACGCGGGTGCGGGTCGAGTTCTCGTAGAACATCGTGATCACGGTGCGGCCGCGCAGCGTCGGCAGCTTGCGCACCTCACGGCCCAGCAACGCCTGCTTGAGCCGGTCGGACGTGTCGAGCAGGTCCGTCGCGGCCGCGGCGTCCAGGTCGGTCACGGAGAGCAGGTGCTTCACGACTCCCGCCCGCTTTCCTCTGGGTTCGCCTCTGGCCCGACGCGGCGCAGCCGGACGCTGTCGCTGCCGTCGGTCTCCTCCAGCAGCACGAGGATCTGCTCGTCCGAGGCGGTCGGCACGTTCTTGCCCACGTAGTCGGCGCGGATCGGCAGCTCGCGGTGGCCGCGGTCGACCAGCACCGCGAGCTGCACCGCGCGGGGACGGCCGTGGTCGGCGAGCGCGTCGAGCGCGGCCCGCACCGTCCGGCCCGACATCAGCACGTCGTCGACGAGCACGACCAGCGCGTCGTCGAGGCCGCCTTCGGGGATGTCGGTGTCCTCCAGCGCGCGGGCGGGGCGGCGGCGCAGGTCGTCGCGGTAGAGCGTGGGGTCGACGACGCCGACCGCGGGCGCTGTTCCGGCGAACTCCGCGATGGCGGCGCCGAGGCGGCGCACGAGCACCGCGCCGCGCGTGGGGATGCCGATGAGCACCACGTTCTCGGTGCCCGCGGTCTTCTCGATGATCTGGTGCGCGATCCGCGCGATGGTGCGGGTGACGTCGGCGGCGCTCAGCAGCTCCCGTGTGGGAGCGCCCTCGCCTGCCGGGTCCCCGCGGCGGTCGTCCGCCACGAGACTCTCCTTTCCCGCCTCACGGGACGGGCTTTAAAGGAACCGAACCGGTCTCGGCGACCGTACCAGCGCGTGCACCCCGCAACCGTCTCCGACGCCCCCGAGCATCGCCGATGTCACACCGGGTGGGATCCGAAACGACACCCACTCGTACCCCTACCGTCACGGCAGTGCCACCATCGCAACGTGGATCGGACACGCCCAGTGGGACGTAACGCCTGGCCCGCCGCTGTCGATCAGCCGTTCGAGTGGTCTCGACGCTTTACCCCACCGGTAGGGGGTAGGCGGCTTGACCGATCGGCGGAGCAAGCGCATGATTACTCTCCGTATTGATCGACTACTCCCAGGGTGGCCGCGGTAGCGGGGGGCACCACCACGACAAACGGGACAGCAGCCCAACGCGGAACCCCCGCAACGGGCAGCAGCCCACCTACGTCAGCACCAGGTCGGTCCCGCGGCCGACGGAACGCAAGTGAGGAGGTCGCCACCATGGGCGACTACGCCAAGGCGCTCGGCGGCAAGCTCCGAGCCATCCGGCAGCAACAGGGGTTGTCGCTGCACGGGGTCGAGCAGAAGTCGGGTGGCCGCTGGAAGGCGGTCGTGGTGGGTTCCTACGAGCGCGGCGACCGCGCTGTCACCGTGCAGAAGCTGGCCGAGCTGGCCGACTTCTACGGCGTTCCGGTCGCCGAGCTGCTCCCGGAAGGCCGCGTGCCCTCCGGCTCCGAGCCGGCCACCAAGATCGTGATCAACCTGGAACGGTTGCAGCAGCTGCCCGCCGACAAGGTGGGCCCTCTCGCCCGCTACGCCGCCGCGATCCAGAGCCAGCGAGGCGACTACAACGGCAAGGTGCTCTCGATCCGCTCGGAGGACCTCCGCTCGCTCTCGATCATCTACGACATGACGCCGGGCGAGCTCACCGACCAGCTGATCAGCTGGGGTGTGTTGCCGCCGGAGGCCCGTCCGGCCCAGTGAGCTTGCATGCGGCACCTGGGGAAGGGTGCCGCATGCCCGAGCCGCGCTTCCGTCCCGCTCCGCGGGCAGGGGGCGCGGCTCGGGCATGCCTGGAAGACTTGATCCCGTGACCGCCGGCTCGCGCATCCGCTCGCTGGGCCGCGCGTGGGCCTACGCCCTGCGCACGACCAACCCGCCGCCGGACGAGCCGGCTGACGCCGTCACCCGGTGGATCGTCGTCACGCGCGCCGCCGTGCTGCCGATGACGCTGGTGTCGGGCCTGGTCGCGGCCCTGCTGGCGATCGGGCACCCCGCCCTCGACGTCGGGTTGCTGGTGCTCGCGATCGTCGGGATCGTGCTCGCGCACCTCGCCAACAACCTCATGAACGACCTCTACGACACGACGTCGGGCAGCGACACGGCGAGCTATCCCCGCGCGCTCTACGCGCCGCACCCCGTGCTCTCCGGGCTGGTCAGCAGGCGCACGCTGCTCGTCGCGATCGTGCTGGTCAACGCCGCCGACCTCGTGATCCTCGTGGTGCTGGCACTCGCACGCGGCTGGCCGGTCGTCGCCTTCGCCGTGGCGGGGTTCGTCCTGAGCGTCGCCTACACCGCGCCGCCGCTGCGGCTGAAGAAGCGCGGGCTCGGCGAGCCGGACGTGCTGGTCGTCTGGGGCCCGCTGATGGTCGGCGGGACGTACTTCAGCGCGACCGGCTCGATCACGTGGCAGGTGCTGCTGGCGTCGGTGCCCTACGGGCTGCTGTGCACCACCGTGCTGATGGGCAAGCACATCGACAAGATCCCCTTCGACGCGCCGCTCGGCATCCGCACGCTGCCCGTGCTGCTGGGCGATCGGAGAGCGCGCGCCGTCACGCTCGGGCTGATGGTGGCGTTCTACGTGCTCGTGGGCGTCGCGGTGCTGGTGGGGGCCATGCCGTGGCCCGCGCTCGCCGTGGTGCTCGCGCTGCCCCGGCTGCGCAAGGTGTGGCCGCGCTTCCGGCGCCCGCCGCCGAGCGAACCGCCGGCGGGCTTCCCGGTGTGGCCGCTCTGGTACGCGGCGCTGGCCTGGGTGCACGTCCGGCAGGCCGGCGCGCTGCTCGTGCTGGGGCTGGCGGTGGGCGCGGCCCTGTGACCGCGCGGTGGCTCAGCGGTCGCTCAGCGGTTGGTGCGCAGGTGCTCGGCGATGTCGGCGATCCGGCCGAGCACGCCGTTGAGGAAGCGCGGGCTGTCGTCGGTGGACAGCGTGCGCGCCAGCTCGACGGCTTCCGTGATCGCGACCGGGTCGTCGATCTCGTCGACCCACAGCAGCTCGAACACACCGATCCGCAGCAACGTGCGGTCGACGGCCGGCATCCGCGCGACCGTCCACCCCTCGGCGTGCTCGGCGAGCAGCTGGTCGATCCGCTCGCGGTGCTCGACGACACCCTCGACGAGCATCGCCGCGTAGTCGGAGACCGGCGGCGCGTCGTCGGTGGCCCGCCGGGCGGCGAGGACCGTCAACGGGTCGTCACCGCGTGCCTCGGACTCGAACAGGATGTCCAAAGCCCGCTTGCGCGCCTTGGTGCGGGCTCGCAACATCAGCTGGAGACGCGGCCGAGGTAACGCCCGTCGCGGGTGTCCACCTTGACCTTCTCGCCGGACGTGACGAACAGCGGCACCTGGATCTCCGCACCCGTCTCGAGCGTCGCCGGCTTCGTGCCGCCGGTGGAGCGGTCACCCTGCAGGCCGGGGTCGGTGTGCGAGATGATGATCTCGACCGACGTCGGCAGCTCGACGTAGAGCGGCACACCCTCGTGCAGCGCGACCATCGCCTTCTGGTTCTCCAGGAGGTAGTTGGCGGCGTCGCCGACCGTGCCCTCCGGGATCGGGATCTGGTCGAACGTGTCGCCGTCCATGAAGACGAAGTCGGCGCCGTCGCGGTAGAGGTAGCTCATGTCGCGGCGGTCGACGACAGCCGTGTCGACCTTGGTACCGGCGTTGAAGGTCTTGTCGACGACCTTCCCGGTCATGACGTTCTTCAGCGTGGTGCGCACGAACGCGCCACCCTTGCCGGGCTTCACGTGCTGGAACGCCGTGACCGACCACAGCTGGCCGTCGAGGTTGAGCACCAAGCCGTTCTTCAGGTCATTCGTCGTGGCCACGTGCGGGCATCTCCTGCGTCTGTACGGGCGCGGACTCGGCTGCGGGTGCCGGGGATACCGGGCACCGCCGTCACGCGTCGGGGGTGTGCATCGAAGCGGCCCCGCAGCACGGCGCCGTCGTCCGCCCACCAGGGTACCGGCTACCACCGCGGAACCGGCCACGGGCTCCACACAAGATCGTTCTGGACCGGCCCGGACTCACCCGACCTCGACGAGCTCCTTGGTCGTCATCGTCAGCAGCTCGGGCGGGCCGTCGTGCACCACGAGGGTGTCCTCGATGCGCACCCCGCCGCGGCCGGGGAGGTAGACGCCCGGCTCGACCGTCACCGCCATGCCCGCGGCCAGCTCACCCGTCGCGGTCGCGCCCAGCCACGGGGGCTCGTGGATCTGCAGCCCGACGCCGTGGCCCAGGCCGTGCACGAACTCCTCACCGCGCCCGGCGTCGACGATGACGGTGCGGGCGGCGCTGTCGACGTCGGCAGCCGCGACGCCCGGAGCGAGGGCAGCACAGCCGGCCCGCTGGGCTGCCGCGACCAGCTCGTACACCTCGCGCTGCCAGTCGGCGGGCGCGCCGAGCACGAGCGTTCGGGTCATGTCGGAGTGGTAGCCGTCGACTAGCGCCCCGAAATCGATCTTCACGAGGTCGCCGCGGCGCAGCTGCGCGCCGGTGGGCCGGTGGTGTGGCACCGCCGAGTTCGCGCCGGCGGCCACGATGGTCTCGAACGACGGGCCCGCCGCACCGTGCTCGCGCATCCGGTTCTCCAGGTCGATCGCGACCTCGGCCTCGGTGCGGCCGGCGGCGATCCCGCCGGCGGCGACCAGGTCGGCGAGCGCGGCGTCGGCCGCGGCACACGCCGCGCGCAGCGCCACGACCTCCGCTTCGTCCTTCACCAGCCGCAGCTGCTGCACGAGCCCCGGCGCCCGCTGCAGCTCGACCCCCTCGGCCGCCGCTGCCAGCGCGGCGTGCGCGTCGACGGTCACGTGGTCCGACTCGAACCCGAGCCGGCGCACCCCCCACCCGCCGGCGCCCTTCGCGACGAACAGCGCGCTCGCCCGGTCGATCACCGTCTCCAGGTCGGGCACCTCGGCCCGGGCCTGTGTCGTGTACCGGCCGTCGGTGCAGAACCGGCTCGCCGCATCACCCGCCGCGCTGATCAGCAGCACCGCGTTCGAGCCCGTGAACCCGGTCAGGTAGCGGACGTTGACGAGGTCGGTGACCAGCAGCGCATCGACGTCCGACGCCGGCAGCAGCGCACGCAGAGCACCTCGACGGAGGGCATAGGGCATGTCGGCGGTCATGCACCGCACCCTATTCGGCGAAGAGGAGGTGTTCCGATCACGCGAGGCGGGTATGCACCGGTATGAGAATCGGATCGAGCATCGGCTTGGTCGCGGTCGGGCTGATACTGGCGCTCGCCGTGCGCGTCGACCTCTTCGGCATCGACCTGACCATGGTCGGGTGGATCCTCGCCATCGTCGGCGCGATCGGCCTCGTCGCGAGCATCGTCATGGCACGCCAGAACCGCCCGGTCGTCACGACCCGCCCCGACGTCTACCCGCCGCCGCGCGACCCGGACGTGCGCTACTGACGCCCGGCCCCACGCGACCGGTGCCACGGCAGCGCAGGCTGCCGTGGCACCGTGAAGCGTCTGAACCGGCGCTGAGCGTCTTCTACCGGGCTCCTCAGCCCGAGATCGCCGCGTAGGCCGTCTCGAGCAGCTCAGGAGCGGGACCTTCGAGCCGCCCCGGTTGCGCGATCCCGTCGAGCACGACGAACCGCAACATCCCGGCGCGCGACTTCTTGTCGCCGCGCATGGTCTCCACCAGCTCGGGCAGCACGCCCGCGGTGTAGGAGACCGGCAGCCCGACCGATTCGAGCACCGCGCGGTGCCGATCGGCGGTCGCGTCGTCCAACCGGCCGGCCGCGCGGGCCAGCTCGGCGGCGAATACCAGCCCGACGCTGACCGCGGAACCGTGGCGCCAGCGGTACTCCTCGCGGCGCTCGATGGCATGGCCGAATGTGTGGCCGTAGTTGAGGATCTCCCGCAGGTGCGACTCACGCAGGTCGGCCGCGACGACGTCGGCCTTCACCTGGATGGAACGGCGCACCAGCTCCGGCAACGCCGCGCCGGCGGGGTCGAGCGCCGCGCGCGGATCGGTCTCGTACAGCTCCAGGATCCTCGGGTCGGCGATGAAGCCGGCCTTGATGATCTCCGCGCTGCCGGCGACGATCTCGGCCTCCGGCAGGGAGTCGAGCGTCGCGAGGTCGACGAGCACCGCGGAGGGTTCGTGGAAGGCGCCGACCAGGTTCTTGCCGGCGGCGGTGTTGATGCCCGTCTTGCCGCCCACGGCGGCGTCGACCATCGCGAGCAGCGTCGTCGGGACGTGCACGACCCGCACGCCGCGCATCCACGTCGCCGCGACGAACCCGGCGAGGTCGGTGGTGGCCCCGCCGCCGAGCGACACAACGACGTCCCCCCGGGTGAGCCCGACCTGGCCGCACACCTCCCAGCAGAAGCCGGCAACGGCGAGCGCCTTGCCTTCCTCCGCGTCGGGGATCTCGACGCGGTGCGCGTCGATCCCGCCGGCTTCCAGCTCCGCGCGGACCTTCTCGGCGACCTCGGCGAGCGCGGGCTGGTGGATCAGCACCGCGGCGGCTGCGCCGAGCCCGCCGAGGACCTCGGGCAGCAGGCCGCGCACCCCGCGGCCGATGTGCACGGGATAGGGCCGCTCGGTGGCGACGTCGATCCGCACGCGCTCCTCGTTCGCGGCGCTCACGGTCGCACCACCGGGTCGGGCAGGGCCGCTCCGCCGCGCGGGGTGGGCTGGTCGAGGGGGTCGTCGGGGTCGAACGGGTCGGGCGGCGCGTCGGCCGGCAGCTCGCCGAGCGCGATCAGCGCGGCGCGGGCGACCTCGTTCGGGCTGCGCCGATCGGTGTCCACCTGGACGGTCGCGACCTCGCGGTAGAGCGGCGCGCGGGCATCGAGCAGCGCCTTGAACGTGGCCCGCGGGTTCACCCCGGCCAGCAGCGGGCGCGCAGTGGACATGCCAGTGCGACGGATCCCGTCGGCGAGCCCGACCGACAGGTGCACAACGCGGTGCGCGCGCAGCCGCTCCCGCGTCTCCGCCGCCAGCACGGAGCCGCCGCCGAGTGCGAGCACCCCGGCCTCGGTCTCCAACGCCTCCGCGACGACCTGCCGTTCGAGCGCGCGGAACGCGTCCTCGCCGTCGTCCAGGAACATGTCGGCGATCGACTTGCCGATGCGTTCGACGATCAGCTCGTCGACGTCGGTGAACTCCACGCCGAGCCTGCGGGCGAGCACGTGACCCACCGTCGTCTTGCCTGAGCCGGGCGGGCCGACCAGCACCAGCCGGGGTCGTCGTTCCGATGTCACCGTGCGCAGCCTACTCGGGCGGCTTGACCGATCCGGGAGCCGACCGTTGCGACGAACGGTCGAACGACGTACCGCTGATCCGCTCCCCGCTGACGGACTGCAGGCCAGCGCAGGGCATGTGATCGACCGCTCGGGGGCTTCGCTAATGTCGGGCCGGCGGATCACATACTGCCAGTGACGAGTGAGTCAGCCGGCGTCGCACGATCGGAGCTTCCGTGGACGAGGAGAGCGAGCACCGCGAGTCAGGTCTTCCTGCGCCGCGCCCGCCCTTCGAAGCTGGGCACGCAGCCATCCCCGTGCCCTCGCCCGACCCGAGCACCAACCGCGGGTCCGCGGTGGTGCCAGCGCAGCGGGACGCGCTGTGAACCGGCCCGACCCCAACCGCGCCAACCCGAACCGCCCGGACCCGAAGCGCGCCGACTCGAGCGACACCGCTCCGAACCGCATTGAGCCGAACCGCGCTGAGCCGAACCGCCCAGAACCGAACCGCCCAGAACCGAACCCCACTGAGCAGGGCCGGACCGATCAGGGCCGGATCAGGTTGAACCACCCGGACCGGAACCGGGTCGGCCAAGGCCGCCCGAACCCGGAGGGCCCAGGGCCGATCCGCCAGGGTCCGAACCAGCAGGGCCCGAACCAGCAGGGCCCGGCGCAGAAGCCGCAGAACCTGCCGGCGCTGAACCACAAGGCGCCGAACCAACAGGGCCAGAACCAACAGGGCCAGAACCAACAGGGCCAGAACCAACCAGGACCCGGCCATCCGGGGCAGAGCCGGGCCACCTCCCATCCGACGCCGAACCGTCCAGGCCCTGACCGCCCGGGCCCCGACCGCCCGCGGCCGAACAACGCGGATCCGAACCGGCCCCAGCCCCAGCCGCGTCCCGCGGTCCACAACCCTGCCGCCCCCAACCCTGCAGCACAGAACCCAGCGGCACAGGGTGCAGCCGCCCAGAACGTCACGGCGCCGAACCCCACCGTGCAGGGCAGGCCCGCGCCGAAAGGCCCCGGCCCGCACCCGGCCGGCCCGCACCACCCGCCGGCGCAGTCGCTCCAGAACCAGCCCGCCCAGAACCAGCCCGCCCCGAACCAGCCGGGGTCCGGCCGGGCAGCCCCGCCGCCCGCGCACCCGCTGCGGGGTGACGGCGACGATCCGCCGCCGCCGCGGCGCGAGCAGCTCCCGCTCCCCCGCCGCGATGGGGGCGGTCACATCGAGCCGCAGCTGCGCCAGCCACGCACCGCCGGCAACGGCACGCCGTTCACACCGTTCGCTGCCGATTCCGCCGACGCCGAGCCCAAGACCGACGAGCACCCGGTCGACCGGGCCGCCGCGTTCTACGCGGCCACCCGTCGCTGGCGGGAGGGCGGCCAGCCGTGGGGGCGCGAGGAGCGCTAGGCCGTATTTCGGAAGTCAGGGTCGATGCTCTTCGTGATCCAGATCGTCGCTGGCAAGGCGCCGCCACGATCCGTCGTACCTGGTACCCGGTCGTGGCAGCAACGCCGCCAGCGGCGATCTGGGCGCGAAGAGCGCGATCAGGACTTTCTGAACACGGCCTGGCTCTTTGCCGCTACTGGGCCTCCAGGTAGGCGGCGAGGTTGCGGCGGGTCTCGGCCAGCGAGTCGCCGCCGAACTTCTCGACCGCCGCGTCGGCCAGCACCAGCGCGACCATCGCTTCCGCGACCACGCCGGCTGCCGGCACCGCGCAAACGTCCGACCGCTGGTGGATGGCCTGTGCCGGCTCGCCCGTCGCCATGTCGACGGTCTGCAGCGCGCGCGGAACCGTGGAGATCGGCTTCATCGCCGCCCGCACCCGCACGGGTTCGCCGTTGGTCATGCCGCCCTCGATGCCACCCGCCCGGTTCGACAGGCGCTTCACCGGGTCGCCGGGGATCATCTCGTCGTGGGCGGCGCTGCCGCGCCGCGCGGCGGTGCGGAAGCCGTCGCCGATCTCGACGCCCTTCATCGCCTGGATGCCCATGAGCACCCCGGCCAGCCGGGCGTCGAGCCTGCGGTCGGACTGCACGTAGGAGCCCAGCCCCACCGGCAGCCCGTAGGCGATGACCTCGACGACACCGCCGAGCGTGTCGCCATCGCGCTGGGCGGCATCGACCTCGGCGACCATCGCGGCCGTCGCGGAATCGGCGTAGGCGCGGACGGGGCTCGCGTCGACGCGCTCGAGGTCGCGCGGACCGGGCAGCTCGTCGTCGGGCGCGGTGGCGCTGCCGAGCGCCACGACGTGCGACACGATCTCCACGCCGAGCGCCTGCTTGAGGAACGCCTTCGCCACCGTGCCGAGCACGACCCTGGCCGCGGTCTCCCGCGCGCTCGCCCGCTCCAGGACGGGTCGCGCGTCGTCGAAGCCGTACTTGGTCATGCCGGCGAGGTCGGCGTGCCCCGGACGGGGCCGGGTGAGCGGCGCGTTGCGGGCGCGGTTCGCGATGAGATCGGGGTCGACCGGATCGGCCGCCATGACCGTCTCCCACTTCGGCCACTCGGTGTTGCCGATCCGCACCGCGACCGGTCCGCCTTGCGTGATGCCGTGGCGGACTCCGCCGATGACCTCCAGCTCGTCGGCCTCGAACTTCATCCGGGCACCGCGGCCGTAGCCGAGCCTGCGGCGGGCCAGCTCGGCGGCCAGCTCCTTCGTGGTGATCTCGACACCGGCGACCATGCCTTCCAGCACGGCGACCAGCGCGGGACCGTGGGATTCCCCAGCAGTGATCCAGCGCAGCACGGCTGACATCCTCTCACCCCGCGCCCGCGGCGACGCCGCCCGTGCCCGCAGCGGCCACCACCACCAGCCAGCTCGCCAACAGCATCGAAGGACCGTGCGGCACCGCCGAACCACGACGCAGCCGCCGCACCAGCAGCCCGACCACACCGACCACGGCGGTGATCACCATCGACAGCGCCGCGGCCAGCGGCAGCGCCGCCCACGACGACGCCGCGAGCACGGCACCCAGCGGGGCTGCCAGCTTCACGTCGCCCGCGCCTATGGCCCGCGGCGCGGCCAGGTGCACCGCGGCATGCAGGACCAGCGCAACGCCCGCTCCCGCCAACCCGCGCAGCACCGCCTCTGCGCCGAGCGGCGCCAGCAACACCAACGCCACAGGCAACGCAGGAAGGGTCAGCAGGTCAGGCAGCCGGCGGTGCCGGATGTCGACGATCGCGAGCGCCACCCCGAGCCAGGCGAGCGCCAGCACCACTGCGAGCCATGGCGTCGCGAGCCACCCGCCGACCCACGCGGCGCCGCATACGGCCCATAGCCCACCCACGGCGAGCTCGCAGGCCGGCGCGCGCACCACTGCGCCCCGGCGTAATCGGGCCAGCAGCCACCGCGCCATCCCGCCGGCCACCAGCCCTGCCACTCCGAACGTGAGCGCCGTGCCGAATCCGGCGACCGCACCCCATCCCGTTCCAACGTCTGCGTCCATGCCGGCAATGCTCCCGGCCAGAGCTGGGGCGGACCAGACCGATCTGCCAACTGTGGATGAACGAGGGCCGATGTGGACAGTTCCGGCTCTGCGGCGCGGAACTGTCGGTGCCGGCTGCTATTGCGCGACACGCGCGTGCCGCGTGACAGCAGCGGCCTCAGCCTGGCGAGACGGCCTCCAGGACCGCACCGACGGCGCCGGGCTCCCCCACCGCCGTGAGCAGGTCACCGGGTCCGGCGAGGGCGCTCCACGCCCACCGGACGCCACTCCGCTCGCCGCAGCCGCTCGGCCGGCGTGGAGCGCCGACCAGCAGGAACGTCCCTACCGCACGGGCGCCTGCCGAACCGCCGGGCCCCGCCAGCGCGGGATCGGCCCCGTCGAGCAGCGTCGTTTGGGTCAGCAGCGCACGCCCGCCGACGGTCACGTTGACAGCACCCCGGTACCGCCCACCGCGCTGGCCGTGCCGGCCCAGCACGACGACCTCCCGCACGGCAGCGGTGGCGTCGCCGGCCAGCTCGATCCGCAACCACGACTCGAGCGAGGCCCCGTCCGACACGATCGTCGGCTCGGGCGCCCAGTCGATCCGCCCGGCCGCCCGCACCCGGATCGTCGTCGCCCAGCGCGCCGGTCCGTCCTCGGTCCCGGCCTGGACGAGCGTCGCGCCGGCGCTGCGCACCCGCAGCTCCGCACCCGCGCAGACGTCGACGTCGAGCGAGAGCGCGTCACCACCCAGCGGCCCGCCCGCGCCCTGCACGAGGTGCACCTGGCGTTCACCGGTCGGGCGCAGCACCACCGGCCAGGCCTGTGACCAGCGAATACGTTGCCGCTCCCCGCTCCGGTCGACCCGAAGGCCCGCCCTCGCGGAAACCGCCTGCCTCAACCGGCCCGCCGGGTCCGGACCTGCGTGGTGATCCATTCCGCGATCGGAGCGGCGTCCGGCTGGTCCCGCAGCGAGACGAGCACGGTGGGACGGCCATCGCGGACCTTCTCCGCGTCGCCGCGCATCACGTCGAGATCGGCCCCGACCAGCGGCGCGAGGTCGATCTTGTTGATGACGAGCAGGTCGGAGCGGGTGACCCCGGGGCCACCCTTGCGCGGGACCTTGTCCCCGCCTGCGACGTCGAGCACGAAGATCTGCGCGTGCACGAGCCCGTAGCTGAACGTGGCCGTCAGGTTGTCGCCGCCGCTCTCCACCAGCACGAGATCGGGGTCGTGCCGCGCGACGAGATCCTCGACCGCGTCCAGGTTCGCGGTGATGTCGTCGCGGATGGCGGTGTGCGGGCAGCAGCCGGTGCGCACGGCGCGGATCCGCTCGTCGGGCAGCACGCCGTGGCGACGCAGGAAGTCCGCGTCCTCGGTCGTGTAGATGTCGTTCGTCACCACGACGATCGACAGCTCGCTGCCCAGTGCCTTGCACAGCGCCGCCACCAGCGCGGTCTTGCCGCCACCAACCGGGCCGCCGATCCCCACGCGCAATGGCCCGGCGGGGCCGGCGGCGAGCGGCGGGTGGGCTGTCATCAGGTCGAACGCGTCGTCACGATGCAAAGAGGGTCGCCTCCGATGAGTCGTGGAGCTGGGCCAGTACGTCGTGCAGCGGGCTGCTCTCGCCGGGGAGCAGGGCGGGGTCGGCGTCCGCGACCGCAGCGGCCGCTGCGTCGCCCGCCGTGCGCGCGACCGCCTCGGCCCGACGCCCGGCGCGGGCGGCCACCGCGGCGACGGCCAGCGGGTCGAGACCGAGCAGTCGCACAGCGGCGGTGCACGCTCCGCCGATCATGTGGTGCAACGCCAACCCTGCCGCGTCGAGCGGTGTCCCGCCCGCGGCCGCGGCCGCCACGCCGAGTACGAGTGGGTGGTGGACGCCGCCCAGCGCGCGCAAGGCCTCGACCGCCGGGCCCGGCCAAGCGAGCGTGACGGTTCGCAACAACGCCGCACCCTGCGCCCGTGACGCCGCCCGCAGGGCGGCCGACGGGGTGCGCGCCGAGACGGCCTCGTCCCAGCTCGCCCAGTCCGGCTCCGGCTCCCGGTCCGGATGGGCGGCGAGCCCGCACGCCGCGGCGGCCGCAGCGGCCGGCACCGTGCCGCTGGTGCGGAGGCGGCCGTCCAGGAACACCTCGAGATCTGCCGTCGTGGCGATCAGGCCGCGTTCGACGAGCGCCTCGACGCCGCCGGAATGACCATGGCCGCCTGACGGCAGGCGCGAGTCGGCGAGGAGCAGCAGACCCGCCGTGAGGGTGCCCGCCACGTCACCTCCCGCTCCGGTTGGGCTGTTCGGGCAGTATCCGATACGCCGATCGAACGCTGTGCGAAGTGGGATGTTTCACACGTGCCACGCTGTGGAAACAGACCCAGTAGGAACACCCTGCGCGGGGAAGGACACGTGGCATGTCGACGGTCATCGGGCACCGCGGAACGTTGTACCCCTACCTCGACGTCGCCGGGCTCGACCGGCACATCACGGAACTGCGGGAGCGGATCACGCACACCGATCCCACCCTGCGCACGCTGATCACCGCCTACTGGACCGACATCGACCGCCTCCTCGACCACCGCTTCCGCCTCACACAGGGCCCCGACGCCGCGGCGCTCTGCGCCTGAGACCGCAACCTCCGTCACCACCCGCCGGTGGTGACGGCAGTGCCAGGAAAGTCCGCCGTGGCCCTCCGGGCCGCCACGAGGGATGAGAATCCGTGCTGGGTGCGGCCCGGGTGTGTACGGCCGGGCCGGGCAGGCGGGCGGGTGTGCGTCCCCAGCCTGATCAACTCGCAGTCGTTCACGTCCAGACGTGAGCGAGTACGCGCTGACCCTGCCCCCGTCCGCACAGCCCGCCCGACATGGGCCGACCGCGACAGTTGCGGCGATTCACCTGACAGCAGCCACTTTCCTGGCACCCGCCATCCGCGAGATCAGGCGAGCACGGCGTCGGCGGCCTTCTTCAGCGCGCCGGGCTGTGAGGGCTTGCGCGGCGCCTTCTTGCGCATCTCGATCATGCGGGCGCCCATCTCCTGCAGCGGCTTGCGGCCGAGGCCTTCACGCACCTTCGGGAACCATTCCTGCTCTTCTTCCTCGATGTGGTGGGTGACGTTCTCGATCAGCACCATCGTCTTCGCATCGAAACGCTCGTCGGTGGGCTTCATGGCGGCGAGCTCCATGCAGAGGACGTCGGCGACGTGGTGCTCCTCGTACGACTCGAGCACGTCGTCCTCGACGGCCGGCAGCAGTTTGCGCACTTCGGGGTACATGCACTCGTTCTCGAGATAGGTGTGCACCGTCAGCGCTTCGAGGATCTGCTCGACCAGCTTCCCCTTCAGCTTCGTCGCGTTCTCCCCCGCCGACTGGAACTTGGTGAAGAGCGCCTTGATCTCCTTGTGGTCCTGTTTCAGCAGCACGATCGCGTCCGTCGACATCGCTTGTCCTCCGAGGTGTGGTGGGTTGCGACCGGCTACCCGACGCCTTCACGACGGAAACGCAGGTCCATCCTGAGTGGCTGTGAGCATCAACATCGGGTTCGTCGGCGTCGGACGCATGGGGCTGCCGATGTGCGCCAACCTCGTCGCGGCTGGTCACGACGTGGTGGCGCACGACCTGCGGCCGGACGTCGCCGATGCAGCGCGGCGATCCGGGGCGCGGTGGGCCGGCGACGTGGCGGCTGCCGTCGCCGACGCCGACGTGGTGATCACGATGTTGCCCGGCCCACCCGAGGTCGAGCAGGCCGCGGCCGGGATCGTCGCCGCGATGCGCCCGGGCACGACGTGGATCGAGATGAGCAGCTCCTCCCCCGCGGCCGGCACGACGATCCGCACGCTCGCCGCGGAGCGGGGCGTCGACGTGCTGGAGGCGCCGGTCGGCGGCGGCCCCGCGGCCGCACGGGACGGCACGCTGCGGCTGTTCGTCGGCGGCACCGCCGAGCTGCTCGCCAGGCACCGGCCGGTGCTGGAGGTGCTCGCCGACCCCACCCAGATCCGGCACGTCGGCGGCGCCGGCGCCGGGTACACCACGAAGCTGCTGGTCAACCTCTTGTGGTTCGGGCAGGCCGTCGCGACGGCCGAGGCGCTGCTGCTCGGCAAGCGGGCGGGGATCGACCTCCAGGTGCTGCGCGAGGCGATCGGGTCGAGCGCGGCGTCGAGCGAGTTCGTCCGCCGCGACCTCGACGCGCTCTTCGCGGGCGACTACCTGCGCTCGTTCGGGCTGGACCGCTGCTGCGAGGAGCTGGGCTCGATCACCGCGCTCGCACGCGAGCACGACGTGCCGTTCGCGCTCTCGGAGCTGGTGGAGGACGTGCACCGGCGCGCGCTGGAGCGCTTCGGGCCCGTCGACGGCGAACTGCTCGCCGTCGCGCTCCTCGAACAGGAGACCGGCGTCGAGCTGCGCTGACCAGGTGTGCGTTCCGCACGCGAGGGCAGCAAAGCCACTTTCCGGCCCTCACAGGGCAGGAAAGTGGCTTTCCTGCCCTCCCCCAACGCGGGGGTGAGCAGCCGGTCAGGACGCCTTGCGCTTCTTTCCCGCCGCCGTCACCGCCTTCTCCAGCTCGTCCCGGCTCATCTTCGAGCGGCCCTCGACGCCGAGCTCGCGGGCGAGCGCGCCCAGCTCGGCCTTCGTGGCGCTGGAGAGATCGGCCTGCTTCTTGCTGACCTTCTTGCTGGCCTTCTTGCTGGGTGTCGGCCGCTTCCCGGCCCGCGCGGCCTCGACGCTGCGTTCCAGCGCCGCGACGAGGTCGGCCATGTCCGTCGGCTCCGGCGGCTCGGCCTCCACCGCGATCTCGCGGCCCTTGTGCTTGTCGGTGATCAGCTTCTCGACCCGGTCGCGGAAGCTGTCGTGGAAGTCGCCCGGCCGCCAGTCGCCACTCATCGAGTCGATGAGGTTGAGCGCCATGTCCATCTCCTTGCCGCGCGTCGCGACGCGGTCGGGCAGCCCGTCGAGGTACTCCTTCGGGTCGCGGATCTCGTCCGCGAAGAACAGCGTCTCCAGCGCGATCACGCGGTCGTCGGCCCGGATCGCGGTGAGGTACTCCTTGCCGCGCATGACGAACGTGGCGATGCCGGCCCGGTTGCTGCGCCGCATCGCCTCGCGCAGCAGCGCGTACGGCTTGCTGCTCTCCGACGACGGCGCCAGCCAGTACGTCTTCTGGAAGAAGATCGGGTTGATGTCGTCGAGGTCGACGAACGTCGTGATCTCGATGGTCCGCGACCGACCGGGAGCGATCGAGTCCAGCTCCTCCGGCTCTACGACGACCAGGTCGCCGTTCACGTCACGACCGTTGACGATGTCGGAGAACTCCACCTCCTTGCCGGTGCGCTCGTTCACGCGCTGGTAGCGGATCCGGTCGGTGGTGTCGCGCTCGTACTGGTGGAAGTGGATCGTGTGATCCTCGGTGGCGCTGTAGAGCCCGACCGGGATCGACACGAGACCGAAGCTGATCGACCCGGTCCAGATCGAGCGTGCCATGGCTGCGAACCTCCTGATCGGACGGCGTTCCCTTCCAGAATCGCCCGCGGGGCGCGGGTTCGCAGGATGGCGCCGCGGTTCGCGAGGTGGTGCATCCGGGTATGGAACGGACATGACGGACACCGTGGTCGTTGTTGCCCCCTCCCCGCTCCTGACCGTCACGATCGAAGACCGGGCCGGTGAGCCCGACATCCACGTCCACGCCGGCGGCCAGGGCGTCTGGCAAGCCCGGATGATCTCCACATTGGGTGTGCACGTCGTGTTCTGCGCGGGCCTCGGCGGGGAAACCGGTGATGTGCTCAGCCACCTCGTCCCCGGCGAGGACGTCGCGCTGCGCTCGGTCCAGGTCGGCGCGCGCAACGGCGCTTACGTCCACGACCGCCGCGACGGCGACCGCGAGCTCGTCGCGCAGGCCCCGGGCGGCGCGATGGACCGGCACGAGCAGGACGCCTTCTACGAGCTCGCGCTCACCGAGAGCCTGCGCCACGGGTTCGCGCTGCTCTCCGGCCCGCACGACGACCGGGTGCTGCCGGCGGACCTCTACGCGCGCCTCGCCGCCGACCTCACCGCCAACGGCGTCGCGGTTGCGGCCGACCTGTCCGGCGAGCGCCTGTCCGCGGTGCTCGCCGGGGAGCCGGTGCTCGTGAAGGTCAGCCACGAGGAACTGCTGGAGGACGGGCGCGCCGACGACGACAGCGCCGCAGAGCTGGTCGCCGCGATGCGGCAGCTGCGCAAGGAGGGCGCCGGCACGGTGGTGGTCTCACGCGCCGAACAGCCCGCGCTGGCGCTCGTCGAGGACGACGTCGTGGTCATCGAGATCCCGCCGCTGCAGCCCGTCGAGTCCAAGGGCGCCGGCGACTCGATGACGGCGGGCATGGTGGCGACGCTGGCCCGCGGCGGCTCCGTCCGCGACGCGTTGCGGGTGGGCGCGGCGTGCGGGGCGCTCAACGTGGTGCACCGCGGGCTCGGCAGCGGCGGCGCCGAGGCCGTGGAGGCGCTGGTGGAGCGCATCGAGCTGCGGCCGTGGGAGCAGGGGGAGGACTGATGCGCGTGCTCGTCACCAACGACGACGGAGTGGAGTCGCCGGGGCTCGCGGTGCTGACGCGAGCCGCGCTGGACGCCGGGCTCGATGTCGTCGTCGCCGCGCCCGCGGAGCAGTCCAGCGGCGCGAGTGCCGCCATCATCGCGACGCGTGAGAACGGCCGCACGCCTGTGACCCGGGTGACCCTGCCCGACACGCCGGACGTCGAGGCCTACGCGGTGCAGGCGCAGCCCGGTCACATCGTGCTGGCGGCGCTGCGCGGCTGGCTCGACCCCGTGCCGGAGCTCGTGCTCTCCGGGATCAACCACGGTGCGAACGTGGGGCGGGCGGTGCTGCACTCGGGCACCGTCGGCGCGGCGTTGACGGCCGGGGTGGTCGGGGTGCGCGCGCTCGCGGTCTCGCTCGACGTGGCGCTGCACCCCGAGGGTGATCGGCACTGGTCCGGCGCCGCGAAGCTGCTCCCCGACGTGCTCGACCTGCTGGCCGGGACGGGGGCGGGCACGGTGCTCTCGCTGAACGTCCCGGACCGCCCTCAGCTGCGGGACCTGCGCCACGCGACGCTCGCGCCGTTCGGCACCGTGCAGACCCGCGTCGACTCCGCCGACGACAGCAGCTGGCAGCTCGCCGAGGTGGAGGTCGAGGACGAGCCGGCCGACGGGTCCGACAGCGCGCTGCTCGCCGCGGGCCACCCGACGCTCACCGCGCTGTCGTCCGTCAGCGAGGACACCTCGGTCGACCTCGCCCAGCTCCTCCGGTAGCACATCCGAAAGCCGGAGGTGCCTCAGAACAAGAAATACCGCTGCGCCATCGGCAGCTCGACGGCCGGTGCCGGCTCGACCACCTCGCCATCGATCCGGACGGTGAACGTGTCGGGCTCCACCTCGATGCGCGGGAGGGCGTCGTTGCCCGGCATGTCGGCCTTGGTTATGTGGCGGGTGTCGGCCACCGGCGCCAGCCGCCTCCGCACGGCAAGCCGCTCCGCTAGGCCGTGCTCGATCGCGGCCGGCGCCACGAAGTGCACGGATGTCGCCGCGGTCGTCACCGGCGAGGCGCCGAACATCGGGCGCGGCAGCACCGGCTGCGGGGTCGGGATCGAGGCGTTGGCGTCGCCCATCGCCGCGTAGGCGATCATGCCGCCCTTGAGCACCAGCGCCGGGCGGACACCGAAGAACGCGGGTTGGTAGAGCACGAGGTCGGCGAGCTTGCCGACCTCCACCGAACCCACCTCCGCGTCGAGCCCGTGCGCGATGGCGGGGCAGATCGTGTACTTCGCGACGTAGCGGCGCGCCCGCACGTTGTCGGCAGGTCCGTCACCGGGCAACGCTCCCCACCGCTTCTTGCCGACGTGCGCGGTCTGCCAGGTCCGCAACGGGACCTCGCCGACCCGGCCCATCGCCTGTGAGTCGGAGCCGATCATGGAGATGGCGCCGATGTCGTGCAGGAGGTCCTCCGCTGCGATCGTCGAGGGCCGGATGCGGCTCTCCGCGAAGGCGAGGTCCTCCGGCACGCTCGGCTTGAGGTGGTGGCAGACCATCAGCATGTCGAGGTGCTCGTCGACCGTGTTGACGGTGTGCGGGCGGGTCGGGTTGGTCGACGAGGGCAGCACGTGCGGCTGCCCGGCGACGGTGATGATGTCGGGTGCGTGCCCGCCGCCGGCGCCTTCGGTGTGGTAGGCGTGGATGCCTCGCCCGGCGATCGCGGCGAGGGTGTCCTGCACGTATCCGGCCTCGTTCAACGTGTCGGTGTGGATGGCGACCTGCACGCCGAACTCGCCCGCCACCCGCAGGCACGCGTCGATCGCGGCAGGCGTCGAGCCCCAGTCCTCGTGCAGCTTGAACCCGGAGATCCCGGAGCGGGCCTGCTCGCGCAGCGCCTCGACGCCCACGGTGTTGCCCTTGCCGAGCAGCGCGACGTTGAGCGGCCACTCGTCGAGCGACTCCAGCATCCGCGCGACGTACCACGAGCCGGGCGTGACGGTCGTGGCCTTCGTGCCGTCAGCGGGGCCGGTGCCGCCGGCGATCCACGTCGTGATGCCGGAGCCCAGCGCCTCGGGGATCTGGGTCGGTGAGATCAGGTGGACGTGGCAGTCCACCCCGCCGGCCGTCATGATCATCCCGTTGCCGGCGATGATCTCGGTGGACGGACCGATGACCAGCGCGGGGTCGACGCCGTCCATGATGTCGGGGTTGCCGGCCTTGCCGAGTGCGACGATCCGCCCGTCACGGACGCCGACGTCGGCCTTCACCACCCCCCAGTGGTCGAGCACGAGCGCACCGGTGATCACCAGGTCGGGCGCACCCTCGGCGCGGGTGGTCCTGGCCTGCCCCATGGACTCGCGGATGACCTTGCCGCCGCCGAACACCACCTCGTCGCCACCGCGCGGCCCGCGGCAGCGGTCCTCCGTCACCTCGATGACCAGGTCGGTGTCGGCCAGCCGCACCCGGTCGCCCGTGGTCGGCCCGTACAGCTCGGCGTAGCGGGCGCGGTCGATGATCCACGGTTCGCTCACTGGCTCGCTCACTGCAGCCTCAGCCCCGGCACGGTTCGCGTCCCGCCCAGCTCGACGAGCTGCACCTCGCGCTCGACGCCCGGCTCGAAGCGCACCGCCGTCCCGGCCGGGACGGCGAGCCGCATGCCGGTCGCCGCAGCCCGGTCGAACTCCAAGGCCGGGTTCGCGGCGGCGAAGTGGTAGTGCGACCCGACCTGGACCGGACGGTCGCCGGTGTTGACGACGGTCAGACCCGTGCGTGGCCGGTCGACCGGTACCGGCTCGGCGGCCAGCAGGTACTCGCCCGGGATCACTGGATCGGCCGGTGGACGGTGACGAGCTTCGTGCCGTCCGGGAAGGTCGCCTCGACCTGCACCGACGTGACCATTTCCGGCACGCCCTCCATGACGTCGTCGCGGGCGAGTACGTCCTGCCCGCCGGTCATCAGCTCCGCGACGCTGCGGCCGTCGCGCGCGCCTTCCAGCACCCAGTCGCTGATGATCGCGACGGCCTCCGGGTAGTTGAGCTTGAGCCCGCGGTCGCGGCGCTGCCGCGCCAGCCCCGCGGCGACGTGGAGCAGCAACCGCTCCTGCTCGTGGGGGGACAACAGCACCGCGCACCCTCCTCCGATCGGTCTAGGAGCACCCTGAGCGATGAACCTATAACCGGCCGATGTCGCCGGTGTTACGCCGCGCGGCAGGATCATCTGTTGTGCCCCGACCAGAGCGCTCCGAGCGCATCGCCCGCGCGAGCTTCCGCGCCGAGATCGACAACGGCAGCGCCGAGCTGCTGGGCGACCCCGACCGGCTCCGGGGCTGGACGCTGCTCGTGGACGGCACCGCGCAGTCCCACGTCGACCTCGACGACCCGACGCACCTGGAGTTCGAGTACATCCGCAGGCTCGGGCACGTGATCGACCTCGTGGCGGCCCCCACGGCGCCGCTGCGGGTGCTGCACCTCGGGGGCGGGGCGTGGACGCTCGCCCGATACGTCGCCGCGACGCGGCCGGGCTCGCCGCAGCGGGTCGTAGAGATCGACGGCGCGCTCGCCCAGCTCGTCGCCGACCGGCTGCCCGCCGACGACCTCGACGTGGTCGTCGCCGACGCGCGTGCGGCGCTCTCGCGGCTCCCGGCCGGCTCGACGGACCTGTTGTTGCTCGACGTGTTCGCCGGAGCACGCACACCGTCGCACCTGACGACGGTCGAGTTCCTCGCCGACGCCGCGCGGGTGCTCGCGCCGGGTGGGGTGTA
This sequence comes from Pseudonocardia sp. TRM90224, assembly GCF_021245725.1. Lineage (GTDB taxonomy): Bacteria > Actinomycetota > Actinomycetes > Mycobacteriales > Pseudonocardiaceae > Pseudonocardia. The sequence goes on along the minus strand of NZ_JAJGSX010000009.1, from coordinate 234,045 downwards.
CGCCGCGAACGTCGCCGACGGGGGCGCCCTCACGTTCGCGAAGGCCCAGGTGGCGGCCGTGGCGACGGTGTTCGCCGAGCTCGCCGTCGTCGCATCGCCCGAGATCCTCGCCGGGCGCCGGTTCGGCAACCTCGTGGTCGTCGGCTCGCAGCGCGAGCTGCCCGTCGCCGCGCTGGCCCGGCGGACGGCCGGGGACCCGTTCCGCGCGACCGTGCTCGACGGCGTGGAGACCGCCGAGTTCGCCGGCGCCGCCGTGGCCCCCAGCGATCGGACGGCGACCCCGTCGCCGCTGCCGCCACCGGGGTTCTTCGGCCGGCCCGAGGCGTAGGGCATAAGGCCTCCGGCTACCGGACGCCGGGCATCGGAAGGTCCGCTGAAGTGCCACCCGCCTTGCATGCGTCGTGGCAGCTCGTCTCCAAGCTGCAGCACAGCGAGCAGACAGCACCGCCGTGGAAGTCGCAGCCGGCCATGTCGGGGCGTTCGAACTCCTCGTGGCACTTGCCGCAGCTCAGCAACGCGGTCGAGAGCAGGCCATCGGCGTCCTCCAGCGGAGGCTGCAGCTCGTCCACCCGGGCCAGGTAGTAGCGGCCGCGGGTGAGCACGCAGATCACCGGCGAGAGGACGAACGCCAGCACGAGCGCCAGGTACGGCGAGAACGCCGCCAGCAGCGGTCCGAACAACCCGAAGAACGCGAGGATCGACACCACCGAGGCGATCACCATCGAACCGAATCCGACGGGATTCACCGAGCGCAGGTGAGCCCGCTTGAACTCGATGTAGGACGGGCTGAGCTTCAGCAACGGCTTGTTGATCACGAGGTCGGCGACGACCGCGCCGATCCAGGCGATCGCGACGTTGGAGTAGAAGCCGAGCACGGCGTTGAGGAACCCGAACACCCCCAGCTCCATCAACGCGAGCGCGACACCCACGTTGAGGAAGATCCACACGACCCGCCCGGGGTGGGCGTGCAGCACCCGGGAGAAGAAGTTCGACCAGGCGAGCGACCCCGCATAGGCGTTCGTGACGTTGATCTTGATCTGCGAGACGACGACGAACAGCACCGCGACGGGCAGCACCAGCCAACCGGGCAGCACCAGCCCCAGCCCGGCCGTGAACTGCCGGATCGGCTCGACGGCCGCCACCGCACCGACCTCGTCGAGGATCCAGACGGCCAGCAGCCCGCCGGAGATCTGCTTGATCGCGCCGAGGATCACCCAGCCGGGACCGGCCGAGAGCACGGCGGCCCACCACTGGAACCGGTTCGCCGGCGTGAGCGGCGGCATGAACCGCAGGTAGTCGACCTGCTCACCGATCTGCGCGATCAACGACAGCGCGACGCCCGCGGCGAGCCCCACCCCGAGGAGGCTGACCCCGGCGCCGCCGGACGTCCCGGTGAACGCGAAGAAGTCCCCGTACGCCTGCGGCTGCTGGACCAGCAGCGCGATCAGCGGTGCCGCGAAGATCAGCAGCCAGAACGGCTGCGTCCACGCCTGCAGCTTCGTGAGCGCCTTCATCCCGTAGATCACGATCGGGATCACCATCAGCGAGGTGATCAGGTATCCGATCGGGAGCGGGATGCCCAGCCCCACCTCGAACGCCTGGGCCATGATCGACCCTTCGAGCGCGAAGAAGATGAAGGTGAAGCTCGCGTAGATCAGCGACGTCAGCGTGGAGCCGAAGTAGCCGAAACCGGCGCCGCGGGTCAGCAGGTCCATGTCGATCGCGTACTTCGCCGAGTAGTACGAGATCGGGATGCCCGTCACGAAGATCGTCACCGCGGCCAGGAGGATGCCGAGCACGGCGCTCGCCGTGCCGTTCGAGAGCACGATCGACGCGCCGATCGCGTAGTCGGCGAGGTAGGCGATGCCGCCCAGCGCCGTGGAGGCCACCATCACCGGTGTCCAGCGGCGGAACGTCGTCGGCGCGTACCGGAGCGAGTAGTCCTCGATCGACTCCGCGGCGGCCCAGCGGCGGAAGCCGCGGCGGCCGCCACCGCCCTCCGGGGTGGTGGTGGGATCGAGTGTTTGCGTCATGGACCGTGACGCTAGGTCCGCTCGATGACCCTGCTGTTACGCAGTGTTACGACCGTCAGAACGCCCCTGCAGCGCGGGCCGCCTGCACGTTGCGGGAGTGGTCGTTGAACGTCTCCGCGAAGCAGGACGAGCCGTCGGTCTTGCAGCGCACGAAGAAGTACCACGACCCCGGCTCGGGCGTGAGCGCCGCGGAGATCGCGTTGTTGCCGGGCGCCGAGATGGGGGTCGGTGGCAGGCCCGCGGTCGTGTAGCTGTTGTACGGGCCCGGCTTGGCGCGGTCGGCCGCGGTCGTGCGCAGCGCCTGCAGGTCGAGCGGGTAGTTCACCATCGAGTCGAGTTCGAGGCGCTGGCCGGCACCGAGCCGGTTGTAGATCACCCTGGCGACCTTCGGCATGTCCGGCGTGATCGCCTCCTTCTCGACGAGCGAGGAGATGATCAGCACCTCATAGGGGTCGGCGCCGATCGCCTGGGCACCGGAGACCAGCCCGGCCGCCTCCAGCCGCGTCGCGGACGTCGCCAGCAGCGCGCTCAGCACCTCCGCGGCCGGCGCGCCCGGCTTCACGTCGTAGCGGCCGGGTACGAGCAGCCCTTCGAGCCTGCGCACCGGGTCGGCGCGCTCGACGGCCTCCAGCGCCCAGGTGGGCACACCCAGCGCCGCCGGCTCCGTCGTCGACATCGTGGAGCGCAGCTCGTCGACGGTGACGCACTTGCGCTCGCCGTCGAGCGTCGCGCACGTGGCTTCCGAGATGAGGCTCAGCACGCCGGGCACGGTGGACCCGTCGCCGCCGCGGGTGTCGTCGAGCTGCACCCCGCCGCGGATCTCCAGCTGCCCGATCCGCGCGCTCGGGTCGAGCATCAGCGCGACGGCCGCGGCACCCGACATCTCGAAGCGCACCTGGTAGTAGCCCGGTTGGATCGACCGGCTCCGGTCGTCCTTCGCCGCTGCCCTGGTGAACGCGGCGGCGCTCTTCACCACACCGCTCTCGACGAGGATTCCGGCGATCTTGGTGGTGGTGTCGCCGTCCTCGACCTGCACGACGACGTCGCCGCGGCCCTCGCCTTCGAAGTCGGGCGTGGAGAAGAACGAGGTGAAGACGAAGAGTCCGCCACCGACGACGGCACCGAGCAGCACCACCGCGGCGAGCACGAACACGCCCAGGCGCTTGCGACGCTTGCGGCCGGCCTGCTTGCCGGACCGTCGGGTGGCCGCCCGCTCACCCGACGGTTTTGCGGTCTCCAGCTTGACGGTGGGTTCCTCCGCGGCCGCCCGGCGCGCGGCACGGCCGCCCGACGGCGGTGCGGGTGCGCGCTCGCCGGTGCGTTCGGGCCGGGCGCGATCAGGGGCACGGTCAGGCACGCGGCGCTCCGGGGGCCGGCCGCCCGGGTCGGGGCGGTCCCCGCTCTCCGAGCTACTCACCGGGCGGCTCACCGGGCGCCGAGGCGCCATCCGGGGGTTGTCGTCGTAGCGGGGCGGCGCGGATCGGGGCCGGCCCGCCCCTGGCGTCTCACCGCCGTTGCGCGAAGGCTGACCCGGCGCGTCCGCCCTGTTACGGGACGGTGGCACCTGGTCACCGCGCTCCCTCTGCACAGTGCGGGAGGGTATCGACGACGGGTCGCGTCGGCCCGGCGGGGTCCTGTCCTGCGGGTGGTGTGTCATCGGCTGCCGTCGAGCCAACCTTGCAGGATCGCCACGGCAGCCGCCTGGTCGACGACGGCGCGCTGCTTGCGGCCCTTCACCCCACGCTCGCGCAGCTGGCGCGTGGCGACGACGGTCGTGAGCCGCTCGTCGGACAGCTCGACGGGCACCGTGACGGCCGCGGCGAGCGCGGTTGCGAACTCCCGCGCGATCACCGCGGCCCGGCCTTCCGCGCCCGACAGCGAGCGCGGGAGGCCGACCACGATCCCGACCACCTCGTGCTCGACGGCGAGCGCGGCGAGCGCACGCAGGTCGGCGTCGTCGCCCTCTGCGGCGCGCGGCACCGTCACCAGTGGCGTCGCGAGGACGCCTCCGGGGTCGGAGAGCGCCACGCCGATGCGGACGGCGCCGACGTCGACGCCGAGCCGGCGCCCCCGCACGAGCGCCGTGTCGTCAGGCACGCAACGCGGCCCGCAGCGCGTCCAGCGCCGCGGGGATGCCTGCGGGCTCCGTTCCGCCGCCCTGCGCGAGGTCGGGCTTGCCGCCGCCACGACCGCCGACCGACGGACCGAACGCGGGCACCAGTTTGCCCGCGGCGATCCCACGGTCGCGGGCGGCCTGCGTGGTCGCCACGACGAACGCGACCTTGCCGGCGTCGGTGGAGAAGAGCGCCACCACACCCGGCCGGGCGCCGAGCCGGGCCCGCACGTCGGACGCGAGCGCGCGCAGGTCGTTGCCGGCGACCCCACCGGGCACCTCGACCGCGACGAGCGCGACCCCACCGACGTCCTCAGCGCCGTCGGCGAGCGAGCCCGCCGAGGAGAGCACGGCGTCGGCACGCACCTTCTCCAGGTCGCGCTCCGCCGTGCGCAGCCGTTCGACCAGCGAGTTGATCCGCTCCGGGAGGTCCTCCGGCCGGGCCTTGAGCTGGTCGGCGATCGACGAGACGAGCACGTGCTCCTTGGAGAGGAACCGGAACGCGTCGAGCCCGACGAGCGCCTCGACCCGGCGCACCCCGGAGCCGATCGAGCCCTCGGAGAGCACCTTGACCATGCCCAGCTCGCCGGTGCGGCCCACGTGGGTGCCACCGCACAGCTCGCGCGAGTAGTCGCCCATGTCGACCACCCGCACGAGGTCGCCGTACTTCTCGCCGAAGAGCATCATCGCGCCGAGCTTGCGGGCCTCGGCCATCGACGTCTCGTAGGCCTGCACCTCGCGGTTCTCCTGCAGGACCGAGTTGACCTCGTCCTCGATCTCCGCGAGCGCGGCCGGCGCGACTGCCCCGCTGGGCGAGGTGAAGTCGAACCGCAGCCGGCCGGGGGCGTTCAGCGATCCGGCCTGCGCGGCCGAAGGGCCGAGAGCGCCGCGGACGCCGGCGTGCACGAGGTGGGTGGCGGTGTGCGCGCGCGAGACGGACATCCGACGGGCGGTGTCCACCTCCGCGACGACGGCGGCGTCGAGCGGGACGTCGCCGTTCGTGACGACCCCGCGGTGCACACGCAGCCCTGCGACCGGCGACTGCACGTCGTCGACGCGCACGGTGAACGAAGCACCGCGCAGCTCACCGGTGTCGGCCTGCTGCCCGCCCGCCTCCGCGTAGAACGGGGTGCGGTCGAGCACGACCTCCACGTGGTCGCCCTCGCGGGCGGCCGGCACCGCGACCCCGTCGACGAGCAGCCCGACCACGGTGGCCTCCGCCGCGAGCTCGCTGTAGCCGAGGAACTCGGTGGTGCCGTGGGTGTCGAGCACCGCGCGGTAGATCGAGCCGTCGCCGTGGCCGACCTTGCGGGCCTTCGCATCGGCCTTCGCGCGCGAGCGCTGCTCCTCCATGAGCGTGCGGAAGCGGTCCTGGTCGACCTGCAGCCCCTGCTCGGCGGCCATCTCCAGGGTGAGGTCGATCGGGAAGCCGAACGTGTCGTGCAGCTGGAAGGCCTGGTCGCCGGCCAGCGTCGTGGAGCCGGTCTTGCGGGTCTCGGCGACGGCGGTGTCGAAGATGCGCGACCCGGCCGTCAGGGTCTGCAGGAACGCCTCCTCCTCGGCCTGCACGACCGCGGCGATCCGCTCGAAGCCGCTCTCCAGCTCCGGGTACGACGGCGCCATCGCGTCGCGCACGACCTCGGCGAACGACTCCAGCACCGGCTCCTGCACGCCCAGCAGCCGCGACGAGCGCACGATCCGGCGCAGCAGCCGGCGCAGGACGTATCCGCGGCCCTCGTTGGAGGGGGTCACGCCGTCGCCGATGATCATCACGCCGGAGCGGGCGTGGTCGGCGATCACGCGGAACCGCACGTCGTCCTCGTGGTTGGCCCCGTAGCGGCGGCCGGAGAACTCCTCCGCGCGCCCGATGACGGGACGCACGAGGTCGGTCTCATAGACGTTGTCGACGCCCTGGAGCAGGTACGCGACCCGCTCGATGCCCAGGCCGGTGTCGATGTTCTTCTTCGGCAGCGACCCGATCGGCAGGTGCCCGTACTTCGGGCTCTCCTCGCCGCGGATGTCCTGCATGAAGACCAGGTTCCAGATCTCCAGGTAGCGGTCCTCGTCGGCGACGGGCCCGCCTTCCTTGCCGTGCTCGGGGCCGCGGTCGTAGTAGATCTCCGAACACGGGCCGCCGGGGCCGGGCACGCCCATGTCCCAGTAGTTGTCGAGGCCGTCGCGACGCTGGATCCGCTCGTCGGGCAGGCCGGCGATCTTCTTCCAGAGGTCGATGGCCTCGTCGTCGGTCTCGTAGACGGTGACCCAGATGCGCTCGGGGTCGAAGCCGTAGCCGCCGGCGGCCTGGCTGCCGGTCACGAGGTTCCAGGCGTGCTCGATCGCTCCGGCCTTGAAGTAGTCGCCGAAGGAGAAGTTGCCGGCCATCTGGAAGAACGTGTTGTGCCGGGTGGTCTTGCCGACCTCGTCGATGTCGCCGGTGCGCACGCACTTCTGGATCGAGGTGGCGCGCGGGTACGGCGGCGGGGCGTCACCGAGGAAGTACGGCTTGAACTGCACCATGCCGGCGTTGACGAAGAGCAGCGTGGGGTCGTCGAGGATCAGTGAAGCGCTCGCGACACGGGTGTGCCCCGCTCCGACGAAGTGCTCGGTGAAGCGGCGGGCGATCTCATGGGTCTGCACGGGAATGCCTTCGGTACGAGGTGAGGGGTCGACGCGGGGCGGCAGGGGCGAGGCGCGGGACTACGCCCCTGCCCGGCGCGCTCGCGCTCGGGGGGCGGGCTCTTCGGCCAGCGCGTCGCGGTACGTCGGGAGCGCGGCGCCCGTGCGGCGCTCGACGAGCTCGGTGAGCTCCTGCTCGCGGGTCTCCATGCCGGCGCGGATCTCGGCGCCGAACGCACCGATGCCCGAACCCAGCTCACGAAGGCCGTCGGCGAGGTTCGCACCCATCCCGGCGGGGGTCAGGTTGTGGGCGGCCTCGGTGGCGCGCTTGGTGACGTAGGCGCCGATCGCGACGCCGAGCCCCATCCAGAAGAGCCGCTTCACTTCACGCCGCCCTTCCGGCGGCCCCGCCCGGGGCGGGTGCGCAGCGAGTGCTGCCCTGCGTCGCGCCCGGCGCGGCGCGCCTTGACGGCCTTGCTCAGCCCGTAGGAGAACGCGGCGGCACGCACGAGCGGGCCGCCGAGCGTCGCGGTGAACAGCGACGTCAGCACCGAGACGTTGCTGCTGACCATGCGCGCGCTGGACGTGATGCCGTCGACCCGCTCCAGCTGCGTGTTGACCTGGTGCAGCGTGGTCTGCGCGTTGTCGAGCAGCGGGGTGCTGGACTCGTGCGCCTTGCGGATGGCGATCGTCGCCTCGTCGAGCGTGCGGCCGAGCTTCAGCAAGGGCACGGCCAGCAGCACCACGAGGACCACGAAGGCCCCCGCCGCGATCAACGCAGCGATCTGGCCAGCCGTCACAGAGCCCTCCTCGGGTACCGCATTCAACGGGGAATGATCGGCAATCAGGCTACTCCCCGGCGGTACGCGCGATCGTGCGGGTCAGAGCGGCAGCGGCCCGTCGAAACCCCACGGCCGATCGTCCGGTGTGGCCGTCGTGTCCGCTTCCTCCTCGGCGGGGTCGTCGGGGCCGGTCAGCACACCGCGCAACCGGTTGAGCGCGCGGTGTTGGGTGACCCGCACCGCTCCCGGGGTGGATCCGACGGCCGCGGCGGTCTCCTCCGCGGAGAGCCCGACCGCGATCCGCAGCACCAGCACCTCGCGCTGGCGAGGGGTGAGCGTGCGCAGCAGGTCGCCGAGCCGTTCGACGAGCTCGGCGGTCAGCAGCTGCTGCTCCGGCCCGTCGCGCGTGATCGGGGCGTCGGGGAGGTCGGCGACGGGGTCGCAGCGGTTGCGCCCGATCGCCCGGAACGCGTCGGTGACCTTGTGCGCGGCGATCCCGTAGACGAACGCGCGGAACGACAGGCCCTTGAGCGTGTAGTTCGGCAGCGCGCTCACGACCGCGAGGCAGACCTCCTGCGCGACGTCGTCGGCCGAGCCGACGACCGTCTCCTGCCGCCCGAGCCGTCCCCGGCAGTAGCGCAGCACGAGCGGCTGGATCTCGGCGAGCAGCCGGTCGCGGGCACCGGGCTCCCCGGCGATCGCCTTCGCGACGAGGTGGTCGAGCACCTGGGGCGCGACGGGCAGCTCGAGATCCGTCTCGGGTACCTCTACGGGCTCGACCGCCTGGACGGGCTGGACGGGCGCCGGCACGCGCATGTGCTGCGGCAATGGCACCGGTTCGTGACCTGCGGCCGGCTGGGCGAACGCGGTCATGGCCGTTCCTCGGGCGAGCGGGTGCCTGGCGGACACCGATAGCAGTAGTGCTCGATCATTGGGGTTCCCCTCCCCCTCACGACCTCGGTGGCGAGCCACCGGTGCCGTACCGACACGTGCGACGCTCGCCCCCCCGAGCGAAACGAAACACGGCCTGCTGCCGTGCTGAGGGAGTGACCGGACGCCCTGCGTGACCGGGCCCTCGTTCCTTCGACATGCAAGTAAGCATCTTGGGTGACACCCAAGTTGGAGTCAATAGCAGTTCGGCTCACGGTACGGTTACTCTCTGCTCGTGCCCCCATCCGACGGCGGCCCGCCGGACGATCCACGGGCCCGCGCAGCGCGGACGAAGCGCGACCGCACCCGGCGCGCGCTGCTCGACGCCGCCGACTCCGCGTTCGGCTCGCGGGGCTGGGCGCAGACGCGCATGGAGGACATCGCGGCGTCGGCGGGGGTCAGCGCCGCGACTGCGTACAACCACTTCCCCACGAAGCACGCCCTGCTCGGGTACGTGTACGGCCCGCTCGTCCGCCCGTTGGCCGTGCAGGCCGAGCGGGACATCGAGGCCGACCGGCCGGTCGTCGAAGCGCTGATCGACCAGGTCCGGGCGCTCGCCAGGATCAGCGCGCGCTACCGGAAGCTGACCGCCGCGCTGTGGTCGGCCATCCAGGAGTACGGGACGCGGGTGGAGGGCCTGCCCATGCCCGACGACGACGCCGACCCGCGGGTGCTGGCCCCGATCCCCGACTCGATCCGGCTCCTCGCCGAGCACGGGCAGCGCACCGGCCAGCTGCGCACCTTCCCAGCGGCCTCCGAGGTCGCCGCGATGGTCGTCAACCTGCTGCTGATCCGCGCGATCAACCGGCCGGAGGAGGACCCCGATGTGACCTCCGAGCTGTTACTGACAGTGATGTTCGGTGCACTCAAACCAGATCTATTGACCGACCCGGCAAGCGGCGAACGGCCCTTCCGTCAGGCCCGCTGAACCACCCGTTCGAGACGAATCGAGACGAGCGGTCACCACACAGCGATCAATGGTCGTCCAGATCGGGTGAACGGAGTACACCCTCGTGGGCTGTCCGGCGCGCCGTTCTTGTCCGAGCGCAGCCGTCGACCTATTCCTCTGCTCATGATGCGAGAGATCGGGGCGGCGCTGCTGAGCGCGGGGCTGCTCGTGACCGTGCCTCCTATGCCGGCCGCGCCCCCTGTGCAAGCCGGCGGGGACCGGGTCGAGGCCCGGACCGAGAGCAGCACGACCACGGTGCGGCCCGACGGCGGCCGGCTGCTGACCCTCTACACCGGGACCGTCCAGATGCGCGCCGGGGCCGAGTGGGTCCCGGTCGACCTGACCCTTGCGCCGGGGCCGGACGGGGTGGCCCGGCCGCTCGCCGCGCCGCACGACCTGCGGCTCACCCCGCAGGGCCCGGTCGTGACGTTCGCCGGCGGCGGCGCGGCCGCACTGGACTGGACGACGTCGCTGCCGGCACCCGTGCTGGCCGGGCCCCGTGCGACCTACCCGCAGGCCCGCCCCGGCTACGACCTCGTCGTCGAGGCGACGCGCGCCGGTTTCGTCGCGTCGCTGCGGCGCGGCGCGGCCGCACCGGCCGGCACCCCGACGGCGCCCGTCACACCGCTGGCGCTGCGCACGACGACCGAAGGCGGGCCGGAAGCACATGCCGAGGCCGAACCGGCGGCGCAGGAGCGCGGGCCGATGACGGAGGCCGAGTCGTCCGTCAGCAGGGTCGTCGCGGCGGCGCCGGCCACGGCGACCGTCCCGTTCGACACGACCGTGCAGAGCACCGTGCTGCGCTCCGACCTCGGCGGCGACCCGGACCTGCGGCTCGGCAGCTACGACGGCACCGCCGTCGCCCGCAGCTACCTGACCTTCCCGCTGGCCGAGCTCACCGGCCGACCGATCGTCTCGGCCGTCCTGCGGTTGCACCAGGACTGGTCGGCGGGCTGCCAGCCGCGGTCGTGGGAGGTGTGGTCGACGGCGCAGGCCGGCCCTTCAACCCGCTGGGCGAACCAGCCCCTCGGCGAGCACCGCTGGGCGAGCACCACCGAGACCCGCGGCCGCAACCCGGAGTGCGCGGCCGGCTGGACCGGCGTCGAGGTCACCGAGCTGGTGCGGGCGTGGGCGCGCGGCGGCGCGCCGATCGGAACGGTCCAGCTCCGCGCGACCGACGAGGCCGACCCGGCGAGCTGGAAGCGGATGGGGTCGGCGGAGAGCACCAACGTCCCCCACCTGGACGTCCAGCTGGGCTGACGCCCCGAATCCCCCCACCGTTTTGTGCACCTGCGCGCCCGTACGGCGCGCAAGTGCACAAAACGGTGGGGAAGTTGGTCAGCCGGCGAGCCCGGCGAGGCCGGCGAGGCCGGCAAGGTCCGCCAGCGCGGCCTCCAGTGCGTCCACCGCGCCGTGCAGCTCCGCCTCGGTGATCACCAGCGGTGGCGAGAGCCGGATCGTCGAGCCGTGGGTGTCCTTGACGAGCACCCCGCGGCGCATCAGCGCCTCGCTGACGGCACGGCCCGTCCCCAACCGGGGGTCGACGTCGATGCCCGCCCAGAGGCCGACGCCGCGGCTGCCGGTGACGCCCTTGCCGACGAGCCCGGCGAGCCGTTCGTGCAGCACCGGGCCGAGCGTGCGGGCGCGTGCGAGCACCCCGTCGGGGCCGTCGTCGGCGAGCAGCTCGATCACGGCCCGCCCGACGGCGCACGCGAGCGGGTTCCCGCCGAACGTGCTGCCGTGCTGGCCGGGCTGCAGCACGCCCAGCACGTCGGCATCGGCGACGACGGCCGAGAGCGGCATGATCCCGCCGCCCAGCGCCTTGCCGAGCAGGTACACGTCGGCGTCGACGCCGGCGGCCCGCGTGGCCAGCAGGTGCCCGGTGCGGCCGAGCCCGGCCTGCACCTCGTCGGCGACGAACAGCACACCGGCCGCGTCGCAGACCTCCCGCACGGCCGGGAGGTAGCCCGCCTCGGGGACGATCACACCGGCCTCGCCCTGGATCGGCTCGATCAGGACGGCGACCGTCTCCGGCGTGATCGCCGCCCTGATCGCGGCGGCGTCGCCGTACGGGACGACGTCGAAGCCGGGGGTGAACGGCCCGAAACCGCCACGGGCGTCGGGATCGGTCGAGAACCCGACGATCGTGGTGGTGCGACCGTGGAAGCCGCCGGAGGCGACGACGATCCGGGCCTGGTCGGCCGGCACGCCCTTGACCTCGTAGCCCCACTTGCGCGCGACCTTGACGCCCGACTCGACGGCCTCCGCCCCGGTGTTCATGGGCAGCACCATCTGCTTGCCGAGCAGCGCCGAGAGCTCCGCGCACCACGGGCCGAGCTGGTCGCTGCCGAACGCGCGGCTGGTGAGCGTCACGCGGTCGAGCTGGCGGTGCGCGGCGGCGACGAGCACGGGGTGGCGGTGCCCGAAGTTCAGCGCTGAGTAGCCGGCGAGGCAGTCGAGGTAGCGCCTGCCCTCGACGTCGGTGACCCAGGCCCCCTCCGCCTCGGCGACCACCACCGGCAGCGGGTGGTAGTTGTGCGCCGAGTGCTCGTGCAGGAGCGCCTCGTGCAGTCCCGTCGTCCCTGTCGTCTCCGTCGAACGGGCGGTTGCGGGCTCGGTCAGGGTCATGCGCGCACCTCCAATGTGCAGCACTTCGGTCCGCCGCCGCCCTTCAGCAGCTCGGACATGTCGACGGGCACGGCGGTGAAGCCGCGGTCGGCGAGCGTCTTCGCGAGCCCGGTGGCCTGCGCGGGCAGCACCACGTTGCGGCCGTCGCTCACGGCGTTGAGCCCGAGCACCGCGGCGTCGGCGGGATCGGCCTCGATCGCGTCGGGGAACCGGGAGCGCAGCACCGCCTGCGACGCCGGGGAGAACGCGGCGGGCAGCCAGGCGATCGTGACCGGGTCGAGCACGGCGACGGCCGTGTCGAGGTGGTAGTAAAGCGGGTCGACGAGCTCCAGCGGCAGCACGGGGCGGGCGAGCACCCGCTCGGCCTCGGCGTGCGCGCGGGGGTCGGTGCGGAAGCCGGTGCCGGCGAGCACCGTCTCCTCCCCTTCCGGGCCGACGACCAGCAGGTCGCCCTCGCCCTCGTTGACGAACTCCGGCTCGACGACCCGCTCGTACCCGGCGGCGCTGAACCACGCCGCGTGCGCGGCGGCCTCGCCGGCGCGTTGCGGGTAGCGGAACCGCGCGCCCAGGACGATCCCGTCGAGCACGGTGGCGCCGTTGGCGGCGTAGACCATGTCGGGCAGGCCGGGCAGCGGTTCGAGCAGGTCGACGCGGTGGCCGAGGTCGAGGTAGACCGCACGCAGTTCGTCCCACTGCCGCAGCGCGAGGGCGAGGTCGACCGGGATGTCGGGGCGCATCCACGGGTTGATCGCGTAGGTGACGGCGAAGTGCTCGGGGCGGCACATCAGGTAGTGCCGCGGGGTCGCGACACGCTCGGAGACCTCGGACGGGAGAGGAAGGACGCTGGTCACGGGCTCGCTCCACGATCGATGCGGGGTGGTCCGCGGCGACGGCGCCGGGTGAGTCCAACGCTAGGAACCCGGTGGGCGGCGGACAATCGCGAGCTGTTGCCTCCACACGACGATCCGTTGCGTGATCAGCCGCATCCACGCTCGATCGTTGCGCGCCGGCAAGGCGACCCAACTTCCCCACCGTTTTGCCAACCTGCACACCCGAAACGCCGTGCAGATAGGCAAAACGGTGGGGACCTCCTACCGGTCGTCGAGCGGCGGTGGCCCAACTTCCCCATCGTTTTGGGTGGATGCGCGCTCCCACGGCGCGCAAGTGCCCAAAAGGGTGGGGAACTTCGGGGGCACTACGGGGCGGGGACGGCCGGGCGGCGGATCAGCGGGGAGAGCACCAGCACCGACTTGGTCCGCGCGATGAACGGCTGCGCGCCGATCTGCTCCAGCACCTGCTCGAAGTGGTGCATGTCGGCGGCCAGGATCCGCAGCACGGCGTCGGCCTCCCCCGAGACGGTGCTCGCCTCGACGATCTCGGGGAAGCGCTGTATCGCGGCCCGGATCGTCGCGGGCGCAGTGCTGTTGCGGCAGTACAGCTCGACGTACCCCTCGACCGACCAGCCCAGCGCGCCCGGGTCCATCCGCACGGTGAAGCCGGTGATCGCCCCGCCCGCACGCAGCCGGTCGACCCGCCGCTTGACCGCCGACGCCGAGAGGCCGATCTCCGCGCCGAGGTCGGCGTAGCTGCGCCGCGCGTCCGCTACCAGCAGCGCGATCAGCTTCTCGTCGAGCGAGTCGAGTTGCACCGTCCCATCCTGCAGGATGGACGCCATGTATCGCGTCGACTCCGAGGTCGGGCAGCTGCGCCAGGTGATCGTGCACCGGCCGGGCCTCGAGCTGAAGCGGCTCACGCCGGGCAACAAGGACAGGCTCCTCTTCGACGACGTGCTGTGGGTGAACCGCGCGCAGGAGGAGCACGACACGTTCTCCGCGCTGCTGCGGGAGCGCGGTGTGGTCGTGCACCAGTTCGGTGAGCTGCTGCGGCAGACGATCACGATCCCGGAGGCGCGCAAGTACGTCGTCGACCGGATCTTCGACGACCGGATCTACGGCCCGCTCGCGATCGACGCGCTGCGCAACTGCTTCGACGCGATGGACGTGGAGACGCTCGCCGATCACCTCATCGGGGGAATCACGAAGCGCGAGGTGCTCGACCGGATCCCCGAGCCGCGCTCGATCGCGTTCCACGTGCTCGACGTCGACGACTTCGTGCTCGAACCGCTGCCCAACCACCTCTACACCCGCGACACGTCGGCGTGGATACACAACGGCGTCTCGATCAACAGCATGCGCAAGAAGGCCCGGATGCGCGAGACGGTGCACTACGAGGCCGTCTACCGGTGGCACCCGCTGTTCGCAGGAGCGGGGTTCGCGGTCTGGTCGGAGGGCTCGGTCAACGGGCCCGCGACCACCGAGGGCGGCGACATGCTGGTACTCGGCGGTGGCGCGGTCCTGATCGGCATGAGCGAGCGGACCACCCCGCAGGGCGTCGAGCGGCTGGCGCGGCGCCTCTTCGCCGGCGGCGAGGTCGACCGGATCGTCGCGCTGCGGATGCCCGAGACCCGCGCGCTGATGCACCTCGACACCGTCATGACGATGGTCGACCCGGAGACGTTCACGAAGTACGCGGGCCTCGGCATGCTGCCGGCCTACACCGTGCGGCCCACCGACAACGACAAGGAACTGCACCTCACCGATCACCGGCCGGAGGACATGCATGCTGCGATCGCCGAGGCGCTCGGCCTGCCGCGGATCCGGGTGCTCACCGCCGAGCAGGACGTGCACGCCGCCGAGCGCGAGCAGTGGGACGACGGCTGCAACACGCTCGCGGTCGCGCCGGGCGTTGTCGTCACCTACGAGCGCAACGTCACGACCAACACCTTCCTGCGCCGCAACGGCATCGAGGTGCTCGACATCCCCGGCGGCGAGCTGGGCCGCGGGCGCGGCGGCCCGCGCTGCATGAGCTGCCCGATCGAACGCACGCCGGCATGACCGCAACGAACGTCCCGACCGCTCGCAAGATCACCGATCTGACCGGGCCCGGCCACACCGACCGCTTCGGCATCGGCGGCACCGACCTCGGCGCGACCACAACCGCCCCGGACGGCCGGCTCGTCTCCGTCTTCGGCGACACGTTCGAGCGCGCCACCGTCGGCGGGCGCGGCTGGCGCTCGCCCGTGATCCTCTTCGGCGACCCCGCGAGCGTCGCCACCGGCATCGAGTGGACGGGGTCGGCCGGCGAGGGTGACTACGCCCACCAGGTCTGCGACTACCGGCACAACCGCTGGGTCGACGGCTGCCGGGTGGTCACCAAGCTCCCCACCGACGTCATCCGCATCGGCGACACGCTCTACCTGCACGTCATGGTGTGCCGCGAGCTGGGCACCGTGCACTGGACGGAGCTGCACAGCTCGCGCGACAACGGCGTCACCTGGGAGGTCACCGATGCCCGCTGGCCGGGCGACCACCTCGGCGGGCTGTTCCAGATGCTCACCTGGGAGATCGGCGGCGACGGGTACGTCTACGCGTTCACCACCGGCTTCCAGCGCGCGCACGGCCTGATCCAGCACCGCGTGCCCGAACACGCCGTGACCGATCCGGCGGCGTGGGAGAGTTGGGGCTTCTCCGACGGGAGCTGGGGGTGGGGCCGCCCGCCGACGATCACGCTGCCGGGGCGGTTCGGCGAGCTCTCGCTGCGCCGGGTCGAGGGCCAGCTGCTCCTCGCCGCGTTCGACGACGGCAACTACCGGATGGACGTGTTCGCGCTCGACTCCTTCACCGCCGACATGCACGTCGCACCGCGGGCGACGGTGCTGCACGGCTGCCTGTGGGAGGACGAGGACCACGACGCGGGGCGGGTAGCGCAGCTCTACGGCGGCTACATCGTGCCCGGCTCGACGCTGGCGGAGCTCAACCTGATCGTCAGCCAGTGGAACACCGCCACCAACTGGCCGTACCACGCGATGCAGTTCCGCACGGACGTCAGCGCGCTGGCCGGATCCCAGACGCCGTAGGCCAAGGTCCCAGGACGTCCACCCCGCACGCCGGGGTCAGGAAAGTCCGTCATGGCCCTCCGGGCCGCCACGAAGGATGAGAATCCGGGCTGGGCGCGGCGCTCGGGTGTACGGCCGGGATGTGCGTAGCCGTTGCCCACGCGAGGGCAGGAAAGCCACTTTCCCGCCCTCACAGGGCCGGAAAGTGGCTTTCCTGCCCTCCGCGCACCGCAGCCAGCGGCCTCCGGCGTGGCGGCTCCGCACACGTCGCTCCCCTCATACGATGCCGCTGTGGCCGCGCACCCTCCCGACCCCGGCTGGGGCGCGCTGCCGCGGCTCGACGGCACGCTCCACGTCGAGCCGGCGATCCGGCAGGAGGCGGCGCACGACGCCGGGCGGCTCACCGAGCGCCTCCCGGCCGCCGTGCTGCGGCCCGGGTCGGCGCGCGACGTCCAGGACGTCGTCCGGTTCTGCCGGAGGGCGAACGTGCCCGTCGCACCGCGCGGGCTCGGCAACACCACCGGCGGGCAGAGCCTCACCGCCGGCGGTGTCGTGATCGAGACGCGCTCGCTCGCGGGGATCCGGTTCACCGCGGAGGGCGCGGTCGTCGGCGCCGGTGTCACGTGGCTGGAGCTGGCTCGCGCGGCGCACGAGCGCGGCCGCGCGATACCCGCGGCGACCGGGTACCTCGACCTGACCGTCGGCGGCACGCTGTCGCTCGGCGGTGTCCCGCCGGCGATCTCGGCAGGCGCGCAGGTCGACCACGTCGTCGAGCTGGAAGTCGTCACGGGGGACGGCGAGCTGCAGCGCTGCTCGGCGGCCCGGGATCGCGAGCTGTTCGAGGCCGTGCTGGCCGGCGTCGGGCAGTTCGGCGTGATCACCTCGGTGACCGTGGCGCTCGTCCCGGCGCCGCAACGGGTGCGCGGCTACCACCTCGCCTACACCGACCGGGCCGCGTTCTTCCAGGACTACCGCACACTCGTGCACCGCAATGAGGTCACCGAGGTCTACGGCGACTGGTGGCGGCCGGGCGAGCACGGCGAGGTGCACCACCTCAACGCGTTCGTGTTCCACGGTGCCGAACCGGACGACGACCACCTGCTTCGCGGGCTCACCGTCGCGCCCGAGTCCGCCGAGGTCCGCACCGCCGACTACCTGGACCACGTCTCCCGCATCGACGACGCCGTCGCCGGCCTCCGCACGGACCTGCACTGGGACACGCTGGCCAAGCCGTGGTTCACGGTGTGGCTGCCGGAGTCGACCGCCGAGCGGTTCGTCGCCGACGTCGTGGGCGGGCTCGCGCCGCACGACGTAGGCGAGGGCGGGTTCGTCCTGATGTACGTCCACCGGCGCTCGGCGCTCACCCGCCCGTCGTTGCGACTGCCCGAGGCCGACGGCAGCGACTGGGTGTACCTGTTCACGCTGATGACGGCGGGCCCACCGGACGACCCCGAGCTGCCCGGGCGCATGCTGCGCCGCAACCGCGAGCTCTACGAACGTGCGCGGGCCGCCGGCGGCGTCCGGTACCCGATCGAGTCGGTCGAGTTCGGGCCGGCGGACTGGGCGGCGCACTACGGCGAGCGGTGGCAGCGCCTCGTCGAGCTCAAGCGCCGCTACGACCCCGGTTCGATCATGACACCGGGCACCGCGTGGGCATGAAACGCACGTGAGTCGGAGATGCAACAACGTCCCGACACATTCGCAGCATGCGAAGTGATCTGTTCAGCCCGAACAACGCGGAAACCGCCGGGCACCGTGGAATGGCACTGCAGAACTCGAAGATGGTCAAGGTCGCGCTCGAGGGCGAGGTGATCGCGCGGCAGGGCGCCATGGTCGCCTACCAGGGCCAGATCGAGTTCGAGGCGCTCGGGTCCGGTGGGATCGGCCGGTTCATCACCCAGCAGCTGACCGGCGAAGGCATCCCGCTCATGCGCGCGAAGGGCCGGGGCGACCTGTTCCTCGCCGACTACGCCTCCGACGTCTTCCTCGTCGACCTGGAAGGCCCGCACGACGGGCTCACCATCAACGGGCGCAACGTGCTGGGGTTCGAGCCGAGCCTCTCGTGGGACATCCAGCGCGTCCAGGGCGCCGGCATGCTCTCCACGGCGGGCCTGTTCAACTGCGTCTTCACCGGGCGCGGCCGGATCGCGATCACCTGCAAGGGCACGCCGGTCGTGCTGGCCGTCGACCAGCCGACCTACGCCGACCCGCAGGCCGCGGTGTGCTGGTCGGCCGGGCTGCAGACCGGCTTCCACCGCGCCGACCAGCTCGGTCTGGGCACGCTGCTCGGCCGGACCACCGGCGAGGCGTTCACGATGAGCTTCGCCGGGCAGGGGTTCGTGGTCGTGCAGCCGTCGGAGGAGATCGGCGGCAGCCTGGTCAGCGGCACCGGCGCGGGCCAGCAGGCGGGCAGCTCGGGCGGCGGGATCCTCGGCGGCTTCCTCGGCCGCTGAACCGCTACGGGAGCGTCTCCACCTCGACGCCGGCCAGATCCATCGACAGGTACTGCGTGGCATCGGCCGTCACCAGCGGCGAGCAGCGGTCGCGGGCGCACAGCACGGCGTGCGCGTCGCGCAGCTCGCCACCGAGGGAGCCGACGGCGCGGGCGCGGTCGGCCGTCAGCTCGTCGACGACGGTGACGGGCAGGCGCATGAGCACCTCCATCACCGGGTGCTCCTTGTCGCGCAGCTGGGACCACGTCGCGGCGATCGCCGTCGCCGGCACCACGAGCACCACACCTTCCTCGACGGCCGTCCAGACGAGCGCCGCCGAGTACACCGATGTGCCCGACGCGAACGCGACCAGCGTGGTCGAGTCGAGCACCCGCCCGCCGATCACGACGGGGCGAGGCCGAGGTCGCGGCGGACGGCGTCGATCGCCTCGCGCGGCGGTCGGCCGCCCAGCACGCGCTCCAGCTCGCCCAGCGCCCGCGCCCGCGACAGGTGCGTGCGCAGCGCCGCCGCGACGAACGCCGAGAGGCTCTCCGCAGCCCCTCCGGCCACGGCGCTGCGCGCATCGCGCAGCAGGTCGGGAGGCAGGCTCACCGTCACACGCTCTGCGGTCACACCAGGACCCTAGTTCGCTCATACCAGGCCAGACCATGCCGTTGAGCGACTTTCACCCGCCGCGGACGGCCTTGCGCAGCTTGACCAGCCGCTCGCCGAGCACTCGCTCGCCGCCGTGAGGGCTGGGCCGGTAGTAGTCCTTCCCGACCAGCGAATCGGGCGGGTACTGCTGCGCGAGCACCCCCTCCGCGACCTTGTGCGGGTAGCGGTACCCGACGGCGTTGCCGAGCTTCTCGGCGCCCGCGTAGTGGCCGTCGCGCAGGTGCGGCGGCACCGCCCCCACCGCACCGTTGCGCACATCGGCCATCGCCTCGTCGATCCCGACGATCACGGCGTTCGACTTCGGCGCCGTCGCCAGGTGGACGGTGGCCTGCGCCAGCGCGAGCCGGCACTCCGGGAGCCCGACCAGCTGCACGACCTGCGCCGCTGCCGTCGCGGCCTGCAACGCCGTGGGATCGGCCAGCCCGACGTCCTCGCTCGCGTGGATCATCAGCCGGCGCGCGATGAACCGCGGGTCCTCCCCCGCCACCAGCATCCGGGCCAGGTAGTGCAGCGCGGCATCGGGATCGGAGCCGCGGATCGACTTGATGAACGCGCTGATCACGTCGTAGTGCTGGTCGCCCGCCCGGTCGTAGCGAACGGTCGCTTCGGTGACCGCGCGCTCCACAGCGGGGACGTCGATCGTGGTGGCGTCCGTGCCGAGCACGCCGTCGGCGGCGGCCTCCAGCGCGGTCAGCGCGCGCCGGGCATCGCCCGCGGAGAGGCGGATCAGCGCCTCCTCCGCCTCCTTCGCCAGCTCGACGGCGCCGTCGAGCCCGCGCTGGTCGGCCACGGCGCGGCGCAGCAGCTCGCGCACGTCGTCGTCGGTGAGCGACTGCAGCTGCAGCACCAGCGACCGCGAGAGCAGCGGCGACACCACCGAGAACGACGGGTTCTCCGTGGTGGCGGCCACGAGCAGCACCAAGCGGTCCTCGACGGCACCGAGCAGGGCGTCCTGCTGGGTCTTGGAGAAGCGGTGCACCTCGTCGATGAACAGCACGGTCTGCTGGCCGCGGTAGTCGCGCCGGCGGCGCGCGTCGTCGATGACGGCGCGCAGCTCCTTCACCCCCGACGACAGCGCCGAGAGGGCAACGAAGTGCCGCTCGCCGACGCCCGCGAGCAGCCGCGCAATGGTGGTCTTGCCCGTGCCGGGCGGGCCGTAGAGCAGCACGGACGCGGCGGCGCCGCCCTCGACCAGCCTGCGCAGCGGCGCGCCGGGCCGCAGGAGGTGCTGCTGGCCGACCACCTCGTCGAGCACACGCGGGCGCATCCGGACGGCCAGCGGCGCGGTGGCGCGCGCCGGCTCCGCCTCCTGGCCGGAGGCGGGTTCCTCGAGCTCGAACAGTCCGTCGGTACTCATCGCCCACCAGGGTGCCACCGAGCACCGACATCCGCGGAACCGCCCGGTTCTGTCGGTGGGCAACGGCACCCTGTCCGGATGAGACCTGTCCGCATGAGACCAACATGGCCCGACCACCGCATCACGTACGAGGAGTGGGCGGCCATGCCGGAGAGCGAGTTCCGGGTCGAGCTGGTCGAGGGGCTGATCGTCGAGTCCCCGAGCCGGTCGACCTGGCACCAGAAGGCCGCCGGGCGCCTGACCATCCGCCTCGACGATCAGCTTCCGCGATCGTTGACCGCGCTTGCCGGCGTCGCCGTCGTGCTCGATCGCGAGCGACCGACCGTCCGGGTCCCCGACATGATCGTGACGTCGTCGTCGGTGCTGGAGCCCGGCCACGACCACCCGACCGCAGCGGAGGTCCGGCTCTGCGCGGAGATCCTCTCCGAGGCCACCGAGCACCTCGACCGAGCAGTGAAGTTCGCCGAGTACGCCGCGGCCGGCATACCGCAGTACTGGATCATCGATGTCGGGCCGCCGACGACCCTGCTCGCATACGTGCTCGTCGGCAACACCTACGAGCTCTCCGATGCCTCCACGCTGGAAGTGGCGAACCACCGCGTCACCATCGACCTGGACACTCTCGTCCGACGTTAGACAAATATTCCAGCAATCAGATAGAGTGTCCAGCATGCTCGACTGGCTGCGCCCCCAGGCGCCCGTGTGCGAGGCGCTCGCCGCGTTGCTCGCCCCGCACGGCGAGGTCGTCGTGCACGACCTCACGACCGGCCGGATCGCACAGATCTGGAACCCGATGTCGGGCCGGGACGTCGGCGACGACTCGCTGCTCGACATCACGGTGACCGCCGACGGGCCGGAGGTCTACGGCCCGTACGCGAAGGTGCTGCCGGACGGACGGGCGTGCACGTCGATCAGCGCCGTGCTCACCGACGCCGACGGGAAGCGGCGCGGGCTGCTGTGCGTCAACCTCGACCGCTCCCCGCTCGACCGGATCGCGGCGCTCGCCACGTCATTGCTGGCCCCGCGCACCGAGCGCCCACCGCAGCTGTTCGACCGCGACTGGCGCGAGCGCATGACGCTGCGCGTGCACGAGTTCTGCCGCGACCGCGCGCTCACCCGCGACCAGCTCGACCGCAACGCGCGCCGCGAGCTGGTCGCCGTGCTCGACGCGGAAGGTCTGTTCGAGATGCGCCGCTCGACCGAGCTTGCCGCGGAGACGCTGGGCGTCTCGCGCGCGACGCTGTACGCCCTGCTCAAGGAGGTCAGATCGTGATCACGCCCCGGCTGCCCGACTTCCGGTTGGAGACCTACTTCTCGAAGTGGGAGTTCGCGGCGCGGTACCACCTCACGGCGTCCGACGCGCAGACGATGACCATCGGGGAGCTGCTCGCGCTCGGCACCGACGACGACCGGGCGGCGTTCGCGGAGCTCCCGCTCGGATACACCGAGACGTGGGGCGGCGACGCCCTGCGCGCCGCGATCGCCGACACCTACAGCGAGTGCACCCCCGACGACGTATTGGCGTTCGCCGGCGCCGAAGAGGCGATCTTCTGGACGATGCAGCTGCTCGTCGGCCCCGGCGAGCACGTCGTCGTCACGGTGCCGAACTACCAGGCCCTCGAAACGGTCCCGCGCGCCACCGGCGCCGAGGTCACCGGCGTCCTGCTGGACCCCGCGGACGGCTGGCGGCTCGACCTGGACGCCGTCCGCGCCGCGCTGCGGCCGAACACCCGGCTCGTCGCGGTGAACTTCCCCAACAACCCGACCGGCGCCGTCCCCGACCGCGATACGTGGCTCGGGCTGGTCGCGCTGTGCGAGGAGCGCGGCATCCGGTTGCTCTCCGACGAGGTCTACCGCGGGCTGGAGCTCGACCGCTCGCGCACGCTCCCGCAGGCCGCCGACCTGTCCGGTACGGCCGTCTCGATCAACGTGATGTCGAAGTCGTACGGCCTGCCCGGCCTGCGCATCGGCTGGGTGGCGTGCCGCGACCGCGACGTGCTGGCCGCGCTGGAGCGCCACAAGCACTACACATCGATCTGCAACGCCGGCCCGAGCGAGCTGCTCGCAGGCATCGCGTTGCGCGCGGGTGAGCGCATCCAGGAGCGCAACCGGGCGATCATCGCGGCGAACCTGCCGGTGTTCGACGCGTTCTTCGCCCGCCACCCCGACCTGTTCGAGTGGGAACCGCCGGACGGCGGGTGCGTGGCGTTCCCTCGTTACCTGGGCGGTGAGGGCGCCGAGACGTTCGCCCGCGAGCTCGTCGAGAATGTGGGTGTGCTCGTTCTGCCCGCCAGCATCTACGCCTCCGAGCTGGCGACCACGCCCACCGACCGGTTCCGCATCGGCGTCGGCCGGCTCGACCCCTGGCCCGCGCTGGCCGCCGTCGAGGAGTTCCTGGGAGCCTCGGCCCGCCCGACACCATCGGGGCGCAAGGCCACACCGTAATGTCGAGCCGTGCGGCAGATCCTCGAACTGCTGGAGCGTGACGCCCAGCTCAGCCACGACACGATCGCGACGATGACCGGCCTCCCGGTCGCGGAGGTCAGCGAGGCGATCGCGACGTGGGAGGCGTCCGGCGCGATCCGCAGGTACAAGGCGGTCGTCGACTGGGACACCGTCGACGAGGACCCGACCAGCGAGACCGTCACCGCCTTCATCGACGTCTCGCTCGCGCCGGCGCGCGGGGTCGGCTTCGACGACGTCGCCGCTCGCATCGCCCGCTTCCCCGAGGTGCGCAGCGTCTACCTGGTCTCGGGCAGCCACGACCTGCGCTGCACCGTCACCGGACGCACCATCCGCGCAGTGTCGGACTTCGTCTCGCAAAAGCTCTCGACGATCGACAGGGTGCAGTCGACGGCGACGCACTTCGTGCTGAAGACCTACAAGCGCGACGGCGACGCGTTCAGCCAGCCCGAGCCGGACCACCGACTCCCCGTGACACCGTGAAGCCGCTCAACGAGGTCATCGCGGCCTGCCCGCCCTCGGGGATCCGACGGTTCTTCGACATCGCAGCCGAGATGGACGACGTCATCTCCCTCGGGGTCGGCGAGCCCGATTTCGTCACGCCGTGGCGGATCCGTGAGGCCGGCATCTACGCGTTGGAGCACGGCTACACCACCTACACGTCCAACGCAGGGCTGCCGAAGCTGCGCGAGCTGATTTGCGCCGACCTCGCCGCGCGGTACGACGCCCATTACGACCCCGGCACGGAGTGCCTGATCACCACGGGTGTGTCCGAAGGGCTCGACCTCGCGCTGCGGGTGCTGCTGAACCCCGGCGACGAGGTGATCATCCCGGAGCCGTGCTACGTCGCGTACGAGCCGTGCGTCGCGTTCGCCGGTGGCACACCGGTGGCCGTGCCGACGCGGTGGGAGGACGGGTTCGCGGTCGATGCGGACGTCGTCGCCGCGGCGATCACGCCACGGACGAAGGCGATCCTGATCGGCTCGCCGGCCAACCCGACCGGCGCGGTGCAGCCGCGCTCGGCGCTGGAAGGGCTGGTGCGCCTCGCCGAGCAGCACGACCTCTACCTGATCTCCGACGAGATCTACGACCGGCTCACCTACACCGGCGCACACCAGTGCCTCGGCGCGCTGCCCGGCGCCCGCGAGCGGACGGTGGTGCTCGGCGGCTTCTCCAAGGCGTACGCGATGACGGGCTGGCGGGTCGGCTGGATCTGCGCGCCCGCGGCCGTCGCGGAGCTGGCCGTGCGGGTGCACCAGTACACGATGCTGTGCGCGCCGCACGTCTCGCAGGTGGCTGCCGTCGAGGCGATGTCCGGGCCCGGCGACGACGTCGACGAGATGGTCGCCGACTACGACCGGCGCCGCAGGGTCTTCGTGAAGGGCCTGCGCGAGACCGGGCTCGACTGCCCCGAGCCGGGCGGCGCGTTCTACGCGTTCCCGTCGATCCGATCGACTGGGCTCGACTCGGAGACGTTCGCCGAGCGACTGCTGCACGCGGAGCACGTGGCCGTGGTGCCGGGCAGCGTCTTCGGGCCGTCCGGGGAGGGACATGTGCGCTGCTCGTACGCAACGGCGTTGCCCCTTCTGGAGGAGGCGCTGGTGCGGATCGAACGGTTTGTGCGTTCTCTCTGATTTCTTTGACGGCGAGTAGTCGGACGTCAACGCAGCGCAGTTTTCGCATCGCGTTCACAGCGCTGCAAAGTCGGCCGGCAAGGGTGTACCGACATGGACACAGACACCATGGGCCGTGAACCGCGCTGCCCGCTCTGCGCGCTCGCCCGCACCCCGGCCGACGTGGCCGGGCTCGCCTGGAGCAGCCAGCACGAACCCGACGGCACCGTCACGTGGATCTGCCCGACGTGCACCCGCGCGCAGCTGTGGCGGATCGAGGCGCAGCTCGCCGTCGCCACGCCCCGCGGGCCCGCCCCGGCCGAGCCGCAGCGGCGCGCCGCCTGAAGTTCCCCACCGTTTTGGGTGGATGCGCGCCGAAACGGCGCGCAAGTGCACAAAACGGTGGGGAGGTTCGGGGTCAGCGGCGGCGCAGCTCCGAGGCGAGCGCCTGGATCATGACGGGTCCGAGGTCGCCGCCGCGCCGGATCAGCCAAGGCAGGCCCTTCACGACGAGCCACGCCGCGCGGTGCAGCGCGGTGACCTCCCGACCGCCGGAGCACTCCAGGCTCACGGGCTGCGGGACGGCGTACCCGGCACGTTCCAGCAGCTCGGCGAACCCCGCCGCGAGCATCCGGTGACCGCGTTCAGAAGGGTGCAGCCGGTCGACGGCCCACGCGTCGCGGTCGTAGCCGCCGGGCAGCGCGTCGAGGTCGAGCATGCCGATCCCGGCTGGCTCCGACGCGCACACCGCGTCGCAGACGGCGTTCAGCGCGAGGACCCGCCGCACGAGCGCGCGGCGCAGCGGCGCCGGCAGCCGGAAGACCTTCGTGTGGTCGTGGTAGCGCAGCATCAGGACGTGCGCTCCGGCCGCGCGCAGCGCCGAGACCATCGCCAGGTAGTCCCCCTGGATGGCGTCGGGGTCGAAGTCGGAACGCAAAGTGTCGTTCATCCCGACGAAGATCACGGCGACGTCGGGCCGGGCGGCGAGTACGGCGGCGAGCTGCTCGCGGCGCACGTCGGCGACCCGGGCGCCCGTCCTGGCCGTGTTCACCAGCGACGCCACCCCGAGCGCGTCCCCCAGCAGCACGGGGAAGCCGCGCCAGCCACCGGCGACGGGATCGCCGAGACCGGCGGGGGTGGAATCGCCCATGGTGGCGAGGACGCGCACCTGCCGGGATGCGGGCTCGGCGAGGGCGCCGGAGGTCGAGGACGGCGCGAACATCGGCTGGAGCGCGGTCACGGATGTCACGATCACCGATGCCGACTCCGCCACGGTGTGCGCGGGATGACGTGTCGAGGACCGCTCGTGAAACGCTCGGTGCCGCACCGGCCCGCTGACCTGCACCGTTACCCCACCACCGCGAGTCGGGCCCAACACGTGCGCGAGTCCTGCCCAGCACGTGCGCGAGTCGGGGCGACGCGGTGAGTCGACACCTTCGGCACGGTGAGTCGACACTTTCGGCACGGTGAGTCGACGGTTCCGGTCGTGCGATCTGCGCGCCAGGTGGCGACTCACCGTGCCAGAAGTGACGACTCACCGTGCCAGAAGTGACGACTCACCGTGCCAGAAGTGACGACTCACCGTGCCAGAAGTGACGACTCACCCGCGGCGGCGGCCCGACTCGCGCGCTGCGCGGGCCCGACTCGCGGCGGGGCGGGGTCAGGCGACGGAGCGGAAAGCCGGGTAGACGGGCAGCGCGGAGGGGGTGTCGGGGAAGCGTTTGGCCAGCGCGCCGGCGACCGCGAGGCCGAGGTCGGCGGTGGCGGGGCGGCCGGCGGCGTCGGCGGCCACGGCGAGCTGGCGCCAGTAGTGCGCGAGCGCCGTGCTGATCCGCGGGGAACGGGTCGCGTCGCTCCCGATCAGCATGTCGCGCACCCGGATCCGCGGCAGCAACCACCACGTGCACAGCCACACCCAGAGCAGCTGGGCGTCGAGCAGCTGCTGGTCGAGCCGTTCGGGGTCGTCGAAGTCGGGCCACACCGCCGCGACCTCGTTGCGCCACGCCTCCAACATCATCTCCGACATCCCGGCCGGCAGCGCGAAGCTGGCCTCGCACCCCGGGAAGGGGACACGGAAGTAGGCGGCGTCGAGCGCGATGTCGCGGAAGCAGCCCCACTCGAAGTCGACGAACCGGACGCCCCTGCTGGTCACCAGGTTGTTGTCCGGGCAGGTGTCGGACGGGCTGAAGGCGCGGTACCGGGTGCCGCCCAGCAGCCGCGCCGTCACCTGCGCCTCGATGCCGGCGGCCGGCGAGACCACCACCCCGAGCTCCTGCTCGAGCAGCGCCGGGACCTCGGCGAACGCAGCGCGCGCGTCCTCGGCCATCGGGTCGCGCCACGCACGTTCCCCGAGCCGGCGCAGCAGGGCGCCGAAGTCGTTCTCCCGCCCGGCGGTCGCGGCCTGCATCCGCCCGAGCGCACGCGCCCAGCTGAGCAGGCAGCGCTGCGCCGCCGCGGGATCGGGGCCGAACAGCTTGTCGGCGAGCGTCGAGCTGCGCCCGAGGTCCTCCAGCACGAGCAGCCGCGCCTGCGGGTCGTGCGCGATCAGCACCGGGCTCGGCCGGGAGTCCGCCGGCAGCGCCGTGAACAGCTGGCAGCTCGCAACCTCGTAGTGGAACGGGTCGGGCTGCCCGGCTTTCGGCTCGGAGATGTAGTGCTTGACGACGAGCGTGCGCGGCAGCGAGAACGGGTTGCGAGCCACCCGCGCACGCGCCACGACGGACCGGGAGCTACCGCCGAGGTCCTCTGGATCGGCCAGCACCACGCTCGCGCCGGACCGGCGGGTGAGCAACCGCTCGGCCGCGGACAGCGCAGCAAGTACCGGCCTGGGAAAACTGCCCAGGTCGCGAACCATCGCCATCGACCCTACCCCGACGAGAGCCTGCGGCGGCTCCGAATGCCACGCGGTAGGCGTCCGGAAAGCAGAAGAACAGCGAGCGCCGCGACGATCACGCCGATGATGTTGACGAACAGCTGCAGCGCGGAGCCTGCGGCCTGCGCGAACCGGCCCTCGACGAGTGCGACCGACGCGAACGCGGCCGCCGGCACCGTCGTGACGGAGATGAACACGCCCACGAGCGACGCCGACTTCGCCGAGGTCAGCGCAAGCATCCCGGCCGCGCCCGCGAGCAGCGCGACGATCAGCGAGAACGGGCCGACCTCGTAGATGAAGTCGACCTGGTCGAGCATGTCGAGATCACCGACGTTGAGCAGCCCGACCGCCTCGAACAGCAGGGTCGCCGCCGCGGTGATGCCCATGGCGAACGGGAAGCCGACACCGAGCGCGATGGCGCCGCGCTTGACGAGGTCGCCGCGCCGCAGCGCGATCCCGACGGCCATCGCGGCGAGCGGCCCGAACTCGGGCCCGAGCACCATCGCGCCCACGACCGTGACCGGCGAGTTGGTGATCGCGCCGATCGCGGCGAGCAGGCACGCGATGGTCAGGAACGACTGGAAGCTGATCGAGAGCCGCGACTCCTCACCGGTCCGGGACACCAGCTCGTCCCAGATGACGGCGTCGGTCGGGTCGCCGGGTGCGGCCTCCTCCGCGGCGTCCGCGGCATCGGACAGCGAGGTGTCGATCGCCTCGAGCGTCACGCCGCCGTCGCGATCGATGCCCAGCTCGCACAGCTCGACGAGCAGCCCGTCGACGGCCTCGCGGGTGACGTCGGCCTCGACGACGTCACCGACCGGTTGCAGCGCGATCCCGGGCAGCTCCATCACGTGCGTGGCGCCGGGGGCGTTCAGCAGCAGATCCCGTACCGACCCGGTGAGCGCGGTCGGCGAGATCACTCTCATGTGCAGCACGGCGCAGCGTCTAGCTCGGCTTCGCGACAGGTGGAGCCGAGGGCCCAGCCGACGGCGCGGCCGCTGCGGGAGCGACGGGCTTCGCGTCGATGCCGGCCTCCTTGCGCTGCTCGGCGGTGATCGGCGCCGGCGCGGAGGTCAGCGGGTCGAAGCCGCCACCGGTCTTCGGGAACGCGATCACCTCGCGCAGCGACTCGGCACCGGATAGCAGCATGCAGATCCGGTCCCAGCCGAACGCGATCCCGCCGTGCGGCGGCGGGCCGTAGGCGAACGCGTCGAGCAGGAAGCCGAACTTCTCCCGCTGCTCCGCCTCGTCCATCCCGAGCAGCGCGAACACGCGTTCCTGCACGTCGGAGCGGTGGATACGGATCGAGCCGCCGCCGATCTCGTTGCCGTTGCAGACGATGTCGTAGGCGAACGCGAGCGCCTGGTCGGGCGACTCCTCGAACCGGTCCATCCAGTCGCCGTTCGGCGAGGTGAAGGGGTGGTGCACGGCCGTCCAGCCCTGCTCGACGCCCTTGTCGTCGCGGATGCGCTCGAACATCGGCGCGTCGACGACCCACACGAACGACCACGCGCTCTCGTCGACCAGACCACACCTGCGCGCGATCTCGCCGCGCGCGGCGCCGAGCAGAGCACGCGCGTCGGCCGGGTGGCCCGCTGCGAAGAAGATGCAGTCGCCGGGCGCGGCACCGACGGCCTTCGGCAGTCCGTCGCGCTCGCTCTCGGAGAGGTTCTTGACGACGGGGCCGCGCTCGTCGACCGCGCCGTCCTCGCCGACCAGGACGTAGGCGAGGCCACGCGCGCCGCGCTGCTTCGCCCACTCCTGCCATGCGTCGAGCTGCTTGCGGGGCTGGCTCGCGCCGCCGGGCATCACGACTGCGCCGACGTACGGGTTCTGGAACACCCTGAACTGGGTGTCGGCGAAGTACTCGGTGAGCTCGGTCAGCTCGACGGCGAAGCGCAGGTCGGGCTTGTCGGAGCCGTAGCGCGCCATCGCCTCGGCGTAGGTGAGCCGGGCGATCGGTCGCGGGATCTCGTGCCCGACCAGCTCCTTCCACAGCGCAGCCGTGATCGTCTCGCCCAGCTCGATGACGTCGTCCTGCTCGACGAAGCTCATCTCGATGTCGAGCTGGGTGAACTCCGGCTGCCGGTCGGCGCGGAAGTCCTCGTCGCGGTAGCAGCGCGCGATCTGGTAATAGCGCTCGGTGCCGGCGACCATCAGCAGCTGCTTGAACAGCTGCGGGCTCTGCGGCAGCGCGTACCAGGAGCCGGGACGCAGCCGCGCCGGCACCAGGAAGTCGCGCGCGCCCTCCGGCGTGGAGCGGGTCAGCGTCGGCGTCTCGACCTCGACGAACTCACGCTCGTGCAGGACGGTGCGCGCGATCCGGTTGGCTTCCGACCGCAGGCGCAGCGCGGCGGCGGGGCCGCTGCGGCGCAGGTCGAGGTAGCGGTGCTTGAGCCGGATCTCCTCGCCGATCTCGCTGTGCTCGTCGAGCGGGAACGGGAGCGGCGCCGACTCCGAGAGCACCGTGAGGTCGGTGACCGTGACCTCGATGTCGCCGGTGGCGAGGTCGGGGTTCTCGTTGCCTGCGGGGCGCCGCGCGACCTCGCCGGTGATCCGGACGCAGAACTCGGCGCGCAGCCGGTGCGCGCGCTCGGCCATCTCGCCCTCGCGGAACACCACCTGCGCCGAACCGGACGCGTCGCGGAGGTCGATGAAGATCACGCCACCGTGATCGCGGCGGCGCGCCACCCACCCGGCGAGGGTCACGGTCTGTCCGGAGTGCTCAGCACGCAGCGTGCCGACGGGATGGGTGCGCATCACGGTCCGAGGCTATCCGGACACCCCCGGAGGCCGACCACCAGGTTTCCCCCGGAGCCGCCACGACCGGTCAGAGCAGCGTCAGCTGCTCACCCGACGGGTCGGGGACGGCAACGGCGGGCTGCGGCTGCCGGAACGAGGGGCCGCTCGACCGGTCGAGGCCGTGGCGGCGCAGCAGCGGCGCCACGCGCGCCGACAGCGCCTGCCGGTAGGCCGGGTCGACGTACGCGCCGCGGCGGTAGAGCTGCGCGTAGGGCTCGACGAGGTGCGGCTGCTCGCGCTCGAGCCACTGCAGGAACCATTCACGGGTGCCTCGCCGCAGGTGCAGCGCCAGCACCGTTGCCCGCGACGCGCCGGCGGCGGCGATCCGGCCCAGCAGCTCGTCGAGCGCCTCGGTCGAGTCGGTGAGCAGCGGCAGCACGGGCGCGACCATCACCCCGCAGGGCAGCCCGGCGTCGGTGATCTTCTTGACCAGGTCGAGCCGCGCCGACGGCGACGGTGTGCCCGGTTCGAGCCGCGCCTGCAGCTCGCGGTCGAGCAGCGCGATCGAGACGCCGAGCCCGACGGGGACGTCCGCCGCGGTCGCGACCAGTTCCGGCAGGTCGCGGGCCAGCACGGTGCCTTTCGTGAGGACCGACATGGGGGTGCCCGACCGGCCCAGCGCGCGCACGATGCCGGGCATGAGCCGGTAGCGCCCCTCCGCCCGCTGGTAGGGGTCGGTGTTGGTGCCCATCGCGACGGGTTCGCGGGCCCACTTCGCCGCACGCAGCTCGCGTTCCAGCACCCTGGCGATGTTGACCTTGACGACGATCTGGCTGTCGAAATCGGCGCCCGCGTCGAGGTCGAGGTACGTGTGGGTGTTGCGGGCGAAGCAGTTGTGGCTCACGACGCCCTCGGCGACGAAGTCGCCCGTGCCGGTGGTGATGTCGTACATCGGCAGCTCGACACCGAGCGGCCGCACCTGCGCCACCCGCAGCTCCCGCGCGCCGCTCACCTGCGCACCCTCCAGGTCGCGGTGCCGGCTGACGGCCGGGTCGACGTCGTGCAGCAGCCGCAGCAGCACCGCGGGCCCGCCGCGCAGTCGAACCGCCCGCGCGCCGCGCGGCGCGGCCTCCACCGCGAACCGGTAGCCGAGCCGGTGCAGCGCGCCCGCTACACGTCCGACGAACTCCTCGTCGGTGTGCACGACGCGCAGCTCACCGCCCGCCACCTCACCACGGGCGTCGAGCACCCCGGCGAGGAACCCCGCACACCACTCGCTGCCGGCGCGGTGCGGCCACCGCACGACGTCGGAGAGCGGCGCGATGCCCCCGCGCGCCCGGTCTGGCGCGATCCGGCCGGGCTCGCCACTGCCGGCCAGGGCGACGGCCGGCGCCTGCGTGTGGGCGGCGTCGGCGAGGAAGTGGTGGGCGCGGCCGAGCGCCTCCAGCTCGAGCCGCTCGGACGGGAACGGGCTCCCGTCGCCGCGCACCACCCCGCAGAGGTAACCCTGCCGGTAGGCCGGGGTGTGCTCACGCGGCTCCTGCGGCACGAACCGGCCGGGGCCGAGCAGCGCGCTGCCCTCACGCAGCCGGGGCCGCCGGCCCGAGCGGCACCATCCACCGCTCACGTGCCGCCACCCGGCGTCGGTGAGGAACTTGTGCTCGCCGCTGGCGACCAGCTCGGTGCCGCCCGCGAGCCGCACCGAGTAGGCCGGTTTGGTGGTCGACCAGTGCGCGAGCACGGAGGTGCGCACGTACCGCCGCACGCCGTCGACCACCTGCGTGCCCATCACGGCGTCGCCGACCCGCAGCTCGGCGATCGGCCGGGTGCCGCCGTCGGCGAGCAGCACGCGCGTGGGCCCGGCCAGGCAGTAGACGCAAGCGTGTGAGCAGCCACGATAGGGGTTGACCGTCCAGCGGAACGGCATCGCCGACGTCTCCGGGATGCGGTTGAGCGCCGACTTCGACTCCACCTCGTGGAAGACCGCGCCGGCGAACTCGGGAGTGCGCACCGAGCGCAGCAACCCGCGCATGCCCGGCAGCGCCGGGGTCGTGCCGACACCGTCGTCGAGAACCTGCTGTCCGCTCCACCGCATGAAGGGATTCGAACACGTGTTCGAGGAGTTGGCAAGCGCTCGACCGGAGCGGTGCGCCAGGCTGTCGGGCATGACGGTGACGCTTGTGGTGATGGGTGTGTCGGGTGTCGGCAAGAGCGCGGTGGCCGCCGAGATCGTCGCGACCACCGGGTGGATCTTCGCGGAAGGAGACGACATGCACCCCGAGGCCAACCGCCGCAAGATGGCCGCCGGCACCCCGCTCGACGACACCGACCGGTGGCCGTGGCTGCGCACGATCGCGGCCTGGATCGGTGAGCAGGAATCGGCCGGTCGCAGCGCGGTGGTGACCTGCTCCGCCCTGCGCCACGCCTACCGCGAGGTGCTGCGCGACGGCCACCCGTCCGTCCGGTTCGTGCACCTCGTCGCGCCCGACTCGCTCATCGCCGACCGGATCGGGAACCGCACCGGGCACTACATGCCGGCGTCGCTCCTGCAGAGCCAGCTCGCCGCGCTCGAACCGCTGCGCGCCGACGAGCCCGGCGGCGAGATCGAGGCGACCGGGACGCCCGCCGAGATCGCCGAACGGGCCGTCGCGCGCCTCGGAGCGCCGGGATGACCCGCCGGCGGACATCGCGGATTCCGGCGCTCGTCACCGGCCGTCCACCGACGCCACCCCCTGGAACACGGCCGCCGCGTGCGACGCCGTGGGCGGCGTTGACAGGATGGACCCATGCGAGAGCGTGAGCCGGGCGGCAGGCCCGACCCGACACCTCCCGCTGCCCCGCGCCCCGACCCGTATCGCGACCCGGCCTCCGACCAGCACCGATCCCAGCGCCGCGGCCCCGATCCACAACGTGACCACCAGCGGGCCGCAGCGCGGGAGCAGCGGCCCGACGAGCCGGACGAGCTGCCGCGCAGGCGCCGGAGGCCGCCACCGGACGCGGCCGTGGACGCACCGCCGACCGAAGCGCTGCCCGCGGCCCCCCGACGGGCGAGCGGCACGCCGGTGGCGCCGCCGGTGCGTGATCCGCAGGCCGGGGTGCCGCGCAACGCCGTGACGCCGCGGCGCACACCGATGGTGCCGCCGGACGAGCCGCCCCCGCCGGTGATCCCCCTGCCCCCGCCCGTCCCCCCGGCCGCTCCCCCGCCCGCTCCCCCACTCCTTGGGCAGCAGCCGCCCACCCAGCAGCCGCCCACCCAGCAGCTGCCCACCCAGCAGCCGTCCACGCCCCCGCAGCGGCCACCGGCGGGCCCGCCGCCCGAGCGACGTCCCGTCCGCCGGCCACCTGTGGAGGGTCCGCGGCCCAACGGCCGGCGCCCGGAAGGCCGTTACGAGGCCCCCTACGCCGAGCCGTACGAGCGCCGGGTGCCGGAGCTGCCCGCGTACGACGACCCGTACGAGCCGCCGTACCCCGACCCGCTCGACGACGGCTACGCCCCGTACGACGACCCCTACGACGCGTACGAGCCCGCGCCGCCGCCGGTCCGCGACGAGCCCGCGACCCGGCCGACGCGCAGGGTGCCGCCGCGCAGGTCGGGCGAGCGGACCGGTGAACGGCAGGTCGAGCCTCCCCCGTTGCCGGGCCGCAGGCGTCGCGATGACGTACCGCGGGCCGCTGCCAGGCCGGAGCCGGCACCGGCCACCGAGGCCATCCCGACCGGCCGGGCCGCCGCGCGGCGCGCCCTGGAGGAGCCGGACGGGTTCGAGCCCGACGGGTACGACGACGAGGACGACGCCCCCGAGGAGAGCGCCGAGCCGGCACCGTCGCCACGCCGGACCGGACGCGCCGCGCGCCGCGCCGCCGCCGAGGCTGCCGAGGCCGCTGCAGCAGCGGAGACCGATGCGGACGACGACGATGACGACGAGCCCGCGCCGACGCGAGCAGCCGGACACAGCGGGCACAGCAGCCACGGTGGGCACGGCCACGGCCACGGGCACTCCCCGGCCCCGCCGGCCGGCCGGAAGGTCCGCATCCTCATCGCCGCGCTGCTCATCCCCTGCGCTGTCGCGACGCTCGTCGGCCTGCTCGTGCTCTGGCCGTGGTCCCCGCCCCAGCAGGCCGCCCGGATCGCGTCCGAGCAGCCGATCAAGGCCGAAGTGCTGGCCAGCAAGGCGTCCGAGTGCAGCCCCGGCGCGGGCGACTCGGGCTGCGTCGCGCTCGTCCTGCGCATGTCCGACGGCCCGCTGCCCGGCCGCGACCTGATCCAGGTCGTGCCCGTGGAGCCGGGCACGCCGAGCTTCGCCGTCGGCGACGACCTCGTGCTCGGCTGGTCAGGAGCCGACCCGAACGACCCCTCGTCGTACCGGGTGGCCGACTTCCAGCGGGGCTGGTCGCTGTTCTGGCTGGCCGCGCTCTTCGCGGCGTCGGTGCTGCTGCTCGGGCGTTGGAGGGGGCTCGCGGCGCTGGGTGCGCTGGTGCTGAGCTTCGCGGTGCTGATGGGGTTCGTGCTGCCCTCGATCCTGGCCGGCCACAACCCGCTCGCCGTCGCGATCGTCGGCTCCTGCGTGATCATGTTCGCGGTGCTCTACATGACGCACGGCCCGTCCGCGCGCACGTCGACGGCCGTGCTGGGCACGTTGGCGTCGCTGCTGCTCATCGGCATTCTCAGCGCGTTGTTCTCGGCCGGGGCGGCGCTCACCGGGCTGGACGACCAGACCCGCAACCTCATCGCGACCCTCGACAGCGGCGTCGACGCACGCGGGCTGCTGCTGGCCGGCATCCTGATCGGCGCGCTCGGGGTGCTCGACGACGTGACGGTCACGCAGACCAGCGCGGTGTGGGAGCTGCGCAGGGCGAACCCCGAGCTGGGCGCGGTGGGGCTGTTCGCCGCGGCCATGCGGATCGGGCGCGACCACGTCGCGTCGGCCGTGAACACCCTCGTGCTCGCCTACGCCGGTGCCGCGCTCCCGCTGATGCTGCTCTTCACGATCTCCGGACGGACCCTGGGCGAGGTGATCGCGACGCAGGACGTCGCCACCGAGATCGTCCGCACGCTCGT
The DNA here is from genome assembly GCF_021245725.1 of Pseudonocardia sp. TRM90224. Classification (GTDB taxonomy): domain Bacteria; phylum Actinomycetota; class Actinomycetes; order Mycobacteriales; family Pseudonocardiaceae; genus Pseudonocardia. The sequence continues at coordinate 198,889 of NZ_JAJGSX010000009.1, read as the reverse complement.
CGGCAGCATCGGGCTGGTCGCATCTGTGCCGATCACTACGGCGTTGGCGGCCGTCGTGGCGAGCAAGGAATCGCCGGAGGCGCTGGCGGCGGAGGTGGACGGGTCGGCCGGCCTGGGGTCGAAGCTGCGTGGCCTCATGGAGTCGCTGAAGACGCGCTGACCCGCGCACCGTCGCTCCGCAACCCGCATGCGTGCGCAACGCACACGTTGCCAGGGGGTCTGGATACGTGCGTTCCGCACGCGAGGGCAGGAAAGCCACTTTCCGGCCCTCACAGGGCAGGAAAGTGGCTTTCCTGCCCTCCCCCGCGGCGTCTGGGAGTGCGCGTCGCACGGAGGTCACCGCGAGGCGGCGCCTTCCCGAGCCACGAGGCTCGCTTCGCCGTCGCCTTCGCGGTGCGCCACGACGTCGAGATCGCCGAACTCCGCCAGCAGCTCGCCGGCGGGCGCGCGGAACGGTCCGGGCTCGTCGTCGACCTCCGACAGGACGGTCACCACGAGCAGCCCACCGGGCGCGAGCACGCGGCGCAGCACCGGGTAGAGCGTGAGGTCGCGGAACCGCTGGCACACCACGACGTCGTACGGGCCGACGCAGCCGTCGGGCAGCCCGCGGTCGAGGTCGTGGCACCACCACCGCACTCCGGGCGCGAGCCGCTCACCTGCCGCGATGGCCACCGGCGACACGTCGACCGCGTCGACGGCGAACCCGCGCTCCGCGAGCCACGCCGCAACGACTCCACGCCCGCAGGCGACGTCGAGCGCCGCGCCACCGGCCGGGAGCAGCTCCTCCCGGCCGCGCAGCGCGTCGGGCGGCATCGGCACCGCCACCGTGGCGACGGCGTGCCGCGCGTCCCAGCGGGCGGCGTCCGCATCGGACATGCGGTGCGTCAGCCCCGCAGCAGGCCGAGCACCTCGGTGACGACGTCACCGAGGTCGACGGGCCGCTGCTCGCCCGACCCCAGGTCCTTCACACCGATCTTGCCGGCCTCCAGGTCGCGCTCGCCGAGCACGAGCGCGAGCCGCGCACCGGAGTTGCCGGCCGCCCGCATCGCACCCTTGAGCCCCCGCGTGCCGTAGGCGATGTCGACCCGGACCCCGGCCGCGCGCAGCTGCCCCGCGACCGCGACGAGCCGCGCCTTCGCCGCCTCACCCATCGGCACGCCGTAGACCTCGCACCGGGCCTCCGACCAGGGCGTGAGCCCCTCGGCCTGGCACGCGAGCAGCGTCCGGTCGACGCCGATCCCGTAGCCGACCCCGCCGAGCGGCTGCCCGCCCAGGGTCTCCATCAGCCCGTCGTACCGGCCGCCGCCGCCGATGCCCGACTGGGCGCCGAGACCGGGGTGCACGAACTCGAACGTCGTCTTCGTGTAGTAGTCGAGCCCGCGCACGAGCCGCGGGTTCTCCACGTACGCGACGCCGAGCGCGTCGAGGTGCGCCTTGACGGCCTCGTAGTGCTCCCGTGCGTCCGTGGAGAGGTTGTCGAGCAGCAGCGGGGCGTCGGCCACCATCTCGCGGACGGCCTCACGCTTGTCGTCGAGCACGCGCAGCGGGTTGAGCCGCGCCCGCTCGGCGGTCGCCTCGTCCAGCGGCAGCCTGGAGAGGAACTCCTGCAGCAGCGCCCGATAGGCGGGCCGGTCCGCCGCGTCGCCGAGCGAGGTGATGTCGAGCCGGTAGCCACGCAGCCCCAGTGCCCGGAAGCCCTCGTCGGCGACCGCGATGACCTCGGCGTCGAGCGCCGGGTCGTCCACCCCGATCGCCTCGATGCCGACCTGCTGCAGCTGCCGGTAGCGGCCTGCCTGCGGCTGCTCGTAGCGGAAGAACGGGCCGCCGTAGCGCAGCTTCACCGGGAGCGAAGCGCGGTCGAGGCCGTGCTCGATCACCGCGCGGACGACCCCGGCCGTGCCTTCCGGGCGCAGCGTGACGGAGACCTCGCCGCGGGTGGCGAACGTGTACATCTCCTTGCTCACGACGTCGGTCGACTCACCCACACCGCGCGCGAAGAGCGACGTCTCCTCGAAGATCGGCAGCTCGATCAGGCCGTAGCCGGCGCGCGCGGCAGCGGTGTGCAGCGTGTCGCGCACGCACTCGAAGCCGGCCGAGACCGGCGGGAAGTAGTCCGGGACGCCCTTCGGCGCCGAGATCGTGCTCACAGCCCGCGCCCCGGCGCCGGCTGCAGGTCCTGCAGGAACGGGTTGGTCATGCGTTCGCGTCCGATCGTGGTGGTCTGGCCGTGGCCAGGAAGTACGAGTGCGGTGTCAGCGCGGGTGAGCAGCTTCTCGCGAAGGCTCACCAGCATCTGGGCGTGGTCGCCGCCGGGCAGGTCGGTGCGCCCGATCGAGCCGGCGAAGAGCGTGTCGCCCGCGAAGATCACGTCGACCCCGTCCTCCGTGGGCGTCGTGAAGATCACCGAGCCCTGGGTGTGGCCGGGCGTGTGGTCGACGCTCAACGTCAGCCCGGCGAGCTCCAGCGCCGAGCCGTCGGCGAGCTCCCTGACCTCGCGCGGCTCACGCAGCTCGATGCGGCCGCCGAAGAACGCCTTCGCCTCCGCCGAGAGCCCCTTCATCGGGTCGGCGAGCATCGCGCGGTCGTCGGGATGGATCCACGCCGGGATGTCGTGGCCGTCGCAGACCGGCGCGACGCTGAACGTGTGGTCGAAGTGGCCGTGCGTCAGCAGCACCGCGACGGGCGTCAGGCGGTGCTTGGCGAGCAGCTCCTCGAGCGGCTCGACGGCATCCTGGCCGGGGTCGACGACAACACAGGCCGCACCCTCGCCAGCTGCCACCGCGTAGCAGTTGGTCTGGAACGAACCGGCGGGAAATCCAGCAACGAGCACACCACACAGCGTAGTTCGCCCCGGCACCCGGTTTCCGGCCCCTCCGCGACCTCTCAGGAACGATCGATATCCTGCGCCCGATCGAGCTGAGGAACGGGGTTCTCGAGTGGCGACCAACCAAATGCGACGTGAGGCGGCCAAGCGCAAGCTTGAGCGCCAGCAGCAGCGACGTGTCGAGCAGACGAAGCGCCGGCAACGGGTCGCCATCATCACCTCTGCGTCCGTGGTCGTGGTGGTCGTCGTCGCGGTCGTCCTGCTGAGCACGCTGACCGGCGGCGGAACGACGCCTCCCGCGGCCGCGCCGACCGCGGCCCCACCGACCAGCGCCGCACCCGTCACCCCGGTCGTGCCCGCCGCGATCCCCTCGGCGATCGCGCCGCTGCCGAAGCGTCCGACGCCGCTGCCGGCATCGGTGAGCTGCGAATACGCGCCCGAGAGCCAGCCCGCGGCCAAGCCGGTGCAGCCGCCGACCGGCACGGGCGTGAGCGCGACCGGCACCACCACGGTCACGCTGCAGACCAACTCCGGCGCCATCCCGTTGACGCTCGACAAGGCGTTGGCGCCGTGCACCGTCAACAGCATGGTCAGCCTCGCGCAGCAGGGCTACTTCGACAGCACCTCCTGCCACCGGCTCACCACCGACCCCGGCCTGCAGGTGCTGCAGTGCGGCGACCCGTCCGGCTCCGGCTCCGGCGGCCCCGGCTACACCGTCCCCGACGAGTACTTCCCGGAGCTGACGTACGGCCGCGGGATCCTCGCGATGGCGAACACGGGCCAGCCCAACTCCGGCGGCAGCCAGTTCTTCATGGTCTACGGCGACGGGCAGCTCCCGCCGAAGTACACCGCCTTCGGATCGATCAGCCCCGAGGGCCTCTCCGTCGTCGACGCCATCGCGACCCGCGGCCACAACGGCGCGTTCGACCCGAGCCCGGGCGGCGGCGAGCCGATCGAGCCGGTGACCATCGAGAAGGCCACCGTCTCCTGACCCGAACTTCCCCACCGTTTTGCCAACCTGCACGCCCTCCAGGGTGTGCAGGTTGGCAAAACGGTGGGGAACTTTGCTGTGCGTGACGGTCGACCAGTCGCGGTTGGACTGATCGAATGACAGCGTGGCGCTGACCGGTTACAGCGCGCGTTGTGACGCATGGCACCATGTCGGCCGTGCTTCGCCGCCGCCGGTTCCCGCTCGCCGCTGCATTGATGGCGGCCGCTGCCCTGTTGTGCTCGTGCTCGGTGGCCGCCGAGCCGGGCGCGGCGCCGGTCGGCGACCGGGTCGTCACCGACAAGGGTGAGGTTCAGGGCGTGCTCGACGGCCACGTGCGCCGGTTCGACGGCATCCCGTACGCCGCGGCACCGGTCGGGCCGCTGCGATGGGCGCCGCCCGAGCCGCCCGCTCCGTGGACGACACCGCGGGACGCCACCAAACCGGGCCCCCGCTGCGCCCAGCTCGCTGCGCCGGCGCGGGCTCCGCACGCCACCGCGGGCAGCTCGACGGAGGACTGCCTGACCGTCTCGGTGACGATCCCGAAGGGCACGACGACGTCGGCCCGCCTTCCCGTGCTGGTGTGGTTGCACGGCGGCGGCTTCAACGCGGGCGCGGCGGACGACGCCGACCCGCAACGGCTCGTGGAGGCCGGGCCGCTCATGGTCGTGACGGTCAACTACCGCCTCGGCATCTTCGGCTTCTTCGGGCTGCCCGGCCTACCGGGTTCAGGGGCTTTCGGACTGCAGGACCAGCAGGCCGCGCTGCGGTGGGTCCAGCGCAACGCGGCGGCGTTCGGCGGCGACCCCGCGACGATCACCCTCGGTGGCGTGTCGGCGGGCGCCGACTCGGTCTGCGCGCAGCTGGCCGCGCCCGGGACGTCCGGCATGATCGCCAGGGCCGTCATGCAGAGCGGCGGCTGCGGCACCACCGCGATCCTCGACGCCATCCGCCCCGGCACCGGTCCTGCTGGCGACACGTGGAAACCGTTGCCGCAGGTCGAGGCGGCCGGGCTGCAGGCGGCCGCGCGGCTGGGCTGTCCCGTCCCCGCCGTGGTGCTCGCGTGCATGCGCGGCCTGCCGTCCGACGCGCTGGTCGGCGGCGCCGGCGTGTACTGGAGTCCTGCTGTGGGCTCTCCGACGCTCCCCGAGCGCCCGTCCACCGTCGTCAGGCGCGGCGAGCTGCGCAAAGTCGCGATCCTGGCGGGAACGACCAAGGAGGAGGGCACGCTGTTCACGGCCACCCTCCACAACGCCACCGGCGCGCCGGTCACCGACACGAGCTTCCGGACCATGCTCGCGGCCGCGTCCGGGAACCGGGCCGGCGAGGCCGGCCGCGCCTACGCGCCTGGGCAACGCTCCCCCGGTCGGACGTGGTCCGACGTGATCACCGACCGCGTCTACGCGTGCCCCGGGCTCAAGACCTACCAGGCTCTCGGCGCCCGTGCCCCGCTCTACGCCTACGAGTTCGCGGAGCCGTCAGCGCCGTCGCCGTTCGCGGCGCTGCCGCCCGATCTCGCTGGCAGCGTCACCCACGGCTCCGACGTGCCGTTCCTGTTCGACCTCGTGCCCGGCCAGCCCGAGTTCGACGATCACCAGGCCGCGCTCGCGGCGCAGATGGTGGACAGCTGGGCCCGGTTCATCGTCCACGGCGACCCGTCGGGCGGCGGCACGGTGTGGCCGCAGTGGAGCGGCGACGGCGAGGTGCTCACCTTCACCACGGAGAGCGGCGGCACCGATGTGCGCACCGGCCCCGCCTTCGCCACGGTGCACAACTGCCACCTGTGGACCTGAGGGGCCGTACCCTCAGCTGGCCGACGTCACCCGGTACACGTCGTAGACGCCTTCCACGTTCCGCACCGCGCGCAGGACGTGGCCGAGGTGCTTCGGGTCGCCCATCTCGAAGCTGAAGCGGGAGACGGCAACGCGGTCGTGCGATGTCGTCACCGACGCCGACAGGATGTTGACCTTCTCGTCGGCCAGGACCTTCGTGATGTCGGAGAGCAGGCGGTGGCGGTCGAGGGCTTCGACCTGGATCGCCACCAGGAACACCGATCCCGGCGAGACCGACCACGCGACGTCGACCAGCCGTTCCGCACGTGCCTGCAGGTCGCGGGCGTTGGTGCAGTCGGTCCGGTGGACCGAGATGCCGCCGCCGCGGGTGACGAACCCGAGGATCTCGTCGCCGGGCACGGGCGTGCAGCAGCGGGCCAGCTTGGTGTAGAGGTCGCCCAGGTCGGCGCCCTCACTGCGGACCACGACCCCTGCGTCGCCGCCGGAGCGGCGCAGCCGGACCGTCGAGGGGGTGGCGCGCTCGGCCAGCTCCTCCTCCGCCTGCTCGACCCCGCCGAGCAGCGCGACGAGCCGCTGCACGACGTGCCGCGCGCTCGCGTGCCCCTCACCGACGGCCGCGTACAGCCCGGAGAGGTCGGGGAAGTGCAGCTCGCGCGAGAGGGCCGCCATCGCGTCGGCGGAGACGAGCCGCTGCAGGGGCATCGACGTGCGCCGCGCCTCGCGGGTGATCGCCTCCTTGCCCGCCTCGATGGCCTCCTCGCGGCGCTCCTTCGCGAACCATTGCTTGATCTTGGTCTTGGCCCGCGGGGTGGCGACGAACGCCAGCCAGTCGCGGCTCGGGCCGGCACCCTCCGCCTTCGACGTGAAGATCTCGACGACATCGCCGGACTCCAGCTTGCGCTCCAGCGCGACGAGCTTGCCGTTGACCCGCGAGCCGATGCAGCGGTGCCCGACCTCGGTGTGCACGGCGTAGGCGAGGTCGACCGGCGTCGACCCGGCCGTCAGGGTGATCACATCGCCCTTCGGCGTGAACACGAAGATCTGCTGGGCGCCGAGGTCGAAGCGGAGGTTCTCCAGGAAGTCGTTGGGGTCGGCGGCCTCACGCTGCCAGTCGAGCATCTGGCGCATCCACGACATCTCGTCGATCTCGACGGTGCCGGCCGACGGGGTCCCGCGGGTCTCCTTGTAGCGCCAGTGGGCCGCGATGCCGTACTCGGCGGTGCGGTGCATGTCGTGAGTGCGGATCTGCACCTCGAGCGGCTTGCCGTCGGGGCCGATCACGGTGGTGTGCAGCGACTGGTAGACGCCGTAGCGGGGCTGCGCGATGTAGTCCTTGAACCGCCCGGGCATCGGCTGCCACAGCGCGTGCACCATGCCCATCGCCGCGTAGCAGTCGCGCACCTCGTCGACCAGCACGCGCACGCCGACGAGGTCGTGGATGTCGTCGAAGTCGCGGCCCTTGACGATCATCTTGCGGTAGATCGAGTAGTAGTGCTTGGGCCGGCCCTCGACGGTCGCCGAGATCCGCGCCGAGTCGAGCTGCTGGGTGACCTCGTCGATCACCTGCTTGAGGTACGTGTCGCGCGACGGCGCGCGGGTGGCGACGAGCCGGACGATCTCGGAGTACTTCTTGGGGTGCAGGATCGCGAAGGACAGGTCCTCCAGCTCCCACTTGACGGTCGCCATGCCGAGGCGGTGCGCGAGCGGGGCGAGCACTTCGAGCGTCTCGCGGGCCTTCTTCGCCTGCTTCTCCGGGGAGAGGAAGCGCATGGTCCGCATGTTGTGCAGGCGGTCGGAGAGCTTGATGACCAGCACGCGCGGGTCGCGGGCCATCGCGACGACCATCTTGCGGATGGTCTCGGCCTCCGCCGCGCTGCCCAGCTCGACCTTGTCGAGCTTCGTGACGCCATCGACGAGGTGCGCGACCTCCTCGCCGAAGTCGCTGCGCAGGCGGTCGAGCGAGTAGTCGGTGTCCTCGACGGTGTCGTGCAGCAACGCCGCCACCAGCGTGGTGGTGTCCATACCCAGCTCGGCGAGGATCGTCGCAACGGCGAGCGGGTGGGTGATGTACGGGTCGCCGGACTTGCGCTTCTGGCCCTCGTGCTTGGCCTCCGCGACGTCATAAGCGCGCTGCAGCAGCCCGAGATCGGCTTTCGGGTGCAGCGCGCGGTGGACGCTCGCCAGCGGCTCCAGCACGGGCGCGACGACGGCCACCCGCTGCGGCGTCATCCGACGTGCGATGCGGGCCCGGACCCTGCGCGTGGTGGACGGGCGGGGCGAGGACTCGGCTCCGGGCACCGCGGACTGCTGCACCTCGGTCATAAGCCGGATATCCCGCTGGGCGTCACCTCGACAAGGATAGTCCTGATCCCCGCCGCACCCGCGGCCGGTGGCGGGGCTGACCTGAAGTGATGCTGCCGTCACCCGATGGGGTCGGGGATGGTGGTCCCGGGTCGACGAGGGGTTGCGGGTCCGCCGTTTCGAAGGTCAGCGGCCGGCGCCTGGAGGGCAGGAGAGTCCGTCGTGGCCCTCCGGCCACGGCGGACAGGTCGGTGAACGAGCGGCACTTTCGTCCACACCTAATGGACGAAGGTGCCGTTCGTTCGGACTTTCCGGCCGGGCGCCCGCGGCGGGCTGGTACCGACAGCCGGGCGGAGGGGTCGGCGGGCGAGAGACCATGCCTACCGCGGCCGCGGCCGCCGTGCGCGGAAGGTCAGGAAAGTCAGCCATGGCCCTCCGGACCACCACGAGGGATGAGAATCCGTGCTGGAGCTGGGATGTGTGCGTTCCGCACACAAGGGCAGGAAAGCCACTTTCAGGCCCTGTGAGGGCAGGAAAGTGGCTTTCCTGCCCTCCCCACGGCCGGCCATGTGCAACGTGTGTCCACGGTGTGCAACGTCGAGCCAGGGGCTGCGGCGATTCACCAGAAAGCCACTTTCCTGCAACGTCGTTGCATGAAAGTGGCTTTCCTGACCTTGCCCCGAGACTGGTGGGCCGAGGACGGCTCGTCAGGCCCGCAGCAGCGCGTGGACGGGCACCGGGGCCAGCCGGTCGCGCCCGCCCAGCGCCGTCAGTTCGAGCAGCGCGCCGAAGCCTTCGACCTCGACGCCGGCGTCGGCCAGCAGCGCGCAGGTCGCGGCGGCCGTGCCGCCGGTGGCGAGCACGTCGTCGACGACGAACGCTCGCGCGCCCGGCGCCAGGGTGTCGGCCGGCAGCTCCAGCGTCGCCGTGCCGTACTCCAGCTCGTAGGTGACCGAGTCCGCGACCAGCGGCAGCTTGCCCGCCTTCCGGACGGGGACGATGCCGAGCCCGGCCACCAGCGCCGCCGCGGCGCCGATGAGGAACCCGCGCGCCTCGATCCCGACGATGACGTCGGCGGCTCCCGCCAGCGCCGCCAGCTCGGTGGCGACGGTCGCGAACGCCTCGGCGTCGGCGAGCACCGGCGTGATGTCTCGGAACAGGATGCCCGGCGACGGGTAGTCGGGCACGTCCCTGATCAGGCCGAGCACGCGCGTGAGCGCCTCGGCCGACTCCGCGTCGTCCACGAAGTCAGCTGTATGCAGGCTCCCCGGTTCCGTGCTCACCGGCGGCGCTTGCCGCTGGGCCGGCCGCCCTTGCCGGTGGGCCGGTCGCGCCGCTCGGCCGCCTTCGCGGTGCGCGCCGGTGCACTCGACGCGGCCGCCATGGCCCGCTCCTTGCGCAGCTCGGCACCGAGCACGGCGTCGTCGGTGAGGTCGAGGTCGTCGTCGACCTGCTCCCCGGCGGCCGCGGCGGCGGACTTGCGCCTGCGCAACGCCACCCGGGCCGCCTGCTGCTGGTAGCGCGGGTCGCGCATCTTCAGGTCGACCAGCACCGGCGTCGCCAGGAAGATCGACGACAGCGCGCCTGCGATGATGCCGACCATCTGGACGAGGGCGAGGTCGGCGAGCGTCCCGACACCGAGCAGGCCGACGCCGATGACCATCAGGCCGACCACCGGCAGCACCGCGAACAGCGACGTGTTGATCGAACGCATCAACGTCTGGTTCAGCGCGAGGTTCGACGACTCCGCGTACGTGCGGCGGGTCAGGCCGAGCAGCCCCCGGGTGTTCTCCTTGACCTTGTCGAACACCACGACGGTGTCGTAGAGCGAGAACCCGAGGATCGTCAGCAACCCGATCACCGTCGACGGGGTGACCTCCAGCCCGACGATCGAGTAGACACCCATCGTCACGACGACGTCGTGCAGCAGCGCGACCAGCGCCGCGATCGCCATCGGCGGCTCGAAGTAGAAGATCAGGAACAGCGTCACCAACACGAGGAACACCGCCAGCGCGATCACCGCCTGCTGGGTGATCTGCCCGCCCCAGCTACCGCTGACGGCGCTGTCGCTGATCGCCGCGAGCGAGGGCGCGCCGTCGGGGCCGCGCGGCTGGAAGGTGTCGAAGAGCGCCTGCTTGACCTCGATCAGCTGAGCCTGGGTGAGCGCGGCGGTGCGGACGACGATCGAGGCCGAGGTCCCGGTGCCGGCCGACTGCACCGAATCCGCCTCGCCGATCGTCCGCTCGACGACACCGCGGACCGTCTCGACATCGGCCGGCGCCCCGGCCGTGGCGGCCGGGAACTGGATCTGGGTGCCGCCCTTGAAGTCGATGCCGAGGTTGAACCCCCGGAACACGATGGAGGCGATGCAGACCAGCACCAGCACGCTGAAGGCGATGTACCAGGTCTTGCGCTTCCCGACGACGTCGAAGGCGCCGGTCCCGGTGTAGAGCCGGGAGAAAATGCTCGCCATCTCAGGCCCCCTTCGACATCGAGACGGTGCGCTTGCGCCGCTCGGCGCCGAGCTTCGATACCGACCCGAGCCCGGAGAGCTTCGGGTTGTTCAGCGCCCGTGTGGTGGACGCGATCTGCGCCAGCGGGTGCGTCACGAGGAACACCACCACCAGGTCGAGCACTGTCGACAGACCCAGCGTGAACGCGAAGCCGCGCACCTGGCCGACCGCGAGGAAGTAAAGCACCGCGGAGGCGAGGAAGCTGACGGCGTCGGCCGCGAGGATCGTGCGGCGCGCGCGGACCCAGCCCCGAGGCACGGCCGAGCGGAACGAGCGGCCGTCGCGTATCTCGTCCTTCAACCGTTCGAAGAAGATCACGAACGAGTCGGCCGTGATACCGATCGCGACGATGAACCCGGCGACGCCCGCGAGGTCGAGCGTGAGCCCGATCGCCCTGCCGAGCAGCACCAGCACGGCGAACACGATGACCCCGGACAGCACGAGCGAAAGGATCATCAGCAGGCCGAGCAGGCGGTAGTAGATCAAGCAGTAGATGAAGACGAGCACCAGCCCGACGCCACCCGCGATGAGCCCGGCCTGCAGCGAGGCGATGCCGAGCGTCGCAGAGACGGTCTGTGCCTCGGACGACTCGAACGACAGCGGCAGCGACCCGTACCGCAGCACACCGGCGAGCTGCTGCGCCTCGGTCTGGTTGAACTGGCCGGAGATGCGGGTCGGGCCGTAGATGGGGCCCTCGATGGTCGGCGCCGAGACGACCTCGCCGTCGAGCACGAACGCGGCGTTCTTGCCGACGTTCTGCGAGGTGTACTCGCCCCACTTCGCGGCGCCCGCGCTCTTGAAGGTCAGGCTGATCTCCCAGCCCGCGCCCTGCTGGCTCTGCTGGGCGAGCGCGGTGTCGATCTCCGTGCCGTCGAGGAAGCGCGGGCCGAGCACGTATTTCTCGGTGCCGTCCTGGTTGCAGGCGACCAGCGGGAGCTCGGGATCGTCGTAGCCGCGCAGCGGGTCCTGCACGGAGCAGTCCAGCGCCTGGATCGCGGCGATCTGCGTCGCCTGGTCGGTGCTCTGGCGGGTCGCCCGCGCTTCCGCGATGGCCGCGGCGAGCCGCGGGTCGGCCGGGGCCTGCGCGGTCGAGGCCGGAGGCGCCGGAGTCGGGGGTGCCGTCGTCGGGGGCGGCTGCTCGCCGCTGGGCGGCGGGTTCTGCATCGGGACCGCGTGCGAAAGCGGCTGGACGTCCTGCACGACGAGCGGCGCGGCCGGGTCGGCGGCGCCCTGCGGCTGGCCGGTCGGGGGCGCCGGCTGCTCGCTCGGCGGCGGTGCCTGGCCACCGGCCGGCGGCGCGGCCGGATCGCCCTGGACGGTGCCCGGAGCTGCCGGCGGCGCCGGCGTGAACGGGATCGGACCGCCGATGACCTCGCGGAACCGCAGCTGCGCGGTCTGGCCGAGCGACCTGGCCCGCTCGCCGTCCTGCCCCGGCACCGTGATCGTCAGGTTGTTGCCGTCGAGCACCACCTCGGCGCCGCCGACACCGAGCCCGTCGACCCGCTCCTGGATGATCTGCTGCGCCAGCAGGAGCTGCTCACGCGGCGGGACCGCGCCGGTCTCGGTGCGCGGCTCGAGCGTGACCCGGGTGCCGCCTTGCAGATCGATACCGAGCTTCGGCGCCGGCTGCCGGTCGCCGGTGAAGAACACCAGCGCGTACAGCACGGCGACGACGCCGAGGAACGAAGCCAGGTAGCGCCACGGGCGGATCTGCCCCGGGGTGGTTGCCACTGCTCTCTATCTCTTTCCTCTTCAGTGCTTTCCGCGCCGGCCGACGGCCCAGGAGCGGCGGTGCACGATCAAGTGCAGTGCACGATCAGCTGCGCGCGGTGCCGTTCGGAGAGTCGTTCTTCTCCAGCGTCGGCGCGGGTTCCGCGGTGCCGTCGCCGAGCTCGGCGGTCTTCGTCTCGGTCGGCTTCGGGTCGGCGACCGGCGCCGGCGTCTCGGCCACCGCGGCGGCCTTGTCGGCGGTCACGGCAGCCGGCTTCTCGACGGAGACGGCGGGGGTGTCCTCGACCGGAGCATCTTCGATCGGGGCGTCGTCGACCACCGACTCGTCGCCGACCTTGACCTTCTCCCGCACGGCCGCGCGCACCCAGGTGGTCACGATGCCGTCGGCGATCTCGAGGTCGATCGTGTCCTCGTAGCTCGCGTCGACGACCGTCGCGCGCAGGCCGGAGGTGGTGACGACGATGTCACCGGGCTCCAGGGCGTTCTGCAGGTCCCGCATCTCCTGCATCTGGCGGCGCTGCCGCCGTCCCGACAAGAAGATCGGGATGAACAGAAGCAGGATGAGCAGCGGGAACAGCAGCGAGGTGATGTCCATGATCTCCGTATCTCCGCATGTCGTAGGCCAGGCGAGTCTGCCAGCACGGCTTCAGAACAACGCGACAGGGCCACCGAGAGTGACGTCAGGTGGCGGAACGATGCCCAGATGGCTCCACGCCGCCGCCGTCGCCACCCGGCCCCGCGGGGTCCTGGCCAGCATTCCTGCCCTCACCAGGTATGGCTCACAGACCTCTTCGACGGTACCCGGCTCCTCGCCCACCGCGACCGCGAGCGTCGAAACACCCACCGGTCCGCCGCCGAAGGAACGCACCAGCGCGCCGAGCACGGCGCGGTCGAGGCGGTCGAGCCCGAGGTCGTCGACGTCGTAGACGGCCAGCGCGTCGCGCGCCACCTGCCTCGTGACCGCGCCGTCGGCCCTGACCTGCGCGAAGTCGCGCACCCGGCGCAGCAGTCGGTTCGCGATGCGCGGCGTGCCGCGCGAGCGCCCCGCGATCTCCTCGGCGCCGTCGCGGCGCAGGTCGACGTCGAGGATCACCGCCGCCCGGCGCAGCACCAGTTCGAGCTCAGCGGGCTCGTAGAACTCCATGTGGGCGGTGAACCCGAACCGGTCGCGCAGCGGCCCGGTCAGCGCCCCGGCCCTGGTGGTGGCCCCGACCAGCGTGAACGGGGCGATGTCGAGCGGGATCGACGTCGCGCCAGGGCCCTTGCCGACGACGACGTCGACCCGGAAGTCCTCCATCGCGAGGTAGAGCATCTCCTCGGCGGGGCGCGCGACGCGGTGGATCTCGTCGATGAACAGGACGTCACCGGGCGCGAGGTTCGACAGCATCGCGGCGAGGTCGCCGGCGCGTTCCAGCGCCGGACCGCTGGTCAGCCGGATCGCGGCGCCGAGCTCGGCCGCGACGATCAGCGCGAGGCTCGTCTTGCCCAGCCCGGGCGGGCCGGAGAGCAGGATGTGGTCGGGCGGGTCGCCGCGGCGGCGAGCGCCTTCGAGCACCAGTTCCAACTGCTCGCGCACCCGCGGCTGCCCGATGAACTCGGTGAGGTTGCGCGGCCGCAGCGTGGCCTCGACGAGCAGGTCCTCCGGCTCGGGATCGGGGGTCAGCGACACGTCGGTCATGCTCCCGGGCTCCGCCCCGTGCAGCTCATCGGGCCCGGCCGAGGCGGCTCAGCGCCGCTCTGAGCAGCACGCTCGCGTCGGCCTCCGCGTCGAGGGCCAGCGCGGCGTCGACGGCGCCCTCGGCGGGCTTCGCGGTGAACCCGAGCCCGACGAGCGCCTCGACGACCTGGTCGCGGCGCGGGTTGCCGCCGTTGAGCGAAGCCGGGAGCAGCGCCGGGGCCTCCGGTGCGTCGACCTTGTCGCGCAGCTCCAGCACCAGCCGCTCGGCGCCCTTGCGCCCGATGCCCGGCACCCGGGTGAGTGTGGTGATGTCGCCGTCGACGAGGGCCCTGCGCAGGGTGTCGGGGTCGAGCACGGCGATCGTCGCGAGCGCGATCCGCGGCCCGATCCCGCTGACCGTCTGCACCAGCAGGAACAGCTCGCGCTCCGCGGCCTCGGCGAACCCGAACAGCGTCAGCGAGTCCTCCCGGACGACCAGCGTGGTGGCCAGCCGCGCCTGCTCGCCGCGGCGCAGCTTCGCGAGCGTCGCCGGGGTGGCCTGCACCGCGAGCCCGACCCCGCCGACCTCGACGACCACGTGGTCGAGCCCGATCTCCAGCACCTCGCCCCGCACGGAGTGGATCACGACGCGGCTCCCTTCGCCGTCGCTGCCTTGGCCGCCTTCGCGAGCCGCGCCTTGTGCGCGCGGGCGAGCTCGTCGGAACGGGCCTTCGCCTCGGCCATCCGGTCCAGCATCGGGGCCCGCCAGCAGTGGCAGATCGCCAGGGCGAGCGCGTCGGCGGCGTCCGCGGGGCGGGGCGCCTCTGCGAGGTTGAGCAAGCGTGTGACCATGGCCGTGACCTGCGCCTTGTCCGCCCTGCCCTCGCCGGTGACGGCGGCCTTCACCTCGCTGGGGGTGTGGAAGGCGACCGGCAGGCCCGCCCGCGCGGCCAGCAGCGCGACCACACCGCTGGCCTGCGCGGTGCCCATCACGGTGCGCACGTTGTGCTGGCTGAACACGCGCTCGATGGCGACGACGTCGGGGCGGTGCCGCTCGATCCACCGCTCGACGGTCTCCCCGACCACGAGCAGGCGTTCGGCGAGCGGCGCGTCGGCGGGTGAGCGCACCACACCGACGTCCACGCAGCTGACCGCCCGCCCGCTCGTGCCGTCGACCACCCCGAGCCCGCACCGGGTCAGCCCCGGGTCGACGCCGAGCACCCGCACGTGCCACCCCTCCCCCGACCGCTCCGCGCGAACAGCCGTTCGAGCAGGAAGGCTACCGCCGAGGGGTGCGGACCCGGCGGGGGCACGCCGGGCGTCGCTCAGGCCCTGTTGCTGACCCTGTCGACGACCACCAGCTGGCGTCCTTCCGGGTCGGTCACCCTGATGTAGGTGCCCCAGGGCTCGGTGATCCGGTCGGTGACCTCCACGCCGTCCGCGGTCAGCCGGGCGGCGGTCGCCGCCAGGTCGGAGCTGGTGAACGTCATCGGGTAGACCTGGTCGGGCTCGCGGTCGAAGTCCTTCGCGGCGCTCAGCACGAGCGACGTCCCGCCGCCCGGGGGCGCGACCTCGACCCAGCGGGCGCCGGGCCACATCTCGGCGTCGGTGGTGAGGGTGAACCCGAGCGGGCCGGTGAAGAACGCGAGCATGGTGTCCTGGTCGGCGACGACGACAACCGCCGTGGCGATGCGATCGATCATGACGCACCTGCGGCGTTGCGGTTGGTGAGGCTGAACCAGTTGCCGGAGTCGTCGCGGAAGAGCGCCTCCGTGCCGTACGGACGCTCGGCCGGGTCCTGGATGAACTCGACCCCGCGCGCCGAGAGCTCCTCGTACGTCTTCTGGACGTCGTCGGTGTTCATCACGCCCGTACCCATCGCACCCTTCGCGACGAGCGCCCGCACCTGGTCGGCCGTCTCGGGGTCGTGGCCCATGCGGCAGTCGGCCAGGATGATCTCGATGTCGGGCTGGCCGGGCGGGGTGACCGTCAACCACCGGAACCCCTCGCCGGCACCCTCGAACTCGCCGCCCATCGACACGTCCGTGTGAACCTCGAAGCCGAGCTTCTCGGTGTAGAACTTCTTGGCCCGCTCCTGGTCGAGCACGTAGAAGCACACGTGCGACATTCCCTTGATCATGGTGACCTCCTTGTCCCGGCAGGTTATGGCCGGGAGGGCCTGCACCGGCTTCTCCGCTATTGCGCTTTCCCCTGGTCGGGGAAGGGGCGGCCCCACATCATCGCGAAGCAGCCGGGGACGGCCGGTGCGCCGCGCTCGGCGTACAGCTTGCGGTACTCCGTCGGCGAGGCGCCGACCAGCTCGGAGAACTTCGAGCTGAACGAGCCGAGGCTGGCGAATCCGACGACGAAGCAGATCTCGGTGACCGTGAGGTTGGCCGAGCGCAGCAGGTCCTGGGCCCGTTCGATGCGGCGGCGGGTGAGGTGCTGGCCGGGCGTCTCGCTGTACGCGCTGCGGAACGCCCGCGCGAAGTGGTAGCGCGAGAAGCCGGCCGCGGCCGCCATGGCGTCGAGGTCGAGCGGCTCGGCGAAGTCCCGGTCGATGAGGTCGCGAGCGCGCCGCAGGTGGAACACCGCGGGGACGGGCGGTTCGCTCATGGCGTCATCCTGGAGGAGCGACGACTCCGACGCACGTGTGATGATCGGCCGGTGGGAGATCTACCCGATCGGCGTCGCATGCTCGCGGCCTGGCGCAACGCCTCGAAGGTGCTCTGGCGCTCGCCCGCCGAACGCACCGTCCGTGACCGGCTCGCCGAGCTCGCCGCCGGTGGCGCGCAGCTGCTCGACCCGGACGAGCCCGTGGACATGTACGGTGACGGGCTCGTCGAGACGCTTGAGCAGACGGTTGCCGCGCTCCTCGGCTTCCCGGCGGCGGCCTTCTTCCCGACCGGGACGATGGCTCAGCAGGTCGCGTTGCGGTGCTGGGCGCAGCGGACCGGCAACCCGGTGGTGGCGCTGCACCCGACCGCACATCCCGAGTTGCACGAGCGGGCCGCGCTGACGTCGCTGACCGGCCTGCGCACCGTCCACCTCACCGGCGAGCCACGGCCGCCGACCGCGGACGAGGTGCGCAAGTTCGACGAGGAGTTCGGCACCCTGCTGCTGGAGCTCCCGCTGCGGGAGGCGGGGTTCGTGCTCCCGAGCCTCGAGGAGCTGACGGCCGTGGTCGCGGCGGCCCGCGACCGGCAGGCGATCGTGCACGTCGACGGTGCCCGGATCTGGGAGTGCCCGCCGCACTTCGGTCGCACGTTGCCGGAGATCGCCGCGCTCGCCGACAGCGTCTACGTCTCGTTCTACAAGTCGCTCGGCGGGATCTCGGGCGCCGCGCTCGCGGGACCGGAGTCGTTCGTCGCGGAGGCGAAGGCGTGGCGGCACCGGTACGGCGGGCAGCTGTTCACGCAGTTCCCCGCCGCGCTCTCGGCGATGCACGGGCTGGAGCAGGAGCTGCCGCGCCTGGCGTCCTACGTCGAGCACGCCGGCGTGGTTGCGACGGCGCTGCAGGAGGAGCTCGCGGCAGCCGGGGTGTGGTGGCAGATGCAGCCGGAGGGGCGGCCGCACACCCACCAGTTCCGCGTGTGGCTGCCGCACGCGCCGGGCGTCCTCACGACCGCGGCCGTCGAGCAGGCCGAGCAGACCGGGGTGGCGCTCTTCCGGCGCTGGTACCCGCCGGGGCCGCTCGGACCGCCCGGGCTGGCCGTCACGGAGGTGTCGGTGACGAGCCCCGGCCTGGCGTGGACCGCCGACGACGTCCGGCAGGCCACCCGCAACTTCCTCGCCCGCCTCCCCTGACCCCGAACTTCGCGGGTCGGGCGGGGCGGGGTTGGGGCGGTGCGTCAGTGGGCGGCGTCGTCCCAGCTGCGGCCGTAGCCGACGGAGACCTCGAGGGGGACGCTCAGCTCGGCCGCGGCGCCCATCTCCCGCCGGACGAGCGTCTCGACGGCCTCGCGTTCGCCCTCGGCGACCTCGATCACGAGCTCGTCGTGCACCTGCAGGAGCATGCGGCTGCGCAGCTTCTCCGCCAGCAGTGCGCGGTGCACCCCGAGCATGGCGACCTTGATGATGTCGGCCGCACTGCCCTGGATGGGGGCGTTGAGGGCCATCCGTTCGGCCATCTCGCGGCGCTGCCGGTTGTCGCTGGTGAGGTCGGGCAGGTAGCGGCGCCGCCCCATGATGGTGGCGGTGTAGCCCTCCTTGCGGGCGACGTCGACGATGCTGCGCAGGTAGTCGCGCACGCCGCCGAAGCCGGTGAAGTAGCCGTCCATGAGCCCGCGCGCCTCCTCGGTGGAAATGCGCAGCTGGTTTGACAGCCCGAACGCCGAGAGGCCGTACGCGAGGCCGTAATTCATCGCCTTGATCTTGGCGCGCTGCTCGCCGGTGACGTCGGTCGGCTCCACCCCGAACACGCGGGCGGCCGTCTCGGCATGGAAGTCGTGCTGCGACCGGAACGCCTCGATCAGCGCCTCGTCCTCCGACAGGTGCGCCATGATCCGCATCTCGATCTGGCTGTAGTCGGCCGTCATCAGCTCGGCGTAACCCTCGCCGACGATGAAGTTCTCGCGGATGCGGCGGCCGGCCGCGGTGCGGATCGGGACGTTCTGCAGGTTCGGCTCGGTGGACGACAGGCGCCCGGTGGCCGCGATGGTCTGGCTGTAGGTCGTGTGGATGCGCGCGTCCGCGGCCACCGACTTGAGCAGGCCCTCGACGGTGATCTTGAGCCGGGTGGCGTCGCGGTGCACGAGCAGGTGGGACAGGAACTCGTGGCCGGTCTGCTCGAAGAGGCTCTGCAGCGCGTCGGCGTCGGTGGTGTAGCCGGTCTTGGTGCGTTTGGTCTTCGGCATGTTCAGCTCGTCGAACAGCACCACCTGCAGCTGCTTCGGCGAGCCGAGGTTGATCTCCTTGCCGATCACGCCGTACGCGTCTTGCGCGGCCTGCTTGACCTGCGCGCCGAACTCCGCCTCCAGCGCGGAGAGCGCCTCGACGTCGACCGCGATGCCGGCGGTCTCCAGATCGGCTAGCACGTACTCCAGCGGCAGCTCGAGCTCGGCGAGCAGCTCGGTGCCGCCCTTCTCCGCCAGCTCGGTGTCGAGCGCCAGCGCCAGCTCCGACACGGCGGAGGCCGCGACCATCTGCGCGTTGGCCCGCGCGGCGTCGGCCTCCTCCTCGCCGCCGAGCAGCGACAGCTGCCCGCTCTCCGGCTCGCCGTCGACCCGCAGCTCGCGCCGCAGGTGGCGCAGCGTGAGGTCGGCGAGGTCGAACGTGCGCTGCCCCGGCCGGGAGAGGTACGCCGCGAGCGCTGTGTCGCTGGTCAGCCCGGCGAGCCTCCAGCCGCGACCGCGCAAGGCGTGCAGCGCCGACTTGGCGTCGTGCGCCGCCTTCGGCACCGAGGGGTCGGCCAGCCAATCGCCGAGCGCAGCGTCGTCGTCGGGGCTGAGCGTGGTGACGTCGATGTACGCGGCCTGCGGAATCCCCGCTGCGGCACCCTCTGCCCGCGCCTCCACAGTCGGCTCGCCCGCCGCGAGCCCGATGCCGGCGAGGTCGGGCTCGGCCGCGCCGCCGGTGATGCCGTGGAAGGCGAGGCCCACGCGCCTGCCGTCGCGGGCGTTCTCGTCGAGCCACGCGCGTACCGAACCGGGCTCGAGCGCGCCGCCCTGCACCTCGATCCCACCCTCGGCCTCGGGCTCGGCGCTCTGCAGCGTGGCGAAGAGCCGCTCGCGCAGCACGCGGAACTCCAGCTCGTCGAAGAGCCGGTGGACGGCATCGCGGTCCCACGCCTGCACCGCGAGGTCGTCGGGGCCCGACTCCAGCGGAACGTCCCTCACGAGCTCGGTGAGCTGCCGGTTGAGCAGGACGTTGGCCAGGTGCGCGCGCAGTGCGTCGCCCGCCTTGCCCTTGACCTCGTCGACGCGATCGGTCAGCTCGGCGAGCGAGCCGAACTCGCGCACCCACTTCGCCGCCGTCTTCTCCCCGACGCCGGGGATGTTGGGCAGGTTGTCGCTCGGGTCGCCGCGCAGCGCCGCGAAATCGGGGTACTGCACCGGGGTGAGCCCGTAGCGCGCCATCACCGCCGCCGGGTCGATCCGCCCGAGCTCCGACACGCCGCGGGTGGGGTACAGCACCATGACGTTGTCGCTGACCAGCTGGAACGAATCGCGGTCGCCGCTGGTGATGAGCACCTGGTAGCCCTGGTCCTCCGCCTGCGTCGCGAGCGTGGCGATCAGGTCGTCGGCCTCGAAGCCCGGCACCCCGAAGTGCGGGATCGACAGCGCCCCGAGCACCTCCTTGATGAGGTCGACCTGACCGCGGAAGTCGTCGGGCGTCGTCGTCCTGTTCGCCTTGTACTCGGCGAACCGCTCCGATCGGAACGTCTGCCGCGACACGTCGAAGCACACCGCGAGATGCGTCGGCTGCTCGTCGCGCAGCAGGTTGATGAGCATGGACGTGAAGCCGTAGACGGCGTTGGTGGTCTGCCCCGTGCCCGTGCGGAAGTTCTCCGCCGGGAGGGCGAAGAAGGCGCGGTAGGCCAGCGAGTGGCCGTCGAGCAAGAGCAACCGCCGTCCCGTCGACGGGACGGCTTCGGCGCCGGTCGTGCCGGTCGCGGAGGTGGCGGGACTCATCGACGCGGAGTCTATGACCGGGCACCGACAGTTCCGGCGGCCGGTCGCACGTGCGCGTCGACAACGACGTTCTGGCTGTTTGTTAGCGCTCACAACAGCCAGAACGTCGTTGTCGACGGTCCAGGGTCTAGGCCGGTACGTCCCGCGGCTTCGGGGTCGGCCGCTCCGGCGCCGGGCGGGTGCCGTTGTCCGACGAGTCCGGCGCCGGCTTCTCCGCCATCGACCCGAGCAGCTGGCGGGCCAGCCCGAGGCCGGTCCCGCCCATCGCGAGCGCCTTGGTGAGCAGCTCCCCGACGCCGTCGGCGCCGTTGAGCACGATCATGTTGTCGACGTTGCCCAGCGCCGACGCGCCGGCGCGGACGATCTCCGGCCAGTTCTCGGCGAGCTGCTGTGCGATGACGGCTTCCTGGTTCTGCGCCAGCGCGTCGGACCGCGCCTGCATCGCCGCGGCCTCGGCGAGGCCCTTCGCTTTCGCCGAATCGGCTTCGGCGAGGCCCTGCGCGAGCGTCGCGGCCGCGACCGCGTCGCCGGTGGCGCGGGTGGCCGTCGCGTCGGCGTCACCACGGGCCCGCGTCGCCTCGGCCTGCGCCTTCGCCGCCGTCGTCACCCGCGTGGCGTCGGCGGCCGCGGCGAGCTCGGTCTCGCGCGCCTGAGCCTGCGCCCGCGCGATCTGGGCGTCGCGCTCCGCCTCGCTGAGCGTGCGCAGCTCATAGGCCTTCGCGTCGGCCGGCTTGCGGATGGACGACTGCAGCCGCTGCTCGGCGAGGTCGGCCTCGAGTTGCGCGGCACGCGTCTCCTGCACGACGACCTCCTGGCGCGCGGTCGCCTCGGAGAGCGGGCCGGCCTGCGTCGCCTTGGCCGACGCCTGATCGATCTCGGCCTGGTAGCCGGCCTGCTGGATCCGGCTGGCGCGGATCGCGGCCGCCTTCTTCGCCTGCGCCTCCTGCTCGGCCTCGGTGGCCTCCTGGTCGCGCTGCGCCTCCGCGATGCGCGCCGAAGCCGCGATCGCCGCCGCGTGCGGCTTGCCGAGGTTGACGATGTAGCCGGAGTTGTCGTCGATCTCCTGGATCTGCAGCGAGTCGATGACCAGCCCGAGCTTGCTCATCTCGTCGGCCGAGCTGCGCCGCACCTCGCCGGTGAGCGCCTCCCGGTTGTGGATCATGTCCTCGATCGTGAGCCCACCGCAGATCGAGCGCAGGTGCCCGGCGAACAGCTCGTGGATGGTGTTGTTGATCGTGTCCTGCTGGTCGAGGAACCGGCGGGCGGCATTCGCGATGGACGCGTAGTCGTCGCCGACCTTGTAGATGACGACACCGCGCACGGCGACCGGGATGCCCTGCTTCGTCACGCACGAGACCTGCAGGTTCGCCCCGCGGGTGTCCAGCGTGAGCCGGCGCGCCGCCTGGAAGCCGGGCAGCACGAGCGTGCCCTTACCGGTGACGATCTTGAAGCCGAGGCTGTCGGCGGTGTCGCCGGGGCTGCTGCGCGCCCGGAACCCGGAGATGATCAGCGCCTCGTTCGGTTCGGCGACCCGCCAGAACGCCTTCAGCACGAGCGTCAGCACGATGATGCCGACGAGCACGGCCCCGACGGTGATGAGAATGTCCATGATTCCCCCCTGACTGCCCTGAAGGCGCGGGTCAGCCCGCTGTCGTCCAGCGTTCCACGTATGCGGTGCGCGGGGGCTGGAAGTCGACGATCAGGACCTGGGCACCGGGCTCGATCTCCTCACCGGGCTGCTGGGGGTGCGCGTAGAACGCCTCGACCCCGCCGCGCACGGCGACCATGATCTCCCCGACCAACCCCGGCCCGATCCGGCCGCTCACGCGACCCACCTTCCCGATCATGAATCGACCACCGCCACCCCCACCGTCCGAAGCGCTCACCCTACTTCGACCGGCGGGTCGATCATCGTCGGCAGGGCCTCGCGGACGACACCGTAGAAGTACTGATTGCCCGTGGGACGGCCGACCGCAACCTTCGCGCTGCCTGCAGGTTGCGCGCAGGAAAACCGCGCCGGACACCCATTGCGCCGGGCGGCGTTCACGGGCACCCTGCTAAGGGACGCCCAACCACGAATCCGGCGCGGAGGGTGCCCACCCCGAAGCCCCGGAAAACATCACGGACGGTCGGGAACGCTTCCGGCACCTTGCCCGTTCGAGGGTTGACAAACGGTACAGAGCAGCCCGATATGCTCGGCCGGGTTCAGCCGCCAACGGGGGATGCGTGCCCCCACCAACAGATTCGGAGCAGTAATGGGCGTCAGCCTGACCAAGGGTGGAAACGTCAGCCTCACCAAGGAGGCACCCGGTCTCACGAACGTGGTCGTCGGTCTCGGCTGGGACGTCCGCACCACCACCGGCACGGAGTTCGACCTGGACGCCTCGGCGATCCTCGTCGGCACCGACGGAAAGGTGCTGTCCGACAAGCACTTCGTGTTCTTCAACAACAAGACCAGCCCCGACGGCACCGTCGAGCACACCGGCGACAACACCACCGGTGAGGGCGAGGGCGACGACGAGCAGATCAACGTCAACCTCGCCGGCCTCGGCGCCGACGTCGACAAGGTCGTCTTCCCGGTCAGCATCTACGACGCGGACTCGCGCTCGCAGAGCTTCGGCCAGGTCCGCAACGCGTTCATCCGCGTGGTGAACGCCGCCGGCCAGGCCGAGATCGCGCGTTACGACCTCACCGAGGACGCCTCCACCGAGACCGCCATGGTCTTCGGCGAGCTCTACCGCAACGGTGCGGAGTGGAAGTTCCGCGCAGTCGGGCAGGGTTACGCGTCGGGCCTCGCGGGCATCGCCCGCGACTTCGGTGTGAACGTCTGAGGTCGGCGCTGTGGCCATCGACTACAGCAAGCGTCCCTCCAAGGGGCAGCAGCAGGGCCAGCAACCGACCCCGCCTGCTCAGGGAGGGCCGGTCTCGCTGTCGAAGGTCACCCTGACCAAGTCCGCCCCGAGCGTCTCCCTCACCAAGGGTGGCGCGACGGGCGGGCAGCTGCGGGTCAACCTGCAGTGGACATCGGGCGCGCAGGAGAAGCGGGGCCTGTTCGGCGGCTCGCGCAAGTCGGGCGGGATCGACCTCGACCTGGCCTGCCTGTGGGAGTTCACCGACGGCAGCAAGGGCGTCGTGCAGGCGCTCGGCAACGCTTTCCAGGCCCCTTACCAGGGGGCCCCGATCATCCGGCTGGACGGCGACGACCGTTCCGGCTCGGCGGTCGGCGGCGAGAACATGTACATCGATCTGTCCAGGGTCCGCGAGATCCGCAGGATCCTCGTGTTCGCCTTCATCTACGAGGGCGTGCCGAACTGGGCGAGTGCCGACGGTGTCGTCACCCTCTACCCCGTCGCGGGGCCGGAGATCGAGGTACGGCTCGACGAGCCCGATTCCGGTTCGCCGACATGCGTCATAGCGATGTTGGAGAACCAGGGTGGTGATCTCGTCGTGCGTCGCGAGGTGAACTACATCAGGGGCGGGCAGGCAGATGTCGACCGCGCCTATGGGTGGGGAATGGAGTGGGCCCGCGGGCGAAAGTGACGCCGCGGTGATCGATCCGTAGCCGAAGGTGTCACATCGGGGTGACGCACGACGAGAGGTAAGCCGTGCGGCATTTCGACTATCTCACGCCGTCCGACATCGAGACGCTCTTCGAGCGGCCACCGGAGGAGTTCGACCGCGGAAGCGGGCTCGAGTTCCTTTCGGTGGCGCTCGGGGCGACGTTGTACATGCCGGCCGACCGGCCGTCGCTGACGGCCGACATCGTCAAGCAAGCGGCGGTCGGGGTCACCTCGATCGTCGTGTGCCTCGAGGACGCGATCGCCGACGAGGAGGTCGCGGAGGCCGAGGAGAACCTGCTCGACGCGTTCCGCGCGCTGCACGAGGAGTCGAGCGCGGCGTTGCCGCTGCTGTTCGTGCGGGTGCGCGGCGCGGGGCAGATCGTGTCGCTCGTCGAGCGGCTCGGGCCCGCGGTCGCCGTGCTGGTCGGGTTCGTGCTGCCGAAGTTCACCGCGGCCAGCGGCACCGAGTACCTCGTCGAGCTCGACCGCGCCGACCGGATCGCCGGCACGACGCTGCTGGCGATGCCGGTGCTGGAGTCCGGCTCGGTGCTCTACGCCGAGACGCGGGGCGACGAGCTCGCCCGCCTGCGTGCGCTGCTGCACCGCGACCGGCGGCGGATCCTCGCGGTCCGGCTCGGCGCCACGGATCTGTGCGCGCTCTACGGCCTGCGCCGCTCACCCGAGCTCGCGATCTACGACATCAAGGTCGTCGCCGACCTGATCGCCGACGTCGTCAACGCGCTGGCCAGGGCCGACGGCACGGGATTCACCGTCAGCGGGCCCGTCTGGGAGTACTTCGGCGGCCCTGAGCGGATCTTCAAGCCGCAGCTGCGACGCTCCCCGTTCGACGAGCACAACGAGCAGGAGCTGCGCGGCAAGCTCGTCTCCCGCGCGATCGACGGGTTGATCAGGGAGGTCCTGCTCGACAAGGCCAACGGCCTCACCGGCAAGACCGCGATCCACCCCAGCCACGTCGCGGTGGTCAACGCGCTCTCCGTCGTGTCGTTCGAGGAGCACCGTGACGCCTCCGACGTGCTCTCCGCCGGCCGCGCCAGCGGGGTCATGGCATCCGGGCACAAGAACAAGATGAACGAGATCCGCCCGCACACCGCGTGGGCGCGGGCCACGCTGCTGCGCTCGCGCGTCTTCGGGGTGGCCGCGGACGACGTGTCGTTCGTCGACCTCCTCGCGGCGAGCCTGCCCCGGTGAGCGCCGGGACCAGCGCCGATATCGCCCCGGCCCCGGACGTCGTCGGGCGGCTGGGGGTGCGCTTGCACCCCCGAGGCACCGGCGCCGACGCCGGGGTGCTGCTGCGACTGGGGCTGCGACGCAACCCGCGGCGCGCGCAGCTGCTCGTCTCGACCGTGTTGGGCAAGCACATCCCCACCGATCCGCGGCTGGTGCGGGCGGCGGGGCTGCTGCTGGGCGGGCTGGTCGGCGACGTGCTCGCCGGGCACCCCCGGCGGGAGCTGCCGGTCGCCCTGCTGCACGCGGCCGTGCGCGCCGAACCGGGTGCGGCGCAGGCCCTGCACGCCGCGGCCACCCCGCCCGGAGATCCCCACGACGTCCTCGTCCTCGGCTTCGCCGAGACGGCGACCGCGCTCGGGCACTGCGTCGCGGAAGGTCTCGGCGGCACCGACTACCTGCACTCCACCCGCCGTCCCGTGGCCGGCGTCGCGCAGGCGGGCGGGTTCTCCGAGGAGCACTCGCACGCGACCGAGCACTTCCTGCTGCCGGCCGATCCGGCGCTGCTGCGCGGCGACCGGCCGCTCGTGCTCGTCGACGACGAGCTCAGCACCGGCCGCACGGCGCTGAACACGATCACGGCGCTGCACCGCGCCGCCCCGCGCGAGCGGTACGTCGTGGCTGCGCTCGTCGACGTGCGCGACGAGGACGCGCACGCCTTGCAGGCCGGGGTGGAGGCGCTCGGGGCGCGGCTCGATGTCGTCTCGCTCGCGCAGGCCGCCGTCGAGCTGCCCGACGACGTCGTCGAGCGGGCTGCCGCGATCCGGGAGGAGCTGGATCGGGACGCCGCCGCAGGCGCGGCCCAGGCCGCTCCGGACGTTGCCGAGGTGCGGCTGGAAGCGCTGGGCTGGCCGGCCGGGCTGCCGGTCGGCGGCCGGCACGGTTTCCTGCCGGCCCACCACCGCACGCTCGACGACGTGTTGCCCGCTCTCGTGACCCGGCTGGCCGCGGCGACCGGGCTACGGCCGGGTGAGCGGGTGCTCGTGCTCGGCACGGAGGAGCTGATGGCGCTGCCGCTGCGGCTCGCGCAGGTGCTCGCCGGTGCGGGGCCGAGCGTCGCGTTCTCGACGACCACCCGCTCCCCCGCCGTCGTCGTCGCAGCCGAGGGGTACGCCCTGACCAGCGGCATCACGTTCCCCGCGCACGACGACCCGGCCGACGGGCCGGGTCCGCGGTTCGCCTACAACCTCGGCGGCCGACACACGTGGGACCACGTGCTGGTCGTCGTCGACCCGCCTGCGCTCACCCCCGCGCTGGCGAGCGGCCTGCTCGCGGCGCTCGCCCCGCTCACCCGGAGGACAACCGTGGTGGTCACCCCGTGACCGTGCAATCCCCTCGTCCGGCACACCCGGCACCCCCACCACTGCGCGGACCCGCGTTCGGCAGCTATGCGGCCGACGAGGTCGGCTGGCTGCTCACCGACCTCTCCGGAGTCGCGTTGGAGGCGCCGACCGAGGAGCGCGAGGAGGCCGTGCAGAGCGGCGGGGCGCACTACGCCGAGTCGTTGCCGCAGGAGTACCAGCCCGATGCCGGATACCTGGAGCTGTACGAGGAGGCGTTGGCGGCGTCGGCGCCCCGGCTCGCGCAGGCCGTCGGCACGGTCGCGGATATGGTGCTTCGGGAGCGCGGCCGTGACGTCGTACTGGTCTCGCTGGCCCGCGCCGGCACGCCCGTCGGGGTGCTGCTGCGGCGGTGGGCGGCGCGCCGGTACGGGCTGGACCTGCCGCACTACGCGGTGTCGATCGTGCGCGGCCGGGGCATCGACCAGCTGGCGCTGCAGTACCTCGACGAGCACCACGACCCGGCGAAGGTGGTGTTCGTCGACGGGTGGACGGGCAAGGGCGCGATCTCGCGCGAGCTGGCCGCCGCGGTCGAGCTGCACGCCGCGTCGACCGGCGCGCGGTTCGACCCGGAGCTGGCCGTGCTCGCCGACCCGGGCCGCTGCGCGCGACTCTTCGGCACCCGCGACGACTGGCTGATCGCCTCGGCGTGCCTCAACTCGACGGTGTCGGGCCTGGTCTCGCGCACGGTGCTGAACGATCGGCTGATCGGTCCGGGCCAGTACCACGGCGCGAAGTTCTACGCCGAGCTCGCCGGCGCCGACGTCTCGAACACGTTCCTCGACACGGTCACCGCCGCGTTCGACGACGTGCGCGACACCACCCCGCCGACCGACCGCCAACCCGACTTCGCGGGCTGGGCCGCCGTCGACCGGATCGTCGAGGAGTACGGCATCGGCGACCCCAACCTCGTCAAGCCGGGGGTCGGGGAGACCACGCGGGTGCTGCTGCGCAGGGTGCCGTGGCGGGTGCTCGTGCGCGCCGGCGCGCGCGCCGCCGATCTCGCGCACGTCCGGCTGCTCGCCGAGCGCCGCGGGGTGCCCGTCGAGGAGGTCGCCGACCTCCCCTACAGCTGCGTGGGGCTCATCCATCCGCGGTTCACCCGCGGCGCGACGGGCGCCGACGGACTGGCGGCCGCGCGGTGACCGTCGTCTGCCTCGACATGGACCGCACGGTCATCTACTCCGCCGCCGCGCTCGACCTGCGCGTCCCCGACCATGAGGCGCCCCGCCTGCTGTGCGTGGAGATCTACCAGGGCGCGCCGCTGTCGTTCCTCACGGAGGACGCCGTCGCGGCGCTGCAGCGGTTGCAGAGCCGCGCTGTCGTCGTCCCGACGACCACCCGCACCCCCGAGCAGCTGGCCAGGATCCGGCTGCCCGGCACCGCGCCGCGCTACGCGATCGCGAGCAACGGCGGGCACCTGCTCGTCGACGGCGTGCCCGACGGCGACTGGGCGGCGACCGTCCGGGCGCGGCTCGCGGGATGCGCGCCGCTCGCGGAGATCGAGTCGCACCTCGCGGCGAGCGGCGGGCCGTTCCTGCTGCGGCTGCGCACGGCGAGCGACCTGTTCGCCTACGCCGTCGTCGACCGGGCCGCCCTGCCCAGCGGCTGGGTGGAGGCGCTGGCCCGTTGGTGCGGACCGCGGGGCTGGCGGGTCTCGCTCCAGGGCCGCAAGGTCTACGCGGTGCCGGAGCCGCTCACCAAATCGGCCGCGGCGCACGAGGTTGTCGCCCGCTGCGGTGGCGGGCCGCTGCTCGCCGCGGGCGACTCCCTGCTCGACGCCGATCTGCTGGAGGCCGCCGACGCCGCCATCCGCCCCGCGCACGGCGAGCTGGCCGACGCCGGGTTCACCCGCGACCACCTCGCCGTCACCGTAAATACGGGCGTGCTCGCGGGAACCGAGCTGCTGGAATGGCTCGTTGACCGGGTAGCCGCCGCCGGCCGGATGTCCGTTTCTGGCAGGCTGTGAGCAGCGCATCACAGAACTTTTCGGAGGGATCGTCTTCATGGCCCTGTGGGACCAGCTCAAAGCACGTGTAGCGACGATGACCACGCAGACCAAGACGCAGGTCAGCAAGTTCCAGAACAAGGAGTTCGCCAACGCTAGCATGGCGATGTGCGCGCTGATCGCGGCGGCCGACGGCTCCATCGACGCCTCCGAGCGCGCGAAGACCGCGGCCTTCATCGGCAGCAACGACGTCCTGTCGGTGTTCCAGCCGGCGATGCTGCAGGAGCGGTTCGAATGGTACGCCTCGAAGCTGGAGTCGAACTTCGACTTCGGCAAGCTCGAGGCCATCGCAACCATCGGCAAGCTGAAGTCGAAGCCCGACGCCGGCCGTGCCGTCATCAACGTCGGCATCATCATCGGTGGCGCCGACGGCGACTTCGACAAGAACGAGCAGCAGGCCGTCCGCGAGGCCTGCAACGCCCTCGGCATCCCGCCGGCGGAGTTCGACCTCTGAGCTCGCTGAGACACGTAGGGCCCCGCACGGCGTGCGGGGCCCTACGCACGTCAATCCGGCTCCGCAGACCGAACTTCCCCACCGTTTTGTGCACTTGCGCGCTCTGTGGGCGCGCAAGTGCACAAAACGGTGGGGAGATTTGGTGGCGGAGACGCGGAGGGCCCCCGCGCGTGCGCGGGGGCCCTCCGTGTGTCGTGATCGATCAGAGGTAGCCGACGGTTGCCGGGAGCAGGTCCTGGAACGTGCGGCCGGTGGCGATCCCACCGATCGCGGTCATCGTCCACTCACCGGCGCCGCCGCGGGAAACCTTCGCCATGATCTGGGCGTTGTGGCGGCCCGATCCGGTGAGCTCGTAGCGGGCGAGCTCCTCGTTGGTGGTCTCGTCGACGAGCCGGCAGAACGCGTTCTCGATCTGGCTGAAGTCCTGGCCGGTGAACGAGTTCACGGTGAAGACGATCTGGGTGATCGTCGCCGGGAGGCGGGTGAGGTCGACGACGACCGACTCGTCGTCGCCCTCGCCCTCACCGGTGAGGTTGTCGCCGGTGTGCTGGACGGAGCCGTCCTTGCTGCGCAGCTGGCGGAACCAGACGGCGTCGACGAGGTTGTTGCCCGCGTCGAACAGCAGCGCCGAGGCGTCGAGGTCGATCGACTGCGACCGCGAACCGAAGAGGCCGCGCTTCTTGACCGCGTCCCAGCCCAGTCCCATGCGGACGAGTGTCAGGCTGCCTCCCCCGCGCTTCGCGAGCGAGACCTTCTGGCCCTTCGTCATGTTGACGGACACGCACACTCCATTTCGCCGTTGCTGGTGGTGTGAAGGAAGATCCGACCTAGTGGTGCTCTGCCTTTTCGGCAGCGATCTCGTCAGCGGTCTTGTGGGTGTCGATGCCCTCAGCAGCCAGGCGCCGATTGCGCAGGATGCTGGAGAGGAACGCTGCACCGATGAACGCGACACCGATGAGACCGGTGACGACCTCGTCGACGTGGTAGCCGATGCCGACCAGCAGGATCACCGCGAGTGCGCCGATGGCCCAGTGGGCGCCGTGTTCGAGGTAGACGTAGTCAGCCAGGGTGCCCTTGCGGACGAGGAACACCGTGAGCGACCGGACGAACATCGCGCCGATGAGGCCGAGGCCCAGCGCGATGAGGATCGGGTCGGTGGTTATGGCGAACGCGCCGATGACGCCGTCGAAGGAGAACGCGGCGTCGAGCACCTCGAGGTAGAGGAACAGGAAGAAGCCGGCCTTACCGGTCGCCTTCGCCAGCCCGGACGGGCCGCCGGAGCCGTTGGACGCGCTCGCCGAGGCGGCGGCGGTTTCGGTCGTGTCGGCCTTCTCCGCGTCCCCGTCCGCGGCCCCGTCCTCGTCGTCGGAGACGCCGGCGGCCTGGTCGAAGAACTCACCGAGGCCGTTGACGGCCAGGTAGGTGACCAGGCCGAGGGCACCGGCGATGAGCACGGTGGCCCGGTGCGGTTCGTCGGCGAGGTTGGTGGCCAACAGCACGAGCGCGACGAGCGCGATGACGACCGAGAGCCGGTCCAGCTGGCCGATCTTGGCCAGCGGCTTCTCCAGCCAGGCCAGCCACTTGATGTCGCGGTCCTCGAACATCCAGTCCAGGAACAGCATGAACAGGAACATGCCGCCGAACGCCGCGATCTGCGGGTATGCCTCGTTGAGCAGGTGCGCGTAGCTGGTCGGGTCGCTCTCCGGCCGTTGCTCCAGCGCCAACGTCATGGCTTCGACCGGATTGAGGTTCGCGGTGACACCGACGATCACCAGCGGGAACACCAACCGCATACCGAAGACCGCGATCAGGATGCCGACGGTCAGGAAGATGCGCTGCCAGAACGCATCCATCCGCTCCAGAACGGTCGCGTTGACCACGGCGTTGTCGAACGACAGCGAGATCTCCAGGATGCCCAGGATCGCGCAGAGGATCAGCCCTTCCCAGCCGCCGTAGATCAGCGCGACGGCGAGTGACACCACCGTCACGAGGTAGGACAAGCCGAATATCCTAAGGTTCATATCCCCTGTTCCTGTTTCTGCGTCGGCAGCCTCGGCCGGTCCTGGCACCCAAAACCGCAGCTAACCGTAGCCCCTCGCTGATCTCCCACCGGCGAGGCATGCCCGATTTGTGGCATCACCCACCAGCGTGCCCGTCCGAGCGGCACTCGGTGGAGCGCACGCCCGCGACGGCGGCGCTCACGGCGTAGACCGGCACGTTTCCGGCAGGGGCTCCACCGTCCTCGATGGCGGTGGCGCGGGTGCGGCCGACCACCCGCCAGCGCTCCGCGGCGGGGTCAACGAGACACCGCACGCGGTACTCCACGTCGCCGGCGGCCGAGCTCGTCCACGACACCCGTACCGAGCCGCC
Source organism: Pseudonocardia sp. TRM90224 (assembly GCF_021245725.1). GTDB lineage: Bacteria > Actinomycetota > Actinomycetes > Mycobacteriales > Pseudonocardiaceae > Pseudonocardia. The sequence goes on along the minus strand of NZ_JAJGSX010000009.1, from coordinate 167,473 downwards.
GGAGATCCGGGTCGCCATCACGTCGCTCGGCGCGGGTGGTGCCCCACCCGCCACCGGTGCCGCGGCTGCCGGTGGCGCTCCCAGTGGCGCTGCCGCTGCGGCGCTCACCACCGGTTTCGTCGGTTCCGGCGCGCTGTCGGAGCGGGTCTCCGCCGAGCTGCGCCCGGCCTGGAGGGCCACCACCGAGTACACGGGGGCCTCGACGCCGGGCGGGGCGCCGCCGTCCTCCATCGACGTCGAGCTGACCCGTCCGAGCACCTGCCAGGTGCCGTCGGGGCGCTGCCGGCTGACCCGGTAGAGGACCTCGGGGCTGGTCGACGGCGCCCACAGCACGACGACGTCGCCGCGGGTGTCGCGGGCGGCGTTGACCCACGGCGGCGCGACGAGCGGCAGCTGCTCCAGCGCGGCGAGCGCGCCGGGGTGGCCGGGGCAGGTGTCCAGCACAGCGAGCAGTTGGCGGGCCCGGTCGGACTCGGGGCCGGCCAGCGCCGCGGCGACGGCGGAGTCGGCGCGCTCGACGTGGCGTCGGGCCTCGGCGAGGAGCCGCTCGATGTCGTCGGCGGTGTCGCCAGCCGTCCGGCTGAGGTGTTCGAGGTGCTCACAGGCCTCGGTCCAGCGGCGCGCCGCGTAGGCGGTCTCGGCGGCGCGGCGGCGCAGCTCCGCCTCGGCCAGCACGGCCTCGATCTCGCCGGCGACGGCCCGCACGGGCGTGGCCCCGTCGGCGCCCGCCAGCCGTTCGGCCTCGGCGACCTTGCGCTTCGCCTCCACCGGCCGCCCCGCACGCAGCGCAGCCCGGGCCGCCTTCAGCGGCTCCTCCCACCGCGGGCGCTGCGGAGCGCTCGGCCGGGCCGGCGGTGGCGCTGGGTGGGACCCCGAATCGATCGACCCCGACTCGATCGTCGTGCCCAGCTCGGCCGCGAGCCGCTCCAGTACGGCACGGGCGCGCGCTTCGTCGAGGCCCTGCGCGACCGCTTCCTCCACCAGGTGGGCGTGGTCTTCGGCGACGAGCCGGTCCTCCACCAGCACCGCCGCCCGCACGCGCGGGCGCAGGTGCTCGGTGACGTCGGCGGCGACGGCGTCCAGGTAGGTCTCGATGGCCGGGCGGCCCGGCTCGATCAGCTCCTCGACGTGCACGAGCAGCTCGTCGACGACCGCACGCAGGCGTTCGGGCGGCAGCTCGCGCGCACGCGAGCGCCAGGCCGCCGCCCGCGCGCGCACCTCCTGCTGCGACGCCGAGGGCTCCAGCCCGAGCAGCGCCAGCAGCGTCGCCGGGGCGGGGTTGTCGGTCAGCCGGCCGAACTCGTCGAGCAACGCTCGCACCTGGCGGCGACGTTCGGCCCCGATGCCGGGTTCCGGCGGCGGCTTCGGCGCCGCGGAGCTCTCGACGAACCGGTGCCGGCGGGTCCGCGCGGCGACCTCCGCGGGGGTGAGCCCGGCGAGCGCCCCGACCTCTTCGAGGCCCGCGACCTTGTCCTTCGGGATGCCGCCGTGGCGTTGCACGAGCCGTGAGATGGCCGCGTCGAGCAGCTCGTAGCGCGCGGAATCACGCTGCTCGCGCTGGGCGCGCACCCGGGCGGCCGCGAGGGTGCGCCGGCCGGCGTCCAGGAGCTCGGCGCTGCGCATCTCGTGCGTCTCGACCAGCAGGCCGACCAGGACGCGGTACTTGGGATGGTCGCGCTGGCGCTGCCACGCGCCCCAGACCTCGGCGATCCGCTCCGCGACCGTGGCGTCGGAGAGGTCGGCGGCCGCCTCGATAGGGATGTCGTAGAGCTCGAAGGGGTCGGACGTGTCGGGCCCGCCGCGCTTCTCGATGGCCGCGAGCACCCGCTTGCGGTAGTCGTTCGCGTCGAAAGGGGGCAGCCCGGCCGCCCGGTCACCCGTCACGTCGGCGGGTCCTCCCGAGCTGGTCGCGCTCGCGCGCCACCTCGGCCTGGGACAACGTTGCGCCGGTCGTCGCCGTCAGCGTGAGCGGGATGCCGGCGTCGACGTGGAAGGCCGTGACGTGCAGGACACCGTCGAAGCCCATCTGGAACGTCACCCGCACCTCGCTGCCCTCGTCGTAGCCGGGCGGAATGCCGGTGATCTCACCGACGATGAGGATCTTCGCGTCCTCAGGTCGGCTCGACTCGGCCTGGCCCTGCTGCTCGACGACGGTGACCTCGATCTCCGTCTGGTCGGCGCGCATGGTGCCGAACGAGCGGCTCGTGCGGATGGGCAGCCGGTCGTTGCGGTGCACGAGCCACGCGGGTTCGAGCCGCCCGGCCATCGAGTTCACGGCGAGCACGCCGAAGCCCCGGGAGACGACCGTGTCGACGGTGATCTCCACCGCGCGCCGGACCTGGATCAGCGGCACCCCGTACGCGTCGGCGACCCGCCGGCAGCTCTCGTCGAGGTCGCCGGACGCGGCGTCCTCCAGCGGCGCGCCGTCGCGCAGCCGGCCGCGGGTGCGCAGGTCGGCTCCGACCATGCGCTCCAGCTCCTTCTTCTCCCCGTACAGCGCCGCGCCGCGCGCGACCGCGAGGTCGGGGTCGTGCAGGCGCGGTTCGAGGTCGAGCTCCTTCTGCAACGCGGCGGCGACCGCGGGCATCCGGGACGAGCCGCCGACCAGCAGCACGCTGTCGACCTTCGCGACACCCCGGCGCGCGGCCTCCGCGAGGCAGGCGCGGGTGAGGTCGAGCGTGCGGCGCAGCAGCGACGCCGTCATGTCCTCCAGCTCGGTGCGGGTCAACGAGATGGTCGAGCGGGCGCCGTCGTGCGCCACCACGACGTCGGTGCGGTCGACGTCGGAGAGCTGGTGCTTGGCGCGTTCCGCGGAGAGGACGAGCGCCTGCGCGCCCGCAGAGTCGTCGAGCGGGTCCTCCGCCGCGGGGTTCTCCGCGCAGAACGCCCTGGCCAGGTGCAGCGCGATCCGCTCGTCCCAGTCGGCGCCGCCGAGCTGGTGGTCGCCCTCGACCGCGAGCACCGAGATGCGCCGGTCGGCCAGCTCGATCACCGTGGCGTCGAACGTGCCGCCGCCGAGGTCGTAGACGAGCACGGTCTCGCTGGTGGGCCGGCCGGCCTTGGCGAGGTCGGGGCTGCCGTCGAGCCGGCCGAAGCCGTAGGCGAGCGCTGCCGCGATCGGCTCGGACAGCACGTCGACGACGTCGAGGCCGGCGTAGGTGCCCGCGAGCACGGTGGCGCGCCGCTCCTCGTCGCCGAAGTAGGCGGGGACGGTGATCACCGCGGAGGTGGGCTGCTCACCGGTCGCGTACCCGGCGTCGGCGACGAGGCTCTTGAGGATCAGCGACGACACCGCGGGGGCCGACCACCCCTTCCCGTGCGCGACGAACCGCCACTCCGAATCGCCCATGCGGCGCTTGACCAGCGCGCACACGTGCTCGGGGTCGAGGCGGGCCTCTCGGCGCGCACCCTGCCCGACGACGTGCTCGCCGGCCGAGGCGAACAGGACGACCGACGGGGTGGTCTCCTCGCCCGACATCCCCGCAAGCACTTGGGGGCGCCCGTCGGGACCGGTGCGCGCGATAGCGGAGTTCGTGGTCCCGAGATCGATTCCATGGACGGCCACGAAGCCGAGCGTAGCGATCTCGTCGCTAGGCTCGGCAAGGTGCCCGAGCCGTCACTGCAGTCCGTCGCCGACAAGATCGACGACGTCGCCCGCCTGCTCACGCGGCAGACCGCGACGTTGGGCCAACTGGCCGATCGCCCTGCCCCGTCCGGCCCTGACGTCGCGCTGCTGGTCGACCTGCACGCGCTGCGCGGCGACGCGATGACCTGCGCGGCGACGGCGCGGTCGCGGCGGGAGCGGACCGCGTTCACCGCGCTCGCGGGCGGGCTGGAGCGCCTGCTGGTCGGCCGCGGCGGGCAGGTGGTCGAGCCGGCGCCGGGCGACGCGTTCAGCGGGGCGACGATGGAGGCGGTCGAGGTCGTCCCCGTCACCGACCCGGCGAAGGACCGGACGGTCGCCGCGGTGCTGGAGCCGGGCCTGACGGCGGGCGGGCGCTCCGTCCGCGCCGCCCGCGTGGCCGTGCACCGGCACAAGGGCTGACGCGACCCAACCCGGCGCGGCGCACCAGGTGGGTGTGCCGGGAAAGTGGCTTTCCCGGCGCGGGGCCGGGAACGCGGCCTAACCGGCATCGTGTGCGGGACGCACATATCGCCGCTACGCGAGGGCAGGAAAGCCACTTTCCGGCCCTCACAGGGCAGGAAAGTGGCTTTCCTGCCCTCCCCCGATCCGGCGCACCCTCGGGCGCACCCGAGAGCCGGAAGGGGTCGCGGCTGTGACGGACGCCGCGTTGCGGGATCGCCCGGGTCAGCCGACCTCGGCCATGACCTCGTCGGACACGTCGAAGTTGGCGTACACGTTCTGCACCTCGTCGCTGTCCTCGAGCGCGTCGATCAGCCGGAACACCTTCTTGGCGCCCTCGGCGTCGAGCGGGACGGACATCGAGGGGAGGAACGTCGGGTCGGCGGAGTCGTAGTCGATCCCCGACTCCTGCAGCGCGGTGCGCACCGGGATGAGGTCGGTGGCCTCCGACACGACCTCGAAGCTCTCGCCGAGGTCGTTGACCTCCTCCGCGCCCGCGTCGAGCACGGCGAGCAGCAGGTCGTCCTCGGTCAGCTCGCCCGCCTTGGGGACGATCACCACACCCTTGCGGGTGAACAGGTAGGCGACCGAGCCGGGGTCGGCCATCGCGCCGCCGTTGCGGGTCATCGCGGTGCGGACCTCGGTGGCGGCGCGGTTGCGGTTGTCGGTGAGACACTCGATGAGCAGCGCGACGCCGTTGGGGCCGTAGCCCTCGTACGTGATCGTCTGGTAGTCGGCACCGCCGGCGTCGGCACCGGAGCCGCGCTTGACCGCGCGGTCGATGTTGTCGTTCGGGACCGAGCTCTTCTTCGCCTTCTGGATGGCGTCGAACAGCGTGGGGTTGCCGTCGGGGTCACCACCTCCGGTGCGCGCGGCGACCTCGATGTTCTTGATCAGCTTCGCGAACATCTTGCCGCGGCGGGCGTCGATGACGGCCTTCTTGTGCTTGGTCGTCGCCCATTTGGAGTGGCCGCTCATGAAAACCCCTTCACCATGCAGAAATCCTCACGATGCTACCGGCGGGCGTCGGAGACCCGTACACGACCCGTTCACCTCGATGTGGCCCGAGTCACACAGCTCGAAACCCAACGCTTCTCCGCCAGGGCGGTCGTGCACGGCATGACCACTTCGCACACGAACACCCGCAGCACCGCCGTCACACTCGGTGCGCTGACCGCCCTGCTCGGCGTCGGCGGCAACGCCGTCCTGATCGTCATGGGACTGGCCCGCATCACGTCCGGCCAGGGGCCCGCGACCGACCGGAGCATGGCCTGGTTGATGGTGATCTCCGCCCTGATCTCGCTGATCGGCTGGGTGGCCGCGACCGTCACGCTGAACCGGCGCATCAACCGGCAGCCCCACTCGGAGGCCCTGATGGCCTGGGGCCTCAAGGTGGCGCTCGGCCTGCCTTTCGTCTCGTGGCTGACGGTGTTCGTCGCGCTCGGGGGCGGCGCCGGCGTCACCGCGCTCGTGTTCGCGGTGGTGCTCGGGATCGCCGCGCGGCGGATCGTGCCGAAGCTCGGGGCCTGATCGTCCCCGTGCGAGAGTGGGCCAATGGCCCCCGGCACCGGCTCCTGCGTCGACGCGCTGCTCGCGCGGTGCGCGCCGCTGTCCTTCGCGCCGCTGCCCGAGTTCGCCGACACCGTTCCCGAGGGGCCGGGCTGGTTCACCGCCGGGAACGCGCCCGCGCACGTCGACGCCGTGCTCGCCGCGAGCCCGGCGCCGCGGGGGCCGCACGCCGTGCACGCCACCCGCACGTTCCTGCGTGAGCTGATCTTCTACGTCGCCGCCACCGCGCACCTCGTGGAGTGCGCGCCGGTGCTCGACGCCACCGGCTACCACTTCCACGCGGGCGGCCCCGACGGCGTCGACCGCAGGGTGCTGGTCGCACGCGGCTGGACGAAAGGCACGTCCACGAGCGTGGACGCGGTGGCCGCGGCAGGGCTGGTGGCCGTCGCGGAGCCGGTCGTCGCGGCGATCCGGGCGCGTGGCGGGGTGGGGCCACGCACGCTCTGGGGCTACGTCGTGGACATGACGCACTTCGGGATGCTCGCGCTCGCCCGCCAGCTCGGCACCGATCGCACCGCCGCATGGGAGCGCGCCGAGCAGCTCGCCGAGGCTCTCTACTCAGCTGGTGTCCCGCGCATGTCGACGCCGGAGCTGGTGCGCTTCGGGGAGCAGCGCGACGACGTGTGGGGCGTGCGCGGGGCGTGCTGCCTCGACTTCCGCGACCGGTCGCACGGCATGTGCATCACGTGCCCCGTCCTCGACGCCGCCGGGCGCCTCGGGAAGTGGGAGACGTCGAGCCTCCGGCCCGCGTGAACCGCTGACCCCGAGGCCGGGATGCGTGCGATCCGCACGCAAGGGCAGCAAAGCCACTTTCCTGCCCTCACAGGGCCTGAAAGTGGCTTTCCTGCCCTCCCGTCGCCTCCCGGCGGCCGACCCCGTAGACGTAGGTAAGGGTAGCCTTCTACTCTGCGCCGCATGGTGCATGATCTTCTCGAGCGGCCGGTGCTGCGCGACGAGCTGAGCCGCCGGGGCCTGCTGACCGCCATGGGCGCCGCCGGCCTGCTGGGCGCGGTCGGGTGCGCGCCCGCCATCCCGGCCGGGTCGTCCGCGCCCGCGGTCCGGACGGTCACGCACCCGCTCGGCACCAGCGACATCCCGGTTGCGCCGCAGCGGGTCGTCTCGCTCGACTCGAACGGGGCGTTGCAGGTCAGCCTCGAACTCGGCGCGCCGCTGATCGCCTCCGAGACGCTCGACGGCGCCGTCTCGCTGCCCGGCTACCTGCCCGCTCCCCCACCGGGGTTCACCTCGCTCGGCTTCAACAAGCTCAACCTGGAACGGCTCGCCGAGCTCGGCCCCGACCTGATCATCGGGAACATGCAGCGCGTCGAGGAGAACTACTCGAAGATCTCCGCGATCGCGCCGACCGTCCCGTACGAGAACGCCGGACGTGGTGTCGACTGGCGCGAGGCCGTCCGCGTGGTCGGCGACGTGCTGGGCGCCCGGGCCGAGGTCGACCGCAGGCTCGCCGGGTACGCCGAGCGCGCGGCCGCGGTCGCGAGCGCGCGAGCGGCTGCGATCCAGAAGTTCACGGTGGCGCTGCTGCGGTTCACCAACACCGAGCTGCGGATCGTGCGTGGCGGGATCTTCGGCTCGTCGATCCTCGGCCACGTCGGCGTGCGCAGGCCCGCGTCGACGGACCTGCCGGGCGACAACGCGAACTACGTGTCGATCGCGGAGGAGACGGTCGGGGTGGTCGGCGACGCCGACGTGATCCTGTACTTCATCGGCGGCGGGGGCTCGGAGCTGGGCACGCCGCGGGCCACGTTCGACCGCTTCACCACGGGTGGGCTCTGGCAGCAGCTCCCTGCCGTTCGAGCCGGACGGGTGGTCGAGCTGGATCCGGTCGCGTGGTGGGACGGCTATTCCGTCTCGGCTGCGACGGTGTGCCTCGACGAGCTCGACAAGGCACTAGCGCGGTTCTGAAACACCGGGCCGGTCAGGCCGCCGCCGCGGTCTCCCGCACCATGTCGCAGAACAAGGCGTGCAGCCTGCCGTCGCCGGTCAGCTCCGGGTGGAACGACGTCGCCAGCACAGCGCCCTGGCGCACCGCGACCGCCCGTCCGGCCGCCGGGCCGGCGTCGGAACCGGCGAGCGTCAGGCGTGGGACGGTGGCCAGCACCTGCACGGCGGGCCCGGTCGACTCCACCCACGGCGCCCTGATGAACACCGCACGCATGGGGCCGCCGGAGACGCCGTCGACGGTCAGGTCGGTCTCGAACGAGTCGACCTGCCGACCGAACGCGTTGCGCCGCACGACCACGTCGAGGCCGCCGAGCTGCTGCTGGTCGGGGCGCCCGTCGAGGACCTCGCGCGCGAGCAGGATCATCCCCGCGCACGACCCGTAGGCGGGCATGCCGGCGGCGATGCGCGCCCGCACGGGTTCGAGCAGCTCGAACGTCTCCAGCAGCCGGCTCATGGTCGTGGACTCGCCGCCGGGCAGCACGAGCGCCTCGACGGTGTCGAGCTCGACCGGCCTGCGAACGGCGACGGACCGCACCCCGCACGCGTCGAGCGCGGCGAGGTGCTCACGAACGTCCCCCTGCAGCGCGAGGACTCCAACAACCGGTGTCACGCCACCAGGATAGGCCGTGACGCGGACCACTTCGGACCGCTCCAGGCCGCTCCGGAGGGGTCATCCCTTGGCGACGTCCTTCTTCGCCGTCGCCCCGCGGACCGCCTCGGCGACGGCGGGCGCCACGCTGGCGTCGAACACGCTCGGCACGATGAACGACGGGTTCGGCTCCGGGACGACGTTGGCGATCGCGGCGGCGGCCGCGAGCAGCATCGCGTCGGTGATGTCGCGGGCCTGCGCGTCGAGCAGCCCGCGGAAGACACCGGGGAACGCCAGCACGTTGTTGATCTGGTTCGGGTAGTCGGAACGGCCGGTCGCGACGACGGCGGCGTGCTGCGAGGCGACGGCGGGGTCGACCTCGGGGTCGGGGTTGGCCAGCGCGAACACGATGGAGTCCGACGCCATCGTGGCCAGCTCCGCCGCACCGAAGAGGTTCGGCGCGGATACGCCGATGAACACGTCGGCGCCGACGAGCGCGTCGGCGAGCGTCCCCGAGACACCTTCGGAGTTGGTGTGCTCCGCCATCCACGTCAGGTTCTCGTCGAGCCCGGGCCGGCCCTTGTGCACGATCCCGTCGATGTCGACGGCGAGCACGTCGCCAGGGGCGCCGGACTGCAGCAGCCGGATGATCGCCGAGCCGGCCGCGCCGACACCGCAGACGACCACGCGGCAGTCGGAGAGCTTCTTGCCGACCACGCGCAGAGCGTTGCGCAGCGCGCCGAGCACGACGACGGCCGTGCCGTGCTGGTCGTCGTGGAACACCGGGATGTCGAGCATCTCGCGCAGCCGCGCCTCGATCTCGAAGCAGCGCGGCGCCGCGATGTCCTCGAGGTTGATGCCGCCGTAGCCGGGGGCGAGGATCTGGACGGTCCGGATGATCTCTTCGGTGTCCTGGGTGTCGAGGCACACCGGCCACGCGTCGACGTTGGCGAACCGTTTGAACAGCGCCGCCTTGCCCTCCATCACCGGCATCGCGGCGGCGGCACCGAGGTTGCCCAGCCCGAGCACGGCGGACCCGTCGGTCACCACGGCGACGGTGTTGCGCTTGATCGTGAGGCGCCGCGCGTCGGCGGGGTTGGCCGCAATGGCCTGGCAGATGCGCGCGACACCGGGGGTGTAGGCGCGGGAGAGGTCGTCGCGGTTGCGGAGGCTGACCTTCGACTGCACCTCCAGCTTGCCGCCGAGGTGCAGCAGGAAGGTGCGGTCGGAGACCTTGCGGACGCTCACGCCCGGCAGCGACTCCAGTGCCGCGGTGATCTCCTGCGCGTGCGACTCGCCGCGCGCGTTGAAGCTGATGTCGACGACCAGCGTCGCGGTGTGGGCCTCCACGACGTCGAACGCGGTGACGACGCCCCCGACACGGCCGACGGCCATGGTGAGGTCGCCTGCCGCGCTCGCGGAAGCGGGCACGTCGACGCGGGCGGTAATGGCATATCCGGGACCGGGAACGGGCACGGCGCGACCCTACCGGCGCTGTATACGACGGCCGCGTTCGCGATCGTTCTGTCCATTCCACAATTCGGTGACGCACGTCACATCGGCCGACCCCAACGTCGAGCTGTGTAACGAAATCGTCTGCATCGACCGCATCTGAGCCCAACAGGAGTGACCATGACGATGGCGACGAAGGCACCGACACCTGCGGCGCCCGCCCGCGGAGGCCACACCCTGCGTGGGATTACGGATGCGCCCGGACGCCGCACTGCGGCACTCTCAGCCCTGTCGGTGCGACACCTTAAAGTGTGCTCCGACCAGGGGGGACGATCGATCATGGTTGCTGGAACCGACATCATCACAAACGACGAGTTCGCCGGGATCAGCGCGCTGCTGCTGCAGATCGCCGATACCGGTGAGGGCACCGTCGTCGGGCTCGTGCCTGCGGGGCGGGCCGGGCTGCGACGGGTTTCACGCACGCAGGCGGCCGAATTCGACCGCCGGTTGGAGCAGGCCTACCGCGACCGGATGCCGGCGTTGCTGCGCCACGCCGTGCGCAAGGTGGGCGACCACGGCCGCGCCGAGGACGTCGTGCAGCGTGCATTCGAGAAGATCCTGCGGCGGTTCCAGGAAAACCGCCCCGAGATCAGCAACATCGATGCGTACGTGTTCACCACGGTGTGCAACGAGATCAACCGCGAGCTGCGCGACGTCATCCCGGCCCGGCGCAACGCCGCCGACCCGGAGGAGCTCGACGTCATCGCGCTCCCGCGCAAGGACGTGTCCACGCAGGTGGCCGATGCGCTCGCGGTGCGCGCCGCGCTCGCCGAGCTGTCGCCGCGCGAGCGGGAGGCGGTTGTGATGCGCCTGCAGTGGCAGCTCTCCGTGGCCGAGGCCGCGGAGGTCATGCACCTGTCCGACGGCGCGGTGAAGCGCTACACCGCCGACGGCGTGCGCAGGCTCCGCGAGCGCCTCTCGGCGTAGCGGCTGGACTCACCCGCAGAAGGACCCGGCACGTGGGGCGTGCCGGGTCCTTCTGCGTTCACCACCCCGACTTCCCTTGCCCGGCTGGTCAGCGCTGCGGCGACTGGGGTTGTGACCACGCCGTCACAGGTGTGAGATGGCGCACATGTGAGGTCCGGCAGTCGACGCAGTGTCGCGGAGGTGGTCGCCATGGCGGTCAGAGCAGATGCAGGGCAGCGCCAGAGCCAGCAGGGGAAGGGCGGCCCCGCCGTCACCGACCCGGCCCGGATCCGCAACGTCGTGCTCGTCGGGCCGTCGGGCTCGGGCAAGACGACGCTGGTGGAGGCGCTACTCGCACACACCTCGGCGATCCCGCGGGCCGGCGCCGTCGTCGACGGCACCACGGTGTGCGACCACGACCCGGCCGCCGTCCGCCAGCAACGCTCCGTCGCGCTCTCGGTGGCGCCGCTCCTGCACGCCGACACCAAGATCAACCTGATCGACACCCCCGGCTACGGCGACTTCGTCGGTGAGCTGCGCGCCGGCCTGCGCGCTGCCGACGCCGCGCTGTTCGTCGTCGCAGCCGCCGAGGGCCGCGAAGGCACGATCGACCCGGCGACCGTCGCGCAGTGGGAGGAGTGCGCCGCCGTCGGCATGCCCCGCGCTGTCGTGATCTCCCGGTGCGACCACGCCCGCGCCGACATCGAGGCGACCATCGCCGCATGTCAGGACGCGTTCGGCGCCGGCGTCGCGCCGCTGTACCTCCCGTTGCGCAGCGGAGAGGGCGGGCTGACCGGCCTCTACGGGCTGCTCTCGCAGACCCCCGCGGGCGCCGCTCCCGCCGGCGCCGAGGACGCGCGCGGCGAGCTGATCGAGGGGATCATCGAGCAGTCCGAGGACGAGTCGCTCATGGAGCGCTACCTCGAAGGCGAGGACCTCGAGGTCACCACCCTCATCGACGACCTCGAGACGGCCGTCGCACGCGGCTCCTACCACCCGGTGATCCCCGTCTGCGCCAGCAGCGGCACCGGACTCGACGCGATGCTGGAAGTGCTGGTCGGCGGGTTCCCCTCGCCGCTGGAGCACCCGCTGCCGCGGGTCTCGGGCGTCGACGGCAGCGAGCACCCGGTGCTGCACGCCGACCCGGACGGCCCGCTCGCCGCCGAGGTGGTGCGCACGTCGGCCGACGCCTACGTCGGCCGGGTGTCGCTCGTCAGGGTGTTCTCCGGGACGCTGCGCCCCGACTCGACGGTGCACGTCAGCGGCCACCATGCAACCGTTCCGGCGCAGCGGTCCGCCGGCGACGACAACGGCCACGACAACGACGAGCGCCTCGCGCACGTCTACGCACCGCTCGGCGCGACGCTGCGCGAGGTCGACGCGTGTGTTGCCGGGGACATCTGCGCGCTGACGAAGCTGGGCAGCGCCGAGACCGGCGACACCGTCTCCGCCGCCGACCACCCGCTGCTGCTCTCGTGCTGGGACCTGCCCGAGCCGCTGCTGCCCATCGCGGTGGTCGCGCACACCCGCGGCGACGAGGACGCGCTGGTCAAGACGCTCGCGAAGATCGTCGCGGCCGATCCGACGCTGCAGCTGGAACGCAACCAGGAGACCCACCAGACGGTGTTGTGGTGCATGGGTGAGGCGCACGCCGACGTTGTGCTCTCGCGGCTGCGCGCCGGCGGCGCGGAGATCGACACCGAGCCGGTGCGGGTGCCGCTGCGCCAGACGATCGCCAAGCCGGCGCGCGTGACCGGCCGGCACGTCAAGCAGTCGGGCGGGCACGGCCAGTACGCCGTGTGCCACGTCGAGTTCGAGCCGCTGCCGCGCGGGTCGGGGTTCGAGTTCACGTCGAAGGTCGTCGGCGGCTCGGTGCCGACCCAGTTCATCCCGAGCGTCGAGAAGGGCATCAGGGCGCAGCTGGAGCGCGGGCTCTCCGACGAGCACCACCCCGCCGTCGACCTGCGGGCGACGCTCGTCGACGGGAAGGCGCACAGCGTCGACTCGTCGGATGCGGCCTTCCAGACCGCCGGCTCGCTCGCCCTGCGGGAAGCCGCGACGGCATGCGGGACGGTCACCCTGGAGCCGTACGACGAGGTGGCGATCCGGGTGCCCGACGAGCACCTGGGCTCCGTGCTCGGCGACCTGTCCGGTCGGCGGGGTCGGGTGCTCGGCACCGACGTCGCGGGGCTGGGCCGCACGCTCGTGCGCGCTGAGGTGCCGTGCATCGAGCTGCTGCGCTACGCCGTCGACCTGCGAGCCATGACCAGCGGCGCCGCCACGTTCACACGCACCTTCGCGCGCTACGACGTGGCCCCCACCTGACCGAAGTTCCCCACCGTTTTGCCAACCTGCACGGCCTTCCGGGTGTGCAAGTTGGCAAAACGGTGGGGAAGTTGGTGGCGGGTATCGGGCGTGGACGTCGCGGACCACCCGATCGGGGTGTCCCGCGAGGTAGCGTGCGCTGGTGAAACAGTTGCCCCGAGCGAACTACCGCGGCGCCGCCGAGCGGCTCTGGGTCGCGGTGTTCGTCGTGGCGTTCGGGACGAACGTCCCCACGCCGCTGCTGCTGGTCTACCGCGACGAGCTCGGGCTCTCGTCCAACGCGCTGACCGGCGCGTTCGCCGTGTACGCCGCCGGGCTGGTGCCGGCGCTGCTGCTCGCCGGGCCCGCCTCGGACCGGTTCGGACGGCGCCCGGTGGTCGTCCCGTTCGTGATCCTCTCGGTGCTCACGTCGCTGCTGTTCCTCGGCGCCGGCTCGTCGGTGCTGCTGCTGTTCGTGTGCCGGTTCCTGCAGGGCGCGGTGTCGGGAGTGGTGTTCAGCGTCGGCACGGCGTGGCTGGGCGAGCTGATCGGCGAGCCTGCGCGCTCGGCCCGGCTCACCACGGCCGCGCTGGGCGGCGGCTGGGCGATCGGGCCGCTGACCTCGGGACTGCTGGCGCAGTGGCTGCCGCTGCCGACCGTCCTGCCATACCTGGTGCACGTCGCGCTCATGATCGTCGGGTTGGTCCTGCTGCCCTCGGTACCGGAGTCGCTCGGCCCCGAGCAGCGCCGGGCCGGCGCGCTGGTGAACCTCGGCGTACCGACCGGCGCGCGGCTGCCGTTCGGGCTGGTGGTGTTCCCGGTGGCGGTCGGGGTGTTCACGTTCCCGTCGACGGCGGTGACGGTGCTGCCGCTGCTGCTCACCCCGACGATGCCGCAGATCGCGGTGGCGATCACCGGGCTCGTCGCCGGGGTGACGCTGCTCAGTGGGGTGTTCGCGCAGCCGATCGGACGCCGCCTCGGCGCTGCGGTCGCCGGGCCGACCGGCCTCGCACTGGGCGCCGTCGGGCTCGGGTTGAGCCTGCTCGGCGTCGGGCTCTCCGCGTGGCCGCTGCTGGTGCCGGTCGCGCTGCTGCTGGGCATCGGGTACGGGCTGTGCCTCGCGGCCGGGCTGACGCTCGTCGGCGAGCTGGCGTCGCCGACTGCGCGCGGCGCCCTGACCGGCACCTTCTACGCGTGCGCCTACCTCGGCTTCGGCGTGCCGCTGCTGCTCTCGGTGATCGGCGGCAGCGACGGCTTCGCCGGGCCGCTCGCGGGCCTCGCCGTCCTCACCGCGGCGGTCGCCGCCGCACTGGCGCTGCCGTCGACCCGCCGCCTCGTCACCCGCTGACCCAACTTCCCCACCGTTTTGGGCACTTGCGCGCGTTTTCGGCGCGCATCCACCCGAAACGGTGGGGAAGTTCGGGGTCAGGTCGCCGGCTTCCAGCGTTCGGTGAACAGCTCGTAGCCGGGCGGGTCGCCCGGCAGGGGGTGCGGGGCCGGGGCGCGCAGGCCGTCGAGCGCGATCGCGGTGATGCGGGCGCGGGCGTTGCGGGCGGCCTCGGCGAGGTCGGTCCGGCCCTGCCGGTTGAGCTGGTCGACCAGGGGCGATTTGGTGAGCTGCTCGATGAGCAGCTCCAGGTCGGCGGCGGTCACGTCGGGGCGCAGCACCCCCGCGGCGTGCGCGCGCTCGACCAGCGCCGCGACGGCCGCGTCGGCACGTTCGCTCGAGGCGTTCATCGCGTCGGTCAACGCGATGGTGCCGGCGATCGGGCCGAGCGAGCCGGGCCCCAGCGCGATCGAGGACGTGACGTAGTGCGCGAGGCCGGCCCACGGGTCGTCGTCGGCGAGCCCCTGCTCGGCGGCGGCGAGATAGTCGTCGAGCGCGATCTCGCACAGGCGCTGGAACAGCTCCTCCTTCGTCCGGTAGCGGCGGTACAAGCTGCCGATCCCGACGCCTGCACGCTCGGCGATCCGCGCCACCGACGCGTGCTCCCCGTCGAGCGCGAGCACCTCGCGCGCCGCCTGCAATAGCGCGCGGTCGTTGCGTTCGGCCTCGGCCTGGCGCGGGGCTCGTCGGGTGTGCTCGGTCACCGGCGCATCCTAACGCTTGCGGAGCGATTCGCTCCGGTATAGCTTCGGGCCAAACGGAGCGAACCGCTCCGATAAGGAGGAGACGATGGAAACCACGGACACGAAGGCGATCCGACAGACGGTCGAGGAGGCGCAGCGGTTCCAGAGCGATGTCGAGCCGTTCATCGCGCTGCACACCGAAGACGCGATCATCGTCAACATCGCCGGCCGCCGGGTGCTGGGCAGGGCGAACATCCGCGACGCCATGCGCAGCGCGCTCGCGACACCGCTGGCGAACGTGCTGACGACCACCGAGGTCGTGGACATCCGCTTCCCGACCCCCGACGTCGCCGTCGTCAGCTGCAACAAGCACGTGTCGGACCAGCGGACGCCGGAGTCCGCGACCGAGCTGCCCACCAGGGCGAACCTCGCCTACGTCATGGTGCGCAACGGCGACGCGTGGCGGATCGCCTCCGCCCAGACCACACCGGTCGTCGGGGCCTGATCACGCCTGTGCGGCGGCGATCCCGGCGATCGTGCGGGCCATGACCGCGAAGACGAAGTCGTGCGCCGGCTTCTGCGCGAACCAGTAGGCCCGGCCGAGCCAGCCGTCCGGCTCGAACGTCACGCGCTGGACGTACCGGCTGCCCTCACCGGCGGTCTCGACGCACAGCTCCAGCCGGGCCGTTCCGGGCAGCCGCGTCTCGGCACGCAGCCGCAGCGCCCGCCCCGGCTCGACGTGCTCGATCCGCCACGAGTCCAGTGCCGCGCCGGGTTCGAGCCGCGCCGGCCGCGTCCGCCGGGCGCCGATCCCGCCGGCCAGCCGGTCGAGCGCACCACGCAGCGCCCACACCCCCGGCACGGTGAACCACCTGCCGTTGCCGAGCTGCCCCAGCACCGCCCACACCGCGGCCGCCGGCGCCGCCACCCGCTCGACGTGCTCGCTGACCAGCGCCGTCCCGTTGACGTACGGCTCGGCGAGCGCGCGGTCGACGGCCTGCGCGTAGGTCATCGGCCCGCCGGGCGGCGGGCCGGTCGGCGACGGCTCGGCGCGGCACACCAGGTCGTGCGCCATCGACTCCAGCAGCGGGCCGGCGAGGTGGCGGTCGACCGGGGTCAGCGCGGCGAGCGCTCGCGCGCCCAGCCGCGGTGTGGACAGCGGGACGGGCATCACCACCGGCCGCGGCAGGCCGGCCGCCGCGGCGCAGTCGACCACCAGGTCGCGGTAGGTGAGCACGTCGGCGCCACCGACGTCGAACGCGCCAGCGACGTCCGGCGGCAGGTGCACCGCGGCCACGAGGTGGTGCAGGAGGTCGTCGACGCCGATCGGCTGCACGGCGTTCCACGCGTGGTCCGGCATCGGCAGCACCGGCGACATCCCGGCGAGGTGGCGGATCATCTCGAAGCTGGCCGAGCCCGCGCCCACCACGATCCCCGCCTGCACGACGGCTGTCGGCACCCCGCTGGCCTGCAGCACCTCGCCGACCTCACGCCTCGACGCCAGGTGCGGCGACGTTCCCACACCCCTCGGCTGCAGCCCGCCCAGGTAGACGATCCGCCGCACGCCGTTCCGCCGCGCCGCCTCGGCGAGCGCCGTGGCGGCCAGCCGGTCGCGATCGGCGAAGCCGGGACCGTCCATCGAGTGCACCAGGTAGACCACGGCGTGGACGTCGCGGCACGCCGAGCCGGCCACCGCGCCGTCGGCGACGTCCCCGCGGCGGACGTCGACGCGGTCGACCCAGTCGTGGGCGGCGAGCCGGCCGGGGTCGCGGGCCAGCACCCGGACCGCGTGCCCCTCGTCGAGCAGCCGCGGGACGAGCCGGCCGCCGACGTACCCGCTGGCGCCGATCACGAGACAGTGCACGCCGCCCAGCCTGCCCGAGAACGAGCGGCACCGCCGATCAGGGCACTCCGACGAACCGCAGCCCCGCGGTCGTGCCGGCGGCCAGCACGACGACCAGCACGAACGGCACCTTCCGCCAGGCGGCGAACGCGCCGACGGCAACACCGGCCGGACGCGCCCAGCCGGCGAAGCCACCACCCTCGGTGAGCGCCGCGACGGCGACGAGCGCCACGAGCATCGCCGTGGCGCCGAGGTCGATGTACCGCTCGACGCGGGCAGGAACGCTCATCCGGTCGCGCAGGACGATCCCCGCCAGCCGCATGAGGTACGTCCCCGCGGCCAGCGCGAGCACAGCAGGCCAGTTCATCGTTCGCTCCTTCCGGCCACGAACAGGCCGAGCAGGCCGGCGAGCACGGGCAGCCCCGCAGGCAGGAACGGCGTCGCGACCAGGGCGACCGCGGCCGCGCCCAGCCCGACCCGGCGCGCGTCGGCCTTGGCCAGCGCGGGCAGCAGCAGCGCGAGCAACCCGGCGGGGAACGCGGCGTCGACGCCGAACGCGTTGGGGTCGGGGATCGCGGAGCCCGCGACGATCCCGACCACGGTGCCGACGTTCCAGAAGACGTAGAACAGCGCGCCGCACAACCAGTACGCCGTGCGCGCCCGCTGCCCCGACCCGCGGGCACGGGCGAACGCGACCGACTCGTCGATCAGGAAGTGCGCGCCGAGCAGCCGCGCCGGCCAGCGGTCGGCGACGATGCCGGAGACGGCGAGCCCGAACGGCAGGTGCCGCCCGTTCAGCAGCAGCCCGGCGAGCACGGCGGCGACGGCGCTGCCACCTGCGGAGACGACCGCGACCACGAGGAACTGCGAACCACCCGCGAAGACGATCAGCGAGAGGCCCATCGTGATCGCCACCGGCACCCCGGCCGCGGTGGAGAGCGCACCGAAGGACGCCCCGATCACTCCGATCGCGGCGGCGAGGGCGAGGGCGTCCTTGAGGTCGGTTCGGTCTACTGTTCGCTGTGTCGGACGCACGTTCTCTACACTGAACGCCCGTCCGCCTGTTCGTCAAGCCGAACGAGGAGACCGATGCAGCGAACGCCTCCGCTGGAGACCATCGCCAGGGCGCTGCGCCGCGAGCGCGAACGGCACGGGATCTCGCTGACCGAGCTCGCACGGCGGGCGGGCATCGCGAAGTCGACGCTCTCGCAGCTGGAGTCGGGCGCCGGCAACCCGAGCGTCGAGACGCTGTGGGCGCTCGCCGTGGTGCTCGACGTCCCGTTCAGCAGACTGGTCGACCCGCCGGCCGAGCCGGTGCACGTGTTGCGCGCCGGCGAGGGGCACGCCATCCCGTCGGAGCACGCGCCGTTCAGCGGCACGCTGGTCTCCGCGTGCCCGCCGGGCGCGCGCCGCGACCTGCACGTCATCGCCGGTGAGCCGGGCGCGACCCGTGAGGCGCACGCCCACGTCCGCGGCACCACCGAGCACCTGATCGTCACCGCCGGGCGGTGGCTGACCGGCCCGGTCGGCGCCGAGGTCGAGCTGGGCCCGGGCGACTACGCCCGCTTCCCCGGCGACCAGCCGCACGCCTACACGGCACTGGAACCGTCCTCGGCGGCGGTGCTGGTCATGGAGTACATCTAGCGGCCGCGCCCAACGGCACAGCAGGCAACACGTGAGTGTGCCTGGAAAGCCACTTTCCCGGCGCCTGGTGCTGGGAAAGTGGCTTTCCAGGCAACCCCTTCCTAGCCCGCGACGGGCGGGTTGAGGGGGTACTGCTTCACCCAGTCGACCTGCATCTGCGACGGGATCACCGGGCCGTCGGCGCGTGGGAACCAGTCGAGCTGGACGCACAGGTGCATGGGGCCGGGTGGCAATTTCTCTGCGCCGGTGGTGCGCCACCACTCCTTGCCGTCGACGAAGGTCGCGATGTAGTCGGGCGTCCACTCGACCGCCCAGTTGTGCCACTGCGTCGCGTCCATCTGCACGACGCCCGCGACCTGCGCGTTCTCCGTGCCGTGGTGCAGGAACGCATTGACGGCCTGGCGGGCCGGGTCCTGCAGCTCCATGAAGTCGACCTCGCCGCCGACGGGGAAGTCCTGCGCGTCGGGCCAGAGCAGCAGCAGCGCGTTGTAGGAGGCGTCGCCGGCGGGCACGCGGACGCGCCCCTCCCAGCGTCCGTACTTCTGGCCACCCGTCCACGCCATGCCGGCCGTGGTGCCCTTCTCGTCACCGGTGATCGTCAGCACGCCGTCCTTCATCGACATCGCGTCGGGCGAGCGCAGGCCCTTCCCGTCGTGTCCGGTGCCGGTGTAGACCGACCACGCGGGGTCGAGCGGGCCGGTGAACTCGTCGACGCGGTTGGGCGCGCCCCAACTGAGCATGGACGCGGCACTGCTCACGTGACCCTCGGACGGGACGGCGCAGGGCCCTTCAGCTGCCGGACCGACTGCGGGAGCGGCGAGCGCCTCGTCGAGCGCAGCACCCTCGACCGGGTCGGCCTGTGCCCCACCGGGCGGCGGGACGGTGCCGGGCAGCCTGCCGCGGCCGGGCAGTCCGCCAGGGCCGGTCGGCAGCGGAGCGGGCGGTTCGGCGCCGGTCGTGGGTGCCGGCGAAGGTTCGGTGGTCGGCGCAGCGGACGGTCCAGCGGACGGCCCAGCGGACGGCCCAGCAGACGGCTCGGCGATCGGGGCCGCGCCCGGCTCGACACCCGGCTCGACGCGAGGTTCGGCGGAGGGCTCGGCGGAGGGCTCGGCAGTCGGCTCCTGACCGGGGTCCTCGCCCGGGTCTTCTCCCTGGTCGTCACCGGGGTCGGTGCCCTGGTCCTCGCCGGGCTCCTCGCTCGGATCCTCGTCGGGAGCACTGCTCGGGTCGGCGTCCGGGTCCGGTTCCGGGTCGTCGCCCTGGTCGGAGATCGGGCCGCCCTGGACGGGCTCGGTCGTGCCCTGCTGGGCAGGCAGCGGGTCGTATCCCGCTACGGGCGGCTGCGCGGGCGGCGGTGGCGTCACACCCGGCGCGGGCGTCGGGAGGGATGTCGGCACCGGCGGCGTGATCGGCGGCACGACGCTCGGGACCGGTGGGATCGCCGGGATCGGCGGGGGCGCCGAGACCGGCGGCGGCGCTGGTTGTTGCCCCGGTAGCGCTGCTGGTAGTGCCGGTACCGGTGCGCCCGCGCCGGTCCCCGCTCCCGCGAGCACGGCCTGGTCGGCCGGCATGCACTGCGGAGGCGCGACGGGTTGCGCAACGGCCGTCACGGAGCCCGCGAAGAGCGTCGTCACGACGATGCTCCCGATGGTCACGTACCGCCTCATCGAACTCCCCTGCCACTCGTGTCCCAAATGCAACACGTGCGACATTAGGCGCAGTCCGTTACTCCGAGCGGCCTATTCACCACACCGTGTCAGGAAGGTCGACCGTGTGGGCCACGCAACGAAGTCGCCGCCGGGCCCAACGGGCGCTCGGCGGCGACAAACGGGAGAACGGTGTCCGAAGGGGTGTTCGACCCCCTCCCCGATCGGGGCTACCAGCCCCGGCCGGCGTAGCGCTGCTCGGGAGGCAGCTCGGCGATGTTGATGCCGACCATCGCCTCGCCGAGGCCGCGCGAGACCTTCGCGATGACGCTCGGGTCGTCGTGGAACGTGGTCGCCTTGACGATCGCCTCGGCGCGCTGCGCGGGGTCGCCCGACTTGAAGATCCCGGAGCCGACGAAGACACCCTCGGCGCCCAGCTGCATCATCATCGCGGCGTCGGCCGGGGTGGCGATGCCGCCGGCCGTGAACAGCACGACGGGCAGCTTGCCGGCCTTCGCGACCTCCTTGACCAGCTCGAACGGCGCGCGCAGCTCCTTGGCGGCCACGAACAGCTCGGCCTCGTCGAGCGCAGCGAGCTTGCGGATCTCGGCGCGGATCGAGCGCATGTGCCGGGTGGCCTCTACGACGTTGCCGGTGCCGGCCTCGCCCTTCGAGCGGATCATCGCGGCGCCCTCGGAGATGCGCCGCAGCGCCTCGCCGAGGTTGGTGGCGCCGCACACGAACGGCACGGTGAACGGCCACTTGTCGATGTGGTGCGCCTCGTCGGCGGGGGTGAGCACCTCGGACTCGTCGATGTAGTCGACGCCGAGCGACTGCAGCACCTGCGCCTCGACGAAGTGCCCGATGCGCGCCTTGGCCATCACCGGGATGGAGACGGCGTCGATGATCCCCTGGATCATGTCGGGGTCGCTCATGCGCGCGACCCCGCCCTGCGCGCGGATGTCGGCCGGCACCCGCTCCAGCGCCATGACCGCGACCGCGCCGGCGTCCTCGGCGATCTTGGCCTGGGCCGCGTCGACGACATCCATGATCACGCCGCCCTTGAGCATCTCGGCCATGCCGCGCTTCACGCGCGCGGTGCCCAGTGCGGGGCCGGAACCTTCGGGAACGGACTGCTCGGACGACACGGGCGATACCTCTCGATCAAGGTCACGGGGGTGTGACAACCGATCGTACGTCACCCGGCAGGCGGTACCTTCGCGGTTTCGGCGAGGCTCACAGCGCCTTCCGGCTCGGCGATCTCGAAGTACGCAGGCATGGGTGCGGTGCCGGCGAGGCGCAGCAGTCGCACCATCCGTCGCGAGCGCAGGCCGAGGGTGTCCCGGACGGCGTCGTTGTACACCCGTCTAGCCAGCACGAGCAGCTGCTCGGCCTCCACCAGCTCCCCGCGCAGGGCGGCGGGCAGCGCTGCCCGGTCGACCGCCGCGAGCAGGCGGCCGAGCGTGTTCTCGGCGGCCTCCCGATCGGTGACGGACGTGACGGTCGCGGCGGCGCGCAGGGCGTCCGCCGGACCCTCCAGCTGGGTTGTGGCGACGTGCAGTGCGGCGAG
Organism: Pseudonocardia sp. TRM90224; assembly: GCF_021245725.1. Taxonomy (GTDB): domain Bacteria; phylum Actinomycetota; class Actinomycetes; order Mycobacteriales; family Pseudonocardiaceae; genus Pseudonocardia. Next base: position 145,774 of record NZ_JAJGSX010000009.1, on the reverse strand, counting down.
CGAACGCCGCCGCAGCGCTGCCTCCAGGGCCTCGCGGGCGGCGTCGACGCGCACGTGGAGGCGGTCGAGCCGCCGCGCCCGCGCGACCGCCAGCGCCGCCGTCGCCACGAGCGTCGCGGCGAACGCCGCCACCAGCAGCCAGCCGGCCGAGCTCACGACACCCGCCTGCGCTCGAACGAGCGCGGGTCGGCGGCGACGGCCGCCCGGTACACCCGCTGGACGGCCGCCCCGACCTGCGACCACCCGAACTCCGCCGCTCGCGCTGCGCCGGCGGCCGAGAGCGCGGCGCGGCGCGCGGGGTCGTCGAGGAGCGCAGCCAGTTCGACCGCCAGCGCGCCCGCGTCCCCCGTGGGCACCACAACACCTGCCCCGGGGCCGAGCACGGCGCGGAACGCGTCGAGGTCGCTGGCCACCACGGGCGTCCCGGCGGCCATCGCCTCGATGAGCACCATCCCGAAGCTCTCGCCGCGGAGGTTGGGCGCGCAGAACACGTCGACGGAGCGCAGCGCGGCCGCCTTCGTCGGGTCGTCGACGGGTCCGAGCACCTCCAGCCGATCGGCGACCGGCCCAGCCGCCCGGCGCAGCGCGTCGGCGTCGCCGCGGCCGACGACGACCAGCCGCAGGTCCGGCCTGGCGTCCGCGAGCGACCGGACGGCGTCGAGCAGCACCGCCATGCCCTTGCGCGGCTCGTCGAACCGGCCGACGAACCCGACCGCACCCGGCCGGCGCCCGCCGGGCAGCAGGGGGCCGCTGCCGTAAGCGTCGACGTCGACGCCGTTCGGGATCTCGACGGCGTCGCCACCGAGGTGCTCCACCTGCACGCGCCTGGCCAGCGGCGAGACCGCGATCCGGGCCGTGACCTTCTCCATCAGGGGCTGCAGCACCCCGCCGAACGCGCTCAGCGCGCGGGACCGCTCCGTCGAGGCGTGGAAGGTCGCGACGATCGGCCCCTCCGCGATCATGAGCGCCAGCGCGGAGACGCTCACCGTCGTCGGTTCGTGCAGGTGCAGGACGTCGAACGGGTGCTCGGCCAGCCAGCGCCGCACCCGCGAGTAGGCGACCGGCCCGAACGCCACCCGCGCGACCGACCCGTTGTAGGGCACACCGACCGACCGCCCGGCCGGGGTCACGAACTCGGGCACGGCGGTCGCGGAACGGGCCGGGGCCAGCACATCGACCGTGTGCCCTGCGCGGCGCAGCTCCGCGGCGAGCCCGATGACGTGCGCCTGGACGCCGCCCGCGACGTCGAGCGAGTAGGGGCAGACCATCCCGACACGCAGGCCGGTCACGGAGCCACCCCGACCGGCGCCGGCTCGGGCCACACCGGCTGCAGGACGTGCCAGTCCTGCGGAGTCTCGGCGATCAGCGCGGCGAGCGCGTCGGCGAGCGCCTGCGTCGTCGCAGCCGCCGGTGCCCGCCTGCCGGCCTCGACGGGCGGACCGAACGCGATCCCCCACCCGTCCCCCCGGAACCACGGACGCGCCGGGAGCAGCAGCGCACCCGTCAGCGCCGCCAGCCGGGCCGGGCCGACGGGGAGCCGCGTGCGCGCCCCGAAGAGCGTCACCTCGGCGCCGGTCCCGCTGACGTCGCGGTCGGCGAGCAGGCAGACCACACCGCCGCCGCGCAGCCGCCGGACCAGCGCCCGGTACGCGGCCGAGCCGTCCTCCGCCGCGACCACCTCGAACCCGAGCCCTTCGCGGTAGGCGACGAACCGCCGGTAGAGCGACTCGGGGCGCAGCCGCTGCCCCACCGTCGTGAACGTCGGCTCGTGGCCGCGCCTGCGCAGCATCTCGACCAGCCAGACGCCCGCGGCGTCCCAGTTGCCGGTGTGCGGGAGCGCGAACAGCACGCCGCGGCCCTCGTCCAGGGCGCTGTAAAGCGGTTCCGTGCCGGTCACCGCGGTGCGCGCGTGCACGTCGGCGAGGTCCATCGCCGGCAGCCGGAACGCCTCGCACCAGTAGCGGGCGTAGCTGCGCATGCCGGCGCGCACGAGCTCGTCCAGCTCGCCGGGGGAGGCAGCGGGCCGGACCCTGGCCAGGTTGGCGCGCAGCTGCCGCACCCCGGCGCCGTCGCGGCCCACGGCCCAGTCGGCACCCCGCTCGAACAGCCCGTGCGCCGCGGCGTGCGGGAGCGCGCGGACGGCCCGCCACGCCAGCGCGTACTCGGCGTCGGCAAGACGTTCGGCGAACGTGCTGGTCACGGGGCCGTCGGGTTGGCCGGGCTTGCCGGGTCGGCCGGCTGGTCGTGCGGCGGGCGGTCCTGCGCGCTGCGGTATACGGCGACGATCCGCTGCCCGACCGTCCACACCGATGCCGCCGCGAGCAGCCACAGCGCGACGTGCAGGGCGTACGGCACGCCCAGCCCGGCCAGCGCCATCCCGACGAGCGCGACGATGAGCCGTTCGGCTCGCTCGACGAGCCCGCCGTCGGCGGAGAGCCCGACCCCTTCTGCGCGCGCCTTGATATAGGACACGAGCTGGCCCGCGACGAGGCAGAGCAACGCCGCCACACCCAGCACGCGCTCCTCCCCCACCCCGAGGCACCACCAGGTCAGGCCGGCGAACAGCGCGCCGTCGGCGAGCCGGTCGCAGGTGGAGTCCAGCACCGCCCCGAACGGGGTCCCGGCGCCGCGGGCGCGGGCCATCGCGCCGTCGACGAGGTCGAGCAGGACGAAGAAGGTGAACACCGCGGCACCGGCGAGCAGCTCCCCCCGCGGCAGGAACCAGAGCGCGGCCGCGGCCGAGCCCGCGGTGCCGATGACCGTCACGACGTCAGGGGCGATCCCGTGGTCGACGAGCCAGCGCCCCACGGGGTCGGTCACGCGGTTCACATGCACGCGCGCGGAGACGTTGAGCATGGACTCCTGCTTGTCGACGGCTGCTCACGGGTGGGCGGTGAGATCAGCCGAGATGACCCCCAGCCCGCACCAGACTACGGGCTCGGGCGGCCTCAGGTCGGCCAGGCGTTCGCGAGCAGCTCGCGCGTCTCGGAGAGGAGCTGCGGGATCACTTTCGTCTGCCCGATCACCGCGATGAAGTTCGCGTCGCCGCCCCATCGGGGCACGACGTGCTGGTGGAGGTGCTCGGCGAGCGAGCCGCCCGCGACCGTGCCCAGGTTCAGCCCGACGTTGAACGCGTGCGGGGCGGCGACCCGCTTCATCGCCCGCACGGCGTCCTGGGTGAACGACATCAGCTCGGCCGCCTCGGCGTCGGTCAGGTCCTCCAGCTCGGCGACGTGCCGGTACGGCAGCACCATGAGGTGGCCGGGGTTGTACGGATGCAGGTTGAGCACCGCGTACACCGTCTCGCCGCGCGCGACGACGAGCCCTTCCGCGTCGGGCAGCGACGGAATCCGGCAGAACGGGCAGCCACCCTCCCCCGCCTCCTTGATGTAGGCGAGCCGGTGCGGCGTCCACAGGCGGCGGAACCCGTCGGGTGTGCCCACGCCGTCGCGCGGCTCCACCTCGGGATCGTGCCCGAGTTCGACGCCCTCGCTCATGGACGCCGATCCTAGGCTGCGCCGGATCGCCCGGACCGCCGACCGCCCGCTCGCCAAGGCCCGAATTTCCCACCGTTTTGTGCACTTGCGCGCTGTGGGAGCGCGCATCCACCCAAAACGATGGGGAAGTCCTACGGCCGGTAGAGCGCGGCCAGCCGACACCGCGTAGAAGGTCCCCACCGTTTTGCCTACCTACACGGCGTTTCGGGTGTGCAGGTTGGCAAAACGGTGGGGAAGTTCCCCATCGTTTTGGGTACTTGCGCGCCGTGCGGGCGCGCATCCACCCAAAACGGTGGGGAGATTCGGCCGCTGTCAGCCGGCGTCGACGGTGAACGCGTCCGCGGTCGGGTTCGCGTTCTCGCGGCTCGCGATCCAGCTCGTGATCCGCTCGACGGCGGCGGCCACCGGCACGCCGTTGACCTGGGTGCCGTCGCGGAACCGGAAGCTCACGGCGCCGGCCTCGGCGTCGCGCGCGCCCACGAGCAGCATGAACGGGACCTTCTGCAGGGTGTGGGTGCGGATCTTCTTCTGCATGCGGTCGTCCGAGGCGTCGACCTCGACGCGCACACCCTTGGCCTTGAGCGCTGCCGCGACCTCGTCGACGGCCGCCACCTGCTCGTTGGTGACCGGGATCCCGACCACCTGCACGGGCGCGAGCCAGGCCGGGAACGCGCCGGCGTAGTGCTCGGTGAGCACGCCGAAGAACCGCTCGATCGAGCCGAACAGCGCCCGGTGGATCATGATCGGCTGCTGGCGCGACCCGTCGGCCGCGGTGTACTCCAGGTCGAACAGCCCCGGCTCCATCAGGTCGACCTGGATCGTCGAGAGCTGCCAGGTGCGCCCGATCGCGTCCTTGGCCTGCACGCTGATCTTCGGCGCGTAGAACGCGGCGCCACCGGGGTCGAGCACGAGCTCCAGCCCGCTGGCCTCGGCGGCCGCGCGCAGCGCCTCTGTGGCGCGCTCCCAGTCCTCGTCGCTGCCGATCGACTTCTCCGGGTCGCGAGTGGAGAGCTCGAGGTAGAAGTCGTCGAGGCCGTAGTCGCGCAGGAGGTTCAGCACGAAGGTCAGCAGCGAGCGGATCTCGTCGTGCATCTGGTCGAGCGTGCAGTAGATGTGCGAATCGTCCTGGGTGAACCCGCGGGCCCTGGTGAGGCCGTGCACCACACCGGACTTCTCGTAGCGGTAGACGCTGCCGAACTCGAACAGCCGCAGCGGCAGCTCGCGGTAGCTGCGCCCGCGCGACCGGAAGATCAGGTTGTGCATCGGGCAGTTCATCGGCTTCAGGTAGTAGTCCTGGCCGGGCTTGCGCACGGTGCCGTCCTCGGCGAGCTCCTCGTCGAGGTGCATCGACGGGTACATGCCGTCGGCGTACCAGGCGAGGTGCCCGGAGGTCTCGAACAGCTGCGCCTTGGTGATGTGCGGGGTGTTGACGAACTCGTAGCCCTCCTCCTCGTGCCGGCGGCGGGCGTAGTCCTCCATCTCCTTGCGGATCACGCCGCCCTTGGGGTGGAAGACGGGCAGGCCGGAACCGATCTCGTCGGGGAACGAGAAGAGGTCGAGCTCCGCGCCGAGCTTGCGGTGGTCGCGCCGCTCGGCCTCGGCGACGCGCTCCAGGTGCGCGTCGAGCGCCTCCTGGCTCTCCCACGCGGTGCCGTAGATGCGCTGGAGCTGCTGGTTCTTCTGGTCGCCCCGCCAGTACGCCGCCGCGGAGCGGGTGAGCTTCACGGCCGGGATGAACTTGGTGGTGGGCAGGTGCGGGCCGCGGCACAGGTCCGACCAGACGGTCTCGCCGGTGTGCGCGTGCACGTTGTCGTAGATGGTCAGTTCGCCGGAGGCGTCGACCTCCATGACCCCCTCGTCCGGGGCCCCCTTGATCTCGATCAGCTCCAGCTTGTACGGCTCGTCGGCGAGCTCCTTGCGGGCGTCGTCGAGCGAGTCGAAACGGCGGCGGGAGAACCGCTGGCCGGCCTTGATGATCTTCTTCATGGCCGACTCGAGCTTCACGAGGTCGTCCGGGGTGAACGGGGTCGCGACGTCGAAGTCGTAGTAGAAGCCGTCGGTGATCGGCGGCCCGATGCCCAGCTTGGCCTCCGGGAAGAGCTGCTGGACGGCCTGCGCGAGCACGTGCGCCGCAGAGTGGCGGATGACGCTGCGCCCGTCGTCGGTGTCGGCACCGACCGGCTCGACCTCGACGTCGGCGTCGGGCACCCACGCGAGGTCCTTCAGCGCACCATCGGCGCGGACGACCACGACGGCGCTCGGTCCCGAGGTCGGCAGCCCCGCCTCGCGAACGGCGGCACCCGCCGTCGTCCCGGCCTGCACCCGGACGGGAGCGGACGCGGGAGGGGGTACGGGCGCGGACACGGGGTGCCTCCAGTGGGTTGAGCTGCCAACGGGTTGTGTAGCTGTGCTCGAAATGCTACGACCGGTGCGCGACCGACTTACCGGCGGTGCTCCCCGGGAAGATCCCGGTCGGTGCCGCGGTTGCACCCCTCGTGGTGCCTCTCTCCGTGCTCGACCTCGTCCCCATCGGTTCCGGTTCGACGGCCACGGCCGCGCTCGCCACGAGCACGGCGCTGGTCCGCCGCGCCGACGAGCTCGGTTTCCGCCGCTACTGGGTGGCCGAGCACCACGGCATGCCGGGCATCGCCAGCTCGTCGCCCGCCGTGCTGATCGCGCACCTCGCCGCCGCGTCGTCGCGGATCCGGGTCGGGTCGGGCGGGGTGATGCTGCCCAACCACCAGCCGCTGGTGATCGCCGAGCAGTTCGGGACGCTCGACGCGCTGCACCCCGGCCGGATCGACCTCGGCATCGGCCGCGCGCCCGGCACCGACCCGCGCACCGCCCGCGCGCTGCGCCGCGGCACCGAGCCGCTGGGCGCCGACGACTTCCCCGAGCAGCTATCCGAGCTCTCGGCCTACTTCCGCGGCGACGGCCCGGTCGTCGCCGTCCCCGCGGGCGGGCAGAAGCCCGAGATGTGGCTGCTCGGCTCCAGCGGCTACAGCGCCCAGCTGGCCGGCCTGCTCGGCCTCCCGTTCGCGTTCGCGCACCACTTCAGCAGCGAGAACACCATGCCGGCCCTCGCGCTCTACCGCGAGACGTTCCGCCCGTCGCCGCTACTGGCCGAGCCCTACGCCATGATCGCCGCTTCGGTGCTGGCCGCCCCGACCGACGAGGAGGCGCAGCGGCTCGCGATGCCGGGTGCGCTGCAGTTCCTGCGGCTGCGCCAGGGCCGCCCCGGCCTCGTGCCGACACCGGAGGAAGCCGCCGACCACCCGTACACGGCCGAGGAGCGGTTCTTCGTCGAGCAGCGGCTCGCCGGGCAGATCATCGGTGGGCCGGACACCGTCCGCGCGGGCGTCGAGGAGCTGGTGGGACGCACCGGTGTCGCCGAGCTGATGGTCGTGACGAGCACGCACGACGGCGTCGACCGCATCCGCTCGTACGAGCTGCTCGCCGAGGCGATGGCCACCGCACCCGTCGCCTGACGTCGACGCCGTCGACAACGACCTTTTGGCTGTTGTGAGCGCTCACATATAGCCGGAACGTCGTTGTCGACGGTCATCGGGGTCCGCTTTGCTGCTCCGAATGGCGCAGTATGCTCCGCCACTTGGTCGATGCCGCGTGCGGTATCGCTGGGTCTCGCCGGCCGATAGGCCGTCCGGCGGAGAGCAACTACGGAGCGTGCATGGTTTCGGACCTCACACCGATCCGAGGACGCCTCGCGCCCGCCCATCGGGTGATGTCGTGCGCTCTGCCATACCGCCACCCGCGGTTGACACGTTGGGTCGACAGCACGTGAACGGTGAGGGAGGTGAGTCGGGTTTGAACGGCGCAGACACGACACGCGCACCCCGTCCCCGCAGCGGGGACCAGCGTCCGCACCTGCCCGTGCAACGCTCCCGTCGCGGCCCGCACCCGACGGGTGTCGGCTGGTGGCACACCCCGAAGCGGCGTTCGGACGAGCCGGCCCGGCACCGGGCGCTGGAGCCGACCGAACCGATCCCGGTGATCGCCCCGAACCGGCGGCGGTGGGCCCGGGCGCCCCGCTCCCGGCCCGCGCTCTCGCCGGCCCACCAACGCGCGCGGCGCCGCCGCATCCTCGTCCGCACCGTCCTCTGGTCCACCGGGTCAGCGGTGCTCACGCCCGTCCTGGCGTTCACCCTGGGTTACCTCTTCCTCTCGGTGCCCAGCCCGGACGACGCCGTGAACAACCAGGTCGCGACCGTCGCGTTCACCGACGGCTCACCGTTGACGCGGCTCGTCCCGGAATCGGGCAACCGGACGAAGGTGGCGATCGAGGCCGTCCCGCAGGTCGTGCGCGACGCCGTGCTCGCCGCGGAGGACCGCACCTTCTACTCCAACCCCGGATTCGACCTCACCGGCATCGCGCGAGCGGTGTGGAACCAGCTGCGCGGCGGGCAAGGCGGCGGCTCCACGATCACCCAGCAGTACGTCAAGAAGGCGTTGGTCGGTGACGAGCAGACGCTCTGGCGCAAGTTCAAGGAGGTCGTGCTCGCCGTCAAGGTCTCGCAGGAGCGCACCAAGGACGAGATCCTCGGCGACTACCTCAACACGATCTACTTCGGCCGGGGCGCGTACGGCATCCAGGCCGCGAGCCAGGCCTACTTCGGCAAGAACGTCGAGCGGCTCACCCCGAGCGAGGCTGCGCTGCTGGCCGGGGTGATCCAGTCGCCGTCCCGGTGGGATCCCGCGGTGAGCCCGGAGCGGGCGGTGCAGCGCTGGACGTTCGTGCTCGACGGGATGGTCGCCCAGGGCTGGCTCGCGCCGCAGGAGCGCAAGGACGTGCGGTTCCCGCCGACGGTCCCGCGGAAGCCGACGGCGGGTGGCGTCCCGGCCGACAGCAACGGGCACATCGTCACGGCGGTCACCCGCGAGCTGGAGGACCTCGGCCTCCCCGAGCAGGTGCTCGCGCAGGGCGGTCTGCAGATCACTACGACGATCGACCCGCTGCGCCAGCGGCAGGCCGTCGACGCCGCGCACGACGCGCTCACCGGCCAGCCGGTCAACCTGCGCAGCTCGCTCGTCGCGATCGATCCCGCGACCGGCGGCGTGCTCGCCTATTACGGCGGCGACAACGGCCACGGCCTCGACTACGCGCGGGCTCCCCGGCTGGCCGGCTCGACGTTCAAACCGTTCGTCGTGCTTGCCGGGCTGCAGCGGGACCCGCCGGTCGGGCTCGGCAAGACGTTCAACGGCACCGAGATGCCGGGGCTGCGCAACGCCGACGGCGCCGACTGCGGCCGCTGCGACCTCAAGCAGGCCATGACGATCTCCAACAACGTCGTGTTCAACACCCTCGCCAAGCAGGTCGGACCGGAATCGGTGGCCGAGGCCGCGCGCCTCGCCGGGATCAAGTCGCCGCTCGACGACCCCACCGAGGGCATCGCGCTGGGCAACAAGGAGGTCACGACGTTCGAGATGGCGTCGGCCTACGCCACGCTCGCCGCCGGCGGGGTGTGGCGCGAGCCGCACATCGTCTCCTCGATCGTCACCGCCGACGGGGTGGTCCTGTACGAGGCGAACACGCACGGCGAGCGCCGGTTCGAGGAACGCGTCGCCCGCAACGTCACCGAGACGATGCTCGACGTCGCCGCGCGCGACGGGCTCGCGCTACCGGGTGGGCGGCCCGTCGCGGCGAAGACCGGGACGGTCGAGTCGCGGTTCGAGGGCGAGAACAACGACGCCTGGATGGCCGGCTACACGCCGCTCGTCTCGACGTCGGTGTGGATGGGCACCGACATGAACACCCCGATCCGCACGGCGAGCGGCCGGCCCATCACGGGCAAGAGCCTCCCGGGTGAGGCGTGGAAGGAGTTCATGGTCGAGGTGCACGACGCCCAGCCGGTCGAGCAGTTCGCGCCGTTCCGGCCGATCGGCGAGGCGCCGGTGCGGGACGAGCCGGAGCCCGGGAGCGCGGGGCCGTCCGCTGGGCCGTCCGCGGGACCGACGCCGGACCCGAGCGGCGAACCGGCGCCGTCGGGCGTCCCACCCACCGATCGTCCGTCCCCGCAGCGGTCCGGCTCGGCGACGCCCACGACCAGGTCCTCCGAGCCCACACCCACCGGTGAGGCCGGCGACAGCGACGAGGAGACCCGGCAGCCGGAGCGATCCTCGTCGGAAGGCCAGGAATGCACGGTCGCGAACCCCTGCGGTTGAGCTGCCCGCGCCGCTACCGTTGACGTCGTGGCGGCCACCGACCAGGCGCGGACCTTCGAGGTCCTCGCGTGGCTCGCGGAACGCCGGCTCGTGCTCTACGTACCGGAGATCGAGGCCGCGACCAGCGTGCTGGCGATGCCGGAGGCCGACGACGCCGCCCGCTCGCTCATCGCCGAGCTCACCGGCATCGAACCCGGCCGCATCCGCTGCGACATCCGCCTCGGCCGCGCCCCGGGGGTGCTGGGGCACGAGCGGTGGCCGGAGGCCTGACGAGCCGATCGCAGCTCACCGATGTGGTTCGAGGGGTTCCCGCCACGGCCCGAGATCGAGACCGGGATATCGGAGCGCGACCGCGGACAAGGTGGCGGGTGTCCAGAACGGATGGCCGGGTGGCGGGAATCCGAGCACGGCGAGCTGGCGCGGGGTCGCCTCGTCCACGAAGCGGTACCAGGCCGCGTCGTGGCTGCGGTCGGGCCAGCCCTTCCGCTGCGCCCACTCGGCGACAGCGGTCCGGTAACTCAGATGCATGGAGTAGCGAGCTCCGCCCGGCCGGGTCAGCGCCGTGCCGCGGTGCACCGTGTCAGGGGTGAAGGCGACCACGGTGCCGGCAGGTCCGGCCGCTGATACCTCGGCCTCGTAGAGGTCCGGCCGACCGGTGCTGGCCACGAATCGGTCGCCGGTCGCCTCGACGTCCGACCGGGGATACCAGTTCGGCAGGACCGGCAGATCTGCGGTGTGCCGTGTCGACACGAGATGTGGCGGGCCGAGGTCGTCAGGGACGTCGACGAGGTAGACGAACAGCTCCAGCTGCCGGAACGCCGTCGCGTCGCTCGGGACGAGCATCGTGTGGATGAGGTAGTCGCGGTGCAACCACTGGTCGTACTCGGTGGCGCCGGTGTACTTCGCCCACGCCTCCGCCGAGTAGAGGCGCTGGTCCTCGCCCAGGAGCGACGCAGCGAGATCGAGGATCTTCGGGTGCACCGCGAGCAGGCTCAGCTGGAGGCTGGCGAACGGGAAGGTGTCGATGCCGTCGAACTCATCGCTCACGAACCGGTCCCGCCGCGGGTCCGACCCGCTGTGGAACCCGTCGGCGGAGGGGAAGCACAGCTCCAGCTCATCCACAGCCGGTGCAAGATCCTCCGCGGACAGGTAGCCGGGCAAGACTGCGAATCCATCATCACGCCATGCCTGTGCCGCGTCCTCGAGCCGCATCTTTCGATGGTCTCGACGCCGTCACGGCGAGGCCAGCGAATTTGCGGACTCGGGTGCGCGGGACGGATGCCCGGCCTCGCGTCGATCGCAGCCTAAGGTCGGGGCATGGGACGTGACGGTGCTCGGCAGGTGGCGGCGGAGATGGCGGACGCCGCGCGGAACTGGATCGACTCGCTCTCGGCGGACCAGCGGACGATCGCGGTCGGCGCCGGGCCCTCCGACGACGCGACGGACGAGGAGCGGCGGCGCTGGTTCTACACCCCCACCGACCACGGCGGGCTGACATCGCACCAGCAGCGGCCGGCGCAGCAGCAGCTCGCGATGAAGCTCGTCGCGAGCGGGCTGTCGGAGGCGGGCTTCACGACGGTGGCGTCGGTGATCGGGCTGGAGAACGTGCTCGACCGGGTCGAGGGCTTCGGCTCGCGGATGGGCCGCGAGCGCGGCCGCGACCCCGGCCTCTACTACCTGCGGGTCTTCGGTGAGCCGGGTGGGGCCGCGCCTTGGGGGTGGCGGTTCGGCGGGCACCACGTCTCGCTGAACAACCTCGTCGTCGACGGCGAGCTGGCCGCGACGACCCCCTGCTTCATCGGCACCAACCCCGCGACGGCACCGCTGCTCGGCGGGCAGCTGCGCCTGCTCGGCGCCACCGAGGACATCGCGCGCGAGCTGGTGCGCTCGCTCGACGACGCGCTCGCGGCGCGGGCGGTGCTGCTGCCGCGTGCGCCGTCGGACATCGTCGGGGGCAACCGCAGCCGGATCGGCGACGGCGACGAGCTGATCCCGCTGACCGGCATCTGGCGCGGCACGTTCGCCGACCCGGGCGAGCGCGACCGGCTGCAGGCCTCCAGCGACGCGCTCGCGGCGGCCAGCCGCTACACCCGCGACGACCACGAGGTGATCGCGCTGACGGCGACGCCGAAGGGCGTGCCGGCCGCCGACCTCGATGCCGGGCAGCGCGAGCTGCTGCAGGCGTTGTTGTCGACGTACCTCGGGCGGGTGCCGGCAGGTGCGTCGCCGCTGCACCGCTACACGGAGGCGGACGAGCTCGACGGCGTGCACTTCGCGTGGGCCGGCTCGACCGTCCCGGGCGAGCCGCACTACTACCGGCTGCAGGCGCCGCGGCTGCTCGTCGAGTACGACAACACGCAGAACGACGCGAACCACGCGCACGCCGTGTGGCGCGACCCGGTCGCCGACTTCGGCCTGGACGTCCTCACGGCCCACCGCACCGCCCACCACTGACCGCATACCCGAACACCCACCTGAGCCGAGGCCGCGAACTTCCCCACCGTTTTGGGTGGATGCGCGCCCCAACAGCGCGCATGTGCCCAAAACGATGGGGAAGTTCCCCACCGTTTTGCCTACTTGCAGACGCCGAAGGGTGTGCAGGTTGGCAAAACGGTGGGCAACTTCTACGTCGGGAGCCCTTCCAGCACCGACGCGGGGACGACGAGGTCGGCGCGGGCGCGGGTCGGCTCCACCAGCTCGGCGTTGGGCTCGTCGACGGCCGCCACCCACTCGCGGGCGAAGTCGGGCGACTTCCCGAACGCGACGTGCCGCGCGCTGAGCTGCGCGAGCCGCACATCCGGCCGCGGCGCGCAGAACCACACCTCCGACAGCTCCGGGCGCACCTGCGCCCACGGGCCGGTCCCCAGCAGCAGGTAGTTGCCTTCGGTGATCACCAGCCGGGCCGAGCGCGGCACGGCGATCGAGCCGGCGATCGGCTGCTCCAGGTCGCGTTCGAACGCCGGCGCGTAGATCACGTCCTCGGCGTCGGCTCGGACGCGGCGCAGCAGCGCGACGTACCCGCCGACGTCGAACGTGTCGGGCGCTCCTTTCGCGTCGAGCCGCCCGATCGCGCGCAGCGCGACGTCGGCGAGGTGGAAGCCGTCCATCGGCACGTGCGCCACCAGCTCGCACGGCAGCCGGGCCAGCAGCGCCGCGGCGAGCGTCGACTTGCCGGCGCCGGGGCTCCCGGTGATCCCGAGCACCGCCCGCCCAGGCCCGGCGGCGAGCGCGGCGGCCCGCTCGACGAGCGTTGCGAGCCCTGTTACCGGGGCGCCCGTCACCGGGGCGCGCTCGCCGCCAGCTGCCCCGCGATGAACGCACGGGCGTGCTCGGCGAGGTGCGCGCCGTCCGACCACAGGTTGCGCCACACGGCAAGGTCGCTCGAGAGCCCTGGCGAGACGACGGCCGAGGAGAACGACTCGAACGTGATCGGCCCGCCGTACCCGATGTCGGCGAGCGCGTGGAAGAACGCGCCGAAGTCGAGATGCCCCGAGCCGAGGTAGCCGCGGTGGTTCTCGCCGATGTGGACGTACCCGAGCCGCGCGCCGACCTCGTACACCGGCCGCACGAGGTCGTCCTCCTCGATGTTCATGTGGTAGGTGTCGAGGTGGATCGTGACGTTGTCGGCGCCGATGTCGTCGGCCAGCACGAGCGCGTCGTGCGCCGTGTTGATCACGTTGGTCTCGTACCGGTTGCAGATCTCCAGCCCGAGCGTCATGCCGTGGCCCGCGGCCTCGGCGGCGACCTCGCGCAGCACCCGCACGACGTTCGCCCGCCCCGCGCTGGTCAGCGGCGCCCCGTACTTCCCGAGCGCGCTGTAGAGCGCGCCGGTGAGGTGCGTGCCGCCCAGCTCGCGGGTCGTCACGAGCGAGTCGGCCAGCAGCTGCGCGCCGCGCTCGACGACGGCGGGGTCGGCGCTGGAGATGTCGGCGTCGAACGCGAGCCCGCGCGAGCACGCCACGCCGAGCCCGGCCGCTTCCAGCTCGGCACGCGCGGCGGCGGTGTCGAGGTTGACGGCGTCGTGCAGCGAGAGCTCCAGCAGGTCGTAGCCGGCCGCCGCGCTGCGCGCGACCGCTTCCCGCACCGCGGCGGGGTCCGTTCCGCCCACCCAGACCAGTGCGTGGACGCCGATCCGATTGCTCACGTGCTCCCCTTCGTTCCGGTCACGAGCGACACGATCTCATCGCCCGTCGTGTCCTTCGTGCGCATGCCGCCGACACATCGTCCCCCGCGCATCACCCAGACCTGGTCCGACAGGCGTAGCACCTGCGCGAAGTCGTGGCTGATCAGCAGGACGGCCCGGCCGTCGTCGCGCAGCGTGCGGATGAGCGTCTCGACCCGCGCGGTCTCCTGCACGCCGAGCGCGGCCGTCGGCTCGTCCATGATCACCAGCCGGGAGTCGAACCCGGCAGCGCGGCAGATCGCGACGGCCTGCCGCTGGCCGCCGGACAGCCGCCGCACCCTCGCCGTCACGGCCGGGACGTTGACGGCCAGCTCGGCGACCATCTCCCCGGCCCGCGCGCGCATGGCCTTGCGGTCGAGGAACGGTCCGCGCACGAGCTCCCGGTTGAGGAACAGGTTCTGCCATACGGTCAGGTCCTCGACCAGCGCGAGGTTCTGGTGCACCGTCTCGATGCCTGCCGCGCGGGCGCCCTCCGCCGAGCGGAATTCGACCGGCGAGCCGTCGAACAGGATGCGTCCGCTGTCGGGCCGGTGCACGCCCGCCATGCAGCGCACGAGCGTCGACTTGCCGGCGCCGTTGTCGCCGACCAGCGCGGTGATCTCCCCTGCCGCGATGTCGAGGGTGACGTCGCGCAGCGCCTGGACGCTGCCGAACGCCAGCGAGACGCCCTCCACCTTCATCAAACTCATCGCCGCCACCTCGTCAGGAAGGCCGCAGCGACGACGACGATGCCGACGGCGAGCGGCTGGTAGAACGGCGAGACCCCGAGCAGCGTGAGCCCGTTCGCGAGCGCGGTGAGCAGCAGCGCGCCGAGCACCGGCCCGGTGATCGTGCCGCGGCCGCCGGCGAGGCTGACCCCGCCCAGCACGACCGCGGCCACCGAGTTGAGCAGGAACGACGTGTTCGATGCCGGCTCGGCCGCACCGACCCTGGAGACCAGCAGGATCGCTGCGATGCCCGCGAGCACGCCGCTGAGCGTGTAGACCACCGTCTTGATCCGCGCGACGCTGATGCCGGTGGCGGTGGCCGCCTCCGGGTTGCCGCCGACGGCGAGCACGTGCGTGCCGAGCCGCGTGCGGAAGAGCAGCACGTGCGCGCCGACGGCCAGCACCGCCGCGATCACGACCGACCACCCGATCGGCCCGATCCCGCCCGCGGAGAGCGCCAGCAGGCCGGCATCGATCACGGTGACGGGCTTGCCGTCGGCGATCACCAGCGCTGCGCCCGACGCCGCGGACAGCGCGCCCAGCGTCACCACGAAGTCGGTGATCCGCCCGCGCCCGACGAGCACCCCGCAGGCCAGCCCCACCAGCCCGCCGCCGACGAGCGCGAGCAGGCAGCACGCGAGCACGCCCCACCCGCGGGAGAACCCGAAGCCGAAGAGCACCGCCGCGAACGTCATCGTCGAGGCGACGGAGAGGTCGATGCCGCCGGTCGCGACGACGAACGCCTGCCCGATCGAGAGCACGACGAGTATGGCGGAGGCGACGAGCATCGAGCGGATGTTGCCGGCCGAGAGGAACGTCGGGTTGGCGATCTGGAAGATCACCACCAGCACCACCAGCCCGACGGCGGCGGCGCGGTCGGCCCACTGGCCGGGGTCGCGCCAGAACGCCGGCGCCGGTGGTGCGGCGGTTGCGTGAGCTGTCATCGCGTGGCGAACGGGTTCTCGTACGGCGCGGGCGGGCGCGGCGCCGACTGGATCGCCTGCTGCGCGTTGTCCTTGGTCACCAGCTGCACGGGTGCGTCGACCTTCGAAGGCAACGCCGTCCCCGCGGCCGCTGCCCGGCAGGCGTCGACGCCGAGCTGCCCGATGACGTACGGGTACTGCGCGACGGTCGCGGCGAGCTCGCCGTTCGACACCGCGGTGAGCGCGTCGGGGTTGCCGTCGACGCTGATCACCTGGATCTGCCCGGTGCGCCCGGCGTTGGCGACGGCCTGCGCGATGCCGAGCCCCATGTCGTCGTTGGCCGCGAAGAAGCCCTTGAGGTCGGGCTGTGCCGCCATGATCGTCGTGGCCTGGGTGAGCGCCTCCTGGCGTTCCCAGTTGGCGGCGACCTCCTGCACCACCGTCACGCCGCCGGTCAGCCCCGCGCGGAACCCCTCCACCCGCGCGCCGCTGGTGACGTCGCCGGCGATGCCGCCGACCACCGCGACCGATCCGCCGCCGGTCAGCAGGCGCGACATCTCGGTGGCCGCGAGCTTGCCCGCGGCGACGTTGTCGGTGCCGATGTACGTCGCGATCTTCGCGCCCGCCGCGGTCGCGGCGTCGGCCTGCACCGGGCTGTCGATGTTGACGATCGTCTTGCCGGCCGCCGCGAGCTGCGCGAGGCCCTGCACGAGGTTCGTCCCCGAGATCGGGTTGACGATGTAGCAGCCGAAGTCCTGCCCGGCCAGCCCGACGAGCTTGTCGGCCTGCCCGGTGGTGTCGGTGATCGACGTCGCGGCCTGCACCGTGGTGCGGGTGCCGGTCGCCGCGCCCTGCTCGTCGATGCCCTTCTGCATGGCCTGGAAGAACGGGTTGTCCAGGCCCTTGATCACCGCCGCGACCGAAGCCTGCGCCGGAGCGCCGGTGGTCCCGCTTCCGCCGCCACAGGCCGTGAGCACCGCAGCGAGTCCCGCCGCCAGCACCGCACCGACCAGCGCCTTTCGTCTCACGATCCGCATGCCCGGATCAGACGCCCATTTATGTCTGATGTCAAGCAGAACTCAGCGCTTTTCTGCGTGGCGACAGGCCATTAGGGTGGGCTGGTGCAGGACGACCCGAACGCCGGCAACGGCCCCGCCTCCGCAGGGGACGTCCTTGCCGTCTTCCGGTCGCTCGGGCCGCAGACCCGGGCCGAGGTGATGGAACGCACGGGCCTGTCCCGCTCCACCGTCACCCAGCGGCTCGACGCGCTGCTCGCGCACGGCCTCGTCGTGCCGGCCGGTGAGCAGCGCGACGACGTACCCAGCCGCGGCCGACCGGCCGGCCAGTTCGCCTTCCACCGCGACCGCGGCGTGCTGCTCGTCGCCGACGTCGGGGCCAGCAGCCTGCGGGTCGCGCTGTGCGACCTGCTGGGCACCGTCGGGCTGGAGCGCTCCGCCGTGATCGACGTGGCGAGCGGACCGCGAGCCGTGCTCGACGTCGTCGACGGCCTTTTCCGCGAGCTGCTCGACGCGTCCGGGCGGCCGGCCGCCGCGGTGCACGGGATCGGCCTGGACGTGCCGGGGCCGGTCGACTTCGCCGCCGGCACCGTGGTGAGCCCGCCGATCATGACCGGCTGGGACCGGTTCGACATCCGCGGCTGGTTCGCCGAGCGCTACCCGTGCCCGGTGATGGTCGACAAGGACGTCAACGCGATGGCGTTCGCCGAGCACCGCGCCGCCCACCCCGACGTCGACGCGCTGCTCATGCTCAAGATCGGCACCGGCGTCGGGTCGGGCATCATCGCAGGTGGGCGGGTGTACCGGGGTGCCGACGGCGCGGCCGGCGACATAGGGCACGTACAGCTCGACACAGGTGACGGGAGCGATCCGCCGCTGTGCCGGTGCGGGAACGTCGGCTGCCTCGAGGCGTATGCGAGCGGGTGGGCGCTGGTGCGCGACCTGCGCGCGGCCGGACGTGACGTGCAGGGCGTCGACGCAGCGCTGGCGCTGGCCGCGACCGGCGACCCGGAGGCGGCGCGCTTCCTGCGGCGGGCCGGCCGGCTGCTCGGCGGGGCAGTCGCGGAGGCGGTGAGCCTGCTCAACCCCCGGGTCGTCGTGCTGGGCGGGCAGGTCGCCGCGAGCGCGGGCGACCAGCTGGTGGCCGGGATCCGCGAGCTCGTCTACCGCCGCTCACTGCCGCTGGCGACGGCGCGGCTGCAGATCGTGCCTAGCGCGCTGGGCACCAGGGCGGGGCTGGTCGGCAGCGCGCTGCTGCTGGCGGACGTGGTGTTCGCACCGTCCCGGGTGGGCGCGCTGCTCGCCGGCTGAGCCTCATACTGGACGCATGGCGCAGCCGGACGCCACCGAGTACGTGCAGGCCACGCCGCATCCGGGGCTGGCGGGATACGTGCTGCGCTACGGCGGGTACCGCGAGTTCAGCAGGTCGGTCGTGCGCCGCAGGCAGGCCCCGACGGGCAGCTGCACGCTGATCCTCGGCATGGGCCCGCCGCTGCGGCTCGACGGACCGGCCGGCCCGACCGTCCCGACGTCGTTCCTGGCCGGGATGCACGACGCCTCGGTGATCACCGCGTTCACCGGCATGCAGCACGGCGTGCAGGTCGACCTCACGCCGCTCGGGGTCTACACGCTGCTGGGCCGGCCGATGCACGAGCTGGCCAACACGACGCCGCGGCTCGACGAGCTCGACGTCCCGACGCTGGCCGGGCTGCCGGAACGGCTGGCGCACGATGCCGGCTGGCCGCGGCGCTTCGAGCGGGTCGACACGGCGCTGCTCGCCCTGCTCGACGCCGGACACGCACGACCCGACCCGGAGGTCAGCTGGGCGTGGCAGCGGCTCGTGCGCTCGCACGGCGGCGTGGGTGTGCAGGACCTCGCCGAGGCCACCGGTTGGAGCCGACGCCACCTGCTCAACCGCTTCCGCGCGCAGGTGGGGCTCGGGCCCAAGGCGAGCGCGCGCGTGCTGCGGTTCCAGCGGGCCGCCGAGCTGCTCGTCCCGACCCTGTCGAGCGGCCCGGCCGGAAGGGTCGGCTCGCTCGCCGACGTCGCCGCCACGTGCGGCTACGCCGACCACGCACACCTGGTGCGCGAGTTCCGTGCGCTCGCGGGCTGCACGCCGAGCGAGTACCTGGCCGAGTGGAGCTGAAAGTTCCCCACCGTTTTGCCAACCTGCACACGCAAAACGGCGTGCAGGTTGGCAAAACGGTGGGGAAGTTCGGGTTCCCATTCGTCCAAGGCAGGGGGTGGGTGCACGCCATACCGTCGCCGCATGACGATCCACCCGACAATCCGCTACGACGACGCCGACGCGGCGATCCGGTTCCTCACCTCCGCGCTCGGGCTGACCGAGACGCACGTCTCCCGCGACGACGCGGGCCGGATCACCCACGCCGAGCTGGGCCACGAGTCCGACATCGTCATGATCGGTACGCGCGCCGACCCGATCGGCCCGTTCGACACCGGGAGGGCGGTGATCTACCTCGCCGTCGACGAGGTCGACGCCCATCACGACAGGGCGGTCGCGGCCGGCGCGACCGTCCTGACCGGGCTCGTCGACCAGCCGTACGGGTCGCGCGAGTACGCCGTGACCGACCCGGAAGGCAACGTGTGGTCGGTCGGCACCTACCGGCCGGAGGCGAAGGCATGACCGCCACGACGCAGGTCGGCGACCGCGACCGCGTGCTGAACCTCGTGTGGGGGTTCTTCCCGGCGCAGGTGGTCCAGACCCTCGCCCGCCTCGGCGTGCCCGACGCGCTCGGGACGCGGGCACGTGCCGTCGACGAGCTCGCCGTGGAGCTCTCGCTCCAGCCGGACGCGCTGTACCGGCTGCTCCGCGCGGCGTGCGCGATCGGCCTCACCACCCGCGACGACGCCACCTGCAACGACGAGGACCGGTGGCGGCTCACCGCCGACGGCGACCTCCTGCGCAGCGGCCTGCCCGGCTCGGTCGGCAACCTCGCGCAGCTGTTCTGCGGCGGCGAGGTCTGGCGGGCGTGGGGCGAGCTGGAGTACAGCGTCCGCACCGGCACGCCGTCGTTCGAACGGATCACGGGCCGCGGCGCGTTCGAGCACATGGCGCAGGACCCGGTGCTGGGCCCGATCTTCACCGAGGCCATGGCAGAGGGGTCGCGCAGCGCGGCCGGCCCCGTCGTCGCGGCGTGCGATCTCACCGGGGTCACCAGCGTCGTCGACGTCGGCGGCGGCAACGGCACGCTGCTCGCCCGCTTCCTCGACGAGCACCCCGCGCTGCAGGCCACGCTGTTCGACTCCCCTTCGGGCGTCGGCGACGCCGCGACCGTGCTGGGCGGCCGCGCCGAGGTCGTGACGGGCGACTTCTTCGTCTCCGTCCCGACGGCCGACGCGCACGTGCTGAAGAGCGTCATCCACGACTGGGACGACGAGCGCAGCCTCGCCATCATGCGCACGATCCGGGCGGCGATGCCGGAGCACGGCACGCTGTTCCTCGTCGAACCGCTGCTGCCCGCCGACGACGCCGCGCTCGCCGCGATGCCGGTGCTGCTCATGAGCGACCTCAACATGATGGTCAACACCGGCGGCAAGGAACGCACGCTGGAGGAGTTCACCGACCTGCTGGCGGCGGCCGGCCTGCGGTTGCTCGACGTGACCAAGGCCGAACCGACCGGGTACGTCGTCATGCGCGCGGTGCCCGCCCCGTGAGCCCCGAAGATCCGCTCCTCCGCCTGCGTGAGCTGTGCATGGCGATGCCGGAGGCCGAGGAGCGGGTGAGCCACGGCGAGCCGACGTGGTTCGTGCGGAAGGTCTTCGTGATGTACGCGAACCACCACCACGACGACCGCCTCGCGTTCTGGTGCGCCGCGCCGCCCGGCTCCCAGGAGGCGATGGTCTCGGCCGACCCCACGCGGTTCTTCCGCCCGCCGTACGTCGGCGGCCGCGGGTGGCTCGGCGTCTACCTCGACGTGCCGGACGTCGACTGGGTCGAGATCGCCGAGATCGTCACCGACGCCTACCGCGAGATCGCACCGAAACGCCTGACTGCACAGCTCGACGCGTAGCGGGGGCGCCGCGACGACCTGGCCGGAAGGGCAGGAAAGCCACTTTCCTGCCCTCACAGGGCCTGAAAGTGGCTTTCCTGCCCTCCCCAGGCCACCTGCGGTGCCGCGCGTCAGGCGGGCAGGTCCGCCGCCACGGCCTTGCGGAGGCGGGCGAGCGCGCGGTGCTGCGTCACGCGGACGGAGCCGGGGGTGGAGCCGAGGGCCGCGGCCGTCTCCTGCGCGGAGAACCCGAGCGCCACCCGCATGATCACGACCTCGCGCTGCGGCTCCGGGAGCAGGTCGAGCAGCCGCCCGAGCCGGTCGGCCAGCTCGCCGCGCAGCACCAGCTCCGGCGGGCCGTCGGCGCCGTCGACGGACTCGGGGATGTCGGCGACGGGCACGGCCGGCCGGCGCGCGGCGGCCCGGTGCGCGTCGACGAGCTTGCGGGCCGCGATGCCGTAGACGTAGGCGAGGAACGGCTTGCCCTGCTGGCGGTAGCCGGGCAGGGCGGAGAAGACCGCGGCGAGCACCTCTTGCGCGACGTCGTCGGCGGCGACCCACGAACGGTCGGTCCGCCCGAGCCGCGCCCGGCAGTACCGGACGACCACCGGCCGGATCACCGCCAGCAGGTGCTCGATCGCCGTGCGGTCGCCCGCGACGGCGGCCGTCACGAGCTCGTCGGCGATGTCGCTGCTCCGCTCCATCCCCTCACCTCCTCTCCACCCCGCACCTGACACGCCCGCACCTGACACGGAGCGTTCGTCGGCACCCGCTGATACGTCCCCCGCCCGGAGTTCGTTCCCTTCGCTCGATCGGTTCGCCCGACGCGCCTGGCGCCGTACGGCCTGCATACCTTTCCCGGTCCGAACGGCTGTGGCCAGCGGTTTCGGGTCGGCGACGGTCGTGGTCACGAGAATTCGCCCTTCAGGATGAGGTTGCTTGCGGTGCGGTGGCCGGTGAGGGCGAAGAACACGTCGTCGAGATCGGGCTCGCGCACGGTGACGCCGGCGACGGCGACCCGGGCCGCATCGAGCCGGTGCAGCAGCGAGCGCAGCGACCGCACGCTGCCGTCGGTCGGCACCTGCAGCGTGAGCGCATCGTCGTCGCGCACGACGGCCTCGACGATCCGCTCGGCGATCAGCTCCGCGGCGACGACGGCGGCAGCCGCGTCGAGCGCGCCGCGGTCGTGGAGCCGCAGCCGCACGCGGCCGCCGGGGACCAGCCGCTTCAGCTCGTCCGGCGGGCCCTCCGCGACCAGCGTGCCGTGGTCGAGCACGCCGATCCGGTCGGCCAGCCGGTCGGCCTCGGCCAGGTGCTGGGTCGTGAGGAAGACCGTGACCCCGCCCACCGGGAGCTCGCGGACGACGCCCCACACGGCGCGGCGGCTGTGCGGGTCGAGCCCCGTCGTCGGTTCGTCGAGGAAGACGATCCGCGGGCGGCCGAGCAGCGTCATCGCGAGGTCGAGCCGCCTGCGCTCACCGGACGACCAGGTCAGCGCCAACCGGTCGGCCTGCTCGACCAGGTCGAACTGCTCCAGCAGCTCACCGACCCGCGCGGCCCCGCCGGCCCTCATGTGGTGCAGGTCGGCGACCAACCGAAGGTTCTCCCTGCCGGTGAGCAGGCCGTCGACGGTGGAGAACTGGCCGGCGACGCCGATGGCGCGGCGCACGCCCTCGGGGTGCACCGCCGGGTCGTGGCCCGCGACGCGCACGGTGCCGCCGTCGCGCGGCGCGAGCGTCGTCAGCACCTCGACTGCCGTGGACTTGCCGGCGCCGTTGGGCCCGAGCAGTGCGTAGACCGTCCCGGGCTCGACGCGCAGCGTCAGACCGTCGAGCACGACGTGGGCACCGAACACCTTGCGCAGGTCGGCCACCTCGATGGCCGGTTCCTGCGCAGCGAGCGGCCGGAGGGCGTCGGGCACGTCGCGGACCGCGTTCATCACGCGCGCCGGATGCGGATGTCGCCGTAGCCGCTGCGCGCGCGAACCTCGACGGTCTCCTCGCCCTTCTCCGGCGGCCCGGTCAGGTCGAGCACGTTGTGCACGCCGCCGTTGGGCGAGTCGACGTCGAGCCAGGCCGCCGTGCCGCTGCGGACACCCACGTCGATGTCGCCGTACGCGGTCTGCAGGTCGACCGTCCCGCGCGCGACCTCGGTCACGCGGATCGTGCCCGCGCTGGTGCGCGCGGAGACGTCGGAGTGCGCGACCTCGACCACGATCCCACCGCTGCCGGTGGAGAGCCGGGTGTCGCCGGTGACCTCGCCGACCCAGATGTCGCCGGCGCTGTTCTTGACCACGGCGGGCCCGTCGACGCGGCGCAGGCGCACCTCGCCGGAGCCAGTGGTGATCCGGACGGCCTGGGCCTGCTCGACGACGATGTCGCCGCTGGAGTCCTCGATCTCGACGTCGCCGGCCTCGGCGATCCGGACGTCGCCGCCGGTGGTGATGCGGCACTCGCCGAGTCGGCCGTCGGCGCGCAGGGTGCCCCAGCCGGAACGCACGCGCAGGTCGGAGCCGGCCGGGAGGCCGATCTCGACCTCGACGGCGCCGCCGGAGCCGAACCCGAAGCCGCGCCCGGGCGGCTCCGGCACGATCACCTGCAGCGTGCGGTCGGTGAGCTCGACCGTGGCCTGGTCGGCGGCACGGACGTCGTCCTTCCTCGAGCTGTTGCGGGGGCGGACCTCGACAACGGTGTCGGGGCGGTCGCCCGCGACGATCGTGGCGTCGCCGAAGGGCAGCTCCAGCCGCACGGAAACGGGTTCTGGGGTGGCGAAAACAGACATGGGTGTCCCCTCTGATGACGTGAAATGCGGTGATCGGGCTAGATGGCCCAGCGGGTGAGGTGGTTCGCGCCGCGCGTTCCCCGCGCCGCGCGGCGCTGCTCGTGGCCGTCTCCGTCGAGCGTCGCGGCGACCGCGCGGACCAGCCACGCGTTGACCGAGAGGCCGGCCGCGGTTGCCGCGACGTCGACCCTGGCCTTGAGGTGCTCGGGGAGGCGGAGGTTGATCCGGGATGTTCCGCCATCGCCGCCATCAGGCACTGGCCCGACTGCCGGCACCGATGGCGCCATCGATGGCGCAGCTGGCATCATGGGGTCGCCCGGTCGGGGCGACTGCGGGAACGTCGTGACGACGAACCTGGCGTTGCGACCCTGCAGACGCACCTGCACGGAGCCCGGCACCATGTCGCGCGTGATCTCCTCAGCAGCAGCGGAGAGCACGTCCAGCATGGTCAGCCGGGTGGCCGACTCGAGCTGGGAGACGAGCCGTTCGGCCAGCTCCCGCCTCTCGGCGCCGCCCGCTTCCGCTACGCCGGCGAGCTCGTTGCGCAGTGTCGCGATGTACGGCCCCAGATCCATGGCATCACTATGGCACCACAATGGCGCCATCGCAAGTGGTTCGGCGCCACTCCGTTGGGAGAGTGTCCCGCGCAACGGCGCGGCCATAGTGTCGAGCCGTGCGTCCGACGCCGAACCTCCCGCTGATCGACGTGCCGGGCGGTCGGGTCGAGTTCGACGACGTGCCGGGCAGCGCGCCCGATGGCGCACTTGCACCGCTGCTCTTCCTGCACGAAGGCCTCGGTTCGATCGGGCTCTGGCGCGGCTTCCACCGCAGGATCGCCGCCGCCACGGGGCGTCGCACCGTCGCGTACTCGCGGCTGGGGCACGGCTTCTCCGACCCTCCCCCGCGGCCGCGCACGGCGCGGTTCATGCACGAGGAGGCCGAGGACGTCGTCCCGGTCGTGTGCGACCGGCTGGGCCTCGAACGGCCGGTGCTCGTCGGGCACAGCGACGGCGGCTCGATCGCGCTGCTGCACGCGGCCGCCGCCGACGTCGGCGGCCTCGTGGTGCTGGCGCCGCACGTGATCGTCGAGGAGCTCGGCCTGCGCGGCATCGAGGCCGCCCGCACCGCCTTCACCGACGGCGACCTGCGCAACCGGATGGCCCGCCACCACCGCGACCCCGACGTCACGTTCTGGAACTGGAACGACGTCTGGTTGAGCGCCGAGTTCCGCTCGTGGGACATCCGCGGCGAGCTGAGCGGGATCACCTGTCGCACGCTCGGGGTGCAGGGCACCGTCGACCCGTACGGTTCGGTCGTGCACGTCGAGGCGGTGCGCGACGCCGCGAAGGGAGCGGTCGAGCTGCTGGTGCTCGACTGCGGGCACGCGCCGCACCTCGAGCTGCCCGGCACCGTCGAACGCGCAGTTGCCGGCTTCGTCAGTTCCCTCGGGTGACGCCCCCGGTGTTGCGGTAAGCCGGCGCGCGGCTCGGTGCCGGCAGCCCCGCGGCGCGCAGGAGCGGCAGCGTGCGCGGCGCCACCACCTCCGAGAGCACGACGACGCTGGTCGAGCGCATCACCGCGGGCGAGCGGTCCACCTCCAGCAGTGTCGCGTGCAGATCCTCGTGCGACGCGGCGGCGATGTGGCAGAGCACGTCGGCCGAGCCGGTGGTCGCGTAGGCCGAGAGCACGCCGGGGATCGCGTCGAGCGCGGCGCGGACGTCGTCGATCGCCCCTTGCGCGATCTCCAGCGACACGAACGCCTGCACGCCGAACCCGGCGGCGCGCAGCCCGATGTCGGGGCCGTGCCCGGTGATCACCCCGATCCGGTCGAGCCGTTCCAGCCGTGCGGTCACCGTCGCGCGCGCGACCCGGGCGAGCCGGGACAGCTCCAGCGCCCCGGCCCGCGGATGCTCGCGCAGCAGCCCGATGAGCTCGACGTCCAACGCGTCGAGCGGGCTGGGCAGATCCACCATCCGCAGCTCCTCCCATCGAAGCCCAGCTATACCGAACGCATAGCTCCTGAACAGGAGGTTGTCACACTGCCTAGTCGCCCTTCTACTGAAGGCATGACCGAGGCGCTCATCGACCCGTTGATCGGCGAAGTCGCGCACGACGACTCCGCAGACGTCTTTCCCGTGCAAGGGCTCGACCACATCCGGTTCGCCGTGGGCAACGCGCGCCAGGCCGCGCACTGGTACTCCACGGCGTACGGGATGACGGTCGTCGCCTACCGCGGCCCGGAAACCGGCCATCCCGAGCTCGCGGAGTACGTCCTCAAGGCCGGCTCGGCCCGGTTCGTCCTGACCGGCGAGGTCAAGGCCGGCACGTGGGTGGGCCGGCACGTCGCCGCGCACGGCGACGGAGTGGCCGACCTCGCGATCACCGTCCCGGACGTCGACGCCGCCGTGGCGCACGCCCGCTCCGCGGGGGCGAGGGTGATCGAGGAGCCGCACACGGTCTCCGACGAGCACGGCGAGCTGCGCGTCGCGGCGATCGCGGCGTACGGCGATGTGCGGCACACCCTCATCGACCGCTCCCGCTACACCGGCCCGTTCGCCCCCGGCTTCGTCGAGCGCGGCCCCATCGCCGCCGTCCCGGCCAAGCGGTTCTTCCAGGCCGTCGACCACGCCGTCGGCAACGTCGAGCTGGGCGCCATGGACGAGTGGGTGGCCTTCTACAACCGGGTCATGGGCTTCACGAACATGGCCGAGTTCGTCGGCGACGACATCGCGACGGAGTACTCCGCGCTGATGAGCAAGGTCGTGGCCAGCGGCAACCACAAGGTCAAGTTCCCGCTGAACGAGCCGGCCGTCGGCAAGAAGCGCTCGCAGATCGACGAGTACCTGGAGTTCAACGTCGGGCCCGGCGTGCAGCACATCGCGCTGGCCACCGGCGACATCGTCGCGTCGGTCCGCGCCATGCGCGAGGCCGGCGTCGAGTTCCTCGACACCCCCGACAGCTACTACGACACGCTCGCCGACTGGGTCGGCGACACCCGCGTCCCGATCGAGACCCTGCGCGAGCTGAAGATCCTCGCCGACCGCGACGAGGACGGCTACCTGCTGCAGATCTTCACCAAGCCGGTGCAGGACCGCCCGACGGTGTTCTTCGAGCTCATCGAACGCCACGGGTCGCTCGGGTTCGGCAAGGGCAATTTCAAGGCGCTCTTCGAGGCGATCGAGCGCGAGCAGGAGCGCCGCGGGAACCTGTAGGCGCCCCTTTCCTGGCACCCGCCCGCACCCCGACCCCGGGCTCAGAGAGGGCAGGAAAGCCACTTTCCTGCCCTGTGGGGGCCGGAAAGTGGCTTTGCTGCCCTCGCGTGCGCAACCCCCACGACTCCCTGGCGACCCCCGCTTGGCGGACACGTTGTATACCGGATACGGTCGTCGCCGCTGGTGGGCACCCATCTGAGGAGTCGCGATGCCGTTAAGGGCTGTTGGTCCGTCCCGCACCTCGCTCGGCGCTGTCGCCGCCGCTCTGGCCGCGGCGCTGCTCGTCGCGTGCTCGCCCGTCCAGTCGACAGCCCCGAACGCCGGCGCCCCCAGCACCGACTCCTTCGGCACGCCGGTCGACACGGCGAAGGCGAAGCCGGGCGGCACGCTGACGATCGCGCTCTCGGCCGAGCCCGACCAGCTCGACCCGTCGCTGTCGCGCTCCCTCTACACGCGCTACGTCATGCACACGATGTGCGAGAAGCTCTACGACGTCGACCAGGACACCAAGATCGTGCCGCAGCTGGCGACCGCGCTCCCGCAGGTCTCCGCCGACGGCCTGACCGTCACGATCCCGGTGCGCGAGAACGTCCGTTTCGCCGACGGCACGCCGTTCGACGCCGCCGCGGTCAAGACGACCTTCGACCGCAACCTGACCACCGCGACCTCACCCCGGCGCAGCGAGCTCGGCCCGATCACCAAGGTCGAGGCCACCAACCCGACGACGGTGGTCGTCACGCTGTCGAAGCCGTTCGCCCCGCTCACGGCCGCGCTCGCCGACCGCGCCGGAATGATCATGAGCCCGACGGCGCTGCAGGCGCTCGGCGAGAAGTTCGGCACCGCGCCCGTGTGCGTCGGGCCGTTCAAGTTCGCCAAGCGGGTGCCGGCGAACTCGATCGAGGTCGTGAAGGACCCCAACTACTACGCCGCCGACAAGGTGCTGCTCGACTCGATCACCTACCGGATCATCACCGACGCCGGGATCCGGGCCGCGAACCTGCGCTCGGGCGACGCTCAGGTCGCCGACACCCTCTCCACGCAGGACGCGCCCGCGCTGCGCGGTGAGCAAGGCATCCAGGTGCTGGAGTCGAACTCGCTCGGCTACCAGGCGCTGACGATCAACATCGGCAACGTGGCAGGTCTCGGCCAGCCGCTCGGCGACAAGGGCACTCCGATCGCGAAGGACCCGCGGGTGCGCAAGGCGTTCGAGCTGGCGCTCGACCGCGAAGGGCTCGTGCGGACCGTCTTCGGCGGCATTCACTCCCCTGCGTGCTCGCCGATCAGCCCCGACAGCGAGTTCACCAGCCCCGCCGCGCAGGCCTGCACCCCGCACGACCCGGCAGCGGCGAAGGCACTGCTCGCCGAGGCCGGCGCGCCGGTCCCTTACCCGCTGACGGTCACCGTCACCAACGCACCCGACGCCCTGCGCCTCATGCAGGCGCTGCAGGCAACGGTCGCCGAGGGCGGCTTCCAGCTGACGCTGCAGCCGGTGGAGTACTCGTCGCTGCTCGACCAGCAGGACCGCGGCGAGTTCGAGATGCTGCAGCTGGGCTGGTCGGGCCGCATCGACCCGGACGCGAACATCACCAACTTCGTCGGGACCGGCGGCGGCCAGAACGTCGCCGGCTTCAGCGACCCCGCGCTCGACGCGTTGCTGACCTCGGCGCGCACCAGCACCGACCAGGCCGAGCGCGTGCGCCTCTACGGCGAGGCCGTGACGAAGCTCCAGGAGGCCGACCCGATCGTCTACCTGTACCGCCAGCGCAACCTGACGGGCGTCGCCGCCTCCGTCTCCGGCGTGCAGGTCTTCCCGGACGGCGTCATCCGGGTCGCGTTCGCGGGGCGCACCAGCTGACGACGCCGTGCGCACCTACCTGCTCAACCGGTTGTGGCAGTCGGCGCTGACGCTGCTGCTCGCGAGCATCGTGGTGTTCCTCGGCGTCCGCGCGCTGCCGGGCGACCCCGCGCTCGCGTTCGCTGGCGAGGAACGCGACCCGGAGTCACTGGCGGCCATCCGGGCCCGGTTCGGGTTCGACCAGCCGCTGCTCGTTCAGTTCTGGAAGTTCCTGACGGCAGCGCTCTCGGGCGACCTCGGCGACTCGACGCGCACCGGCATCCCGGTGACGTCGATGATCGGCTCGGCGCTGCCGGTGACGATCCAGCTCTCGGTGTTCGCGCTGCTGGTCGCGGTGCTCGTCGGCGGGGCGACGGGGGTGCTCGCCGCCGTCCGCCGCGGGCGTCCGGCGGAGTGGTTCGCCAACGCCGTCGCGCTGATCGGGCTCTCGGTGCCGAACTTCTGGCTGGGCCTGATCGCGATCATCTACCTCGCGGTCGGGTTCGGCTGGTTCCCGGCGTCCGGGTTCGTCCCGTTCACCGTGGACCCGGTCGCGAACCTGCACCACCTCGTGCTGCCCGCGCTGGTGCTGGGCAGCGGCCTGGCCGCCGTCGTGATGCGCCAGACCCGCTCGGCGATGCTGGAGTCGCTCGGCGCCGACTACATCCGCACGGCCCGCGCGAAAGGCCTCTCACCACGTGCGGTCGTCGGCAGCCACGCGCTGCGCAACAGCCTCGTGGTGGTCGTAACGATCGTCGGGCTGCAGCTCGGCGCGCTCATCTCCGGGGCCGTCGTCACCGAGCGGATCTTCGCGTTGCCCGGCTTCGGGAAGATGACGGTGGACGCGGTGTTCCAGCGCGACTACCCGGTGATCCAGGGGGTGGTGCTGGTGACCGCCTCGGCCTACGTCCTGATCAACTTCCTGGTCGACCTCGCGTACTCGCTGATCGACCCGCGGATCCGCGTGACGGGAGCCGCGTCGTGAGCGAACCCCTCGTGAGCGAACCGCCGTCCAAATCCGATCCCGAGGTCGCTGTCCCGCCGCTGCGCCGACGGCTCGCGCTGCGGCGCCTCGCGCGCAACCCGATCGGCGTCGCCGGGTTCGTCGTGCTCGCCCTGGCCGTGCTCGCCGCGCTGCTGGCCCCGCTGCTCGCGCCCTACCCCGCGGCGCAGGTGCACTTCGACGCGCAGTTCCAGATCCCCGGCACCGTCGGTTACGTGCTGGGCACCGACGACCTCGGGCGCGACATCCTGTCCCGCATCCTGTTCGGGCTGCAGGCGTCGCTGCAGGTCGGGGTGCTCGCGGTGGCCGTCGCGCTGGCGGTCGGGGTGCCGCTGGGCCTCGCCGCCGGCTACTTCCGCGCGCTCGACGCCCTGATCTCGCGCTTCACCGACCTGATGCTCGCGTTCCCGTTCCTGGTGCTCGCCGTGGGGCTGGCCGCGGTGCGTGGGGCGAGCCTGGGCAACGCCGCGCTCGCGATCGGGATCTCGCAGATCCCCGGCATGATCCGGGTGGTCCGCTCGGAGACGCTGCGGCTGAAGAACCTCGACTTCGTCGCGGCCTCGGTCGTCGACGGCGCGAGCGACGTCTGGGTGCTCGGCCGGCACATCCTGCCGAACGCGATCTCCGCGGTGATCGTGCAGGCGACGGTCGCGATCCCCGTGGCGATCATCGGGGAGGCCATCCTGTCGTTCCTCGGGCTCGGCATCCAACCGCCCGACCCGAGCCTCGGCACGATGCTCTCCGACGCCCAGCAGTACGCCACGCGTGCGCCGTGGGCCGCGGTCGCGCCCGGGCTCGCGATCATGCTGGTGGCGCTGGCGTTCAACCTGTTCGGCGACGCGCTGCGCGATGCGCTGGATCCGAGGTCGAGCCGATGACTGTACCGATCTCGAAGACGGCCCCGAAGATGGCACTGAGCGTGCGCGATCTCAGCGTCACCTTCCGGACGACCGACGGCCCCGTCTCGGCGGTCGACCGTGTCTCGTTCGAGGTCGACGCCGGTGAGGTGCTCGCCGTCGTCGGCGAATCGGGGTGCGGCAAGAGCGTCACGGCGATGGCGCTGGCGGGGCTGCTCCCGGGCAGCGCGACCGTAACGGGATCGGTCCGGCTCGGCGAGCGCGAGCTGGTCGGCGCCTCGGAGCAGGCGCTGCGGAAGGTGCGCGGCTCCGAGGTGGCCTACGTGTTCCAGGAGCCGATGACGTCGCTGAACCCGGTGTTCACGGTCGGCCGCCAGATCGCCGAGGTGCTGCGGGTGCACCGCGGGATGGGCAAGCGGCAGGCGCAGGCACGCGCGGTGGAGCTGTTGGGGCTCGTCGGCATCCCGGAGCCTGCGCGGCGGCTGCGCGAGTATCCGCACCAGTTCTCGGGCGGCATGCGGCAACGCGTGATGATCGCGATGGCGCTGGCGTGCGACCCCGCCGTGCTCGTCGCCGACGAGCCCACCACCGCGCTGGACGTCACGGTGCAGGCCGCGGTGCTCGACCTGCTGCGTGACCTCGGCAAGCGGCTCGGCACCGCGATCGTGCTGATCACCCACGACCTCGGGGTGGTGGCCGACATCGCCGACCGGGTGCTCGTCATGTACGCGGGGCGGGTCGTCGAGACCGCCGGGACGCAGGAGCTGTTCGACGCGCCGCGCCACCACTACGCGATCGGGCTGATGGGGGCCGTGCCGACGGCGGCGCGGCGCAGCGAGGAGGGCCGGCTGCGGGAGATCCCCGGCCTGGTGCCCGTCCTCGCCGAGCAGCCCGCCGCCTGCACGTTCGCCGACCGGTGCCCAGCGGCCGACGACAAGTGCCGGACCGCGGAACCGCCGCTGCTGCCTGCAGCCCGTCCAGGGTCGGCAGGAACACATCGAGCTGCGTGCTGGCACCCGGCCGACGAGGAGGCGCGATGACGGACGCCCCGGCGTTGGAGCTGGTCGACCTCGTCATGCACTTCGGTGCGGTCCGGGCCGTCGACGGCGTGAGCCTGCGGATCGAGCGCGGCCGCGTGCTCGCGCTCGTCGGCGAGAGCGGCTCGGGCAAGTCGACGGTCGGCCGGTGCGTCGTGCGGCTGCTCTCCCCCACCGCCGGCACCGTCCGGCTCGCCGGCACCGACGTGACGCACCTGAGCCGACGCAGGCTGCGACCGCACCGCAAGGACGTCTCGATCGTGTTCCAGGATCCGGCGAGCTCGCTCGACCCGCGGCTGACCGTCGGCGACATCGTCGGTGAGCCGCTGCGCCTGCTCGACCTCGTCCCCTCGCGCAAGGAGCGCGAGCAGCGGGTCGGGGACGCGCTGGAGCAGGTCGGGCTGCGCCGGCAGGTCGCGCAGCGCTACCCGCACGAGATGTCCGGCGGCCAGCGCCAGCGGGTGAGCATCGCGCGGGCGCTGGTGTCGTCGCCGCGACTGCTGGTGGCCGACGAGCCGACGAGCGCGCTCGACGTCTCCGTACAGGCCTCCGTGCTCAACCTGCTCGCCGACCTGCAACGCGACCTCGGCTTCGCGTGCCTGTTCATCACTCACGACCTCGCCGCGGTCGAGTACCTCGCCGACGACGTCGCCGTCATGTACCTGGGCACGCTCGTCGAGCAGGGCTCGCGGGAGACCGTGTTCTCGGCACCCGCGCACCCGTACACCCAGGCCCTGCTCTCCGCGGCGCCGCTGGCCGACCCGCGTGAGCAGCGGTCGCGGCAGCGGGTGCTGCTCACCGGCGACATCCCGTCGCCGACCGACCCACCACCCGGCTGCCGCTTCCACACCCGCTGCCCCGTCGCCGAGGACCGCTGCCGCACTGAGGTGCCGGCGCTGCGCCCGATCCCCCGGGGCCGGGTCGCCTGCCACCTCGTCGCCGACGACGGGACCGGGCCGGACGTCCGCGCACCCGGCACCCTCGTGACCGTCGACAGTGCCGTCGAGAACGACGTTATGGCTGCCCCGCGGGCTCCGGAACAGCCATGACGTCGTTGTCGACGCGCGGCAGCGCCGCGGTGAGCGCGAGCGCCACGACGAGCACCGCGCAGCTGATGCCGATCGCGGTGGCCGTCGCGGGGACGTAGCCGGCGTCGAGGCGGCCGAAGAAGACCGTCCCGAACAGCGCGATACCGGTCGCCGAGCCGAGCTGGACGGTGGTGTTCAACATCCCCGACGCCGCGCCGGCCCGGTCCGGGCGCACCTGCGACATCGCCGTGCCGAACAGCGCGTTCAGCACCGCACCCATGCCGAGGCCCAGCACCACGGCCGGCCCGAGCAGCATCCAGCCGCCCAATGCGTCCCCCTGCGTGACGACCAGCGCGGCGATCGACGCCAGCCCGAGCAGCAGCACCGCGATGGCCGCGGCGACGAACGGCCGCCCGTAACGCGGCGCGAGCCGCATCGCGACGACGTTCCCCACGACGACCCCGACCGTTGCCGGCAGGAACGTCAGCGCAGCCTGCAGCGGGGAGAACCCGAGCCCGAGTTGCAGGTGCAGCGTGAGGACGAAGAACACCCCGACCGCGGTGTTGACGCACAGCAGCACCAGCTGGCCCACCGAGAGGCTGCGGTGGCGCAGCAGGTCGGGCGGGATCAAGGGCTCCCCACCGCGGCGGGCGGTGACCCGCTGGTGGTGCGCGAAGCCGGCGAGCAGCGGAAGGGACGCCACCAGCAGTGCGATGGACCACCACGGCCAGCCCAGCTCACGGCCCTGCACCAGCGGGTAGAAGATCGCGAACAGCCCGGCCGTCAGCAGCGCGAGACCGCCGGCGTCGATGCGGTGGCGCATGAACCCGGCGCGGTTCGGCATGGTCAGCAGCGCGCCGAGCACCGCGAGCACGCCGATCGGCAGGTTGACCAGGAAGATCGCCCGCCAGCCGCTGCCGAAGACGTCGGCCTCGGTGAGCACGCCGCCCAGCAGCGGGCCGGCCATCCCGCCGAGCGGGAACGCGGCCGCGAACACGGCCATCGCCTTCGGCCGCTCCTCGTCGTCGAACTCGGCGAAGATGAACGCGAGCACCTGCGGGACCATCAGGCCCGCTCCGATCCCCTGCGCGATCCGCGCCGCGATCAGCACACCGGCGTTCGGCGCCAAGCCCGCAGCCAGCGACGCCGCGGTGAATACGGACATTCCCAGCAGGAACATCCGCTTCGTCCCGTAGCCGTCACCGAGCCGGCCGCCGGTGATCAAGGTGAGCGCGAAACCCAGCGCGTACCCGGCCGAGATCCATTGCAACGCGGCCTCGTCGGTCGCCAGCTGGTGCCGGATCGTCGGCAGCGCGACGGCGACGATCTGGTTGTCGATCATGTCGACGAGCACGGCGAGCACGGCTACCGCCAGTGCCCACCACCTGAGTGGATGCCTCTCCACGACGAACCCCTCTCCTCGGAGAGGGCAATAGTCAACCGCTTCACAGACTGTGTCAATCGTTTGTTTGATTAAGTGCAGCAGTGCACTAGCACTGTCATGTGTGCGTATGATGGCGGCCGTGTCCACGAAGCCCCGGCGCTCGCCGAAGCCGCAGGAGCGCCAGCGCGACCCCGAGCGCACCCGCATGCTCATCCTCGAGGCCGCCGAGGCGGAGTTCGGCGCCCACGGCTACGCCGGCGCGCGGATCAGCTCGATCGCCGGGCGCGCCGGGGTCAACCAGCAGCTGATCTCGTACTACTTCGACGGCAAGGAAGGCCTCTACCAGGCCATGTCGGAGCGCTGGCTGGAGCGGCAGAGCGAGCTTGCGGCACCCGGCACGCCGTTGCCGGAGCAGGTCCGCCGGTACGCGCTCGAAGCCCTGCACAACCCCGATGGCGTCCGCCTGCTGGCCTGGGGCGGGCTGCAGTACAGCGGGCCCGCCGACGACCTCGACCACAAGCCGCGCGCGGAACGGCTGCAGGAAACCGTCGAAACCATCCGCGCGTTGCAGGAGGCCGGCCGCGTGCCGGCCGCGATCGACCCGGCCTGCCTCGCCGTCATGCTGATGGCCGCCGCGATGGCGACCACGTCCCTGCCGCACGTCATCGAGGGGGTGTTCGGGGTGGACCCCCGCTCCCCCGACTTCATCCGGCACTACGCCGACCAGATGGCGATCATCTCGGAGACGCTGGGGTTGGGCGGGGGGTGAGTGACCGGCTGCACCTGAACGCGCCGTAGCCAACTTCCCCACCGTTTTGGGTGGATGCGCGCCCGCACGGCGCGCAAGTACCCAAAACGATGGGGAACTTCCCCACCGTTTTGCCAACCTGCACACCCGAAACGCCGTGTAGGTAGGCAAAACGGTGGGGACCTTCTACGCGGTGTCGGCTGGCCGCGCTCTACCGGCCGTAGGACTTCCCCATCGTTTTGGATGGATGCGCGCTCCCACGGCGCGCAAGTGCACAAAACGGTGGGGAAGTTCGACCGCGTCTCGACGTCAGCTGCCCGGGCCGCGGAGCCGGGCCGAGCCGATGGCGGGCTGTTCGGCGGATGAGGGCGCGACGCACGCATCCCGTTCGGGGCCGGCTACCCCGTCGCCGCCCAGCCGCTCCACCGGCCCGGCGTGATGACCATGACCACACCGTCGGGCGGGCGGCCGGCGTACGGCTCGTACTTCGCCACCAGCGCGCCGAGCGCGGCCGCGCGCACCGGGCCGTCGTCGTGCACCGCGCACGTCCCGTCGACGCGGACCCACCACAGCTGCGCCCAGTCGTCGGCGTAGTGGTCGGCGAGGAGCCCGACCCGCGGGTCGCGCCGCACGTCGGCGAGCCGGGCGAGGCGGGTCGTGCGCTTCGGCTTCACCTCGTCCACAGCGATGCAGATCAGCTCGTCGACCAGCGCGAACGTCACCGGGACGAGCCGCGGTGAGCCGTCGGGTCGCAGCGTCGCCAGCCGCGCGACCCGCGCCGAGGCGAACCGCGCCCGCAGCTCGGCGGGATCGGGCGCCGGCACGTCAGCCGGCGGCGGGCACGTCGACGGTCACCGCGAGCAGCCGCGCCTCGCGGGTGTCGCGCCGCTCGTGCTCGGCGAAGCCGGGTGCGGCGCAGAGGTAGAGCGTCCGGCCGTCGTCGCCGCCGAGCACGCAGGCGTAGACCCCGGTGCCCGCGTCGACCTCGGCGAGGATCTCGCCGCCCTCGCGCACCCGCAGCGCCCGGTTGCCCAGAGCGTCGGCCACCCAGACCGCACCTTCGGCGTCGGCGCAGATCCCGTCGGGTGCGACCGATGCCGCCCCGAGCACCTCCCCGACGACGGTGCTCGACGACAGCTCGCCGAAACGCGCCCAGTCGCGCCGCGGCCCGAGCGTGCCGTCGGCGGCGACGTCGAAGGCACTGATGCGGTTGCCCAGCGTCTCCGCGATGACCATCGTGTCGCCGATGACCACCGTGCCGTTCGGGAAGTGCAGCTCCTCGGTCGCGGTCGCGACGCTGCCGTCCGGGTCGATCCGCACCACCGCTGCGGACCGGACGGGGGCGCCCGTCATGAGGTCGAACCCGAAGTTGCCGACGTAGGCGCGTCCGGCCGCGTCCACGAACATGTCGTTGAGCACGCCGCTCGCGTGCGCCGAGAGGTCGGCGTGCACTGCGAGCGTTCCGTCGGGCTCCCTGCGCAGCACGGCGTGATCGCGCATCGAGACGATGAGCAGCCTGCCGTCGGGCAGCCAGCCCAAGCCGGACGGTTGCTCGGGCACCTCCGCCTCGACCCGCACGTCCGAGCCGTCGCCGCGGCACGAGATCACCTGGTGGGTGTAGAAGTCCGAGATCCAGAGGCGACCGTCGCGCCAGCGCGGGCCTTCCAGGAACGAGTAGCTCTCCAGCACGGCGGTGGGCGTAGAGGTCATGGCGATCAGTCTGGCGGATCGATCACGCCCGCGCGGTGAGGAACAGCATGCACCCGTCGCGGCGCACCTCGACCCGCTCGCCCCACTCCGCACGCGCGAGCGCGACCACCTCGGCGGCCGACCGCGGCGCCACGACCTCGCCCGCCTTGTGCAGCATCCGCAGCCACGCCCGCCCCCGGCTCGACTCCCCCACCAGCGACGACGCGAAGAGGCCCGCGCCCGGCGCCGCCTGCTCGCGCAACGCACGCAGCACCGCGGGCACGTCGTCCATCAGGTGCAGCACCCCGTGACAGGTGACGGTGTCGAACGAGCCCGGGCGGAACGGGAGCCCGAACAGGTCGGCCTGCAGCAGCGCCGGCCCGGCCGCCCCGAACCTGCCCCCGATGCGTTGCGCGGCCCGAGCGAGCATCCCCTGCGACCGGTCGACAAGCGCGATGCGGCGCCGGGACGCCCGGTACAACGCGGCCGTGAACAGCGCCGTTCCGCAACCGACGTCGAGCAGCGGCCCGTCGGAACTGCCGATCGCATCGGCGGCGAACGCGACGTAGGCCTCCGGGCTCGTGCTCCACACCGCGCGGTTGTACAGCCGGCTGCGCACGAGCCGGTCGTACGCGGCGGCCGTGCGGTCGTAGGGCGCGCCCGCGTCGCTCGACGGGAGCGCGCTGCGGACGCCACCCCCGACGTCGCGCAGCGAGCGTCCATCGGCGAGCAACTCCGCGGGCCAGTTGTCGGACATGGCCCCCACTCTGGCACCGGAGCGCGCGGCACGAGTGCGCGACGCACGCTGTGCCTGGAAACGTGTGCGTCCCGCACCCATCCGACCACCCCGGGAAGAGAACGGGTCGCGGTACCGTTCTCCCGGGTAGTTGCTGAATCAACTTTGGGAGGTTCCGATGCCCGCCGTCACGGTCCCGGACATCACCGTTCTGCCGCGCGTGCCGGAGCCGGGCGCCGGAGCCGTCGACCGGCCGGTGCGCTCGGTCACGACCGCCCCCTCCGGGTTCGAGGGTGAGGGCTTCCCCGTCCGCCGCGCGTTCGCCGGCATCGACCTGCGCGACCTCGACCCGTTCCTGATGATGGACCAGATGGGCGAGGTCGAGTACGCCCCCGGTGAGCCCAAGGGCACGGCCTGGCACCCGCACCGCGGCTTCGAGACCGTCACCTACATCATGGACGGCACGTTCGAGCACGCCGACTCGCACGGCGGCGGTGGCGTGATCACCAACGGCGATACCCAGTGGATGACCGCGGGCGGCGGACTGCTGCACATCGAGCGGCCGCCGGAGTCGCTCGTCACCAGCGGCGGGCTGTTCCACGGGCTGCAGCTCTGGGTCAACCTGCCGAAGGCCGACAAGTGGCTCGAGCCGAAGTACCAGGACCTGCGCGCCGGCGAATCGGCGCTGCTCACCACGCACGACGGCGGCGCGCTCATCCGCCTCATCGCCGGCGAGCTGGCGGGGCACTCCGGCCCCGGTTCGACGTACACGCCGATGACGATGATGCACACCACCGTCTCGCCGGGCGCGAGCATCCGGCTGCCGTGGCGACGCGACTTCAACGCGCTGCTCTACGTGCTCGCCGGGGAAGGCACGGTCGGGCCGAAGCAGCACCCCGTCCGCACCGGGCAGGCCGTACTGTTCGGGCAGGGCGACACGATCAGCGTCGCCGCGTCGCGGACGCAGGAGTCGCGGCTGGCCGGACTGGAGGTCGTCATGCTGGGCGGGGCGCCGATCCGCGAACCGATCGCATGGGCGGGACCGTTCGTCATGAACACCCGCGCGGAGGTCATGCAGGCCTTCGAGGACTACCAGAAGGGCAAGCTGGGCGTGATCCCCGCGACCTACGTCCCGCACGGATCAGCAGGGGGTGACGCGTGACGGTGTCCGAGGTCCGCGACGCGACCGAACGCAGTCGCTTCGAGGTGCTCGTCGAGGGCGTGGTGGCCGGTTTCGCGGAGTACGAGCTGCGCGGCCACACCATCGCCTTCACCCACACCGAGATGGACCAGGCGTACAGCGGGCGCGGGCTGGCCAGCCGGCTGATCAAGGCGGCGCTGGAGAGCGCCCGCGAGCGCGACCTGCGGGTGCTGCCGTTCTGCCCGTTCGTGCGGTCGTGGATCGAGAAGCACCCCGACTTCCTCGACCTCGTGCCCGAGACGTCCCGCTCCCGCTTCGGCCTCCTCGCCGGCTGAGGCGGCCCGGCTCCCCCGGATTCAGCTCCCGGCGCTGCGCGCCGAGGGCAGGAAAGCCACTTTCCTGCCCTGTGAGGGCCGGAAAGTGGCTTTCCTGCCCTCCCCCGGGACCCGATCACGGACCGAGTCCCGGCGGGCCGTCCCCGCTCCTGTCGGCGGGGGCTCGTAGCCTGGCGTCGTGCTCGCCGTCCATGCGCTGTGGTCCCCCGACCGGGGTGTGGTGCTGTGGGCCGAGGACGGCGACCGGCCGGCCACCGCGGCGAGCCGCGCGCTGCGCACGGCCCGCCCG
Organism: Pseudonocardia sp. TRM90224; assembly: GCF_021245725.1. Classification (GTDB taxonomy): domain Bacteria; phylum Actinomycetota; class Actinomycetes; order Mycobacteriales; family Pseudonocardiaceae; genus Pseudonocardia. The sequence continues at coordinate 107,181 of NZ_JAJGSX010000009.1, read as the reverse complement.
CACCCGTTCGCCGCGACGTCGACGGAGCTGGCGGCGTTGCACCCCGGCAAGCCGACGATGATCACGCTGCTGCTGCCGTCGCGGCCGGGTGGGCCGCTCGCGTCGCCGGAGCTGGTCCGGCCGGAGGGTCGCGGCGGCGCCTCCCGGGCCGAGCCCACGCTGCGGCCGTGGTCGGTGCCCGCGCTGGTCGTCGACCCCGCCGAGCTGGACGACCCCGCCGAGCTGGCCCGCTACGGTTCGAGCGTCACGCACCTGCGGGCCGTCGCGGCGCTCGCCGCCGATCTCGCCGGTCGCGGGCGGGTGCTCCCGACCCTCGTCCGCGAAGGCACGGCGACGTTCGCGCGGTGGCGTCCCGTCCTGCAAGGGCTCGACACCGTCGCCGTCGACGCGCTGGTGGCGTCGATGCCGCCGGTCGCCCGCGCCGAGCACACCGGTCTTCCGGGCCGCCCGCTCGCCGGTTCCGACCCCGCGGCGCTGGTCACGGGCGCGCTCTACGCCTTGGTCGACGCCGCCGTGCGCGACAAGCTCGCCCGCTCCGACCGTCCGATCACGCTCGTCGCCGGCCGCCGCTCCGCGGTCACCGCGACGGAGATCTGGCTCGGCGCGCTGCTCACCGCCGACGCCAGGGTCGACGCCCCGGCGCCGGAGCTCGACGCGCTGGCCGCGGCCGTCGCCGATTGGGACGCCGTCGGCAGCGGCGAGGCCGGTGCCGGGCGCGCGAGCTTCCGGCTCTCCGAGGTCAGCACGCTGCACGACGCGGCCGGCCCGCTCGACGACCCCGCCGACCAGACCGGCGACGGCACGAAGTGGGTGCTGGAGTTCTTCCTCCAGTCGACGACCGACCCGAGCCTGCTCGTCGCGGCCGAGCAGGTGTGGGCCGGGCAGGCGCAGCGGCTGATGGCCGACCCGCCGGAGCTGCTGCTCGCCGAGCTGGGTCGGGCCGCGCTCGTGCTGCCGATGCTGGCGCCCGCGTTGCGGCAGGCCCGGCCGTCGGTGATCGACCTCGAAATGGGCGGCGCCCACGAGTTCCTGACCAGCGGCGCGGCGCTGCTCGTCGAGGCCGGGTTCGGGGTGCAGCTGCCCAGGGGCTGGGACGGCGCGCGCCGGGTCGGGCTCACGCTCTCCGCGCGCAGCACCCCGACCGAGCGCGTGATCACCAGGGGCGGGCTGGGCCGCGAGGAGCTGGCCGATTTCCGCTGGTCCATCGCCGTGGGCGACGAGGAGCTCGGCGAGGACGAGATCACCGAGCTGGTCGCGGCGAAGGCACCGCTCGTGCGGCTGCGCGGCAAGTGGGTGAGCGTCGACGCCGACCGGTTGCGCGCCGGGCTGGAGTTCCTGCGCAAGGCCCGCACGCGTCGCGGCGGCGCGGCACCGACGGCGGCCGAGCTGCTCGCGCTGGCGCAACGCCACCCCGACGACTGGACGGCCGACGGCGCAACCCCGCTGCCGGTCACGTCGATCCGCACCACCGGCTGGATCGGCGACATGCTCGACGGGCGCGCGGCGCAGGAGCTCGTGCCGGTGGTGGTGCCGCCGGGTTTCCGCGCGCAGCTACGGCCGTACCAGGAGCGTGGGGTGGCCTGGCTCGCGTTCCTGTCGTCGCTCGGGCTCGGCGCGTGCCTCGCCGACGACATGGGGCTCGGCAAGACCGTCCAAATGCTCGCACTGGAGGCGTACGAGCGGAGCACGGCCGGCGCGGAGCACGGCGCGACGCTGCTGCTCTGCCCGATGTCACTGGTCGGCACCTGGCAGCGGGAGGCCGCGAAATTCGCCCCCGACCTGCGGGTCTACGCCCACCACGGCGCCGGCCGGCTGCACGGTGACGAGCTGGTCGAGCGGATCGCCGCGTCCGACATCGTGGTGACCACGTACGGCACCGCCACCCGCGACGTCGAGGAGCTCGTCGGGAACCAGTGGCAGCGGCTCGTGCTCGACGAGGCGCAGGCGGTCAAGAACTCCTACTCGGCGCCGGCGCGGGCCGTCCGCCGGTTCGAGGCCCGCCATCGCGTCGCGCTCACCGGCACGCCGGTGGAGAACCGGCTCGCCGAGCTCTGGTCGGTGATGGACGTGCTCAACCCCGGCCTGCTCGGCACCACCGAGCGGTTCCGCACGCGGTTCGCGATCCCGGTCGAGCGGCACGGCGACACCGAGGCCGCGGGACTGCTGCGCCGGATCACGCGCCCATACGTCCTGCGCCGGGTCAAGACCGATCCGTCGATCATCAGCGACCTGCCCGAGAAGATCGAGATCAACCAGCACTACCGGCTGACCCGCGAGCAGGCGTCGCTGTACCGCACGGTCGTCGACGACATGATGGAGAAGATCGAGGATTCGCAGGGCATCGCGCGGCGCGGCAACGTGCTCTCCGCGATGGCGAAGCTGAAGCAGGTGTGCAACCACCCCGCCCAGCTGCTGCACGACGGCTCGGCGATCGGGCGGCGCTCCGGCAAGGTCATCCGGCTGGAGGAGATCCTCGGCGAGATCCTCGACGAGGGCGACCGCGTGCTGTGCTTCACCCAGTTCACCGAGTTCGGGCACATGCTCGTGCCGCACCTGTCCGCGCGGTTCGACACCGAGGTCGCCTACCTGCACGGCGGGACGTCCAAGCCGAAGCGCGACGCGATGGTCGAACGCTTTCAGTCGGGCACCGGGCCGTCGATCATGCTGCTGTCGCTGAAGGCCGGCGGCACCGGGTTGACGCTCACCGCCGCGAACCACGTCGTCCACCTCGACCGGTGGTGGAACCCGGCCGTCGAGAACCAGGCGACCGACCGGGCGTTCCGCATCGGGCAGCGCCGCAACGTCCAGGTGCGCAAGTTCGTCTGCCCCGGCACGGTCGAGGAACGCATCGACACGATGATCACGAAGAAGAAGGCGCTCTCGGCGATGGTCGTCGGCGAGGGCGAGGGCTGGCTCACCGAGCTCGACACGGAGTCGCTGCGCGAGGTCTTCGCGTTGGGCGACGAGGCCCTGGGCGAAGAAGCACTGGGCGAAGAAGCACTGGGCGAAGAAGCGGTCGGCGAGGAGGGCGGCGATGCCTGATCCGTGGTGGATGGATGCCGTGCCGGCCCGGCCGCGCAAGGTCGAGGGCGGCATCCAGATCAACAGCACCCGCGGCAAGGTGGCGCGCACCTGGTGGTCGGGCCGGTTCATCGCGGTGCTGGAGTCGATCGGCGTCGGCGGCCGGATGGCGCGCGGGCGCAACTACGCGCGCGCCGGGCAGATCATCTCGCTCGACGTCTCCGCCGGCAGTGCCGTCGCGCAGGTGCAGGGCACCCGGCCGCGCCCGTACAAGGTGCGGATCGGGATCCCGACGCTCGGCAAGGCCGAGTGGGCAGCGGTCGCGCAGGCGCTGGCCGAGGACGCCAGCTACACCGCGGCGCTGCTGAACGGCGAGATGCCGCGCGACATCGAGGCGGTGTTCGAGGCGGCGGGTTTCGCGCTCTTCCCGGCGTCCGACCGCGACCTGTCGATGGACTGCACGTGCCCCGACGTCCAGGTGCCGTGCAAGCACCTCGCCGCGGTGTTCTACGTGCTCGCGGAGCGGTTCGACGCCGACCCGTTCGAGATCCTCGCCCTGCGCGGGCGCGACCGCGAGACGCTGCTCGACGACCTGCGCGCCCGCCGGGCCGCCGCCGACACGGTGCACTCGACCGAGACGCCCGCTCTCGCCGACGTCCTCGACAGCTTCTTCACCATGGGCCCGCAGGCCGCCGAGGCCGATCTGCTCAGCCGGCCGCAGACGCCGTCCGACGCGCTGCTCGACCAGCTCCCGACGTTCGCGATCACCGTCCGCGGCGAACGTGTCGCCGAACTCCTCCGCCCCGCCTACCAAGCGCTGGGCGAGTAAGCGCCGCAAGGGCAGGAAAGCCACTTTCCGGCCCTCACAGGGCAGGAAAGTGGCTTTCCTGCCCTCCCCAGAGCGCGGTTACGCCTTCGTGAGGACGACCGGTGCCTCTAGCAGGCCGTTCCGCCGGGCCCGGCGCTCCAACCACAACGTCAGCAGCGGCGGGATGCTGACGGCCAGCGCGAGCAGCGTCGTGCCGATCCGCCAGCGGAAGGTGACGGCCGCGACGATCGTGATCACCACGTAGGCGATGAACAGCCCGCCGTGGATCGGGCCGAACACCGTCACGCCGATCTCGCTCACCCGCAGGACGTACTTCACGAACATCCCGGCGAGCAGACCGGCCCACGAGCAGGCCTCAGCGATGGAGATGATCCGGAAGAGCAGGGCGACGGCGGGCTGGGAATCGGACGCTGCGCTCACACCACCCACTCTGCCCGATGCCCCACCACAACTTTCTACCGGGTGTCGAATTTCATTCGTAAGTTGTCACCTACGTAAGCCTTCACCTACACTCAGGAGCATGCAAGCGGTCCTCGACGCGATGGTGGAGCCACGCAGGCGCGAGATCCTGCGGCTCGTGCGCTCCGCCGAGCTGACCGCGGGCGCGATCGCCGCGCACTTCCCCGACGTGGCGCGGCCGACCGTCTCGCAGCACCTCCGCGTGCTGCGTGATGCCGGGCTCGTGTCCGAGCGACGCGAGGGCACCCGCCGCTTCTACCGCTCACGTCCCGAGGCGTTCGTGCCGCTCGTGGCGTTCATCGAGGACTTCTGGGATCAGAAACTTGCCGCCCTCAAGCGGGTGGTCGAGGAGGAACCGTCATGACTTCCACCGAGTGGTGGGCCGACCTCAAGAGCATCACGCTGCACGTGGAGGGCGAGACCGCGCGGCTGTGGCCGCCGGACGCGAGCCCCGAGTACCAGGCGGCGCGGCTGGCGCTCGCCGAGGCCGAGAAGGCGCTGCGCGACCAGGTCGAGGCCGTCGCCGCGCAGCGCCGGGCGTTGCCCCGCGGCGCGCAGCTCGGCCCGTACGCCTTCACGGAGGGTCCCGCCGACCTCGCCGACGACGGTCCGGCGCAGCCGGTCACCCTCGACGACCTCTTCGAGGGCCACGACCAGCTGCTGATCTACAACCTGATGATGCACCCGGAGGACACCGCGGCGTGCGCAGCCTGCTCGATGTTCGTCGACGGCATGCGCGGCGTCGTGCGGCACATCCGGCAGCACGCCGGGTTCGCCGTGGTCGCGCCCGCCCCGCTCGACGCGGTGCGGGGCTGGGGCCGGGCCCGCGGTTGGGGCGACCTCCGGCTCGTCTCCGCCGCGGGCACCACCTTCACCACCGACGTCGGTGTCGCCGGCTCGCGCGGCGCGCTCTTCCCGGCGTTCAGCGTCTACGCGCGCGACGCCGACGGCGTCCGGCACGTGCTCACCCACCCCGCCGACTTCCCCGACGGGTCGTGGCGCGGCATGGACCTGCTCAGCCCGGTGTGGAACGCACTGGACATCCTGCCCTCCGGCCGCGGGAACTGGGACCCGGACAACACCTACCCAGTGGCCTGACCAACTTCAGCTGTCGAGCAGTGCGGCGATGCGGAGCGTGACGGGGTCGGGGCGGTCCCACGTCGTTCCCGCCACCGCGCGCACCCACTGCACCCCGCGCAGCGCGTTCACCAGGAAGATCCCGTCGGCGGCGGCCAGCTCGGCGAGCGTCGGGGCGACCAGCTCGTACGGGAGGCCGGCAGTGTCGAGCTCGTCGAGCACGGCGCGGCGGCCCGTTCCCGGGAGGATCCGACCGTCCAGCGGGGGTGTGCGCGGCACGCCGTCGCGCACGACGAACACGCTCGACCGCGTCGACTCCAGCACGGCGTCCCGGTCGTCGACGAGCAGCGCGGCCTGCGTCGCGTCGAGGCGGTCCTCGATCTCGACGATCCAGGACCGGTCGGCGAACTTGTGCCGTTCGGCGCCCGCCGGACCCAGCCTGTGCGGCACGAGCACGACGCCCGGCTGGGCGTCCGGCGGCACCGGAGCGGTGAAGGGCGCCGCCGACACCGCCAGCCGGTCGGGGCTCTCCGGCCGCACGTCCACCCGCAGCCGCCAGTGCCCCACCCGGCCGGCGGCGGCCGCGGCGACCTCGGCGGCGACGTCCACCGTCAACGGCATGCCGTAGCACTCGGTGTAGGAGGCGAGCAGCCTGCGCGCATGATCGGCGAGGCGGCGCGGCCGCCCGTCGACGGCGTGGATCGTCTCGAACAGGCCGCACTCCGGGCGGGCCAACCCGGAGCCGGTCCACGCGACGCCCGGGTGCAGCGCCGGCGCGCCGAGAGCGCCCAGCACGGGAGCGGCCTTCGTCAGGCACTCGGCCCACTCCTCCACCGGCGTGGAGTCGACGGTCACCCCGCCGCCGACGCCGAGGCGGGTCCGCCCGTCGCCGTCGACCTCGATCGTCCGGATCGCGACGGCCAGCTCCATGCCGGCGACCGGGCTGACGTAGCCGAGTGCGCCGGTGAACAGCCCGCGCGGCCCCGGTTCGAGCTGCTCGATCAGCTCGACGGCCCGGATCTTCGGTGCACCGGTGACCGAGCCGGGCGGGAAGGTCGCGGCCAGCAGCGCGGCGTCGTCGACGCCTGCGGGCAGCTCGCCGCGCACCGTCGAGACGAGGTGCCACACCCCCGGGTGCGGCTCGACCTCCAGCAGCGCCGGCACGGTGACGCTGCCGGTGGCGCAGACGCGGGAGAGGTCGTTGCGCATCAGGTCGACGATCATCACGTTCTCCGCGCTGTCCTTCGCCGACGCCGCGAGCCGGCTGCGTTCGGCCTCGTCGGCGACACCCGTGCGCGGGCGCGTGCCCTTGATCGGCGCGGTGTGCACCGTCCGGCCGTCGCGCTGCAGGAACAGCTCGGGGCTCGCGCAGACCGCCGCGCCCGCCGGGTCGGCGACGAGCGCGGCGCGCGCCGGCGCGCTCGCCTCCACCACCTGCGCCCACGCGTCGTGCACCGTGCCGTGCAGGCGGGCGTCGATGTGGCAGGCGATGTTGGCCTGATAGACCTCACCCCGCCGGATCGCCTGCACGCAGCGCTCCACCGCGACGACGTGCGCGGTCGCATCGGGCACGCCCGTCACCTCGAGCCGGGCCGGGTCGCGAACCGCTGGCACCGCAAGATCGGCCAGGAGCGCAAGCACGCGCGCATCGGCGTCCGCCCGGCCGAACCCGACGTCGAGCAACGCCTCGTACCACCAGCGGGTGCCGTCGAAGCGCAAGACGTCCCGGTAGAAGGCCATCGACACGCGTGGGAACGGCGACCCGGCCCGCGCGGGGAACGAGAGGTAGCCGAACCAGCCCCCGCCGATCGCCTCGGGACCGACCCCTTCCACGTCGGCCACGGCGACATCGGGCACGGCAGGGAAGGCGAGCGGCGTCGGGACGGGGTCGCACGTCACCACCGCGCCGCGCGACCACGCGCCCGACCACGCCGTCACCCGCTCGCGGTGGGCGAGCCGCCGTACGACCTCCGCCACGGTCGAGCCGAGGTCGAGCGCGGTGACGTACAGGCGGGCCGGCACCCGCAGATCCTCACCCACCGGTCGGTGCGCTGTACGTCCGCCCTCGTGGCGTGACACGGTGGGCGGACCTCAAGAACGACGACGGGAGCACCTGATCATGGCGTGGGACTTCTCCACCGAGCCGGAGTTCGAGGCCCAGCTCGAGTGGATGCGCGGCTTCGTCCGCGACGAGATCATCCCGCTGGAGACGCTCGACCTCGACCGGGAGACCTACGCGCGGATCACGGCACCGCTGAAGGAGCAGGTCAAGGAACACGGGCTGTGGGCCGCGCACCTGCCGCCCGAGCTGGGCGGCGGCGGGTTCGGTCAGGTCCGGCTCGGACTGATGCACGAGATCCTCGGCCAGTGCCGCTACGCGCCCGGCATCTTCGGCAACCAGGCACCCGATTCCGGCAACGCCGAGCTGCTCGCCATCGGCGGCTCGCCGGAGCAGCAGGAGCGCTGGATGCACCCGCTGCTGCGCGGCGAGCTGCGCAGCTGCTTCTCGATGACCGAGCCCGGCGCCGGCGCCGACCCGACGTTGCTCTCCACCCGCGCGGTGCTCGACGGCGACGAGTACGTGATCAACGGGCACAAGTGGTTCTCGTCGAACGCCTCGCACGCCGACTTCCTCATCGTGATGTGCGTGACCGACCCCGACGTCTCGGCGTACCAGGGCTCGTCGATGATCATCGTGCCGGTCGAGACCCCGGGCGTGACGATCGTGCGCGACATCCCTGTGATGGATCACCCGACCACCGGCGGGCAGCTGTACGGCGGCCACGCCGAGATCCTCTACGAGGACGTGCGGGTGCCGAAGGAGAACCTCGTCGGGAACCCCGGCGACGGGTTCCGGCTCGCGCAGCAACGCCTCGGCCCTGGCCGCATCCACCACGCCATGCGCTGGCTCGGGCAGTCGAAGCGGGCGTTCGACATGCTGTGCGAGCGCGCCGTCAGCCGCTACACGCACGGCTCCGTGCTCGCCGACAAGCAGATGGTGCAGGACTGGGTTGCCACCTCGGCCGCCGAGATGCAGGCCGCGCGGCTGATGACGCTGCACGCGGCGTGGACGATGGACCAGGTCGGGGCGTCCAACGCGCGCGTCGAGATCGCGATGATCAAGTACTGGGGCGCGAAGGTGCTGCACGACGTGATCGACCGCGCCATCCAGGTGCACGGTTCGCTCGGCTTCTCCGGCGACCTGCCGCTGGAAGGGATGTACCGGGCCGCACGCGCCGCACGCATCTACGACGGGCCGGACGAGGTGCACAAGGCCACCGTCGCGCGCCGGATCCTGCGCGGCTACCGGCCGACCGACGTACCCACGGAGCACATCCCCACCCGCACCGAGGCGGCGCGCACCAAGTTCGCTCAGTACCTGGAGAGCGCCACCGCCAACCTCTGACAAACTTCCCCACCGTTTTGCCTACTTACAGACCCTGGAGGCCGTGCAGGTTGGCAAAACGGTGGGGAAGTTGGGGTCACCAGCGGGCGTGGACGTGCTCCCGGACGAGGTCGTCGTAGACCGCGGTGACGGCGTCGTGGGTTGCGGCGTCGAGCGGGGCGAGCGCGGCGGCCGCGGCGTTCGCGTTCGCCTGCTCGGCGTTGCGCGCGCCCGGGATCACGACGGTGACCTGCGGCTGGTCGAGGATCCAGCGCAGCGCGAACTGCGCCGTCGTCGCACCGTCGGGCACGAGCGGGCCCAGCCGCTCGACGGCGGCGAGCCCTACGTCGAACGGCACACCCGAGAACGTCTCGCCGACGTCGAAGGCCTCGCCGTTGCGGTTGTAGGTGCGGTGGTCGTCGGCGCCGAACGTCGTCGACGCGGTGTAGCGCCCCGAGAGCAGGCCCGACGCGAGCGGCACCCTGGCGATGATCGCGACGCCGGCCTCGCCGGCAGCCGGGAGCACCCGCTCGAGCGGCTTCTGCCGGAACGCGTTGAGGATGATCTGCACGCTCGCGACACCCGGCCGGGCGATCGCGGTCAGCGCCTCCTCGACCGTCTCGACGCTCACGCCGTACGCCGCGATCCGCTGCTCGGCCACCATCTCGTCGAGGGCGTCGAACACCTCGTCGCGGGAGTAGACGGGCGTCGGTGGGCAGTGCAGCTGCACCAGGTCGAGCGTGTCGACGCCCAGGTTGGCCCGCGACCGGTCGTTCCACGCCCGGAAGTTCTCGCGGTTGTAGTTCTCCGGCACCTGCTCGACGCGCCGGCCCATCTTCGTCGCGACCGTGAGCCCGGCACCGGCGCCGCGTTCCTCCAGGAACTTCCCGACCAGGGTCTCGCTGCGCCCGTCGCCGTAGACATCGGCCGTGTCCAGGAACGTCACGCCCGAGTCGACAGCCGCGTGCAGCACCGCCAACGCGTCGCGGTCGTCGACCCTGCCCCAGTCGCCACCGAGCTGCCAACACCCGAGCCCGACAACACCGATCTCGCGGCCGAGCCGCCCCGCCTTGCGCATCTCCACGGAGGAGAAGCCTACGGAGTGCGCTCCCCGGACTGTTCGACGCGGGACTGTTCGACGCGCTCGTGGAGGCGCGAACGGATCTCCTCGGGGGTGTACGCACGGCGGCGGCGCTCTGCCCGCGCGGCGACCACCCCGGTAGCGGCAACACCGGCGAGCCCGGCAAGTCCGACCAGCTTCCACCAGCGCACGGCGCTACCGTACCGCCGTGCCACGACCCGCGCCCACCGGTTCCGCGATCACCCTCGACGAAGCGTGCGACCTCACCCGCACCGGTGACCTGTGGCTCTTCCGGGGCAGCAGCGGCGCCGACCGGGCGATCCGCAGCCTCACCAACGCGCCGGTCAACCACGTCGGGATGGCGCTGGTGGTCGACGACCTCCCGCCGCTGATGTGGCACGCCGAGCTGGGCCGCTCGCTGCAGGACATGTGGACGGGCACCCACCAGCGCGGCGTCCAGCTGCACGACCTGCGCGCGGCCGTGCTGCAGTGGGGCCGCCGCTACGGACAGCGCGGCTGGCTGCGCCAGCTCGACGGCCCGCTCACAGCCGAGATGGAGGACGCCGCGCTGCGCACCGTCGCGCGGCTCGACGGGACCCCGTTCCCGTCGACCGCCCGGCTGGCCGGGCGCTGGCTGCGCGGCCGCGTGCCGCACGTCCGCGTACCGCGCGTCCGGCTGCCGTGGCGGAAGAGCACCGACCAGGGCGTGCAGCCCGACGACGAGGCGACCTTCGAGAGCGCCTACTGCGCCGAGGTCGTCGCCGTCACCTACGAGGACATGGGTCTGCTGCCGCAGATGCGGTTCACCGAGCGCCGCCCCAACTGGTACGACCCCGGCCGCTTCTGGAGCGGCGACGAGCTCGACCTCGCCGATGGCTTCCACCTCGGCGGCGAGATCGAGGTCGTGCTCCCACCCGAGGAGGGTCCTGAACGACTGGGGCCGTAGCGAGCGGCGTCCAGGTGGTGTCCCCGCAAGGCGCGCGGATACGGCGATACCGCTGTTGTACCGACGTGCTCGCGCAACGCCGCGAGGGCGCCGCCTGGGCGCCGCGCAGTAGGCCCCAGTCGTCCAGGGCGCCCCATCAGGTCAACGGTTCGACCAACGGGGTCGGCGCTTCTCCCTGAACGCCAGCACACCTTCCGCCGCGTCGGCCGAGGCCGCTGCTGCTTGCGACGCACGTTCGGTGGCGGCCCAGCCGCGCTCCTCGATGTCGGCCTGCGCCGCGGCGACCGCCCGCAGCGTCTCGCGCTGCGCCACCGGCGCGTTCGCGCAGACGAGCTCGGCCAGTTCGAGCGCGACCCGTTGTGCCTCACCGGGCTCGGCGATGCGGTTCACCAATCCGAGCGACCACGCGCGTTCGGCCGGCAGCGGAGCCCCGGTGAGCAACATCTCACGCGCGATGTTCGGAGGTAGTGCGTATGGCCCGCGGAACAGGCCCCCGCAGTTGGCGACCAAACCCCTGGCCGTTTCGGGAAGTGCGAAGCGGGCGGTCCGCGCCGCGACCACCAGGTCGCAGGCCAAAACCAGTTCGAACCCGCCGCCGTATGCCACTCCCTCAACGGCGGCGATCAACGGGGTGGCCCGATCTCGCCGCACCACGCCGTAGTTACCGCCACGGGGTGTTGCCGGTCCGGCACCCGTAGCGAGATCGGTTCCGGCGGAGAACGCATCGGCGGTGCCGCAGAGGACTCCGGCCCACAGTTCCGGATCGTCGTCCAGCTCGTTCAAAGCCGCATCGAGCCCCGCCGTCATCGCGGAGTCGATCGCATTGCGCTTGGCCGGGCGATCCATCTGTACCAGCAGGATCCGCCCGTGTCGCCGCGTCGTGACCGTCATAGCCCGACTCTAGTTGCGCATTCCTGGAGCGCACCGGGCGTACCTTCATCGAACTTTCGACCGATTCTCGTGATCGCCGCGCCGGGTGGCGCAGCTCGACCTCCCGTGGGATCCTGCCCCCGATCGACAATGACCCACCGACTCCATTATTATCGACCCCACAATTGGCCCCACCCCCTTCACCGGTCGGATACCTCGGCTAACGTACGGTTTGCCGCTACCGCGGGAACTGGCACACCGGTCCGAGGCGGTTCCGACATACCCGCACCCCGTGAAAGGCAACGCACGTGGCAAAGCAGACAACCGTCACACTGGTCGACGACCTGGACGGCAGCGAGGCGGACGAGCAGATCGAGTTCGCGGTCGACGGCCGCTCGTACGAGATCGACCTCTCCAGCACGAATGGCTCCCGTTTGCGCGACGCGCTTGCGCCGTTCATTTCGGCAGCGCGCCGCACCGGCGGGCGCCGCGCCGCCGCCTCCTCCGCGGCAGCCGGCCGGTCGAGCACCGACCGCGAGCAGAACCAGGCCATCCGCGAGTGGGCGCAGCAGCAGGGGATGAAGATCTCCGAGCGCGGCCGCATCCCGTCCAACGTGCTCGAGGCGTACCACAAGAGCCGCTGATCGGTGGCCGTGTGGGGTTGCGCCGGGCGCGTATCGCGAACGCGCCCGGCCGCTCCCGCATTACCTCCGAGGTGATCGACCACGGGTGACGCTGCCGGACACGATCTCTCCGTACCCGAGAACGAGGAGAGAACGATGACCGTCCCCACCCCGACCGCCGTGCACGCCTACATCGAAGCCTGGAACGCCACCGGCGCAGCCCGCCGTGCCGCGATCGAGACCGCCACGACCGCCGACGTCCGCTATGTCGACCCACTGGCCGACGTGACCGGCACCGACGCGCTCGACCAGCTCATCGGCGGCGTCCAGCAGCAGTTCCCCGGCATGCAGCTGGCGCTCGTCGGCGAGATCGACGCGCACCACGACGTCTGCCGTTTCCAGTGGGGCCTCGGGCCCGCCGGCCAGGAACCGATCGTGATCGGCTTCGACGTGGCCGCGATCGCCGCGGACGGCCGCATCAGCACCGTCCACGGCTTCCTCGACAAGGTTCCCGGCTGAGCCCTCTACCGGGGGCTCATCCGGATGGCCCCGTCGAGCCGGATCACCTCACCGTTCAGCATCGGGTTGGCGACGATGTGCGCGGCGAGCGCTCCGAACTCGGCGGGGGCACCCAGCCGGGCGGGGTGCGGCACCTGCTTGCCGAGCGCGGCCTTGACGTCGTCCGGGGCGCCGGCGAGCAGCGGGGTGTCGAACAGCCCTGGCGCGATCGTGACCACCCTGATCAGCGCGCTGGCGAGATCGCGGGCGATCGGCAGCGTCATGCCCACGACGCCGCCCTTCGACGCCGAGTACGCCGCCTGCCCGATCTGCCCCTCGAACGCGGCCACCGATGCCGTGTTGATGATGACGCCGCGCTCCTCGCCCACCGGGTCGTTCGCGACCATGCGCTCCGCGGCAAGGCGCAGCACGTTGAACGTACCGATCAGGTTGATCTCGATGATCCGGGTGAAGTCGGCGAGCGGGAACACGCCCTTCTTGCCGATGGTCTTGATCGCGTTGCCGGTGCCGGCGCAGTTCACGCAGACGCGCAGCGGACCCAGCTCGGCCGCGACGTCGAGCGCCGCGCTCACCTGCTCCTCGCTGCGGACGTCGGCCGCGGCGAACCGGGCGGTGTCGCCCAGCTCCTTCGCATGCTGCTCCCCCGCGGAGGTAGGCAGGTCGAGCATCACGACCTTCGCACCCGCTGCCAGCAACGCCTGGGTGGTGGCGAGGCCGAGCCCGGAGGCTCCCCCGGTCACGAGTGCGACGCCGTCGGTGATGTCCACGCTGAACCTCCCGCAGTGAAACCGTCAGAGGTGACTGTCATACCACGTGACCTGGCCGCGGGTCGGAGGCGCGGGATGTTTGCGTTCCGCACGCGAGGGCAGGAAAGCCACTTTCCTGCCCTGTGAGGGCCGGAAAGTGGCTTTCCTGCCCTCCCGGACGACCTCCCGGGGTTGCCCGGCGCGCTCTAGGAGGGTTCAGCTGCGTCGGCGCCGGCCAGGTCGAGCGCGACCTCCAGTGCGGCGTCGCGACGGTCGCTGGGCGTGCCGGGCAGGGCGTCGAGGGCGAACGCGCCGAAGTGCAACGCGATCAGCGAAAGGCGCCCGCGCAGCTGCGCCGCCAGCGGCGCGCCGGAGTCCACGATCAACGTCGACATCTCCGCGAACCGGCGCCGCATGTCCTCGCCCGCGGACAGCTCCTTGATCGAGGTCTGGCTCTCCTGGAGGAACCGCACCAGCTGCGGCACCTCGTCGCCGGAGCCCGTGAGCAGGCCGCTGTAGCGCTCGAGCACACCACGGCTGCGTTCGAGGCCTTCCGGCTGCGCCTTGCCCCACTCGATGATCGCGTCCATCGCCGCGATGTGCTCGTCGAAGAGGCTGGCGAGGATCTCTTCCTTCGTCCGGTAGTGGTAGTAGACCGCCGCCTTCGTGACGCCGAGCCGCTCGGCGATCTCACGCAGCGAGGTCTTGTCGTAGCCGCGCTCGGCGAACATCTCGAGCGCGACCGTACGGATCTGAGCCCGCGTGTTGGTGCGGCGCTCATCGGTGCCCGACGTGGTCATGCATCACATCTTACTTGACGACCGGCTGGTTGTTGCTAGCCTTGCGGCAAGTCAGAAACTAGCCGGCCGGCAAGTAGCTCCGGCAGATGTGAGGGGGACCCGATGACAGCCACCATCGAAGCGCCGCCGCCAGCGCGGACCAGGCGCGAGATCTACACGGCCATGAGCGGTCTCATGATCGCGATGTTGCTCGCGATGCTGGACAACACGATCGTCGGCACCGCGATGCCGACGATCGTCGGCGAGCTCGGCGGGCTCGAACACCTCTCGTGGGTGGTCACCGCCTACGCGCTCGCCACGGCCGTCACCACCCCGGTCTGGGCGAAGATCGGCGACCTGTACGGGCGCAAGGGCATCTTCATGGGCGCGATCGTCGTGTTCCTGATCGGCTCGGCCCTGACCGGGATGGCACAGGACATGGGCCAGCTCATCGGCTTCCGCGCCGTGCAAGGCATCGGCGCCGGCGGGCTGATGGTCGGCGCGATGGCGATCATCGGCGACCTCGTGCCGCCCCGCGACCGCGGCCGCTACCAGGGCCTGATGGCCGCGGTGATGCCGCTGGCGTTCATCGGCGGGCCGCTGCTGGGCGGGTTCCTCACCGACAACCTGAGCTGGCGGTGGGCGTTCTACGTGAACATCCCGCTCGGTGTGCTCGCGCTCGTCGTCATCTGGTTCACGATGAACCTGCCCACCGTGCGCAGGGAGGCGTCCATCGACTGGAAGGGCGCCGGCCTGCTCGCCGTCGCGATCTCGTCGTTGACGCTGCTGACAAGCTGGGGCGGCAACCAGTACGCCTGGGGCTCCTGGCAGATCATCGGCCTCGGCCTGCTGGCCGTCGTCGCCACGATCCTGTTCGTCAGGGTCGAGCGGCGGGTGGCCGAGCCGATCCTCTCGCTCGACCTGTTCCGCAACCGCAGCTTCTCCGCGGCGACGGTGCTGAGCTTCCTGACCGGGTTCGCGATGTTCGGCGCGGTGACCTACCTGCCGCAGTTCCAGCAGATCGTGCAGGGCGCGTCGGCGACGAGCAGCGGGTTGCTGCTGCTGCCACTGATGGGCGGCATGCTCATCACGTCGCTGCTCGGCGGGCAGTTCGTCTCCCGGACCGGGCGCTACCGGATCCTGCTGATCGGCGGCTCGCTGCTGATGGCCGCCGGGCTCGGCCTGCTTTCGACGATGGGCCTGGCGACGACGCAGCTGACCAGCTCGCTGTTCATGGTGGTGCTCGGCATCGGCATGGGGCTGCTCATGCAGACGACGATGCTGGTGATGCAGAACAGCGTCGCGCAGCGCGACATCGGCGCGGCGAGCGGAGCGTCCACGCTGTTCCGCACGATCGGCGGCTCGCTCGGCGTCTCGCTGCTCGGCGTCTTCTACACGAGCCGGGTCGCCGACACCCTCGGCCAGCGGCTCGGGGCCGACGAGGGCGCCGCGCTCGCGGGCGGCCAGCTCACCCCGGCCATGCTCGACGGGCTGCCGGCGTTCGTCCGCGACGCCTACCAGTCGGCCGTCACCAGTGGCGTCACCACCGCGTTCATCTGGGCCGCCGCGGTGGCGCTGGTCGCGGTGATCGCCGCCTACCTGGTGCGGGAGATCCCGCTGCGCGGCAGCGCACCCGTAGTCGACGCGGCCTGACCCGAACTTCCCCACCCTTTTGCCTACTTGCACACCCGAAAGGGCGTGCAGGTTGGCAAAACGGTGGGGAAGTTTGCGTCGGGTCAGTCGGCGGCGGCGCTGGGGTCGACGGGGGTGCGGCCGTAGCGCGCCCTGGCGACCGCCGCGGCCACCGCGAGCGGCACCGACCCGGCGACCGCGATGACGAAGAGCGTGCCGAACGCGCCGGCGTCGGCGAGCGGGCCCGCCGCGGCCGTCCCGACGGCGCTGCCGAGGAACAGCAGCGCGGCGAACAGCGCCACCGCCGTCGCACGTTCCTCGGGCACCACCTCGGTCGCCCAGCTCTGCAACGTGGTGTGCAGGAACGCCCACGAGCCGCCGAGCAGGAGCCCGCAGACGGCGATGGTCGGCAGCGTCACGGCGACCGCGACCACTCCCCATCCGGCGACGAGCATCATCCCGCCGATCGCCGCGAGCAAAGCCGGCGACAGCCGCCCGACCAGCCTTCTGACCAGCCGCGACAACACGAAAGCCCCGATGCCGAACGCCGCGGCCGTGAGCCCGGCAACGGCCGCGGAGGAGCCCAGCGACTGGACGGCCGGCGCGAGGTAGGTCAGCACGCCGAGCACCAGCGCGCCCTCCACCAACACCAGCACGTAGACGATGAGCGCCCACCGGGAGCGCAGCACGCGCCCGATGGACCGGACCGGGTTGCCCGTGACCGGCTCGCGCACCGGCTCCGGCAGCCACCTCAACGCCACCCACAGGGCAGCCGCCGCGGCACCCGTCAGCGCGGGGACGATCCGCCAGCCGACGACGTCGGCCAGCACGCCCGCCCCCGCGGTGGCCAGCGCGATCCCGAACGACGACGCCGAGAGCACGTCCGAGAGCGGGCGTTGCCGCACCTCGGGCGCCCAGACGTCACCGACGTAGACGAGCGTGGTCGGGATGAGCGCCGCGAAGCAGCCGCCCGCGATGGTGCGGGTGATGCCGAGCGTGAGCAGGTCTGGGGAGAGCATCGAGCCCGCGCCGGCCAGCGCCGCGCCGAGCAGCGAGAGCCGCATGACCTTCACCCGCCCGATGCGGTCGCTGATCATGCCCCACACCGGCTGCATGAGCCCGTACGCGAGGAAGTAGGCGCTCGCCACGCCGGCGACCGCGGCGAGCGACGCACCGAAGTCCAGCCCGATCACGACGAGCAGCGGGGCGATCGCGAACCGGTCGCAGCTGCTCGTCAGACCCGAGAGCTGCAGCAGCCGCAGCTGCCCGCGCTCCCCCACCGTGGTCACGGACTTCGATGTCACCCGTCGACGATCCCCTCTGATGGGTCGGTCTGTCGCTTCGGGGTGACACGAATCGCTTCGGCCACGATCATCGGTGCGTGGATGATGCGGTCCCCCTGCGGCAGGTGCGTGCGGACTTCGACGACAACACGGTGGTGGTCTACCAGGCCTACTCGCCGCACATCGCGGAGCCGGCATTGGCGGCGGGGACGTTCGTCGCGCCGTTCAAGGTGGAAAGGATGACGTGGATCAAGCCGTCGTTCCTCTGGATGATGTACCGCTGCGGGTGGGCGTTGAAGCCCGGCCAGGAGCGGGTGCTCGCAGTGCGGCTGCGCAGGTCGGGGTTCGAGCGCGCGCTCGCCGGCGCGTGCTTGAGCCACTTCGACCGCAAGGTCCACACCGACCACGACGAGTGGGCCCGCCGGCTGCGCACGACCACCGTGCGGGTGCAGTGGGACCCGGAGCGGTCGATCCGCCTCGGCCAGCTCCCGCACCGGTCGCTGCAGGTCGGGATCTCGGGCGCGGCGGTCCGGGCCTACACGTCGGAGTGGATCACCGGGCTCACCGACGTCACCGCGCTGGCCCGGCAGGTGCACACCGCGGTCCAGGCCGGTGACCTCGACGCGGCACGTGGCCTGCTCCCCGTCGAGCGGCCGTATCCCCTGCCGCCGGACGTCGCGGCCGCTGTCGGCGCCACCGGGTGACGGGCGGGAGCTGACGGGCAGGATGGGCGCCCTTCTGCCACCGTGAAGGCATGCGGCGAGCGATCATTGCCCTGTTTGCGCTGGTAGCGCTGGTGGCCTGCGGTGCCCCCTCCCCTGAGTCCCCCGCGGCGCCGGCGCGGCCACAGACCCCGCAGCCGCCGTTCCCTTACCGGGCGGAGGACGTCACGTTCCCCAGCGGTGGGATCACCCTCGCCGGGACGCTCACCGTGCCGGAGGGGCCCGGCCCGTTCGCCGCGGTGCTGCTGATCACCGGCAGCGGCCCGCAGGACCGCGACGAGACGCTCTTCGACCACAAGCCGTTCCTCCTGCTCGCCGACACGATCACCCGCGCCGGCCTGGCCGTGCTCAGGGTGGACGACCGCGGCGTCGGCGGCTCCGGCGGCAACCTCGACGAGTCGACCTACGACGACCTCGCGGCGGACGCGCTCGCCGGCGTCACGTTCCTGAAGGGCCGCCCCGAGGTCGACGACGCCCGCATCGGACTGTTCGGGCACAGCGAGGGCGGCTACCTCGCGCCGCTGGTCGCGCAGCGCGCCCCACGTGACGTCGCGTTCGTCGCGATGATGGCCGGGCCGGCCGTCAGCGGCAGCGAGGTGCTCGAGCTGCAGAACAAGCTGATCTACGAGCAGCTCGGGGCCACCCCCGACCAGGTCGAGCAGCAGGTCGGGTTCATCCGGGAGCACACCCGGCTGATGCGGGCGGGCGAGGTCGAGACGGCCCACGAACGCGCCCGCGCGCACATCACCGAGGCGGTTGCCGCGCTGCCGGCCGACCAGCGCCCCGACGACGCGGCGATCGACGCGCAGGCACGCCAGCTGACCTCGCCGTACTTCGCCTCCTTCCTGCTGTACGACCCGGCACAAGCCCTTGCCGCGCTCAGCGTCCCCGTGCTTGCTTTCTATGGCGACAAGGACGTCCAGGTGCCGGCCACGCAGAGCGAGCCGGTGCTGCGGACGCTGCTCGCCCCCAACCCGCAGGCCACGATCCGCACGTTCGCCGGGCTCAACCACCTCATGCAACCGGCGCAGACCGGCGGGGTGACCGAGTACCAGACGATCGAGACGACCATCGCCCCCGAAGTGCTCGACCTCGTCACCACCTGGAGCAAGGAGCGCGCGACGTGACAGACCTCGACCCCGACGAGTTCCGCAGGCTCGGCCACGCCGTCGTCGACTGGGTCGCCGGCTACCGGGAAGGGATCGGGGACCTTCCGGTGCTGCCCCACGTCGAGCCGGGCTGGGTGCGCGGCGAGCTGCCGACCGGCCTGCCGGAGGAGCCGCAGCCGCTCGACGCGATGCTCGGCGACGTCGACCGCGTCGTCGTGCCGGCGAGCACCCACTGGCAGAGCCCGAACTACTTCGGCTACTTCCCCGCGAACGCGTCGCTGCACTCG
Source organism: Pseudonocardia sp. TRM90224 (assembly GCF_021245725.1). GTDB lineage: Bacteria > Actinomycetota > Actinomycetes > Mycobacteriales > Pseudonocardiaceae > Pseudonocardia. The sequence goes on along the minus strand of NZ_JAJGSX010000009.1, from coordinate 87,813 downwards.
CTGCTCGGTGATCTCCTCTCCGGCGGCCTCGGCGCGCAGGGCATGCTCTGGTCGACGTCGCCGGCGTGCACCGAGCTGGAGCAGGTGCTGCTCGACGGGCTGGCCGACGCGTTGGGGCTCGACCCCGCCTTCACGTTCGCGGGCGGTGGCGGCGGCTCGATCCAGGATTCGGCCTCGTCGGCGGCGCTGGTCGCGCTGCTCGCTGCGCTGCACCGCGCGAACCCCGAGTGGCAGGAGACGGGGGTGCGCGGCGACGAGCGGGTGTACGTGACGGCCGAGACGCACTCGTCGCTGGCCAAGGCCGTGCGGGTGGCAGGGCTCGGCTCGCGTGCGCTGCGGATCGTCGAGCCGTCGCCCGGCACGCTCGCGATGTCACCTGCGGCGCTCGCCGCGGCGATGCGCGCCGACGTCGCGGCCGGGCTGCGCCCGGTGCTGGTCTGCCCGACGATCGGCACGACCGGGACGGGTGCGGTCGACCCGGTCCGGCAGATCGCGGTGGCCGCGGCGGAGCACGGCGCCTGGGTGCACGTCGATGCCGCGTGGGCGGGCGTCGTGGCGCTCTGCCCGGAGCACCGCGACCTCTTCGACGGCGTCGAGCTCGTCGACTCCTTCTGCACCGACGCGCACAAGTGGCTGCTCACGGCGTTCGACGCGTCGCTGCTGTGGGTACGCGACGCCGCCGCGCTGCCCGCGGCGCTCTCGATCACCCCGGAGTACCTGCGCAACGCCGCGACCGAGTCGGGCGCCGTCGTCGACTACCGCGACTGGCAGGTGCCGCTCGGACGCCGGTTCCGGGCGCTCAAGCTGTGGGCGGTCGTGCACGGCGCCGGGCTCTCCGGGCTGCGCGAGCACCTGCGCGGCCACATCCGCATGGCGGCCGACCTGGAGTCGTGGATCGCCGCCGACCCCGGCTTCGAGCTCGCGGCGCCGCGCTCGCTCGCGCTGCTGTGCCTGCGAGTGCGCGCCGGATCGCCGGAGCAGGACGACGCCGCGACGCGCGCCGTCATGGACCGCATCAACGCCTCGGGCGCGGCGATGCTCACCCACACCGTGATCGACGGCCGGTTCGCCATCCGGGTCGCGATCGGCTCGGTCGGCACTCGGCCCGAGCACGTCGCCCGGCTCTGGGAGCTGCTACGGAAGGAGGCGGCCGCCGCCTGACGCTGCAGCGCGGGCAGGATGCGTGCGTTCCGCACGCGTGGGCAGGAAAGCCACTTTCCGGCCCTCACAGGGCAGGAAAGTGGCTTTCCTGCCCTCCCCGAGCCCACAGGTGACGAGTGGCCGCGCGTGTCATCTGATGAGTTGCGGCCTGGTGTCATTTGGCGCAGGTCACAGCCGTACGCTGGCGTGACGTGACAGCCGCACGAGCACCAGCGTGAACGGGATCACCGCCGGGTTCATCGTCATCGGCACCGTCATCGGCGTCGGGTACCTCGTCGGCTGCACCGGTGTGCTGGGCCCGACGGCCACCCACGTGCTCTCCCGTGCGGCGTTCTTCATCGCCACGCCGGCGTTGCTGTTCACCACACTCGCACGAGCCGACGTCGCGGCGGTCTTCTCGACGAACCTGCTGGTCACAGCGATCACGAGCATCCTGGTGTGCCTGCTGTACGTCCCGGTCGGGGTGCTGCTGCGCCGCCCGGCCGGCGAGACGGTGGTCGGCGCGATGTCCAGCGGCTACGTCAACGCCGGCAACCTCGGCCTGCCCATCGCCAGCTACGCGCTGGGCAGCGCGACGGCGATGGCGCCCGCGCTGCTGTTCCAGCTGGCCGTGCTCACGCCGGTCTTCACCACGATCCTCGACGTGATGGCTGAGCGGTCCAACGGCGCGCGCCCGCCGCTGCTGCGCACGCTGACCGCGCCGCTGCGCAACCCGATCGCCATCGCGACCGGCGCCGGCCTGCTCGTCGCCGCGCTGCACATCGTGCCGCCGGAGCCGCTGATGGCGCCCGTGCTGGTGATCGCCGACCTCGCCGTCCCCGGCATGCTCCTCGCGTTCGGGATCTCGCTGCGCGGCGCTGCCCGGCCGGGCGCGGGTGAGAACGCGCCGCTGCTCACGGCCGTCGTCCTGCTGAAGAACATCGTGCACCCGCTGCTCGCGCTGCTGATCGGGATGCTGCTCGGGCTCTCGGGTCACGAGCTGCTCGTGGTCGTGGTCTGCGCGGCGCTGCCGACCGCGCAGAACGTCTTCGGGTACGCCGTGCGGTTCGACCAGGGTGTCGTGCTGGGCCGGGACGCGGCGCTGGCCACCACCGCGCTCAGCGTCCCGGTGCTGTTCGCGGTGGTCCTGCTCCTCGCCTGACCACGGGTGTGACGCGGGCCATATCGGCTTCGCGGCGGCGGCGCGACCCGTGCTAACTTCTCGGGCAGGTCATGAGTGCCAGCGTCAAGCCCCGGCTTGCTGGCCGGCAACCCTCCTCCGCGGTGGGGTGCTCCGGGTGACGACCAGGCCGTCACGTGAGGTGCGTGGTGGCAAGCGCGGACCCGCCCCATGCCGGGTCCCCGGCCTGGAGGCAATGCGCCATGACGACCAGCTTCGCCCCTCTCACCACCACCACCGCTCTCCCCCGCGTCGTGGGGGCCGAGCTGCCGGTCCCGCTCGTCACGGGCGGCACCGCCGAGTACGCCAACCTCGACCTCGCCGCCAGCGCGCCCGCGCTGGAGGACGTCGCCGCGCACGTCACCGCGCTGCTGCCGTACTACTCGAGCGTCCACCGCGGCGCCGGGTACGCCTCGCAGGTGTGCACGTCGGCGCTGGAATCGGCCCGCGCGACGGTCGGCAGCTTCGTCGGGGCCCGCGAGGACGACGTCGTCGTCTTCACCCGCAACACCACCGACGCGCTGAACCTGCTGGCCGCCTGCGTGCCGGCGTTCGGCCAGGTGCTCTGCCTCGACATCGAGCACCACGCCAACCTGCTGCCCTGGCGGCGCGGCCGGCACCGCGTGCTCAGCGCGGCCGCGACCGTCGAGGAGACGATCGCCGAGCTCGACTCCGCGCTGCGCGCGACCCCCACGACGCTGCTGGCGATCACGGGAGCGTCCAACGTGACGGGTGAGGTGCTGCCCATCGCACGCATCGTCGAGATCGCGCACGCCGCCGGCGCGCGGGTCGTGCTCGACGCCGCGCAGCTCGCGCCGCACCGCTGCATCGACATCGCCGCGCTGGGCGTCGATTACGTCGCGCTCTCCGGGCACAAGCTCTACGCGCCCTACGGCGCCGGCGCGCTGATCGGTCGCCGCGACTGGCTCGACGCCGCGCAGCCGTACCTCGCCGGTGGCGGCGCCGTGCGTGAGGTGGCCGCCGGCGGTGTCCCGACCTGGGCCACCGCGCCGCACCGGCACGAGGCGGGCACCCCGAACGTCCTGGGTGCCGCCGCGCTCGCGCAGGCCTGCCGGACGCTCGCGCCGGTGCTGGCCGAGGCCGGGCCGGAGCACGAGCGCACGCTGCTGGACCGGCTGCGGGCCGGCCTCGACGGCATCCCGGGCGTCAGCACGCTGCGCATCTGGCCCGACAGCACCGAGCGGGTCGCGGTGCTGAGCTTCACCGTCGCCGACCGCCCGGCCGGTTACGTCGCCGCGTACCTCTCCGCGGAGCACGGCATCGGCGTGCGCGACGGCCGGTTCTGCGCCCACCCGCTGCTCAGCCGGCTCAACCCGGGTTCGGGTGAGGCGCTGCGGGCCAGCATCGGCGTCGGCACGACGGCCGAGCACGTCGACCGGCTGGTCGAGGCGCTCCGCGCGCTCGTCACCACCGGGGCGCGCTGGACCTACGCCCCCGTCGACGGGCGCTGGGCGCCGACACCGGACCCGCGCACGATCGACCCGCTCGGCATCGGCGCGTCCGCTGTCGCGACGCCGGGGTGCGGGCAGCGCTGAGAGCCCCGAAGTTCCCCACCGTTTTGGGCACATGCGCGCGTTTTCGGCGCGCATCCACCCAAAACGGTGGGGAAGTTGCGGTGTCCCTCAGAGGACCTCGTTGCCGAGCGCCGGCAGTGACGGGCGGCAGGGCGGTTCGACCGCGGAGGCCGGGTCGAGCGCGTTGAGGACGATCTGGCCGGTGCGCGCCGTCGAGATGATCGACAGGTGGTCGGAGAGGTCGATCTCGCAGCCGTCCTGCACGACGATGTTGGTCGCGTTCGGCGCGTCGAGGACACCGCTCGTATAGGGCACCACGAGCTGGTCGTACCTGGTCATGACGGTCGTGTAGGTGATGCCGGGCACCGCGGCGCCGCCCGGCTGGGCGTGCATCCGCTCCAGGTACGGCGAGCCGGAGATGAACTGCGGGCACGAGCCGCACGGCACCCCGACGACCGCCGATGCCGGTTCGCGCACGCCGAGCCCGTCGGCCAGCTCGGCGACGGGCAGCGGCTTGGCGAGCGTCCCGTCGTAGAGCGGGGTGACGGCGACGTAGTCGTCGGTGACGTCCGCGCCGCCCAGGAACTGCAGCCAGTACTGCGGCATCAGCGTGCCCTCGGAGTGCCCGACCAGGTCGACCCGCTCGGCGCCCGTCGACGCCAGCACCTCGTCGACGAACGCGTCGAGCTGCTCCGCGCTCTCCTCCATCGGCAGGAACCCGCCGACCTGGTCCTGCGGGTAGACCGCGCCGGGCGGCACGCCGTAGGTCAGCGCGTAGACGCAGTAGCCGGCGTTGGCGAGCAGCGGCGCCATCGTCTGCCAGTTCGTGGTCTTCGAGCCGGTGAGCCCGTGCACGAGCACCACCGGGTCGGGGTGGGCCGCGCTCGGCCGGCAGCTCCAGTCGTTCGCGCCCGGCGGGTCGGCGTCGGGTGTCGCCAGCCCGGTGAGGCCGCGCACGAACCCGTACGGGACGGGCAGGTCACCATCGGTCTCCGGCGCGGCGTAGGCCACCGAGCCGAGCCCGCTCACGCCCAGCACGCAGGCACCGATCACCGACATAAGCCACCCACGCCGCCAGCCCATGGCGACGCAACGAGCGGGACGTACCGATGGTTACGCCATTTGACCAGGTGCGGGATCCGGGATCCGATGGCGGAGCAGCACCCTGCTGCCGCGCTCGTCGAAGCGGATGAGCACCGACTCGGAGATCGTGCTCATGAGCGGGATTCCCCGACCGCCGGTCTCCGGATCCGGCGCCGGCGGGCGCCAGTGGCCGTGGTCGACGACCTCGATCGAGAGCGTCCCCGGCTCCGTCCACAAGGTGAGCTCCACCGTCGCGGGCCCGTCCGGGCGGTTGCCGCGGTAGGCGTGGCTCACCGCGTTGGCGGCCGCCTCGTCGACGGCGAGCACGACGTCGGCCGTCTCCTCCTCGGTCAGCTGCAGCGGTTCGAGCCATCTGGCCAGTTGATGGCGGATCACCGACAGCTGCTCCGCATCGGCCGGCCAGCTGCGGTGGACGAACTCGACGTGGCCGATCGCATCCATGCTTTTGACGTTCCACGCGAGGCCCCCGACCCAAACCCCGCCCACCGCGCGGAGACGTTCGTTCGCCGTCGACGAACGGTCGCCGCTGGTCGCGGCGCCGCGGGTGGGAGGTCGGCGACCCACGCTCGCGCAGGTCGCGTGCGTTTCGCACGCAAGGGCAGGAAAGCCACTTTCCTGCCCTGTGAGGGCCGGAAAGTGGCTTTCCTGCCCTCCCCCGGGGCCACCCGGTCTGCCGCGTCGCCGACCTGTGGTGGCGCCCCCGCGGCGTCAGCCCGCCTCGGCCCAGCCGCTCCGGTACTGCGCCCAGTCGGCCTCCGTCGCGTCGAAGTCGACGTAGACCGCGGCCCCGACCGGACGGTCCGGGGCGGCGCCCAGCCCCACCCTGATCCCGCGCACGGCGGCGGCGACCGTCTCGGCCCCGGTGTGCATGACGCCGTCGCGGAAGGCCGGCACGCCCATGAGCAGCTCGACGCCGTCCGGCACGGCCTGCGTCGCGAGCCGGGTCTGGACGGCGACGTACCCGCTGTAGGCGATCTCGAAGGGGACGCCGGTGTCGTAGGACATCATCGCGACCTGGTCGACCTCACGTGCGACGGCCGCGAAGTAGTCGAACGACCACCAGTGCGGGCGGCCGAACGCGAGCTGCCCCGGCAGGTGCATCCCGGCCACCATCTCGACCTGGTTGACCGCCGCCGAGAGGATCGCACCGCTCGCCCTGGTCACGGCACGGGTGGCGGTCAGCAGCTCCAGGTACGCCGCGTTCCCGCTCGCGACCGGCTCGAAGTCGTAGTGCACGCCGTCGAATCCGTCGGCCAGCACCGCGCGAACGCCCTGCAGCACCCGCGCGCGGGTGGCGGGGTCGTCCAGGCGCAGGCGGTCGTCGGCGACGACGTTGCCGAGCCACGCCTGCACCCGCACCCCGGGGGCCGCCGCGTGCACGGCCTCGACGAGCCACCGCGCCGATGGGCGCAGTGTGGGGTCGAGCGTGCCGTCGTCGGCGAAGGGCCCGGCGTGGACGTAGAGGTCGCGGATGCCGGTCTCGCGGACCAACGCGGCGAGCGCGTCGACGTCGGCCGGGCCGCGCCTGCCGTCGACCCAGGCGTGCCCCATCCACAACGCGTCGCCGCCGCGGGTCGCAGCACCGGGCCCTCCGCTGCCCTCCACCGCCAGCCAGCCGAACCCGCCGGCCAGCACCAGGATCGGCGCGAGGAGCGCGGCCACCAGCGCGGCCAGCACCGTACGTCCGGCGGACGAGCGACCCACCGCAGCAGCGACGATCCAGCCGGCCGTCACGACGCCCACCAGCAACGGCCACAGGACGCCGTCCCCGCCTGCGAGCATCCGCGCCCAGAAGATCATGGCGACCAGCAGGACGGTGCCGACCGCGGCCGCCACGACCCGCACCGGGCCGCGCGGCCGAACCGGCCGGCTGCCCTCGGCGAGCGCGGTGCCTGCCGCGCTACCAGACATCGCCGCCGCGGAAGTCGCAGGCCAGCTCGCCCTCGACCGCAAGTGGAACCGCGCACGGCAGCACGTAGATGGCGCCGTCGTCCTCGGGGGTGCGCCGCATGCCGTCCGGCGCCAGCACCGCGGACGGCCCCTGCCACAGCACCCATCCGCGCCCGGCGTAGAGCGGCGCGGCCTGCTCGCTCGCGCTGAGCGCGCCCACGTCGTACGCCGCGCGGATGACCCGCTCCAGCTCCGCCATCATCGCCCCGGCGTGTCCGCGCCCGCGGTGTGCTGGATGCACCCCGACGCCCTCGACGTACCCCGCCCGCACCGGGCGCCACCCGCCGTCCCCGTCGCGGTGCAGGAGCTGCCGCTGCACCACGCAGGCGTGCCCGACCAGCTCGTCGGCCTCCCGGACCAGTACGTGCACGCCGCCGAGCGAGTGGTCCCAGTCGTCATCGCCGAAGCCGCCCCCGAACGCGACGTCGAGCAGAGCGCGCGCCGCGGCCAGCGTCGCGGCGTCGAGGTCGGCCGTGTGCGCGATGCGCAACTCGGTCATGTCGTGATCCTTCCAGTGCCCGCGTGCCGGTCGCGGCGGGGTGGCCGGCCGCTCACCAGGCGGTCGCCGCCGGGCCGGGCCGACCACGCCCCTTCACCCCTGGTCAACCCCGCGATCTGCTGCTGCACCTCATGTGCGCGGCGGACGGGCAGCTCGGCGGAGATCGTCCAGTACTCCCGCCCCTGTCGTGTCTCCCGAACCGCTCCCTCCGCACCGAGCAGGAGCGCGGTGACCGGCCCGACGGTGTCGGGCGGCACCTCGACCTCGACGTCGTGGCACGGCTCGTGCACGCGGGTGCCTGCGTCCGCGAGCGCGCGCAGCAGCACCTGGTGGGCCAGCGCGCGGAAGTCGCCCGCGGCCGTGACCGGTGGGAAGAAGCGGGTCGCAGTCACGGTCACGACGCAGTCGACGACCGGCCAGCCGTGCACACCGCCCTCGGCCAGCGTCTTGCGCACCGACTCCTCGATCGCCCGGTGGAACGCCAGCGGCAGCCCACCGAGCTCGACCTCCAGCCGGTAGCCGACCCCGGAGCCCGCAGGCGCGGGCTCGACCCGGAACCCGAGCTCGGCCCACAGCACCGGCCGCGCCTCCGTGTCGAGCTCCTGCGCCGCGGCGCCTGTTCCGGCGAGCCGCTCCAGGTAGACGACACCGAGCGGCTCGAACACCGCGTCGACGCCGTGCTCCGAGCGGAGCATCTCCGCGATGACCTCCCGCTGCACCTCGCCGTGCAGCCGCACGCTGGTGCCCCCGCCTGGAGCGGGCGCGGTGTGGATCAGCGGGTCCTGCTCGGAGAGCGCCATCAGCGCCGTGTGCAGACGGCTGGTGTCCTCCGGGCGCGCGGGCCGCACGACCGTCTCCATGCTCGGCGTGGTGACCGGCGTGAGCACGCGGGCGGGTGGCTGCCCGATCCGGTCGCCGACCCGGGCCGGCAGCCCGGTGACGGCCGCGATGTTCCCGGCGGTGAGCACGCTCGCGCCGGAGCCGGCGACGGCGATCCCGGTGATCCGGCCGCTGACGCTGCGCGGGCCGTCGAGCTCGACGCGGTGCAGCGTGACGCGCTCGCGGGCGCGCAGCCTGCCGGCGAACAGCCGCACGTGGGCCGTGCGCGCCCCGCCCGCCGCCCGGTCCAGCGCGAACACGGTGCCGGCCGCGGGCTCGTCGACCCGCTCCCCCGCCCGCACCGCGATCCCGCGGAGCAGCCGCAGCGCGGCGCCGAGGTCCTCGACGCCCTGCCCGGTCAGCGCCGAGCCGGCCACCACCGGCTGGATCCTGGCCGCGCCGAACTGGCGCTCGACGGCGTCGCGGATCTCGTCGGGTCGCATCGGCGGGCCGTCGACGAGCCGCCGCAGCACGGTGTCGTCGTGCTCGGCGAGCACCTCGACGGCGTCCGGCACCGGCAGGCCGCGCGTGCGCGCCGCGGGGGTGCCCGCGTCGACGGCCGCGTTGAGCGCGATGGCGTGCGGGGCGATCAGGCGGCGGATGTCGGCGAGCACCCGGTCGGGCCGCGCGCCCGATCTGTCGATCTTGTTGAGGAAGATCACGCACGGGACGTCGGCGCGACGCAGCGCCCGCATCAGCACGCGGGTCCGCGCCTGGACGCCCTCGACGGCCGAGACGACGAGCACGGCCGCGTCGAGCACGCCGAGCGCGCGCTCCACCTCGGCGGCGAAGTCGGAGTGGCCCGGCGTGTCGATCAGCGTGACGTCGAGGTCGCCGACGGTGAGGGACGCGACGGCGGATCGGATGGTGATGCCGCGACGGCGTTCGATGGCGCCGGTGTCGGTGCGGGTGCTGCCGGCGTCGACACTGCCGAGCGTCGTGATGGCGCCGAAGTCGAACAGCAGCCGCTCGGTGAGGCTGGTCTTACCGGCGTCGACGTGGGCGAGCACGCCGATGGTGAGTGTGGGCATGCAGGTAGGGACCTTCGCGATGGGAACCGACAGGGAGCTGGGTCACTCCGCATGCCTGACGCATCGCTGGGTCTCCTGTCATTGCACGACCGGTCCGTCACACCCTCGCACGCGGCGCAATCGGATATATGCAGACTGTCGTCATGGACACGACCTCGACCGACCACCTGCTGAGCACCACCCGCTCCGTCCGCCTGAAGCTCGACCTGGAACGCCCGGTCGAGGACGAGGTCCTGCTCGAATGCCTCCGGCTCGCGATCCAGGCGCCGACACCCGGCGGGGCGCAGTCGTGGCGGTGGCTGGTCGTCCGCGACCAGGAGACCAAGAACAAGATCGGCGCGTACTTCCGCGCCGTCGGCAACGCCTACATCCAGGCCGGCATCGAGGCGGCGGGTGAGGCGGCGAAGTCAGGGCCGGTGGCGCGGATGGTGCGTTCCGGGCAGCACCTCATCGACGTGATCGAGAAGGTGCCGGTGCTCGTCATCCCGTGCGCGCAGGGCCGGCCCGAGGGCGGGAACGCGGAGACGTCCGTCTTCTACGGCGGCATCTTCCCGGCCGTGTGGAGCTTCCAGCTGGCGCTGCGCTCCCGCGGGCTCGGGTCGACACTCACCAGCTACCACCTCGGCCACGAGACGGAGGTCGCCGAGATCCTCGGGATCCCCGACGGCGTGACGCAGGTCGGGCTGCTGCCCGTCGCGTACACGACGGTGCCGGACTTCAAGCCGGCGCCGCGGACGCCCGTCGAGGAGATCGCGTACCTGGACCGGTGGGGGCAGGCCATCAGTTCGTAGCGGAGTGCGCTCCCCGCGGGCCCCTGGGAAGGGCAGGAAAGCCACTTTCCTGCCCTGTGAGGGCCGGAAAGTGGCTTTGCTGCCCTCGCCCCGGGACTCGTCAGCCGTCGATGACTTGCGCCAGCCCGCGGTGGAAGTGCGTGAGCGCACCCTCGTACCGGCCGAACTCGAAGTGCTCGTTGGCGCCGGACGCCAGGCCGCGTTGGATGGAGTGGGCCATGGCCAGGTCCTCCGATAGCCCGTCGACCTGCAGGTCGACCCCGCGCTTGAGGGCGGCGGTCGCCTCGGGGTCGTCCACGTCGAGCGTCGTGAGGATGTAGTTGTGCACCCGCGTGCGGTCGACCCCGACCGGCTCGTTGATGATCAGCGAGACGCTCACCGGGAACGTCGCGACCACGGCGTTCGGGAACAGGTGGTAGACGTAGGTGAGCGAGCCCGCGGGCGAGCGGTCCGCCGGCGGCAGCGCGCGCTGCTTCTCGATCCGGCGGTACGGGAAGACGATGCGGGTGTTGCGGCCGAAGTGCTCGACGACGTTCAGGTTGTCGAACTGCAGCGGGTAGAACGTCTGCTTGTGGGTGGCCCGCAGGTGGTAGCCCTCCAGGAAGCCGTCCATGAAGATCTTCCAGTTGGCCGCGACGTCGGTGATCGTGGCGCTGTGCAGCCGCAGGTCAGGGGTGAGCACGCCGGCCAGGACGTCGAGCTCGGGGCTCGCCTCGGCCGGCCCGTCCTGCGTGACGAACACCAGGCCGTGGCGTTCTTCGGCGCGCACCGGCACGAGACCGCGGGTCGCCGGGTCCACGTCCGGGAAGCCGGCGGCGTCGGGGATGTGGCGCAGCGCGCCGTCCTGCCCGTAGACCCAGCCGTGGTACGGGCAGACGAACGCCGTCGCGCAGCCCGAACCTTCGGCGAGCTGTACACCGCGGTGCCGGCAGGCGTTGCGGAACGCGCGCACCACACCGTCGCGAGCACGGACCACGAGCAGCGGCACCCCCGCCGCCTCCCGCGCGATGTACGCGCCGGGCTCGGCGAGCGCGGCGGACGGGCAGAAGGGGGTCGGCGTGCGCCGCAGCACCCGCTCCAGTTCCAGCTCGAGCCGTTCCGGCGAGCGGTAGTGCTCGACGGGTTCGCGCCACGATCCCGCGGCGAGGTCGGTCGTCCCGCCGTCGATGTGGTCGAGAACCTGCTGGATCACCGACCGGTCGTCCGCCAGCTGCGTCATCCCCACCCTCTCCCCCGCGCCCGACTCCCGACAGTAGGCGAGCCCGACCTGCGACGGGAGCCGAACGGAGCAACCGGTTCGACGCGGGGATCCCACCCGAAAGGCCTGTGCCATGATCCCGGCATGCAGGGGTTCCGACTCAACGGCTCGCGCGTGCTGGAGATCGACCTCCAGAACAACGCGGTTCGGGCCGCCACCGGGTCCATGATCGCCTACGCGGGCGACGTCAAGTTCAAGAACGCCGGGATGGGTGGCGGTGACGGGCTCAAGGCGGCGCTGAAGCGGCGAGCGACGGGTGAGTCGGTCTCGCTCATGCAGTGCACCGGCAACGGCACGGTGTGGTTCGCCAAGGACGCGATGGAGATCCTCCTCATCCAGCTCAACGGCGAGACCTTGAAGGTCGAGTCGGAGCAGCTGCTCGCGCTCTCGGACAAGCTGCGCACCGACGTCGCCTTCGCCGGGCTGCGCGGCGCGACCTCCGGGCAGGGCCTGTTCACCACGACCGTCACCGGTCAGGGCGACGTCGCGCTGCTCTCCGCGGGCGGCCCGCCCATCGCGCTGCAGGTCTCACCGCAGTTCCCGCTGGTCGTCGACCCCGACGCGTTCATCGCCAGCCAGGGGCAGCTCAACCAGACGTTCGTCACCGACGTGTCGTGGCGCAACCTCATCGGCGAGAGCTCCGGTGAGGCGTTCTCGTTGCGCTTCGACGGCAACGGTGTGGTCTACATCCAGCCCGAGGAGCGCTGAGTGGGCACGTTCGAGCAGGTCAACGCGAAGGTTGTGGCCGCGCCGGTCGGTCAGGGCCGCGAGATCCTCGCGCGCCGCGGCGCGATGCTCGCCTACACCGGCGCCGTCAACTTCTCCCCCGTGCACACCGGCCAGGGCGGCATCGGCGGTATGGCCGGGCGGATGATGGCCGGCGAGCAGGTGCAGATGATGGCCGCGCACGGCACCGGCAAGGTCTACTACGGCTACCGCGGCCTCTACGTAACGATCATCGACGTCGACGGGTCGGGGCCGCTCTCGGTGGAGGCCGACCGGCTGGTCGCGCACGACGCCGGGCTGCAGTCGGCCATCGTCTTCCTCGGCTCGCAGGGCGGCCTGCGCGGCGCCGTGCGGGGCGCCGTGACCGGGCAGGGCCTGTTCACCACGCAGCTGCACGGCTACGGGAGCGCGGCCGTGATCTCCCACGGCGGCACCATCGCGCTGCCGGTCGGTGGGCCGCAGCCGGTGGCAGTCGACCCGCAGGCCTACGTCGCGCACGTCGGGCAGGTGAACGTCGACATCTCCGCGAACGTCGGCTGGCGCGACGCCGTCGGGCGCGGGTCCGGCGAAGCCATCCAGCTCAAGCTCACCGGCAGCGGCACCGTGTACGTCCAGGCCTCGGAGCAGAAGATATGACGCAGCCACTGAACCCGCAGACGCTCCCGGACAACGACAACATCCCGGGCAACCACTACGCCTACTGCGTGCGGCTGGAAGGCCAGCTGTTCATGCAGACCGGGCGGATGATCGCCTACTACCCGGCGCCGCACGGGCAGGGCATCAAGTTCGAGCCGCTCACCATCGGGAGCCTCGGCGGGTTCGTCGCCAGCCGGTTCTCCGCACCGCTCTACACGCGCGACTGGGTGGTCGCGAGCGGCGCCGGGCACCTGATCCTCGGCGACCGCGGCTACGACATCAACAGCTACGACCTGGACGAGGGCAACCTGACGCTGCGGGCTGCGAACCTGCTGGCGTTCGACTCGACGCTGGAGCTAAAGCAGTCGATCGTCCCCGGGTTCCTCACGCTCATCGGCACCGGGAAGTTCCTGGCGTCCAGCTCCGGCCCGGTGATCTTCGCCGAGCCGCCGATCCGGGTCGATCCGGAGGCGCTCGTCGGGTGGGCCGACTGCCCGTCGCCCTCGCACCACTTCGACGCCAACTGGATGGAGAACTTCCTGGGTGCGGCGATGGGGTTCTTCGGCTCCAACTCCGGCGAGGAGCGCCAGTTCGACTTCACCGGCGCCGGCACCGTGCTGCTGCAGTCGAGCGAGAACTCCGTGACCGACCCGCACCTCCTGCGGCAGCTCGAGTCGCAGGTCGGGTCGCTGAACACGGGTGGGCTGACGCAGCTGCAGCAACGGATCCAGTCGCTGCTGGCGCAGCAGCAACGGTGAACCGTGCAGGGGAACGTGCCTTTGCACGATCCCCGAAAACGGGCCGGATGATCAGCACGGTCCGATGCACGTGAGGAAGAACGTACAGCCGGTACGTCTCTCCGTCGGCCGGTTCATCATCGCACGTCATCGGCTTCTGTGACAGCTGGAGCAGCTCCCCGCAGCAGCGCCGTCGTGGCCACGGCGACCACCGCGAGGGCTGCTGCCGCGACGAGCGCCGCGGTGTGCATCCCCGCGAGGTACGCATCGCGGGCGGCGGCGAGCAGCGTCCGGCCGGCCCCGGCGGGCAGACCCGCCGCAACACCGGTCGCGCCGGCCAGGCTCTCGGCCGCCCCTGCCGGCACCCCGGCGGGGATCCGGCTGCTGTAGACCAGCGCGCCGATGCTGCCGATCGTCGCGATGCCCATGGCGTAGCCGAACTCGCCGCTGACCTCCGAGAGCGACGCGGCCGAGCCCGCCTTCTCCTGCGGCGCGGCGCCGATGATCAGGTCGGTGCCCAGTGCTGCGAGCGGGCCGGCGCCGAGCGTGATGAGCGAGAACCCGATCACGAGCGGTGCGAGCTGCGCGCCGGTCGCCGCGAGCGTCAACAGGCCCGCGACGCACACGACGAGGCCGCCGCCGATCACCCACGCCGGACGGAACCGGGCGGCGAGCCCGGGCGACACCAGGCTGCCGATGATCGACGCCAGCATCGCCGGCACCATCCACAGCGCCGCGACCAGCGCGGACAACCCGAGCACGAGCTGGAGGTGCTGGGTGACGAAGAGCATCATCGCGCCCGTCGCCAGCGTGCCCACCAGCATCGTGCCCAGCGCCACGCTGAACGTGCGGTCGCGGAAGAGCGCCAGGTCGAGCAGCGGGTCGGGCACCCTGCGCTGCCGGCGGACGAACAGGACGGCCACGGCGATCCCGGCGACGAGCGTCAGGGCGGGCAGCGGTGCCCAGCCGTGCGCGGCCGTCTCCTTGAGGCCGTGCACGACCAGCAGGATCGCGACGATCGAGAGCGCCGCGCTGGGCAGGTCGAGCCGCCCCGGCCGGCCGGCGTCGCGGAACTCCGGCAGCACCAGCGGCCCCGCCACCAGCAACACCGCCATGGCCGGCACGCCGAGCAGGAACACCGCACCCCACCACAGCGCGTCGAGCACGAGCCCGCCGATCATCGGCCCGACCGCGGCACCGCCCATGAAGCAGACCATCCAGATGCTGATCGCCGTCCCGCGCTGCCGGGGATCGGGGAACATCGTGCTGATCAGCGCCAGCGTCGAGGGCATGAGCGTCGCCCCGGCAATCCCCAGCAGCGCCCGCGCGACGATCAGCATCTCCGCGCTCACCGAGAACGCGGCCAGCACGGAGACCGCGCCGAAAGCGGCCGCGCCGATCAGCAACAGCTTGCGCCGTCCGATGCGGTCGCCGAGCGTGCCCATCGTGATCATGCAGCCGGCCAGCAGGAAGCCGTAGGCGTCGGTGATCCAGAGCTGCTGCGTGGCCGACGCGCCGAGGTCGGCGCTGATCTGCGGCAACGCCAGCAGCAGCACGAACACGTCGATCGAGACGAGGAACGTCGGCAGCGCGAGCACCGCCAGCCCGATCCACTCCCGCCGGCCGGCGGCCCGGGTCTCTTGCGGGGTCTTCTGCGAGGTCACGTCGATCTCCTCCACCGTCTTCCGGGTACGTACTCCTGGAACACGGATGGCCCGCGGAACTCATCGGTCGGGCGCGACCACCGGCAGGTCGAACGACGGGAAGCGGTCGGGGCCGAAGCTGACGATCTCGGTGATCTCGCCGTCGATCACCCGCAGCACATCGAGGGAGAACGCGCGGAACTCGCCCGCGGCCTCGTCCCACGCATAGCAGGCCGCGGCGGGCTGGCCGTTGGCGCGCGTTGCGACCGTCCGCAGCCGGCCCGTGTACTGCGGCGACGCCGGATCGAAGCCCTTCCTCGAGGCGACGAGCACGGCCGCGCGCCCCTCGAACCAGGTGACGTGCGGTGGCATCGAACCGCGGACGTCCGCGCTGAGCACGCGCGCGAGCTCCGCGGCGTCGGAGTTCTCGTGCGCGGCCATGTAGCGGCTCAGCACCTGGCGTTCCTCGTCGGTCGGCTCGCTGACCGGGCCCCACTCGATCCGCCGCTGCGGCAGGTGCTCCTGGAGGGTGGCGCGGGCCCGCTGCAGCGCGCTGTTCACCGAGGCGACGCTCTGCTCGATCGCCGCGGCGACATCGCGGGCCGGCCAGCCCAGCACGTCGCGCAGGATCAGCGCGGCCCGCTGCCGCGGCGGCAGCAGCTGGATCGACGCGAGGAACGCCAGCTCGATCGTCTCCCTGCTGACGGCGGTCGCCTCGGGGCCGGCATCGGCCGAAGGGATCTCGGGAAGCATCTGGTCGGGGAACGGCTGCAGCCACGGGTGGTCGACGGGCGGGCGCAACGGGAGGTGCGGGTCGCCGGCCGGGCCGAGCTGCGCCGGCAGCACCCGCCGCGGCGTGCGGGTCAACACGTTCAGACAGGCGTTCGTGGCGATCCGGTAGAGCCAGGCGCGCACCGACCAGCGCCCGGTCGCGGTGAACCCGGCGAAACCGCGCCAGGCCAGCAGGAACGTCTCCTGGACGAGGTCCTCCGCCTCGTCGAAGGAGCCGAGCATCCGGTAGCAGTGGACCCGCAGCTCACCCCGGTGCGGCTCGACGAGACCCGCGAACGCCGCAGCGTCGCCGGCTCGCGCGGCCTCGACCGCGGCGAGATCGGCCGACCGGTCATCGACGACGCCCACGCCGCCATCATGCCAACCCGGGGATGCCGACTCGGACGAAAGGTGCATCTCGGCGGGCGGGCACGGCGGTTCGACCCGCCGGACGGGCGGGGAGTCGGGCCCCGGCCCGTCCGGCGGCCCAGCGCCCGAGGAGGCGGTGTGAGCCCCACGCCACCGTTCCTCGGTCGGGTCGTGCCGGTCGAACGGGTGCAACGCTGCCCGAGGCCCGTTTCACGCCGATGTCACCGGTGTTTCAGGCCGCCTTGTCTGCACCAGCCAACTCGACACACCGACCGCTGTGCCTCAGCGCAGGTCGACAGCTTGCGGCCGAGCGTCGAGGACGCGCTGACAGCAGCATGGGAGCGTGTCCTTGGGCGGTGTCCGGGTCACCCGAGGTTCTGCGTCGCGCGGCGGTAGATCAGGTGAGTCACGCCGATCCCCTCGATGATCTCCGCCGGCTCGAAGCCGATCGGCGCGGTGTCGCCAAGCCCGGTCAGCATGGGCGTACCGGCACCGAGAACCACAGGCACGACGTCCATCCGCAGCTCGTCGAGCAGGCCAGCACTCAGCGCCTCGGCCACGGTCCCGCCGGGGCCGACACCGATGTCACGATCGCCTGCCACCTCACGGGCCTGCGCGATCGCATTCTCAACGCCGTCATTGACGAACGTGAACGACGTCGTAGTTGCCTCCCAGCCGGCCGGCGGTGGACGGTGGGTGACGACGAACACCGGCACGCCGCTCGGGTGCCGCCCGTTCCAACCCGCAGTGAGGTCGAACAGGTTGCGGCCGACGACACAGGCCCCGATTCGCTCTTGCAGCTCACGCAGGTACCGGGCGGTCGCCTCGGAGGTGCGGTAGGTCAGCCGGTCCGGATCAGCCGTGGGGGTGGCGACGGTGCCGGCCGTGCACCATGCGAACAGCCGGTCGAACCCCGTCTGACCGGGCCCGGAGATATACCCGTCCAGCGAGACGGACGCCTGCGTGAAGACCTTTCCCATGGTGCCCCCAGCGCGTTCGCGATCTTGACAACCGGGACTCTAACACATATAAAACCATCTGGTTATCGAACCGGAAGGTTATCGACATGGTTGCAAGCGACACGCTGGACACGACCTTCGCGGCACTGGCCGACCCCACCCGGCGGGCCATCCTGGCCCGGCTCGCGGCCGGTGATGCCACGGTCACCGAGCTGGCCACGCCGTTCGCGATGAGCCAGCCGGCCGTCTCCAAACACCTGCGAGTGCTTGAGCGAGCCGGCCTGGTCAGTCGCAGCCGCGACGCGCAACGCCGGCCGTGCCGGCTGGTGGCCGAACCACTGAGGACGGCCACGGACTGGCTGGCCGACTACCGCGAGTACTGGGAAGCGAGCTACCAGCGATTGGATGCCCTGCTGGGCGACCTGCAGGACGGCGAAGCGTGACATCTCCACACCCCGGCCTCGGGCTGCGGGTCGTCGCGTCCGGGACCACCGACCTCGTCCTCACCCGCACATTCGCCGCTCCCGCGCCGCTGGTCTTCGCCGCGCTCACTCAACCGGAACTGCTCCGCCGCTGGCACGGCGCACGCGGCTGGCGGCTCACCGTCTGCGAGGTCGACCCGCGCCCCGGCGGTGCCTGGCGGTTCGTCTCCACCGGCCCGGCCGGCGCCGAGATGGAACTCCATGGGCTGTTCCGCGAGGTCGTACCGCCGGTGCGCCTCGTACAGACCGAGATCCACCGTGACTGGGCCGACGGTGAGGCACTGGTCACCACCGTTCTGGACGAGACCGACGGACACACCGCCATGACCGTCACGGCGCGATATTCCTCGTCCGAGATCCGCGACGCCGTCGTGCGCAGCCCGATGGAACGCGGCGCCGGCGAGGGATACGACCGTCTTGCCGCCCTGCTCGCCACCCTCATCCACGAAAGGCGCCATCCATGACCGACACAGCCAGCCCCGCCAACGAGATCCCCAAGGATTCCGGCAACCCACCCGTGCCGCCCGGCACGCTGTTGCTCGAGCTGGTGCCGGTGCCGGTCACCGACATCGAACGGGCCAAAGCCTTCTACCAGGACCAGCTCGGGTTCCGCCCCGATGTCGACATCAACCCGAAGCCCGGTATCCGCATCGTCCAACTCACCCCACCCGGTTCGGCATGCTCGATCACCCTCGCCGAAGGTCTCCCCACCCTCGACATGCCTCCGGGAACACTGCGCGGTCTACACCTGGTGGTCGCCGACATCGAGGCGTCCCGCGCCGAACTCGTCGAGCGCGGCGTCGAGATCAGCGAGGTCGAGGACCTGGGGGGAGTGTTCTACGCGTACTTCGCCGACCCCGACGGCAATACCTGGTGCCTCCAGCACATGCCCTGGCGTTGACCCGCGGACGTGGCATGACCGTCGTCAGGTGCCGATCTTGGTGCAGTCAACTCGCCACGGGCACGGTCAGGCGTGCGGTGAGCCCGTCGGCGACGCTGCCCGTCACGGCGGCGAGCTGGCTCGTGTACCCGTCGCTGAAGACGTTGTCCGAGTCGAGCGACGACCTGGCGAGGTTCGAGACGCTCGCGGAGTACCCGTCGGTGGCGTAGACCTGGTCGCAGACGTCCTTCGGCAGCGCGAGCTGCGAGGTGGTGATCGCCGTCGACCCCGACGTCGCGGTGGCGAGGTCCGGGTAGACCTCGAAGTGCGCGTGCGGCCAGCGGCCCGCGTACGCGCCGGGGAAGACGCTCGTGAACCTGACCAGCCCTGTCGCGTCGGCCTGCTGCACGCCACGCAGGTAGTTCTGGTCCTCGGCCTCGTAGAGGGAGTAGCGGCCGTCGCGATCGCAGTGCCACAGGTACAGCGCGGCACCCGGCAGCGGGGCGCCGCCGTTCGCGGCATCGACGAGCAGCAGCTCGATGGTCAACGGCACACCGGCCGCCGTACCGGACAGGGCGCCGAAGCTCGACCGGATGTCGCTGCGGACCACACCGCTCTCGGTGAGCACGTTCGGCCCGTTCGAGCCGTCGCCGGGGAACGGACCTGCCGTCTCTTGCGGGATCTCGCCGGCCGACCCCGCAGCTGTGGATTGCGCCGGCGTGCCTGCCGAGGCGCAGCCGGCGACGGCCGCCAGCCCGGCGCCCGTGAGCAGCGCCAGCATCCGGCGGCGCCCGAGCAGGCGGGGCAGGTCGACGCGCAAGCCGCCGTCGTGGTCGGGGTGCTCATCCTGCGGGTTCATGCCAGTCACAGTGCCGGCCGAAGCTGTGTGCGGGCTATGAGTTGGCTGTGCGCCGCGATTGGAGCGGCGGCCGTTCTTCGAGGGGGGTGGAAGAACGGCCGCCGGTGCACGAGCGCTGCGGTGAGGGGGTTACCGCCTGCCCGTGCTACTCAAGCGTAACCCCGTTTGCCGGCTTGTGTCGGACAGTTGTCAAGCTCATGTCAAACACTAAGGTCCGGGCTGTGGCGGAAACCGGGAGCACCAGCGGGCTCGACGACGTCGCCGATCACCTCTACGAGGTGCGTCCCGACGAGTTCGTGCCCGCTCGCGACGACGCCGTCGCGCAGGCCAAGGAGCAGGGCGACAAGGACCTCGCGAAGGCGATCGCGCGGTTGCGCAGGCCGACGAAGGCCGCGTGGCTCGCGAACCTGCTCGCCCGCAAGCGCAGCGAGCAGCTCGCCGCGTTGATCTCACTGGCCGGCGACCTCGCCGACGCGCAGCGCACGCTGGACGGCGGGGCGCTGCGGGCGCTGTCGTCGCAGCGCAACCGGCTGGTCGCGGCCATGGCCCGGGAGGGCGGCCGGCTCGCGCACGAGGCAGGTGACTCGGCCGCGGAGTCGGTGCTGCGTGAGCTGCAGGGGATCCTGGAGGCCGCGCTCGCCGACCCGAACGTGGCCGCCGAGGTGCAATCGGGCCGGATGACCAGGACCGTCGCGTACAGCGGGTTCGGCCCGGCGAGCGACCCCGACGCCGTCCCGATGCCGGCGCCGCGCGCCACGACTCCGACGCGGTCGGGCCCCGCCGCGGACCCGGCCCCGGCGGAGACCGCCGACGAGTCCGACGACGAGCGCCGGCGCGAGGAACGTGCCCGCGAGCGCGCCGCCCGCAAGAAGGCGCTCGACGAGGCGGAGCGCGAGGAGTCCGCCGCCACCGAGCAGCAGGAGCGGGACGAGGCGAAGCGCGAGGACACCGACTCGGCGCACACCGCCGCGAAGGCGCAGGTCGCCGACCTCACCGCCGAGCTGGAGAGGGCGCGCGAACGCGAGCGCGAGGCCGCCGCGGCCGCCCGGGCCGCCGCGAGCGCGGCCAAGGAGTCGGCCAGGGCGGCGGGCGCGGCGTCGACCAGGGCGGCCCGGGCCCGCGCGCGCTACGACGAGCTCGCCGACGACTGACCGGCACGCGCCAGCACCCGAACTTCCCCACCGTTTTGTGCACTTGCGCGCCTGTGGGGCGCGCAGGTGCACAAAACGGTGGGGAGATTTGGGCTACTGGGTCTGGCGGCGCAGCTCCGCGCGGGCGAGGGCGTTCTTGTGCACCTCGTCCGGGCCGTCGGCGAAGCGCAGCGTCCGGATCCCGGCGAACCAGTTGGCGAGCGGGAAGTCCTGGCTGAGCCCGCCGGCGCCGTGCACCTGGATGGCCTTGTCGACGATCCACTCGACGGTGGCCGGCGTCGCGATCTTGATCGCCTGGATCTCGCCGTGGGCGCCCTTGTTGCCGACGGTGTCCATCAGCCACGCGGTCTTGAGCACGAGCAGCCGCAGCTGCTCCACCCGCACCCGCGACTCGGCGATCCAGTCGCGGATCACCCCCTGCTCGGCGAGCGGCTTGCCGAACGCGACCCGCTCGCTCGCCCGCCGGCACATCAGCTCGATGGCACGCTCGGCGATCCCGATGGAGCGCATGCAGTGGTGGATGCGGCCGGGACCGAGCCGGGCCTGCGCGATGGCGAACCCGTCGCCCTCGTTGCCGATCAGGTTCTCCACCGGCACCCGGACGTCGTGGAACGCCAGCTCGGCGTGCCCGCCGTGGTCGCTGTCGTCGTAGCCGAAGACGTGCATCCCGCGCTTGATCTCCAGCCCCGGGGTGTCCCGCGGGACGAGGATCATGCTCTGCTGCTGGTGGCGGGGCGCCTCGGGATCTGTCTTGCCCATCACGATGAAGACCGCGGCGTTCGGGTTGAGCGCGCCGGTGATCCACCACTTGCGGCCGTTGATCACGTACTCGTCGCCGTCGCGCACGATCCGGGTGCTGATGTTGGTGGCGTCGGACGACGCGACGTCGGGCTCGGTCATCGCGAACGCCGAGCGGATGTCGCCGGCGAGCAGCGGCTCCAGCCAGTCCTTGCGCTGCTGCTCGCTGCCGAACTGGTCGAGCACCTCCATGTTGCCGGTGTCGGGGGCCGCGCAGTTCATCGCGGCCGGCGCGAGGTGGATGCTGCGCCCGCTGATCTCGGCGAGCGGGGCGTACTGGAGGTTGGTGAGGCCCGCGCCGTTCTCGCCGGGCAGGAACAGGTTCCACAGGCCGCGGCGGCGCGCCTCGGCGCGGATCTCGCCGACGACGGGCCGCGTCGACCACGCCCAGGGGTCGTCCCCGGCGGCCTGCTGCTCGGCGAACACCGGCTCGGCCGGGTAGATCACCTCGTCCATCAGGGCGAGGACCTTGCTGCGGTACTCCTCGGTCGTGGCGTCGGGGGCGAAGTCCATCGCGGCTACTCCTTCACGAATCCGGGTTGGTGACGAGCGTGCGGCCGCCGTCGACGACGATCATCTGGCCGGTCAGCCACGCGGCGTCCGGCGAGAGCAGGAACGCGACGACCCCGGCGACGTCCTCGGGCACACCGAGCCGCTTCAGCGGGTACGCGGCGGCCACCGCGTCCTCCTTGCCCTCGTAGAGGGCGGTCGCGAAGCGGGTCTTGACGACGGCGGGGGCGACGGCGTTCACGCGGATCGACGGACCCAGCTCGACCGCGAGCTCCGTGGTGATGTGGGCCATCATCGCCTTGCTCGCGCCGTACATCCCGATCCCGGGCGACGGCTTGAGCGCGGCGACCGAGGAGACGTTGACGATCGCGCCGCCGTGCTCGCCCATCCAGGCGCGATGGGCCTGCTGCGCCCAGGACAGCGCCGAGATCGCGTTCACCTCCACGATCTTGCGCGCGGCCCCGAGATCCATCTCGATCATCGGCCCGTAGACGGGGTTGATCCCGGTGTTGTTGACCAGCATGTCGAGGCTGCCGAACGTCTCGACGGCCTGCTTGACGGCGTCGCTCTGGTGCTCGACGTCGTCGCCCTTGCCGGCGATGCCGAGCGCGTGCTCCGGGCCGCCGAGCGCCGCGACGGCCTCGGCGAGCGGCTCCGGCTTCCGCGCGGTGATCACGACCTTGGCGCCGTCGGCGACGAGCCGTTCGGCGATGCCGAGCCCGATACCGCGGCTGGCCCCGGTCACCACCGCGACCTTTCCGTCGAACCTGGAACCCACCCTGCAGCCTCCTTGCCGATGAAACAGTCGCCAATGACTAAGCGCTCGCTTAGAGTTGCCGCGGACGATCCGCTCGTCAAGACCGCCCGTCGTCGTGAGGACCGCTTGTGATGCAGAACACCGAGGCCACCGCGCGACCCGCCGCCGCCCGCGAACGCCTGCTGGCTGCCGCGGTCACCGCGTTCGCCGCGAAGGGCTTCCACGGCACGACGACCCGCGACATCTCCGTCGCGGCCGGCATGTCCCCCGCCGCGCTCTACGTGCACTACCGCTCCAAGGAGGAGCTGCTCTACCAGATCTCCCGCGACGGGCACGAACGAACGCTCGCCCAGCTCAAGGCGGCCGCGGCGGCGTCGGACGACCCGGTGCAGCAGCTCACCGGCATGGTCCGCGGGTTCATCGTGTCGCACGCGCAGGGCCACACGAGCGCCCGGATCGTCAACTACGACCTCGCCGCGCTGGCCCCCGAGCACCTCACCGATATCCAGGCGATCCGCCGGGCGATCGACGACGAGGTGCGCGCGGTGATCAGGGCCGGCGTGGCGAGCGGCGCGTTCCGCACCGACAACATCAACCTCACCGCCACCGCGCTCCTCTCGCTCGGCATCGACATCGCCCGCTGGTACCGCGACGACGGCGCGTGGCAACCGGACGAGATCGCGGAGCACTACTGCGCCTTCGCGTTGCGCATGGTCGGGGCGGGCTAGGCCCCAGCCGGGCGGGGCGCCGGGGGGTGCCAGGAAAGTGGCTTTCCTGGCGCCACAGGACAGGAAAGTGGCTTTCCTGGCAACGTGTGCGGGGCGCACACGTTGCAGGGTCGGCTGCGAGACTGGGCGGCGATGCGCCTTCCCGATCTTCCCGACCTGCCGGTGCGGGCCGCGCTGGACGACATCGTCGGCGCGCTCGCCGAGCACGGCACGCTCGTGCTCGCCGCACCGCCCGGCACCGGGAAGACGACGCTGGTCCCGCTGGCGCTCGCCGCCGCGACCGAGGGGGCGGCCGAGGGGAAGGTGCTGGTCGCGGAGCCGCGCCGGCTCGCGGCGCGGGCCGCGGCCCGGCGGATGGCCGCGCTGCTCGGCGAGGACGTCGGGCGGACGGTGGGCTTCTCCGTGCGCGGCGACCGCGCGGTCTCGGCCCGCACCCGCATCGAGGTGGTGACGTCTGGCCTGCTCGTGCGGCGGCTGATGGCCGATCCCGAGCTCGCCGGCACCGCCACCGTCATGCTCGACGAGTGCCACGAGCGGCACCTCGACGCCGACCTGCTGCTCGCGCTCCTGCTCGACGCGCGCGACGGCATCCGGCCCGACCTGCGGCTGCTCGCGACGTCCGCGACCGTCGACGTCGGACGGCTCGGCGAGCTGCTCGGCGGTGCGCCCGTGATCGAGCTGGCCGCGCGCACGTTCCCCGTCGACGTCCGGCACGTCCCGCCGGCGCGGGGCGAGCGGATCGAGGCGTGCGTCGCGCGAGCGGTGCGCACCGCCCTGAGCTCCGGTGACGTGCTGGCGTTCCTCCCCGGCGCCGCCGAGATCCGGCGCACCGCAACCGCGCTCGACGGGATCGACGCGGACGTCCTGACCCTGCACGGCCGCATGCCGGCGGCCCAGCAGGACCGCGTGTTCCAGGCCGGCGGGCGGCCGCGGGTGGTGCTCGCGACGGCGGTCGCGGAGTCGAGCCTGACCGTGCCGGGTGTGCGCGCGGTCGTCGACGCCGGACTGGCCAGGGTGCCGCGGGTCGACCACCGCCGCGGGCTGGCCGGGCTGGCGACCGTGCGGGTCTCGGCCGCCGTCGCCGACCAGCGCGCGGGACGCGCGGGCCGCGAGGCACCGGGCGCCGCCTTCCGTTGCTGGCCGGCGGGCGAGCTGCTGCCGCGCTACCCCGAGCCGGAGATCCGCACGGCCGACCTGACCCGGCTCGCGCTCGACCTCGCCGACTGGGGCACCCCCGACGGCAGCGGCTTGACCTGGTGGGATCCGCCACCGGACGGGCCGCTGCGGGCGGGGCAGCAGGTGCTGGCCGCGCTCGGCGCGCTCGACCGCACGGACGGGGGGACGATCACGCCGCGCGGGCGTCGGATGGCCGGCCTCGGCCTGCACCCGAGGCTGGCGAGGGCGCTGCTGGACGGCTCGGAGCGGGTCGGCGCGCGGACCGCCGCCGAGGTCGTCGCGCTGCTCGACGACGACACGCTCACCTCCGACGTCGAGGTCGACGCCGCCTTGCGCGCGCTGCGCGCGGGGTCGGCGCCGGGCGCGGGCCGCTGGAAGGCGGAGGTGAGCCGGTTGACGCGGCTCGTCGCGGCGCCCGACCGCAGGCAACGCGACGGGTCGGCGAGCGCGCTGGTCGTCGCGCTCGCCCATCCGGAACGGCTGGCCCGCCGCCGCGCCGGGGACGCGCCGGTGTTCCTGATGGCCGGCGGCACCGGCGTCGAGCTGGTCGCCGGTGGGCCGCTCGGGGCGCAGGAGTGGCTGGCGGTGGCCGTCGCCGACCGCCGGCCCGGCGCGCAGAACGGGACGGTGCGACTCGCCGCGGCCGCCGACGCCGACCTGGCGATCGAAGCGGCACCCGCGATGCTCGCGGAGGCCGACGAGGTGGGCTGGGAACGCGGCGACGTCGTCGCGCGGCACGTCAGGCGGCTCGGCGCGATCGTGCTCGACGAGCGCCCGCTCGCCCGCCCCGACCCGGCCGCCGTGCGGGCGGCGCTGCTCACCGGGCTGCGCACCGAGGGCCTCGGGCTGCTCCGCTGGACCGATCGCGCGCGCTCGGTCCGCACCCGGATGGCGCTGCTGCACCGCGTGCTCGGCGAGCCGTGGCCGGACGTCTCCGACGACGCCCTGCTCGCCGACCCCGACCGCTGGTGGACCCCGCAGCTCGCCGCGGCCCGGCGGCGCGCCGACCTGGCCCGCGTCGAGGCCGGGGACGTCCTGCGCGCGGTGCTGCCGTGGCAGCTCGCCGGCTCGCTCGACGAGCTGGCGCCCGAGCGCGTCCAGGTCCCCTCCGGCTCGCGGATCGCGCTGGACTACGGCGGCGACCAGCCCGTGCTCGCCGTCCGCCTGCAGGAGGTGCTCGGGTGGACCGCAACGCCGACCGTCGCCGGCGGGCGGGTGCCGGTGGTGCTGCACCTGCTCTCCCCCGCGGGCCGGCCGGCCGCGGTGACGGGCGACCTCGCGTCGTTCTGGACCGGCGGCTACCCGCAGGTGCGCGCCGAGCTGCGCGGGCGCTACCCGAAGCACTCGTGGCCGGAGGACCCGCTCACGGCGACCCCCACCCGCCGGCCCGGGCGCTGACGGGACGACCGCACGCCGTCCGCACCGCTCGGGGAGGGTCAGGAAAGCCACTTCCTGCAACCACGTTGCATGAAAGTGGCTTTCCTGACCTCACCCCGCCGCACCCCAGTCGAACGCGTGTTCTATCCTTCCGCGCGTGGACACCGAAAGCTCCCCCACCGCCGCAGCCCCCGCCGAGGCCGACGAGGCACCCGCCGAGGCACCCGCCGACGCATCGGCAGACGCTCCCAAGCGCCGCGGCCGCCCGAAGGGCTCGACCGCCAAGACCACCCGCACCGTCGAGCTGACGCTCACGGTCAGCGGCACCGCCGACGGCGACTGGCAGGCGGAGCTGAAGCAGGGCAGCTCGTGGCTGACCCGCGGGCTTCCCGTCTCGGCCACCGCGGTCTCCCGTGCGGCGCAGGAGCTCTCGGTGGAGATCGCCGAGCCGATCGACGCCGTCATCGGCGCAGCCCGCGAGCACCGCGCGGCGAAGGTCGCCGCGCTCGAGGCCGAGCTGGAGCAGGCGCGCAAGGCACTCGCCGAGATCGACGGATAGCGCATACGTACCCTTTGCGGGTGACCGCGATCGACCCCGATGACCTCCGTACCTGCCTGAAGGTCCTGGCTGCGGTCGACGCGCTGCCCGTCGAGCATCCCGATGCCGTGGCGGTGCGCCGCGCGACAGCCGGGATCTACAAGTCGGTCAAGCTGCGCCGCCGCTCAGAGAAGCGGGCTGCCGTCTCGGCCGCCGACGAGGCCGTCACGGCAGCCACCGCGACCGGAGCGCCGGGCCGGATCGACGACGAGACGCAGGGTCTCCCGCTGGTCTCGACGGCGGCCGGTGCGACGGCGGGCACCCTGCTGCGCTCCCGCGCCTGCTACACGTGCAAGAACCGCTACACCGTCGTCGACGCCTGGTACCACCAGCTCTGCCCGCCGTGCGCGGCGTTCAACCGCTCGAAGCGCGACGCCCGCACCGACCTCACCGGCCGGCGCGCGCTGCTGACCGGCGGCCGGGCGAAGATCGGGATGTACATCGCGCTGCGGCTGTTGCGCGACGGCGCACACACGACGATCACCACCCGCTTCCCGAACGACGCCGTGCGCCGGTTCGCCGCGATGGAGGATTCCGCCGAGTGGCTGCACCGGCTGCGGGTAATCGGCATCGACCTGCGTGACCCCGCCCAGGTCGCCGCGCTCGCCGACGACGTCGCGAAGCAGGGCCCGCTCGACATCCTGATCAACAACGCCGCACAGACGGTGCGCCGCTCCCCCGGCGCCTACGCGCCGCTGGTCGAGGCCGAGCGGGCGCCGCTGCCGCCGGGTGAGCTGCCCGACGTCGTCACGTTCGACCACATCAGCGACGCCCACCCGGCCGCGCTGGCCGGCAGCCTCGCCGAGCACACCGCGCCGCACGCGCTCACCGAGCTGGCCCTCACCGCACGCAGTGCGTCGCCGGAACGGATCGCGGCCGGCACCGCGATCGACGCCGGCGGGCTGCTGCCCGACACCGCCGCGGTGAACAGCTGGACCCAGCGCGTCGAGGAGGTCGACCCGCTGGAGCTGCTCGAGGTGCAGCTGTGCAACCAGACGGCGCCGTTCATCCTGATCAGCCGCCTGCGCCCGGCGATGGCGGCGGCGCCGGCGCGGCGCAAGTACGTCGTGAACGTCTCGGCGATGGAGGGCCAGTTCAGCCGCGCGTACAAGGGGCCGGGCCACCCCCATACGAACATGGCGAAGGCCGCGCTGAACATGCTCACACGCACCAGCTCGGCCGAGATGCTGGAGTCCGACGGGATCCTGATGACCGCCGTCGACACCGGCTGGATCACCGACGAGCGCCCGCACCCGACCAAGCTGCGCCTCGCCGACGAGGGCTTCCACGCGCCGCTCGACCTCGTCGACGGTGCCGCGCGCGTCTACGACCCGATCGTGCGCGGCGAGGCGGGCGAGGACATCCACGGTTGCTTCATCAAGGATTACGCGCCGACGAACTGGTGATGAACCCGCTCGTGCCGAGCCGCTCCTTCGACCAGGATCCGTGGGTGTGGATCCCACGCATACCGTCATCCAGCTGACCGACCTGCACGTCGAGCCGCACGGCGCCGGCGCGAGGTACGGATTCGACACCGCCGACGTCGTGGCCGCAGCCTTGCACGCCGTCGAGGAATCCCGGCTCACCCCCAGCGCGGTCGTGTTCACCGGCGACCTCACCGAGGGCGGCCTGCCCGAGGAGTACGAGCGGCTGCGCGCGGTCGTCGACCCCGCGGTGGCACGCATCGGCGCCCCCGCGGTCTTCGTCGCCGGCAATCACGACAACAGGGCGAACCTGCGCACCCACCTGCTGGGCGCACCGGCGAGCGACGATCCGTTCGACCACACCGTCACCGCGGGCGGGCTGCGGATCATCGCTCTGGACACGTCGGTCCCGGAGCGCGGCTACGGCCTGGTCGAGCCGAAGCAGCTCGAATGGCTGCGCGCCGAGCTCGCCGTGCCGGCGCCCGCCGGGACGGTGCTCGCGCTGCACCACCCCCCGCTGCCCACACCTGTGCCGCTCTCGCAGGTGATCCCGCTGCTCAACCCCGCCGAGCTGGCCGAGGTGATCGCCGGGTCGGACGTGCGGATCGTGATCGCCGGGCACACGCACGTCGTCAGCTCGGGGGTGCTGGGCGGCGTGCCGGTCTGGGTCGGCGGCCCGCTCGCCACGACCCTCGACGGCCTCGGCCCCGCCGGCGGTCTGCGCGGGCTGGGCACCCCCACCGTCAGCCGGATCGATCTGTTCGGCGACGGCGTGCTGGCCAGCAGCGTGCCGATCGACGCCGTCGTGCACACGGAGAGCTCGCCCGCCGACACCGCCGCGGTGATCGAGCGCCTCCGCGCCGCCCTCCCCGCATAGGAACTTCCCCACCGTTTTGCCTACTTGCACACGCAGAACGGTGTGCAGGTTGGCAAAACGGTGGGGAAGTTTGCGGTTACTTCTCGGGGACGGCCACCGGCACCGGGGGTGGGATGGACGGCTTGCGCTGCCGGGCCGTTCCCATGATCGAGCCGAGGATGACGAGCGGGAAGCCGATCAGCATGCCGGTCGTCAGCGGCTCGCTCAGCACCACGACGCCGAGCAGCAGCGACACGGCCGGGCTGATGTAGGTGATCACCGTGGCGCGCGCCGGGCCGGCCTCCGCGATCAGCGCGAAGAGCACGAGGAACGCCAGCGCCGTGCAGATCACGGCGAGCCCGAGCACCGACAGCCCGGCGTCCAGCGTGACCGCCGACGGCCAGACGAACGGCGCGAACGGCGCGTAGATCACCGCGGCGACGATCAACGACGCCGTGACGACACCCATCGGCGGCAGGTCGTTGAGCTTGCGGTTGATGATGATCGGACCGATGGCGTAGCCGATCGCGGTGAGCACCACCGCGCCGATCGCCGGCAGGTCGGAGAAGTGGATGTCGAGCCCGACGAGCGCGGCGACGCCGCCCAACCCGATGCCGAGCCCGATCAGCCGGCGCGCGTCGAGCCGGTCGTGCCCGAGGCGGGTGACGATCACCGCGGCGATCGGCGGGACGAGCGCGATGAGCAGGCCGGTCGTCGAGCTGGTCAGGCGCGTCTCGGCGTGGCCGAGCAGCAACCACGGCCCGCTGATCTCGATCAGCGTGTAGACCAGCAGCGGCTTCCACCGCCGGAACACAGGCCACAACGTGCGCTGGTAGAGCGCGATAGGCAGCAGGAGCAGCGCCCCGAGCGCGGTGCGGGCGAACGCGACGATCAGCGGGTCGAGGTCCTCGACGGCCACCCTGATCATCAGGTACGGCACACCCCAGATCACGCTCAGCCCGAGGAAGAGCAACCATCCGCGCCTCGTCACGACTGGTCCACCAGCGCGCCGCTGCGGTCGATCCGCGGGAGCCGGTCGCGCCCGCGCCGGATCTCGAAGAACCCGTCGGTCGCGGCGACGAGCGCAAGCCCGTCCCAGAGCCGGCCGGCCGCCTCACCCTGCGGCACCGGCGCGACGACCGGCCCGAAGAACGCGACCGGACGCCCGTCGGGGCCGGGGACGTGCAGGGTCGGCGTGCCGAGGTCCTCGCCGAGCGGGGCGATGCCCTCCTCGTGGTTGGCCTTGAGCACGGTGTCGAGCTCGGTGTCGTCGGCGGCGTCGGCGAGCCCGACGTCCAGCCCGAGCTCCGTCAGCGCCGCGACGTAGAGCGCGCGCTCGATCGGCGCCTTGTCGTGGTGGATCATCGTGCCCATCGTCGTGTAGAGGTCGCGCAGCACGTCGCCGCCGTAGCGCTGCTCGACGGCCACCGCCACCCGCACCGGGCCCCACCCGTGGGTGAGCCACTCCGCGTACCACTCGTCGAGGCCCTCACGACCGTCGTTGAGCAGCGCCAGGCTCATCACGTGGAACCGGGCCCGCACCGGGCGCACCTGCTCGACCTGCAAGAGCCACCGCGAGTGGATCCACGCCCACGGGCAGCGGGGGTCGAACCACATGTCCACGTCGATCACGATGTCTCCTCGTCAGCTGTTCTGGTAGATCGACCGTACGAGGCCGGATTGGTTCGCAGTAGCGCCAATTCCTGCCAATATGATTGGCCCAATCCGGGCTACGCTCCTGACGTGACGCTCCACGTGAGCCTCGACGGCCCCGGCGACATCGGCGCCCGCATCCACCGGCAGATCCTCGACGCCGTGCTCACCGGGCTGCTGCGCCCCGGTGAACGGGTCCCGCCGAGCCGCGAGCTGGCCAGGACGCTGCAGGTGTCGCGGACGACGGTCGCGACGGTGTACGAGCGGCTCACCGCGGAAGGTGTGCTGGTCGGCAAGGTGGGCGCCGGCACGTTCGTCGGTACGGTCCCGCTGAACCGCACTGCCCCGCTGAACCGCACCGGCCCCGACCCGCGGCAACGCACCGCCTGCAGCACCACCGAACTCGTGCCGCGCGGCGCGTGGGCATCACTCGGCAGCGATCTGGAGCCTCTCGGGGGCGGCGCGCTCGCCGGCCCGTCGGCCCCGCCGTTCGACTTCCGCGTCGGCGCGCCCGACCCCGCGCTCTTCCCGCTGCCGGTCTGGCGCCGGCTCGTCGCCCGTGAGCTGCGCGCCGAGCTGGCCACCTCGGCCGACTACGCCGAGCCGGCCGGGCACGCCGGCCTGCGCGCCGCTATCGCGCGGCACTTCGGCATCGCGCGCTCGCTGTGGGCCGCGCCCGACGACGTGATCGTCACGCAAGGTGCGCAGCAGGCGCTCGACCTCGCAGCACGGGTGCTGATCGAGCCCGGCACGCTCGTCGCCGTCGAGGATCCGGGCTACCCGCCGGCGCGGCAGCTGTTCACCGCGCTCGGTGCCGAGGTCGTCGGGGTCCCCGTCGACGACGAGGGCATCGACGTCACGGCGCTCCCCCGCGGCGCGGCGCTGGTCTACACGACGCCGTCGCACCAGTTCCCGCTCGGCGTCCCGATGTCGCTGGCCCGGCGGGCCGCGCTGCTGCGCTGGGCCGACGAGCACGGCGCCGCGATCGTCGAGGACGACTACGACAGCGAGTTCCGCTTCTGCGACCGCCCGCTCGAACCGCTGCAGAGCCTCGACCGGGACGGCCGGGTGATCTACGTCGGCACGTTCTCCAAGACGTTGCTGCCGCTCCTGCGCATCGGGTTCCTCGTCGCGCCGCGCTCGCTGCAGCCGGCGTTGCGCGCCGCGAAGCGGCTCACCGACTGGCACGGGGTGCTCCCCGAGCAGGCCGCGCTCGGGTCGTTCATCGACGAGGGTTTGCTGGCCCGGCACATCCGAGCGGCCGGCCGCGTGTACGAGGCGCGGCACGACGAGCTGAGCGACGCCGTCGCCACGCAGCTGGGGCGCTGGCTCGAACCGGTGCCCTCGGCGGCCGGGCTGCACCTCGCCACGCGGGCCCGGCCCGGCATGTCCGTCGAGAAGATCGACCGGGTCGTCCGCCGGGCGAGGCAGTCGGGCGTCGCGATCGACCCGCTGGCCCGCTACGCAGCCACCCCGGCGACGGCACAGGCCGGCGTGGTGTTCGGCTTCGGCGCAATCCAGGCAGACAAGATCGCGACCGGCGTCGAGCTGCTGGCCGACTGCTTCCCCGCCTGACGTCGACAACGACGTAATGGCTGTTTGTGAGCGCTAACAACAGCCAGAACGTCGTTGTCGACGGTCACCCCTCGTCGAGCCAGCGCAGGATCTGCTCCGTGTGCTCGCCCACCGCGGGGACGGGGTCCATGCGGGGTGGGCGGCCGGGGAACGAGATGGGCGGCAGCAGCGACGGGATCGGGCCCGCCGGCGAGCCCACCTCCGTCCAGCGGCCGCGGGCCTCGAGCTGGGGGTGGGTCAGCACGTCCGCCACCTCGCGCAGGCGGCCGTACGCGATGCGGGCCTCCGCGAGCCGCCCGATCACCTGCTCGCCGGTGAGCGCCGCGAACACCGCGTCGATCTCCGCGTGCAGCGCGTCGCGGTGCCGCACGCGGGCCTCACCCGTGCTGAACCGCGGGTCGGTGGCCAGGTCGGCCCGGCCCAGCACGCCCGCGCAGAACGCCGCCCACTCCCGCTCGTTCTGGATGCCCAGCACCACCTCGGTGCCGTCCTTCGCGGTGAACGTGCCGTACGGCGCGATCGCGGCATGGCTGGTACCGGTCCGGCGCGGCGGCGCGCCCGTGCCCGCCGTGTACTGCAGCGGGAAGCCCATCCACTCCACGAGCCCGTCGAACAGGCTGATCTCGAGGTGCGTGCCCGCGCCGGTGCGTTCGCGGTCGTACAGCGCGGCGAGGATGCCGGAGAACGCGTACATGCCGGCCGAGATGTCGGCGGCGGGGATCCCGGCCTTCGCCGGCTCGTCCGCGCTGCCCGTCACGGCGACGAGCCCGGCCTCCGACTGGATCAGCAGGTCGTAGGCCTTCGCGTCGCGGCACGGACCGTCGGGGCCGTACCCCGAGATCGAGCAGGTGATCAGCCTCGGGAACCGTTCGCGCAGCTCGGCGGCGCCGAGCCCGAGCCGGTCCGCCGCACCCGGGGCGAAGTTCTGCACGAACACGTCGGCCCGTTCGAGCAGGCGCAGCACCACGCCGGCGTCGACCTTGAGGTCGAGCGCGATGCTTTCCTTCGACCGGTTGAGCCAGACGAAGTGGCTGGACAACCCGCGCACCGCGGTGTCATAGCCGCGGGCGAAGTCGCCGTCGCCGACCCGCTCGACCTTGATCACGCGGGCACCCATGTCGGCGAGCTGGCGCGTCGCGAACGGGGCGGCGACGGCCTGCTCGCAGGAGACGACGAGCACTCCGTCGAGCGGGAGGGAGGTCACGGCTCAACTCTTCGCGAGCGCGACCACCTCGTCCAGCCCCGCCCGCAGCCCTTCCACGAGCACGTCCGGCTCCGTCACCGCCGCGGGGTCGAGGTTGATGCCGATGCAGCACGTGCCGTCGTGCGAGATCATCGTGATCATCGCGGCGCACCCCGGCAGCGGCCCGAACGGGTACATGCGCGTGATCCGCGACCCCGCGATGTACACCGGGTGCGCCACCCCGGGCAGGTTGCTGGCCTGCACATCGTTCGCCGAGGTCATCCGGCCGGACACGGCGCCGAGCACGGGCGCCGGCATCCAGCTCAACGTCGGCGCGAGCACGCTGACGGCGTCGACGGCCGTCTCCGCGCGCGCGTCGAGCACGAACTGCCGGATCGCCCGGATCCGCACGACCGGGTCGGGCTCGTCGAGGGCGCCGGACAGCCGGGCGCCGGTGAACCGGTTGCCGCCCTGCGGATCGTCCTGCGACCGCAGGCTGATGGGAATGCCGATCGGCATCGTCTCGACGTCACCGGCGCCGAAGTGCTGGTGGTAGCGCCGGAACCCGCCCAGCACGGCTGCGAGGTACCCGTCGTTGACGGAACCGCCCGCGGCCTTCGCGCCTGCCTTCAGGTCTTTCAGCGCGACGTCGAGCACCTCGAAGTGCCACGCGCCGCTGCGCCCGGCCAGCAGCGGCGAACCGTCCTGCGCCGGTGCAACGGCCCGCCCGAGCGAGGACATCGCGTCGAGCCCGCGCGACGCCGCGTCCCACGGCCTGCTCAAGGCCCCGAGCACACCTGCGCCACGGCGCACGACCTCGCCGGGCAGGCCCCGGACGGCCCGGCTGACCTGGTCGTTCAGCAGCTCGACGGGCGAGGCTGCCGGGTCGGGCGACGGGATCGGCGGCTCGGGCCGATCAGGGTCGTGCTCGGCCGTGCGGCTGTGCAGCAGCCCCATCAGCTGCACCGCGCCCAGCCCGTCGGTCGCGCTGTGGTGGGTCGTCACGACGTACCCCGCGCCGCCGCCTTCGAGGCCCTCGATCAGCAGCGCCCGCCACAGCGGCCGGTCGCGCGGCAGCGGCGCCTCCGCGAACCCGCGCACGACGTCGAGCAGCTGGCGCATCGAGCCCGGCGCGGGCAGCCGGACCTTGGACAGGTGCTCGTCGAGATCCAGGTCGTCGACGGTCACCCAGGTCGGCGCGCCGATGCCCAGCGCCGGCTCGACGACCTTCTGCCGCATGCGCGGCACCATCCGCGACGCCCACTCGTGCGCGCCGACGAGCCGGTCCCACTCCGGCGCGGGTTCGAGCAGCTCCAGCAGCGTGACGTTGGAGCGCAGCCGCGGGTCGGCACCCTCGCCGCGCCACATCGCCGTCTCCAGCGCGTTCATCTCGGCGGAGCGGCCCCAGTCGAGCGGCGCGGCGACCGGCCCCTCGGGCCCGGTCGTCACCTCCACCTCCGACGGCGCCAGCACCGGCCCGTTCCACTCCGCGAGCGTCGCGACGAAGAGTTCGCGCACCTCCTCGACGTGCTTCTCGATGTCCTCGACACGCCACCCGTCGGTCGGGATCGGCGGCAGCACGGCAACCTGCACGGTGCCCTCGCGGATCGTGCTCGACCCGCGCCACATCAGCTCGCCGGCGTTGCGGATCACCACCGGCACCACCGGGACCCCGGCCTGCATCGCGACGTGGAAAGCGCCCTTCTTGAACGGGCCGAGCGCCGGGGTCGCCGAGCGGGTCCCCTCCGGCGCCATGACCAGCGAGATCCCCTCGCGCAGCCGCTCGACGGCCGGCGCGAGCGCCGCCTTCGCCTGCACGGTGTTGCCGCGGTCGACGAAAGCCATGTCGGCCAGCCGGAACATCAACCCGAACCCGGGGACGTTCGCGGCCTCCTTCTTCGCCACGCCGGTGAAGCCGCCGCGCAGCAGCTTCGCGAGGATCAGCACGTCGAGCTGGCTCTGGTGGTTGAAGACGAACACCGCGGGGCGAGCGCCGGCGATGTGCTCGGCCCCGCGCACATCCAGCCGCACGCCGGCGAGCGCGCTGCCCAGCTCACCCGCGAGCGCCGTGCCGAGGTCGACCCCGTCGCGGCGCGAGCCGTTCAGCAGCCCGAGCGCCACACCGGCCCCGAACCCGCCGAACATGCCGCCGATCGTCGCCGCCGTCCGCACGAGCTGGCGCACACCGGCGCGCCCCCGCGGGCGGAACCGCGCGATCGGCCACCCCTTCTCCGCGGCCGCCTCGGCGAGGCCCGGCTCCGGGTTGAGCGCCCGCGCGCGGCCGACCGTCGAGAGGAACGGGACGTCCTCCGTGCCGTTCGAGTAGGCGTAGCTGCGGGCCAGGTCGACGCCGTGGTCCGGGGCGAACGCCCGCACCGCGGCCGCCTTGCCGGCCCGCCACAGCGGCGGCCCGCCGGGACGCCCGGTGGCCAGCCCGTTCTCGATCCCGACGGGGGTGACGAGCACGTGCTCGACGCCCATCGCCCGCGCGGCCGGCTCCACCTGGAAGCGGGTGGCCGAGGAGGCCAGCACGACCGTGTGCCCGGCCCTGCGGTGCGCCTCCACGAGCCGCCACGCCTCGGGGTACAGCGACCCCGCGATGCCCTGGACGAACAGCCGCTCCCCCAGCTCGGTCAGCTCGTCCTCGCTGCGCCCCGCCCAGGAGCGCATGCCGAGCACGAAGAACTCCTCGAAGTCCTCCTCGGTCGTCACCCCGCGCATGCCGATCAGCAGCATCCGCCCCACGTCGGTCGGGGTGACGTGCCCCGACCGCAGGTGGTGGCGGGCGAACGCGCCGAGCGAGAAGCCGTCGATCAGCGTGCCGTCGAAGTCGAAGAAGGCGCCGATCTCCGGGCCCTGCGGGCCAGCGGCGACGTCGGCGACGAGCCGGTCCTCATCCCACAGCTCAGGGTTCAACACCCACCGCCTCCCGACGCAGCTCAGCGTCGATCTCGTCGATCCTGATCACCCGCGCCACCGTGGCGCGCAGCTGCTCGGCGAACGCCTGGCGGCGCTGCCCCAGCTCGTCCCGGCCGGGGTCGACCAGGTCGCGGTTCGCGGCGAGCTTCAACGCGCTCGCGAACAGCTCACGCGACAGCGACTCCGGGCCGTGCAGTCTGCCCTGCAACAGCATCTGCTGCCCGACGCCGCCGCACTCGTCGAGGAACTCCTTGTCGACGACCGGCCGGCGCGGGTCGCGAGCCGCGAGCCGCTCGGCCACGACGAGTTGGGCGTCGAGGAACGAGCGCAGCACGCGGTGCGCGATGAGGAAGTCGGTGCGCCGCAGCGCCTCCTCGCCGT
This sequence comes from Pseudonocardia sp. TRM90224, assembly GCF_021245725.1. Classification (GTDB taxonomy): domain Bacteria; phylum Actinomycetota; class Actinomycetes; order Mycobacteriales; family Pseudonocardiaceae; genus Pseudonocardia. The sequence goes on along the minus strand of NZ_JAJGSX010000009.1, from coordinate 51,298 downwards.
CCGTCGACTCCCACGACGTGTCGATCCGGCGCAACTGCTCGGTCAGCTGCGCCCGGTAGGTCTCGCGGTCGGGGAAGAAGAACTCGAACTTGAGCAGGTCGCGCAGCGCCGCCGCCTCGTCCCAGCGCTCGGCGGGCGCGGCGAGCAGCACCAGCTCGGCGATCGCGCGGTCGACGAAGTGGTGGATCGCGCTGTTGCGGTAGAACGCGGCGATCAGGTGCTGGCCGCGCTCGATCGCGTAGACCGGCTCCTCGCCGCCGGAGTAGATCGTCACGACCTTCGACTGCGCGAGCGCCCCCAGCACGCGCCGCACGCCGGTCGCGCTGTGCAGCGCGTCGACCGCACCGACGAGCGCACGTTCCTCGAGGTAGGAGCGGACCGGCTCCAGCACCCGCTGCACCTGGCCCAGCGTCAACGCCCGGTCGCGCACACCGAGCAGCGCCAACGTCACCAGGGCCGTCGCGACGACCGGGGTGACCCGGTTGATCCCGACCGACACCTCGAACGCGACCTTCTGCAAGGCCAGCCTGCGCGCATCGTCGTCGGCGGCGGCACCGTCGTCGTGGGCTGGCAACATCGCCCGCAACGAGATCGGCTCCGCGAACCGCACGTACGCCGAGCCGATCGGCGAGAGCTGCGCCTTCGCGTAGCGGGCCAGCCACGCCAGCCCCTCGCCCTTCTTCGGCGCGCCGACCTGCTCGGCAGCCATCGCGGAGACCTCGCGCAGCTGGTCGTAGGTGATCGAGACCGGCACCAGGTAGACGTCCTCGGTGCGGCCCCGCTCGACCGCCTCCGCGACGTTGGCGAGCAGCCCGTAGCGGGGCGGGCGCAGCTTGCCGGTGCGGGAGCGGCCGCCCTCCATGTACCACTCCATGTTGAACCGCTTGGCCAGCAAGAACCCGAAGTACTCGCGCACGGCCAGCTTGTAGATCTCGTCGTCGCCGAAGCTGCGGCGGATGAACACGATGCCAGCGCGCTTGGCGAGCGGACCGACCGGCCAGAACCGCAGGTTGTCCCCGCCCAGCACGTGGTTGCGGGGGAACTCGTGCTCGGCGAGGACGTCGGCCAGCAGCAGCGGATCGGCGTAGGAGCGGTGGCTCGGCAGGAACACCAGCGCGTGCCGCCGGTTCAGCTCGCGCAGCTTCTCCAGGCCGGCGTCGTCGACCTGGACGTCCCACGCGCGCTTGTGCAGCGGGCGCAGCGCGCCGGTCAGCAGGTCGACGGCCATCGGGCTCATCGAGGCGACCAGCCCGTGCAGGTCGTCCTGCGCCTTGGCCGCGACCTCGGCCTCCGGCAGCTCCAGGCGCGCGGCCAGCTCGCGGATCTCGCGGCGGAACTGCTGGCTGCCCTCGATGTCCTCGACGATGTGCTTGGGCACCTTGTAGCGGTCGCCGACGAGCGTGCGCTCCGCGCGGTCCAGCGCCAGCGTCGCCTGCCGCGCGACGAACTCGCCGAATGCGACGTCCCCGCCCGAGGCGGCCGCCCGGCCGCCGAACCGCAGCCGCAGGTCGGCGACGGTGGCCGGTTCGGCGGCGACGACCACCGCGCGATCCGGCTCACGGCGGGCGATGCGGGCCTGCGCGGCAGCGCTCGGGCGGCGCGGGTTGGTCAGCGAGATGACGTCCGACCAGCGGACGCGGCGCTGCCCGTTGCGTTCGCGGGGCATCCACGCCACCCGGACGGGCACCACGAGCGTGCCGGAGGGCTGCTGGGCGAGCGGGCGGGCGAGGGCGGCACCGCGCAGTGGCAGCACCGCGGTCGGGGCGATCTCGGCGCCCTGCATCCACTCCTTGATCAGTCCACGCTCGACCTCGCTCGGCGCCTCGACGATCACAACCACGGGCGAGGTGTCGGTCATCCACCCATCCTGGCCCATGGGGTGAGCGCGGTCACCCATCCGGTGCCGTCTGCGCGTCGGTGCCGTCCTCCGAGCCGCCATGCAGGCACCCTTCAAGGCCTTTCTTCGCGAAAGGCCAATGGCCCTCCCGCTTCCTTGGGCAGAACAGGTGAATCATGGAGTGTGCCCGACGGCAGATTTGAAATGCGGAGTCTACGCTGGTACTACTGAGCGCTCACAGATCAGCGCCCTCTGCGCAGGTACCGAAATCCAGGAGTGAACGTGCATTTGGATTTCCCCGATCAGCACACTCCTCGCTACGCCGACTTCGAGATCGGCGGAGTTTCGGACGAGACCATGCGGGAGGGCGGTGAGCGCGCATTGTTCGGCGCCGACGATGCCCGCAAGCTGCTTCTCGTCGAAGCATTGGCGGCCGCCGGGATACGTGATATCGATTTGGGTTCCGGCATCGCGGAGCCAGTGTTCCTGCGCCGCTGCCTCGACGCGAAGTTCGTGCTCGGCCGACTGCCGGCGGCCACCCACTTCGCCTTCAACATGACGCTTCAGACTTGGGAGCCGCTGACGTCCGCGCTGGCCGCCGACGTGCCGCGCGACTACCTCGCCGACATCTCCGTGAGCCTCGGGATGATCGAGATCGGCCAGTCGGAGAACCTGCTGGAACGGGTGCATGAGCGGCTTGCCCAAGCAGGCGTGCACCGCTTCCGTGCCAGCATCCTCAACGCCTTCTCCGGTGACGTCGACGAGGAGCAGTACCTTTTCATCGACGAGCAGATCTCCCGGTGCCGCCAGCTCGGCATCGACCTCGTGCGGATCAACGATTCGACCGGCACCCTGCTGCCTCATGCGACGGCCGTGCTCGCCGCGAACCTCGTCCACGACAACCCGGATATGCAGTTCTACCTGCACGGCCACGATGACCGCGGCCTCGGCACGGCGAACTCCCTGATCTCGGTCATGCACGGCTTCCAGATCGTGGAAGGCGGCGTGGGCGGGTTCGGCAACAGAGCCGGGCTACCCCTCTTGGAAGCACTCGCGCGCATCTTCCAGGAGCGCGGAATCACCGTTGCCACCGGCGCGCTCGATGTCGAAGGGCTCACGAAGGCTGCAGCCGTTGCCGAGGACGTCTTCATGGTCGTGCCTGATGTCTACCGGCCGATCAGCGGGATGCTCGTCGAGAACGAGAACGCCGGGATCGTCAACGTCCCCGACCACCTCGGAGTTCGCCGCTCGGTCGAGTACTTCCTCAACCCGATTGGCCTGTTCCCGCGCACGGTGCACCAGATGCTCACCCGCGCAGGAGTACCGACCGACCGCCTCGACGAGGATTTTGTCGAGCGGGTGTGCGGCCGACTGCGCTCCCACATGGAGGGTGCGCATTATCAGGAGAAGCGTGCCCGATTCACGCAACTGCTCGACGAGATCCGCGACTTCTACACCGGAATCGTCCGGCTCGACGACGTGCAACGGGCCGCACTGGAAGAGTTGCAAACAACACCTCGGGTGCTCGACCGCGTGACGGGCTGACGGCGCACATGGGACAGATCCTCTTATCGGTGGCACCGCTGTTCGCGGTCGTACTCATCGGGTATGCGGCGAGCTTTCGCCGCACCTTCGACTCAGGAATGGCGAAGACCCTCAACGACTTCGTCTATTACGTGCCGTTGCCCGCATTGCTCTTCACCTCTGTGGCCCGAGCCGATCTCACCGCCGGCATCCCGATGAACTTCGGGCTCGCCATCGTCGCCGGGATCGTCGTCGCATGGTTGCTCGGCGCCGCAGGTGCCCGCTTGCTGTTCCGCCGCTCGGTGTCGGTCGCCGGTGCGGTGGGCATGGTCGCCGCGTACGGCAACGTCGCCTACCTCGGCGTCCCGCTGCTCATCGCGATCCGGGGCGCCGACGCCGCGTTCCCGGCCGCGTTGGGCTCACTCGTGCACAATTTGCTGTGCATCGGGACGTTCCTGGCATGGGCGACGATCACCGAACAGCGGGACACCGGGCCAGGGGCAGCCCGATCCACGACCACGACCGGCTCGCTCACCCGGACGATCGCGCGCCGCGTGCTGCTGAACCCGGTGGCCCTGTCCGTCGCAGCGGGCCTGGTCGTCGCGGGTTTGCGCCTCCAGGTGCCCGGACCGGTCTGGCAGACCGGCATCCTGCTCGGCGCTGCGGCGGCGCCCGGGGCGCTCTTCGCACTCGGCCTGACGTTGCGGCGCGCGGTGGATTCGCTGCGGGCAGGCGCGCTGGCTGTGTCGGAGATCGGGTTCGCGGTGCAGGTCAAGCTGATCCTCCAGCCCGCAGTCGTGCTGCTGCTGGTCACCTTCGCCTTCCCCATGCCGCCGCTGTGGGCGCTCGTGACCGTCCTCATGGCGGCGTTGCCGAATGCCGCCACGTGCTACGTGCTGGCCCAGCAGTTCGACGTCCACGTCCAGGAGGTCGCGGCCACCGTCGTGCTCTCCACGCTCCTCGCGATCTTCTCGCTCTCCGCCATCGCCGCGCTCCTCCTCGCCTGAGACATGTCGCGGCTAGCCCGCGGTCGCGCGCGGACGTGCACCGGAACTGCGTCGACGCGCCGGCGCCGGTGCACCACAATCGGGCTCCGTGATCCCCGATCTGCGCCGCGCCACCCCTGACGACGTCCCCGCCATGGCCGCCACCGACGGGCGGGCCTTCGGCGCCCACTTCTCGGCCGCCGAGATCGAGGACTTCCGGAAGGTCTTCGAGCCCGAGCGGTTCGTGCTGGCGACCGACCCCGCCGACAAGGCGATCGTCGGGGTCGCCGGGTCGTACGCGTTCGACATCACGCTGCCCGGCGGGGCGGTGGTGCCGTCCCCGGGTGTCACCTGGGTGTCGGTGGCCGCGACCCACCGCAGGCGCGGGATCCTGCGCCGGATGATGGCCGAGCAGCACAGCACGTTCATCGAGCAGGGCGCTCCGCTCTCGATCCTGACGGCCAGCGAGGCCAGCATCTACGGCCGCTTCGGCTACGGACCGGCCACCCGCACCGCGAAGGTCGAGATCGACCGCCGGCTCACGTCGTTCCGGCCCGATGCGCCCGACCCCGGCGGCGCCCGGTTCATCGACGCCGACGAGGCCCGCACGCACGCGCCCGACGTGCACCGACGCTGGTGCGCGGTCACGCCGGGCGCGGTCAGCCGCAGCGAGGCGTGGTGGGACACCATGCTGCCGGACCGCGACTACAACAAGGGCGGCGCGACGGCACTGTTCTACATCGCGCACCCCGACGGGTACGTCTCCTACCGCCGAGGGCACTCCGACGACAGCTGCCGGGTGGCCGACTTCTTCGCCGCGACGCCGGAGGCGCACGCCGCGCTGTGGCGGGTGCTGCTGGGCATGGACCTCGTCGAGCAGGTGCGGATCCGCTCCTGCCCGCTCGACGACCCGCTGCCGTTCCTGCTCACCGACTCACGGCTGGTCCGGACAACGGGCCTTGCCGACGGCCTGTGGGCGCGGGTGCTCGACGTGCCGGCCGTGCTGAGCGCCCGTCGTTACGCCACCGAGGTCGACGTCGTGCTGGACGTCGAGGACACGTTCCTCGACCGCGGCGGCCGGTTCCGGCTGCGCGGCGGCCCGGAGGGCGCCACCTGCGAGCCGACCGGAGACACCGCCGAGGCCTCGTTCGGGATCTCGACGCTCGGCGCGCTCCTCTTCGGCGCGCACACCCCCAGCACGTTCGCCAGGGCCGGCCAGCTCACGGCCGATCCGTCCGTCGTGGGGCGGCTCAACGCCGCGTTCGTCCCGGAGCGCCTGCCGGTCTTCGGCACCAACTTCTGACCCGAACTTCCCCACCGTTTTGGGTGGATGCGCGCTCCGCAGGCGCGCAAGTGCCCAAAACGGTGGGGAACTCGCCCGGCCGCGGCCGAACTTGCCCACCGTTTTGCCAACCTGCACGCCCTCGGGGCCGTGCAGGTTGGCAAAACGGTGGGGAGGTTTCAGGTGACGGGGGCGAGGCAGAGCACGAGGCCCAGCTCGCCGACGCCCTCCTTGCCCTGCCAGTACGAGCTGGTCGCGTCGGGGAACGGCGTGCAGGCGAAAAGGCTCGCGTCGATCATGGTGCGCTCCTCCAGCCGGCCGACCACCCGGAACGCCGCCGACGGGTCGCCGCACGGGACCACGGCGACGTCGTTGGTGCCCCGCTCCGCGACGCAGTCGCCCACCGCGGCGGCCGCAGGGGCGGTGCGGCCGATGAACCAGTAGCCGGCGCCGCCGAGCCCGGCCAGCACGAGCAAGGCCACGACCCAACCGATCCACTTCTTCGAGCGGCGGACGCGCGGCGCACCGGGCGGGGGTCCGGGCAGGGGGCGGAGCAGCAGGCCCGGTGCGGTGTCCACTGGCCAGTAGCCGTTCCCCTGCTGTCCGGGCCCCTGCTGTCCGGGCCACTGCTGTCCGGGCCACTGCTGAGCCTGCTGGGGGACCCGGCCGTCGACGGGCGGGCGCGGGGCCGGGATGCCCGGCATCGGCGGTGTCGCCGGACCGTACGGCCCGGGCCCTGGCCCGTGCATGGGTCGCGGCGGCATCGGCCGGCGAGGACCGGGGCCGGAGTACTGCTGCGGCGACGGGTTGCGGAGGTACGTGCCGGGCATCGCGGGCGGCCGGTGGCCCGGACCTGCAGAGGGCTGCCGCTGACCGGGGTGTCCCGGAGGGAAGGGCTGGTTCATGGGGGGCTCCTGTGCTGCGCGCCGCCCGACACGGCGTTGCTGGAAGCAGCATTCGCTCGATGCGGCCGCGGCGGCATGGCCGCGGAGGGTGAGAACCGTTGCGGTGGGTAAGGCTTTGCTGTCCGTTCCGACACACCGCCGGGGGCGGTACATAGAGTGCTGCCATGGCCGACCCCGGGAACATCCGCCCGATCGAGGACTCCGTCGTCCGCGACTTCACGGTGAACCTGTCCTACGGCGCGTACCTGCACCTCGACGAGGTGCTCTCCGCGCAGCACCCGGTCAGCAAGCCGGAGCACCACGACGAGCTGCTGTTCATCGTCCAGCACCAGACGTCCGAGCTGTGGCTGAAGCTCGTGCTGCACGAGCTGCGCGCCGTGCAGGACCTGCTCGCCGCCGACGACCTGCGGCCCGCGCTGAAGAGCCTGGCGCGGGTCAAGCACATCCAGCGGACGCTGACCGACCAGTGGTCGGTGCTCGCGACGCTCACGCCGTCGGAGTACGCGGAGTTCCGCAGCTTCCTGGGCACGTCGTCGGGGTTCCAGTCCGACCAGTACCGCAGCGTCGAGTTCGTGCTCGGCAACAAGAACGCCGCGATGCTGGAGCTGTTCCACCACGACGACCGGGCCCGGTCGCAGCTCGCCGACCTGCTCGCCCGGCCCAGCGTCTACGACGAGTTCCTGCGCTACCTCGCCCGGCACGGCCACCCCGTCCCGGCCGCGGTGCTCGATCGCGACGTCACGAAGCCGCACACGTTCTGCGAGGACCTCGTCCCGGTCTTCCGCACGATCTACGAGAACGCCCACGAGTACTGGGAGGCGTACGAGACGTGCGAGGAGCTGGTCGACCTCGAGGAGAACTTCCAGCTATGGCGGTTCCGGCACCTCAAGACCGTCGAGCGGACGATCGGGATCAAGCGCGGGACCGGCGGGTCGAGCGGGGTGACGTTCCTGCGCAAGGCGTTGGAGCTGACGTTCTTCCCAGAGCTGTACGCGGTGCGGACGGAGATCGGCCGATGACCGGTGTCACCACCTCTGCGCAGGCCTTGGACGCCGCCGACCCGCTGGCCCGGTTCCGCGAGCGGTTCGTGCCCAGCCCCGGCGTCGTCGCCTACCTCGACGGCAACTCGCTGGGCCGGCCACCCGCGGTCACGGCCGACCGGGTCGAGCGGTTCCTGCGCGAGGAGTGGGCGGGTCGGCTCATCCGCGGCTGGACGGACGACGGTCCGGACGGGCCGTGGATGGAGTGGCCGGAGCGGGTGGGCGACCGGGTCGCCGCGGCGGCACTGGGCGCGGCACCTGGGCAGACGGTTGTCGCCGACTCCACCACCGTCATGCTCTACAAGCTCGCCCGGGCCGCCGTGGACGGTCGCCCGGGGCGCCGCGAGATCGTCGTCGACTCCGACAACTTCCCCACCGACCGCTACGTGCTGGAGGGCATCGCCGCCGAGCGCGGCTGCACGCTGCGGTGGGTCGAGACCGACCCGACCGCGGGCATCACCCCCGAGCAGGTCGCCGAGGTCGTGGGGCCGCAGACCGCGCTCGTGCTGATGTCACACGTCGCTTACCGGTCGGGTTGGCTCGCGGACGCGCCCGCGATCAACCGGATCGCGCACGACGCAGGTGCGCTCGTGCTCTGGGACCTCTGCCACTCGGCGGGTGCCGTCGAGCTGGAGCTGGACGCGTGGAACGTCGACCTCGCCGTGGGCTGCACGTACAAGTACCTCAACGGCGGGCCCGGCTCGCCCGCGTTCGGGTACGTGCGCCGCGACCTGCAGGAGGAGCTGCGGCAGCCGATCCAGGGCTGGATGGGGCGGCGCGACCCGTTCGAGATGGGCCCCGGCTACACGCCGGCCGCCGGGGTGCGCGGGATCGTCAGCGGCACGCCGCCGATCTTCGCGATGGTCCCGCTGCTCGCCGCGCTGGAGATGCTCGAAGAAGCTGGCATCGGCGCGGTGCGGGCCAAGTCGCAGGCGCTGACGGCGTACGCGCTGGAGATCGTCGACAGCTGGCCGGGCTCGCTCGGCGTGCAGGTGGTCTCGCCGCGCGCGCCGGAGCGCCGCGGCGGGCACGTCACCCTGCGCCGCGCCGGGTTCCGCAAGCTGCTCGACCCGTTGTGGGCACGTGGCGTGATCCCCGACTACCGGGAGCCCGACGGCATCCGGATCGGGCTCGCGCCGCTCTCGACCAGCTTCGCCGAGGTGCACGCCGGGCTGACCGTGTTGCGCGAAGTGGTGGAAGGGCTCGGCCAATAGGCTCAGCGGGTGCCGCCGCCCACCCCCGCAGAGGAGTCGCTGGACTTCTGGTCGTTCGTCGAGGTCGCCGTCGAGCGGACGCACCGGATCCTCCCCGACGTCGACACGCGGGCGATGCGGCTCGTGCTGAGCCTGTACCGCGCATCGAACGCGCTGGTCTACGACCTGGAGTCGACGGTGCACCGGCCCCGTGGCTGGTCGTGGGCGGGATTCCGGGTGCTGTTCGTGCTGTGGGTCGCCGGACCGCTCGAACCGATGCGGGTCGCGCAGCTCTCCGGGATGAGCAGGGCCGCGGTCTCGGCGCTGGTCAAGACGCTCGAACGGGACGGCATGCTGGAGCGGCGCAAGGCCGGGCACGACCGGCGTTCGGTCGAGCTGACCCTCTCCTCCGCCGGGACCGACGCCATCACCTCGGCCTTCGCCGCGCACAACGTCCGCGAGCGGACGTGGGCGGGCGCGCTCTCGGCCGACGAGGTCGACCAGCTCACGGCGTTGCTGGAGAAGCTGATGGCGAGCCCGGTCGCGGCGGCGGCGAACCGGCGGCGCTGAGCCGGTCCGGCACGGTCACCACTTGCAGCTGAGCTCCACCTCGTCGACGAGTGCCTCGGCGCGATCGAGGACCGCGCCCAGCTCGTCGGGGCTCGACCCGATCGCGGCCAGCACGCCGTGCGCACGTCCGGTGAACCCGTCCGGTGCGACGGGCAACGCACCCGCGGCGGCTACAGCGCCCTTCTCGTTGATCAGCCACCGCCCGGCGCGGCCGTGCAGCGCCTGCGCGCAGAGCCCGACGATGCGGAAGAGGCAGCCCGCGACGAACGTCGTGTCGCCGCGGTTCACGACCTTGCGCGCGACCGCGACGGAGAACCGCGCCCGCGCCAGCCGCTGCACGAGCGCCTCCGCCAGCGGTCGCGGGTACTGCAGGGCGGCGTAGTGCAGCGCGGTGAGCTCGCCGGTGGGGTCGGCCAGTACGACCCCGAGCGCGACCTCGCCGGCGTAGGCGACGTCGAGGAAGCCCAGCGGGTGCCCCTCCTGCGCGTGCAACGCGCACCGGCCGGCCTGGGCGTCCTGCCATGCCGCCTGGACGCGGTCGAGGTCGCGGTAGATCCAGTCGACGGGGGTGCCGTCGACCCGCAGCCAGCCGCCGCCGTCGACCCACGGGCCCCAACCGCCGAGATCGCTGACGCTCGCGCCGTCGCCGGAGAGTTCCTCGGCCAGCCTGCCGAGCGCGGCGACGTCGAGCCCGCCGCGGTAGTAGAGGCCGAGGTCGACGTCGGAGTCGGGGTGGTGGGTGCCCCTGGCACGGCTGCCGCCGAGCATCACCCCGACCACCCCGTCGACGGAGAGCAGCCGGGTGGCCATCGTTTCGAGCATCGTTTCGAGCTCGGGTGGATCGATCACGGGCCCATCTTGCCGGCCGGACGCCGTGGGGCAGGGTTCTCGTGTGCCGAACCCACGAGCGTCCCGCCGCCACGACCACGACGCCGGCGGCGACCCGGAGGTCCTCGCGGCGAAGGCCGCGCTGCGCGACGAGGTGTGGACGGCCCTGTCGGAGGGCGGGGTCGCACGGTTCCCCGGCGCGCGCAACCGGATCTCCAACTTCGTCGGCGCCGAGGCCGCGGCCGAGCGGTTGCGGGCGATGCCGGAGTGGCAGGACGCCGGCACCGTGAAGGCCAACCCGGACTCCGCGCAGCTCCCCGTGCGCCAGCGTGCGCTGGCCGACGGCAAGACCGTCTACATGGCGGTGCCGCGGCTGGCGGAGCCGGAGCCGTTCTTCCTCCTCGACCCCGACCGGCTCGCCGACACCCCGCGCAAGGCCGCGTCGATCGCCGGCGCGACCCGCTCGGCGCAGCGGGTGGCAGTGGCCGAGCTGGAACCGGTCGACCTGGTGGTCACCGGCTGCGTCGCGGTCGGCGCCGACGGCGCCCGCCTCGGCAAGGGCGGCGGCTTCGCCGACCTGGAGTTCGCGCTGGCGGCCTCGGCCGGGTTGATCGGGCCGGGAACGCTCGTCGTCACGACCGTGCACGAGCTGCAGGTCCGCCCCGCCGGCCACATCCCGACCACCGGCCACGACGCGCCCGTCGACCTGGTCGTCACCCCGGAGCGGCTGATCGACTGCCGCGCGGCCCGCGCCGAGCGGCCCTCCGGCGGGATCCGGTGGGACGAGCTGACCGCGGAGAAGATCGCGGCCATCCCGCTGCTGGCCGCGCTCGCCGCCGACCGCAACCGCTGAGCCGGGCCGCGCGACCAAATCTCCCCACCGTTTTGTGCACTTGCGCGCTCTGCGGCCGCGCAAGTGCACAAAACGGTGGGGAAGTTGCTAGTCGTCGGCCGGCTTGGCGCCCCGCTCGGCCCATTCCTTGTCGGCGCGGTCGGCGGACTCGGTGCGCTCCTTGGCGATCTCGAGCGCGCGGGCGGCCGTCTCCTTGTCGGGGTAAGGGCCGAGCCGGTCGGCCGCACGACAACCTTCAGGGCCTTCCACCGTGCCGTGCTTGAGGCAGTAGAACCATTGCTCGTCGCTCATGGGTTCATCATGGACCGCGACCGGGCGCGCTGCTCCCTGTGCGACACGCCAGGGTGGCGCGCATCTTTCGGCCGATTCCGTGGGTCCCGCGGCCGGTTTTGGCCTACGGTTCCGCCGGTGGGTTCTCAGCGGCGTTCCGTGACGGGCACGGTCGTGAACCTGATGGCGCTCCGCAGAGCCGCGGTGACCTGCCTCGACCGCGCGCCGGTCCGGCCGACGTGGGACTCCGCGATCACCGCTATCGGCCTCGCACGCTTCGACGTCCCCCGCGCGGTCGCCGAGCTCGACCGGCTGCTGCAGGCCCAGCAGGACACCGGGATGCTGCCGCTCTCCAGCGAGGCGGCCGGGCTGTGCGCGCCCCCGGTGCACGTCATCGCCCTGGGGCACGTGCTGGACCGCGCCACCGAAGCGGGTGGCGCCGACCTCGCCGCCGCCGAGGCGTTCGCCGACCGGTCGTTCGACCGGTGGCTGGCGTGGCACCGGTGGCTGGCGAAGGTCCGCGACCCCGACGGCACCGGTCTGCTGGAGATCCGGCACAGCGTCGAATCGGGCTTCGACACCTCACCCAGGTGGGACGGCCCGCGCGCGCGGGCCGGCGCCGACGCCTCGGCGTTCCGGGCGCGCGACGTGTTCCTCTCCGGCATCTTCGCCGCGGCCAACGACGTGCTCGCCGGCATCGCGGACGAGTTGGGCCGCACCGACGCGACGGCCGAGCTGCACGCACTGGCCGCGCGCTTCCGCGCCGGCGTCGCCGTGAGCGTCGACCCGGCGACGTCGCTGGCCCGCGACGTCGACGGCGAGACCGGGGAGTGGATCGCCGCGTCGACCATCGCCGGGTTCGCGCCGCTGCTCGCCGGCGGCAACCGCGAGCTGGCCGCCCGCCAGCGCACCCTGCTGCTCGGCGAGGACTGGCTCGGGCACGGCGCGCTGCACTACCCGCTGCCGCCGACGGTCTCGCCGATGAGCCCCGGGTTCCGCAGGCGCGTGAAGTGGCACGGACCCGTCTCCCCTATCATCGCGATGCTGCTCGGCTGGGCCTCGGCCCGCGACAGCGCGTGGGACCTGCGCGCCGTGCTCGCCGACGCCTCCGTCGCGCAGCTGGGCGACCTTTGCTTCGGGGAGTTCTACGAGCCGGTCACCGGCGAACCCCTCGGCGCCCGCGACCACCCCCCGACCGCGGCCGTGGCGCTGGAGTGGCTCGGCTGAAGCACGAGTTCGGGTGCACAACCGCTGGCGAGTCGGTCGCGGTGCGATGTGCACGCGAGGGCAGGAAAGCCACTTTCCTGCCCTGTGAGGGCCGGAAAGTGGCTTTCCTGCCCTCCCCGGCACCCCACCTCGGCCGCGGCTAGCGGTACTTGCTGAAGTCCGGCGGCCGCTTCTCCGCGAACGCCTTCGCGCCCTCCATCCCCTCCTCGCTGTGGGCGTAGTGCTCCAGCCCGTCGAAGGCGAGGTGGGAGATGCCGCTGATGTGGTCGGAGTCGGCGTTGAAGGAGTGCTTGAGGAACTTCAGCGCCGTCGGCGAGTACGAGCCGATCTTGCGCGCCCACGCCCGCGCGGTGTCCAGCAGCTCCGCGGCCGGCACCACCTCGTTCACGAGGCCCCACCGCTCCGCGGTCGCGGCGTCGTAGCGGTCGAGGAGGAACCAGATCTGCCGCGCCCGCTTCTCGCCGACGACCCGCGCGAGGTAGGCCGAGCCGAAGCCGGCGTCGAACGAGCCCACCCGCGGGCCGGCCTGCGCGAACGTCGCGTTCTCCGCCGCGACGGTCAGGTCGCACAGCACGTGCAGGACGTGCCCGCCGCCGATGGCGATGCCGTTCACGGCGGCGATCACCGGCTTCGGGATGTCCCGGATGATCCGGTGCAGGCGCTCGATCTCGAACGTGCCCCACTCCGTCTCGCCGTAGCCGCCGGTCTCGGCGCGTTCCTTGACGTCGCCGCCGGTGCAGAACGCGCGCTCGCCGGTCGCGGTGAGGATCACCGCCGCGACCGTCCGGTCGGCCCACGCGTGCTTGAACGCGGAGATCAGCTCGTCGACCGTGCGGCCGCGGAAGGAGTTCATCCGATCCGGACGGTCGATCGTGATGACGGCGTGGTTGTCCTCTTCCACGACGTACCGGATGTCGGTGAACTCCTCAGTACGCATGCTGCAATCTTGACGGCCGTCATCAACGCTTGACAAGCTCGCGGGATGGGAAGCAGGCGGTGCCTCGTCACCGGCGCCGGGCGCGGGATCGGCGCGGCGGTCGCGCGGCGGCTCTCCGCAGAGGGTCACCAGGTCGCGCTGACCGCGCGCAGCACGGCGGAGCTGACCACGCTCGCCGCCACCCTGCCCGGTCCCTCGCTGGTGCTCCCCGCCGACATCACCCAGGCGCATGCCGCCGACGAGGTCGTCACGCAGGTCGAGCAGGAGTGGGGCCCGGTCGAGGTGCTCGTGCTCAACGCGGGCACGGCGGTCTCGGCGCCGCTGCACCGCGTGACCGACGCCGACTGGGAGCACATGCTCGAGCTCAACCTGACCGCGCCGTTCCGCATGCTGCGCAGGGTCCTGCCGGGCATGGTCGCGCAGGGGTTCGGCCGGGCGGTCGCGGTCGCGTCGACGGCTGCCAAGCGCGGCGAGCCGTACGTCTCGGCCTACACCGCGAGCAAGCACGGTCTGCTCGGGCTGGTCCGCTCCACCGCGCAGGAGGTGGCCAAGACCGGGGTGACGGTGAACGCGGTCTGCCCCGGCTACGTCGACACCCCGATGACCGACGTGTCCGTCGCCCGCATCAGCGAGCGCACCGGCCGCCCCCAGGCCGAGGTGCGGGCCGGGCTCGCAGCGCAGCAACCGATCGGACGGCTCATCACGGTCGACGAGGTGGCCGACGCCGTGCTGCTCTGCGTGGCCAGCGCCGCCATCACCGGCCAGGGCATCAACGTGGACGGCGGTGCCATCCAGTCGTGATCGAACGCATCAATCCCCCGGAGCTGGCCAAGCCCTCCGGATTCAGCCACGCGGTGGCGGGGACCGGCCGCACGGTCTTCCTCGCCGGCCAGACCGCGCTCGACGCGGCCGGGAACATCGTCGGCGACGGGATCGTGGCGCAGTTCGAGCAGGCGCTCTCCAACATGCTCGTGGCGCTGCGCGCGGCCGGCGGCGGGCCCGAGCACCTGGCCGCGCTCACCATCTACATCGTCGACGTGCCCGACTACCGCGCCAACGCGCGCGAGATCGGCGCCGTGTGGAAGCAGCTCATGGGCACCGAGTACCCCGCGACGGCCGGCATCGGCGTCGCGCGGCTGTGGGACGACGCCGCTCTGGTGGAGGTGCAGGGCACGGCGGTGCTCCCACCGAACGGGTGAGATAGACGTGTAATCGGCGCGAAACGCCGACGCCAGATCCTCGCGGTGGTAGTTCCCCAGCCGCGAGGAGAGTCCGTGAAAGCCGCCCGCTGGCGCCGAACCGGCGTTGTGCTGTCCGCCGTCGCCGTCGCCGCCCTGATGCTGGCATCAGCCGGTCCGGCGGCGGCACAACCCCCTGCCCCACCTGACGGGTCGTCGGCCGTGGCGCCCGACGACCCGGCTGACCGGGGCGGGCAGAAGGCGTTGCCCATGCCGCCCGCAGACGCGGAGATCCCGTGGGTCGCGCCGCCGGCGAGCGACCTCGCGAAGGAACCGCCGTCCGAGTCGCACGCGGCCGCGGCCGACCCGAACCGGTACGTGGCCCGCTACGGGCCGATCACCGTCCCGAACGGCGAGTGGTACGCGGTCTGGACCTACTGCCCGGGCGGGTTCGTCGCCGCAGGGGGCGGCGGCTACAACTCCAGCTCGGGCGGCGTCTACATGACCGGCTCCAGGCCCACGACCTTCCAGGGCGACGGGTGGGAGGTCTCGGTCCGCAACCTGTCCGGTGCCGGAGCGGGGGTGACCGTCTACGCGGTCTGCGTGCAGGCCGGCGCCGTGAGCGGGTACGAGGTCAGCGACTTCAGCACGTACCCCGAGTCCGGTCAGGTCACCGAAACCACTGCGACGTGCGCGTCCAACCGTGCCGTCCTCGGCGGCGGCTTCGACTCCTCCAACGGACTCGTGCAGGTGAGCGGCACGTGGCCGTACCGGATCGGCGTGCAGCACTGGGTCGCGAACGCCCGCAACCTCGCGGCCGACCCCATCGAGATCCGCTCCTACGCGATGTGCGCGAACGCGCCGCGCTACCACAACGTCACGACCGGAGAGGCGGAACCGATCAACGGGTACGCGCAGGCGACCGTCACGTGTCCCGAGGGCACGGTCGCGCTCGGCGGCGGCGCCACGTCGACCGTCGGCGACGCCGTCACGATCACCGACTCCTACCCGGTCGGGGACCGCGGCTGGGGCGTGTTCGGGCGCACCTCCGCGGAGCGGCAGACGATCTCGGCGCTGGCTGTGTGCGTGGAGTTCTAGGCGCGGCGGCGCCCGTCGGGAGGGCAGGAAAGCCACTTTGCTGCCCTGTGAGGGCCGGAAAGTGGCTTTCCTGCCCTCCCCGGACCGCACCCGGCGAGGTTCGTCCGGGCAGGGCCGCGAGGCGCTAGCGTCGGTGCCATGCAGCTCGACGCGCCCATCGTCGCCGTCACCGTCCACCCCCAGCGAGCGCGCGTCACGCGCCGCGGTCGGGTCACCGTCCCGGCCGGCACGAGCGAGGTCGTGGTGGCCGATCTTCCGTTGTCCGTCGTCGAGGAGTCGGTGCGGGTGACCGGCCGCTCGGCCGGCGACACGCGGGTGATCGGGGTCGACCTCGTCTACCGCGACCTGGCCGTCGCGCCCGACGAGCAGGTGCGCGCAGCGGAAGGAGCGGTGCGGGCCGCGGAGCGCGAGGTGGCCGTGGTCGACGGCGCGGACTCCGGCGACGCCGCCCGCGCGACGCTGCTGAACCGGCTCGCGAGCCGCAGCGGCGATCGGCTCGCCGCAGCGCTCGCCGACGGCACCGCGGAGCCGGGCCGGGTCGCCGAGGTCGCGAGCACCGTCGCGGCGCAGCTCGTCGAGGTCGCGGCGAGCCGGCGGGGCAACGCGGAGCGCCGCGTCGACGCCCTGCGCGAGCTCGAAGCCGCCCGTGCCGAGCTCTCCCGGCTCACCGCGTCCGGCCGCACCCGCCGCCAGGCGACGATCGGGATCGAGGCCGCGCAGGAGACCGAGCTGGAGCTCGACCTGATCTACGTCGCCGACGGCGCCGGCTGGTCACCCGCGTACGACGCCCGCCTCGACGACACCGGGAAGGTCACGCTGACCTGGTACGGGATGGTCGCCCAGGGCACCGGCGAGAGCTGGCCGGCGTGCGAGCTGACCCTCTCGACCGCCCGTCCCGCCGTCTCGTCGACGGTGCCGGAGCTCGACCCCTGGTGGGTCGACGTGCACCGGCCCATCCCGATGCCGGCGCCGGCGAGGCAGATGGCCGGGTACGGCGAGGCCTTCGACGGGATGGTGCTGCGGGCCGCGGCTCCCGCCGGTGCCGCCGAGAAGACCAACCCGGGCATTCCGGTGGCCGCGTTCGAGGCGACGGCCGTCTCCAGCACCATCGAGACGGCTGTCTCCGCCTCGTGGCGGCTGCCGCGCCCGGTCGCCGTGCCGAGCGACAGCACCCCGCACCGCACCACGATCACGACGCTAACCTTCGACGCCGAGCTCGACCACGTCGTCGCGCCCGCGCTGAGCAACGACGCCCACCTCCGCGCGACCATCACCAACACGAGCGAGCAGGTGCTGCTCGCGGGGCCGGTCTCGGCCTTCCTCGCCGACTCCTACGTCGGCACGACCGCGATCGAGCAGACCGCGCCCGGCGCGGAGATCGAGCTGGCGCTCGGCGTCGACCCGCAGGTCGTGGTCGAGCGGAAGCTCGCCGAGCGCACCACCCGTCGCGCCCGCTTCACCTCGACCCGCGGCGCGGCGGAACGCTGGACGACGACGGTCGCCAACCGCCGGGCCACGGCGACCAAGGTGTCGGTGCGCGATCGCCTGCCGGTGTCGCGCCATTCCGACGTCTCCGTCGTCGACGTCGTGATCACCCCCGAGCCCGCGGAGCGCGACGACCTGGGCCGGTTCACGTGGCAGGCGGCGCTGGAGCCGCAGGCGACCTGGACGGGCGAGGTCCGCTACGCCGTCGAGCACCCGAAGGACACCCCGCTCACCGGCTGGAGCTGATCGTTCATATCGCTCTCTTGACTATCGTCAGCGCGGCGCCATACTCCTAGCAGGAGGTGGCGCCATGACCAGTGCGCGCAGTACCGACCGGAGCAGCAGAGGTGTGGGTGACCCGCTCGACACCTTCTGCCGAGACCACCTCCCCCCGCGCGACCAGTGGCCCGAACTGATCTTCGAGCTGCCGGAGCTGCAGTACCCCGAGCAGCTCAACGCGGCCGTCGAGCTGCTCGCCGGCCCCGCCGACGACCACGCGTGCGTCCGCGGCAGCGGCACCGACTGGACCTACGGCGAGCTGCGCGCGCAGGCCGCACGCATCGCCGCCGTGCTCGTCGAGGACGCCGGGCTGGTCACGGGCAACCGGGTGCTGCTGCGCGGCCCCAACGAGCCGTGGCTGGTCGCCTGCTGGCTCGGCGTGCTGCTGGCCGGCGGGGTCGCGGTCACGACGATGCCGATGCTGCGCGCGCAGGAGGTCGCGGCCATCAGCGAGCTTGCGCAGCCGTCGCTCGCGCTCTGCCACGAGGACTTCACCGACGCGCTGCCCGACCTCCCGACCATCTCCTACCCCGCCGAGCTGGACGGCCGGTGCGCCGGCAAGCCGGCCACGTTCGCCCCGGTGCCCACCGCGGCCGACGACGTCGCACTGCTCGCGTTCACCTCCGGCACCACCGGCCGCCCCAAGGCGACCATGCACCTGCACCGCGATGTGCTGGCGATCGCCGACACGTTCTCCCGCCACGTGATCCGGATCGAGCCCGACGACGTCGTCACCGGAACGCCTCCGATCGCCTTCACGTTCGGCCTCGGCGGGCTCGTCGTCTTCCCGATGCGCGCCGGCGCCAGCATCGTGCTGCTCGACAAGGTCACCCCCGAGAAGCTGGCCGACGCGATCACCGACGAGGGCGTGACGGTCCTGTTCACCGCGCCGACGGCCTACCGGGCGATCATGGCCGCCGGGAAGGTCGACCGGCTCGCCGGACTGCGCCGCGCCGTCTCCGCAGGTGAGACGTTGCCGGCCGGCGTCTGGCACGCCGTGCACGACGCGACCGGCCTGCGGATCATCGACGGCATCGGCTCGACCGAGATGTTGCACGTCTTCATCGCCTCGTCCGACGACGACATCCGCCCCGGCACGACCGGTCGTGCGGTGCCCGGCTACCGCGCCGCGATCCTCGACGACGACGGCAACCCCGTCCCCGACGGCACGCCGGGCCACCTGGCGGTGAAGGGCCCCACCGGGTGCCGCTACCTCGACGGCGACCGCCAGAGCAGCTACGTCCGCCACGGCTGGAACCTCACCGGCGACACGTTCGTCCGCGACGCCGACGGCTACTTCACCTACCTCGCCCGCAGCGACGACATGATCGTCTCCTCGGGATACAACATCTCGGGCCCCGAGGTGGAGCAGGCGCTGCTGGGCCACCCGGACGTCCTCGACTGCGCCGTCGTCGCCTCCCCCGACGAGCAGCGCGGCGCCGTCGTGACGGCGTACGTCGTGCTCCGCGAGGGCGCCGAGCCCGACGCCGCGGCGCTGCAGGACTTCACGAAGGCCACGATCGCGCCGTACAAGTACCCGCGGATCGTCCGGTTCGTCCCCGCGTTGCCCCGCACCAGCACCGGGAAGCTGCAGCGCTACGTGCTGCGGGAGCGGGCGGAGGACCGGTCGTGAGGATCGCGGTCGTCGGCGCCGGGCCGGGTGGGCTCTACCTCGCCGCGCTGTGCAAGCAGCTCGACCCGACGCACGAGATCACCGTCTGGGAGCGCAACGCGCCCGACGACACGTTCGGCTTCGGGGTCGTCTTCTCCGACGAGACGCTCGGCGGGATCGAGCACGCCGACCCGGCGGTGTTCGCGGCCATGCAGCAGTGCGTCGCGCGGTGGGACGACATCGACGTCCACTTCGGCGGCACCGTCACGACCTCCGGCGGGCACGGGTTCTCCGCGATGGGCCGCAAGGAGCTCCTCGGCATCCTGCAGCGGCGCTGCGCCGAGGTCGGGGTCACCGTCCATTACCGCACGGAGGCCCCCGACGTCGCCACGCTGCGCAGGCAGGCCGACCTCGTGATCGCCGCCGACGGCGCCAACTCGCGGGTGCGGCAGGCCGGTGACTTCGGCGGGCAGGTCGAGACCGGGCGCAGCCGCTACATGTGGCTGGGCACCGACCGGGTCTTCGAGGCGTTCACGTTCGACGTGCGGGAGACCCAGCACGGCGTGATGCAGCTGCACGGCTACCCGTACAGCGCCGGTGCGAGCACCGTGATCATCGAGATGCACGACGACGTCTGGCAGCGCGCGTTCGCCCCCATCGCCGAGCTCGACCTCGCACCGGGCGAGAACGACGTCAAGTCGATCGCCGCCGTCAAGGACCTCTTCGCCGACCTGCTCGGCGAGCACGCGCTCGTCGGCAACAACTCGAAGTGGCTCGCGTTCCCCACCGTCACCACCCGGACCTGGCGCGATGGCAACGTCGTGCTCCTCGGGGACGCCGCGCACACCGCGCACTTCTCCATCGGGTCAGGTACGAAACTGGCAATGGAGGATGCGCTCGCGCTCGCGGCGTGCCTGCACGAGGAGCCCGATCTCGACCGCGCGCTCGACGCCTACGAGCAGGAGCGCCGCCCGGTGGTCGCCTCGACCCAGCGTGCGGCGAAGGCCAGCCGGGAGTGGTTCGAGGAGATCGGCCACTACACCCACCAGGACCCGGCGCAGTTCGCGTTCAACATCGTCACCCGCAGCCGCCGGGTCACCCACGACAACCTGCGGGTGCGCGACCCGGAGTTCGTCGCGGCGACCGAGCGGTGGTTCACCGGCGGCGCCGAGTGCCCGCCGATGTTCCAGCCCTACCGCCTCGGCGAGCTGGAGCTGCGCAACCGGGTGATCGTCTCGCCGATGGACATGTACGTCGCGAAGGACGGGCTGCCGGGCGACTTCCACCTCGTCCACCTGGGCAGCAAGGCGCTCGGCGGGGCCGGGCTGGTGATGACCGAGATGGTCTGCGTCTCGCCGGAAGGCCGGATCACACCCGGCTGCGCCGGCATTTACACGCCGGAGCAGGAGGCGGCGTGGAAACGGGTCGCCGACTTCGTGCACGAGCACAGCGACGCGAAGGTCGGCATGCAGATCGGGCACTCCGGCCGCAAGGGCTCCACGAAGCTCATGTGGGAGGGCATCGACGAACCGCTCCCGGCTGGCGGGTGGGACGTCGTCGGGCCGTCGCCGCTGCCGTACTCGCCGGACAACGCGGTGCCGCGCCAGCTCACCCGCAGCGACCTGCTGGCGATCAGGGAGCAGTTCATCGAGGCCACCCGCGCGGCCGCGCGGGCCGGGTTCGACGCGCTGGAGCTGCACTGTGCGCACGGCTACCTGCTCTCGTCGTTCCTCTCCCCGCTGTCCAACCAACGCACCGACGGCTACGGCGGCAGCCTGGAGCGGCGTCTGCGCTTCCCGCTGGAGGTGTTCGACGCGGTGCGCGCTGCCTGGCCGGCCGAGCGGCCGGTGACCGTGCGCATCTCGGCGACCGACTGGCACGAGGGCGGCAACGACGTCGAGGAGGCCGTGGCGATAGCCCGGGCGTTCGCCGAGCACGGCGCCGCCGGGATCGACGTCTCGACCGGCCAGGTGACCGCCGCCGAACAACCCGCGTTCGGCCGCAGCTACCAGACCCCGTACGCCGACCGGATCCGCAACGACGTCGGCCGCAGCCACGGCGTTGCGGTCATCGCGGTCGGCGCGATCTCGTCGTGGGACGACGTCAACTCGATCCTGCTCGCCGGGCGTGCCGACCTGTGCGCGCTGGGGCGGCCGCACCTCTACGACCCGCACTGGACGTTGCACGCCGCGGCCGAGCAGGGCTTCCGCGGAGCAGCGGCGGAATGGCCCAAGCCGTTCGCCGCCGGAAGCAGGAGACCGCAGACGGGCCGGCTGGAGGGGCCGCGGCCGCGGTTGGACCTCGTGCGCCGCGGCGAGCAGCGCACGAGACACGCGCGCTGGTCCGCCGGGCAGGCATGACGTGGGCCTAAGACGCGCGGTCGCTGTCGTAACGACGGCGGGCCATCTCGGCGATGCCGTGGATCGAGCACGGCCACGGCCTGGAGGGCAGGCCCGTGCCGCCCTTGGTGCAGGTTCGACACCTGCCGGCGAGATCGGGGAGGTGCTGGTCGAGCAGCCGCTGCCAGACGTCGACCATGGGCGCGAGCTCGGCGGCCAGCCGGCGCAGCTCCAGGTTGACGGGCTGCTCGACGGCGATCGCGCCCGACGCCTCCCGCATGTGCACGGAAGGGCTACCGGCCGTGCTCACCACCGTGCTCACAGGCAGCACCGCTGCCGAGAGCGGGCCGGGTGGCGCCGGGTCCCTTCCAACCCCCCACGAGTAACTCATTCGCTCCCCCGTCCACTCGTGCCGTTCGTTCGTCCCGTCCGCCTGACCGTCCAGCTGGACAGTGAGACCTCACACCGAGATCGTGACGCGTCGGACTTGCATCCGCAAGTGCTCCTGCATGAACATCTGCACGTGCATTCGGACCGAACGGCGCTCCAATGGCGCAAGAGCACGGCGAGCAACCCCAGCGGCAACTGCGTGGAACTCGCCGAGCTGGCAAGCGGTGAGATCGCCGTACGCAACTCACGGCACCCCAGTGGGCCGACCATCGTCTACACCCGCGCGGAGATCGCTGCCTTCATCAGCGGCGTCCGTCTGGGTGAGTTCGACGACCTCGCTCAGTAGCCTCGTTCACCCGAAGACGTGCATTCTGGACTTGCATATGCACGTACAGCCACGGCAGAGTGAACGCCGGACTGGGGAGGTCTCGGGGATGAATGTCGTGCGCGAGCAATGGGTCGACGGTGGGTCGACAGCTGACGCAGGCTCGCGCAGCGGTGTCACCAGTGGACCAACGGTCCTGCGGATCGGGCTCGGCGCACAGCTTCGTCGCAAGCGCGAGGACGCCGGGATCACGCGCGAAGCCGCTGGTGAGGCCATCAGGGCGTCACCCGCGAAGATCAGCCGGCTGGAGCTGGGCCGGGTCGGGTTCAAGGAACGCGACGTCGCCGACCTGCTCACCCTGTACGGCGTCGCCGCACAGGACGAGCGCGCCGAGTTCATGGAGCTCGCCCGCCGCGCCAACACCCCGGGCTGGTGGCACCGCTACGCCGACCTCCTGCCCACCTGGTTCGAGACCTACCTCGGCCTCGAGCAGGCCGCGTCGGTCATCCGGTGCTACGAGCTGCAGTTCATCCCCGGCCTGCTGCAGACCCGCGAGTACGCGCGGGCCGTCACCCGCCTCGCCCACGAGGACCTCGACGAGGTCGAGCGCCGGGTCGAACTGCGCCGGCGCCGCCAGGAGATCCTGACGATGCCGGGCGGCCCCACGCTGTGGGCCGTGCTCGACGAGGCGGCGCTGCGGCGCGGGCTCGCCGGCCCCGGCCTCATGCGCGACCAGCTCACGCACCTCATCGAGATGAACGACCTGCCGAACGTCTCGCTGCAGATCGCGCCCTTCAGCTACGGCGGGCACGCCGCCGCCGGCGGACCGTTCACGATCCTGCGGTTCGCGGAGCCGGACCTGCCCGACATCGTCTACCTCGAGCAGCTCACGAGCGCGCTCTACCTGGACAAGCGGCCCGACGTCGAGCACTACGCCGCCGTGATGGATCGGCTCAGCGCGCAGGTCGAGCAGCCCAGCCGCACCGAGCGGCTGCTCACCGCCATCCGTGACGAGATCTGAGCACCTGATCCGGTCGGGCCGGTGAGGCGGAAGCTCGCCTCACCGCTGCCGCAACGGCACGGCCTCGACGCCGTGCGGTTGCGCACGCCCGCGGAGACGCGCTGGGCAACCATGCGCGACCACCTCGTCGAGCGGCTGCCGCGGGTGGAGCCCGCGCGGATCGACGCGATGCTGCGCGAGCGGCGGTTCGTCGACCGCACCGGGCCGATCCCACCCGATGCGCCGTACGTGCCGGAGTCGTTCCTCTGGTTCCACCGCGACCTGCCGGTGGAACCACCGGTGCCGTTCCCGATCGGCATCGTGCACCACGACGAGCAGCTGCTCGTCGTCGACAAGCCGCACTTCCTCGCCACGATCCCGCGCGGGCAGCACATCGTCGAGACGGCGCTGGTGCGGCTGCGCCGCGAGCTCGACCTGCCCGCGCTGAGCCCTGCGCACCGGCTCGACCGGGTCACCGCGGGCCTGCTGATGTTCGTGCTGAACCGCGAGCACCGCGGGGCCTACCAGACGATGTTCCGCGACCGGCGCGTCCACAAGACCTACGAGGCGATCGCGCCGTACGACCCGCAGCTGGAACTGCCCCGCACCGTCCGCAGCCGGATCGTCAAGGAGCGCGGGATCATCTGCGCGACGGAGGTGCCCGGCCCGGCCAACGCCGAGACGCACGTCGAGCTGCTGGAGCACCGCGACGGGCTCGGCCGCTACCGGCTGACCCCCGCGACGGGACGCACCCACCAGCTGCGGCTGCATATGAGCGGGCTCGGCGTCCCGATCCTCGGCGACGACTTCTACCCGCTGCTCACCGAGAAGCGGCTCGACGACTACAGCCGCCCGCTGCAGCTGCTCGCGGCGCGACTGGCGTTCACCGACCCCGTGACCGGCGAGGACCGCTCGTTCCGGTCCGGTATCGAGCTGGCGGCGTGGTCGGACCCGGCGGCATGGGCAGGCGAGCCACCCTCACCAGGGTGAACCGCTACCGAACCGGATTGCGTGCGATCCGCATGTTTGGGCAGGAAAGCCACTTTCCTGCCCTGTGAGGGCCGGAAAGTGGCTTTCCTGCCCTCCCGGCACCCGAGCTCCGCGGCCGGGCCCTGCCATCATCATCGACATGGCTGGGCATCTGTCGCGACGACCGAGCGGAGGGTCGGCGCCGACGTTGGAGTCCGTGGCGGCGCGGGCGGGGGTGTCGCGCGCGACGGCGGGGCGGGTGCTCGCCGGCGCCACGACCGTGACCGAGAGCTCGCGCGAGGCCGTGCTGAGGGCGGCGGCCGAGCTGTCGTACGTGACCAACCGGGCGGCGCGCTCGCTGATGACGCGGCGGAGCGACTCGCTGGCGTTCGTGGTCGCCGAGCCGGAGGAGCGGTTCTTCGGCGACCCGCACTTCGCGATGGTCCTGCGCGGTGTGCACGCGACGGTGGCGGCGCACGATGTCCAGGTCGTCTTCACGATCCTCACCACCGACGACGAGCGCGACCGGTTCGAGCGGTTCGCGATGGGCCGCCACGCCGACGGCGTCATCGTGTGCTCGCTGCACGGCGACGACCCGCTGCCCCGCAGGCTGCACGAGGCCCGCATCCCGGTGATCCTGCACGGGCGGCCGTACTCCCCCATCCCGGGTCTGCCCTACGTCGACGCAGACAACGTCGGTGGGGCCCGCTCGGCCGTCGCGCTGCTCGCCGAGCGCGGCCGCACGCGGATCGCGACGATCAGCGGGCCGCTCGACATGCCCGCCGCCATCGACCGGCTCGACGGCTTCGACGCCGAGCTCGCGGCGCGCGGCATGCGCAGCCACGGCACGGTGGGCGGCGACTTCTCGCTCGAGAGCGGCCGCCACGCGATGCGCGAGCTGCTGGCGCGCGCGCCCGACGTCGACGCCGTGTTCGCCGGGAACGACCTGATGGCGCTGGGTGCGCTCGGCGCGCTCGCGGAGGCCGGCCGGGCGGTGCCCGGCGACGTCGCGCTCGTCGGCTTCGACGACTCCCCGCTCGGCGCCTCGGCGCACCCCGGGCTGACCACCGTGCGCCAGCCGATCGTCGACGCCGGCGTCCAGCTCGCCGCGAGCCTGCTAGCCATGATCGAGACCGGCGAGCCCTCACCCCCGCTGGTGATGCCGACCGCAATGGTGGAGCGTGGCACCACCTGACGACGGACTCCCGATGTGTGAGAGCGCTCTCTTGACATCGTTCGTCGCCGCAGGGAGCCTCTGCTCGGCCTGTGAGGCTCATCGAATCCCTACTGAGAGGGCGCATGACAACCCAGCACGTGGCAGCCGCGCAGGCCGCACCGGCCCTGTCGTTCCCCGAGGGTTTCCTGTGGGGCTCCGCGACGGCGGCGTACCAGATCGAGGGGGCCGTCGCGGAGGACGGCCGGACGCCGTCGATCTGGGACACCTTCGCGCACACCCCCGGCCGCGTCGCCAACGGCGACAACGGCGACGTCGCCGACGACCACTACCACCGCTTCCGCGAGGACATCGCGCTGATGGTGCGGCTCGGGCTGACGTCGTACCGCTTCTCGATCGCGTGGCCGCGGATCACCCCCGAGGTCACCGCGGAGCGACTCGGCCCGGTGAACCCGGCCGGGCTCGGCTTCTACTCGACGCTGGTCGACGAGCTGCTCGCGGCCGGCATCACGCCGTCGGTCACGCTCTACCACTGGGACCTGCCGCAGGCGCTCGAAGACGCCGGCGGCTGGACCAACCGGGCCACCGCGGAGCGGTTCGGCGAGTACGCCGAGGTCGTCGCCGGCGCGTTGGGCGACCGCGTGCCGGTCTTCATCACGCTGAACGAGCCGTGGTGCAGCGCGTTCCTCGGCTACGCGAGCGGCGTGCACGCCCCAGGACGCACCGACGCCGTGGCCGCGCTGACCGCCGTGCACCACCTCAACCTCGCGCACGGCCTCGCGGTCGCGGCGCTGCGGCGCGCGGCCCCGGCGGCGAAGGTGGCGATCACGCTCAACCTGGCGTGGGTGACCCCCGAAACCGCATCCGCGGCCGACGCCGACGCAGCGCGGCGCATCGACGGGCTGCAGAACCGGGTCTTCCTCGACCCGATCCTGCGCGGAACCTATCCGTCGGACGTGCTCGCCGACACGGCGTCCGTGACCGACTGGTCGTTCGTCGCGCCCGCCGACCTCGCGGTGATCTCCGCCCCGATCGACGCGCTGGGGGTGAACTACTACTCCCCCACCATCGTCCGGCACTGGACGCGGGAGCGGCCGAAGGAGAGCGCCGACGGGCACGGCGACTCGGCCACGAGCCCGTGGGTGGCGGGCGAGGACGCCGAGTTCCCCACGCAGAACGGCCCGAAGACCGACATGGGGTGGGGCATCGACCCGCGTGGCCTGCGGGAGCTGCTCCTGCGCCTGCACCGCGAGCACCCCGGCCTGCAGCTGATGGTCACCGAGAACGGCGCGGCCTTCCCCGACACCGTCGAGAACGTCGACGGCGACCGGTGTATCAATGACGTCGCGCGGAGCGAGTACCTACGTACGCACCTCGTGGCGGTCCACGAGGCGATCGCGGAGGGAGCACCGGTCGTCGGTTACTACGTTTGGTCGCTGCTGGACAACTTCGAATGGGCCTACGGCTACGGCAAGCGTTTTGGCATCATCCATGTCGAGTACACGACCCTGGAACGGACCCTGAAGGACAGCGCACTCTTCTATGCCGAAGTGATCCGATCGAACGCCGTGCCACGGGTGCTGCCTTGACGGCCTGCAGGTAGAGTTCGGTCGATTCGATTTACGTCCCGGCATTTGCGCCGGCCACCGGCACGAGGAGGGAGGTCGGGTGCGGCACGGCGACGAGCAGCGTGACAGCACCGAGCAGAGCGGCACACCCGATCTCGCAGCGTTGCGCTCCGACGACGAGTTCATCGAGGCGCTGGTCAGCGGTCGCACGTACACCCCGACGCGGCGCGACGCCGCCGAGGACGAGCTCATCGCGATGCTCACGGCATGGGTGGCCGAGGTCCGACCGGAGACGCTCGCCGAGCCGCTGCCCGCGGTCGCGGCCCCACCGGCGATGCAGGCCGTCCCCGAGGATGAGCCCGAGGCCGAGACCGAGACCGAGACCGAGCAGGCGGCAACGGTCGCCACGCCGCTGCGCCGCCGTTCCGGTGGCCACGGCCGCCGCCTCGCGGTGGCTGCCGCGCTCGTCGTCCTCGCGTCGTCGGGGCTGGCCGTCGGTGCGTGGGAAGCGGAGCCGGGCGAGGTCCTCTGGCCCGTCACGAAGATCTTCTACGCCGAGCGGGCCGACTCGGTGGAAGCAGCGGCCGACGTGACGGCCGGTCTCGACAAGGTCCGGATCGCGCTGGCCGAGGGCCGGCGGGCCGACGCCGCGGCCGCGGTCGACGCGGTCCGCGAGCGGCTGCGCGACGTCCGTCCCGCCGAGGGCCATGACACGCTCGCGCTGGAGCAGCAACGGCTGGCCGCGGCCGCCGGTGCCCTGCCGCCCACCCCGACCCAACAGGTGCCGCCGACCGGCGCCGGTCTCCCCACCACACCACCACCACCGGCGCCCCCGCCCGGCGGGCTGCCGGCGACGCCGGAGCAGAACACCCCGCAGACCAGCGACCCCAGCGTCTACGCCGAAGGGCCTCCTGCATCGCAGCCGCCTGAATCGCAGCCGTCGGGGTCGATCGAGGCCGGGCAGCAGCCCAACACCGGCCAGCCGTCGGGCCAGCCACCCGCCGACCAGTCCCCGCCCATCGCGCAGCCTCCCTCGAGCGCGCCACCGGCCTCCGACCCCTCGGCGACCGACCCACCCGCGAGCGAAGAACCGCCGCCGGTCGCGGACCCGCCCCCGGTTGCCGACCCGCCACCCGCCGAGGAACCCGCGGAGGAGCCGCCGCCCGCCGAGCCGCCGATCGAGGAGCCCTCGACCGACAGCGCCGATAGCACCGACGACGGCGGGGCCGGCGACACCGGGACGGAAGACAGCAGCCCCGACACCGGCACCGACGGCGCCGGAGCGGCCGAGAGCGAAGGCGCCGACGCCACCGCGTCGGCGGACGACACCGCGACCGACGACGGATCCGGTGACGGCACAGAGGGCGCCACCACGTTCTCCGAGGCCTCCGGCGACGAGTCCGGCACCGACGATTCGGGCACCGACGAGGCCGGCACCGACGAGACGTCCGCGCTCGAGGCCGACGACAGCGCCAACGACAGCGCCAACGACAGCGCCGACGACTCCGCCCGCAGCGAAGCTCAGAGCAGCGACGAAGGCGACTCGGACGAGGACAGCGCGGAAAGCTCCGACAGCAGCGAGTCCGACGACAGCGGCTCCGACGAGAGCGACCGCTCCGAGCGCTCGGACAGCTCCGACTCCGACAACGGCGACAGCGGTGATTCCGACGACGGCGACTCGGGCAGCGACTCGGGCGATGACTCAGGCGATGACTCCGACGGCGGCGGCCTGGTAGGCGAC
Organism: Pseudonocardia sp. TRM90224; assembly: GCF_021245725.1. Classification (GTDB taxonomy): domain Bacteria; phylum Actinomycetota; class Actinomycetes; order Mycobacteriales; family Pseudonocardiaceae; genus Pseudonocardia. The sequence goes on along the minus strand of NZ_JAJGSX010000009.1, from coordinate 22,688 downwards.
GTCGTGGACGTCGTCGACGGCACCGTCGACGCACTCCTCGGCTAGTCCAGCGCTGCCCTCCCGCTGCCCTCACCGGCCTGCGGGGAGGGCAGGAAAGCCACGTTCAGGCCCTGTGAGGGCAGGAAAGTGGCTTTCCTGCCCTCCGGCCGAAGGCCGGCACCCCCACCCCCAACGCAAACTTCCCCACCGTTTTGCCTACTTGCACGCCCCGCAGGGTGTGCAGGTTGGCAAAACGGTGGGGAAGTTCGGGTGGTCAGGAGCCTCGCATCGCCGCGTCGAAGGCCGCGGCGGGCGGGTCGAACGCGTTGCGCTTCACGAACTCCAGCGCGTCGGGGGCGCCGACGAGCCGGTCCATGCCGGCGTCCTCCCACTCGATCGAGATGGGGCCCTCGTAGCCGATGGTGTTGAGCATGCGGAAGCACGCCTCCCACGGCACGTCGCCGTGGCCGGTGGAGACGAAGTCCCAGCCGCGACGCGGGTCGGCCCACGGCAGGTGCGAACCCATGCGCCCGTTGCGCCCGTTGCCGACCTGACGCTTCGCGTCCTTGCAGTCGACGTGGTAGATGCGGTCCTTGAAGTCCCACAGGAACCCGACGGGGTCGAGGTCCTGCCACACGAAGTGGCTCGGGTCCCAGTTGAGGCCGAACGCCTCGCGGTGCCCGACGGCTTCGAGCGCCGCGACGGTCGTCCAGTAGTCGTACGCGATCTCCGACGGGTGCACCTCGTGCGCGAACCGCACCCCGACCTCGTCGAACACGTCGAGGATCGGGTTCCAGCGGTCGGCGAAGTCGCGGTAGCCGTCGTCGACCATCGACTGCGGCGTCGGCGGGAACATCGCCACGGTCTTCCAGATCTTCGACCCGGTGAACCCGACGACCGTCTTCACGCCCAGCTTGGCCGCCGCCACCGCCGTGACCTTCATCGCCTCGGCTGCGCGCTGCCGCACACCTTCCGGCTCGCCGTCGCCCCACACCCGCGAGGGCACCATCGAGTGGTGCCGCTCGTCGATCGGGTCGTCGCAGACGGCCTGGCCGGTGAGGTGGTTGGAGATCGCGAACACCTCGAGCCCGTGCTTCTCGAGGATGTCGCGCCTGCCCTGCACGTACCCGTCGTCCTCGACCGCTGCCCAAGGGTCGAAGTGGTCGCCCCAGCAGGCGATCTCCAGCCCGTCGTAGCCCCACTCGCCGGCGAGCCTGGCCACCTCCTCGAACGGGAGGTCGGCCCACTGCCCGGTGAACAGGGTGATCGGTCGCGCCATCAGGCGGCCCCTTCCTCGATCGGCTGCCACGCGCTCCCGCTCTCCGCCGAGCGGACGACGGCGTCCAGCACGAGCTGCACCTGCAGCCCGTCCGCGAACGACGGGGTCGGGTCGACACCCGCCGCGATGTCCTTCACGAGGTCGGCGATCTCGTGGGTGAACGTGTGCTCGTAGCCGAGCCCGTGGCCGGGCGGCCACCACACCCCAACGTAGGGGTGGGTGGGTTCGGTGACGAGTATCCGGCGGAAGCCGGCGACGTCGGCGTCGTCGGTGCCGTCGAAGAACTCCAGCTCGTTCATCCGCTCGAAGTCGAACGCCAGCGAGCCGGCGCTGCCGTTCACCTCCAGCCGCAGCGCGTTCTTGCGGCCGTTCGCGAACCTGGTCGCCTCGAAGCTGGCCACGGCGCCACCGGTGAACCGGCCCAGGAACAACGCGGCGTCGTCGACGGTGACCTCCCCCCGCTCGGCCGAGCCCGTCGCGGCGAGCCCGCTCGACGCGGACGGCAGCGGGCGCTCCTTGATGAACGTCTCGGTGAGCGCGCTGACGCCGGTGAGCCGGTCGCCAGTGACGAACTGCGCCATGTCGACGATGTGCGCGCCGATGTCGCCCAGCGCCCCGGAGCCCGCCTTGTCCTTCTGCAGGCGCCAGACCAGCGGGAACTCGGGGTCGACGATCCAGTCCTGCAGGTAGGTCGCCCGGACGTGGCGCACGGTGCCGATCCGCCCGTCCGCGACGAGCTTGCGGGCGAGCGCGACGGCCGGGGTGCGCCGGTAGTTGAACGCGACCATGCTCCGGACGCCGCGTGCCTGCGCGCGGTCGGCGGCCGCGACCATCGCGCGCGCCTCGTCGACGGTGTTGGCGAGCGGCTTCTCGCACAGGACGTGCTTGCCCGCGTCCAGCGCTGCGATCGCGATCTCCGCATGCGTGTCGCCCGGGGTGCAGATGTCGACGAGGTGCACGTCCTCGCGGGTCAGCAGCTGCTTCCAGTCGGTCTCGGCCGACCGCCACCCCAGCTTCGCCGCGGCGGCCTGCGCCGCGGCGGCGTCCCGGCCGCACAGCACGGCCATGTCCGGGGTGAGCGGCAGGTCGAAGAACCGGCCGGCTGTTCTCCACGCCTGCGAGTGCGTCGCACCCATGAACGCGTAGCCGACCATTCCGACACCTAATGAGCGCATACCAGAGTTCTCCGTCATATTCCGGGCGTCATGAATTCGAGTCGATCAGGATTCGAAACCGAGCGCCATGTACGTGTCGACGTTGTCCTTGGTGATGGTCGCCGAGGCCAACGTGATCGAAGCGGGCACCTCCTTCTCGACGAGGTCGCCCATTCCCTTGTTCTGCGCGATGAGCCTCGCCAGCGCGATCGCGGACGACGCCATCGACGGGCTGTAGGTGACCGTCGCCTTCAGCACGGTGTTGTCGGCCTTGATGTCGCGCATGGCGTTGGCCGATCCCGCGCCACCGACCATGAAGAACTCGCTGCGGCCGGCCTGGCCGATCGCGGCGAGCACGCCGACACCCTGGTCGTCGTCGTGGTTCCAGACCGCGTCCAGCTTCGGCGCGGCCTGCAGCAGGTTCGCGGTGACCCGCTGCCCGCCCTGCGCGGTGAAGTCGGCGGCCTGGCGCGGGCCGACGGCGAACCCGAACGAGCTGAGGGCGTCCTTGAAGCCCTGGCTGCGCTGCTGGGTCAACGGGAGGTTGTCGATGCCCGCTATCTCGCCGATCACCGGGTTGGCGACGCCGGCCGCCTTGAGCCGCTCGCCGATGTAGCTGCCGGCGCTCACACCCATGCCGTAGTTGTCGCCGCCGATCCACGTGCGGTACGCGAGCGGCGAGTCGAAGATCCGGTCGAGGTTGACGACCGGGATGCCGGCGTCCATCGCCTTGCGGCCGAGCGAGGTGAGCTGGCTGCCGTCGTTGGGAAGGATCACCAGCGCGCTGACCTTCTTGTTGATCAGCGTGTCGACAGCCGCGATCTGCTGCGCGATGTCGTTGGTCGGGTTGACCGGCTCGAAGGTGACGTCGGAGTACTGCTTGGCCTGCGCCTCCGCGTTCTTGGCGATGGCGGCGATCCAGCCGTGGTCGGCGGCGGGCGCCGAGAAACCGATCGTCACCGGTGCGCCGGGGGCGGCGTTGTCGCCCGCGGCGGGCGCGACGTTCGCGCTCGGGTTGCCACCTGCGGGGGCCGGGGCCTCGTTGCTGGTGCAGGCGGTGAGCGCGGCACCGGCACCGACGCCGACCGCTCCGATGAGGAACCGACGGCGGTGCAGGCCGGGAGGCAGCTCGGACATGGTGGTGCGCTCCTTCGTTGGAGGGGGTTACGAAGCCGCTGTGTTACGAGGCTGCTGAGGTACGTCTGGCCCTGGCCTGCACGAGCACCGCGATGACGATGATCGCGCCCTTGGCGATGTTCTGCACTTCGGTCGCCAGGTTGTTGAGGATGAAGAGGTTCGTGATCGTCGTGAAGACGAGCACGCCGAGGATCGAGCCGACGAGAGTGCCGCGCCCGCCCGAGAGCAGGGTCCCCCCGATGATCACCGCGGCGATCGCGTCGAGCTCGTAGAGGGTGCCGTGCGTGCTGGAGCCGGTCGTGGTGAGCGACGCGATCATGATCGCGGCGACACCGCAGCACAGGCCGGACACCACGTAGAGCAGGATCGTGTGCCGGCGCACGTCGAGGCCCGCGAGGCGGGCCGCCTCGGGGTTGCCGCCGATCGCGAACGTCCTGCGGCCGAACGTCGTGCGGTTGAGCACCACCCAGCCGACGATCACGACCACCGCGAAGATGTAGATCAGCAGCGGGATGCCGAGGAACCGCGTGTTCGCGATGCCGGCGATCACCCGGTCGGTGACGATCTGGCTGCGCCGGCCCGAGATCTGCTCGGCGAGGCCCTGCGCGGAGATCAGCATCGCCAGCGTCACGATGAACGGGACGATCCGCCCGTACGCGATCAGCAGGCCGTTGACCAGCCCCGCGCCCATGCCGACGGCCAGCGCGCAGAAGATCATCACGACCGGCCCGTACGACTGCGTGGCGACGGTGGTCGCCCACACCGACGACAGCGCCATCACCTTGCCGACCGAGAGGTCGATGCCGCCGCCGATGATCACGAACGTCACGCCGACCGTGATCACCCCGATGATCGAGGCCTGGGTGAGGATCGTCAGCAGGTTCGAGGTGGTCAGGAACGTGTCGGCGGACAGCACGCCGACGATGCCCAGCAGCACGAGCACCGCGACGAGCCCGAGGTTGCGCCCCGCGCCGCTGTCGAGCAGCCGGGAGAGCTGCGAGCCGTTCGGCTCCGCAGCACGGGCCGCGCGCTCGACGCGGATGCGCTCGTCGGCGGCCGGTACGGCGCCCTTGTCGAGTGCGCCGCCCTTGTCGAGGGCGACCCGGTCGGGACCGGCCTGGGAATCAGCCTGGGCATCAGACACCGTCATCACGAGTTCCCATCGGGCTCACGCTTTCCATCACCAGGTCGAGGACCCTGCCCTCGTCCAGCTCCGCGCTCGGCGCGGTGTGGACGACGCGGCCCTCTCGGACGACGAGCACGGTGTCGGCGAGCCCGAGCACCTCGGGCACTTCGCTCGACACCAGTACGATGGCGACCCCGTCGGCCGCCAGCTTCCGGATCAACGCGTAGATCTCCGAGCGGGCCCCGACGTCGACGCCGCGGGTCGGCTCGTCGAGCAGCAGCACCCGGCAGCCCTGCAGCAGCCAGCGTGCCAGCACGACCTTCTGCTGGTTGCCGCCCGAGAGCGTGCGCACGGGCCGGGTCGCGTCGGCGGGCCGGACGTCCAGCTGCGCGGTGACGGCACCGGCGGCGTCGAGGTCGGAGTCGCGGCCGAGGAAGCCGCCACGCGCGAAGCGGGTCAGGGCGGGCAGCGAGACGTTGCGGTAGACGGGCTCGCCCATCAGCAGGCCCTGGCTCTTGCGCTCCTCGGGGCACAGCCCCATGCCGGCGCGGACGGCTGCCGGCACCGAGCCCGCGCGCAGTTGCTTGCCGCGCACGCGCACCGAGCCGGCAGTGGCCTTGCGGGCGCCGTAGACGGTCTCGATGATCTCCGAGCGGCCGGAGCCGACCAGCCCGGCGAGCCCGATGATCTCGCCGGCGCGCACGGTGAACGACACCCCTGCGAACTCGCCCGTCCGGCCGAGGCCCTCGACCGCCAGCACCTCGTCGCCGAGCGGTTCCGCAGCACGCGGCGGGAAGGCGTACTCGATCGAGCGGCCGGTCATCAGCCGGATCACGTCGGCGGTGGGGGTCTCACGGGCGGGCAGGTTGCGCGCGACCGTCCGCCCGTCCTTGAGGACGGTGACCCGGTCGCCGATCTCGCGGATCTCCTCCAGCCGGTGGGAGATGTAGACGACCGCAACACCTTCCGCGGTGAGCTCCCTGATCACCCTGAACAGGTTCTGCACCTCTTCGGGGTCGAGCACGGCCGAGGGCTCGTCCATGACGATGAGCCGCGCGTCGCGGGCCAGCGCCCGTGCCATGCTGACGACCTGCTGGCCGGCCGCGGAAAGGCGGCCCAGCTCGCGCCGGGGCGGGATCTCGGGGTGGCCGAGGCGCCGCAGCAAGGCACGCGCGACGTCCTCGGCGTCGCGCGGCCTGGTGAAGCCCAGGCGCGACGGCTCGTGGCCGAGCACGACGTTCTCCGCGACCGAGAGGCCGGGCACGAGGTCGAGCTCCTGGTAGATCGTCGCGATCCCCGCGGTGTCGGCCGCCTGCGGGGTCGCGAACACGACGGGCGCGCCGGACCAGGTGACCTCGCCCTCGTCGGGCCGGTGCGCGCCGGCGAGCACCTTGATCAGCGTCGACTTGCCGGCGCCGTTCTGGCCCAGGAGGCAGTGCACCTCGCCGGCCTCCACGTCGAGGTCGACGCCGTCGAGCGCGCGCACGCCGGGGAACTGCTTGACGATCCCCCGCATCGTGAGGAGCGGCGGCACGGTCGTCACCTCTCTGCCTTTTACGCCTTGCACAGGTGGTTCGCGCAGACCGTAGGATCGGGGACCAGTGCCGTACAACGACCAAATAATGCCTGTTTTGGGCATATTTCCGACGAAATCGAGCCGTTATGTTGCCGTCTGCGCCCCTGCCGCCGCTGCGGATGAGCGCTCCTGCGCTGACCGGGCGCATCGATTCGGCCATCACCCTCAGCACCGTCGCCCGACTGGTCGCATCCGGCACCGCTGTGAGCAAGGCCGACCTCGCGCCAGCGGCCGGGCTGGCCCGCACGACCGTCAGCACCGCCGTCGACGAGCTGCTCGCGCGCGGGGTGCTGCGCCAGGACGGCACCCGCCCCACCGCGGGTCGCGGCCGGCCCGCCGACCGGCTGGCCCTCGCGCCGCGCGGCGGCCACGTCCTGCTCGCGGACGTCGGCGCGCGCGGCGCGCACCTCGCCGTCGTCGACCTCAGCCAGCAGATCCTCGCGCACGCGCACGTCGACGTGGACGTCACGGCTGGGCCCGACGCCGCGCTCGCGACGATCGAGTCGCGGCTCACCGAGCTGCGGGCCAAGGCGCCCGACGGCGTGCCGGCGCGGGCCGTCGTCATCGGGCTGCCGGGCCCGGTCGACGGCCACCTCGGCATCCCGGTGCGCCCGCCGATCATGCCGGGCTGGCACGCCTACCCCGTGTCGGTGCGGCTGCAGCAGACGTTCGACTGCCCGGTCGTGCTGGAGAACGACGTCAACCTGCGTGCGCTCGGCGAGGCCAGGGCGCTGCCCGCCGATCAGGTGCCGCTGCTCTTCGTCAAGGTGGGGACGGGCATCGGCGGCGGGCTCGTCACCAGCGAGGGCGTGCTGCACCACGGCGCCGACGGCGCGGCGGGCGACATCGGGCACGTCCGGGTGCGCGGCGCCCCCGACGACGCGTGCGTCTGCGGGAACGTCGGCTGCATCGAGGCCGTCGCCTCCGCGGCCGCGGTCGCGCGCAAGCTGGGCTCGGCGTCGGCCACTGGGTCGATCACGGGGTCGATCGCGGAGCTGCGCGGGCTGCTCGGGCGCGGCGACGCGACCGCGGTGGGGCTGGTCAGGGAGGCGGCGGGGCTCATCGGCGAGCTCGTAGCCACCCTCGTGCACTTCTACAACCCCGCGCGCGTGACGCTCGGCGGCTCGCTCACCGCGGCCAGCGACGAGCTCCTCGCCGGGGTGCGCAGCGTCGTGTACCAGCGCGCGTTGCCGCTGGCCACCCGCAACCTCGTGCTCACGAACAGCGTATTGGGCGAGTACGCAGGGCTCGCCGGGGCGATCGTCCTCGGTATCGAAAGGGTCCTTTCGGCGGAGTCCATCGACACCTTGACCGCCGGGCGGTAACCCACACCGGTACTTCTTTGCCGGTGCGGACACATCAGCGGGGTTCAGCTCTGCCACGATGGGGGACCTGCTCCCTCACTTGACGGATCCCGATGACCGCACCCCCTTCGCCCGGCGCGCGCCGCTCCGGCGCCGCGTCCATGCTCGGCGCCACCATCGCGGTGCTCGTGCTGGGTGGGCTGGTCACGGCGCTCGAAGGCGATTTGCGGCGGTTCGTCGCAAACGTCGGAGTGATGCTGCTCGCCGCCGGTGGTGGGCTCGGCTGCTGGCGGGCCGCGGTGCGCACGGTCGGACGCACCCGGCTCGGCTGGGTCGCGATGGCGTTCGCCTGCTGGGCGTGGGCGGCCGGTCAGGCGGCCTGGACGGTCTACGAGGACCTGCTCGGGATCATCTCCCCGTACCCGTCGCTCGCTGATGCCGGCTACTTCGGCTTCGCCGTGCTGGCGATCGTCGGGCTCGTGTTCATCACGCCGCCGGAATCGGGCCTGGCCACCCCCCGACGGGTGCTCGACGCGCTGATCGTCGGGATCGCGATCGGGCTGCTGGCCTGGATGACGGCCCTCGAGTCGATCATCGAGAACACCGGCGGGACGTTCCTGCGGGCCGCGTTCTCGATCACCTACCCGGTGGCCGACATCGCGATGCTCACCATCTCGATGCTGACGATCGCGCAGACCAGGACGGCGCCGCTGCGGTGGCTCGTGCTGGGTGCCGGCGTGCTCGCGATGGCCGTTTCCGACACCGCGTTCGCCTACATGGTCGCCGAGGGCTCGTACGTCACCGGCTCGGTGATCGAGTGGGGCTGGCGCTCGGCCTTCGGCTTCATCGGCGCCGCCGGGATGCTGGTGACCAGGGCGGACCTGGTCGCGGACGTCGCACCGAAGCAGCGCAGCGCGACCCCCGTCAGCGTGCTGCCCTACATCCCGCTGACCGCCGCGGTCATCGGCGCGGCCGCGAAGACCGCCACCGTCGGAGTCGGCATCGTCGACGTCGTGATGTTGCTGCTGCTGGTGCTGCTCGTGCTGCTGCGGCAGTACCTGACGGTGCGGGAGAACCTGCAGCTCACCCGGACCGTCCAGCAGCGTGAGGTGCAGCTGCACCGCCTCGCGTTCCACGACGCGCTCACGGGCCTCGCCAACCGGGCACTGTTCCTCGACCGGCTCGGGCACGCGCTCGAGCTGGCCAGCCGCACACCGCAGCAGGTGTCGGTGGCGTTCATCGACCTCGACGGCTTCAAGGCTGTCAACGACACCTTGGGGCACGCGAGCGGCGACACGCTGCTCGCGCTGGTCGCCGACCGGCTGCGCGACGCGCTGCGCGCCTCCGACACCCTGGCCAGGCTCGGCGGCGACGAGTTCGCCGTGCTGCTGGAGCAGGGCGGCGACCCCAGCACGGTGGCGCACAGGCTGTTGGAGGCGTTGGAGGAGCCGTTCCACGTCGAGGGCCGCACCGTCACGATCTCGGCCAGCATCGGTGTCGCCACGCAGGAACCGGACATCGCCGACGCGCCCGTGCTGGCCGGCCCCGCGAAGGCGGCCGCGCTGCTGCACCGCGCCGACGTCGCCATGTACGCCGTCAAGACGTCTGGCAAGGGGGACGTCGGTGCGCACTCGGCGGCCGCGGAGTCCAACGGCCTGCGCCCGCACGGGCGGCACCACCGGCCGGTGCTCGACGGGGCGTTCGCGGCCGCGCTCGACCGCGGCGAGGTGTACCCGATCTACCAGCCCGTCGTGGAACCCACGACCGGCCGGATCGCCGCGCTGGAGGCGCTGGCCCGCTGGACGCACGACGGCGAGAGCGTCCCACCCAGCACGTTCATCCCGATCTGCGAGGCGGCGGGTCTGTCCCAGCAGCTGACCGCGCTGATGGTGGAGAAGGCGTGCGCGCAGCTGGCTGCGTGGAACCGCAGGCTCGGCCACCAACGCCTGCGGATCGCGGTCAACATCAACCCGCAGGAGCTCTCCGACACCGGCCTGCCCGACCGCATCGCGTCGGCCATCGCCCGCTACGGGCTCGCGTCGGGCCAGCTCGCGCTGGAGATGACGGAGAACTCGGTCGGCAACCGGCCCGACACCACGATCGACGTGATGACGCGGCTGCGGGTCTGCGGGGTGCGGCTCGCGCTCGACGACTTCGGCACCGGCTACTCGACGCTGGCCCGGCTCGCCCGCACCCCCGTCGACACCGTCAAGATCGACCAGTTCTTCGTGGCGCACATCGACCACGACGAGCGGCAGCGCCGGTTCCTGCGCGGCATGCTCGACCTCACCCGCCACCTCGGGCTGCGCACCGTCGCCGAGGGCGTCGAACGGCCGGGCCAGTTGCGCGAGCTGCGCAGGCAGGGGTGCGATCTCGTCCAGGGCAACCTGGTCGGCAAACCCCAGCCCGCCAGCAAGATCACTCCCCTGGTGCTCGCCGAGAACCCGGTGGTGCAGGCGCACATCCTCGGGCTGCCCGACACCACCTTCCCCGCCCTGCGCACCGGGCAGCTCACGCGCCCCGGCTTCGCCCCCTGAACTCCCCCACCGTTTTGGGTGGATGCGCGCTCTGAGAGCGCGCAAGTGCACAAAACGGTGGGGAACTTCGGGGGCGACATGCAAGGTTCTGGGCTGTCGGGGGAAGGCCGCGGAGGACGTCGGCCAATATGGGGGGATGACCCCGCAAGACGCGCTCGTCCGGTTCCGGGACACCGCCGCGTTGTGGAACATCCGGCAGGCGCGGGGCGCCGAGGTCGTCGACGCCGCCGTCGAGGCACTGCTCGCCGGCGTCGATGGCCAGTGGTTGGCCGTCGTCGCGGGTGTGTCGGCCCACGCGCCCGAGCCCGAGCTACGGGAGGCGGTGCAGAACGCCTTCGCCGAGCTCGGCCTGCCGTGGCATCCGGAGGGTTCGCTCGACGCTCTGGAGGCGGTTCTCCACGCGCTCGCCGCGCGCACCGCTGCCGGCGAGCTCCACCCGCGCGAGCTCGCGAGGTGGGCGCACCGCTCCATCGGTCACGATCGGCTGCCGGCCGCGGAGCAACTCGTCCTGCTCGACGACCGCTACGACTACGGCCCTGACGACGCCTCGGTGGATGCGGAGGTGCTGGCCTGGGCGCGAGCGCTGACCGGCTCGCGCTGAGAGTGGGAGGCGATGGGCGGCGAAGGAGCGTCGGGCTCAGTCCCCTTTCATTGCCTGATCCCGACTGCGGCGTGCGAGCCGTGCATCGAGGACGAGCAGCGCTGGTACGTCGAGTGCTGGGCGGTGAGTCGGGGGTGTGGATCGACCCGGTCACACCGGCCCGATCCACGACCTCGCCCGTGCGAGGAACTCCGCGGAGGCGGTCCCGAAGACGTATCCCGCCGATTTCAGCCCACGCATTGCTGCAGCGAGCGGGTCAGGATTGCTTGCCTCGTGAAATGCCATCCACATCCAGTGGTGCTCGCCGCGACCTTCCAGCGTGGATTCGCGGGCGAGCCGCTCTGCGTCGGTGGTGAGTCCACGCCGGGCGAGGCTCTCGGCGACGGGGTGGTGTGCGGCCATCCCGGATTGCTGCGCCGCCTCCCCCGCGGCCCACCATGCGAGGTCGCGGAGGGTGTCGGCGGGCAGGCTCGGGAGGAGGTTCGGGTCGTCCCCCAGCACCACCTCAGGCGCCCATCGCAGGGTTCCGTCGGCCTGCAGCTCGACCGGGTAGTGCTCGGGCAGGAGCGGCAGGATCCGGTACGCGACGTCCGCCTCCACGATCCGCGCATAGTCGGCCTCCGCGAAGGTGTACCCGGTGAATCGCGCCACCGGGACCAGGTACTTCCCCGTTGTGTTCCGGTAGCTGTCGAAGTCGATGCCCTCGACGGCCGCTCGGACGTCCGGGTCGTCGAGACGCATCTGCGAGGTCCACTCCTCGCTGTCGAGCACCACTCCCCTGCGCGCGAACGAGAGCCTCCGCACGGCGTTGACGTTCCAGTACGAGCTGGACGCCGACCCGTTGCGGGACAGCGCTTGCAGCACCGGGCCTTGCGCGCCCTGCCAGCCGTTGAACTCCACCGCGAGCACCGCGCCCTCGACCGGGAGCACCGCGACCCACGGGTCGATGCCGAAATCCTCGAGCAGCTCGCGCATCGATACGGGCTCGGCGGGATCGCCGCCGAACCCCCGCACCACGGACTCGGGGTCGGCGCCGGTGACCACCGTGACGGTCGCCGCCTCGGACAGCACGGACCTGCCGACCCACTCGAACACCCGCTCCGGCTGCTCGACGGGCGGCGGCTCCGGTTCGCCGCGCAACCGGTGCCCGAGCCGGTCGGTCTTCTTGTGCACCACCTCCGGCGACGCCGGTTCCGGCCAGAGCACGATCTCGTAGCTCTCCGTGGCCCGCTCGCCCGGCGGCTCGTCCCGCCCCTCGGCGCGGACGAGCGCCCGCACCGGGCCGGGCCACGGCGACGTCAGCTCCGCGGCGACGGGTTCGCTCGAAGGCCACTGCTGCACCGTCGGCAACCCGGCCGAGCCGTCGACGGCAAGGTAGCTCAGCTCGACGATCTCGTCCCATCCTCGACCGCCCCCGACAACGTCCTCCGGGCGCTCGGCGAGGACGATCACCAGGACCGAGACCACCCCCGAAGCTGCGCCCGTACGGACCACCAGCCCACCCGGAACAGCCGTGACCAGCCCGTTCGCCGGTTCCTCCAGGGGCAGCACCGGGTTGCCCTCGACCAGCCCGAACCGGCCGGCGACCGACACCACGTAGTGCGTGGTGTGGTGCGGGAACGTGTACTCCACGCGGCGCTTCTCCACGAGCGCCGCGGCGTACCCGCGAGGCGCGGGGCCGTGCTGCAGCGCGCTCACCGCAACCGGCAGCGTGAGGCCCACCACGGCCGCGCTCTCCTCGTCCCGGAGCGCGACAGGACACCCACGCACCACCACGGACGAGACGGCCAGCGCCAACGCGAGGTGGACGCGGCCGCGGCCGGTCGCGAGCTCCGCCTCCGTCACACCTTCGACCCGCATCGCGTCGGCCAGCAGGGGAAACGTGGCCAGCTCGCGGACAAGGCCGGCGGCAAGCTCCACCGTGCCTGGAGCCATCGCCTTCAGCCCGAACAGCGCCGAGTCCCAAGGACGATTCTGCAAGGTCGCGTACGCGAACCCCCCGCTGCGCGGCTCGCGGACCTGCGCTGCACGCACCGCCTGCGGGACCTCCGGCGAGAGCGACCCGGCTACTGGCATCAGCGCCTCGGCGAGCATCAGCGCCGCCGCCGGATCGGGCCACCGGACACCGCTGCCGCGCAGCCCGACCCGCCCGAACGCGGCCGCAGGCTCGCCCGGGACCATCGCGACTGCCTGCGGCATCGCGGCGCGGACCGTCTCGACCATCGCCCCGGCCAGACCCGGCGGCGGAGCAACGGCGGGGACGGCCGGGACGTCGTAGCCGGGTTGCGTCCGATACGCCTGCGGTGATCCGGCGAGGTGCACGGGACGTCGTGTCAACCACTCGATGGGAGGTTCATCGTTCACAGCCCGGAGTCTCCGCTGTGGCCCTGACATTCTCCGGCGAGAGGTTCGACCGCTCACACCTCGAGGTGCCGGCACACATGTCACGACGTGTGTGCCGGCACCATCCGGTGTGCCGTGCGATTCCTACCGTTCGAGCGGTGTGATCGCCGTCGGTGCGTCGGCGCTGGTCGCAGCCAGGTCCTCGAACTCCGCCACCGCGTCGATCTCCGTCCCCATCGCGATGTTGGTGACCCGTTCCAGCACCACCTCGACCACCACCGGCACGCGGTGGGTGGCCATCAGCTGCCGTGCCCTGGCGAACGTGCCGGCCAGCTCGCGGGGGTCGGTCACGCGCAGCGCGAGGCAGCCGAGGCCCTCGGCGACCTTGACGTGGTCGACGCCGTACTTGCCCAGCTCCGGGGAGTTGATGTTGTCGAAGCCCAGCTGGACGCAGTAGTCCATGTCGAACCCGCGCTGCGCCTGGCGGATCAGGCCCAGGTAGGAGTTGTTCACGACGACGTGGATGTAGGGCAGGTTGAACTGCGCGCCGACGGCCAGCTCCTCGATCATGAACTGGAAGTCGTAGTCGCCCGAGAGCGCGACGACCGTCGCGTCCGGGTCGGCGACGCAGACGCCGAGCGCGGCCGGCACCGTCCAGCCCAGCGGGCCTGCCTGGCCGGCGTTGATCCAGTGCCGCGGCCGGTAGACGTGCAGGAACTGCGCCGCGGCGATCTGCGAGAGCCCGATCGTGGTGACGTAGCGGGTCTCGGGACCGAACGCCCGGTTCATCTCCTCGTACACCCGCTGCGGCTTGATCGGGATGTCGTCGAAGTGGGTGCGCCGCTGCAGCGTCCCCTTCCGCCGCGCGCACTCCCGCACCCACGGCTCGCGCCGCGGCAGTTCCCGGGCCCGCGCGGCGGCCAGCAGCTCGCGCAGGAACGCGCCCGCGTCGGAGACGATCCCGTAGTCGGGCGCGAACACCCGCCCGATCTGCGTCGGCTCGATGTCGACGTGGACGAACGTCCGCCCGGCCCGGTAGACGTCGAGGCCGCCGGTGTGCCGGTTGGCCCAGCGGTTGCCGATCCCGAGCACGAAGTCGGACGCCAGCAGCGTCGCGTTGCCGTAGCGGTGCGAGGTCTGCAGGCCCGCCATGCCGGCCATCAGCGGGTGGTCGTCGGGGATCGCACCCCAGCCCATCAGCGTCGGGACCACCGGGACGTCCAGCAGCTCGGCGAGCGCCACCAGCTCGGCGCACGCGTCGGCGTTCACGATCCCGCCACCGGCGACGAGCACCGGCCGCTCGGCGGCGGCCAGCATGTCGAGCACCTTCTCCGCCTGCGCGCGCGTCGCGACCGGCCGGTGCACGGGCAGCGGCTCGTAGGTGTCGATGTCGAACTCGATCTCGGCCTGCTGGACGTCGACGGGCAGGTCGAGCAGCACCGGGCCCGGCCGGCCGGAGCGCATCAGGTGGAACGCCTGCGCGAACGCGCCGGGCACCTGGCCGGGCTCGCGGACCGTCACCGCCCACTTCGTCACCGGCGCGGCGATCGCGGCGATGTCGACGGCCTGGAAGTCCTCCTTGTGCAGCCGCGCGACCGGCGCCTGGCCGGTGATCGCGAGGATCGGGATCGAGTCGGCCGCCGCCGAGTACAGCCCGGTGATCATGTCGGTGCCGGCAGGCCCGGACGTCCCGACGCACACGCCGATCCGGCCTGCCCGCGCCCGGGTGTAGCCCTCCGCCATGTGCGAGGCACCTTCGACGTGCCGCGCAAGGACGTGCTGGATGCCGCCGTTGTCGCGCAGCGCCGAGTAGAACGGGTTGATCGCCGCGCCGGGCAGCCCGAACGCGTGCGTCACCCCCTCCTTGACCAGGATCGCGACGGCCGCGTCGACGGCTCGCATGCGGGTCACGTCGACTCCCCCGCCCGGCCCGAGAGCTGCTCGACCAGCAGCAGGAGCGCGCTGTGGTCGAGGTCGCCGTGCCCCTGCGCGCGCAGCGCCCCGAGCAGCTGCGCGACGTGCGCGCCCAGCGGGATCGCGACGCCGGCCTCGCGCGCCGCGGCGGTGACGATGCCGAGGTCCTTGTGGTGCAGGTCGATCCGGAAGCCCGGCGCGAACTCGCGCGCCCGCATCCCGGCCGCCTTGCGCTGCAGCACCGTACTGCCGGCGAGGCCGCCGCCGAGCACCTCGGTGGCCGATTCGGTGTCGACGCCGTGCGCCTCCAGGAAGATCAGTGCCTCGGCGAGCAGCTGGATGTTGCCCGCGACGATCAGCTGGTTGGCCGCCTTCACAGTCTGGCCCGCGCCCGCGGGGCCCACGTGCACGACGGTCTTGCCGACGACCTCCAGGTACGGTCGCGCCGCCGCGACGTCGTCGTCCGCGCCGCCGACCATGATCGAGAGCGTGCCCTCGACGGCACCGGCCTCACCGCCGCTGACCGGCGCGTCGACGACCCGCACGCCGACCCCGTCGCCCGCTTCGGCGATGCGGCGCGCGACGTCGGGGCGGATCGTGGAGCAGTCGATGTGCAGCGTGCCGGGCTTCGCGTTGGCGTAGATGCCGTCGGGGCCCAGCGCGACGTCCTCGACGTCGGGGCTGTCGGGCACCATCGTGATCACGACGTCCGCGGCGCGAACGGCGTCGGTGACGCTGTCGGCCGCGCGGCCGCCGCGCTCGGCGAGCTTCTCGACAGCGGCCCGCGAGCGGTTGTAGCCGACCACGTCGTGGCCGGCGTCGACGAGGTGGCCGGCCATCGGCGCACCCATGATCCCGAGCCCGATGAACGCGATGGTCGTCATGAGAGGTTCTCCCTGGTCAGCCAGTCGAAGGCGCGGTCGCTCGTGGTGGTTGGGACGTATTCCAGCCCGACCGGGCCGGCGTAGCCGCCGCGTTCGAGCGCGGCGAGGTGCGTGGCGATCGGCAGCTGCCCCGTCCCCGGCTCGTGCCGGCCGGGCACGTCGGCGATCTGGACGTGCCCGATCCTCGCGCAGTGATCGGCGATCACGGCAGCGACGTCGTCGCCGTTGACGGCGAGGTGGTAGAGGTCGGCGAGCAGCGCCACGTTCTGCACACCCACCCGGTCGGCGACGGCCAGCGCGTCGGCGGCGGTCTTCAACGGGTAGCGCTCGACGCCGGAGAGCGGCTCCAGCACGACCGTGCCGGGCAGCAGCGCCGCGGCCCGGCCGAGGTTGCGGACGGCGAGCTCGTCCTGGTCGCGCGGGTCGACGCCGTCGATGCGGTTGCCGTAGAGCGCGTTGAACACCTCGGTGCCCAGCCGCTTGCCCAGCGCCGCCGCAATGTCGATGCTGCCGCGCAGCTCGTTCTCGCGGCCCGGCCACGAGAGCAGGCCGCGGTCGCCGCCGGGCATGTCGCCCGCGGCGAGGTTGAGCCCGGTGAGCTGCACGCCGGCGGCCTCGATCGCGGCCGCGAAGGCCTCGACGTCGGCGTCGGCCGGTACGGCCTCGCCGAAGGGCCACCAGAACTCGACGGCGTCGAACCCGGCCGCCGCGGCCGCGGCGGGCCGTTCGAGCAGCGGGAGCTCGGTGAAGAGGATCGAACAGTTGACGGCGTACCGCATTGCGAGTTCCTAACGCAGGGGATCAGCTGTGGGCGCGGGCCCAGCGCGCGGCGAGGTTCTCCCGGCCGGTCGCGGTGGGCGTCCCGAACAGGCGCAGGCGGGCCATGCCGCCGTCGGGGAAGATGTCGAGGCGCACCTCGTCGGCAGCAGGCGCGCCGGTGAGCACGAACCGGTGCCGGGTGTCTGGCTCCAGCGCGGTGCGTTCGAGCAGCGGGAACCACTCCCCGCCCGCCACGCGCCCGCGCAGGCTCGCCCAGCCGGGGGCGTTGTGCAGGAACCAGCTGGTGTCGAGCTCGGAAAGCGCGATCGTGCCCTCGGTGCCGAGCGCGACCTGCACCCAGTCGTTGTCGTCGTCGCGGCGCCGCGCGGTCTCCCAACCCTCGCCCATCGAGCGGGCCGGGCCGGGCACGAGCAGGTTGTTCGGCGAGCTGTAGAACAGGTTGGAGCAGCCGGTCACGCGCCCGCCGAGCTCCAGCGCGGCGAGGTCGACGGTGCCGAGCGCGGCGAGCAGCGCCGGGTCGGGCAGTGCCTCGCCGTGCACTCGCAGCCGGGCGACGCCGCCGTCGGGGAAGATCCGCAGCCGGACGTGCGTGACCCGCCGCGTCGACTCCACCTCGAACGTGTTGGCGGTGTCGCCCTTCAACGGCACGCGCTCAAGGAGCGGCTCCCACGCCAGGTCGGGCCCGGCACCGTCGACGGCGGCCTCCGGCGGGTAGTTGCCGGTGAACCACGTCGTGTCGATCACGACCCCGTGCACGATGCCGGGCGCGCCCAGCCGCACGACGGCCTCGTCGTTGCCGGGTTCACGGCGCCGGCGCGTCTCCCAGCCGTCGTAGACCTTGCCCTTCGGCCCGAACTCCGAGGGGTCGAACACAGACGGACCTGGCGAGATCAGGTGCTCCCGCGACGCGAACGACTCGTCGTTGGCGGACACCACGGCGCCACCGAGCGAGCGGACGGCGAGGTCGGGCCACTGCTGGAAGTCATTCATCGGTGTCCTCCCTCATGAGCAGCCGCCCTCGTGGCGTGCCCTCGGCTTCGACGGGCCGGCCGCGCAGCCACGTGCGGCGCACGACCCCGCGCAGCTCGCGCCCCGCGTACGGCGTGATCGGGTTGCGGTGGTGCAGCTCGCCGACCCGGAACGGTTCCTCGGGCGCGAACACGACGAGGTCGGCGTCCTGACCTGCGGCGATGCGTCCCTTCCGATGCAGGCCGGCCATTTCCGCAGGCCGCTGCGCCATCCACCGGACGACGTCGACCAGCGGGATGCCACGCTCGCGGGCCTGCGTCCAGACGACCGGCAGGCCCACCTGCAGCGACGCGATCCCGCCCCATGCGGCGCCGAAGTCGCCGCGCTCCAGGCCCTTCAGCTCCGGTGTGCAGGGCGAGTGGTCGCTGACGATCATGTCGATCGTGCCGGCGCGCAGGCCGGCCCAGAGCGCGTCGCGGTTGGCGGCGCCGCGCACCGGCGGGCAGCACTTGAACCGGGTGTCGCCGTCGGGCACCTCCTCCGCGGTGAGCGCCAGGTAGTGCGGGCAGGTCTCGACGCTCACCCGGACGCCTTCGGCGCGCGCGGCGGCGAGCAGCGGCAACGCCGCCGCGGACGACAGGTGCACGACGTGCACCCGCGCGCCCGTCTCCCTCGCCAGCCGCACCAGCAGCCCGATCGCCGACTCCTCGGCGGCGTCCGGCCGCGACGCGACGAAGTCGGCGTAGCGCCGGCCGGCGGCGTCGTGGACGTAGGCGCCGTCCTCGGCGTGCGCGATGAGCAGGCCGTCGAAGGCAGCGACCGCACGCAGCGCGTCCGTCGGGTCGGCCAGCGCGGGGAACTCCGGCACCCCGCTGTCGATCAGGAAGCACTTCACGCCGAACACCCCGGCGTCGTGCAGCGCGCGCAGCCCGTCCTCGTTGCCGGGCACCGCACCGCCCCAGAACCCGACGTCGACGGCGCACTGCCCGTCGGCCGCCTTGCGCTTCACGTCCAGCGCGGCGACGTCCAGCGTCGGCGGCAGCGAGTTCAGCGGCATGTCGAGGATCGTGGTGACCCCGCCGGCCGCGGCGGCCCGGGTCGCGGTGGCAAAACCCTCCCACTCGGTCCGTCCCGGCTCGTTGACGTGCACGTGCGTGTCGACGAGACCGGGCAGCAGCACCTCGTCGGGGGCCAGCTCGACGTACTCGGCGCCGGCGACGTCGCTCCACTTCGGCAGCACCGCCTCGACCCGCTCACCCTTCACCACAACGGCCGCGGGCTGCTCGACGCCGTCGACGACAGCGCGGTCGGCGCGCACCACGATCACGATCGTCGCTCCTGGTAGGCCCGCCAGCTCGCCAGCTCGGAGATGTCGGTCAGCTCGGGCAGGGCCGGGTACTCGCGGCGCAGGATCATCGCGAACGAACCGCTCCCGTCGGCCAGCTCGATCACACCCAGCTCCAGGCCGTCCGGCTCGCCCGGCAGCAGCACCTCCCGCAGCTGCTCGTACGAGATCTCGTACACCTCACCCTGCACGGCGGCCCCGCCCTTGCCGACGTCCTCCAGCGCGGGATAGCGCCCGCCGACGGCGTGGAACCGGTACCGCGGCGCCGTCGTGGTCGTCGCGACCAGCGGCGAGTCGCCGACGAGGTGGTGGTCGGCGCCGCCGGACATGGCAGTGCCGTTGAGGAACATGCGCGGCATGATCAAACTCCCTGAGGTGTCCGGGTCGGGCGAGCGGCGCCGGTCCGGTAAGTCGTCATGACGCCTTCTCCATCAACGAGCGGTGCACGACCACACATTCGCGCGCCACGGCGTCGGTGTCGACCGTGACGACGCGATCGTGCTCGACGATCGTCCGGCCGTCGACGAGCAGCAGCTCCAGCGGCGGCGGCGTACCGAGCAGGAGCGCGGCGACCGGGTCGGCGACGTCGGCGTGGCCGAGGCCGTCGATGCGCCAGAGCGCGAGGTCGGCGAGCTTGCCCGGCTCGATCGAGCCGATCTCGTCCTGGCGGCCGAGCACGGTCGCGCCGCCGATCGTGGCCAGCTCCAGCCCGTCGCGCACCGACAGCGCGCTCGGCCCGCCGACGAGCCGGGCGAACAGCACCGCGTGCCGCGCCTCCTCCAGCAGGCTGCCGGCTTCGTTGCTCGCCGCGCCGTCCACCCCGAGGCCGACGCGCGCGCCGGCGTCGCGCAGGTCGCGGGTGCGGGCGATACCGGCGCCCAGCCGGGCGTTGGACGAGGGGCAGTGCGCGACCCCCGTCGACGTGTCGCCGATCTTCTTCACCGCGCTGTCGTCGAGGTGGACGGCATGGGCGAACCAGACGTCGGCGCCCGTCCAACCGAGCGACTCGACGTACTCGAGCGGGCTGCGGCCGAAGCGTTCGCGGCAGAACTCCTCCTCGTCGAACGTCTCGGCGAGGTGGGTGTGCAGCCGCACGCCGCGGCGGCGGGCCAGCTCGGCCGACTCGCGCATGAGCTCGCCCGTCACCGAGAACGGCGAGCAGGGCGCGAGCGCGACCTGCAGCATCGAGCCGGGCGACGGGTCGTGCCACCGGTCGATCGCGGCCTCCGACGCGATGAGAATCGCGTCGCGGTCCTCGACGACGTGGTCGGGCGGCAGGCCGCCATCGCGCTGCCCGAGGTCCATCGATCCGCGGGTGGCGTGGAAGCGGATGCCGACCTCGCGCGCCGCGCGGATCTCCGCGCCCAGCACGTCGCCGCCCTCGCGGGGAAAGACGTAGTGGTGGTCGCTCGCTGTGGTGCACCCGGTGCGGGCCAGCTGCGCGAGCGCGCCCGATGCCCCCGCGAACACGGCGTGCTCGTCGATGCCGGCCCACACCGGGTAGAGCGTGGTGAGCCACTGGAAGAGCGTCGAGTCGACGGCGAGGCCGCGGGTGACCCACTGGTAGAGGTGGTTGTGCGTGTTCACGAACCCGGGGGTGAGCAGGCAACCGGTGGCGTCGACGACACGTTCCCCGCCGGTGCGGGGCGCCGGTCCGGGGCCGACGGCGGTGATCCGGTTGCCCTCGACGACGACGTGGCCGCCGGGGTGCTCCGCACCGGTCACGGTGACGACGTGCGCGCCCTCGATGATCATGAGCGGGCTGCCGCGGCCGTCCGGACGGAACTCCATGCCGAGCAGTCAACCGTTCTGCGGAGCCACGCTGAAGACGCCACCGTGACGAATCAGTCGCCCGAGCACGACGTTCGGGTTGTAGGTTCCTCCAATGCAGCTGCGTGACCTCCTGGCGCGCCCCGAACTGGGGCTGAAGCTGCTGCACGCCCCGGAGGGCGCGCTCGACCGGACGCTGCGGTGGGTGTTCACGACCGACCTGATCGACCCGTCGCGCTACCTGAGCGGTGGCGAGCTCGTGATCAGCGGGCTGGTGTGGCACAACTCCCCCGGCGACGCGGAGCGGTTCGTCGCCGCCGTGGCCGGGTCCGGCGCGGCCGCGCTGGCCGCCGGCGAAGCGGTGTTCCACGGGATCCCCGACGACGTCGTCGAGGCGTGCCAGCGGCACGGGCTGCCGCTGGTCGCGGTGCCGGAGGACGTCTCGTTCTCGGCGGTGACGGAGCTCGTCGTCGGATCGCTGACGGCCGCGCGCGGCGACCGGCTCGCGCTCTCGCTGGGCCGGCAGCGGCAGTTGCTCTCGGCCGTCGCCGGCGGGTTGGGGCTCGACGAGCTGGCCGAGCAGGTGTCGCGGACGACCGGGCTGGTCTGCCGGGTGTTCAGCGCGACCGGACGGCCGGTCGCGGCCCGGCCGATGCCGACGCTCGACGCCGCCGTCGCGACGTTCCTGACCGCCGACCGGCTGCCCGCGGTGACCGCCGACCGGCACTCCGTCTTCGCGGTGGGGCCGGCGTCGGAGCAGCGCCTCACGGGCTGGTTCGTCGTCGTCGAGGGCGCGTGCACCGAGTGGGACGCCGAGGTCGCCGACGCCGTCGGGGAGCTGGTGGCGATCGCGGCGCTGGACCGCGCGCGGCGCAACGAGGGGCTGCGGGTGGTGCGCGACATCGCCGACGACGCCGTGGCGATGATCGCCGACGGCGCCGGCAGCCACCCGGAGACGACCGTGCGACTGCGGCAGGCCGGGCTGGACACCGCCGCCGCGCTCACGGTGGTCGTCGCCGGCTTCCCCGACCGTCCCGAGCTGGTGGAATCGGCGCGGGCGGTGCTGGTCGACGCCGCCTCGCACGTCGGGCCGCAGGTGGTCGGGGTGCACGACGGGCTGGCCGCCGCGCTGCTGCCCGGCGACCCCGCGCCGCTGCTGCCCGCGCTGGCCCGGCTGGAACCGGGGCTGCGCCGCAACCGGCTGACCGTGGGCGTCGGGCGGCCCGCGCTGCCCGACGCGCTCAGCGGGGCGCTGCAGGAGGCGCGGCACGCCCGCGACCTGGCCGCGGGCCGGCCGGGGCAGCTGCACATCGTCCCCGTCGAGGACGTGACCTCGCACGTGGCGCTGCTCGCCGCCGTCCCGGACGGCGTCCGCACGGCGTTCGCCGCGCGGGTGCTGGCGCCGGTGCTCGAGTACGACGAGCGCACCGGGGCGGGGCTCTACGAGACGCTCGAAGCGTTCCTCGATTGCTCCGGCTCCTGGAGCCGCACGGCCGAACGCCTGCACCTGCACGTCAACACCGTCCGCTACCGCATCGGACGCGTCGAGGAGCTGACGAGCCGCGACCTCGCCCGCTTCAGCGACCGCGTCGACCTGTTCCTGGCGCTGCGGTCGATCTGACGCGGGGCGGGCGCAGCCGCGACCCGAACTTCCCCACCGTTTTGTGCGCTTGCGCGCTGCGTGGGCGCGCATCCACCCAAAACGGTGGGGAAGTTCGGTCGAGTTGCCGGCCTTTGCAGATTTGCGACACGCAAGCTCCGGCGATCGCCACTCGCCCCCCGGGGTGCGTGTGGAGGGCAGGAAAGCCACTTTCCTGCCCCCACAGGGCCTGAAAGTGGCTTTCCTGCCCTTGCGTGCGCAACGCAAACATCCCAGCCCCAGCACCGCGCCTACGTCGCCGAACAGGTCACCCTGAGGTGCTACGAAGATCTCGGACCCGGATCCCATAGGATCTAGTCCGGAAGGTGATGCAGGAATGGCAAGGAAATA
>NZ_JAJGSX010000089.1 GCF_021245725.1 Pseudonocardia sp. TRM90224 | reverse complement strand
CGGGATCGTGAGTTGAGTGTGCCCAGGGCTGCCGCGACAGCCCTGAGCACACTCCCGATCAGCCAGTGCCTGGATCCGGGGTGCCGGCCCGGATCCTCATCCCGCCCGCGCCGCGAGCTCCTTCCCGTACCACGCCTCGGAGTACGGCCCATTGCTGAACGCCGGGATCTCGCGGTAGCCGTGCCGGACGTAGAGCGCTCGGGCTTCGACGAGGTCGAGCCGGGTGTCCAGCACGATCCGGTGGGCGCCGAGCGTCCGGGCGCTCGCCTCGACGGCCGCCAGCAGCGCGGCACCGCCGCCGGTGCCGCGCAGGTCGGGGTGGACGTAGACACGGGTGAGCTCGACCGTCCCGGGCTCGCGGACGAGCAGCCCGGCGCAGGAGCGGGGCCGGCCGCGGTGGCGACCGACCAGGAAGACACCGGTGGGTCCGGCGAGGTGGTCGCTGGGCCACTCGGCCAGCACGGAGTCGACCTCGTCCCGCGTGATACCCCGGTCGTGGTGCAGGCGCGAGTACCGGTCGGCGACCTCGGTGAAGTAGTCGCGCAGCAGCGCCAAGGCCTCGGCAGAACGCACGTCGGTCGGCGTCACGACCCATGGGTGCACCGTCATACGGGCATCATCGGCACGGGCATGCGGCGCGGGCCATCCGAATTCCTCGTGTTGTCGTCGTGCACGCTCGCTGAAACGGCCCGCGCGGATGCTGGGCGGGTCGATCGACGGGTCTCGGGATGGAGTCAGCTGTGCCAGAGGTTGCGAAGGGTTCGAAGTCGGCGTTGACCGGCACCCGCTACGTCGTTCGGGCCACCGCGAGCCGGGCCGATGCCGTGGACCTCATGGCGGTCCTGCTCGGGGCGGGCAACCAGGTCCGCAGCGACGCCGACCTCGTCTTCTTCAACAACCCCGTGCACGGTGGCGTCGAGCTGACCGCTGGCGGAGAGATCACCGTCGACCTCGCCGGGGTGCCGGGCGACGTGCAGCGGGTCGTCATCGCCGGCAGCACCGAAGCGCAGGCGGCGCGGTTCGCCGCCGTTCCCGACCTCGCCGTCCGCGTCGCCGGGACCGGTGAGCCGATCACGTTCATCCCGGCCGGGCTGTCCACCGAGACCGTCGTGCAGCTGGTGGCGTTCTACCGCCGCGACGCCGGCTGGAAGCTCGACGCGATCGGCCAGGGCTACGCCGCCGGGCTGGCGGCATTCGCCGTCGAGCACGGCATCGACGTCTCCGCCGACGACGAGCCCGCAGCGGCTCCCGCGCCGGCTCAAGGGCCGACGGTCAACATGGAGAAGGTCAGGATCGAGCTGACCAAGGACTCCAGGGACAAGACCGCCCGCATAGACCTGCGCAAGAGCCGGGGCGAGCCCGGTTGGGTGCTCACCGTCGGGCTCGAATGGGACGGCCGCGGCGCGAAGTACGCACCCGACGGGACCGTCCGCCAGTACGGCGAGGGAGACCTGGACGTCTACTTCTTCTGCCGCGACGAGCACACCAACGCCTACATCGTGATCAGCGGCGAGCCCGGCCGCCAGGGCAGCCTCGACCATTGGCCCTACATCCAGCACAGCGGCGACGCCCTCGGCCCCGGCGTCAACGGGCCCGCCGTCGAGCAGGTCCGGGTGCAGCCGACCGAGAACGGCGACCTGCTCCTGAACGTCTACCAGAGCGTCGACAACGGGCTCGGGGCGATCAACAAGTTCGGCCGCCCGCGAGTCGCGATCCGCTACGGCCGCGCCGGTGCCGACGGCCGCCCCGGGCCCGACGCCGACGAGATCATCGTGCACGTCGGGAACAACAAGAACTCCTTTTGGGCGACCGTCGCGCACATCGACGTCCAGGACGGCATCCTCACCGTCGACGGCGAGACCCGCTACAGCCGCCTCTTCGACGAACGCATGCCTGGCCTCACCACCGCCGGCGCATGGGTCCGAACGCCGCGAGGCGGACCGACGGGACGCAGCAAGTCGCAGTTCGGCGAGGGGCTCACCCGCTACGAAGGTCATTGCGGGGCGTCGTGAGGGAACCGGAGCACCACGTCCGGCACCCGCCGGACGCGTCCATGATCGCGATCCGGCAGACGACCGAAGCCGACCTCGCACTCGTGGAAGCCGCCGAGTCCGACCCCGACACCCGACGCTGGCTCGGCGACACCGGCGCAGCATGGCACCGCGCCGCGCTCACCGACCCCGATCAGGAGCACCTCGCGCTCACGTCGGACGGGCAGATCGTCGCCTTCGCCGTCGTTGCCGGGCTGCGCAACCCGCACAGCAGCGTGGAGCTGCGCCGCATCCTCACGGTGCCCGCGCATCGAGGCCGCGGGCACGGACGGGCAGCGCTGACGGCCGTCGTCGACCGGGCGTTCGTGATGCACGACGCGCACCGCCTCTGGCTGGACGTCAAGAGCGGCAACACCAGGGCCCGCCGCCTCTACCGGTCGGCCGGCTTCGTCGAGGAGGGCCGGCTGCGCGATGCGCTGCGGGAAGCCGACGACAGCTTCAGTTCGCTCGTCGTCATGTCCATGCTGAGCACGGAGCGCTGAGCACGGAGCGCTAGCGCTCAAACCTCGCGGTGGAAGCCGCGGGGTGTCGTTCCCAGCTCCCGCTTGAACGCCGCGACGTAGGCCGACGGCGTCGTGTAGCCGACCGCGCCCCCGGCCTGCGTCACCGACGACCCGAGGGCCAGCAGCTCGAGCGACGCCAGTATGTGCGCCCGCCGGCGCCAGGCGCCCAGGCCGAGGCCGGTCTCCGCAGCGAAGATCCGTTCCAGGGTCCGCCGGCTCGTGCCGGCCCGGGCCGCCACGGCTGCGGTCGACGCGGTCGGGTCGGCCGCGTCGGCGGCGGCAGCGGCGGCCCCGCGCGGGTCGCTGGGCAACGGCAGTCGCAGCGGTGCGTCGGGCAGGCCTTCCAGCTGGTCGAGAAGCACCGTGAGCAGCGCGTCGTGGACGGGATCGGCGAGATCGAGCGGGCAGCGCTCGACGATGTGCAGCAGCAACTCCCGGCAGAAGCGGGGCACGTTCACCACTCGCGGGACCGCGGGCAGCGAGGGCACCGAACTGACGAAGTACAGGCAGCGGACCGCAACGCGGCCGCGGTTGGTGACCGTGGTGCGGGTGTTGTCGGGCAGCCAGAGCGCGCGGTGCGGCGGGATGGTGAAGGCCTCGTCCGCGACGACGACCGTGACCGCGCCTCGCGCCGTGTACAGCAGCTGGCTCCAGCCCGGCTCGGTCGTGAGCACGGCGGCGCCGGGCGGGTGGGTCACCGAGTAGCCGCGGACCGTCGGCTCGTCGGGCTGGCGAGAAATCGACATGACCTGGCGAAGCTTAGAATGCACGCCACCGGTTCGAAGTGGTCGGATATCGACATGAGCACGAACCTCGCCCATTTCGCGATCAACGCCGACGACGTGCACGCCAGCCGCGCGTTCTACGAAGGCGTGTTCGGCTGGACCTTCACCGCCTGGGGACCGCCAGGCTTCTACCGCATCACCACCGGCGACGGACCCGCCGTGCAGGGCGCGATGCAACAGCGCCGGCAGCTGCACCCGGACCTGCCCACCGTGGGGCTGGAATGCACGTTCGCGGTCGACGACGTCGATGCCACGGCAGCCGCTGTGCGGGCCGCTGGAGGCACGATCCTGCTGGAGCAGTTCACGATCAGCGGAGTCGGCCACCTGATCTTCTTCGCCGACCCGGCCGGCAACCCCGTCGGGGCGATGCAGTACGACCCCGACGCGGAGTGAGGTGGTCGGCCCTGGGGCGTCGGCAGCCGGCTAAGAATGCACGTGGTCGGGCGACAGCTCCGGACCTGCGGAGATCCGCTCCGGCTCCGGCGTGGCCCGCGACACGGCTGCGGGGAAGACGACCCGGAACGACGTCCCGGCAGGTGAGGAGTCGACGTCGATCGTGCCGCCGTGCGCGTCGACGATCGAGGCGACGATGGCCAGCCCGAGCCCGAAGCTGCGGTGCCCCGACGAGCTCCCGTGCGCGAACCGCTGGAAGAGCACGGGCATCAGGTCGTCGGGGATGCCCGGCCCGTTGTCGGAGACGACCAGCTCGACCCGATCGCCGGTGTGGCAGACCGTGCAGTCGACCTGCGTCCCGACCGGCGTGTGCTGGCCGGCGTTGGTCAGCAGGTTGAGTGCGACCTGGTGCAGCCGCACCGGGTCGCCCACGACCGTCGCAGGTGAGTCCGGCACCACGACGCTCAGCAGGTGGCCGGCCGCGGAGGCCTGCGCGTCGTGGACGGCTGCCACCGCGACCTCGGCGAGGTCGACCTCCTCGACGTGCACGTCCTGGCCCTCGTCGATGCGGGCGAGCAGCAGCAGGTCGCCGACGAGCGTGGTCAACCGTTTCGTCTCCGACTCGATCCGGCTCAGTGCGTACTCGGTCATGTCGGGCAGCTGGTCGCTCTCCTGGCGGGTCAGCTCGGCGTAGCCGTGGATCACGGCGAGCGGGGTGCGCAGCTCGTGGCTCGCGTCGGTCACGAAACGCCGCATCTGCTGGTCGCGCCGCATGCGGGTGGCCAGCGCGTCGTCGACGTGGTTGAGCAGCCGGTTCAACGCCTCGCCGACCTTCCCGACCTCCGTACGGGGGTCGGTGTCGGCGGCGCCCACCCGAGGCGTGCTCGGTGCTTCGCCCTGGTCCAGCGACAGATGCGTGACCTCGGACGCGGTGCGCGCCACCCGGTCGAGCGGACGCAGGGCGACCCGGACGATCGTGATCAACGCCGCCACCGTGCACGCGATCGCGATCACGGCCAGCACCGCGAACACGATCACCTCCGTCCGCACAGCCGACTCCGCGACCTCGAGCGACACCCCCGCGACGAGCAGCACCGACCCGTACTGCTTCGTGGACACCCGGTACGTCCCGAGTTCGGGCAGCTCGACGTTCCGGGCGAGGACCGGCCCACCGACGGTGCCGAGTGGCGCGGCCGTTTCGGGAGGTAGCTGCTGCGGCTCGGTGTCGGTGAACAGCGCCGAGTCGGTCACCCGGCCGTCCTGCACGACGGCGATGATCGTTCCCGGCCCGTGCCCGACGAACGCCGTGAGCGGCTTCTTGAAGCCCAGAGGCCCGGCCGTCGGGTCCCCCGACGCACCATGCCGGAACTTCTCCACGGAGTTGCAGAAGCCGTCCATCGAGCCGCTGAGCTGGGCGTCGACGACGCGCGTCACGGAGTCGTTCACCGTGACGACGCCGATCGCTCCCACGGCCGCGAGGATGATCCCCACGACGGTGGCGATGCTGATCACGAGCCGCCGCCGCAGCGGCCACCCACTGAGATCGAGCAGTCGCCGGTCAGTCACTCGGCGCCCTGAGCAGGTAGCCGGCCCCGCGCACGGTGTGGATCATCGGGCGACGCCCGGCGTCGACCTTCTTGCGCAGGTAGGAGATGTAGAGGTCGACGATGCTCTGCTTGCCGGCGAAGTCGTAGTTCCACACCCTGTCGAGGATCTGCGTCCTGGTCAGCACCCGGCGCGGGTTGCGCATCAGGTAGCGCAGCAGCTCGAACTCGGTGGTCGAGAGCGAGATGCGGTCGCCCCCGCGCAGGACGTCGTAGCTGCCCTCGTCCAGCTCCAGGTCGCCGACGACGAGCCGGGAGCCCTCATCGGCCGCGGCGGCGCTGCGCCGCAGCAGCGCGCGCAGCCTGGCGACGAGCTCCTCCAGGCTGAACGGCTTGGTCATGTAGTCGTCGCCGCCGGCCGTCAGGCCGATGATGCGATCGTCCACCGAGTCGCGCGCGGTCAGGAACAGCACCGGCGTCGACTCGCCGAGCGTCCGCACCTGCTTCAGCACGCTGATGCCGTCGATGTCGGGCAGCATCACGTCGAGCACCACGACGTCCGGCCGTCCGTCGCGGAACCGGGCGAGCGCCTCCCGCCCGGTCGCCGCGACGTCGACGGTCCACCCCTCGTAACCCAACGCGAGGCTGACCAGCTGGGTCAGCGTCGCCTCGTCGTCGACGAACAGCACGCGGATCGGCGAGCCGTCGGGGCGGGTCAGCCGCGGCAGCTTCGCGAGAACGGCGCGGCGCCGCTCCGAGGTGACGAAGTCGTGCGGGATCCGGGGCGACGACACGACGTTCTCCTCCTCGAAGCGGCCAACCGCTGCCGCCCAAGACTGCCGGCCGATTCTATGAATCTCCTCTGAGGGAGACCCCTGTCAGGTCAGTGCGCCTTGCGGAACGCTTCGAGGATCTCCGAGGAGATCCGACCGCGCTCGGACACGTTCAGGCCCTGGCTCTTCGCCCACGCGCGGATCGCCTGGTTCTGCTCGCGGTCGGGCGCGGAACGCGTGCCCACCGGGCCCGAGCTGCGGCGCCCGCCGGTCCGCCGCGCTGCCGCGACGAATGGGGCGAAGATCTCCCGCAGCCGCTCGGTGTTGGCCGTCGAAAGGTCGATCGCGTACGACCGGCCGTCGATCGAGAAATCAACCTGCCCATCGGCGACACTGCCATCGAGATCGTCCACCAGCGTCACCGTTGTCTGGGTTGCCATCCTGCCCTCATCATCTCTCACTGGTCGGTTTGTGGTCACTTCACACGGAAGCCACATCAATGCCATCCGCACGGCACCGAAGTTGCTGCCGACCATAGGAGAGGCCGTTCCCTTTGTCGAATCAGACAACCCGTATAGGTAAACGGCGTCGGATCCGAAAGAAACCGGATGGCTCGGGCGCTCCGATCCGGCAAGCATGGGCCCGTGATCCTCATCGTGCCCCACGACGTCATGCGGCCCCGCCGGCCCGACGAGCACTTCGCGGCCGAGGCGGATGCGGCGCGCACCGCGGGCTGGACCGTCGCACTGGTCGACCACGACGCCCTCGCCGCGGGCGAAGGGGTTGATCGCGCGACCGCACGGGTGCCGGCGGGAACGGACGCGGTGTACCGCGGCTGGATGCTGAGCAGCACGCGGTACGCGGGGTTCGCCGATGCCCTCGGTGCCCGCGGCACCGTGCTGCGCACCGACGCGGCCCGCTACCGGCGGGCCCACGAGCTGCCCGGCTGGTACGCGGCACTGGCCGACGTGACGCCGGAGACCGCGTGGACCGTCGGCACCGACCGGGCCGATTTCGAGCGGGCCTGCCGGGAGCTGGGCGCGGGACCGGCCGTCTTGCGCGACTACACGAAGTCGATGAAGCACTACTGGGACGAGGCCGCGTTCGTGCCCGACGTCGCCGACCCGGCTGCGGCGTGGCGGGTGGCCTCCCGATTCGCGGAACTGCGGGAGCACGTCGAGGGCGGGTTCGCGCTGCGCCGCTTCGAGCGCTTCGTCGGCGCCGAGGCCCGCTCGTGGTGGGTCGACGGGACCTGCCGCCTCGTCACCGCCCACCCGGACACGCCCGACGCGGCACCCCCGGCCGATCTCGAAACCCGACCGTTCGCACCGCTCGTCGCCGGGCTGGACCTCGCGTTCGTCACGCTCGACCTCGCCCTGCGCGCCGACGGCGTGTGGCGCGTGATCGAGCTGGGCGACGGGCAGGTCAGCGACCGGCCGGCCGGCCTCGCCGCCGACGAGCTGATCGGGGTCCTCGCGCGCCCCTGACGCACCGGCGGCGGGTGCATCGCAACCGGCGGGAACAGCGTGCGGAAGGCCCCTCCCGGGCGGCCGCCCGCGTGATCCGGCGCTCGACGAGGCCATCATCAAGGCGACCCGGCGCAGGCTGGTGCTCGACGGCTACTCCGGTATGACGATCGGCGACATCGCGGGCGGGGCCTGTGTTTCCCGGCCGGCGATCTGCCGGCGGTGGCCCGACAAGCTCGAGCTGACGATTGACGCGCTCGACCACGGTTTCCGCGCCCAGCGCAGCACCTATCCCCTGCTCTCGTTCGCGGAGCTGCCGGCACTCGAAGCATTCACCGAAGCCGTGCGGCGTGTCGACCCGTCGTATTTCAACCCCGACGCGATGGTGCTCGTGGGCAACTTCATGGGCTGGACGATCCGGACCCCGGATCTGCTGGCGGTGGTTCGGGAGCACGCCGTCGAGCCGCGCGTGAACCTCGTCGAACGTGTTCTCGGCGACCTGCAGGCCCGCGGCGACGTGCGCAGCGACATCGACACGCACACGATCGCCACGATCTGTTTCGGCGCCTATTACTCCGCGTTCCTGCGCGGCGAGGCCGACCGGGCCGATCGTGCCGAGAAGGTCGCCGCCGTGCTCTGGCCCGGCATCGCCACAGACGGCGTCGCGGCCGGCTGGGCCGCCGGCGGAGTCGGCCGGCCGACCCGCGCGGCTGGTCGGGCCCACCTGGAGATCCCCGCCGACCGGATCGTCGTCTGCGGGCTGGCCATGGGGTACGCCAACCCGCACCACCCGGTCAACACGCACCGCACATCGCGGGAGCCGCCGGCCGGCTTCACGATGTTCCACGAAGAGCCTGCGAGCCACTCCACGGCTCGTCCTCGACGCTGACGGCCGTGCCCCGATCGGCCGCCTCCGCGATCGCCAGCGCGACGCGGTGGTCGTGGATGCCGTCGGCGAGCGGGTACGGCTCGGGGCCGCTGCCGGCGACCCACGCCGCGGTGTCCTGCAGGAGGGTGGCGATGGCGATCTCCTCGTCGTTCCACCGGGTGCCCTGGAACGGGTTGCGGTAGAGGACGTCGGAGCCGAACGTGATGTGGTCGGTGTCGAAGCCGTCGAGATCGAGGTCGTAGCCGGTCTGGCGGCGCACGATCGGCGACCGGACGATCGTGCGGTCGGCGGCCAGCCGCACCACCTCGTCGTCGCGCAGCTCCCCCAGCGTGCCGCGCACCAGCAGGCGGCGCATCAGCAGCTGGTTGTGCCACTGGTTGTCGGTGAAGTCGTAGACGCCGTACCCGCCCTCCCCGAACACGAGGGTGGCGATCGTCGTCGTGGCCGTCTTGATCTCGACCTGGTCGGCCCAGCCCGCCCGCGACAGCGGGTCGGCCAGCGGCGCCGTCATCCGGACCGCACGCACCTCCAGCGGCCCACGCCCGACGCCGAGCAACGTCCGGATGAGCGACACGGCGTGGTACTGGTGGGTCGAGGAGACGTCCGCCCGGGTCGGGTCTCCGATCACGCCGGAGCGGACGAGCGCGACCCGCGCGGCGTGCGCCGGCATGCGGCTGTACTGCTCGGCGACCTGGACCAGCCGACGGTCGCCGACCGCGTTCCAGAGCTGCCGCAGGCCGTCGAGATCGGGTGCGGGCGGTGTCTCCGCGAGCACCGGTACGCCCTGCTCGACGAGCTCCACGATGAGCGAGGGCGTCACCGACCACGGCGTGGCGGTCACGACGAAGTCCGGCTTCGCCGAGGCGAGGCACTCGTCCAGGGACAGGTGGACGGGCACCGGCAAGTCCTTCGGACTGCGCGAGACGACACCGACGCAGGCCAGCCCGTCGAGCTCGGCGGCGGTGCGCCAGAAGTACTCGGAGCGCCACCCGGAACCCACGATCGCGAAGCTGGTCACCCATCGCATCCAACACGGTGCGGGCGCGGGCATGATGGCCGGCGTGGACGCGTTCTACCTGCCCGTCTCCGACGGGGTCTTCGACTCGACCGTCGCGACGGAGAGCCCGTGGGGCCACGGCCTGCAGCACGGCGGGCCGCCGTCGGCGCTGCTGGCGTACGCGATCGAGACGTACGAGCCGCGCCCGGACATGGCGATCGGCCGCATCTCGATGGACTTCCTCGGGCCCATCCCGCAGGGCCGCATCACCGTCACCACCGAGGTGCTGCGGCCGGGGCGCCGCGTCGAGCTGGCGGAGGCGACACTCGTCGTCGACGGGCGCACCGCCGTCGTCGCGCGGGCGTGGCGCATCGGGACGGCCGCCGGCGCCGCCACCCCGGTGCCCGCCCAGCCGGCCACCCCGACCCCGCTGCCGCCGCCGCAGGACCAGGCCTACCTCTACGGCGTCGACCCGAGCTGGGGCTACGGCCGGGCCATCGAGTGGCGGTTCGCCAAGGGCAGCTACGCCGAACCCGGCCCCGCGACGGTCTGGGCACGGCCGCGCATCCCGCTGGTCGCCGACGCCCCCACCAGCGGGCTGCAGCGCACGCTCACGGTGGCCGACTCGATCAACGGCGTGAGCGCGGAACTGAAGGTCGCCGACTGGCTCTTCATCCCGCCGAGCCTCACCGTCACCGTCCACCGGGAACCCGAGGGCGACTGGATCCTGCTCGACGCCACCACCACCGTCGCGGCCGTCGGGACCGGAATGGCCCACGCCACCCTCTCCGACACCACCGGGGAATTCGGCGTCGCCACCCAACCGCTGCTGGTGCAACGCCGCTGACGGGCGAGTCGGGGCCACCCCGTGCGCGAGTCGGGCCCACCCCGTGCGCGAGTCGCAGTGGGCGGGTGGTGAGTCGACACCTCCGGCACGGTGAGTCGACACCTTCGGCACGGTGAGTCGACACCTTCGGCACGGTGAGTCGACACCTCCAGCACGCCGAGTCGACACCTCCGGCGCGGCGAGTCCCACGGCTTGGCGGGCGAGTCCCACGTTCCAGCAAGCGAGTCGCGCGTTCGGGAGTGGTGAGTCGCGCGTTTGGGTGGGTGGGGGTGGGTTCTCGACGTGGTTCGTTGGGTGGGTTCGTGGCGGATGGGCACGTGGGTGGTGGTTCTGCTGGTCTTGGTGGTTGCGTTTTTTAAGGGCGCCCTCGCCGGGCGGGCAGATCTCCGGGATGGTCGGGTCGTGCCATCCCGTCGACCTCCTTGGGGGATACCACACGGCCGCCCGTGGGCGGAGCTTGCTTTGTTCTCTTGCGTTGGATTGAGGGCCGCCCACGGGCGGCCGTGTGGTGGGGTTTTCACCAGGTCGACGGGATGGCACTCTCAGCCCCACTTGTGGGTGGCGGGCACGCCTTTGGCGCGACCTCGCAGACCTTGTGGTGTTGTCGCAGAGGTTGTGCGGTCTGCGACGTCGCACCCGGGTCTGCGCGGTTGGAAACGGCATTACCGGTGCGGCACCTTCGTCCAGGCTTGGGGGGTGTACATAAGTACACTCTTCGCACCTCAGCCCCTATCCGCTGGCCGATGATCTCCGCCTCGCTTAAAATGGAGTTATGTCCCCGGGGCTCGACACCACACTCGACGGTATCGCCGAGTTACAAGTCGAAGCCGCCACTGGAACGTTCTCCGATCGCCTTCTTGCGTCCCGGGATATGGAGCGGGTGGTTCGTGGGATCGAGCTTGCGCGCGTTCAGTTCATCGCGTCTTTTCTGCGGGAGGGTGGGTTCGGGTCGCTCGGGCACAAATCGCCGGTCAGCGCGATCGCGGACTGTTGGAACATCGACCCGAGTGACGCCCGGCGATACGTGAAGGCGGCGGAGAACCTGTGCCCACAGGTGGCGTTGAGCGGCACCGTACTGGAGCCGCGGATGCCGGTGTGTGCCGCGGCGATCGCGGCCGCGGCGATCGGCCTGGGGCACGTCGATGCGATCCGGCGAGTGCTGGAGTCCAATGAGGCGTCCCGGCTCACCGCCGCGGACTGCGCTTTTGTCGAGGAACGGGCCGTCGCCTACGCCCTCCACAACCGACCAGCGGAAGTGCACAAGTTCGGTATGGAGCTGGTGCGCGGTCTGGACCAGGACGGACCCGAACC
Organism: Pseudonocardia sp. TRM90224; assembly: GCF_021245725.1. Lineage (GTDB taxonomy): Bacteria > Actinomycetota > Actinomycetes > Mycobacteriales > Pseudonocardiaceae > Pseudonocardia. The sequence continues at coordinate 80 of NZ_JAJGSX010000089.1, read as the reverse complement.
CGAGGGCGTGTCACGCGAACGGTGTAAGCCGCGGGTGGACCAAGATCGACCGCTGTGATCGACATGGCGGTCGGGAAGGA
>NZ_JAJGSX010000088.1 GCF_021245725.1 Pseudonocardia sp. TRM90224 | reverse complement strand
CTCGGGTTGGGGTGCCGCCCGATGGTCGCTCTGTTAGTACTGCAACGGCGTCTGAGTGTCAGGGTGGTGGGTGTTGTCCGCGACGTCGGCAAGTGGCGGGTACGGGCCTAGTGCTGCCGTCGACGGCGCCAGTTTGACCAGCTCAGGGCACTGATCGCTTGTGTGATGGGCGTCAGGACGAGTGCGGCAAGTAGGCGACGGATCTCGTTGCCCGACAACGGGATCAGCGCATCGTGGCCGGTTGCGGATCCCCCTTTTTGGGCCTCCTGCGCTCGGGTCGCGGCGAGGTAGGCAGCGACGAGCATGGCCAAGGTGATGTGGGCATACCACGCTCGCCAGTCCCGGAGCTAGTCGTCCGCCGCCCTGACGACACGACGATCATCGACACCGCGCCAAGCGCTACGTCCAAGCCACCGGCGGCGACAACGCCACCCTGGTCACCGTCTACCGAACCATCTGGCGGACGCGCGGCGGGAACTCACACGCGCTGCGCTGGTCGGCGCTTTGGCACGGGGAGATGCGCGTGCCGTTCGTCCGCGGCGGCGCCGCACTGATGGTCACGCGGATGGCGAGGAAGGACGGTCGATGGCGGCCGCAGGGATGGCCCTGTTCATCAGGCGCGCCATTGAGCTATTCGATGACGCGCGCGACAGGCTCCCCCGCCGATGGGGGCACACGGCGATGTGCCCGAGTGGCAGAAGGTTCCTCGGGAAAGTGGCTACGCTCGGCCGCATGCCCGAGCTGCCTGCCGATGTCGCTGCCGCGTTCCGTTCGGCCACGAACAGCTTGGCGCGATTCCTGAAGGAACGATCCGAGGACTCGCGAGCAGCCTGTCTACAAGACCACGAGACGATGCTCGCCAAGATCCAGGCGGCCGCCGCCGCCGAGGACGCACGGTTGGACTGGACGGCGCACCGATTCCACGCCGAGGCCGTGATCGAGACCGTGAGCCAGCTCGGGACCAGGTCCGGGTAGCCGAACCCGCCAGCACGCTGCGGTCAGAGGCTTATCCGGACCGGGAAGTCGCCACCGAGCCGAACACGACGCTGATCGCAGTCGCCCTCCAATGTTGACCACCACCGTCCGATCGCGAAGGGCCCGAACTGCTCACGTGAGACACGGCGCCACAGCCACGATGACAGACCGATGACACGATCAACGACACGATGACGTACTCGATTACGAGTCATGCCCACGGATGGGTCTGCGCCGTGGATGGTGGCGGTCCGTCCAGCCGGGCCGGCGGGCGTGCGCGGTGGGACAACGCATCGCCATCAGTCTCTGACCTGCGATGACACGCCAGCGGTGCGGCGCTTGTAATCATCTCTCGCTGCCGCTGTAACCCACGGATGAGCACATCGTCACAGCTCATGTGAGTCACTCTTCGCGCCCGCGGACTAGCGGGATCGGATCGCCTCACGAGGAGAGCTCAACGATGTCACCCCTTCGACGACAAGCAAGCCATGGACCGAGACCCGCGCTCTGCAGTAGTCGACCGTCGGAAAGACATGCCCCGGCATCTCGACGTGCGACACCCAGCACAGCGTGGAGGTCGCCCGCCGGTGCAACCGAACAGCAGTGTGACCGGCCGAACGCCGCGCTGGGGGAAGCCGGACTGTCGCTGCGCCTGATCGCTCGAGACGACATCGCAGTCGATGTCTCCTTGCCGATGTTGAGCACCGGCGAGATGCGAAGCCGTCGATCCGGTCAGCGCCCAAGGTGCGGCCGGTGATGACACGGGTGTGGACCGAGGAGCAGATCCGGTCGTTGGGGACGTTGACCGACCTGGTCACGGCCGGGTCGGTGCTGGGCATGGGACGGACCACCAGCCATCGTCTCGCCCGCGAAGGCCAGTTCCCGGTGCCGGTGTTGCGGCACATGGGCCGCTACCGCGTACCCGTCGCCAGGCTGCTCGACCTCCTCGGCCTCGACCGTCCGACCGCGCGACCACCAGGGGCTTGATCTCTTCGCGAAGTCGAGCGCCAATGCAGACCAGGCCGCGACACCGACCGGCATCACCGTCCGCGAGGAGTACACGACATGGCAGGGTCCACCTTCAAACGCTGCGGCTGCCGCGACGAGACCGGACGACAACTCGGCCGCAAATGCCCCAACCTGCGCAGCGGGAACCGGTGGAACCCGCGTCACGGCGTATGGCACCTCCAGATCGAGCTCCCCACCCGGACCGGTGAACCACGAATACCGCTGCGCTACGGGCCGTTCGACCAGGAACAGGACGCCGAGGACCTGCTCGACGAGATCCGCACCCTGCTCGCGCTGCCGGACCGCAGCGACCACGACGCGACCGCGCAGGTCGTCGCCGAGATCCGGACCGCGCTACGCGACCGAAGCCCGCTGCCGAAACCCGACCACGTCCGCAGCAGGCTCGCGTCTGGGATGTCCGCCGACGAACTGCCGACCGTGGCGCAGTGGCTGACCCGGTGGCTGGCCGGGCGTAGAGCGCTGCGCCGCAACACCTACCGCGCATATGAGTCCCACGTGCGGCTCTACCTCATCCCCGCCATCGGCAACGTACGGATCGACCGACTACGGGTATCTCACTTGGACAACTTGTTCACCGGTATCGACGCCCACAACGAACGAATCCACAAAGCTCGCACCAGCCAAGACCCGAAAGCCGCCGCCGCGGTCAAGGGGCGACGCGTGGTGGGGGCGGCGAGCCAGCAACGCATCCGTGGCGTCCTACGCAAAGCCCTCAACGACGCCATCGCACGAGGCATCATCACCACCAACCCGGCCGTTCACGTCGAACTCGCCGCCGGTCGACGACCCAAACCCCGCGTCTGGACCAGCACCGCTGTCGCCCGCTGGCAGGCCACCGGGGAGATCCCCAGCAAGGTCATGGTGTGGACACCAGAACAGACCGGACAGTTCCTGGACCACATCACCGACCATCGGCTCTACGCCCTCTACCACCTAGTCGCGTTCCGCGGCCTACGCCGCGGGGAGGTCTGCGGCCTCCGCGAAGATGACCTCAACCTTGCTGGTGCCGAGCTCACCGTCAGAACCCAACTCGTCCAGATCGGGTGGGAAGTTGAAGAAGGCGAACCCAAAACCGATGCTGGCCACCGCGTCATCGCCCTCGACACCGGCACCATCCAAACCTTGCGCGACCATCTCGTCGTCCGCGAAGCCGAACGAGCCCTCACCGGAACCCGATGGGTCGACAAGACTGGTTTGATCTTCACCGAACCCGGCGGCGCCCTGCTGCACCCGGCGAACGTCACCGACACCTTCACCGCACTCATTGCAGACGCCGGCCTACCACCCATCCGATTGCACGACCTGCGACACGGCGCCGCCACTCTCGCTCTCGCTGCCGGAGTCGACATGAAAATCGTTCAAGACATGCTCGGACACAGCTGCTTTGCCATCACCGCCGATACGTACACCACCGTGCTACCCGACGTCGCCCGCACCGCCGCCGAAGCCCTCGCGGCTCACGTCCCCCGCAGGGCCAACGCACCGCGGTGACCAACAGGCCAGTGGCCTCACGCCAGCCGATCACTGACTTCTCCGGGGGCGACGCCACCGTCAAACCGACGGCGTTCCGGGCGATCAAGAAGGAGGACCCGTCGGGTGAGTACGCGCGCACGTACGACCTGTCGTCGATGAAGACCTGTTCCTGGCCAGTGAGCTGCTCGATCCTGAGACCTACCGTGGGCGTCGGACCTGCTGGGCATCCCGGTGATCGATCACTGGTGGCAGACCGAGACGGGCTGGCCGATCGTGGCCAACCCGGCCGGTATCGAGCTGTTGCCGATCAAGGCCGGGTCGCCGACCGTGCCGCTGCCCGGCTGGACGTGCAGGTCCTCGACACGAACGGGAAGCCGGTCGAGGCCGGCACCGACGGCGCGATCGTGGTGAAGCTGCCGATGCCGCCCGGCGCGTTGCCGACCCTGTGGAACGACGACGACGCCGGGTTCGTCTCCTCGTACATGTCGGCGTTCGAGGGCTACTACCTGACCGGTGACGGCGGCCGTATCGACGCCGACGGCTACGTGTACGTGATGGGCCGCACCGACGACGTGATCAACGTGGCCGGCCACCGCCTCTCCACCGGTGGGATGGAGGAGGTGCTCGCCGGGCACCCGGACGTCGCGGAGTGCGCCGTGATCGGGGTGGCCGACTCGATGAAGGGCCAGGTGCCGTGCGGGTTCGTCGTGCTCAAGGCGGGGGTGGAGCGCGACGAGGCCGAGCTGGCGGCCGAGCTGGTGCAGATGGTGCGACCAGGTCAGCGCCGTCGCCTCCCTCAAGGACGTCGCCGTCGTGGGTGCACTGCCGAAGACGCGGTCGGGGAAGATCCTGCGCAAGACCATGTGCGGCATCGCCGACGGCACGCCGACGCGCCGGTGCCCTCGACGATCGAGAGCGTCGACGTGCTCGACGCCCTGCGTCCGGTCCTGTGCGGGAAGGCTGGGCCACCCGGGCTCAGCGGGTGATCACGATCTTGCCGTTGGCCTTGCCCTGCTCGACGTACGCCATCGCGTCCAGCGTTTCGCCGAAGGCGAAGGTGCGGTCCAGGACGGGGCGGAGCGTGCCCTTGTCGTACAGCGTGGCCAAGGTCGTCAACTGCGCACCGTCGGCCCGCATGAAGAAGAAGGAGTACCGGACTCCGAGGCGCTTCGCCCGGCTGCGGACCTTGCGGCTCAGCAGCGCCATGAGCGGCTTGAGAACCGGCCGGCCGAGCTGACCGGCGAATGCCGGGTCCGGCGGGCCGACCACGCTGATCGCCAGGCCGCCGGGCTTCAGGACCGTCAACGACTTCTCGAGGCTGGCGGCGCCGAGCGAGTCGAGAACGACGTCGTAACCGCTCACGACGTCGGTGAAGTCGGTGGTCGTGTAGTCGACGACCTCGTCCGCGCCGAGGGTTCGCACCTTGTCGGCGTCGCGGGTGTGTGCCGTGGTTGCGACGTACGCGCCGAGGTGCTTGGCGAGCTGGATGACCGTGGAGCCGAGACCGCCGGCGCCGGCGTGGACCAGGATCTTCTGCCCTGGCTGCGCCTCTGCGAGCTCGACGAGCGCCTGCCACGCCGCGAGAGCGACCAGCGGGACGGCTGCTGCCTCGTCGAACGAGAGCGTCGCGGGCTTGATCGCGACGTCGTCGGCATCGATCGCGATCGCCTCGGCGAAGGTGCCGATGCGCAGGTCGCGCGGGCGCGCGTAGATCTCGTCGCCGACCTTGAAGTCTCGGACGTCCGGCCCGACCCGGGTGATGACGCCGGCGACGTCGTGGCCGAGCGGGAACGGTCGCTTGTACGGCAGGAGCTGCTTGAACTCGCCGTTGCGAACCATCTTGTCGAGGGGGTTGATGCTGGCTGCCTTCACGTCGACGAGGACGTCATGACGGCCGACGGAGGGTGCGGGGATCTCGGCTTCTTCGAGCCCGTCGGGCCCGTAGTGGGTGACGACGAAGGCCTTCATCTCGACTCCTGATCGCTGGGTGCGGCGGAGCGTTGCGAAGCGGCCGCGATTGTCATGGCGTTGGTGTAGGTGGCGGCGAGGATGCCGTCCGAGAGCGTGGCATCGGTGATGGCGCGGGCAGCCTGCAGCGCGCCGACGACCAGGGTGAACAGGCCGATGGCTCGCTCCCGTGCGAGTTGCGCGTCTCCGTCGTCGAGGTGCCGCGCGATCGCGTCGATCATGGATCGGGCGCCGTCGGTGTAGGCGTGCTTCGTGGCGTCGTCGCGGCGACCGATCTCGTCCAGCAGCGCCGCTGACGGGCAGCCGCCCGCCAGGTCGTCGCGATGCGCGGGGGAGAGGTACTCGCGGAGGAACGTTTCGACCGAGGCCAAGCCGGCGGGCAGCGCGTCCACGCGGGCGACCTGGTCCTCGAGCTGCTGCGTGACGACCGCCGCGACGAGGTCGTCCTTGGACGCGAAGTGGCCGTAGAACGCGCCGTTCGTCAGCCCGGCGTCGGCGACGAGCGTCGCGATGCCGGATCCGTCGATGCCGTCGCTCTTGAACCGGCGTCCGGCGGTCTCGATCATCCGACGCCGGGTCGCTCCCTTGTGCTCGGGACCGTACCTCGCCATGTCTCGTGCCTCCTGCTGTTCTGCACGGTGGACTATAGCATTACGATCATAATCGTACAGTCGTAATTCATCCTGTGAAGTGTCCGATGGCCCTGCTCGGTGAACCTCTCGACCTTCCGTCCGGCGTCCGCCTGCGCAACCGCATGAGCCGCGCGACGTACGACCTGGCCGGCAAGGTCGTGATGATCACCGGCGGCAACGGCGGAATCGGCGCGGCGACCGGGCAGGAGCTGCTCCGCCGGGGTGCCCGACTGGTCATCGCCGACATCGACCCGGAGACGCCGGAGCGCTCCGCGGCGATCGGTGCCGACCGCGTGCTGGGGTGCACGGCCGACGTGCGCGACCAGGCGTCCCTCGATGTCGTCGTCGAGCAGGCGGTGGATCGGTTCGGCAATTCGGAATGATCTATCGCCGAGGTAGCGAGAAGTATCGGCGTTCACGAGATGACGTTGGGCAAGTGGGTGAAGAAAGCCAAAGATTCGGGACAGCTCCCAATTACCAAACGCTACGTCCCGTACGCCACATACAAGCTGGAAGTTCGTGGAGGTCAGGCCTGGGGTGGGCGGATCAGGTCGGCGAGCGATCCGGCGAGCAGTTCTGGAATGTTCCCGATTTTATTGACACCGATTTAGGCTGCCAGGTCGGTGAGTTTCCTGAATCCTAGCTCGTACTCTAGTGGTGTCAAGTATTTGAGGGTGGAGTGTCGTCTCCGGCGGTTGTAGTAGCCCTCGATCCAGAGGAATGTGTGCTGCCGGACCTCGGTGGCGTCGTTCCATGGGCGGGTATGGATTAGCTCTTTCTTGTAGGTGGCGAAGAACGACTCGGACACTGCGTTGTCGTAGCAGGTGGCGCGCCTGCCCATGGAACGGGCAACTCCGTTTTCTGCGCAGAAGTCGGCGAACTCGCGGGAGGTGTACTGGGCGGATTCAACCGGTGGACGCAACACCAACCAATTTCGGTGAATATAGCACACCATTCAACGCCTCGGCAGGGGTTTTCCAGGCGAGTGACTTGCGTGGTCGGGTGTTGAGCGTATTCGCGACGGCGGCTATCTCCGTGGGCCCGTAGCGTGACATGTCGGTGCCCTTCGGGAAGTATTGTCGAAGGAGGCCGTTCGTGTTCTCGTTCGTTCCGCGCTGCCACGGGCTGTGTGGGTCGCAGAAGTAGACCTTCAGTCCCGTCTTGTCAGTCACCTCGATGTGCTCCGCCATTTCTGTTCCGCGGTCCCAGGTCAGGGTGCGCCGCAGCTTCTCTGGCAGGAATCTGACTGCCTCGATCAGGGCATCGGCCACGGCGCGGGCCCCGTGGCCGGCCAGCGCGGGCCCGTTCTTCACCCGTTCCAGGGTTCCGTATCCTTCCATTCGGGGAAGTCGCAACAAGATCGTGTATCGGGTGGTTCGCTCGACGAGCGTGCCGATCGCCGAGTGATTCAGTCCGATGATGAGATCGCCTTCCCAGTGCCCAGGAGCGACGCGCTCGTTCACCTCGGCGGGACGGCGGTCGATGGTGGTCTCCGGGGTGATGAAGCCGCGCTGGTTGCGGCGCTCGCGGCGGGTTCGTGCCCGCGGCATCCGCAGCGCTCGCCCGGTCCGCAGACACGCGACGTGCTCGCGGGACAGGCCGCCCCGACCGGCGATGAACAGCGCCTGGTAGATCGCCTCGGGCGAGATCCGCATCGTCGGATCGTCGGGGAAGTCCACCGGCAACCGGGCCGCGATCTGCTCCGGGCTCCAGGCCCGGGCCCAGCGCCGGTCGGCGCGCCGGGAGCGGTTGCGCCCGGTGAACGGCACCGACGGCCCCGCCACCGTCACCCCCGTGTCTGTGACCAGCCGGCCCGACAAACGATCCTGCACATAGGCGCGCAGCATCCGGTTCATGGCCAACTTCGCAGTTTTCGGGCGTGCGGCGCGCCGGTCACGATGCCATTGCGCCACCGTCGCCCGATACGTCAACACACCGCCACGGGTGCTCGCGTTGCGCCGCAGTTCCCGCGACACAGTCGACGCTGCACGGCCCAGACGACGCGCGATCTCCCGAACACCAACCTTCTCCGCCCGCCAGAGCGCGATCTGCTCACGTTCGTCAAACGACAGATACCGGCCGGAGTCGGCCTGAAAAATCGATCGAGGCGCCACCCCGCCACAATCACGGAACCATCGAGTACCGACCGGCTGCGACACGCCGGCCTCGACTCCCGCATCGGCGCTAGCCGCACCACGCGCGATCGCCAACCAGAACAACCTGAGGTGTTCGGACCGCGCGACCGGCGGCCGACCGGGCGACCGCATCGGCGCCCTGCCCGTCGCTTCCGCTCCCCAACCAGGCTCTCGACCCACAACACACCTCCAGCTCGAGGTGTTGCGACGACCGGTTGAATCCGCCCTGGCAGCCGCGGTCGCTGTGGAAGATCACGCCCGCTGGTGGTGTGCGGGTCACGAGCGCCGCGGTGAGTGCTTCGGTGATCAGGCTGGTGCGTAGGTGGTCGGCCACGGCGTAGCCGACGACCTTACGGGAGTGCAGGTCGATCACGGTGGCGGTGTAGGCCCAGCCGTCGACGGTGCGCACGTAGGTGATGTCGCCACACCAGCGGGTGTTCGCTGCCTGGGCGGTGAAGTCCTGCCCGATCAGGTCCGGGGCATCGATCGGCCGCTCACCTGCAACGGTGGTCTTCTTCCAGGCTCGGGGGTGGCGCCCTTGCAGGCCGGCGGCGCGCATCAGTCGCCACACCCGCTTGCGGGCGACTCGGAAGCCGCGCACGACCAGCTCGGCCCAGACCCGGCGCACGCCAGGGTCACCACGCAGGTCGGTGTGGATGTTGCGGATGGTGTCGGTCAGCTCGGCGTCGGTGCGCTCGCGGCGGCTCGGGCCCTGGGGCCAGCCACCGGTAGTAGCCCTGACGGGCCACCCCGAGCTGGGCGCACATGAACGTGACCGGATACTCGTTGTCGGCAGCCCAGTCCGCGATCGCCGCGTACTTCACGGCTGTTCTTTCGCGAACCAGGCCGCAACTTTTTTCGCGAAGTCACGCTCCATCCGGAGGGTGGCATTCTCCTTACGGAGTCGTTCCAACTCCTCACGTTCATTCTCGGACAGGTCCTTCTCCGGGAGCTGTCCAGAATCTTTCGCCTTCTTCACCCACTTGCCCAACGTCATCTCGTGAACGCCGATACTTCTCGCCACCTCGGCGATAGATCGACCCGAATCAAGGACCAGGCTAACCGCCTGATCCTTGTACTCCTGGGTGAAACGTCGGCGTGTCGCCACGCGATCCCCTCCGCTGGCAATCAGCGGCAGTCTACGACCGGGTGTCTACAAGATCGGGAACGGTCCATTCGACGCCGCGTGCAGCGTGGGTGGGGTGGACCGTTCCGTAGCCGAGCACGATGCCTGGTCTGTCGTTCGCGGTGAGGTGAGCCCGGAACTGGGCCAGTGGGTAGACGCGGACGCCCGCGGCGAGAGCGCGGCTGACGACCTCGGCTTCGTCCGTGCCGGGTGGGAGGTGGACGAGCACGTTCAGGCCCGCCGCGATGCCAGAGGGTTCCAGGTCGGGTAGGTGGCAGCGAAGGCTGCGTAGCAGGGTGTCGCGGCGGTCGCGGTAGGCGCGGCGGGATCGTCGTAGGTATCGATGCAGATCGCCGTTCGCCAGGAACTGGGCGTAGGTGGCTTGCAGGATGGTGGAGGTCGCGCCGTCGGTGACCCGGCGCAGCGCGGCGATCGGTTCGACGAGGTGCTGTGGAACGACGAGCCATCCGAGCCGTGTGCCGGAGGCGAGGGTCTTGGAGGTTGTGCCGCCGTAGATGACGCGGTCGGGCCCGATGCCGTGCAGCGCGCCGACGGGGCGCCGGTCGTAGCGGTACTCGGCGTCGTACCGGCAGCGCCACAGGGCGGGGATCTTCACGCGATCCTGACGGCGAGGCGCCCCACACCTAGGAAAGCCACAGCACGAGCGTGACCGTCACGGTTTGCCATGCGCGATCGACCGGGTCGTCACACCGTCAATAACCGCTTCCAGGCCCCACTCGAAGGTCTGGTCGGGCTCCTGGCCGTCGACGGATACGAGCCGCTCGCGCAGCCTCGGGTACCGGCTGGCCGTCTCTACGGCCGCGGCGATCGCGGCTTCCACCTGCTGCTCGCCGCCGCGGCGCAGCCGGCGCTGCCACGCCACCCCCGATGCCTCCCCAAGAGCGTGACCGAGCACGAACACGAACACCGCGTGCACCGCACGGTCCACATCCTGACCGGTGAACCCGGCCGCCTCGTACACCCCGAGCAGGTGGTTGTCGTGCCGGGCCTTGCCGGGCCCGTAGATCAGGTGCGTACTCATCGCCGTGACCAGCCACGGATGGCCGGTCACCATCGCATGCAGGTTGCGGGCCATGTCCACGGCTGCCGCTCGCCACCCCACACCGTCGAGGTCGGGCAGGTCGATCTCGGCCCACACCTCGTCAGCCGCCAGTACCAGCAGCTCGTCCTTGCTCGGAACGTGCCAGTAGACCGCTGTGGGCGCGGTTCCGAGCCAGGCTCCGAGGCGGCGCATGTTCAGCCCCTCCACGCCCTCGGCGTCCAGCACCTCGACCGCCGCTCGGACGATCTGTTCTCGGGTCAGCGGGGCTCGCGGCACAACCGTCAGGATAACTGGGCTTGCACTTAGTTCAAGATCGGCCGTACTGTTGATTGAACTTAGTACAAGACCTGGGGTAAATCATGATCACGGTCGACCGGCAGCGCCCGATCGCAGTCACCGCCGCCGCGGCCCTGCAGGCAGTCACGGCAGTGCCCTTCGTGCTCGGTACGGTCGTCGTGCTGGGGTACGGGGCCTCTGCGCAAGCCGCCGCGGAAGCCGAAATGACACGACAGGGGCTGCCGCCGTCGCTGCTGGTCGAGCACGGCATCGCCTTCGGCTCGAACACTGCCGAACTGCCGTTCGCGATCGCGATCGTCGTCGTGCTCGCCGCCCTGGCGGTGTTCAACCTGCGGGGCAGCAGAGCCGCCCGCACGGCGTCGTGGGTCGTGCACCCGGTGTTGCTCGTCGCGGGCACGCTGATCATTCCGGGGCAGGTGTTCACGACCTGGTACCTCTCGACTGCCTTCGCTGCCGACCCCGCGCTGTCTCGCATCGACGCAGCGGCGCTCGTCGATGCAGCGGCGGCCGCCATGCCGGGCTGGTTGCTCTACGCGAACATCGCCAAGCTCGTGCTGACCACCGTCGGCTCGATGGCCGTCGTCGCCCTCCTCGCGCTGCCGTCGGCCCGAGCGCATTTCCGAGTAGCTCGCCGGTGAGCGCCGTCAAGATTTCGTCAGCATCCCCGACGGGTCCGGCGCAACCTTCACTGTGCCACGAAGATGCGGGCATGCGACGAGGCCGCCGATCCGACCCCCGATCGCAGGACCCGACGCCGGGCACGCCCTGGCGGAGTTCGCCGCACCTGTTCTTCGCCCTGCTCTGGCTCGCGGTCCTGCTGGGTGCCTCCGCGCTGTATCTGGCGGAGATCTGATGGCGAGCGGGATCGTCACGTTCTTCGAGGCGGAGTAGGGGTGAGGGGTGATCGCGTCGTCCGAGCTGCCGGCAGGCCTCGACGCGTGGGTGCACTTCAGTGCGATCGAGGCCGACGGCTTCCGTGTGCTGGCTGCTGGCGATCGGGTTAGTTCAGACGAGGAAGCGCGGCAAGACGGTTTCCTAAACCGTGTGTCGCAGGTTCGAATCCTGCCGGGGCACCACATCTACCAGGCGTTCTGCGGCCTGGCCTGCGGCGGAGCCAAGATCAATCCCCTTCACAGCCCTCTGTCCGGGGCCGTCCCCCTCGCTACAGAGCGTCATTAAGCTGCGTTCCTGCGTGACATCCAGGTCAGCCCCGCGGTAGCTTGCCCGGGTACGGCCGACTTCGGGATGGGATTCGGCACCGGCGAGAGAAGGGTTGTTCGGTGTCCCCATCCCTGCAGGTCTTGGCGTTCACGTTGCTTGGCCCGCCTGCAGCGGCTGCGGCATGGGGCATCCTCTTGTTGATCTTCGGTGCGAGCCGCAAGCAGGTCCTGGACTGGCTGCTCGAGAAGGCCGAACGCCCGAGCCTGATCGATCTTCTGCGCGCGTTGCGCGGTCTCCCGCAGGCCGGCAAGGACGATGAGGACAAGAAGAAGCAGGACGACGGGGACGACCCTCCTCCATAAGATCGAGACCGTCCTGTAACCTGCACTCAAGAGTCGCTCGCCAGGACACAGGAGACGGTAGATCGGCGAGCAGCAGGCTCTGTGCGCACACCCATTTAGTTAAGTCGCGAAGTTCTCTCACCTTGGCTCAGCTCTGGCGCACCAGGATCTGAACATCACCGGCCGCCTACCCATCGGCCGGCTCCTGGAGTTGAGTCGTGGCCGAAATCTGGCACTTGCTGCAGTGGGCGGTCCTTGCGCCCTTCTTCTACGTCGCGTACGTCCTGTTGATGGCTGGCGTCCTCGCCATCTGCGGAGCATCTCGCGACGAGATCAAGAAATGGGCGCTGAAGCAGGCGGATAGACAGCGCTTCACTGATCTTGTGAGCGCTTGGCGGCGTTTGCCGCCTTCTCCGCCGCCTTAGCCCGGGCTCTTCATGTCGGGCTGAGCGGTAGGTGACCCCCGATAGCAGAAAGTGCCTCGTGACCAGGTAAGACA
>NZ_JAJGSX010000087.1 GCF_021245725.1 Pseudonocardia sp. TRM90224 | reverse complement strand
CGACCACCAAGACCAACAAGACCACTGCCGCGAGACCACCCGCCACGAACCCACCCAACGAGCTACGTCGAGAACCCCACCTCCACCCACTCAAACGCGCCACTCGCGCGCCGAAACGTGGGACTCGCCCGCCGAGACGTGGGACTCGCCCGCTGGAACGTGGGACTCGCCGTGACAGAAATGTCGACTCGCCGTGACAGAAGTGTCGACTCGCCGTGCTGGAAGTGGCGACTCGCCGTGCCGCAGGTGTCGACTCACCGAGCTGAACGTGTCGACTCACCGTGCCGAAAGTGTCGACTCACCGCACGGCCCGCCCCGTCCTACTCCACCGCGGTGGTGACGTCGAGGAGGAGCGGTCGGGTGCGGGTGGCGAGCGTCGGGACGACGTCGTCGAGCACGTCGACCAGCTCGGCGTACGTCGCCACCCGTCGGGCGGGGCAGTTCAGCGAGCGGGCCAGCTCGGTCATGTCGATCTCCCCGAAGCCCGGCCACGGCGGCTTCCCACCGGCTTCGGCGGCGAGCCGGTCCATGATCGCGTAGCGGCCGTTGCTCAGCACGACGTACAGCACGCCGCACGCGTAGCGCTCCGCGCTCCACAGGCCCTGGATCGCATAGAGCGACGAGCCGTCGCCGAGCACCGCGACGACCGGACGGCTCGGGTCGCCCATCCGCAACCCCGCAGCGGCGGGCAGGCCGAACCCGAGGCCGCCCATGGCGGCGCTGACGAACCCACGCGGCGCCCTGGCCGGCAGGAGGCGGTGCAGCTCGGGGCGGCTCGACGGGCTCTCCTCCACGAGCACGACGTCACGCGGCAGCCGCTCGGCGAGCGCGGTGAACACGTGGGCGGGGCGCAGCGGCCCGTCCGGTCCGGGTGGCTCGAGGGCGGCCGCCGGGCGCCGGGTCGACGCGGGCGGTCGGGGCCGGACGGCCTGCGCCACCGCCGCGCACAACGTGGCCGGCTCAGCGCGGATCGCGAGATCGGCGTGACTGTGGTGCAGCTCGTCCGGGTCGGCGGAGACGACCGCAACCGCGAGGCCGGTCGGCAGCAGCGGGCCTGGTTCGTAGACGTACTGGCGGAACGCGCTGGTCCCGACGACGAGCACGGCATCGTGCTCGCCGAGCACCTCGCGCAGCCCCGACCGGCGCGGCGGGAGGTGCCCGGCGAACTGCGGATGGTCCTGCGGGAACCCGGCCCGTGCGCCGAACGCCTCCTGCCACACCGGGGTACCGACGCGCTCGGCCAGCGCGACCAGCGCGTCCCAGCTCGCCTGGTCGTCCGCGCCCGCCCCGACCACCAGCGCGGGCGAGAGGGCCCGGTCCAGGAACTCCGCCAGCTCGGCCACCGCGGCGCCGGGGTCCGTGCCTGTGCGACGCACGCCGACGGGCCCGGGGATGCCGAGCGTCGGGTCGTACGGGGCGGCCCAGTCGTCCATGGGCACCACCACGACGGCCGGACCGCGCCGCTCCGCTGCCTCGTGCCACGCCCTCCGGATCGCGCCGGGGACGTCCTGCGGCAGCGCCGGCTGGTGCGTCCATACCGGATAGCTGCCCGCGAGCCCGTCCAACCGGCCGGCGAGGAACGGCTCCTGGGCCAGGTGCCGGCGGTCCTGCTGGCCGACGACGACCACCAGCGGCGCGCGGTTGACCCGCGCGGTGGCGATCGCGCCGACCGCGTTGCCGAAGCCCGCGGTGGTGTGCAGGTTGACGAAGGCCGGTCGGCCGGTCGCGATCGCGTAGCCGGTGGCCATCCCGACCACCGAGCCCTCGTGCAGGCCGAGCACGAACTCCAGGTCGTCGGGCAGATCGGCGAGGAACGCGATCTCGGTCGACCCCGGGTTGGCGAACAGGCGCTGCATGCCGCACTCGCGCAGCACCGCGTAGGTGGCGTCGCGGATCGTGGTCATTCGAGGCAGCCCTTCCACATCGTCGAAAGATCAATCAGCAGCGATAGGCTGCCCACAGCTCTACCAGCCGCGACCGTATGTCGCGGCTTCCCGCTCAACAAGACGTGGTGTGGAGTATTCGATGGAGTCGAACGATTCGGTCAGCAAGTCGCTGCGCGCGCTCCTCGTGCTGGCGGCGCACGAGTCGTTGGGCGTCAGCGAGCTGAGCCGGGAGCTCGCGGTCGCGCCGTCCACGGCGCACCGCCTGCTGAACATCATGCGGGCCCACGACTTCGTCGAGCAGGACCCGGAATCGCGCCGCTACCGGCTCGGCCCGGCGGCGCTGAAGCTCGGGCGCCAGACCCGCGGCAACCAGAACCTGGTCGCCGCTGCCCACACGCACCTCGAACGGCTGTGCGCGGAGGTCGACGAGACGGTCAACCTGATCGTCCTCGACGGCGCCGAGGCGCTGTTCGTCGACGGCGTGCAGTGCCGCCAACCGGTGCGCGTGGCCACCCGCACCGGCGCCCGGCTGCCCGCCTACGCAACCGCCGGCGGGAAGGTGCTGCTGGCACACGTGCCACCGGCGATCGTGCGCTCCTACTTCCCCGACCGCCTGCCCCGACTGTCCCGCCACACCCTCGCCGACCGGGCCGCGCTCGAACGCGAGCTGACCGAAGCACGGACGAACGGCTACGCGCTCAACCTCGGCGAGCACCTCGTCGACGTCGTCGCCATCGCCGTCCCGGTCGCCGACGAACGCGGCCGGCCGGTAGCGGCACTGACGGTGGCCGCACCAAGAACACGCTGGACCCGCAAACGCCTGACCGCGCTCGCGCCCGCACTGAAGGCCACCGCGGCGCTGATCTAGACGCTCTACCTCCGGAGGTCCATCGCGTCGCGGTAGTAGTCGTGGAACGCGCCGATGACGTGCTCGGCCGGCACGAGCACACCCTCGAACGCGCTGGACCGCATCCCGAGCTGGCAGCGCTCGCACGCCTCGAAGTCCTGCCGGTTGGTGATGTCGAGGATCGCCACCGCGTCGCCGGGGTCGAAGTCGGCGGCAGCCATGGCGTCGCGGTCGAACAACCAGTCGACGACGACCCGCGTGTGCCCGGCCGACGTCGGTACGAGCCGGAAGAACGCCACGTGGTCCGGAACCAGGATGAGGAACACGTTCGGGCGCAGCACGATGCCGTGGAAGACCCGGTCGTCCGCGGGCAGCAGCCCCGGCAGCCGCCGACCCGACGCCGCACCGGAGAGCGAGAACCCGTCGACGTGCTCGGCGAACACCGCTCCGGCCCCGACGCCGCCGCTGACCGTCCCGTAGCCGCTGGCGAACTGCGGCAGCGCGGCCGTCAGCTCGGGGTGGATCGTCGCGCAGTGGTAGCACTCCATGAAGTTCTCGACGATCGCCTTCCAGTTCGACTCCACCTCGTAGACGACGGTGGCGGCGACGCCGAGCCGGTCGATCCCGTAGCGGTCGAGCGCCGCGAGCGTCCCGAGGCGGGCGAGCACCTGCGGCTCGACCTGCGCGGCCAACGGCTCGGAATCGGCGGCGAGGTCGACCCAGACGTGCCCGAGCCACTGCTCGACGGCGACGCGGTGCAGCCCGTGGTCGGCCTTCACCAGGTCCGGCATCTCGCGCATGTTCGGCGCCGCGATGAGGTGGCCGTCCAGGCCGTACGTCCAGGCGTGGTACCGGCACCTGATCGACTTGCCCAGCTCGCCCGACTCCTCGGCGCAGAGCCGGGCGCCGCGGTGCCGGCAGTGGTTCCGGAACGCGCGGACCACACCGTCGCGGCCGCGCACGACGAGCACGCTCTCGTCCCCGACCTCCACGCGGACGAACCGACCGGGCCGCTCGACAGCGTCGGCGCGGCAGACGCAGACCCATGACCGCTCGAAGATGCGCCGCTTCTCGGCTTCGAAGACCGCGGGGTCGGTGTAGGCCGCCCCGGGCAGCGTCGGAACGAGGCTCGACGTCGTGGCCGTCACGATGCTCACCATCCATTTGTGCCGCATTATGAAACTTGCGCGCTATACGAGACAGAGCCTGAACGTGTGGCGATGCAGCTGTCAAGGGGCCGGGTCAGCCGCGCTTCGGGTAGCCGTTGCGCTGAGAGATCTCCGCGGCGGCCGCGAGCACATGCCGCGCGAGGTCCGGGACGGTGCCCTCGTTGATCCGGTAGGTCGGACCCGAGATCGTCACGGCAGCGACCACCTCGCCGTCGAGCGACCGGACGGGCGCGGCGACGGCGGCGAGCCCGATCTCGTGCTCCTCCATGGTGAACGCGTAACCGCTCGCCCGGGCGTCGGCCAGCTGCCGCTCCAGCACCGCCGGCTCGACGACGGTGTGCGGGGTGAACCGTTCCATGCCTTCGCCGAGAAGCGCCTCGACCTGCGCGGGAGGAAGGAACGCCAGGAACACCTTGCCGGCCGAGGTGGCGTGCACCGGTGTGCGCTGCCCGACCCAGTTGACGCTCGTGACGGTCGACGAGCCGATCACCTGGTCGATGCTGACCACCGCGGCCCCGTCGCGGACGGCGAGGTTCACGGTCTCCCCCACCTCCTCGGCCAGCGTCGTGCACACCGGACGACCGAGCAGCGACAGGTCGTGCGTCCTGGTCGCGCCGGCTGCGAGCTGCACGACGCCGTACCCGAGCTGGTAGCTGCCGCGCTCGACGTTCTGCACGACGAGCCCACGCGCCTCGAGCGTCGCGAGCAACCTGAAGACGGTGGACTTGTGCACGTCGAGCTCGGCGACGATCTCCGTGACGCGGGCCGAGCCGTGGCGCGCGAGCACCTGCATGATCGAGATCGCCCGGTTCACCGACTGCACGGAGTTGTCGCGCGGCACGCGGCTGTCGGGCACAGCGGAACCCTACTGAGGGCGCGTCGGGCGCGTCCGCGTCCAGGGCCAGGTCAGCAACGCCCAGGCGGCCAACCCGACGACCAGCTCCACGAACAGGTACCAGGGCCAGTCCCCCATCAGATCCAGGATCGACGGGTTGTCCGGCTTGCGGTTGACGAACAGGTAGTTGGTGCCCGCCGCCGCGTTGAAGGCGAGCATCACGATCCCGTACGCCACCGTCACGGCACCGGTGAACACGAAGCTGCGCCAATCCGGCCGCATCCGCATCCACCAGGTCAGGTAGACCGCCGCCCACACCACCAGCAGGTGCTGGCCCCAGAAGCTCACGAAGTCGATGCTGGGGAAATCGGGGCCGTCCAGCGCGGGCGTGAGCACCGCCTGCGGGACGAGCGTGAGACCCCAGAAGTACGCCAGCGCGTATGCCCATCTCCAGCGGAACCACAACGCGACCGCGGCCGCCATCCACGTGAGATCTGAGATCTGGATGGGCAGCGAGTGCTGGACGTCGAACCGGGCCGGGGTCAGGTCGTACACCGCGATCGGCAGGTGGAAGGCGAGCAGCACGACGGCGAACACCTTCCCGACCACCGTCACGGTGCGCTCGCCGCCAGATCGGCCGCCGAACCAGGCCAACAGGACGGCAACCGCGGCCAGCACCAGCACGACCACCCAGTGCGAGACGCCGTAGGCAGCGAACGAGCGCTGCCCGGTCAGCGGGTCCACGACGTCAGCGTAGGCCGATGCCCTCGCCCAACCATCACTGGACCATTCTTGCCGGTCCGGATGTTTACCACTCCATAATTCCGGGTAAGACAGATTTCGCCATTGACAAGGCGGATATCCCGTTGTGACATGGGTCTTGCTGGGACATCCGATTACCGGCAGGGCTGCAGAGTTCATACCTGCCGGAGCCGAGAGGAGCGAACGGCAATGGGGGAATTCGATCTCGACGCCAAGATCGAGGGCGCGGCGGGGTTCGGGTGGGACGCACACATCGATGGGGCCGGGCTGCCGATGGCCCACGCGCCCGCGGTGATCATCGAGACGTGCAACACGTGCGGCAATCCCTGCACGGCCACCTGCAGCACGCAGACCGGCACCTGCTCGAGCCGCTGCTGACCGGCAGGACCGAACGACCGGCAACCGCCGTGCCCGCGCGATCGCGCGGGCACGGCCTTTTTCGGGAGAACCAGCTGGGGGGCACGAGTTGACCGACCCGCTGTTCGGCCGCGGGCTCCGCACGGCGCAGGAGCGGCACCGGGACTCTGCCGCCGAGGAGAAGGGCACCACGAGGCAGGCACTGCGCCGGCTGCCCACCCTGTTCACACTCGTCGCGGCGCTGGGCTGGCGCGCCGACCGGCCCGCGCTGCTCGCCGTGCTCGCCTGCCAGCTCGCCTCCGGTGCCGCCGCCGCGGCGGCGTTCCTCACCGCGCAGCACGTGCTCGCCGGCATCTTCTCCGTCGCCGACGGCACCCCCGTCGAGCAGCTGACCCGGCTGCTTCCGGCGGCAGCTCTGCTGCTGGCGGCGCTGGCCGCGCGAGCGCTGTTGCAGGCCGTCGTGACCACGTGCTCGGGACGGCTCGGGCCGCGCATCACGCGCGCCGCCACGATGGGCCTGCTGCGTCGTGCCGCCGGCGTCGAGCTGGCGACGCTGGAGGATCCGGCGTTCCACGACCTGCTCGCCTCGGGGAAGCGGGGCGCCGAGGCCACCCGCCGGGTCACCGAGCAGATGGTCGGGCTGTGCGGCGGGCTGGTGTCGATCGGCGCCGCGCTCCTCGCGTTGCTGGTGCTCGACCCGCGGCTGGTCCCGCTGCTCCTGCTGACGTTGATCCCGAGCTGCTGGGGCGCGGCGCGCGTCGCGGGGTCGCGGCACGCGTCGGCGACCAGGTGGATCGAGCTGACCCGTCAGCTCGACACCGTCAGCCAGCTGCTGGTCGGCCGGGCGACCGCGGAGGAGATCCGGGCGCACCGGGCCGGCAGCTTCCTGCTCGGCGAGTACGGACGGCTCTCCAGCCTGTCCGAACGGGAGCAGGCCCGGCTCGCCCGCGCGGAGGCGCGCACGCGGATCGTCTCCGGCGCGGCGAGCGGGCTGGCCGCGGTCGCCACGTACGGGGTGCTGGTCGCGCTGATGGTGACGGGCCAGACGTCGGTCGCGGTGGCGGGCGCAGCGGCGTTCGCGCTGCGCTCGGCGTCGGGCAGCCTGGTCGCGCTCGTGCTGCAGTTCGGGCAGCTCTACGAGGACGGGCTGCTGATGGTCGACTGGCGCACCGCCTGCGCCCGTGCCGACGAGGCCGCGATCACCCGGCGCGGCCGTGCCCCGAGATCGTCGACAGCGCCGCCGGCCCCGTCGACGATCTCCGCGCACGGCCTGCGGTTCCGCTATCCCGGCGCCGCGAGGCCCGCCGTCGACGGGCTGGACATCGTGCTGCGCCGCGGTGAGGTGGTGGCGCTGGTCGGCGAGAACGGCTCGGGCAAGTCGACGGTCGCGAAGCTGCTCGCCGGCCTCTACCTGCCCAGCGACGGCACCGTGCGGTGGGACGGCGTGCCGACCACGGAACTGGACCGCGGCCGGCTGGCCGAGCACCTGGCGGTCGTCGCGCAAGACGTCGTGCGCTGGCCGTTCACGGCGAAGGTCAACACGACGATCGGGGTCGCCGAACTCGATGACGGCCGGCTGAGCGGTGCCGCGGCCCGCGCCGGGGCCGACCGCGTGGTCGCGGGGCTGCCCGACGGCTGGGACACGCTGCTGGCCAGGGAGTTCTGGAGCGGCACGGCCCTGTCCGGAGGGCAGTGGCAGCGGATCGGGCTGGCCAGGGCCTTCTACCGGGACGCCCCGGTGCTGATCGTCGACGAGCCGACGGCCGCGCTGGATCCGGCCGCGGAGGTGGAGATCGGCGCCGGCATCACCGACCTGGCGCGCTCCGGCCACGCCGTGCTGGTGATCACGCACCGCCTCGCGGCCGCGGCCCGCGCCGACCGCATCCACGTGCTCGACGCCGGGCGCGTCGTCCAGTCGGGCACGCACGCCGAGCTCGTCGCCGTCGACGGGCCGTACCGGCGGCTGTACCGCCTGCAGGCCGAGCAGTACGACCTGACCCCGACCGGAAGCGCCGAAACATGATCACCACCGACCGGTTCGAGGCCGCCGAACCCGCGCTGGTCCGCCTCTCCGCCCTCCCTCGCGACCACCCGGTGCCGACGCTGACCGATCCGGACGACCCGGACGCGATGCGCGCCTTCCTCGCGGCCGTGGCGGCGGAGCCGCTGCTGCGGGAGGCCATCGCGATCTCGAGCGCTCCGCTGGACGGCACGCTGGAGCGGGTCGTCGCCGGTGAGCGCCTCTCGGTGGCGAAGCTGCGCAGGGCCGCGCTCGCCGTCACCCGGTACCTCTACCGGATGACCAGCCGTGCGACGCCGTTCGGGCAGCTCGCGGGGATCGCGCCGGTCCGGTTCGACACACAGCCGAAGGTGCGGATCGGCAGTGGGCACACCCGGCACGTGCGGGTCGACATGGGCTGGCTGGCCGAGGCGGTCGCGCCGCTGCGGCGCGACCCGCAGGTGCTGCGGAGGCTGCGGGTGGTCGCCAACGACCTGTGCTTCATCAGGGCCGACCGGCTGGTGCTGCCGCTGGTCAGGGAGGAGTCTGGGCAGCGCGGCCCGGACGACCGGGACCACAGCGTGCGCAACACGGCCGCGGTGCAAGCGGCGCGGGAGCTCGCGGCCGTCCCCGTCGGGTACCCGGAGCTGCTCGACGGCCTCGCCGCGAGGTTCCCGGGCGCCGGCGCCGACACGATCGCGGCGCTGGTAGGCGAGCTCGTCGAGCGCGAGTTCCTGCTGACCGATCTGCTGCCCGTCGCGACCACCCCCGACCCGCTGGAGCACGTGCTCTCCCGGATCGGGCCCGATTCGCCGCTGCACGAGCTGCCCGCTCTGCTCAACCGGTTCGCGGTGGCCCCGCAAGGCGGCGGGGCGCCGGCGTGGCGGGCAGCCACAACCGCGATGCGGCGGATCCACCCGGCCGACCGGCTCGTCCAGAGCGACCTCGGGATGGACGCCGAGGTCGTCCTGCCGGACGCGGTGGCCACGGAGATCGCCGCCGCGGCGTCCGTCGCCTGGCAGCTGGCGCCTGCGGCGCTGGCCCCCGCCGACCCGCTGGTGGGGTACCGCGCCGAGTTCATCGAGCGGTACGGCACCGACACGCTGGTCGGGCTGCAGGAGGTGCTCGACCCGCAACGCGGCCTCGGGCCGCCCGCCGGCTACCTGCTGCCCCCGAGCGGACGCCCGGCGTCCGACCCGCACTTCCACGACAAGGACCGCGACGCCGTGCTGCTGGAGGTGGCGCAGCTCGCCGCCGCGCAGGGCGTCCGCGAAGTCGAGCTGGACGCCGAGCTGGTGGGCCGGCTGGCCCGGCCGGGCAGCGAGGACGAGCGCGGTTCGTACCTGGAGGCCTGCTTCCACCTGCTCGCGGCCTCCGACGACGCCCTGCGCGACGGCGATTTCCGGCTGGTCACGGGCGGAATGGTGTTCACGCGGATCGGCGCGATGTTCGGCCGGTTCCTGCACGTGCTGCCGGCGCTGCGCGAGGCCGTCACCGGGCTGGCCGCGCTCGACGGGCTGGAGCCCGCGCAGGTCGTCGCACCGCTGCTGCACGCACGCAACCTCAACGTCGTGCAGGTGCCGGAGCTGGCCGGGACGTCGTTGCGCATCGGGGTGTTCGCCGAGCGGCCCGACGCGCTCGGCCTCGACGACATCGCGATCGGCGCCGACCACGAGCGGTTCAGCGTGGTGTCGCTGCGCGACGGGCGCGAGCTCGACCCACTGACGTTCCACGCCCTCAACCCGATGCTCACGATGCCGAACGCCGTACGGCTGCTGATCGAGATCGGCGAGAGCCGGACGCCGGGTTGGCCGCTGTGGCACTGGGGAGCGGCCGAGGGGCTGCCGTTCCTGCCGCGGATCCGGTACGGCCGGACGGTGCTGGCCTCGGCGAGCTGGACGCCCGACCCGCGGCTGGCGACCACAGCCGACGCAGCGGAATGGCACCGGCTGCTCGACGGGTGGCGGGAACGTTGGTCGGTGCCCGACCGGGTGGTCGCGACCACCGGCGACCAGCGTTTCCCGATCGATCTGCGCATCCCGACCGACCGCGAGCTGCTACGCGCCGACCTGCGCAAACGGCCGAGCCTCATCGTGCACGAGGAACCGGCCGGTGGGGAGTTCGGCAACGGGTGGGCCGGCGGGCACACGTCGGAGCTCGTGGTGCCGCTGCGCCCGACCCGGCCGCGCCAGGAGGTGGCGCCGGCGTGGCGGCCGGTCGAGCACCGGCCGCAGCCGCCCGGCGGGGAGTGGCTCTACCTCAAGCTGTACGCCCATCCCGCGCGGCACGGCGAGCTGCTCGGCACGCACCTGTCCGCGCTGATGACGGCCGCGGACGGCTGGTTCGACCGGTGGTTCTTCCTGCGCTACACCGACAGCGGCGCGCACCTGCGGGTGCGGTTCCGCGGCGACCCGCAGGTGCTGGGCGCCCGCATGCTGCCCGCCGTGCACCGGTGGGCCGGAGCGCTGCTCGACGCCGGGGTGCTGGGCGACCTCACGACGGCGACGTACCGGCCGGAGATCTCCCGGTACGGCGGACCGGCGGTGATCGACGCCGCCGAGCGGGCGTTCCACGCCGACTCCGAGTGCGTGCTCGACCAGCTGCGGCTGCGCGCCGCGGGCGCGCTCGACGTCCCGATCGAGGTGCTGCTCGCCGCGAACCACCTCGACACGACCGCTCGGATGCGCGCGGAGGGACCGTGGGACGCCGACTGGCGGACGTGGCTGCTCGCCGTCTACAAGAAGGGCGAAGAGCACGAGGCCTTCCAGGAGCACCGCAGGGTCGCCGTCCGGCTGCTCGATCCCGACACCGGCTGGGCGGCGCTGGCGGAGCGGCCCGGCGGGCCGGAGCTGCTGGCGTCGTGGGAACGGCGGGCGCCGGCGCTGCGGGAGTTCGGCCGGCTCGTCGCCGAGCACGCGCGCGACCGGTCGGCGGTGGTCGCCGATGTGCTGCACATGCACCACAACCGGCTGGTGGGCGTCGACCCGGTGCGGGAGCGGCGTGGGTACGCGGTAGCGCGGGGTGTGCTGCAGGCACGGGCGGACCGGCTGCGGGCGATGCGGCCATGAGCGATCTCGTCGACGCCGTCGCGGCGAGCCTTGCCGACCCGGCGCGGGTCACCGACCTCGCCCAGGACACGTACCTGGAGCTGCCCGGTGGGCGGATGCCGGTGTGGGATCCGGTCGCGCTCTCCGACGGGCTGCCCGGGGTGACGCTGCTGTTCGCGGAGCTGGCCGCGGCGGACGGCTCGCTGCGGGCCGTCGCGCACGCGCACCTCGGCGCCGCGCTGAACGCGCCGGCGCCCCCGGCCGGGCAGGGCCTGTACCGGGGGCCGGCGGCGCTGGCGTTCGCCACGCATTGCGCGGCGACGTTCGGCGGCTACGGCACGCTGCTCGACCAGCTCGACGCGGCGGTCGCCCGGTCGGCGACGGCCCGGGCGCAGTCCGACCGGGAACGGATCGCCGCCGGCGAGGCGATCGGGTGGTGGGGCGGCTACGACGTGATCACCGGCGCCGCCGGACTCGGCCGGTACCTGCTCGCCCGGCTCTCCCGGACCGGCCGCCTTTCCCGAAGCGCGAGCGCCGACGTGCACGCCGCGCTGGTCGCGGTGCTGGAGACACTGGTGGCGATCGCCGACGCGGGCCGACCGGCGTGGTGGGCCCGGCACGGCGGCTCGGCCACCGGTGCGGGCGGCATCGACCTCGGCCTCGCCCACGGCGTCGCGGGCCCGCTCGCGTTGCTGGCCCTCGCGCAGCGGGCCGGGGTTGCGGTGGCCGGGCAGCACGAGGCGGCCGCGCAGATCGTCGATGTGCTGGAGGAGCACCGGATCCTCGACGCCGCCGGCCCGTTCTGGCCCTCCTCCGACGGTGGCGAGCGGACGAGGTTCCGCGACGTCTGGTGCTACGGCGCGGCCGGGGTCGGACGGGCGCTGCACCTGGCCGGCGACACGTTCGGCGAACCGCACTGGACGGAACTCGCGCGGTCGGCGCTGGCCGGGGCGCTGAGCACCGCCGGGTCGGCCTCCATCACCGACTTCTCCCTCTGCCACGGCTGGGCCGGCCTGCTGCAGATCTGCACGCGCATGGCGCACGACACGGGCGAGCCCCCGTACGCGGAGTCCGCGAGCACCATCGCCGACCGGATCGCCGCCGCCTTCTCCCCCGAAGCCCCCTTCGGCTACCGCTACACCTACCCCCAACACCCACTCCCCCTGGACCGCCCCGGCTTCCTGGAAGGCGCGGCCGGCATCGCCCTCGCACTGCACAGCCACAACACCGGCCGACCCCCCACCACCGGCTGGGACGCGGCACTCCTACTCGCCTGAGGCACGCCCGCGAGTCGGGCTCCCCCAGCCCGCGAGTCGGGGCCTACCGGTGGCCGAGTCGCGCGATCCAGCACGGTGAGTCGACACCTTCGGCACGGTGAGTCGACACTTCCAGCACGGCGAGTCGACACCTTCGGCACGGCGAGTCGACACCTCTGGCACGGCGAGTCCCACGTTTCGGCGGGCGAGTCTCGCGTTTCGGCGCGCGAGTCCCACGTCTCGGCGCGGTGAGTCGCGCAGTTCGGAGCGGTGAGTCGCGCGTTTGGGTGGGTGGGGGGTGGGTTCTCGACGTGGCTCCGTTGGGTGGGTTCGTGGCGGATGGTCTCGTGCGGTGGTTCTGTTGGTCTTGGTGGTCGCGCGTTTTAAAGAGCGCCCTCGCCGGGCGGGCAAGTCTCCGGGATGGTTGGGTCGTGCCATCCCGTCGACCTCCTTGGGGATACCACACGGCCGCCCGTGGGCGGAGCTTTGTCCGTTTTCTCGCGTTGGGTTGAGGGCCGCCCACGGGCGGCCGTGTGGTGGGGTTTTCCCAGGTCGACGGGATGGCACTCTCAGCTCCACCTGTGGGTGGCGGGCACGCCTTCGGCGCGTGCCGGTTTTGGGTGTCGACAACGACGTTTTGGCTGTTGTTAGCGTTCACAAACAGCCAGAACGTCGTTGTCGACGCTTTGCTTTAGGCGTGCATGAAGTCGGAATTGGAGTGGCTATGGATCTTCGTCGCGTCTAAAATGGAGATATGTCCGAGAACCTGCAGACCACCCTCGCCGGGGTGGAACAACTGCAGGTAGACACCCTGGTCGGGACGTTCGAAGAACGCTGTAGTGCGACCCGCGAGTTGGAGGTTCTGGGGCGTCGGCTGGACTTTGCGAGGGTTTACGCGATCAGTGCTTTTGTTCGTGAAGGCGGTTTTCATGCGCGGGGGTACAAGTCGCCGATCCACGCGATCCGGGACTTGTGGAACCTCGACCACATCGACGCCAAACGGTATGTGACCGCCGCCGAGCACATCTGCCCGCAGATCACCCTGGACGGGCAGGTGTTGGCGCCCCGACTGCCCGCCACAGCGGCCGGGTTCGAGGCCGGAGCGATGAGCCTGTGCCATGTCGAGAAGATCGTCCAGGTCCTCGGCTCCAAGGAAGCGGGGCGGTTGACGCCGGCAGACTGTGCGTATGTCGAAGCGCAGCTTGCTGAACAGGCGCCCGTGTTCGACCCGCAGAGCCTCTACGCCTTGGGGATGCGGGCGGTTCGGTCGTTCGACCAGGACGGACCCGAACCCGACGACGGACCAGAGCCTGTCATTTTTCCCGTGTAAGCCACGGGTGGACTGATTGTTAACGTATCACAGGGGGAGTCGTCCGGG
Source organism: Pseudonocardia sp. TRM90224 (assembly GCF_021245725.1). Taxonomy (GTDB): domain Bacteria; phylum Actinomycetota; class Actinomycetes; order Mycobacteriales; family Pseudonocardiaceae; genus Pseudonocardia. Next base: position 4 of record NZ_JAJGSX010000087.1, on the reverse strand, counting down.
GAAG
>NZ_JAJGSX010000086.1 GCF_021245725.1 Pseudonocardia sp. TRM90224 | reverse complement strand
ACGGTGTCGCGCCGGCGCCGTGGCGGCGGCCGATGCGTTCGCGCAGGCCGAAGGTGCGGTAGGCGGCGCACTGGTGCATGCGGATGGAGGCAAGGTTCTCCGGGAAGACGGCGGTCCGCAGCGTCCAGAGACCGGCGGCGGCGGCCATTCACGGTAGGAGCTGACTGTCGAGCAGCGCACGATCAACCTGCTGCACTCGGCCACCCGAGCCCTGGCCGAGCGCGGGAACTCACTGCTCGAGACCACCTCCAAAGGCCTACGTCGAGCCAGCCTGTGTCCGTGGCGGATCGGGGCGATCACTGCAGCAGCGCTGGTCCTCCCCCACTTCGAGCACAACCGAACCACCTGATCACACCTGCACCCCTCCGAGCCTTGACAATTTTTCTTGTCGGCTCCAAGCTGAGTCACCTCACCCACCGACCGATCGACGATCGAGGGGCAGCCTCATGCAACGAGTCACAGGGATCGGCGGCGTCTTCTTCCGCGCCGCCGCTCCGGCACACCTGTCGTCCTGGTACGCCACCCATCTCGGGGTGGACCCCGTGCCCGAGTCCTACGACCACGCCTCGTGGCAGCAGCAAGCGGGACCCACCGTGTTCGCGGCAATGTCCGCCGACTCGCCGCACTTCGGCCGACCGGAGCAGACGTGGGCGATCAACTTCCGCGTTGACGACCTTGACGCCATGGTCGTGCAGCTGAGCGCGGCCGGGATCGAGGTCGAGGTCGACCCCGAAACCTACCCCAACGGCACCTTCGCCAACCTGCACGATCCCGAGGGAAACCCGATCCAGTTGTGGCAGCCCGCCGGCGCCGACCTCAACGGGCAGCCGGGCTGAACGAGCCCGGACGCAGAGGTGAATGACCGGCTCCAGACGTCGGGCAACCTTCCGCACACCCGACCACGTCACGAGATGGTCGATGAAGCATGACGTCGCCGCCGATCCAGCAAGTGCTGCCACTGCGCTCCTCCATCCGACGGCGCTTCCCCCACGACGACCTCCGACGAATGTCGCGCACTACGGCCAAGACCAAGAGAGACCGCGTCGAGCCACCCCTCACACACCACCCGCTCCGGTGAGTTCGGACTTGATCTTCAACAAATCCAGTCCTACCAGGGGCTCTTCGCGTGTCGCCCACCGGTTCAGCTTGATCCGCTCAGTGAGAAGACCTCAATGTGTCAGCCAGCGTGGATGAGGACCATGACGGCCTTCACGAGGTCAGTTGCGCGTCGTGGGCAGCAGCGGATCTTGCGGAGGACCTTCCAGCTCTTTAGCTGGGCATTGGCGCGTTCACCCTGTCCGCGTTGAGCAGCGTGGGCGGAGTTCACGGCCTTCTGGTTCCGCGAGAGCTTTCGACGTTGCCCGGTCTCTGACTCGGCCGCTCGGCGTTGCTACGGGACCTCGAATCCCGAGCCGCGATAGCCGTTGTCGGCGATCACCCGTACCTCGGCGGCGGTCAGGGCTGTCGATGACAAGGGGCGTCGAGAGTTCCGTGTTCACGGGCCGCTCCCATGTCGTGACGGGCACCGGGCAGGCCGGTGAGGCCGGCCCAGATCAGTCGCCCGGCGGGATCGGAGATGACCTGCACGTTCACCCCGTGGGCCTTGTGTTTGCTGGAGAAGTAAGGGCTGCTGCAGTTCCGGGGTTGTTGGCGAGCAGGAGGCGGCGCAACGACTCGCGGTCCGATTGCGCTGGATCGGTGCTGGCGAGAAACTCGGCGATGGTCGCGGCGAAGCGGTGCGGCAGCTCAACGTGCGGGAAGTGACCGGCGCCGTCGAAGACGTCGAGCCGGCTCGCGGGAAGTGCTTCGTAGGCGGCCAGGGTGTGGCGCAGCGGTATGACGGAGTCCCGCGAGCCGCCGACCAGCAGGACGGGGGTACCGGCGAGGAGGTAGAACCGCTCGGTCCCTTCGAGGCGTTGACCCGACCAGCTCAGCGTGCCGCGAACAGTCTGAGCGAAGGCGCCACGAGCGCCACCGTCGTCAAGGGACGCGAATGCCGCGGCAAGCCCGTCGTGATCGGGCCCGGCGAGCGCGGGGAATGCACGCGCGATGCGATGTCCTAGCCGGACGAACCAGCGAGGAGTGATGGCGGAGGCGATCCGCAAGACCAGCGCTGTGCCCGGTAGCGTCGCCGCTCGCAGCGCCATCGTGACCTCATGGCCAGCCCGCCGCTCGCCACCAGCACCAACCGCGCCGTGAGCTCCGGGAACTGGTACGCGAACTGCATCGCGACCCCACCGCCGAACGAATGGCCGACGATCGTCACACGCTCGAAGCCAAGCACGACCAGCAGATCTCGCAGGCCAGCGGCGTAGGCGCCGAGCGAGTAGTCACCGCTGCGCGGTTTGGCGGACTCGCCGTGGCCGAGTAGGTCGGGCGCGATCACGTGCATGGTGCGGCCGAGTAGAGGCAGCGTCTCACTCCAGGTCTTCGAACTACTCGCCAGCCCGTGGAGCAGCACCACGACAGGGCCGCCGCACCCGCGGCCAGCCTCCAAGAACGTCACAGGACGGCCGTGCAGCGAGATCACCTGCCGGGTCACCGCAACGGCCGCTACTGGCCGACAGTTCGGAGTGCTGGCGGTGACTGCGCGGTGAGGCATGGACTCCTCGATGGCTGGTGAACGGGAAAGCCCCGCCTCCAGGAGGGAGACGGGGCTTCGATGCCCGATATGAGGGCCGATCAGACGACCCGAACGCCGGTGGCCTGGGGACCCTTCTGGCCCTGGCCGACCTCGAACTCCACGCGCTGCCCCTCGTCGAGGCTGCGGAAGCCGCCGGCGTCGATCTCGGAGTAGTGCACGAAGACGTCAGCGCCGCCGCCGTCGACCGAGATGAAGCCGAAGCCCTTCTCGCCGTTGAACCACTTCACAGTTCCCTGTGCCATCTTGGCTGCTCCTCGCAGGTGCTGGGCATTTCCCCGCACCGTGCGGGGGCCCGGCCGACCCGAGCACCGCCGCCATCCCGCACCGCATGATGCATCGCACGACAGGCACTCACTTGTTCCTGCGGGCGTGACGAGCACGAACACTGAAACCGAACGACCTTCAGGTTGGTAACGACCGTACGCATCAGCGAGTTCCCGAAGGTGTCGGGCGCCACACTCGCAAACGATCGGACCTCGTCGAGGCGCTGCCGGGTTCTCGTTCGCCCAGCCCGTCGGCGGCGCTGTTGATGCTGGTTGGGACCTGTTCGGTGGGTCGACGAAGTGTCCGCGCTCGTCGGGGTGCCTGCGACTCGGTGCAGCTCGCTGGCGAAGCCGCCAATCCGTCTGCCACAGTCGGGCAACCGTCGCCGACCTGACGGCTGACCTGTTCCCGCGCAGCATTCAGCAGATCGCTAACGTCCATGTGCCGACAGTGTCGGCCTGCGCGGCAACCGTGCTTACGATCCGCGCCGCCTGTTTGCCCACTGCCTGGGGCGCCATTGGGACGTGGACCGCTCCCGCGGATGGGCCGAGCATCCTCACAGGCCAAGGCCTTGCGACCGGCGTCGCTCGATGGGAGGAGTTGCAAGACGCCGGTCAGGACGGCGTCGGTCGCTGTGGACCGGCCTCAGCAGCTAGGCCTCCAACCGCTGCCGCTTTGACCGCCCGCCGCCCCGATTCGGCCGCGCGAGCTCAGCACCGTCAATCGAAAGGCGTGAGCGGCTGCCATCCGGCACGGCCAGCGTTGTGCGGGTATCAGCGAGCAATCGGTAACAGAGAGGTCAGCGCGGGCGGCGCCAGGCGCGGGTGGACGCGATCCACTCGAGTGTCGCTCGGGGGTCCTCGCCCAGCTCTCTGGACAGTCGTATGATCGCCTCACCGGCGATCGCGGTGACCTCGATCAACACGTGATCGACGTCCTTGCTAGTCGCGACCTCGTTCGTCAGAGCCGCGAGGTCCAGGTTCTCCGCCGTCGGCCGCTCCTCCGCCCGGTGGGTGAGCGCATCCTCGACCTCCGCGGCCACCATCCGTTGCGCCAGGTCGGCCCACCGGTTCTCATCTTGGGTGTTCACCCCGCGCATCATCCTCCCGCGCCCTCGATCATGGCTCCATTCCCGGGCCGGGTTCTCCGGCCAGCGGACCGCGGGGGCAGGAACATGAGGGCAGATCGCCGGCTCAGCCCTAGCACCGTCGCGGGGTCGACCCGCACCTATTGACCCGATTGGACCGTGATTCCAAGCGTTCTTCGCTAGTCCGCGGTCGGAGACCGCCCGCAGTACCGCATCTCGCTCATCGAGCCGGGCTCCCGACGGAGCCTCGTCGGCGCCAGCTTCAGCCAGGAGAGCCCGCATGATTTCTGCGGCCTTCGAAGTGGTCCAGGCCGATGCCGTCATTACTACTCGGCGACCATCAGGACGGGTGGCTCAGTACACCGACAGTTCCGTCGGTGCTCGGGCGGCTGTCAGCGGCCTGCGACGAATGCCGTGCCGCCCCCGGGCTTTCTCCGCGTCTCGCTGCTCCAGGCTTACCCGGCTATCGCACCTTTTCCGGGATGTGGTCGATGGCGTACAGGACATGCGCGGCGAGCTCGACCGCAACGGAGTCGCTGAGGTCGGAATTCTGCTTCAGTGCATCGGCGACGAGTCGAATGCGCTGGTCGTAGAGCGAGATGTACACGGCGGTGGCAGTCATGACGATCGTCCCTTGCTCGGATGTGAGGGTGAGGTTCATGTTCATGTGTTGATGGGTGCCTGACCGCCGTCGAGATCCCAGCGCTCGTGCTCCCCGTCGTCGTCAGCGGGCGGTGCCGCAGCCGAGAGCAGGTTTTCGACCGTGTCGTCGTTGCCCCTGTGTCCTGACGCCAGCAGTGCGGCATGAGCCGATTCCGGCATCGTTTCCGGCGCTACGACGAGAAGTGTGAGGCGCTGGTGGGCGCCGATGACGTCGACGGTGGCGTGGCGTTGGGTACGGTATCCGGCCAGCCGGATGACCTTGCCGTCGACGGTGATCTTGCGAGGGGCGGCCTGCCAGTCGACGAGGTTGTAACTGATGCGTTCGACACGGCCCAGCCGGACCGCGAGCCTGGCGGCCAGCGTGGGCACCTCGGCCTGCAGATCCCATGAGCGGGGCCACCACCCGCCGTCGACGAATCCGGTGACTGGCGCCTTTGGCTTCAATTTCAACCGGGCGTCGCGTTCCTCCGAGCTGATCTCGAGATTTCTGGGGGTGGTGGGTGCCGACTTCATGTCGGTGCTCCGTCCCCGAACGGATCATCCGTCCGGATTACACGCTCCCCGAGTACGACGTGGGCTTGAGCGCTCACATGCAGGATGAACTCGGCACTATCGATAGTACTACAGATGACACCCGGCTGGTTGCTCACGGCTCGTAGCCACCAGTTCTGAATTGCTTAATAATGTCGCGGCTGGCGGTATCACGATGTCGGTCATGCGGCGAACCGCGTTTCCAGATCGATACGGCGTGAGGTGACGTCATTGGGGTCGTCGCCGAGCACCAACAGCTGAACCGTGGAGCTGCGGTCGGGGTTGTCGGTGCGGCTCGTGGTGTGTCCGGCGGTGACGATCACCCCGCCGGCGTCGAGCGCCGGTCGGAGCGCGGTGAGCAGGTCTTCCAGCGGTGCGTCCACGACTAGTGTCGTGGACTCGGCGGGAGCGTCGAGCGCGTCGGGGCGGACCGACCGCAGGGCAAGCAGTGGTATCGAGCCGCTGGTGATCCGGAAGTTCAGGTCGAGGAGTGCGAGTCGTCCGTCGATGGTCTGCACGCAGTCCAGGCTGCACAGCCCCCGGTACCCGGCGTCGGCCGCACGCTGGGCCACGGCAACGCATTCGGCGAGGAGTTCAGCCGGCGGTTCGTCGACCAGCCCGAACCGGCCGCCCGTGTAGAGACCGTTCCGGTTGATGCGTTGTTCGGTGACCGCGAACAGTCGAGCCGTGGCGTCCGGTGCGATGGAGAGCTGGATGCCCCAGTTGCGGCGGATGCGGAGGTAGTCCTCGATGACGAACTCGACGAGCCGGTCGGTGAACGCCGGCAGCACGATCGGCTCACCTGCCTGGTGGAGGTAGACATCGAGGCTGGCGCCGTGCGCATGGTCGGTGGCGGCCTTGAGTACCCAGGACTTCTCCTGCGGCGTCGCGGCGGCGAGCTCGCCGAGCGACACGATGGTGCGTCGCGCCCGGAACCGCGGATCGACAAGCGTGCTGATGCCGGCCTTGTTGTTGAGATGCCCGACGAGCTGCGCGCTCTTGATCGAGCCGAAGCCGGTGAGCAGAGCACTGCCCTGCGGATACTCCATGGAGATGCGGAGCCCTTCCGCTACTGCTTCGCGCACCCGAGCGATGTATTCCGCCTCGCTGCGGAACTCGCGCAGATCGGTGCCAACCGGCAGCCCACCCTCGCGCATTGCTGCCAGCAGCGTCGGATCGGTGCCGCCGGCACTGCAGATCACTGGCGCGCCCGCGGCAATGGCGATCGGTCTGGCGGAGAGGACATCGCGGCTGAGCCGGTGGGTGCCGGCCGGGTCGCCGATCTCCACCGCGGGCCGCGCGCAGACCACGATCCCGGAACCGTAGACGTCCAGCAAGTGACGAGGGATGTCGAGGAAGGAGGAGGTGGACGCGGTGGGCACGGTGAGCGTGATGGGATCTCCTGATCGGTGTCCCGTCCCGAGGGGCGGTTGGTCGAGCCGACTAGTTCGTGTTGGGGGAAGCGCCGTTACCGCTACGCACGCAGGCGGGCGATGCGCGCTTGGCTCGGCCAGCGGACGCTGTAGGCCCAGCCCAACTTTTCGAGCGTCCAGATGACGCGAGCGGTCATGTCGAGCTGCCCCTGCTGCACGCCGTGGCGGGCGCAGGTGGGGTCGGCGTGGTGCAGGTTGTGCCACGACTCGCCCATCGACAGGATCGCGAGCGGCCAGACGTTGGTGGCCTTGCCCTGCGCGGCGAAGGGCTTGCTGCCGATCATGTGGCAGATCGAGTTGATCGACCACGTGACGTGGTGCAGCACCCCGGCGCGCACGAGCCCCGCCCAGAAGAACGCGGTGAGGGCACCCCACAGCGACATGGTGGCGAGCCCGCCGATCAGTGCGGGCGCAAGCAGGCTCAGCACGGTCCAGAGCGGAAAGAGCTTGCCGATCCGGACGATGTCGCGGTCGGCGAGCAGATCAGGCGTGAAGCGCTGCGCGTTGGTGGACTCGCGACCGAAGAGCCAGCCGACGTGGGCGTGCAGGAAGCCTCTGGCGAGCGCGCCGACGGAGGTCCCGAACCGCCAGGGGGAATGCGGGTCGCCTTCCTTGTCGGCGTAGGCGTGGTGGCGGCGGTGATCGGCGGTCCAGGTGATCACGTCGCCTTGCAGGGCCATGCTGCCGGCGATCGCGAGCCCGTTGCGCAGCGCCCGGTTCGCCTTGAACGCGCGGTGGGTGAAGTGGCGGTGGTATCCGACGGTCACGCCGAAGCCGGTCAGGAAGTAGAAGCCGACTGTGAGTCCGATGTCGAGCCAGCCAAGGCCCCAGCCCCACGCCAGTGGCACCGCTGCGACGAGCGCCAGCATCGGGATCGTGGTGAACATGCCGACGAGCAACTGTTCGGTCTTCGGGCGGGGCGGGTCGAGCACCGGTTGACCACGGTCGGCACGCATCGTCTCCGCTGCTGTTGTCATGGCTGCTGCTGTCATGGCTCAGGTCTCCTCGATGTGGTGTGGCTCGACATCGGGCCTGTTCATGATCGGGCTGCCCGGTGAAGCGCGCATGTAGCGCTACGGTGTAGTAGTCTACGCTGTAGCGCCTGCTCTGTACAACCATTGCGTTGCAACACCAAGACGAACTCCGGGAGTCACTCGTGGGCGAGGAAGACATAGCGAGCGAGGACCGGACGCCTTTCGAACGGCAGCGCCGAACGGTCCGCCGCCGCGCAGCGCTCACCCGCAACGACGTGCTCGCGACAGCGCTGACCCTCGTCGACGCCGACGGGGTGGAGGCATTCTCGATGCGCCGTCTCGGCAAGGCGCTCGGTCGCGACCCGATGCGGCTCTACCGGCACGCTTCGAGCAAGGACGCCCTGCTCGACGGTGTCGTCGAGCTCGTCATGTCGAAGCTTGCAGTACCGGCACTGCACGAAGTCGTCGACTGGGAGGCCGGGCTGCGCTACACAGCGCACTCGTTCCGGTCGATCGCGGTCGAGCACCCGCACGTCGTGCCGCTGCTGGTGACCCGCCCGCTCGCGACCCCGCTCGCGATGCGCCCGCTGGGCACCCTGCGCCCGCTCGAGAACCTGCTGGAGCTGCTCGTCGGCGCCGGCTTCGACGGTCGCGGAGCACTGCACGCCTACCGGCTCTACTTCGGATTCCTGTTCGGGCACATCCTCAACGAACTGCAGGAACAGGTGCACAACCCGGAGGAGACGACCGATCTGCTGCGGCTGGGCCTGCACCGCCTCCCGGCTCTCGAGTTCCCACGGCTGCGCGGGCTTGCGGGCGAGCTGGCCACCTACGACGGCTTGCAGGAGCTCGAGGAAGGCCTCGACATCGTTCTGGAAGGGCTTCGGCGCAAGCTCGCCGATCAAAAGCCCAACCATGAGGTCCGCCGGGGTTGAATCGCACCAACCCGAGCACCGCTCGGACTGTGCTGGCCGTGGAAACCGGCAATAGCTGCGGGATAGCGCGGGCATACCGGCGCCGCGGCGGTGGTTGCTGTCGGCGTCGCCTGCACCAGCCCGTCCGACCCGCCACGCCGCCACCGCGCTGCGATGATCCTGGCCGTGAAAGCGCCCGCCCGACCGTCCCGCACTGTTCGCGCCCACGGCCTAGCGACCAGGCCGCCCTCCGAGCCCACCTCGGCCGTCGGCCTTGCCCGGATCCTTTTCCCCGGTCGGCTGCCCAACCGTCCCGGCAGGTGGGGGATCCACGGCAGAGGCCGGCTCGAATTCGACGGTGATGTTCTCGGATTCCCGGTACCGCTGCGCCTTCGCGTAAGAGCGGTAGCTGCGCCGATCCGCGCTGGTGAGATCGACGTCCTCGACGAACGGGGTGAGCAACGCGCGCGGCCAGAGTCGTTCTGCGAGCACGACGTTCAACTCGGCGGCCATCACGACGACGAGGGCTTCCAGGTAGATCCAGGCCAGCAGCCCGAGCACGATTCCGAACAGGCCGTACACCTGCGTCGAACCGCGCAACTCGTAGCTGATGTACCAGGTGCCGGCCCATTGCAGGATCTGCCATGTCACAGCTGCCATGAGCGCGCCTGGTAGCACATCACGCACGGAGACGCTCCGGGCGGTGAGCGCTCTGAAGGCAAGTACGAACAGCACGGCGTTCACCGTGACGGATACCGCCACCGCTATCGCACGTACGCCGAAACCCAGTTGTACGCCATAGTCCGCCGCGCCGCTGCCCAGCGCCGACAGCACGGTTGTTACCAGCACCCCGATCCCGAGCAGGATTAGTAGCAACAGACTCCGCGCCCGCGCCCGCAGTGGATCGGGTCGCTTGTTGACCGGCACTCCCCAGACCTGATTGAGCGCGTTCTGGATCGCGACCGCCACGCCGAGCCCGCCGTAGAGCGCCACGGCAATGCCAATGGCCAGGCCGGCACCGGACCCGCGCAGCGGCTGTGCGCTGCTGGTGAGCTGATCGCCGATGATCGGGAACTGGACCACCGCGCTACCGATGAGCTGCTGTTGCAGCTCAAGGTTGTCCGGCAACACGAACCCGAGCACGGTCGAGAGGACCAGCAACAACGGGAACAGCGACAGGAACCCATAGTGGGTGATCAGGGCGGCGAGGTACGCACCTTGATCATCGGCGAACTTGTAGACCACTGCCAGCGGGAGCCCCAACCATCGGTGCCGGCGTTGATAGCGGTCGACCCTTTCCCACACTCCCGCGGATACCCCAACCTCCTCCACGCGAAGCCCACGCCATCGGATCGGTCAGCGTGCGCACCGGGATCCGTCGGGTACGACGTTGTGGCCGAAGGGCCGGAAAGCAACGAACAACGCCTTCCAGGATCCGGTCCGCCTCGTCGACACGGAGGCTGGCTCCCCGGGAGGGGGATGCCGGGGTACCCGTGCGATCGAGGCCGACCATCCTGTGGTCTGCGTCGGGTGACGCCGAACTTGCGTACCCCAGTGCCCAAACGCCCGCCTCCGAAGCCTTGCCCCCATCACGGCATCGCCGAGGATCCGTCGGTCCACCGGAGGCCGTCGCGAGTCGCGATGCAGGCGGGTAGATCTCACGTGCAGCAAGTGGTGCACGGCCGTCGGTGGCAGGATGTCAGAGTGGAGGCCAGCCGACGTTTCAACGTGCAGCAATCCGGCAACCCCGGCGGCCCGCTCCTCGTGCTGGCACACGGCTTCGGCTGCGACCAGAACATGTGGCGGATGGTGCGACCGCTGCTGGAGCCGACGTGCCGTGTCGTCACGTTCGACTACATCGGTGCAGGCGGCTCGGATCTCTCGGCATGGGACGCAGAGAGGTACTCCAACCTAGACGGATACGCCGCCGACGTAGTCGAGCTCTGCCGGAAACTCGACTTACGTGATGCCGTCTTCGTCGGGCATTCGGTGAGCGCGACGATCGGCGTGCTCGCAGCCCCCGTGGTGCCAGAGCGCATCACCCGACTGGTGCTGGTCACGCCGTCCCCGTGTTTCGTCGACGATGGCGACTATCGCGGAGGGTTCAGCCGCGACGACATCGACGAGCTGCTCACCTCGCTGGAGAGCAACTACCTCGGCTGGTCCGCCACCATGGCTCCGGTGATCATGGGCAATCCTGACCGGCCCGTGCTCGGGCAGGAGCTGACCAACAGTTTCTGCCGAATGTCCCCGGACATCGCCAGGGTGTTCGCCCGAGCGACCTTCCTAGCCGACAACCGCGCCGACCTCGACGGCGTCACCGTGCCCACGCTGATCGTGCAGTGTGCGCATGACGCGATCGCTCCGCGCGAGGTCGGCGACTACGTGCACGATCACATCAGGGGCAGCCGGTTGGTCACTCTCGACGCAACCGGGCATTGCCCTCAGCTCAGCGCTCCGGACGAGACGGCCGCCGCGATCCTGCGGTTCGTCGCAACCTCATGACCCGAGCCGGGCGGTCCCAGCCCGATGAGTCGACCGGCCAGCAGGCGCCGGCCGATCTGTATGACCGATCCCCTTGCGGGCTGCTCTCCACCCGCGCCGATGGAACGATCCTGACGGTCAACGCGACGCTGTTGGGCTGGTTGGGACGCGAACGCGAGGAGCTGGTCGGTAAGTGCCGCTTTGTCGACCTTCTCGGCGTCGGGGACCGGATCTACCACGAGACGCACTACGCACCTCTGCTCAGCATGCAGGGTTCGATCGCCGGGGTCGCCGCTGAACTGCGGACTGCCGGCGGCGACCGGCTCCCTGTCCTGCTGGCTTCACGACTGCGGAGCGACGCGGGGGTCGAGGTCATCCACACCGCGGTAGTCGAGGCGAGGGACCGGCGCGGCTACGAGCGGGAGCTTCTGCGCGCTCGGGAAAGCGCCGACCGAGAGCGGGATCGCGCCCAACGGCTGGCCAGGGTGCTGCAGCGCAGCCTCTTGCCGCCGCGGCTTCCGACCCTGCCGGGGATGACCACCGCTGCGCACTACCACCCGGCCTCCGCCGATGAGGTTGGCGGCGACTTCTACGACCTGTTCCGCCTGCCCGACGATCGCTGGGGATTCTTCCTCGGCGACGTATGCGGGAAGGGGCCCGAAGCCGCGGCACTGACCTCTCTGGCCCGCTACACGTTGCGCTCGACCGCCACCCACGAACACGATCACGCTGTGCTGTTGCGGACGGTCAACGCGGTCCTGCGCCAGGAGGAGCACGACGCGGCTGCCGCGCAATGCACCGTCGTCTTCGGGAGCCTGCGCGTGGACGAGGGCCGGTCGATCGTCAGGCTCGCGTCCGCAGGTCATCCCCCACCTCTCCTGATCGGTGCCGACGGAACCGCCCGCTACCTCGACCTCCTCGGCGGCCAAGTGCTGGGGGCCATCGACAACCCGACCATCGCCGTTGCGACCGTCGAGTTGAGATTCGGTGACACCTTGGTGCTTTACAGCGACGGTTTGACTGAAGCCCGCATCGATACCGGCCGCAACCGGTACGAGGAGGAGCGTCTGCTGGCCTTCGCCACGTCGCTCGCTCCCGCCAGCCCGACCGCGGTAGTCGCGTCGATCCAGAGCCTGCTCACGCAGTTCGGCGACGGCGTCGATGACGACGTCGCTGTGCTTGCCCTCGGCGTCCCGCCAGCATCGAATGACGCTGCGTCCGCACGGTGATGTTCGCTCTCGGCGTTCGCTCCTGGTGCTCGAGCCCCACAAGCCACGGCCCAGTCGAAAGCACCTGCCCGGCATTGCTCATGCAGTCGAAGCTTCGACCCGGGTTGGGCCGGGTCAAGGTTGTCGCGGTGCGGCGTGGACCTATGGTTTGCTGAGACCGCCGCGGCGTTGCCCGCGACGCCTGGCACGCCGGCTAACAGTCCTTGGGCACTTCACCTGCGGATCACCCTCGTCGTCGCTGCCCTGCCGACCTTTCATTGCCCCAGATGCCTTCGATCCGAGCAGCTTGACTCGCGGCACGAACGGCAGGCTGGTCACCAGGACGCAGAGCCGTCGACGGTGCCCGGCCGCTGATGCTCCAGCTGCTCATCCGCGAGGACAGAGCCATGCCATGCTGTCGCTTGTGGAGCCGGGTGTCGTGCTTGCGTTCGTGATCGCCAGCATGGCTCTCCACATCGTCCCTGGGCCAGGGATGATGCTCATCCTCGCTCATGGCATCGCCGGAGGTCGGTGCGCAGGCTTCACAGCGGCTATGGGGATGGCCGTAGGCACCGCAACGCACACCGTGGCCGCAGTGGTAGGGCCCAGCGCACTGCTGGCGGTGGCGCCCGCGGCCTTGGACGTCGTGCGCATCGTCGGTGCTGGTCCTGTTGTATCTGGCAGTGAACAATCTACGTGCTGCACGGCGACCAATGCCGGCCAGGACCCGGCCCACTTTGCGACGGACGCTTGTCGCAGCCCGTTCTCACGAACCTGGGCAACCCTATGGTCGTGCTGCTCTTCATCGCGTTCGTGCTGCAGTTCGTCATCGCCGGTGGGTGGCCGACCGAGGCCCAGATTCTCCTGCTCGGCGGCCTCCTGATCACCGTTGGGTGATCATGGATTCGGTGATCGGTCTGGCAGCCGGCGCCTTCTCGGCGGTGCTGCTGCGTCGCCCGGCCATCCAGCGGTGGGCCAAAGCGCGCGGCGGCAGCAGTATTTGGCGCGTTGGCGGTGCGCTTGCTGCTCGTCGAGGGTCGCTAATCAGACCGCGGCGAGGAGACATCGGTTAGACCAGGTGGAATGCGCTAGGAACTGCCCAGAGTTTAGTTGAATCCGACCTGCCGTGGGCCGACTCGTTCAGTGGATGGCACCATGCTGGTCCGCTCGGCCGGGTGATCGTCGAGGGGCGGAGTGCAGAATCCCTTGGTGAGCAGCCATATCGGTAGAATCAGCTCGAAGAGCCCACCTGGGACCAGCGCGATCAGGCCGATGCCTTGGGTCACGTCGATGACACCGAAGAGATTCAGGATGCAGCCGGCCAGCAGCGCGGGATAGCTGGCGAGTCCGAGTACTGCCAGCCAGCGAGGGATCAGCCTAGACCGGAAGAGTAGGATGGCCATGCACATCCCGGCCGCCGTGGTCACCAAGTAGATCATCAGGATGGTCACGCTGTACTGGGCTTGCAGCAGCGCAGCGAGGCTGGTCGACACAGCGGTGTCGACGGTGCCATCACGAAGCCCGGTGGCGAGATGGATGGTCGTGAGCGGGATGGCCAGGTAAAACAGACTCGCCGCCAGCTCGGCGGTCCGGAACCCGACATGGGCCAGCGCAAGCGACGGACAGTGTGGCTTGAGCAGCGGGTAGAGAAGCACGGCTATCCCGACGACTCCGAACTGTCCGAACAGCAGCAGCGCGCTGGTGGCCAGCGCGCCGGTCTGCCCGGATGCGGTTCTCAGGAAGTCCGGCTGCTGCAGCACTCCGCTGTTGAGCGTGTCGGCGCCGATGAACGCTGCTGTGGCGGTGAGGAAAAGCAGCCCGATTAGCGCTGCGGTCTTCTTACTGGCCTCCGCTGCCGCTCGGGAGCGCAGCGGTGGCGGAAGGGTGGCGAAAGACACGATGCCTCCAGCGGCGAGGTGATCGCCAGGTGGTCGTTCGACCCGGAGCGTTCAGAGGTCATTAGTGCGGCGTGGCGGCGCCGGCGGGGATCCCGGAGGAGCACCGTGGTCCCGAGCGCGGACAGAAGCGGAAGCGGTTGGCGGGGACCAGATGTTGGTTCGCCGGTCGATGAGTCCGATCGCGATGACGGTGATGAAGATCATGACTCCCAGCGCGGTGATCATTGCCGATGTCTTCCTGCTTGTCGACCGGTCCCGATCGGAGCCGGGCACTTGATTAGACATGTGGGAACATATTGAACGGGTGCAAATTTGCAGACAAGTGCTTCTGAGCGTAGATCCGAATGTGCGCCGAGGAATTCCTCAATAAGAGTCTACTCCGAATTCGGGGCGGTATGGGTCGGCGATCGGGTGACCGCTCAACTCTTCCGTGGAGCGGCCGTGATGCGCCCTCGGGGCCGGTATGATGAGTTGGGACCGGGCGCCGCAGGGCGTGTCAGTAATCCCGGTCCAGCGTCCGCGCTGTCCGCGGCGGACGCCTCAGCACGTCGCAGAGCCCGAGGTCACGAGAGCAATTCCCGACGCCGCGCCCGCGGGACCGCCGGGCGGCTGGTGATGTCGGCGACTGGAAGAAGAAGCGTGCACATTGGACTGCTAGCACCTCCCTGGATTCCTGTCCCTCCCCCCGCTTACGGTGGTATCGAGCGAGTCGTGGCCGTTCAAGCTGCGGGCCTGGCCGCAGCAGGCCACGACGTCACGTTGTGTGCGGCGCCGGGATCGGCGGTCGAGGGTGTCCGGGTAATTGAACCGCTCGACTTGTTGCCGGTCCAGATCGGTACGGCCACCGACGAGTGGTGCCATGTGCTGGCAGCGATGGAGGCGCTCGCTGACCAGGACGTGGTCGTCGACCATTCCGGGCCGCTGGGGGCGTTGCTCTCCGCGCAGGGCCCGGTCCCGTCGATGCACGTAGTGCACGGGTCGCTCGAGGGTGAGCTGCTCGGCATCTACGAGGGATTGGCCAAGCGTGCGCCAGGCCTGAGGCACTTGCGTGCGGCACGCCAGTTCTGGCGACCAACCGAGGAGCGGTCCGGGAGATCGTGCTCGACGGGGTGACCGGGTTCGTCCGCGACAACGTCGATGAGCTTGGCCCGCTGATCGAGCGACTCGGTGAGATCGACCGTGAGGCCTGCCGCAGGCACGTGGCACGGTATTTCTCCAGTGCCGCGCTCGCCCACCGCTACGAACCGATGCTTGCCGACATCACTGCTCGACCTCGTAACCACCGCTTCCCGGCAAAGGTGGCCCCGATGATCTTCCGGCCGCCGATCCCCGAACCAGGCCCGACCGCTGCGGTATGGGCGACTTCCCGCGCGGAGCGCGTTCGTGCAATGCCGCAGCGATGACTGCCGACCCGGGTTCAGTTCCCGACGAAGGACCACCGCAAGGCGTGCTCGCCGGGCCGGGGACGATCACCGTGATCGCCGGGCTGACCTTCGTTGTCTCCGACGAGCTCGGCGACGTCAACGCCGGACCACTCGGGCTGATTGCGGACGACACCCGGCACCTGTCCCAGTTCGAGGTCATGATAGAAGGCAAGCCGCTGCGACACCTCGGATCGGGTCTGATAAGTCCGTCGGTCGCCCGCTTCCGCAGCTATGCAACGCTGCAAGATCACCGCCCGGATGCCCCTGTGGAGTGCGAGCGAAATCGGGAGGTGTCGGCAGGGGGCATGGCAGAGTCGATCACACTGCGCTGCTGGACCCTCGACCCCGTGCGGTTGCGCCTCTCAATCCGGATGGGCGCCGACTTCGCCGACATCTTCCAGGTTCGACAGTTGGCCGGGGATCCGAGCGCATCCGCTCCCGGCCACGTCGTGCGGCGATCGGCCGCCGACCTGTGCTTGCTGGCCGATGAGACCCTCCGCACGACGACGGTGCTTTTGGATCCGCCCCCGGACGAGCTGACCGAGGGTCAGGCCGAGTGGGACGTCGACCTGCATCGGAACCGGCCCTGGACGCTGCGGATCGAGATGCAGGCACGGCGGGGCGACGACAACGAGGACCGCGCTAGTCCGACATCGCAGGCCCGGCCAGCAACTTTGCAGGACCCGTTGGTCCGGAGTCGTCCAGAACATCTGGCCCGCGGTTGTCGGCGATCGTTGGTCGATCTCGACGCGCTCGGCATCCCGGACGAGTTGGACAGCTCGCGGCGCCTGCTGGCAGCGGGGATTCCGTGGTTCGTCGCGTTGTTCGGTCGTGACGCGCTGATCTCCAGCTAT
>NZ_JAJGSX010000085.1 GCF_021245725.1 Pseudonocardia sp. TRM90224 | reverse complement strand
GCCGCCCGTGACCGCGGATGCGCCCGTTGTGGCCGGCCGGCGAGCTGGTGCGATATCCACCATATTGTTGAATGGCAAAACGGCGGACCAACCGAAATCAACAATCTGGTGATGCTGTGCAAGGCACATCATCGGGAGATCCATGCCACCGAATGGATCGTGCGAATAGTGGATGGCCTACCGGAGTTCATTCCGCCCAGATGGGTCGACCCCGATCAAATACCACGCCATTCTTTCGTCAATTCCCCATTGACGCGCCAAGCATGACCCGTGGCGGCGCACTCGCGGGCGTCCCCGTGCGGTTCGCGGGTGTTCGCCGGACGGGGTTGCCGACGTGGTCCGCGCGGCGGGGGCGGTGATCGCAATCGCCGCGCTGCGAAGAGGCACAGCCCTCCTGGACTGACACGGCATCTGCTCAACAGATGCAAAAGGGCGGAAACATATGTTGGATCGCTGCGCTCGTCGCTCGCACACTCATCGCATCGCCGGCTCACCGAGCCCACTCCCTCGACGATGAGGATGATCATGTCCCGACCCACGCAGGGTTCCGAATCGTTCGCTCCCGAGGCGCTGGTCGACCAGAAGACACTCCGCCGGAGCGTCGCCGCCGGATCGGTCGGCGTCCTCGTCCACTGGTTCGACTGGGCGGTCTACGCCTACCTCGCCTCGACGCTCGCGGACGTCTTCTTCCCGTCGCACGACAAGACGGCGGCGCTGCTCTCCACCTTCGCGGTCTTCGCCATCTCCTTCGGGGTGCGCCCGCTGGGAGCGTTCGTCTTCGGCGCGCTCGGCGACCGGGTCGGCCGGAAGAAGACGCTGACCATCGTCATCCTGGCGATGGCCGCCGCCACCTTGCTCGTCGGGCTCCTGCCGTCCTACGCCACCATCGGCATCTGGGCGCCGGTGCTGCTCGTCGTCGCCCGCGTCGTCCAGGGACTGGCGGCGGGCGGCGAGTTCGGCAGCGCCGCCGCGTTCCTCGCCGAGTACTCGCCCACGAAGCACCGCGGGTTCGGGGTGAGCTGGCTGGAGGTCGGCAGCCTCCTCGGCTTCCTCGGCGCCTCGCTCGCCGTCGTCGCGCTCAACGCGGTGCTGCCCGAGGAGGCCATCGCGTCGTGGGGCTGGCGGATCCCGTTCCTGCTGACCGCACCGCTGGGCATCATCGGCTTCTACATCCGGAGCAAGATCGAGGACACCCCGGAGTTCCGGTCGCTCGCCCAGCACGAGGCGGTACCGCACAGCCCGGTGAAGGAGTCGTTCACCCGCAACTGGAAACAGCTGCTGCAGACGAGCGGCATCGAGATCATGCAGCACGTCACGTTCTACATCGTGCTGGTCTACCTGCTCACCTACCAGGAGACCGAGCTCGGTTTCACCGCCGCCGGCGCCGCCTGGTTCTCGACCAGCGCCTCACTCGCCGCGCTCGTACTGGTGCCACTGTGCGGCGCGTTGTCCGACCGCATCGGACGCAAGCCGCTGCTCACCGGGGCGTCGGTGCTGCTGATCGCCGCCTCCTACCCCCTGTTCCTCGTGATGCGATCCGGCGCCCCGTGGGCCGGCCTCGTGAGCACGGTGGGCCTCGGCGTCATCCTGGCGATCATCCTCGGCGTGCACGCGGTGACCGTCGCCGAACTGTTCCCCACTCGAACCCGCCAGACCGGCCTCTCGGTCGCCTACAGCGTCACCGCCGCGATCTTCGCCGGCACGGTTCCCTATCTGCTGACCCTCCTGATCTCCCGGACCGGAAACCAGATGATGCCCGCCTTCTACTTGATCGTCGTGGGTGTGGTCGGCCTCGTGACCATGCTGACGATCCGCGAGACACGCGGCATCAACCTCCTGGAGCACGACCTCCCGCGCATCGACGCAGCGGCAGGCGCCGCCGGCCGGCGGTAGCCGGTCAGATCTGCTCAGGTACTTCATTCCCGTGTCGCACATGACCGTGACGATCGTCGAACCCGGCGGGAGTCGTTCAGCCATGCGCAGGGCGACGACGACGTTGGCTCCCGTCGACGTGCCGGCGAACAACCCTTCCTGCTGAGCGAGCCGCACCGCCATGGCCCTCGCCTGTTCGGTCGAGACGAGTTCGATCGCGTCGGCCACCTCGTCGTGCCACAACGGCACGACGAAGCCGGCGCCGACGCCGTCGATCTTGTGCGCACCGGTCGGGCGCCCGGACAGGACAGCGGACTCGGCAGGTTCGATCGCGACCACGGTGATCGCACGGTTGTACCGCCGCAGCCGCTCGGAGTTGCCACGCAACGAGGCAGCGGTCCCGACGATCTGCACGAACGCATCCACCTCACCGTCGGTCTGATCCCAGATCTCGTCGGCCATCGTGTGGTAAGCCCGCAACTGGTCGGTGTTGTTGAGCTGGTCGGTCCAGAAGCCGCCGCCGCTCGCCGTGATCGCCCGGGCCGCTTCGATCATGTCGCGCGTGAGCTTCTCCGTCATGCGACCCCCATCGCTGACGATCACATGCACCTCGGCGCCGAGCGCCCGCATGTGGGCGAGCTTCTCCGCGGCGAACGCGTCCGAGCTGACGATGTCGAGGCGATACCCCTTCACACTGCAGATCAGAGCGAGCGAAACACCCGTACTGCCGCCGGTGTACTCGACAACCCTGCCACCCGGCTGCAGCCGGCCGTCAGCTTCGGCGGCCTCGATCATCGCCAGCGCCATCCGATCCTTGATGCTGCCGGTCGGGTTGCCGTCCTCGAGCTTGAGCAGGATCCGAGATCCGTTCCTCGGTCCGAGCCGGCGCAGCGGTACCAACGCCGTGCTGCCGATCCGATCCAGAACTGTGCGAGGCGCGCGGGATGGCATGTCCATGCCGCGAGCTTCAAGCCCGTGAGCCCCAACCTGCAGTTCAAAGTTTGAACCAAACAGCTACCGTGAACCGATGAACGGGTTCGGGCAGTTCTGCGCTGTCGCGCGGGCACTGGACGTGGTCGGCGAGCGGTGGACCCTGCTGATCGTGCGCGAGCTGCTGTCCGGTTCGGACACCTTCGGCGAGATCCGGCGCGGGCTCCCCCGCATCCCACCCGCCACGCTGGCCAGCAGGTTGCGCACACTTCGCGGCGCCGGCCTCGTCGCCGTGTCCGGCCGCCGCTACCAGCTCACCGACAGCGGGGTCGCTCTCGCCCCGATCGTCCGTGAACTGGCCAGGTGGACGATGACGACCGACAGCGCCGCCTTGACCGAAGACGACCTCGACACCGCAGCCCTCACGTGGGACATGCAGCGTCGAGTCGATCTCTCAGCGCTGCCCGAGCGCACCGTGGTCCTCGCGCTGGACTTCACCGACCGACCGCCGCGCGACCGGCACTTCTGGCTGCATCTGTCCAAGACGAGCGTCAACCTTTGCCGACAGGACACCGGCGCGCCGGTGGACCTCTGGCTCGCAGCGGCGACCGCCGAGATCACTCGCTGGTGGCTCGGCGACCTGACCTGGTCCCAGCTCCAACAGCACCCAGGAGTCACCGTCCACGGCGACCGCGCCTTGCAGCGCCAGGTGCACCGGTGGTTCCTCCGGTACGCGTTCACCCGGGAAGCTCTTGCGCGAACACCTCAGCCGGGGGCCGACTGCTTGTCGGCGGGTTCGACCGACCTGGCGAGCAGGTAGGCGGCGAGCGCCGCGGGGAAGAACATCACGATGCCGTACATCGCGCCCGGGATGGCCATCGTCTGGTTGCCGAGCACGGACACGGCGATCGCGATGGCGAGCGTCGCGTTGTGGATGCCGATCTCCATGGCCGAAGCGATCGACTGCCGTCGGCTCACGGCGAGCAGGCGCGGCACGTAGTAGCCGACGGCGAGGCTCAGCACCGAGAGCAGCAGGGTCATCGGTCCCAGCAGGGCGATGTTGTCGATCAGTGTCCGGAACTCCTGCACAACAGCAGCGGCGATGACCAGTACCAGCACGACCGCCGACGCGATCTTCACAGGTCCCCGCATGCGGTCGGCCCACGCGGTGAAGCGGTGCCGGACCCACATCCCGACCGCGACCGGGATCAACACGATCGCGAACACCTGGAGGAACTTGTCGGGCTGGAGTCCCAGCGTCGCGCCGTCGTCGAGGAACGCCGCCATCGACAGGCCGACCACCAGTGGCAGCGTGAACACCGCGATCACGGAGTTGATCGCCGTGAGGGTGACGTTCAGCGCGACGTCGCCGCCGGCGAGGTGGCTGAACAGGTTGGCGGTGGTGCCGCCCGGCGAGGCGACGAGCAGCATCATGCCGACCGCGAGCGCCCCGGTGAGCCCGAAGAGGGCCACTATGCCGAGGCAGATCAGCGGAAGAACCACGATCTGGCATGCGAGTGCGATCCCTGCGGCCTTCGGGTAGAGCATGACGCGCGTGAAGTCGGCTGTGGTCAGCGTGAGGCCGAGTCCGAACATCACGAGCCCGAGCGCTATCGGAAGGAACACCGAGAAGATCGCTGAGCCCATGAGTTCCTCCGGATCACCCGATGAGTCCGTTCCGTGTGGTCCGTGCCACTTTAAGGTGTTCGTCCATCCCCCAGGCGGACTTGCCCGCCGCAAGGGAGAACGACGCAGACACGATCGACGGAGGTCCACGATGATCGGCACAGCACCGGTCGACACAGCACCGCAGACCGTCTTCGTGCTCACGCCGCAGCTCACGTCCTAGTGTTCGTCGAGATGAGCCGCAGCGCTGTCCAAACAGCGCTGCGGCCCATCTCGGCGCCTACTCGGTTCGCAGGAACGTCGCCAGTGAGTCGTCAGGCTCGTCCCACCACGGGGTGTGGTGCACGGGGCCGACGGAGCCGGTGCACGGCGAGGAGAACGACCGGTCACGGTAACCGGTGATGCTCTCCTCCTTGTGGTGCTCCCACACCTTGAAGTGCTCACGAACCAGGTCGAGGTCGAACTTCGCGTAGTCGACGCGTTCGAGCAGCTCGCGCACGTACTCGGTCTGGAAGTCGATCTCGTCCGCGGGACCGCCGAGAGCGTCCTGGCGCTCACGCCACGCGGTGATGTCCGCCTCCATCTCCTCCCGTGCAGGCACCGCGATCCGGCCGAGCACGACGTCGCGCACGAACCACGCCTGCGCGTCGAACATGTTGAACGTGTAGTACTGGTCCTGCATGCCGATGTACATCAGCTTCGGATTGCCGGTCCACACGACGCCCTTGTAGAGATCGGGCGGATAGAGCACGTTGTCGGTGCGCAGCCGCAGGCTGTCCTCGATGAACGGGAACCAGTGCCGGTACCCGGTGCACATCACGATCGTGTCCACATCACGGCTGGTCCCGTCGACGAAGTGCGCGGTGCGCCCCTCCAGGCGTTCGAGCTGCGGAACCTCGGTGATGCCGTCGGGCCAGCCGAACCCCATCGGCGCGTTGCGGTAGGCGATCGTGACCGAGCGCGCCCCGTACTTCTTCGACTGCAGGGAGACGTCCTCCGCTGAATAGCTGCTGCCCAGGACGAGCAGGTCCTTGCCGGTGAACTCCTGCGCGTCGCGGACGTCGTGCGAGTGCATGATCCGGCCGGGGAAGGTGTCGAACCCGGGGTACTCAGGCAGGTTCGGGGTGGAGAAGTGCCCGGTCGCGACGATGACGTGGTCGAACTCCTCCGTGCGGGTGGAACCGTCGGGACGGGACTCCACGGTCACGTCGAACGTGCCGCGGTCGGTGTCGAAGGAGATCCAGCGGACGGCCGAGTCGAATTGGATGTGCTGGCGGAGGTCGCTCTTCTTGGCCCGCCCGGTGATGTAGTCGAACAGCACGTCCCGCGGCGGGAACGACGGGATCGACTTGCCGAAGTGCTCGTCGAAGGTGTAGTCGGCGAACTCCAGGCACTCCTTCGGACCGTTCGACCACAGGTAGCGGTACATGCTCCCGTGCACGGGGTCGCCGTACTGGTCCAGCCCGGTGCGCCAGGTGTAGTTCCACAGACCGCCCCAGTCGCTCTGCTTCTCGAAACAGACGACCTCGGGGACCTCGGCTCCAGCCCGACGCGCCTGCTCGAACGCGTGCAGCTGGGAAAGGCCGCTGGGGCCCGCACCGATGACGGCGACACGTGCCGTACTTCTCGTCTCGGGTGGGCTCGTTGCGAGCGGGGCAGGCTCGGCGTCGGAGTCGGTCGAGGTCGCTTCGTCCGTTTCGCTCAGAGCTTCTTCACGAACGTCCGCGCTTGGTACAGCGCCAGCAATGGCAGCCCGATCATCAGGATCACCATCAACACCGGCCCCGCCGGATACGCGAAGAACGTGCTCATGCGTTTTCTCTCCCATCAGTCCGGACTGCTGCATGCGGCTGCGCCCGAAGTCGTTGAGTCCGAACTTGAACAGCAGCTTCTCGGCCCCGCCGGACCTGGCCGGGTCCACGTCCGTCTCGACCTCGTCGAGCAGGCCGCCGGAGAACAGGTCGGCGAGCGTCAGCCGCACGGTGCCGAGCCAGTAGTCGCCGGTCACCCCGTAGGTCTGCATCACCTCGTCGGCGATGTCGTAGTCCCACATCGGCCCGCGCTCCGCGAGCAGCTGCAGCATGTGGCCCTTCATGTGCATGGTCGCACCTCCGTCGATCAGGGGTTGGTCGCGGCGCGGGTCCGAGCGCCCGGAACCGCCCGGACGACCTCCAGCACGTCGCGCTTCTCGGTGAACAGCACGAAGCTGCCGATCACTGCGATCAGCCCGCCGATGACGAACTGGACGCCCGGCGCCTCGAGGGTGAACAGGTACAGCCACACCAGCGCGAGCGGCCCGTACAGCGCGGCGATCGCCTGGCCGCGGCCCACACCGATGAGCGGGAACGACTTGTACCAGGCCACGTAGCAGAACCCGAAAGTGAGGCCGAGCAGGACGAGCAGCAACAGGTTGTTCGGGTTGGCCAGCGCGGCCCCGATGACCTCCCAGAGCCGGTTCCCGGCGAGCCCCCAGGCGATCGGCACGGCCACGACCAGCCACAGCGCGACCTCGGCCGTGAAGCGCAGCGTGAGGCCGATATCGGGATCGCTGACGTCGAGCGCGCGCCCCGCGATGGCGCCCTCGATACCCCAGCCGATGAACGCCAGCGCGCCGCCCACGTAGCCGAGGAGGCCGCCCGACCCCGCGCCCGCGAGCTCGTCGACGATGCCCGGCGCAAAGATGATCACGCCACCCGCGACGATCACGATGATGCCCACGGCCGCCTGCCGTGTGATGCGCTCGTTGTACCAGAGCCTGGCCAGCAGCGAGCCGATGATCGGGTACAGCAGCGCGGCGACCGCGGCGAACGCGGCGCCCACGTACGCGATCGCGAGGATCGACCCGAAGATCGCGAGCATGCCGGCGAGCCCCGCCGGCGCGTACCAGCGCGAGATGCGGACCCGCCGCATCGTGCGGACGTACTCACCGGTCTTGCCCAGCACCGCCACCCAGAGATACATCGCCAGCAACACCGCGACGGCGTTCAACAGGGTGATCACCATGGCAGCCAGCAGGTAGTCGCCGGTCGATCCGGCGAGATCCACGAACGGCACCTCGGAGTAGATGACCGTGCCCGGCACGTACCAGGCACCCCAGAGAACCGCGCACCATACCGCCCAGATGAACCCCCATCGCACCTGCCGGTTGCGATACTCCAGGCGCAACTGTTGCACCTTTTCGGTTACGGGCATGGCGACTCCTCACAGGCGACTCGGCACCCGAAGCGCACAACAAAGGCAACGGCGTCGAGAAACGTTGGGATCGGGATCCGGCGGGTAAGTGCGCACTGCGGGAGGGCCTCGGGCGCACCTCGCTACTGCGCTGCGCGGGACAGCATTCCCGAACCGCTTCGACTTGTACAGCCCTCCTGTGGAAATGCTGTTGCCAATTCGTCGCCAGGATCAGCCATCCAGGTCTTTCGTCAGCTCGCGGCGCTGGCCGAGACCGGGGCAGGCCGGTCCTTTTTGGGGTGATTCTGCCCGTGGGGTATACCCGTTTTCCCAGATCACTCGGGTGAGCGCCGGTGCCACGGGCCACTGTTCGGGTCGCGGGTCGGGCGGGCCATCGGTTCAGCCGGTGGCGGTGGGGGTGCGAAGAAGAGCGGTGACAACTGGTCCGGGGACAGAAGGTCGTACTCGACCTCGCGCTCGGCGGGGACGGACTGCTGCTGGTGCGCCTGCGACTGCTCGCTCACGATGGCCGCGAGGTCCGCATCCGCTGCTTCTTCGCGGATCGGGCCGGTGAACCACTTGCGGGCGGACAGGAAGTACCAGCCGCCGAAGAGGAGGAGCGCGCCGCCCACGGTCAGGGGGGCGTAGTTCACCGACTCGAAGGCGAACTCCTCCGCGCCCGGGATGCCGTTCGGCGAGATCGGCAGGAGGAACAGCGCGCAGATGAACGCGATCCAGGCGACGGAGAGCCTGGAGATCCACTTGTAGTGCTTGCCGAGGCTCCAGGCGCCCGGCTCGAACGAGTCGCCGGCCTTGATGCGCAAGATGATCGGCAGCCCGAACGCGATGGAGAGACCGATCACGGCGATCGAGGTGCCGACCGCGTACCCGACCACACCGTTGGCGAGCGTGGGGATCATCAGAGCCCACGCGCTGACGACGATCGCGATCACCGCGTTCACCGGCACCCGGTTCTCCCCGACCCGACGCCACAGCCGGGACCCGGGCACCGCATGGTCACGGGAGAACGCGAACATCATCCGCGACCCCGAGGTCACACACGCCGCGCCGCAGAACAGCTGCGCGCCCACGGTGATGAGCAGCATGAACTCCGCCCATGCTTCGTTGGTGGCCTGGGCCCAGATGTAGACCACCGCCTGGCCACCCGCGTCGAGGGTGCCCTGCACGTCCGGCACCACGAACGTCACCGCGGCCAGCAGGACGAACCCGAACACCACCGATGCGCCGACGGCCCACACCATGCCCAGCGCCGTGGAGCGGGACGCCCCGCGGGTCTCCTCGCTCATGTGCGCAGAGGCGTCGTAGCCGACGAGGGAATACACGTTCAGCAACAGCCCGATGCCGAACACGTACCAGATGGCCGAGTCGGAGAACCCGGAGTTGTTGACCACCTCGCCGAACACGAACCCGACCGACCGGTGGTCCTTGGGAACGACCAGCAGGACGACGACGATCAGCGCGACACCGGCCATGTGCCACCACGCCGAGAGCACGTTGAGCCGGGACAGCACGTTGACGTTGAGGAGGTTGAGGCCCAGCTGCACCGCCGCGATCACCGTCATGACGATGAAGATCGTGACGTTGTCGGTGCCGACGAGGCTCGGGAACCACAAGTTCAGCAGCGCCGTCGTGAACGTCGCCCCGGCGTACTGGACGGACGCACAGACCGCGATCAGACCCACCAGGTTGAACCAGCCGGTGAACCAGCCCCACGCGGGCCCACCCAGCTTGGATGCCCAGTAGTACAGCGCGCCCGCCGTGGGCATCGCGGAGGCGATCTCGGCCATCGCCATCGCGACGAGCACCGAGATGGGGCCGACGATCACGCAGCCCCACATGATGACGGCCGGGCCGCCGTTGTGGAAGCCGATGTAGTAGGAGGGCAGATATCCCGTGAAGATGGAGATGATCGTGAAGGAGATCGCGAAGTTGGAGAACCCGCCCAACTTGCGGTACAGCACCTGCGAGTACCCCAGCCGCAGCAGGAGCGCCTCGTCGCTTTGGGCGGTATCACGATCTCGGGTCAGGTAACTGGATGGGCTCGACATGCTGTTGCCTCGGTTCGTATGGCTCGGGGGAATCGAAAGGGCTGGGGAGCTGCCCCTCGAGGAGGTTCGTGCCGATGGCCGCACTCGACGTCCACCGGTTCCTGATTCCTGGTTCCTGTTCGTCGTTGTCGACCTTGCGACCCGGCGCACCTGAGCGGGGCAGGCACAGGGCACGGGATGCGCTTCGACGCCCACCACATGCACCCGGGAAAACCGGTACAAAACGGGCGCATGGAGGTTGCGAGAAGCGATTGAGCTCGGGTGTCACCGGCCGAAGACGCCCTCCTGGAGCAATCCGTGCGACATCCCGGAATCGAGGAGCGCCAAGGTGAGGGAGTGCCTGGCGCCGAGGGTCGCCTCGGCGTCTTCCATGGTCGACGCGAGCATCCGGTGAGCGGATCTGACGTCGCCAGCCGCGGCAAGGCTCAGTGCCAGGTTCATCCGCGCGCTGAGGGTGTCGCTGTGGGTGTAGCCGAGCGTGCGGGAGCACTGCACGACGACCTGCTTGGCCAGCGCGATCGCGGTATCGGCATCACCGGTCACCCGGTGGGCCGCGGCGAGGGCACCGCGTGCGACAAGGGTGTCCGGATGGTCGTCACCGAGCTCTCGGCCCCGATCCGTAACGCTGGCGGCGATGAGTTTGAGACCTTTGCGCCGGTGTCCCGCTGCGAAGACGGCGACGCTGAGGTTGCCCGCTACCGTCATCGTGCAGGGATGTTCGGAACCGAGCGCCGAGCGGCAGGCGATAAGCGCCTGCTCGAACAGCGGCACGGCCGCGTCGTAGTGACCCGCTTCAAACATCTCAGCGGCGACGCCGTTGACCCCCGCGGCGTCCCACACCTCGGGTTCCGCCCCTTCGGGGAACTGCGGTGCACCGCGTATCTGGTGGTCGCGATTCTGGTAGTGGGTTCCCGACTGATCGGGATCACTCGATCGCATCCGGCCGTCTACCCCCTCAGGTGACGTACATTGCGTTGACCCAGACCAGGCGCCCATGCGAGTGCGGGACGCTAGCACATGATCAACTCTGCGTAGTTACCGATTTCCAGCACGTACTCCATGTGGGGCACGCTCCACCATCGGATGGGTGATGCCGTAACGAGCGGCGGGATCATGTCCGCCGCGTTTCCGCAGGTCGCTCAGCAACGTCAAAGCCGCGGGCGAGCGGTCGGATTTCAAATTGCGTCATGAACGCTGCAGGTCAGCCGCGTACCTCAAGGATCTCGAATCCCCACGAAGCACCCCACTGCGCCGTACGAAGTACCCCCGCCATGCCGGATCCGATCTTGTGCACCCTCCGCGCGATCACACAACCAGCGCCGGCGGGCGGCCCAGAACTCAGTCGGCTCAGCTGGTTGGCCGCCCTGCAACGCGGCTGAGCTCGACACGACAGGGACGCAGCCGACCCCTTACCAACCCCGGACCAGGCCGCGAAGATCCACATTTTCAGCCGACGCGAACGAAGCCACACTGACGCGACGCGCCCCAGATTCACCCGAACGGACGCGAAATCCTGGAGCAGATCGAGATCCGGTTTGTCCGATTCTGGCGCCGTGCTCCGGCTTTGCTCAAGATCTGATGGTCAATGGGATCGTCCAGCGCTCGACTGGCCGGCCCCACCATCACCCGGTGGCGAGTTGCTGCGCCTCGCGCCAGGTGAGGTCATGGCGGGCAGCGAGCCTGTGCCCGTCGGTAACAGTCCCGTCAGTTGTGCGAAGGCCACTTCGGCCGTGACCCTCCACCACCGCATCAGCAAGAGGCGAGTAGCGTCGCCCGGACCCCGTTGAAGTTCGGCTGGATGGAAGGATAGGGTCCCTGACCAGAATAAGCATCGTTCGGCACCGAGGTGTCTGGCTCGCCAGGCCGGACGGGGAAGAATGTGAGCAGGTCGGCTACGGCATTCTGCGTGGACGCTCCGGCGGAAGCAGATGTCAAGGGGGCCCACTCCGGACTCGGGTGCACCTTTCCGTGGAAGCGGAAAGATCCGGACCCCCGATCCCCTGCAGAACCCGACCGGCGTCCGACACGTAGCGGAACCTCCGCGGATCGGGGAACTCCCGCCCCACCGATGATTTCGGACCTCCAGCGGGGTCACAAGAGTGGGCCCACGACCCGAGGAGGAGCACATGACCGAACCAGCTGTAGATCTCGACGCCCGCTACGGCGAGGCCGAGGCGACACCCGTCCCATGGCCGGAGGCGCAGCGGCTGCTCGAAACCGCCGAGCTGTACTGGATCTCCACGGTGCACCCGTCGGGGCGCCCGCACGTCACTCCGCTGCTCGCCGTCTGGCGGGCCGGGGCGCTCCACGTCTGCACCGGTGCCGAGGAGCGCAAGGCGCGCAACATCGAGGCGAACCCGCAGGTCACGGTCACGACCGGGCGAAACGACCGCAAGGGCGGCACGGACGTCGTCCTCGAGGGCGACGCGCGACGGGTCACCGATCGCGACGAGCTCGCCGCGCTCGCCGCGGCCTGGGAGACGAAGTACGGGCCGGAGTGGCACTTCGATGTGGCCGACGGCGGCTTCTACGGCGCCGGCGGGGTGGCGCTCGTCTACCGCCTCGAGCCGGTGACGGCCTACGCGTTCGGCAAGGCCCCGTACAGCCAGACGAGGTACCGGTTCGCGAACTAGGAGGGTCCTCCGGCTGGGCCGCCCGAGTCACCGCGTCCACTTCGCATGGCGAGGTTCGCCCGGCCGCCCCGGAGCAGGACGGCTCGATCACCGGCCGACGGCCCGATACACCTCCCGGGCGCGGTCCAGCACCGCGTGCAGGTCCCCGAGCTGACGTTCCCGCTGGGGCAGGTCGTACCGGCCGTGCGCCTGCGCCAGCTCCTCGAGGTCGTCGAGCAGCCCGAGGCACCACCGCGCCGAGTCCGGGCGCGCGGCGCGGCGGCCGTCGACATCGACGTAGACCGGGCTGGTGTGGGCGAAGACGGGGGCGCCGACCGTGTACGGGTCATCGTCGCCACCGTGCAGTGCGGCCGCGAGCCAGGTTCCGGCCGCTCCGAGGGAGACCTCGTGCACCAGCGTCGCTGCGTCGGTGGCGGCGACCTCGCCGTCCGGGCCGTACAGCACCAGCCGGCTGCCGTCGGAGCCATAGGCGCGGGCGCGTACCCGTAGCCGGTCACCTGGACCGCGCTCCAGCACGGCGCCCGGCCCGTGCCCGTCGACGTCGAGGGTGAGCCACGGCCCGTTCGTGACGGTCGTGCGCCCGGCGCGCAGCGCGGCCGCGAACGCCTCGGCCGACAGTGAGACACCTCCCAGCTGCGCGTACACCCGACCCCATCCCGGCGGGTTCGACGCCGGTGCGGGCCCGTGCGCGAACGACAGGAAGGTGTCGGTGCCGGCGACGGCAGCCAGCCGGAGCCCGCACGACAGCAGGTGGTGGTACAGCACGAGGGCCCCGCGATCGTCGAAGCAGGAGACCAGCTCGACCGCATCCACCACGCCGAGCGCGGCGTCGGCCACCAGCTCGCGGGCCTCCACCATCCGCGATGGGCGAAACAGCTCCGCCGGGTCGGTGTCCGCATCGGGACCGGGCGCGAAGACGGGATGCGCGTAAGTGGTGACCCCGCCGGCGGCCTGCAGCTGTCTGCACGCGACCGCGTTGGGGGGCCAGTCCCACGGGTGCGCGGTGCCCTCGTGGCCGGTGTGCAGCATCTCCGGCACCGTGGTCAGACCCCACCCGTGTACGTGCCCGAGCAGGTCGTTGCGGAACTCCAGCCCGGCACGGGCGAGCATCCCGTCGCCGTTCCACAGGTCTCCGCCGGCCGTGGCCTCGAGCAGCTCCAGGTCGTAAACCAGTGAGCCACCGAGGTTCCCGGCCGCGAGCTGCATCAGGTGCAGGCCCTCGCCGCGCTGCATCCGCGCGGCATCGGCCGGGTGCAGGACGTGGTCGCCGCTGTAGTTGAGGTGCACGTGCAGATCGCCGCCGTACCAGCCCTCGGCTGCGGGATCGAAGCGACGCACCGCGCGGTAGTCGACCGTGATCATCTCGCCGGGGGCCGGATCGAGCGCGAATTCCTGCCGCTCGAACTCCATCCCGCGCGCGGCGATGACCGTCAGCGCGAGAGCCGGCACCGCCACCTCGACCATCCCGGGCGCGGTGTGGAAGAACGGACGGTCGGCCGCGTCCCACTTGTGCGGCACCCCGGGCGGGAACCAAGCGCCACCGGTTGGGTCCAGGATCGACCAGCGGGCGCCGTCGGGGCTGGTCAACCGCAGCGTCGCCGCGGCGGCGACGGCGACGGCGTCGTCCACTGTGAGGTGCTCACCGCCGTACGCGATGTCGATGCGCGGGTTGTCGCCGTCCAGGTCCAGCGTGCACAGTCCAGCGCCACCTGCGGGTACCGGCACCGGTTCGCCCGCAACGGTGACGACCGCGTCGTGCGCGCACGCGGAATCGAGGACGACGTCGATCTGCACCGTGTTCCCAGCGATCGCCGGGCGCGGTGGACCGGTCCGCGCCGACAGCGCACCGTCGGCGTCGATCCGCGCCAGCACCAGGCCCGCCGGCACCTCGTCCCCGACCGCGGCCCGCACCGCCTGCGCCCAGTCCCCCGACGCCGCGAACTCGTCGAACGCCGGCCCCAGGCACGAGAACCTGGCCCACCGGAAGAAGTCCGGCAACGCCGTCTCGCCCCAGCCGAAGCCCTGCTCGGCGCGCAGCCGGCGGTAGCGGGCCACCATCTCGATCACGGGAGCCGGCAGGTGCAGCGCGCCGTCGTCTTCACAGCACATAGCGCTCCTCTCCGTGCAGCACCGACTCGACAGCACCTCGGAACTCATCGCCGACCGGGCCGCAGCAGCGGCGATGGCGGCTTCCAGGTGGCTCTCGCCGACAACTGCGATACCGCGTGGAACTTCCCACCCACATGGACTGGGAACGGAAGGTAGCCGATGTCGGCGGGGTCGGTCGCCTTCTCCGGCATCTGCACGATCGCCCACGAGCCGAGGCTCATCGTGGCGATCTCGCCCTTGCCGATCATCGGCCCCGGCCGGCCTCGACTTGCGAGCCCCCCTTCCACGATTATGCTCGGCATCCGAGTTAAATCGGAGGTCCCGTGAGCCAGACGCGGACGTACGCAGTCCCGTTCGTCGCCCCATTCGACATGGACGAGTTGATCGACTTCGCGGTGTTCGCCGGATGGGCGTGGGCCGGCCGGCAGACCGGCTGCGACGACTGTTTTGCGGCGGCCGAACATCCTGGGCTCCACCCGGCACAACCACGCGCCCGACTGAAGCACTGATGGGCGGCTACCTTCGACTGCTCCGCCGACCGGAGGTGCTCTGGCCGTTCGGCTCCGCCGTCGTGGCACGGCTCCCACTGGCGATGACACCGCTGGGCATGATCGTTCTCGTCGCGCACCTGCGCGACTCGTATGCCACCGCGGGCCTCGTGACCGCCGCCTTCGCCTGGTGCACGGCGATCAGCCTGCCGCTGTGGGGCAGCGTGATGGATCGGACGGGGCAGCCGCGCGTGATAGCGACCACGTCCTGCGTCTCGGCCGCCCTGCTGGCCACGATGGCCGTGCTCGCCGTCAACGGCGCCGCTGACTCCACCCTGATCGCCATCGCAGCCGCTACCGGCTTGAGCTTCCCGCCGGTTTCGCCTGCCATCCGGGTGGCCTGGACGACGGTCGTGCCCGATGCGGACGAGCGCCGAACGGCGTACGCCTTGGACGCCGTCGCCGTTGAGACGATCTTCGTCACCGGGCCGCTCCTGCTCACCGCCCTGCTCACGGCGCCGGCCGCGGTACCCCTCGTCGTCACCGCACTCCTGATGGTCACCGGCGGGCTCGCCTACAGCTGCAGCCCGGCCGCTCGTGGATGGCGCCCGACACCAGGCGCCGACGGCACCCGCGGTCCTTCTCCGCTCCGGTCCCGGGGCGTGCTGCTGACCTTGCTCGTCGGACTCGGCATGGCGGTCGGGTTCGGCCAGATGGACGTCGCGATGACAGCCACGGCCGAGCACAGCTACTCGAGCAACACCGTGCTCGGGCTGCTCTTCGCCTCCGCAGCGATCGGGAGCACCACCGGCGGGCTCTGGTACGGAAGCCGCCGATGGCGAAGCCCGCAGCGACGACATCTCCCCATCACGCTCGGCGGCTACGCCGCAGGCCTCGCCGCCGTTGCCGTCGTCGTGGGCGCGAGCGACGCGCCGTCCCTCGCGCTGATCGTCACCGCACTCGCCGTCACGGGTCTGTTCATCTCCCCCAGCCTCATCCCCCAGCAGGCACTCATCGACGCGAACGCCGACCCGAGCCGGCTCAGCGAGGCACAAGGCTGGCTGTTCACCGCACTGACCTCCGGCGCAGCAGCCGGCATGGCCATCGCAGGCTTCATCATCGACAACAACGGCCCTGCAGCCGGGTTCGCGACCGCTGCGCTGACGGTGGGCGTTGCTGCCCTCCTCGCGATCGGCGCCCAACCAACCTGGCGAACCGGCATGGACATCTCCGCGCCAGCACAACGCCGACCTGCAGGGCCGAACCCGTGAAGTGCAGTTCCTTCCTGCGAGATCCAGCGAACTGCCACCCGCCTGAACCGCGGCGGACATGGCCCTCAGCTAGCCCTGTCTTACCTGGTCACGAGGCACTTTCTTCATTCAGGGGTCCTGATCACCGCCCACGCTCATGAAGAGCCGGGGTTAGACGGCAAGCCCGGCACTTCGTCGTGGAATTTGATCGGGGTCGACCCATTTGGGTGGGATGAACTCCGGTTCCCCGACCTGCACTCGAGTCCCGACGATCTGCCTGCGGGAAGAGGGTGGTCCTCTTTCCTGTGGTGCCGTCTAGAGACGGTTTTCGCACCGCACACACCGGATGGCT
>NZ_JAJGSX010000084.1 GCF_021245725.1 Pseudonocardia sp. TRM90224 | reverse complement strand
TCGCTGTCACCGCTTGGTGGGCCACGCGCACTCATCGTCGACGCCAGCTCCGACCGCAACGAGTCCAGATCACCACAACCCGACATCGACTCGCACAACGCGCGAACCGACTCCTCGTCGACCCGCGTCCCAGCCGGGCCGTGGTCCGCGCCGGTCGAGCGGAACCGCGCCCCGTCAGCGGTCACCGACTCGTCGCTCCGACCCGACCGGCCCACCAGATCGGCCAGCCGGTCGACCGCCTCCACGATCACCGCACGGTCGTCGTCGGTCTCACCGAACCGCGACTCCACCGCACGCTCGGCCAGATCCACAGCCCAGCCGACGTCGACGGGCAGCCGCTCCGCGACGTCGCGCGCCACCCCCAGCGCACGGTCCATCGCCTGCGACCGGTCGTCGGACCCGGCCGCGTCGACGAGGTCGCGCACCCAGCCCGCAGCCACCCGCGACGACTCCTCCCGCGCGCCCTGCTCACCATCGCCGCGCTCGCCGGCCCACTCCGCCGCGTGCTCGGCAAGATCCGAACGCATCCGATCACGCACATCGTCGGCATCGTCCGACCCGAACCGCTCGCCCAGCTCGCCGGCCCACTCCATCGCCCGTTCAGCGATGTCCGACCGGTCGTCCGTTCCCGCTTCCGGCACGTCGGCCAGCTCGGCCCGCACCCGCTCGCGCACGGCATCGGACAGGTCGGTGTCGCCCAGGCGATCCCGGAACGCCTCACCGACGTCCTCGGTCCGCCCCTCCGCCCACTCCGCCAGCTCGGCCCGCACCCGCTCCCGAACGTCGTCCCCGTCGTCCCCGTCAGGGCCGGAACGGTCGGCCAGCTCGCCGGCCCACTCCACGGCACGCTCCGCAAGATCGGCATCGTCCGACCCGAACCGCTCGCTCAGCTCACCCGCCCACTCCATCGCCCGACGAGCGATCTCCGACCGATCGCCGGCCTCCGACACCTCAGCCCGGTCCCATCCGCGCACGTCGTCCGAGTGCTCCGCATCGTCTCCGTCGGTGGCCAGTCGCTCGGCCGGCTTCGACCGGTCGCCGCCATCCGACACGTCCTCCCGATCGGCGGCGCCGTTCTCCCCCAGCCGCTCCCGGACGTCGTTGCCGTCAACCCCTGAGCGCTCGGCGAGCTTCTCGGCCCACTCCATCGCGCGGTCCCCAAGCCGACCTGCCGCCTCCAGGTCGCCGTCGTCGGACGACTTCTCCGAGCGCTCCCGGAGAGCCTCCTTCAAAGCGCCACGAACGTCGGCGTCGCCGGTCCACCCCTCGCGGTCCTCGGCGCCGGAACGCTCGTCGGATTCGTCAGGGGAGCGAGTCTCGATCCGCTCGGCTGCACTGGAATCACTGTCATCTTCGACCGAACGCCCGTCGGTTCGGTCGGTGTCGCGATAGCCGCGCCGATCGTCGGCCGGATTCGCTTCGCGCTCATCGGCGGACGTGGGCTCGGAGCTCTCGGCGTTCCGCTCCCGGATGTTCTCGACAGGCTCCTGATCGGCCTTGTCAGAACCACCGTTCGCGGACTCGGAGTCGTCGCTCCTGCGACCGTGTTCCCCGACATTGCTGGAGTCGCTGTCCTGGGGCTTGTCGCTCCAGCCTTCGTCGGAGTCGCGGGATTCGCTCCGCGAATCGTCGATCGATTCCCGATCCTGCGATCCGCGTTCGCCGGGATCCGACTCGTCCGACTTCTGCTGCGACTCGTTCACGGAGTCGTCCGAGTACTTCTGCGAGTCGTCCGAGTCGTCCGAACCACGATCGTTCGATTCCGATTCGTAGCGGTCACTTCCGTTGTCGCTGGATTCGCCGTTGCCGCCGGAGTCCGAGCCGCCGCCCGAATCACTGCCGTCCGAATCGCCGATGGAATCTCCGCCGGAGTCCGATCCCGAATCGCCGGAGTTCTCCGAGCGGTCCTTGCTCGACTTCAGCAATCCGGTGCCGGCGACCATTGCCGGCGGCGCCGCAGCCGCTGCCGGGGTGGCCAGCAATGCCGATCCGGCCCACATCACGACGACGAAGCCGGCGAGCCCCAGCACCATCCGCAGGGCCCACATCAACCGCATCGTGAGCGGCACCTCGAGCACGTGCACGGCAGGGCCGGAGGATGGGCGATCGCCCGCGCCTCCGTGCTCAGCCTGCCGCCACATGGGTCCACCCTCGAATCGCGTGAAAGGAGCCGGCGCGCAAGAATGTGCGCAGCCGAGATACCGCACAAGGAATGATGCGCGTTGCGTCCGGGACAGCAACCCGCGCACCGACAGCAGAATGTCGGCGAACCACCTCAACATGCTCGAGGGACTCGCGGCCGCGAATCGTCAGCAGCCCTCGTCATCTCGAACACCGAGAACGCTACGCAGCGATGGTGACGGGAGAGTTAACCGGGCCGGAACGGCCAACGGCGGTCGATCGACCGCGGGAAGATCATGAGGGCCGGCGCCGGTGAACACGAGGTGTCCACTCGGCAGCCGATCGGGGTCACGCATCCCCAGGTCGCACGATTCCGTGTTCATAAGCGAAAACAATCGCCTGCGCTCTGTCGCGCAGCCCGAGCTTCGTCAGCATCCGGCCGACGTGCACCTTCACGGTGCTTTCCGCGATGAAGACCCGTTCGCCGATCTCCCGGTTCGAACGGCCGTGGGCCAGCTCCACCAACACCTCGCGCTCCCGCGAGGTCAGTTCGGCAATGCGCGGATCGGTTCCGTTCGGGGCGCCGGCCACCGGGAGGTGCTCCACGAAGGTCTCGATCAACCGGCGCGTCACACCCGGCGCGACAGCAGCGTCCCCGGCGGCCACCACTCTGACCCCGCCGACCAGTTCGGCCGGCAATGCGTCCTTGATGAGGAATCCGGACGCTCCGGCTCGCAGGGCGGCGAACACGTACTCGTCGAGATCGAAGGTCGTCAGCACCAGCACCCTCGAACGGGAACCCGAAGCGACGATGCGCCGGGTCGCCTCGATCCCGTCCATCACCGGCATTCGCACATCCATCAGCACAACGTCGGGGGCGAGCGCGCTCGTGAGGGTCAACGCCTCGACACCGTTCCCGGCCTCGCCGACAACCTCGATATCGGGCTGACCGTCGAGCACGGCGCGGAATCCGAGCCGCAGCATCGGCTGGTCGTCGACCAGCAGCACGGAAACCATCAGCGGCTCACGTCCGCGCTGTGCGGAAGGTGCGCCCGCACCCGCCATCCGCCATTGCGGTGCGGGCCGGCATCAACCTGCCCGCCGTATGCGAGCGCCCTTTCGGTGAGCCCGGCCAATCCGTGGCCACCCGTCGCTGCGGGCATTGCAACGGCGCCGAACGGAAGGCCGTCATCCACCACTTCCACCTCCACACCGCCTTCGGTGTGCCGCACGACAACGTTGACGCGGGCACCCGGCCCGGCGTGCTTCAGCGTGTTGGTCAGCGCCTCCTGGACGATCCGGAAGATCG
The DNA here is from genome assembly GCF_021245725.1 of Pseudonocardia sp. TRM90224. Taxonomy (GTDB): domain Bacteria; phylum Actinomycetota; class Actinomycetes; order Mycobacteriales; family Pseudonocardiaceae; genus Pseudonocardia. Next base: position 14,210 of record NZ_JAJGSX010000084.1, on the reverse strand, counting down.
TCAGATCGGCTCCGGGCGCCCGCGCCACGGGCTCACCCTCGTGCGCGACGGTGACCCGGAGACCGGCCGCCCGCACCTGCTCGACGAGCTCGTCGAGATCGGCCAGACCCGGGGTCGGGGAGCGCGTTGGCGCGCCCTCGCGCAGCAACCCGACGAGACGGCGCATCTCGGTGAGCGCGCCGCGCCCGGTCGCCGCGGCCTTCTCCATCATGTCCGCGGCCGCATCGGGACCGGTCGTCACGCTCGCCGCGGCGCCGTCGGCGAGCGCGACCATGACGGCGAGGTTGTGCGCCACGATGTCGTGCACCTCCCGCGCGATCCGGCTGCGTTCCTCGGCCGCGGCCACCCTGCCGCGCTGCTCCAGCTCCTCCTGCGCGTGCCGGGCCCGCTCCTCGTCGGCGGCTCGGCGCAGTTTCAACGTCGTGCCCAGCAACGCCGTCGCGGCGACGAGCGCGCAGATCCCGATCAGCGATCCCGCGGGCGCGTCCTGCCACCACGCGAGGCCGAGCGCGATGACGATCGCGGTCGCCGCCGGCCAGAGGTGGCGCACCGGACAGCGACGCGCCACCGCGTACAGCGCGACGAGCGGCGTGGTGATCAGGAAGACGCCCGTGACGCCGGCGAGCACGCTGATCGCCAGCAACCCGATGACCGCCCAGAAGGCCAGGACGGGTGCTCGCCGCCGCCACGCGATGGGCACGTGCACCGCGGCGAAGAGCACCCATCCGGCCCCGGCGACGCCCGCGCCGGGCACCAGCACGCCCGCGGCGTGCGCGCCGCCGAGCGTCGTGGGCAGCGCAACAGCCGCGACGAGGACGGCCAGCAGCGCGTCGGCCACCAGCGGGTGGCGACGCGCCCACTCCGGCACGCGGCTCACGTCCTAGACCTCCCGGCGGTGCACCACCGCAGCAGCGCCGGCCAGCGCGACAGCGACCCAGGCCAGCATCACAACCGCGCCTGCGCCCGGTGGAAGCATAGGACCGGCGGCCCCACCCAGCGTGTACATCGCCTGCAGCGCCAGCTGTGGGAGGTACGGCACGACGGTGTCCTGCAGCGCCGCGGGCAGGATGCTGAGCAGGACCGGTGGCAGCACGAGCAGCCCGACCACGTAGCCGACTATCGCGACGGCCATGTTGCGCAGCATGGTCCCGACGGCGAGCCCGATCAGCCCGGTGGCTGCTGTTGCGCCCACGACACCCGCGATCGAGCCGACGACCTCGGGCTCGAAGATCGCGACCGGTTCGCCGGCGAGCACCTGGTGCGCGACGTAGCACCCGACGTAGGCGACGGCCAGCACGGGCAAGGTCACGCCGACGACCACCACGGCCTTCGCCCACAGCACGGGCAACCGTCGGGGCACCGCCGTCATCGTCGCCCTGATCGAGCCGGACGCGTGCTCGCTCGCCATCATCAGCAGGCCGAACACGCCGATGAGCAGCGCGAACAGCGGGAACCCACCGCCGACGACAGCCGAGGGCCCCAGCGGTTCGGCGCGTCCGGCTCCGTTCCACCCGATCGACCCGGCCAGCCCGATCATCAGCAGCGGCGCCACGCAAAGCACCAGCCACCACGACCGCTGCGAGAACACCTTCGTCAGCTCCGAGCGCACCACGCCCGCGAAGCTCAGCCGGCCTTCCACGGCGGTCACTGCTGCGCCCCTTCCTGGACGTACTCGACGGCGTCGCGGGTGAGGCGCATGTAGGCGTCCTCCAGGGACGACCCCGGCGGGACGAGCTCGTCGATCGCGGAGTCGGCGATCAGCCGACCCCGCCCGATGATCACGAGATGGTCGGCGGTGAGCGCCATCTCGCTCATGAGGTGGCTCGACACGAACACCGTCCGCCCCTGCGCGGCGAGCTCCTTGAGGAGCGTGCGCAGCCAGAGGACGCCGTCGGGGTCGAGCCCGTTGGTGGGCTCGTCCATCAGCACGGCGCGCGGATCGCCGAGCAGTGCAGCCGCGATGCCGAGCCGCTGGCGCATGCCGAGGGAGAACGTCGCGGCGCTGCGGTCGGCCACGTCCTCGAGCCCGACGAGGCCGAGCACCTCCCGCACCCGCCGCGGGGGGAGGCCGTGGGTGCGGGCCAGCGCAAGCAGGTGGTGGCGCGCGCTGCGTCCCCGCTGCACAGCCGTGCCTTCCAGCACCGCGCCGACCTGCCGCATCGGGTCGGGCAGGTCGACGTACCGGCGACCGTCGACGGTGACGCGGCCGGACGTCGGGCGGGTGAGCCCGACGATCGCGCGCATCGTCGTCGTCTTGCCGGCACCGTTGGGTCCGAGGAAGCCGGTGACCAGGCCGGGGCGGATCGTGAACGTCAGGTTCCGCACCGCTGCGACCGAGCGGTACGTCTTGGTCAATGCGTGTATCTCGATCATTCTTCGAGGCTAGGAATCCGCCCCGCGGTCACGCGTCTGTCGGAGGTCGGCCGCGGCCGACGCGGCGCTACGCCGAAGGTCGTACGTGCTGGCCGAACGCCGCCTCGGCGGCGCCGCCCTCGACCCACGCGACGAAGTTGTAGCCCCGCTCCGGGTTGACCTTGCGAGCGTCGATCGACGCGATGTCGACCATGCGGGTCAGCGGCCCGTCTGGGTCGGGTGCGTAGACGGCGAAACCGCGCTCCATCAGCCAGGCCGAGACGGCGCTCGTCCGGTCGCTGCCGTGGTCCTCGTACATGAGCGCGACGTCGCCACTTCCGGTCCGTTCCGACGCGCTCAGCGCCTCCGTCTCAGCGCCTTCGATGTCGAGCTTGCAGAGCACGGCACCCTTCGCGGGCGCCACGGCGTCGAGCAGCTCGTCGAGCGTCGCGGTGACCACCTGCACGACCTGCCCGGCCGCGGTCCCCGGGAGCCGGGTCTTGGCCAAGCCGGACGCGGCGCTGTCGCGGTCCTCGACGAAGTCGATCGTCTCGCCGCTGTACGACCAGACCGCGGCGTGCCGCGTCGTGAACGAACCCCCGTTGAGCAGCGCGTTCTCGGTGAGGCCGCGGTACGTCGACGGCGACGCCTCCACCGCCAGCACGCGCTGGGGATCCTCGCATCCGGCGCCGGCGATGACCGACCACCACCCGAGGTTGGCCCCGCAGTCCAGGAACGGGACGCCCGCGCGGACGGCCGTCGTCACGATGGGCAGCAGCTCCGCCTCGTAGCGGCGCCGGACGAGCATCGAGCGCATCCAATAGCCGTTGCCCGGATGGGTCCGGAATCGCCCGCCACCAGGAGTGGAGAACTCGACGTAGGCATCGCGAGTCGCGAACGCCCCGAGCGCGCGGCAGACCGCGAAGTGCCCCCGCCGGACGGTGCGGTCGACAACGAAGAAGGCGCCTCGCACCAAGGCGGCAATTGCGACATTCCGGATGCCGGGGCCACTGCCGAACGGCTCGAACGGCTTCCGTTCGGCAGCGGCTCGCCGCTCGCGACGCGAAGTCATCCTCACGTTCCAGTTCCCTTGCAGGCTCGATCCGGACGGGACGCCGACGGTCCGAACATCAGCTTTTCGACGGGCCGGCGAAGTGTGGCCCAGCCGGGACGGTTCTGCAAGAGGTAGCACGTTCTCAGGTTGAGCCGCGACCCTCAGGCCTCTCACCTGGCAGGATCCGCCAGCACATCTCCGGTAACTGGCGCTACCAGAAGTGGAGGAATTCCTTCTACTTCATCACGCAGGCCAGCAGCCTGGCGATGAGCTGCTCTTCCTCGACGTGTTCCGACATCTCGAGCGTGATCATCACGTTGATCATCATTCCGGTCGCGAGGAAACTCGCGACCGCGTCGTCGTCGTCGCCGGTGAGCTCCCGGACAACCACGAATATCGACGTCATGGCCCGCCGCATTTGCGGGCCGACCACCGGGTCGCCACCGAGCATGAAGCCGTGCTGCATCACCCTCAGCACCGACCGGTCGACGATCAGCTCGCGGTACGCGATCCCGAGGGTCTGCATGGGTGGCTGCCCGGCCGGCGCGGCCGCGACGGCATCCCGGAAGGCCTGTTCCAGGCGTCGCATCGTCTCCGCGTGCGCCGCCAGGAACAACGCCTGCTTCGTACCGAACATCCGCACGACGTAGGGCTGCGAGACGCCGGCCAGCCGCGCCACGTCGTCGGTCGTCGTGCCGGCGTACCCGCGGTCGGCGAACGCCGCCACGGCAGCGGCGATGACCTCCGTGCGGCGCTGCTCGGCGGGCATCCTGCGGCGGACCGGAGCGTTCACGGTTGACATGTTATCAGTCGATGCCTTAACTTCCGCCAGGCTAAGTAATCATCCGATGCATTGGAGTGGAACCATGACCGCCGGAAGGCGCTCGTTCGCCGTCGCGGTGCTAGTCACCTCGCTGCCGACCTTCATGGCGACGCTCGACAACCTCGTCGTCACCACCGCCCTGCCGGTGATCCGCACGCAGCTGTCGGCGTCACTCGAGACGCTGCAGTGGGTGGTGAACGCTTACACATTGGCCTTCGCGGCACTGCTGCTCACCGCGGCAGCGCTCGGCGACCGCCTCGGACGGCGCAAGGTGTTCGCGGGCGGCGGCGCGCTGTTCACCGTGGCGTCGGCGGCCTGCGCCGTCGCCCCCGACGCGACCTGGCTCATCGCGGCGCGCGCGGTGCAGGGCGCCGCGGCGGCAGCGATCATGGCGCTTGCGCTGCCACTGCTCGCGGCGGCGGTGCCCGTCGAGCGCAGGGCGGTCGCGATCGGGATCTGGGGCGGGGTGAACGGGCTCGGCGTCGCGCTCGGCCCCCTGGTCGGCGGGGCGGTCGTGCAGGGGCTGAACTGGGAGTGGATCTTCTGGCTGAACGTGCCGTTCGGGCTCGTCGCAGTGCCGCTCGCGCTCGGAGTGCTGCGCGAGTCGCACGGCCCCGACGCCGCGCTCGACCTGCTCGGGCTCCTGCTCTCGGGCGGCGGCGTGCTCGCAGTGGTGTGGGCCGTCGTCAGAGCCGACGCGTTGGGTTGGACGGCGACCCCGACCGTCCTCGCGCTCGTCGGCGGCGCCGCGCTGCTGGCCGCCTTCATCGCGTGGCAGCGACGGGCCGCAGCACCGCTCGTCCCGCTCGGGCTGTACCGGAGCTCGGGCTTCGCGGCCGCGAACATCGCCTCCGGCGCGTTCTCGTTCGGCATGTTCGGGGCCGTCTTCCTGCTCGCCCAGTTCTTCCAGGTCGCGCAGGGTGCGACACCGCTGGAGCCGGGGCTGCGGACGATGCCCTGGACGCTGGCGCCGATGTTCGTCGCGCCGCTGGCCGGGATGCTCGCGAACCGCGTCGGCACGCGGGTGCTCGCAACCGGCGGGCTGGGCCTGCAGGCCGTCTCGCTGGTGTGGATCGCGGCCGTGCTGTCGGTCGACATGCCCTACATCGCGCTCGTGCCGGCGTTCCTGCTGGCTGGCATCGGGCTGGGTGCGACGTTCGCGCCGCTGGCCACCGCCGTGCTCGCGGTCGTCCCACCCGAGGCACACGGCAAGGCGGCGGGCGTCAACGGCACGGTGCGGGAGGTGGGCGTCGCGCTCGGCGTCGCGGTGCTGACCGCCGTGTTCAGCAGCGCCGGCAGCTACACCTCAGGAGCCGACTACATCGCCGGCCTCGTGCCGGCGGTCTGGACGGGCGCCGTCGTCGTCGCGCTCGGCACGGTGGCGGCCCTGCGCCTGCCCCGACCGGCCCGCACACCCGCCCCCGTCGCCGTCACGGCCTGAAACTTCCCCACCGATTTGCCAACCTGCACACCCTCGCGGGTATGTGGATAGGCAAAACGGTGGGGAAGTTCGGGGTCTACCGGGCGCCGGCGATGTGCGTCAGCTTCTCCGGGGCCAGCACCCAGTAGAGGCCGTCGATGCCGTCCTCCGTCGCGCTGACGGTGAGCCACGCGTCGGGCACGCCGTCGCGGGTGACCAGCACCGACGACCTGCCGTTCGCCTGGACCGGTTCGACCTGCACGCCCGTCCAGAACTGCCGATCCACGAACCCGGCGACGTACCTCGCGACCCGGTCGCGACCCTCGACCACCCGGCGGGCGGCGCCGCGGACGACGCCGCTGCTGTCGGTGTAGCTGGCGACGTCGGCGGCGAACAGCGACTCGAGCTGGTCGAAGTCGCCCGCCTGCGCCGCGACGAGGAAGGCGGAGAGCAGGCTCTGCTGGCGGGTCGCGTCGACCGGCTTCTCCCGCGCCTCCACGATGTGCAGCCGCGCACGGCTCACCAGCTTGCGCGCCGCCGCCTCCTTGGTCTGCAGCACCTCGGCGATGCGGTCGTACGGGTAGTCGAACGCCTCCCGCAGGACGAACGCCGCCCGTTCGGTCGGGGTGAGCTTCTCCAGCACGACGAGCATCGCGAGCTCCAGCGCCTCACCCCGCTCGGCGCCGAGCGCCGGATCGGCAGTGGTGTCGACGGGCTCCGGGAGCCACGGCCCGACGTACGTCTCCCGCCGGGCACGCGCGGTCTGCGTCGCGTTGATGGCCAGCCGTGTCGTCATGGTGACGAGAAATGCCGTGACGTCGCGGACGGAGGCCCGGTCGTCGTACGCCTGCCAGCGCAGCCAGACGTCCTGCATGATGTCCTCGGCGTCGACGACGCTGCCGAGCATCCGGTAGGCGATCCCGAAGAGCCGTGGCCTGAGCTGGGCGAACTCGTTCGCCACGGTGTCCAACCTGCGGTCCGTATCCAGCGCGTTCGCCTCCCTCTGCCACCACGCTAGCCGAAGCCCCGCAGCCGTCGACAACGACGTTATTGCTGTTGTGAGCGCTCACAAACAGCCAGAACGTCGTTGCCGACGTCAGAGTGCGCGCCAGATCGTATCTGGCGTTGATCACGCGCCTCCAGGGATGACAGCAATGATCGTCGTCCCTGGAGGTCTCCGTGGAACCCGTCCCGTCGCTCGCCCCGCGAGCGACCCTGCGCACATGGCTCGGGCTGGTCGTGCTGCTGCTGCCCGGCCTGTTCGTCTCGATGGACCTCTCGGTCCTCTACTACGCGCTGCCGGCGCTGAGCGCCGATCTGCGCCCGACCGCCGGCCAGATGCTCTGGATCCTCGACGTCTACGGCTTCGTCCTGGCCGGCCTGCTGATCACCGCGGGCACCGTGGGCGACCGGATCGGTCGGCGCCGATTGCTGCTCATCGGCGCCGTGCTCTTCGCCGCCGCGTCGGTTGCCGCCGCGTTCGCGACGTCCCCGGAGTGGCTGATCGCGGCTCGCGCCGTGCTCGGCGTGGCGGGTGCGACGCTCGCGCCCTCGACGTTGTCCCTGATCCGCACGATGTTCCTCGACACCCGGCAGCGGCAGCTGGCCGTGGGGTTGTGGACCATGGGCTTCGCGGGCGGCGCTCTGCTCGGCCCGATCGTGGGCGGGCTGCTGCTCGCCTGGACGTGGTGGGGCGCGGTCTTCCTGATCAACCTGCCGGTGATGGCTGTACTGCTCGTGCTGGGGCCGGTCCTGTTGCCCGAGTACCGCGATCCCTCCCCCGGCCGGCTCGACATGATCGGGGTCGCGCTCTCGCTCGGCGCGGTGCTGCCGTTCGTCCAGGGTGTCAAGAAGGTCGCGGACGACGGGCTCGGTTGGGACCGGGTCGTGCTGCTGGCGGCCGGTCTCGCCATCGGCTACGCGTTCGTCAGGCGCCAGCTCGTCGCGCCCCACCCCATGATCGACGTGCGTTTGTTCCGCCGCATCGCGTTCACGGGCGCGGTCGTGACGTGCGCGGTCACGTTCTTCCTGCTGGCCGGCTCGGCACTGTTCATCGCGCAGTACCTGCAGGTCGTGCTGGGGTACACGGTGCTGGAGGCTGCGTTGTGGAACGTGCCGGGGATCGTCGGGATGGCGTTGGGCATCACTGCGGCGACCGCGCTCGGCGGGCGGGCCCGGCCGGCAGCGCTCGTAGCGGCGGGATTGGGGGTGGGCGCCGCGGGGTTCGCGCTGCTCGCGCAGGTCGGCCCGAGCACGGGGCTGGCATGGGTGGTCGCCGCGCAGGTGGTGTTGTCGTGCGGGATCGGCGCTGTCTCGACGGTGGCGACGGGGCTGGTGCTCTCCACCGCGCCGGTGTCGGGTGCCGGGGCGGCGTCAGCGGTCTCGGAGAGCGCGAACGAGCTGGGCGCCGCGTTCGGGATCGCCGTGCTCGGCAGCATCGGCACGTCCGTCTACGCCGCAACGCTCGCCGCGTCCGCTCCGGACGGCGTGCCGCCGGACGTGGTGGGCGCGGCCTCGGAGACGGTCGGCTCCGCGACCGAGATAGCAGCGACCTTGCCACCGGACGTCGGCATGGCGTTGACGGCCGCCGCGGACCGGGCGTTCGTCAGCGGGATGCAGGGGGTGGCGTGGGCGGGCGCGGTCGGCGCGGTCGCCATCGGCGCGCTGGTGCTCGTGGCTCTGCGCGACGTCCGGGAGGAGTCGTGAGGGTTCTCGTCACCGGCTCGACCGGCGACGTCGGGCGGGCGTTGGTCGATCGGCTGCTCGACGGTGGCGCGGAGGTGCACGCGCTGACGCGGAACCCGGCGGCGGCCGCCCGGTTCCGGGCCGGGGTGGAGGTTGCCGTCGGCGACGCGAACGACCCGGAGCTGCTGGACGCCGCGTTGGACGGCGTCGACAGCGTCCACCTCGTTGCCGACCTGGTCGCCCCGCACGTCGTCGCGCGGATCGCCCGCTCGCAGGCGCGCCGGGTCGTCGTGCTCAGCGGTTTCGCGCAGGGGCCCGTCGAGGAAGCCGTGCGGCAGAGCCGCTTGCGGTGGACGCTGCTGCGGCCCGTGGAGTTCATGGCCAACGCGCTGGCGTGGTCTCCCGACATCCGCGCCCACGGCATCGTGCGGGAGCCGTTCCCTGAGCTGCGCAGTGCCCGCATCCACGAGTCCGACGTCGCGGATGTCGCGGCCGCCATCCTCTTCGAGGGCGGCTACGACGGACGGTCGCTGCGGCTGACCGGGGCAGCGGCGCTCACGACGAGGGAGGCGGTGCGGGTGCTCGCCGAGGTCGTCGGGCGGGCGGTCCGGGTGGTCACGACATCGCCGGCCGAGCTGCGGGCGGGCGGCATGCCGGCCGACGAGGTCGACGCGCTCGTAGCGTGGGCCGCCAACCCGCCGCCCGATGTGTCGACCGTGCTGCCGACCGTCGAGCAGGTCACCGGGCGCCGCCCGCGGTCCTTCGCGGAGTGGGTTGTGGAACACGCGCAGTGCTTCCGGTGAACGCTCAGAGCTCCCATCGAACGGCCGTCGACGGCTGGTAACGGCACCCGTTGCCGGTCGAGATCGAGGCGCGCAGGTGGTCGGCCAGCTGCGGGTGCCGCTGGTCGAGCCGGCCGATGACGTCGCGGATGCGCCCGGTGACGGCCTTGCGGGCACGTTCGGTCTCGGCGCCGAGCAGGCGTGGCCGTCCTCCGAGCCCGGTTGCGTGCCGCAGCTCCTCTACGAGGGCGCTGCGTTCGCGGTCGAGATCGGCGGCGCGCCCGTCGGCGCCGCCGGCGAGGGCGTCGTCGATCTCGCCGTCGAGGCGTTCCAGCCGATGCCGGTAGCGCGCAACGGCCTCCCGATCGAGGAGCGGATCGGCGCCGCTCGCGATGGGGGTGTCCGGCGAGAAGAGCTGCAGGGCCGGCACGTCACGGCCCGGGAGCCCCAGCAGGACGTGCAGGTCGCGCAGCCCTTTGAAGTCGGGGACGTGGACGGTCACACTGCTGAAGCCGAGCGTCCATACGCTGCCGTCGAAGCGGAAGACCGCATCGGCGGCCGGCTGTACACGCACCGAGCTCGGCATCCCGATGTCGGACGCCTCGCGTCCGACATCGGCCACCAGCCGCTCGGCCTCGGCGAGATCGCCCGCCCGCCCTCGCTTCCGCAACACGACGCCGAGCTCGGCACCCGCCCGCACCGACCACGGTCGTGCGCCGAGCCGGTCCGCCGCGGCCCGGGCCGCCCGGAACCCGTCGACCGCCGCGTCCCATCGGCCGTCGGCGGCGTCGAGCTGCGCCGACCACAGCCGCAGCGGTCCGTCGACGGCCACCGCGGCCGTGACCGCCCAGCCGTCGACGTGCGCGGCCAGCGCGGAACGAACCGCGTCGCGGCGACCGCTGTCCTCGGCAGCGGCGGCCGCCTGCGCGCGGAACCGCAGCCCCAACGGCGAGAACCACCTGATGTACGCGCCACCGCCGTGCGACTCGACCAGGTCGAGGTGCGCGAGCGCGGCATCGACGGCGCCGGGTTCACCGCGTTCGAGCCCGGTCACGGCACGCAGCAGGTGGGGCGACAGGTGGCCGGCGGCCGTCAGCTCGTCGACGAGCCGCTCGGCATGGTCGTGCTCGCCGCGCAGGAGCGCGACACTCCACCGTGCGTGCCCGCACAGGATCGTGCTGTGCACGTGGGGCTGCTCACCGAGCGCCGCCGCCTCGTCCAGCAGCGCGTCCGACAGCGCGAAGCGGCCGGTCAGCGCGGCGATCATGGCCTGCATGACCACCGCGTCGAACCGCAGCCGCGGCCGTCCGCCGGCGAAGGCCAGCGCGGCCACGCCGGCGTGCTCGTCGACGGCACGCGGGTCGCCGGTCTCCAGGAGCGCCGTCGTGCGGAGCACCCCGGCATGTGCGCGCAGCTCGTCGTCGCCGGTGCGCGCGGCCACCGCGTCCAGCTCGGCGCAGATGGCGAGGCGTTCGCGGGCGGTGCCGGGGTCCCAGATCGCGTCGTGGCGGGTGAGCAGGCTCCGGGTGAGGGTCGCGTCGTCGCCGGTGCTGCGGGCGTGCGCCGCAGCGGCGTCGCCGAGCTCGGCCGCCACCTCGTCGCCCTCCGCGGTACGCGCCGCCGTGGGTAGCACGGTCCGGTGGACCTGTGCCAGCAGAGCGACCTCACCGGCGTGGTGCTGCGTCGGATCGCGCAACGGGTGCAGGGTCAGCGCGGCGCGCGCGACCAGCCCGTCGTCGCCCAGTGCCCGGCCGAGCTCCGCGGCCGCGGCGAACGTCGCGCGGCCCTCGTCGGTGCGGCCGGCGCGGTAGAGGGCCTGCGCCACGTCGAGCGTGCGCACGGCCCGCGGCCGCAGTTCCGTGGCCGGGGTGAGGTCCAGCGCCCGCTCCAGGTGCCGGACGGCCTCGTCGAGCGCCAGCCGGTCGTCGGCATCGCGCGCCGCCGCGAGCAGCACGTCGATCGCGGCCTCGGCCGGGACGTCCGGCACGGCCGGTGCGGCGTGCCGGGCCAGCTCACCGGGCGATGCTCCCGGCGTCTCCCGCAGCTGCGCGAAGGCGCGCGCATGCACCGCGCGGCGCTCGTCGTCGCCCAGCGACTCGTAGACGACCTCACGCACCAGGTCGTGCGTGAAGCCGATGCGGTCGCCGTCGATGCCGCGCAGCAGCCGCGCCTGCATCGCCATGGCGACGGACCGCGCCGCGACCGGAGGGCCGAGCGCGACCAGAGCGGCGCGTGGGAATTCGGACCCGAGCACGGAGCCGATCGCCAGCAGGTCGCGGACCTCGGGCGGGAGCAGCGCGAGCCGCCGCCGCACCGCGCTGTGGATGCCGGGCGCGACCAGCGACTCGTCCGACTGCGCGAGCCGGACCGTCTGGTCGACGAACAACGGGTTCCCGCCGGTGCGGCGGTGCAGCTGAGCCACCTCCCGTGCCGACGGGGCCGTGCCCGTCATCGCGGCGACCATCTCGGCCACCGCCTGCTCGGACAGCCCGGTCACCGTCACCGTTGTCGCCATCTCGACGAGAGGGTCGAGCGCCGCTGCGCGCGGCTCGACATCGCGGAACGTCCCGATCAGCAGCAGCCGCTCGAACCACGCGTGCCGCACGACGAACTCCAGCAGCCTGATCGAGGCGGCGTCGGCGTTCTGCAGGTCCTCGAGCACAACGGCGAGCGGGCCCGTCCGGGCGGCCGCGACCAGCACCGTCGTGACCGCGTCGAAGACGGTGAAGGCGGTCTCGTGCGGCTCGCGGTGCGGCTGCTCGCCGAGCAGGATCGGCAGGCCCTCTCCCGCCGCAGCCGTGAAGTCGGCCCATTCCGCGGGCGACCTGCGAGCACGCAGCGCGCGCACCACCTGCACCCATGGCCACAGGTCCGGCACACCCTCGCCGTCCCAGCACGCCCCTGTGACGACAGTCGTGCCGGCGGCCCGTTCGGCGGCAGCCGCGACCAGCGCCGTCTTGCCGATACCGGCTTCCCCCGCGACGAGAACAAGACCGCCACGACCCGACCCGGCAGCCGTGAACGCTCGCAACAGCCGGCTCAGCTCCGGTTCGCGCCCGAACACACCGGACATCATCCCCTGCCCGGTGGATCACCCGACGGGGACGGGCCGCGCCTCCACCACGTGCACGCCGGTCGTCGGGCCGGTCGGGACGACGCGGGCGAGCCGCAGGTCGGCCGCCGCCAGCAGCGCCTCGTACTCGGACCGCGTGCGCTCGCGGCCGCGCAGGAGCGTGAGCATGTGCAGGTCCATCCGGATCGCGGCGGGGTCGTCGGCGGCCCGGTCCGGCAGGATCGCCTCGACCAGCAGGAGCGTCGCCGACTCCTGCATCGCGCGCCGGCAGGTGCGCAGGATCGTCGTCGCCGCCTCGTCGTCCCAGTCGTGGATGACGCGGGAGAGCACGTAGGCGTCCGCGCCGGCCGGGACGTCGACGAAGAAGTCGCCGCCGATCCCGGCCATCGGCGCGCCGTCGATCACCTCGGGCCGGTCGAACAGCGTGCCGTCGATCCCCGGCGCCGATTCCATGATCGCTGCGAGCAGCACGCCGGTGCCACCGCCGATGTCGACGATGCTCGTGAAGGCGGCGAAGTCGTATGCCGCGACCACGGCGTCCGCCTCCCGCTTCGAGCGAGACGTCATCGATGCCTGGAACGCCGCGCGCTCGACCGGGCGGGTCGCGAGGTGGGCGAAGAACGTCTCCCCGTGCGCGATGTCGAACGGCGGTCGGCCCTGCTGCGCCGAGCGCAGCAGCTCGGCCATCGCGGGGTAGTAGAGGCGGCCGCGCGCCAGCACCGCCCCACGCAGCGACCGGGGATGGTCCTCGCGCAGCAGCTCCCCCATCTCGGCCAGCGCGAACCGCCGTCCGGGCCGCTCGTCGAGCACGCCGTCGGCGGCCAGCCCACGAAGGATCCGGTCGAGCACATCAGGATCGACGGCGAAGGTGTCCGCGAGCTCCGCCGCGTCACACGGCCCGGCGACCAGCGCATCGGCGAGGCACAGCTCGGCCGCGACGTAGAGCAGCTGCGTGCTCAGGTACCCGTCGATGAGCCTGGACAAGCGCTCGGCGGGAGGCTGCATCGACCACTTCCTCAGCAGACGCTCGGAATCGGGCAATCGCTCGTGCAGTACGTCTCGCCGGCGCAGTGGGTGCACCTGCGGTAGTACGCCTTGCTGCCATAGCAGTAACAGAACTTGGACGGCGCCGGGTGGCACTCGGCCGCAGCCGCGGCGGCTTCGCCCCGCGGGACGAGAACGGCGAGCATTCGATCCGAGATCCGGGCCAATGAACTGAACACAAGTCCTCCTCGATCGCCGGTCGGTGCCGACGACGCTACGAGCTGACGACCGCACCCGAAAGCGACGCCGCAGCCTGCTCTCGCCTACTTCTTGCCAGCGCGACACACCCTGCGTCCGGAGCTCTCCGAGCTCGACGGCCGAGCACTGGGGGGACGTCGACGGTCCCGACCCGGTGGTGGGTCAGCAGGACGATGAGTCCCACGTTCCGACGGGCGAGTCGGGGCAAGACCGTGCGCGAGTCGGGGTGGACGGGTGAGTCGACACTTTCAGCACGATGAGTCGCCACTTTCAGCACGGTGAGTCGCCACTTCTGGAACGGTGAGTCGACACCTCCGGCACGGTGAGTCCCACGTCTCAGCGCGCGAGTCCCACGTCTCGGCGGGCGAGTCCCACTGAATCGCCCCGGTGTGTCGAGAGGCTTACGCGGTTGAGTGGCCGGCCTCGGCGAGGGCGGCGTGTTGACGGTAGTGGGCGGCTTCGAGTTCGGCGGGTGGGACATCTCCGCAGGCTTCGAACAGGCGGCGGTGGTTGAACCAGTCCACGTATTCGAGGGTGGCGATCTCGACCTGCTCGACCGTCTTCCAGGGCCCGCCGGGCTTGATCAGCTCGGTCTTGAACAGCCCGATGATCGACTCGGCCAGGGCGTTGTCGTAGGCGTCTCCGACACTGCCCACCGATGGTGCTGCGCCTGCCTCGGCGAGGCGTTCGGTGAACGCGATCGAGGTGTACTGGGCGGATTCAACCGGTGGACGCAACACCAACCAATTTCGGTGAATATAGCACACCATTCAACGCCT
>NZ_JAJGSX010000083.1 GCF_021245725.1 Pseudonocardia sp. TRM90224 | reverse complement strand
CTCGGGTTGGGGTGCCGCCCGATGGTCGCTCTGTTAGTACTGCAACGGCGTCTGAGTGTCAGGGTGGTGGGTGTTGTTCGCGACGTCGGTAGTGGTGACCACGCTCCTGGACCCCGATGTCGTCACCGGCTACCCGGCCAGCGAGATCATCGCGCTCTATCACGAACGCTGGGAGATCGAGACCGCCTACTTCGAGCTGAAGTCGACCACCCTCGGTGGGCGAGTACTGCGGGCCCGCACCCCCGCCGGGATCGATCGGGAGATTCACGCGCTCCTCATCACCTATCAGGCGCTACCTATCAGGCGCTACGCATCGCGACCAGCGACACCACCCTCGCCCGGCCCAATCTCCATCCCGACCGCGGCAGCGTCACCGTTGCCCTCAACGCCGCCCACCACCATCAGCGTCGACATCATTCCCTGGCACTCGACCTTGACACCACCGCACACCACCTAACGGAACGGCTTTGCGACTAGGCCCAAGCGGAACTCGGTGACTTCGCCGTAGCCGGCGTCGGCCGGCTCGACTCGATGTCCTCAGCGGCCCTTCGCAGGGATATCCGGTCACGCCCCCGTCGATGTCGTCGTGCCGAACAACCTGTCGTACGCGGCGGTGTGGCGTGGATCGGCGGCCAGAAAGGGCAGGTCGGTGCCGACCATGTGCCGGATCACGAGCATGGGGACCGGGCTGCGCAGGGGGCGGAAATCGGCGTTCCACAGCCCGGCTTGGTCGGGCGGCAACGGGTGGAACTGGCCGATCATGAGCCCGGCTGCGACGAAACCCCCCTTCAGCTCGGCCTGCACGCCGTCGATGAGTTCCGGCGCCTGAGAGGTGCGGACGTCGGGGAACAGGATGAGGACGGTCGTCAGGTTCACCTTGCGCCCGCCGGCTTGTGGCAGCTCGCGGAACCACTCACGGAAGGCGTCGACCTGAGCGGTGATCTCACGCCGGTCGAGGTCTGCGCCCGCGCAGACCGCGAGGTGGAACGCCGCGGCGCGCAGCGACGCCGAGACGAACGGGCAGACCGGGCCGGCACGCCCGAGCTCCGGGTGGGGTTGCATAAGGTACTCATGGGCCCATCGCAGTACCGAGCGGAGCGCCCCGATGTGCTCTGCGTGCGCCGGAGGAGTCGTGGACTCGACGTCCGACGGCTGCAGCAACACCAGGTCGCTGCGGTTGGGGTGGACGAGCATCACGCACCACCCGACCGGAAGAGCCCTCGGACACCGGCGTCGGGTTCGTCGTCCGGCGGCAGGTCGTCGACCTCCCGCAACGGCCGGAACCAGAAGCCCACGACGGACCAACCGAGCGCCACCAGCCCGGTCAGGATCACCACTGCGGCAATCCCGCGTCCGGGCCCGGTGCCGATCAGCGTATCGAGCGCGGTGGTCCCGCCTTGCAGCCACGGTTCGAAGACGGTGTCGACGAGCGGCCCGCTGGCGAGGTATCCCACGGGCATGACGACCCTGGCGAGCATCTGGCAGGTCGCCATGACCCGACCTTGGTGGTCAAGGCGGACCGTGACCTGCACGAGCGCGAGCCAGTGCGCGTTGATCATCGCCGCGCACACCCCGATCCCGAACATACCGGCGACGGGGAACACCACCGACGGGCGCAGTCCGATGACCACGGCGGAGAGCGCGAACAGACCGACGAACGAGATCATCCCGGCCGCGCGGCGACGGAACCCGCCCCACCAGGCCATGACCAGGCTGCCGGCGAGCAAGCCGGCTCCGTGGGCTGCCAGCACGACTCCGAGCGTCGTCGCCGGGGCGAACGCCAGCACCAGCGGTGTCACGAGCACGACGACGACCCCGCCGAGGGTGTTCGCGACGGCGAAGAAGACCGCGAGCGCGACCAGGCCGCGTCGGCGCACGACGTAGCGCCACCCCGCGATGATCTCGGCCAGCAGCGGGCCGTCGCTGCGGGTGAATCCGAGGTCGGGGAAGCTGACGACGAGGAGGGTGCCGAGTGACACCGCGAACGACACGACGTCGATCCACACGACCCCGGCCACCCCGACGTTCACCGCGAGCACACCACCGACGAGCGGCCCGAGCAGAGTGCTCGCCGCAGTGGCGAGACCGACGACGCCGCTGGCCTGACCCAAGTAGCGCTTCGGCGTCAGCTGCGCCACGGCAGCGAGGTAGGCGGGCTGCCGGAATGCGGCCGCGACGGATCCGACACCGACCACGACGTAGAGGTGCCACAGGTGCAGCACGCCCACGGTGAGCAGCGCGGCGGCCGTCGCGGCGGCCGCCAGCGCCGCGGTGTCGGCGGCGATCATGACTCGCCTGCGGTCGTAGCGGTCGGCGACGGCGCCCGCGAACGGTGCCGCGAGCACGGCCGGGACCAGCGCGAATGCCGCCACCGCTGCGAACGCGCTGACCGCCCCGGTCGCCTGCAAGGCCCACAGCCCGAGCGCGAATGTGGACAGGGCCGTGCCGAGGGTGGACACCAGTTGACCGGCGGCGACCGTCGCGAAGGCACGGACGTTCGCCGGTGGCGGTACCTGCGGCGGGCAGGCCGCGGGGGCACCGGTGAGCCAGCGGTCGACCTGCTCGCGCAGGACCGGAGCCAGATCCGGGTCCCGGGTGAAGAAATGGCCGGCTCCCGCGATGACGGCGGTGTCGACCGCGGTGCCGTACGCGGCCCACTCGTGGGCGCGCTCGCTGTGGAACTCGGTGATTTTGTCCTCCGCGCCGACGACGGCGAGGACCGGCGCGACCGGTCGCGCAGGAGACGCGCTGTAGAACCGTTCCGCTTCCGCGGCGTCGTGCCGGATCGCCGCCGCGAGCCGGCGGCGCTCGCCTGCTGGCAGCGCTTCGGAGAGCCCGCCGAGCGCCCGGAGCTCGTCGGTGATCAGCCGGTCGGACAGCCGCCGTCCCGGCACCAGTCGTGCGAGCGACCCGAGCGGTCCCGGCATTCGGCCGGTGGGGAACGCTGCGCCGACGACGATCCCGAGCGGCGGGTGGCCGGCCTCCGCGAGCCTGGTGGCGACCGCCGTGGCCAGCGCCGCGCCGGCGCAGTGCCCATAGAGCACGAGCCGCCCGGGGCGTTCGGCGAGTATCGCTGACGTGCACACGTCGGCGAGCTCCTCGATCGCCAGCGCCGCCTCGTCGGGGTGTGCGGAGTCCCGGCCCGGCGGTTGGACGGCGTACAGCGCCCACGTGGCGGGGAGGCGGGTTGCCAGTTCGCGGAAGACGATGGCTCCGGCGCCGCCGAAGGGCAGAGCGAGGACGGTGACGTCGGCGGTGCTCGCCGTGCGCGCGGTCATCCGGTGGAGCAGCTCGCCGGCCGTCGCCCGCCCGACCGACCGGGCCGCGAGCTCCCGGGCCGTCGGGTGCTGGAACAGCTGCAGCACCGACAGCGCGGGGTCGATGCGGCGCACGGCGCGTACCGCGCGCATCGAGTCGCCACCGAAGGCGAAGAAGTCGTCGTCGGGACCGATCGGTTGATCGAGGACCTCCGTGAACGCGGCCAGCACCCGGGCCAGCGCGGGGTCCGTGCGATCCAGGACACCGGCCGGGGGCCGTTCGTGAGCGGGCCGGGGCAGCGCGGCCCGGTCGAGCTTCCCGTTCGGCGTCACCGGTAGTGCGTCGAGTTCCACGATCCGGGTGGGCACCATGTGTGCGGGCAGCTGCTCGCGCAACCAGGTGCCCACTCCCTCGGCCCGGCCGACGACATAGCCGATCAGCTGCGCCTCGCCGACCGAGTCGGGCCGGACGGCGACCGCCGCGGCACGCACGGCGGAGTGTTCCGCGAGCACCATCTCGACCTCGCCGACCTCGATGCGGTACCCGCGCAGCTTCACCTGCCCGTCGCGGCGGCCGAGCAGCACCAGGCTGCCGTCGGGGAGCGACCGGGCGTGGTCACCGGTGCGGTAGAGCCGGCCGGGGCCGAACGGATCGGGCCGGAACGCTGCATCGGTCAGGTCCGGCCGACCGCGGTAGCCCCGTGCGAGCCCCGCCCCGCCGAGGTACAGCTCCCCCACCACGCCGATCGGGACCGGCCGCATCGTCTCGTCGAGCACGTACGCGGTCGTGTTGGCGATGGGGCGGCCGACGCTGATCTCCTCGTCGGCCGCTTCGACACGGTGGATCGTCGACCAGACGGTCGCCTCCGTCGGCCCGTAGAAGTTCCAGAGGACGCCTGCTCGTGAGCGCAGGACCGCGGCGAGCTCGCCCGGCAGCGGCTCGCCACCGCAGATCGCCGTCAGCCCAGGGTTGCCGGTCCAGCCGGCGTCGAGCAGCAGCCGCCACGTCGTCGGGGTCGCTTGCATGTGGGTTGCGCCGCTGTCGTCGATGCGCTGGGCCAGCAGTTCACCCGCCCGGCCGGTCATGGTGTCGACGACGTCCAAGCGGGCGCCGATCGCCAACGGCAGCCACAGCTCCAGCACCGACATGTCGAACGACCACGTCGTGACACCGCAGAACACCGCAGCGGGCCCCGGTGCGAGGCGGAGATCGATCGCGCCGACGAGGTTCGCGAGCGCTGCGTGTGACACCTCCACACCCTTGGGGCGGCCGGTCGAGCCGGAGGTGTAGATGACGTATGCGAGGTGTTCCGGGCGAGGGACGACCCCGGGCCCGCCAGGCGCCACGGGGGCCGCGTCGAGCCCGAGCACCGGCCCGTCGAACTCGAGGCCGGGCAGCGGTCGGCCGCTGTCGGTGATCAGCGCGACCGCACCGGAGTCCGCGAGCAGGTACCTGAGCCGCTCGGGCGGGTGGACGGGGTCCAGCGGCAGGTAGGCGCCACCTGAGCGGAGCACGCCCAGCAGCGCGGTGAGCGCGTGCGCCGACCGGTCGAGCGCTACCCCGACCACGGAGTCCGGTCCGACGCCACGCTCGCGCAGCGCTGCGGCGATCCGGTCGGCAGCCGCGACCAGCTCGGCGTAGGTCAGGTTCGTCGCGGCGTCGGTCACCGCGACGGCGTGCGGTGCGCGCTGCGCCAGCTCGGCGATCCGCGACGGTACCGGCGTCGCCGGAAGGTCGACAGCCGTTGCGTTCCACTCGACGAGCACGCGGTGGCGGTCCTGTTCCGGCAGGAGGTCCAGCTCGCCGATCGGGCGGTCGGGGTCGGCGGCGATCGAGCCCAGCAGCGTGTTGAGGCAGCCGACGATGCGGCCGGCCGTCTCGGGCGTGAACAGGTCCGCGCTGAACTCCAACGCGCCACGCAGGCCCTCGTCGTGCTCGACCAGGATCAGCGAAAGGTCGTACTTCGCAACGCCCGTGGGCCCGTCGACCGGGGTGATCGACAGCCCGGGGATGTGCCATGCCGGCGTAGGCATGTTCTGCAGGGCGAACATCGTGGAGAAAACCGGTGTGCGGCCGGTGTCACGCGCCGGGGCCAGCTCGGCCACGAGCTGTTCGAAGGGCAGGTCCGAGTGGCCGAACGCGGCCACGCTGGTGTCGCGCACGGCGCGCAGGTGCTCCCGGAACGTCGTCCGGGCGGCCGGCCGGCCGCGGATCGGGAGCATGTTCACGAAGAAGCCGATCATGTCTTCGGCGTCGGGGTGGTTGCGGCCCGCGGTCGGGACGCCGACCACGACGTCGTCGACGCCGGCGTAGCGCGCGAGCAGCACCTGGTACGCAGCGAGCAACGTCATGAACGCGGTTGCGCCCTCCGCCCGCCCGATGCCCAGCAGCGCCTCGCTGACCTGCGGCGGCACCTCGACGGGCCGCGCACCACCGGCGTGGCTGAGCCGCCGCGGACGCAACCGGTCGGCTGGCAGGTCGAGCCAGGGCGGAGCACCGTCGAGCGCGGCGCGCCAGTGCGCGAGGTCGCCGCTGTGGTCGGCGCCTTCCTGCCATCGAGCGTGGTCGCCGCACTGCAGGGGCGGTGCCGGCAGCCGAGCGCCGGTGTAGACCGAGGCGACCTCGTCGCAGAACACGGCGTAGGACCAGCCGTCGAACACGATGTGATGCGCGGTCAGGAGCAGGACGTAGGCATCGTCGGCGACGCGCAGCAGCCGGGTGCGCACGAGGGGACCGTTCGCGAGGTCGAAGCCGACGCGGAACTCGGCGTCGATCTCGACCCGCACGTCGGCCTCCGCTCGCCCGCGCAGGTCGACGACGGGCAGTGAGAGCGGTACGGGTGGGTGCAACCGCGCCACCGGTTCGCCGTCGACGGCGGGGAACACCGTGCGCAGGATGTCGTGCCGGTCGACGACGTGCGCCAGCGCGGCCTGCAGTGCCGCGACGTCGAGCGGACCCTCGATCCGGACGGCGTAGGGCAGGTTGTAGGCGGGGTTGCCGGGCTCGATCTGGTCGAGCACCCACAGCCGGCGCTGCGCCGCCGAGAGGTGCGGCCCGTCGCCAGGTCGCAGCGGCGTGTGGGCGACGCGCCGCAGGGTGCCGATGTGCCGGGCGAGCGCCGCCACCGTTCGATGGGTGAACAGGCTCGGAACCGCGAGCTTCACGCCGAGGTCGCGGCGCAGGCGCATGACGGTCTTCGTGGCGAGCAGGGAGTGCCCGCCGAGAGCGAAGAAGTCGTCGTCGGCGCCGGACACCGGCACAGCGAGGACGTCGGCGAACACCCGGGCGATACCGCGTTCGAGTGCTCCGCGGGGAGCCCGGCCGGTCGCCGCCGGCACCCACGGCCCGGGCAGCGCGGAGCGGTCGACCTTGCCGTTGGCGGTCAAGGGGAGCTCATCGAGTTCGACCAGCGCATCGGGCACGAGGTGCGCCGGCACGCGCTCGGTGAGGCGTTCGGCGAGCCCGCGCACCGGCCCGACGACGTAGCCGACGAGCCGCCCGTCCACGACCTCGACCGCGGCGTCCGCGACACCGGGCTGGGCGCGCAGCAGCGCCTCCACCTCACCCGGCTCGACACGGTGGCCGCGGATCTTCACCTGGCGGTCGATCCGGCCAAGGAACTCGATGTTGCCGTCAGCCTGGCGGCGGACCCGGTCACCCGTGTGGTAGCTGCGCAGGCCGTCGGGTCGGCGGTGGAACCGTTCGGCCGTCAGCCCGGGCTCCCGCCAGTAGCCGAGTGCCACCGCCGGGCCGCTGACGTGCAGCTCACCGGGCACCCCAACCGGGCAGTGCTGTCCGCCGGCATCGAGGACCTCGGCGTGGACGTGCCGCAGCGGTCGTCCGATCGGCACCGTCGAGCCCGGCGGACCGGGCTCGCCGGTCAGCGGGACGTCGTAGGTCAGCACGCCGACCGTGGTCTCGGTCGGTCCGTAGTGGTTCACGACGCGCAGGTCGGGCCGCAGAACGCGCACCGCGTCGACGAGCTCCTGGCTCAGCGCCTCCCCACCGAGGACGAGGCAGCGCCGCGGCAGGATCGCGGCGGCGTCGGCGGCCGACAGCAGCGCGGCGAGGTGCGACGGCACGATCTTGGCGATGTCGACCGGGCGCTCGCGCAACCGTCGGGCGAGCGCGTCGGCGTCGGCAACGACGTCGGGGTCGAACAGCCGGACCGTGCCACCGGACCACAGCGCGCCGAACACGGCCGTGTGGCCCAGGTCAGCGGCGAGCGTCGAGTAGACGGCGAACTCGGCACCGCACCCGGCATCGACCACCCGAGAGATCCCGCCCAGGTACTCGGCGAGGTTCGCGTGCGTGACCGCGACACCCTTCGGTCTGCCGGTCGAGCCGGAGGTGAACATGACGTACGCGAGGTCGGAGGCGGGTTCGCCCACGTGCCCGGTGCGCCGGACGCCGGTCTCGTCGATGCAGACGGCGGCGCCGGCCGCGGCGAGGAGCTCGTGCTCCCGCTGCGCCGGTAGCGCCGGGTCGAGCGGTACGTACGCGGCTCCGGCTTGCCAGCAGGCCAGCACGGCCACCAGGAACGACGTGCTCGGGGCCGCCCGCACGCCGACAACGCCACCGGCCCGGCCATTGATTCCGCAGGCGTGCAGGCGGGGGACGAGCGCGGCGGCAGCGTCGACGAGCTCGGCCCAGGTGAGGGTGCCGTCCGGGGCGTCGACCGCCACACGATCGGGCGCAGTGCGGGCGAGGCCGTCGATCCTGGTGAGGAGGCGGTCGGGGGTCGCGGGTGGTATCTCGGGTGGCGGGGGTTGCACCAGTGCGAGCGCATGGACGGACTCGGTCGGCCGGGCGGTCATGCCTGCGAGCAACGTACGGACGCTGTGGGCGAATCGTTCGATGCTTGCTCGGTCGAACAGGTCGGTGCTGTAGGTGGCGGTCAGCGCGATGGTCGCCGCGCCGTCGTCCTCGGCCGCCAGGCTCAGGTCGACCTTCGTCGCGGTCGCATCGACGGTCAGCTCCACGACGTCGAGCCCATCGAGGCGCAGCGGCCTGCGGGGGACGTTGGTGGCGACGAACTGCACCTGGTAGAGCGGATGGTGGCCGGGTGTCGACCGGCGCTGCGCGACCACCTGGTCGAATGGGACGTGGGAGAAGGCGGTGCCATCGAGCACCTCGTGGCGGACCCGCTCGACGAGCTGCTCGCCGGTGATGCCCCGCTCCACGCGGGTGCGCACGACGATCGTGTCGAGGAAGTTGCCGACGACGTCGGGCGCGTCGGTGCGCCGGGCCACCGGCAGGCCGACGAGCACGTCGTCGGTGTCGGCGTAGCGGGCGCAGGCAGCTTGGACGGCTGCCAGCAGAACCATCGAGGTGCTTGCCCGAGTTCGGGCCGCTCGTTCGCGGACTGCTGCGGTGAGCTCCTCGTCGAGCACGAACCGGAAGGTGGCGCCCGAGTCGCTCGGAACGGCCGTGCGCGGCCGGTCGGTGGGCAGGTCGAGCAACGGCGCGGCGCCGTCGAGCCGGGTGGTCCAGTACTCGAGGCCGGCCCGGAGATCGCCACTTCCCGCACCGCGCGCACGGGCGTGCGTGACGTCGGCGTACTGCGCGCTCGGCGGTGGCAGCTCCGTCGCCCGGCCCGGCCCACCGCCCGCGAAGGCGGCGGCGAGATCAGCAGCGAGGAGCCCCACCGACCAGCCGTCCGCCGCGATGTGGTGCAGGCAGATCACCAGGATGTGCCGGTCCGACCGGTGCCTGAGCAGTGTCGCCCGGATCGGTTGCTCGGTCGCGAGGTCGAACGGTGTTCCGGCGAGTTCGGCGACGGCTACCGCCGGATCTCCGCGGAGCTCGTGAACCGGCAGCGGCACCGGCGCAGCCGCGTCGACGACACCGATCGGCTCGCCGTCGACGGGCAGATACCGGGTGCGGAGGATCTCGTGGCGGGCGACGACGGCCGACAGCGCACCGCGCAATCGATCCACATCGAGGCGGCCACGCAGCTCCCACGCGATCGGCATCGTGTACGCGGCGCTCAGCGGGGACCATTGGTGCAGGAACCACATGCGGCGTTGGACGTTCGACAGCGGTGGCGATCCGTGCGGTCGCGGCGCGACGGCGACGACCGCTGCCGTCCCGCGGGTGGCGGCACGGGCGATCCTGTCGGCGAGGCGTTGCTCCAGCGTGCCGGTCATGCGAGGTCCTCCAGAAGGGCTGTCTCCACGACGGCGGCGAGCGCCGCGACCGTGGGTGCGTCGAACACGGCACGCGTGGGGAGCGGGATCTCGAACCGGTGGCGCAGCCGGGCGGCCACGTCGGCGGCCGACAGCGACTGCCCGCCGAGGGAGAAGAAGTCCTCATCAGCGCTGGGGCGGGTGCCCAGCACCTCCGTCCAGACTTCGGCGATGATCTCCTCGATGGGCCCGGCGGCCGCTCGGCCGCCACGGCAGGCGGCCGGATCGGGCGACGGCAGCGCCTTGCGATCGACCTTGCCGGTCGTCGTGCGCGGCAACTCCGCGAGAGCGACGAAGGCGGTCGGCACGGAGTGCTCCGGGAGGTGGGCGCTCAGGAACTCGCGCATCGCCGATGCCTCCGGCAGCCGCTCGGCATCCCCGACCAGGTATCCGACCAGCACCTCACCCGCGGTCGGGTGGCGGTGCACGGCTGCAGTCGCGTCCACGACGTCCGGATGGGCCCGCAGCGCCACCTCGACCTCGCCCAGCTCGGTGCGCGCGCCACGCACGTTGACCTGGTCGTCCGCGCGACCCAACAGGACGAGCCGACCGTCGTCGGTCCACCGGGCGAGATCGCCTGTGCGGTACATGCGACCGCCGGTGACAGGATCGGGCACGAACCGCTCCGCAGTCAGATCCGGGCGGTCCAGGTAGCCGCGCGCCACCCCGGCTCCGCCGATGCACAGCTCCCCCGCGGCGCCGACGGGGCACGGCCGACCGCGCTCGTCCAGGACGTGGATCCGCACCCCGGGCAGGGGGCGCCCGATCGTCGGATGGGCGTCGCCGGCGCGGCAGCTGCCCGTCGTCGCGGCCGTAGTGGCCTCCGTCGGCCCGTAGGAGTTGACGAAATGCCGTCCCGGCGCCCACGCGTCGACGACGGCTTGCGCGCACATCTCGCCCCCGACGGCGATCGCGCGCAGCGACGGGAGCTCGACCATCGGCATGGCTGCCAGGACTGACGCCGGGAGCACCAGGTTGGTGATCTCGTGCCGTCGGACGAGCGCGACCAAGTCGCTCCCGGCGACCTCCGCCTCGCCCCGCACGACGAGCGTCGCACCTGCGGTGAGCGTCATGTAGACGTCGGAGATGGCCACGCTGAATCCGAACGAGACGAACTGCAGCACCCGGCTGTCCGGTCGCACATCGAAGCGCTGCACTTTCGCGTCGACGAGGTTCGCCAACCCGTTGTGCGTGATCAGCACACCCTTCGGGACACCGGTCGACCCGGAGGTGAATACGATGTCGGCGAGGTCGTCGTCGCCGGTGGTGTCGGGCGGCGGGTCGGCGCGGTGCGCGGTGCGGTCGGGGTGGACGACGGCGACCGGTCCGCCGGTCAGCGCCCGCAACCGGTCGGCCGTCGCAGAGCGGCACACGACCACCGCCGGCCGGGCATCGGCAAGCATCGCGGCCAGTCGCGGGTCGGGCAGGCGCAGGTCCAGCGGGACGTAGACACCACCGGCGCGGTGCACAGCGAGCATCGCGACCACGGCGTCGACCGAACGGTCGAGACCGACCGCGACGGGAACGTTCCCGGCCACCCCCTGCATGCGCAACGTCCACGCCAGTGCGTTCACCGCGCCCACGAGTTCGCTGTAGGTGACGACGTCGCCGTCGCAGATCACGGCCGGCTTGTCCGCAGGGCCGGCGATGCGGCGGTGCACCGGCCCGTTGCGGTGGGCCGGTCCGCCGTCGCCCCAGGTGAGCAGGAGGTCCCGGTCGACCTGCGGCAGCAGGTCGAGCTCATCGAGCCGGGTGCCGAGATCGGCCGTCTCCAACGTGCGGACCAGCAGCGCCAGGAGGCGGCGCACGTCCGCGGCCGCGTAGAGGTCGCTCGCGTACTCGGCCACCAGCTCGCCCCGATCGAGCACGATGGAGAGGTCGAACCGCGCCCGGTCGGGGTGCAGCTCGCCGGTGTAGCGCAGGGTCGCGTCGGGCAGGCGGACCTGCGTCGTCTCGTACCGCTGAACCACCAGCATGACCTGGAACACGGGGTGCCGGTCGCGCGTGCCACTGAGCCCGACCGCATCGACGATGTGCTCGAACGGCAGCGACCGGTGGGCGAACCCGCCGGTCACCGCTGCATGCGCCCGCTGGACCAGCTCGCCGAAGGACAGGTCCCCAGCCGACTGGAGCCGCAGCGCGAGTGGGTTGACGAAGCAGCCGATCACATCCTCGAGCTGGGCGTGGTCGCGGACGGCCGCAGGTGTGCCGATGACGACGTCCGGCTCACCGGTGAACCTGTGCATCACGGCTGCCAGCGCGGCGAAGACGACCGTGAACGTTGTGGTGCCGGCCGCGGTGGCCAACCGGTCGACCGCGGCGTCGAGGGTGCTCGGGAACTCGTGGGCGACGGTGTCGCCGCGCCCCGTCGGCCTTGCAGGCCGGCGCCGCGCGAACGGTAGGTCGAGCGCGGCGGGAGCACCGGCGAGAGCGGATCGCCAGTACTCCAGCAGCTTGGGATCCCGCGCATGCTCACGCTCCCACGCCGCAACGTCGGCCATCGAAGCGCGGACGGGCGCCGCGGGTACCGGTCGGCCACCGGCGACAGCCGCGTACACCCGCTCGAACTCACGCAGCAGCACGCCGACCGACCAGCCGTCGAACGCCACGTGGTGCACGGCGATGCCGAGCGTCCACCGCGCGACGCCGGTGCGGACGAAAGCTGCGCGGATCGGCGGTGGTGCGGAGAGGTCGAACGGCGCGGACGCGAGCGTGGTCATGAGCAACCCCGGCACGTCGGGCTCGTCCTGGCCCCGCACGTCCACGACGGTGACGCCCGGTGCCTCGGCGGCGCGCATCTGCTGCTGCGGGCCGGTGGGGGTGTCCACGATCGCCGTGCACAACGCCGGGTGCCGGGCGGCGATCGCGGTGATGGTGCTGCTCGCGGCCGCAACGTCGAGCTTGCCGTCGATCGCGAAGGAGAGCGTGACCACCTGCTGCACGGGGTCCGGGCCGGTCTGGTCGAGAAGCCAGTAGCGAGCCTGCCCGCTGCTGAGGGCCCGATCCCAGGGATCGGCCGTACCAGCGAGCGGACGGGCCGGGCGCGGCGCCGCCGCGTCCCTCCGCTCGATCAGCGCAGCGAGCTTGGCCACCGAGCCCGCGCCGAGGATCAGCTCCGGCGCGACCGTTGCGCCGCACCGTTCCTCGATCGCCGAGGCTATGCGGGCCGCGGTGAGCGAGTGGCCGCCCAGCGCGTCGAACGGTTCGTCGGCGCCGACCGCGAAGCCGAACACGCCGGACCAGATCTCGACGAGCAGCGCCTCGGTCGGGGTGGCCGCCGGCGCAGCGGCACGCAGGCGTCCTGCGTGTGCGCGCAGCACGGTGCGGTCGATCTTGTCGTTCTGCGTGAGCGGCATCTTCGCGAGCTGGTGCAGGACGCCGGGCACGAGAACGGCCGGCAGCCGAGCCGCGAGCCAGCGGCGCAGCTCACCGGCCGCCGGATCCCGTTCCCCGCGGCGCGGGACGTAAAAGCCGACGAGGTGCGGCGTGCCGCCCGGTAGGTCCACGGCGACGACCGCGCACCCACCGATGGCCGGGTGCTCGGCGAGCGTGGCCTCGACCTCGCCCGGTTCGACCCGGTGGCCCTGCACCTGCACCTGGTCGTCGAGGCGACCGAGGAACTCCAGCTCGCCGTCGGGCAGGCGGCGCACGCGGTCGCCCGTCCGGTACACCCGGCCGGTCGGCTCGTCGAGGAAGTGCTCCGCGGTGAGATCCGGGTGCCGCAGGTAGCCCCGTGCCACGCCGGCCCCACCCACGTAGAGCTCGCCGACCGCGCCGTCGGGCACGGCCGCGCCGGCGACGTCCCGGATTTCGACCGTGGCTCCGGCGATCGGTCGTCCGATGGTCGGGGGGCCGCTGCCGGGCCGGACCGGCCCGGAAGTCGCGACGACCGTCGTCTCGGTCGGCCCGTAGTTGTTCACCAGCTGGAATGGAAGGCCGTCCGGCGGCCGGACCTTCAGGAGGTCGCCGCCAGTGAGGAGCAGGCGCAGCGCGCACCCGGCCGGCCACGGCAGCCCGAGCACCGCCTCGGCCAACGGGGTCGGCAGGAAGGCCTCGGTGATACCGGACTCGACGATGGTGTCACGCAACCGCTGCGGCGAGCGGCGGTCCGCGGGGTCGGGGACGACGATCGTCGCGCCTGCGGTGAGCGCCGCCCAGAGCTCCCACGCCGCGGCGTCGAACCCGACCCCCGCGACGAGCATCGTCCGGCTGCGGTGGCTCGTGCCGAACGCGGCGTGGTGCCAGGCCACCAGATGGGCGAGGTTGCGGTGCTCGACGGCGACCCCTTTCGGCCGTCCAGTCGACCCGGACGTGTAGATCACGTACACCAGGTCAGTGGGGCCGGGAGGGTCCGCCGACCTCGAACGCGGCCGGCTAGGCAGCTGCGCGGCCGCCCCGATGCCCGCCTCGTCAACGACGGTCAGCATCCCGGCGTCCGCGATCAGCAGCTCGCGCCGCTCACGGGGATGCTCCGGATCGATCGGCACGTAGCAAGCCCCGGCACGCAGCACCCCGACAGCCCCGACTATGTACTCGATGGACCGCCCCGCCAGCACGCCGACCCGCACGTCCGGACGAGCCCCGCGCTCGAGGAGCTCATCCGCAACCCCTTCGGCACGTGTCAGCAGCGCGCCATAGGTCAGTGTTCGCTCACCCTGAACAACGGCCACGGCGTCGGGCTTGCCGTGCGCCACCCGGATCAGCTGCTCGATCACAGACAACGATCGATCCACCGCATACCTCCTGGGCCGGATGTGGAATCGCCGGCATGGATCTCACGGCCAGCGCCTGTGGATCCTCACCGCCACCGATTGCAGCAACATTTCAACCGCATTTCAGAAAGGGGCGTCGAGATGGACAGCAACACCGACGATTGATATATCACATTGATCCGACCAGCCCGAAGGGAACACCTACTCTTTAGGACTCCCACAATCCGATCAGTGTTGCCGCCGAAGCATAGATGACCCCCAGGCTGGCGATCTCATCTACACGACTACCGAAGCCACACAGAAGACAATACTCGCGCGCCCCTGAGATCGAGCTAAACGATTCAAGGAGCGCCCCACCAGCCAATGACGTACTTCCACCACGACCAAGACAGGGCGACTAAAGGCGCCGGATCCGGCGTTCGCGGAAATCAACGGTAAAGCTGCGCGTACTCCTCACAAGAACCGATCCACAGCACTTATAAGTCGCAGCCGCCAGCTCGGCACGTCCACCGTGCTGTTGGTTTACGCGTTTCCGCAGGCCCGGCGCCCACACTGCAACGATGTGTAGCGGCTGCCGGAAATGATGCGCCGCCGAGCTGCCTACGACGAGCCGCGGACCGCCGCGGCCCAGCCGCACGCTGACGCCGAGCTCGCGAGGGCCCACGGCCGTGTCGCGCCGCGGCGAACGACCACCCGGCTGATCAACTGCCGTTGCAGTATTACTTGGGCCTGTAAGGCGCCAGCCGTAACCCGTCCTGAAGGGACGGCGGGGCCGCAGTAGCCGATCGAGTGTCACTTGCACCGACAACCGCGTCTGGCAAGGATTGGTTGGAGCCCGCGAAATCCATGTTTGCTCGGCGGGACCGGACGCTCGATGACCATCGCTCCCCGTTCCCACCATCCTGCTGGGCGATCGCGACTGGAGCGCGTGCCGGTCCTGACGGGCGACGATTCAGGGGACGAGCAGCCCCCAGTAGACGGACCACGGGACGAACACCGCTCCCGCGCAGAGCACCAGAGCGGCCCCGGGGCCCCCGCCGCCGTGACGCCCGATCCGCACTGCGAGCGCGATCGCTGCACCGGTCGCGGTGACAGCCAGCGCCTGCAGCGCCAGCCACGGCAACGGTCGACCGGCGATCATCGGGCCAGGATCGAACGCGCCGCTCCTCGACGTCATCACGAAGCCGAGGTAGAGCAGGCAGCCGAGCACCGCGCCGAGCCCGTTCACCATGAGCAGGCCCGTCGACCACGGCGCCGGCGTCGAGACGCGGCCGCGGACCCGCCGGTAGCCGGCGACTGTCCCCGGCCCGATGAAGCCGGCGAGCATCACGACGAGCGCGCCGGCCTGCACCCAGATCGACTCGTACCAGCCCAGCGGCGGCGCCTCGGCCGTCGGGCGGGCCTGGTCCCCGGAACCCGCGACCGACGTCGGCGGGGCGACACCGGCCGCGACGGCCGCGACCCACGAACCGACGAGCTCGACGTAGCCGGGGGCGAACTCCGTGCTGCGGTCGTATCCGGAGGTGCTCGCGCGCCCGCTGTGCTCGGCACCGGTGAGCGTCCGAAGGGTGTAGTGCCGGTTGCCGGCTTCGCGCAGCAACGAGTCGTAGGCTGCAGTGCTCTCGACCGGCGGCGTCGACCGGTCCAAGGCACCCCAAATGCCCAGCACCGGGAGCGTCAGCTCGCGAAGCACAGGACCGGGATCGTGGTACGGCTCCGGGAACACACCCAACCCGGACACGAGCCGGTAGAGCGTGCGTGAGCTCGTGTCCACCAGCGACCCGCGCACGCCCGAACGCTCCAGCCTCGTGGCGTCGGCCCAGACCTGCTGGCGCAGCGGCCCGATCCCGTTCGCGCCGACGACGACGAGGAACGCCGTGTGCGGATCCCGGGTCGCGGCGATCGGAGCGACCCAACCACCTTCGCTGAGCCCCCACAGCCCGACCTGCGCCGGATCGACCTCGGCGCGTCCGCGCAACGCCGCCGCTGCCGCGACCGCGTCGTCCGCGAGCTGGGAGTAGGAGCGCTGGGTGAAGGAGTACCCGACGGTTCGCTTGTCGTAGGTGAGTGTCGCGATGCCGGAGCGGGCGAACGCCTCCGCTTCGGCTCGGAGGCGCTCACGCGGGGTGGGGCCCGAGCCGTGCACCAGCACGATGCCCGGCAGGCGTGTCCGGGCGCCGGCGGGTGTGTGCAAAGTGGCGGGGAGCACCAGCCCGTCCGGCGTCGTGACAATGAGCTCCGAGCGGACGACGTCGACGGCCGACGGCACTGGTTGGCCTGGAACTACAGCGAGGACGATGGCGATCAACGCGTGACCGACGGTGATCATGGTTCGTAGCTCCCCCAGCGACGACGGTGACTGCACCTGGTCGGGAAAGCCTTCCGGCTGCAGCCAGTCCGCGAACTGGGGTAGACCCCCGCAATGACCGTGAACCCGATCGGCGCCGGATCGGAAGGGTTGATCGCGGTCTCGGGCGAGCCACTCCCTCCCACAACGGCATGCGGCCGATACTGCGCAACGTCCTGGAGAGGTCCGCGCTGATGCCGTCAGCGAGGCCGTATCGCCCGTCGCCCCCGGGCATCATCATCGACCTCACGGGCGATTAATGACCACGACGACCTCGACCAGCCGCAGCATGAGAGCTTCGGATCGCGGAGGTGCTCAGCCGACTCAATCCCGCGGAATCGACCCGCTCGCCGACTGAAGATCATCGACAGAGCCCCTGACCAGCCGAAACAGAACTTCGAGCTCCCCCGGATCGAACGGAGTGACTCCAAAGGTGTGAACTATGCCAAGCAGAGTGCGCTGACCTGCGGAAACATGACTTCCGCCGGTCGGCGCACGTCCGTTCAGAGCCACTCAAGTCGGCACGTGCACGTTGAGAGCAACGCCGTGCTCCCCGAATTGCTCCCCGCTGTGCCCCCACCCGTGATGGCTCGACCCGACAGACAGGCAATCGGCTGGTCGTCGCGAACCGAGTCGACGACGGCTGGCCTTCAGTCGGACCGGCGCCTGCTGTGACAGGCTCGGCATCTGCGGTGGCGACGCCCCGCGCGAACCTGCCGAAGGCACGGCGGCTGACCGCAGATCGCCGCCGCGTTAGCGACAATTATTCGGATCACGACGTTCCAATCGAGTAGCTATCTCTGCAGCTTCCCATTCGCAACCTACAACAACACTAATCGTGCATCTGTCAGCTCGTAGTCAGCCGCGGCAGCCCGACGCGGCGCCGCGCAACCCGACTGAAATGACCGGTTCCGTAGCAGCGCTGTCCTGGGTAGTCGCCCTTGCTGACCCTGGCGGAGTTCCACATTGGGCGCCATCACCCCGTGACCGCGCACTGGTTCTGCACGCTCATCGCCCCCTGCTCGGCGGGCTCGGGATGCTGTACACCGTGTGGCTGCTGCGGAACAACCTCGACTGCGCGGCGGGCGCCGCCGCCGACATCACTTGTCTTCCAGCTGATCCCTACCTGATCGTGGCCGTGTTCGCGCGCGGCGCGCGATTAGTGCTGTACCTCAAGTACCGCAACCTCGAACAACCGAGGAAACTGCCCGAGCAGCCACCCAACGAACCAGAAGCCCGACCGTCACATGCGCGGACTCAACGTTCGCCTCGGCGCTGGACGACGGCGCAGGCATCGCGCTCGGACTGCGGACGACGGCGCGGCGGCGTCACGCCTGCGACGACCTCGGCGGGAACCGACGCCGGCTGCTCGAGCTGGACGCCGCCATCCGACACTTCAGCGGCGGCCGGCACGCGTTGCGGCGCATCTGAGCGACCGATGATCGGATAGTGATCGACGGGCCGGATCGGGCTCTGGTTTGATC
>NZ_JAJGSX010000082.1 GCF_021245725.1 Pseudonocardia sp. TRM90224 | reverse complement strand
GAGGCGGGCATGCCGAGCGCTTCGGTCACCTGCTGCGCGTCGGCTCCATTGATTGCCGGCGCCGCCATCGCGAGTACGAGCCATGCACCCAGTGGCGACGCGACGTGGTGCTGGTCGCCGACCGCGGCGTGGAACCGACGCGCGTAGGCGGCGACGACCCCCGGCAGACGGGCAGTGCTCGATGTTTCCGGGGTCGTTTCTGTCATGGCGCCTCCGATGCAGATGCAGATGCCGATGCCGATGCCGGGCAGCCGCGCGTCCCCCGAGGCTTCCGCATCCGTATTGCAGCTCGCTTGCAGCGCAGTCTCACGGCCCCGGCGATCTCCCAGGTGCGTAGCTGCGTGGCGAGATGCCGCCGCGCGGTGCTGGCGCTGACGAAGAGACTGCGAGGTCCCATCGCGCCGAGTGGTTGCCGGCTGTGGCCATCTGCGCCTCAACTCCCCGATCTGCTGCAATCGAGGATGTCCGCGGGGCGACGAATCAAACCCTGCCGAGCCGTGAACGCGTGGCCGGGCCCGGTGGGCCCGGCCCTGCGCCGCTCGGTTACTAGCCGATGCGGGAGCCTTCGCGGGCTCCTGGTTCGTCGCCGCAGTGAGCCCCAGCTGCACCGCAGCGACGACGTCGTGTTGCCGCCGTCCACGCATGCGGGCGCGTGCCAAGGGAAATGACAAAGCGCCTGACGATCTGTCATGCTAGGAGCATGACGAAACAGCTTGCTGTGAAGCTGGACGACGCACTGCATAGGGATGTCGAGGCCGCCGCGGCGTACTCGGGCACGAACGTGTCGGAGTGGGTCAGGGCGACGCTGCGGCACCAGTCCGCAGTGGCCAAGGCCCAGCGCGCCCGAGCCGAGGAGGACGCCCGCGATCCCGTCTACACCGCGGAGCAGGAACAGGCGTTGATGGCAGCTCGGCGCCGGCGGGCCCTCGCCGCGTTTGACGAACAGTGAGCGCGGCCGACACACCGATCCGGTACGGCCAGGTATGGGTCTCCCGCGATGAAGCAATCGGCCCGATGAACTACCTCGTCGTGTCCTCCGACGCATACAACAGCGCGTTCGGAGATCGCCGGGTGATCGCGGTGGAGGTGGACTCTCGGGCAATCTACGAGGGGACCTTTCGGGAGCCGATCATGGATGCGGGGACCGCGATGCTTGACCGGCTCGTTTGGGTTGCGCGCTCAGCGCTCGACGAGCTGGTTGCTGAACTGCATCCCGATCGCCATGGAGCAGTTGCGGCGCAGGTCCGCGAGCTGATCGGGAACTGACGCGGTTCATCAACGTCGTGTTGCGATGCTCCCGGACGATAGGCCGCCCGTTCCGACATATAATCAAACCTTCTGCGCCGTTGATGGTGCCACCGAGATTCTTGTGGGTAGGAAAATAGCGGCCAACATTCTTCCTTGCGACAAAAACTGGTGTAAAGCTGTGCCCTACGTGGGAGGCCGATAGAGTGATTGATATCGCAATCGCGTTGAGCGGAGGCCGGTAAGCGCGGGCCACTTACTCCCGACCATGCCGATCACAAGGCGGAGATCGTGACCGGTCCCGCGCATCTCCTGGCCGAGCCGCAGACTTCGTTGGTTACGCGAGACATGAGGCCTGGACGCCGAGGGTGCAGCCCAGGCCGCGACATGGGGGCGATCCGCGTGCCGATCAGGGCGATCGCGCAACGACTGCCTCCTCAAGGTGCCTCTTGACCGCCTCGACGCTTACGCCGATTGGACCTCACCCCCCGTCCTGGCCGCGGTTGTCGACGGCGCGTTGGGACTGAATCTGGATCTGGCCCACTTTGCGTCGTCTTGGCCTCGTCTGGGTGTGTCGCGCGGGACTGTTGATCTCGGAGGGTTGATCATCTCCGCCGGTGTGGTGATCAAGGTGGGGTTCGTGTTCTGCTTCCGCATCTGGCAGATGTCGTCATCGAGCGGATCGCCGATGTGGGCCGGGCCGTGCGGATCTGGGCGCGCGCACGAGCAGAGCGGGCGTCGTGCCCGCGTTGCGGAGCCAGGTCAGCGCGGGTGCACAGTCGCTATGAGCGGCGGCTGGCCGACGCGGCGGTCGCCGGTCGACGGGTGGAGATCGCGCTGCGGGTTCGCCGCTTCTTCTGCGAGGACGCCTGGTGCTCGGCGCGGACGTTCGCCGAGCAAATCACGGGGCTGACTGCGGCCATGCCCGGCGCAGCTTGCTGCTGCGGCGGATGCTGGAGTCGATCGGGTTGGCGTTGGCCGGGCGGGCGGGTGCCCGCCTGGCCGGCGTGCTGGGCTTGCCGACCAGCCGCAGCACCCTGTTGCGGCTGGTCCGGGCGCTGCCGGACCCGCAGGTCGGCACGGTCATGGTGTTGGGCGTGGACGATTTCGCGCTGCGGCGCGGGCACGTCTACGGGCACTGTGCTGATCGACATCGCTACCCGGCGTTCGATCGACCTGCTCCCGGACCGGGAGGCCGACTCTTCGCCGCGTGGCTACTCGCCCATCCCGGCGCCGAGGTGATCTGTCGAGACCGCGCCGGCGCCTACGCCGAGGGCGCCCGCACCGGAGCTCCCGGGGCGATCCAGGTCGCCGACCGCTGGCACCTGTGGCACGTGCGCCGTGAGGCGCTGATTGATCGAGTGGAGGTGAGAGACCTTCGCCGCTGTCCTGTCGCAGCAGGGCGGTGAAGCAGGGGGCAGCTCGATCCGGGAGGTGCCGGGGAGGGTGGCAAGCGGCCCTGACAAAGCCGGGACGTGTCAGCACTGCCAGATGGCGCGGGTTCGGCGAGCGAGACGGAGAGGTACACGAGAGGAACCGGTGTGTGAAGCCTCCTAACCCCGGTGATTCATGAGGCTCGTGGTTGATCTTCTGTTGGTGCTGGTCGGGCCGTTCTAGGTTGCGGGCATGGTGAGTGTCCGGCCTGCGGTTCTGCCGGGTGTTCCGCCTGATCGCGGGGTCGAGCGGGTGGACGTTGCGCTACTGCGAGAACGCGGGTCTGGATTGACCTCCCGGCAGCAGATCCACCCGCGACCGATGAGATCATCACGTTTGTCCGGTCTACCCGCCGAGCATCATCGACAGAAGGAGCCCACCATGGGGAGGATCACCGTCCACGAGTTCGCCTCGCTCGACGGCGTCGTCGAATCACCGGACTGGACGTTCGAGTACGGATTCACCGAGCGCGAGGGCGCAGCCATCGGCGCGATCACCGACGCCGCCAGCGGCATCTTGCTCGGCCGAATCACCCACGAAGAGTTCGAGCCAGCCTGGTCGGTCCGCACCGTCGAGGATGACCCAAGCGCACCGTTCTTCAACGACACAACCAAGTACGTCGTGTCCTCAACAATGACTCACTCGACATGGCGCAACAGCGAGATCATCGGCGGATACGATGCCGACAAGATCCGGGCACTCAAGGAGTCGACCGAGGGCAACATCTTCGTCAGCGGCAGCATCACCCTGGTACGCGCGTTGCTCGCCGACCGACTGGTCGACGAGCTGCACCTGTTCGTCTTCCCGCTCGCAGTCGGCAGCGGTCTGCGACTGTTCCCAGACGGCGGCCCGCAGACGAAGCTCGTCCACCAGTCCACCGACACGTTCGAAAACGGCGTCGTACACCTGACCTACGGGCCTGCCTGAGCACCTCAACAGCGAACCCGTGCGAAGATCACCGTACGGGCATATGAGACATCGAGGCTGGCGATGCTGCCCGATCGTCGTCGTGCTCACCTCGCCATGATGGCCGGCATCGTCGGGGCGAGAACGTACGACCAAAGGTCAACGTCGCGTCAGGTCACCGATCAGGTCTGAACCCATTTCCCGGCCCAACAGGGCGACAAGCCACGAGCCGCGCAGCGGGGGCGGCCACAGCTCAGTGCGTACGGCGGATGACGATTTTCACGCACGGGTCACAGTTGCTCAGATCGGTCGAGGAGTCCACGGCGGGCGCCAGTGGCACGTTGAAGTAACTGCCGTCCGGGATCACACCGACGCAGCTGCGATTGCCACCCTCGCCGACCGCGACATGACCGGCCGCCTCAGACGGAGGCCGGCGCGGCGATCAGAGGTCGGCACTCACCATCTACTGATGGAACTCATCACAGAAGGGCTTGCCGCCGCGACTCTGGAACGGCTACACGTACGCGTGGACGCCGTGCGAGCGGCGATTACGGCGCAGTTCAGTGAACCGGCAGCAGCGAGCAGCGAAGTACCACCAATGTCGGTCGAGGCCCGTGGCGCTCTGCAGGCGGCGCAGCGAACCGTCTGCCGGACCGGCACTGTCCTCCGGACCCAACATCTGCTCTACGTCCTCATCACCGATCCGGGCAGCCGTGCCCGGCGGATACTCAACGAGCTCGGCGTGAACGCCGGCGAGGTCAGCGCGAACTCAGACTGACCGCGCCTTGGCGCAAGTGGCGACGCGGCCGGGAGACCCTGTGCCGGTCGGCGACGACACGTCGTCGCGTGCGCTCTCGATACACTTCCCGCAAATGCGTACCGTCGGGCCGGCAACCATTGGACCGGTGGCCGATCGTTGCCGTCGCAGAACGAGCAGGTGGGTCGCCCGACTGAGCATTCCGCTGGGAAACACCACGTCGCTTGCTCAGCTCGGGCTTCCGCGGAGGTCGGCGCCGGCAGGCTGCCACAGCTGGACGGGGTTTCCCTCGGGGTCGTGGAGGTTAGCGAAGGTGCCGTTGGGATACGTCTCGGGGTCGACTTCGACGTCGATCCCGGCTGTGCGCAGCTGGTCGACGATGGCGTTGAGGTCGTCGACTCGGAAGTTGATCGCCCACGTCTGCTCGATCCGGCTGAAGTGCGGCGAGTCGGCGGGCATCGCCGCGAACACGGTGGATCCCGACTGCTGCTGCCATGAGGCGTGCTCGTAGGAATCGGGCGCCGGGTCCACTCCAAGGTGGATGGAGTACCAGTCTGATAGGTGCGCAGGATCGGCGGCACGGAAGAACACGCCACCGATGCCAGTGACTCGTTGCATGTGACTGCCTCGATCGTCGGTCGATGGGGTAGGCCTGACTCAGTTTGACTGCCGACAACAAAAATTGTCAAGGTGTGGCGTGGCCGACCACCGCCCGGCGGCCATGCCGATCCGGTCGATGCGAAGCAAGGTGCCGTCAACGATCACGATTGCCTCACCGGTCACGACGAACTCGGCGTCCCACAGAGATGGCGCGATGGCAGCGACCGCTTCCTGGTTGCAGCAGAACCGTGGTCACGCCGGTCTCGAACCCGGCAACGAGATCGGCAAAGGTCTCGCCTGCGCAGGTAGGCGACCACCAGCGAGCCTGGCGCCCGGCAGAGTGCTTGCACCAGCGGGTGCCGATCAGGGTGCGCACGTCCCCACGGTGATGAGGGCGTGGTTGGACACGGTGACCCCCGCAGGGTAAGAAGCACTCGAAGCTGCAGGTCAAGGCAAGTTGATCTAGTCAAGCCGTCTACCGGGGGCTTACTCATCGAAGCGGCGTCACACCGCAGCAGCCGCGGACCTCCTCACCAGAACGGCACAGGGCTCACTCGTTGAATCGTGCTGAGCACGGGCTCAGCGCGGCAGGATTCGCACGACGGGGATCTCTCGCGCTGTCCTCGTCCGGAACCGGTCGTACTCGGGGAATACGCCTGCCATCACGGCCCACAGCCGCTCCCGCTCGGCCCCGGTGGCCGGCTCCGCACGCGCGTCGAACACCTCGGCTGCGACCTGAACACGGACCTCGGGATCGTGCCGCAGGTTCAGGTATCACTCCGGGTGACGCGCCTTGCCGCCGTTCGAGCCGACGACGACGAATCGATCGTCGTCCCGCCCGTATATCAACGCGGTGC
Source organism: Pseudonocardia sp. TRM90224 (assembly GCF_021245725.1). Classification (GTDB taxonomy): domain Bacteria; phylum Actinomycetota; class Actinomycetes; order Mycobacteriales; family Pseudonocardiaceae; genus Pseudonocardia. Next base: position 5,433 of record NZ_JAJGSX010000082.1, on the reverse strand, counting down.
GCCGCAGAAGGCCGGTTCGCCTGCCACGCGTCGTCAACAGCAAGGCGTCGGTACCCGACCAGCGATGACCGCGCATCCCACCCGACTCGACATAGCGCCTGACGTGCGCGTGCACCCAGCCGACCGGGCTCTCGGTCACGTCGGTCAAGGCTGCCGGCCGATCCTGCGGATCTCCCGGTCGAGGGTCTCGGTGGAGACCACCGCGTCAGCCACGAAGACCTCGTCGCCCATCCGACTCATGATCTCGGCTTCCGGCACGTCCTCGACATGGGTCTGTATCCACCAGATGTTCCCGAACGGATCCCGGATCCGGCTGCCGCGGTCCCCCCACGCGTTGGTCGAGAGCGGAGTCACGGTGGTCGCTCCGGCATCGAGCGCGGCCTGGTGCACCGCATCGCAGTCGTCGACGTAGAGGGTCAGGAAGCCGGGCGTGGCCGGCCAGTCCGGCTTCGCGTCGAACGTCATGATGATGGAGTCGGCGATCTGGACCTCGGCATGGCCGATGGTGCCGTCGTCGTTGGGCACTTGCCCGCGGTCGGTTGCCCCGAACGCCGTCTCCATGAACGCGACGAACTTCGCCGCGCCCTTGACGATGACATAGGGCGTGACCGCGTGGTAGCCGTCCGGAATCCTGCGCACCTGCTGCGTCATGACCTCACCTCTCGCTGGTTCGAATCGACGCTAGGCCGCATATAGGCCAATTCATGGCCTAATGGAAAACTCGCGCGCAGCCGCACCGTTGACGATTCGCACCTACAGCCCGGGCACGTCTACAGCACCGTGCTGTTCAATGCGCTGCCTCAGCATCGCCACTCATCGCACGATCGATATCTGCTCTTGGACCGTGAGGCCGAGTCGTTCACCGCGTGGCCGCTCGCCCAGCCAGGCGCGGAGGTGGCCTGCCGAGATCACGCCGGCGCCTATGCCGAGGTGCCAACTGCGGTGCACCCGACGCGATCCAGGTCGCGACCGCTGCTGTCCCTACCGCACCGCCGAGCCTGTTGCCGCAGCCCAGACCCTCATGATCGCCAGCGCCGGATCAGGTTGGCAAAGGCTCATTGGCGTCATTGGGCATGGTCATCTACATCGCCTTGCACCTCGCTTTACTCGCACCGTCGGACTTCGCCCGTCGACTCGACAGCGGCTGACTTCACAGGACTCTCGTCGTCGACCAGGGTCGGGTCGGTTGCTTCAGCGTGCCGGTACCGTCGTGGCTTCTCGCTCATGCGGTCCACCGTTCCCTGCTCGACAAGGCGTTCGAGGGCGTTGGCGATCGCGCCCGGTGAGCGGCGGAGCTTGTTGCCGAGGTCGACCGGTGTGAAGTCGCCGGGGTTGCCGTACAGGTGGTCCTCGATCATTCCGCGGAGCTGACCGGCGCGCAGGCGAACGGATCCAGAACGGTTACGCGACAGCGCCGGCGCCGGCAGGTCCGACCGTCGTCCTTCATCAGTCGGTGCGGCAGCGCTTCCACTCCCGGTGGGATTCGGCGTGACGTTTGCGTGGGACTCCATGCCGTCCACGGCGTGGACCGGGGCGGGTTCGTCGGCCGGTGTGCCCCCGCTCTCCGGGCCGGTGGTGCCAGTCGCAGTTTCCTGTCGGTGGGTGCCGCCAGCTGCGGGCGCCGCTGTGGGATCCGCCCCGTGAGGGTTCGAAGCGGGCGGTGTGGCGTCGGTTCGCCTCGCGGGGCCGGTCGCCGGTTCGCTGGCGGGTGCTGATGGGTCGGCCGGAGGTTCGTCGCGGTCTGCTTGGTCGGGGTTTGCTTCGTCGGGGCCGGCGGCGGCCCCCGTGGTGGCCGCAGTGGTGGGCACAGCACTCAACTCGGCGCTGGTCATGGTGGTGGGTGCGGCGGTCCATCGACGAGCGGCACGTGGGGTCGGTCCGGGCTCGCTGGTCGCACTTGCCTCCTTGGCCCATTGGCCGAGCAGACGAGCGGCGGTGGAGTAGCCGATCTTCGCAGCAACGGCCAGTTCAGTAGTGGTGCAGCCAGGGTGAGAACGAAGCGCACCCCACAGTCGGTCTTGTAGATCGTCAGCGGACAACCGGGCCCGCCCTGCCGCAGCTGGTTGCCGCAGCACCAGAGTGGAGGCGCTGGCGGGCAGACCAGTGTGGTCGGTGTGTGGCATGACGATTCCCTTTCCTGGTGATGGCGACCTGGGGTCATATCCCGCGAGGCGATGTCGTGGCATGCGCTGCCAGTGCCCACGACTCACCCCTGGACCGCGGTCAGCGGTCCAGGGGTCAGCTGCACAAAACGATGGACGCTCTTGTTCGACGCAGACGTCAAGCCACATAACGTAGCGACAAGCGCGATTCACTCGTCTGGACGTTCGAACTCGACGTCCACGTTCATAGTTTATCTCGACATCCGAGTGAGCTCAAGTCTTAACTCTTCCCCACTTGCATGTCGCCACACGGTGACACGAATCTTGACCTTCGCGACACAGATGAAGCTGGTCGCCGACATCGCGCCAGGATGCGACACGGCCTGTTGGTATTCTTCCCGACCTATGATTCTGAGTCCTTGTGGCTACGGCGGCCCACGGCAGGACTGAGGGTGGCCGGGTCGTTGAGACTGTCCGACCAGGCGGCCACTGACCCAACGACTCCGCCGCCAGCGGTACTGAAGTCCCTCCGCGGAGGCTCAGTCGGGCGGCGCCACGAGGTGATGACAGCTGCCTTCACCTGCAGTTTCACGCCGTTAACGGGGTTCCGCTCTGGACGGGCGCCCTACCGGCACCCCTGTCGGCACCTGCGGCGGCATCCCGGTTGACCGACTGGACCCGCCTGAGGTGACAGATGGCGCCGTTTTCGTCGCTGCCGAGTGAGGATCCACACCGATTCGACGGCTTCTCCATTTGTGAGGCAAGCAAGGTCGATCTTGATCTGAATTCACCGCACGCCCCAGAAGCTGCGAAATCACGGCGCCAGGCTCAGTTTCTGCATCATCATGCTACCGCAGCAAACGTCTGCCGTGTTCCGCGAGGACTATACGGACCAATACTTTATTCGCCACGAGCTATTTCCTCCCGTGAGGTGGACGTCGATATTGGTGTGGGTTGCATCATCCAACTCGGCCGTCCGATCTTGGTTCCAGGCCTATGTCGCGAGTCGAGCTGCGGCGGCCGCGGCAGTGCTGCTCAGCGTCTGTCATCGATCCGCCCCGTTCAGCGTGCACGTCAGCTGCGACCTGTAGCCGAAGCCTCGCTGCCTCACTCGGGCGGCATCGGGATCATTGCCGGGCACTCCTCTGCCTGGTCCACCGCCGACAGCCCGCCTCAGATGATCGCCGTGGGCGTCCACGACCGTGTCCGCCGACGAGCGACTGACCTCGAGGTGCTGGCACGCTTCGAGTGCGAGTGAGCGCAAGGTGCACGGCCACATGTAGTGGCCCGACTGCGCACCAGCCGAGCACAGCGCACACCGCCCGGTCCCGTCATCGACGTGCGCAGCCAGCAACCTGCCGGCCAGCCCAGGTTCTACTGAGATCAACAGTGCGATCGCGTTCACCACCGACCACCACCGCCGGGTCGCGGAGACACCAGTGCCAGGACGGTGTCGTACTCGCGGTCGGTGAAGTTGCCGTCCCGGTGCTGCGCCTCGGCCCAGCTGGACAGGCCCACACAGATCTCGTCCGGTTCCAGGCCGGACGCGGCGCACACCTGCCCGATCGTGGCGCCGTGCGCCAACGCCTCACGAACCATCTCCCAACGCCCGGATGCCACACGCTCCCCAAGGCCACATGCGCACACCACCGCCGACAACGCATGACCCGCCACCACGGCCCGAGGCGGCGCCAGCGGTGGAAGGTTCGCCGCCACAGCGGAGATGACGGTGCGCAGGTGCAGCAGATAGCTATCCACCAGCTGCGGAAGAGACACGGTCGCGGCCAGTTCGTCGAGCCGCTGGACATGCAGGACACTCTTCATGGGTCAGCCTCCTGTGGCTGATCAAGGGCCCGGCCGGTGTTGCTGCACCGCGTCCGGGCCCGCCTCAGCTTAACGAGAGTCAAGCAGCTCCAATCATAGCCAACCGCGACAAGAGTCGACACACCCGGTCCACAAGCGCCTAACCTCGTCACCGTGACAGAAGAGAAGTACATCTCCAGCACCCAACTCGCCCGCGCCCTCGGCCTGTCACCACGCTCGATCCAGCGCTACGTCCAACAAAAGTCGATCACCCCCGAGTTCGTCACCCCTGGCGGCCACTACCGCTGGAACGCCGACCGCGTCAAAGAACAACTCAAGGCCCTCCGGGAACACACAGCGGACTGACCCGAGGTGACCGTCGCACTGAAATGCGCCGACGGCTCGACAGTCGACACATCACGAGATGCCCTCAATGAGCACTTCCGGACACCTCTCCCCCGTTCCAGACCCAGCGCCGTCCAGTACTGCGCGGCCAGTAGGACGGGGCCAGCCAACACCCTTGGGTCTGCCGAGCGGTTACGGTCGACCTCAGCCCCGGGTCGGCGAGATGCAACGAGACCTGGTTTCCCGGAGCCGGAGCGATTCGACATCGACCGTGCCGGCCACGCCCACTTCGGGTTCGGCCACGGCATCCACTTCTGCCTGGGCGCGCCGCCTGCCGACTGGAAGCACAGGTCATCTTCACCGCGCGCTCTACGGCCACCCGTCAAACCTGCGGCTCGCCGTGCCGCACGACAAGATCGAGTAGCGGTCACTTCGTCGATCCGCGAGCCGATGCAGGTGCCCGTCACGCAGGAGGCGTGAAACGGGGTACGCCCGTGGCATGGACGCTGACGCGCAGCTGCGCAGGGCGACGTGGAACCTGTGGTGGCGGTTCGGGCCGGACTGGGCGGTGCGGCAGCCCGGCATCGCGGGCCACGCTGCAGCTCCTCGATTGCGGCAACCGCTCCCGGGGCATCCTGCAACTCCTCCACCACCGGATGAAGGGCGTCGAGCTGCCCCGACACCGCAACCCGCCGCCTGCGGTCTTGCGGTACCGATCAGCCGGATGCTCACCGCGACGCAGCTCGACCACAAGATCCCCACGGTCACAGCCTCGATGGCGCAGATGCCAACCAACCGGCGCATGCCCGCCCTGGCGCACCCCATGGATCATCCGACGCCACGCCGCCCGCATCTCTCCCGACGGCGCCACGACCCAAACCTCGCCACCAGCCGCCCGCACCGCGGCAAGCAACGCCTCCGGCCCCGGCCGACGCGCGGAACGACTACTCCTTCCAGCACGATCCTGCCGTGCCGGCATTGACGCCGACGCACGTCGCGATCAAGACCGACCGCTCCCGGAGCGACGTCGAGAAGATCGCTGCGACAGCAGGGTGGCGGTGCGGGCTGGGCAACCGTGGCGGCGCGTTCGACGTGATCGACGTCTGGATCGACGTCTGGATCGACGTCTGGATCGACGTCTGGATCGACGTCTGGATCGACGTCTGGATCGACGTCTGGATCG
>NZ_JAJGSX010000081.1 GCF_021245725.1 Pseudonocardia sp. TRM90224 | reverse complement strand
ACGATCGTCTCATGATCGAGGCGCTCAGCCCCTGACCCCCAACCCTGCATTCGACGCAGCGATGAGCCCCGAGCGTTGGAGGAACATCGCTGCGGGCGGCGCGCACGAGCTGACCCCGGCAGGTCGGCTGCACTCGGGTTCGCCCGCTCTGCCGTCCTTGCCCGCCGATGTTAATGCCTCTAACATCGCTGTCATGGGCGGTGGCATGGTGCGACGGACCGCGAGGATCGTGCATCTGGTCCTCGGCGCTGCTCTGATCGTGACGATCTATGCCCCGACCCGTTGGACGGAGGCGTTGCGGTTGGGGTTGGCGACGATCGGGGTCCCGCTGCTCGTGGCGACGGGTGTGACGCTGTGGCAACAGGCATGGTTGCGTCGCACGCTCGGTCGCGTCGAGCTGCTCGCGCTACTCACTGGCTCGGCGGGACTCGCCGCGGTGGGACAGGTCCTCGTGCAACGCACCTTCGCCGAGGTGCGGCATCCGGTCACGCTCGCCGAGGCGAACCTGACCTTCGACGCCGCAACGGTCCGCGGCCATTACCAGGTGCTCGTTGCGCAGGGCACACTCCCCCGAATGGTCGCCACCGAGCTGGTCGACTTCATCTGGTCTGTCGGGCTCGCCTCCAGCCTGATCATGATCGTGCTGACCGTCGCCGCTCTGCTGCGTCACCGGAACCCAGCCGGATCGCGCAGGCTGCGGCGGATGGCCCCGCTGATGGCGCTCGCGCCGGCCTGCGACGTCGTCGAGAACAGCGTCTCACTCATGATGCTGTCCGACCCGTTCGGATTCCCCGAGGTCCTCGCACCACTCCATGCCGGGTTCTCAGTAGCCAAGCTCACGCTCGCCGCCGCGTCGGCCACTCTGGCCCCGGCCTACGCCGTCGTCGCCGCCGCAATGGGGCCGAACCCCTGGGGATTGGCCCAACCGACGAGAAGGGTGAACGATGGCCGCGATGGCGAAGTCGTCGTATCACCACGGAGCGCTTGAGGCCACACTGATCGATGCCGCGATCGTGCTCATCGAAGAGCACGGCGTCGACGGTTTCAGCCTGGCCGCCACCTCGCGACGCGCCGGTGTCAGCGTCGCGGCCCCCTACCGACACTTCGCCAACCGACGGGAGCTGCTCAACGCCGTGGCTCAACGCGGATTCGCCGAGCTCGGCGAGCGGCTGCGCGCCGCGCCGGCCGACGATGGCGACGACGTCGCACTGCTGCTCGAGCAAGGCCTGGCCTATGTCCGTTTCGCCGTGGAGAAGCCAGCGCTGTTCCGCATCGCGTTCGACTCCCGCGGGCGGGACCCGCAGAGCACAGTCGGTCCGGCGGCACTGGCCGCGTTCGGGGAAACGCTGGACCGGCTCGAACGCGCGGGCCGGCTCCGGATCCCGCTGGACACCGCGATGCGGCTGTGCTGGGCGACCGTGCACGGCGTCGCCATGCTCACGATCAACCAATCGCGCACGTTCGCCGAGGAAGACTCCGAAACCCTCCGCCGGCACATCTTGTCACCAATGCTGACCGGTGGTGTCATCACGGCTGACTGATGTGCCGAAAGGGTCGATCGGGTGTCGGCGGACTCGGCCATCACGATCGACAGCAGCCTCCTCCTCCCGCTGCCTGGGCGGCCTGGCGACACCCGGAATGTGCGCTCCATGTGTGCTCCGCAGTACCGGGCCGGACCGTCACGGCACCACCAGACATCCCGACTCCGCATGCCAGGGCCCTACCAGCACGAACGCCATCCGACGACATTCATCGACACGCCTCGACACGCGCCGGCACAGCATTCACTCGGCTCACAACAAAGGTCCCATCGTCGAGAGGGGACCGAACCCAACCGACTGCGCACGACCCGCTGACCGGGAAGGTCGAAGGGGAGCAGCGGCCCCGGCTGCAGCCTGTTCGGCCCACCCTCTGTCGCCCGTACGTCCCACCATCCGCGACGACCGGCACCCAGACGTCGCCGACTGCCCGTGGTCCGCTCGCGGCTCAAGGAGCCAGTACTGATACCGAACAGTCCATCCTCAGTTGGTAACGGTCTAGAAAGCCGGAACGAGCGTCGAGGAACCAGCGCAGCACCAGAATGGCTTGCCGGTAGCAGCCCAGCATGCGCCGACCACGCCGGGTCCCGCGCCGGGCTCGCTCGCCCGACAGCAGGCCGGACAGGAACGCGACGGTGGACGCCCCGATCGGGAGCACGGCGGTGTAGGTGAGGAGATCGGGCACGCGGAACCTCGGTGTTCAAGTCGATCTTTAGGCAGACCGACTCTTCTACCGGGGCTCCGCACCCATCCCTGATCATCTCCACACCCCTCGGCGTGTCGCACGACAACCCAGCCCCACTTACTGGGAAAGCCAATCGGTTGATCAGCCGAGCAGGAACGTGCGGGCCTGTTCGGCGACGGGATCGGGGGCCGCCCAGAAGGCCCCATGGTCGTGGTCGGCCAGAGTCAGCACGGTGACGTTCGGCAGGATCGCGGCCAGCGCCTCGGCGCCCGTGCGCATGAACGCCTCGCCGTTGCCGCCGACGGCGACGGCGATCGGCGCGTCGATCGTCCAGCGGTCGGTGGGCAGTGGTGTGCCGTCCTGGAGGCCGCGCCAGATCCGCAATTCGTAGGCGTAGGTGTGGGCATAGGCCGCCATCTGCTCCCATGACGGGTCCGCCTTCATCATCGGGAGGTACTCGGCGGGGACGCCGACCACCTCGGCCATGAAGTACTCGCTGGCCTCGCTGCGCTTGCCGGCCGCGACCAGCGCTTCCAGGTGCTCGACGGACTCGGCAGGAACTGGCGGCCGGGAGCCGTCGACGATGAACGGAGGCTCGTAGAGGTAGAGGCCGCTGACCTTGTCGCCGAGCGCGCTGGCCGCATCCAGTGCGAGCCCACATGCACCGGACCCGCCGGCCAGGGCCGCGGAACCGCCGAGGACGTCGATCAGCGCCGAGATGTCCTCGATCTCGCGTGCCGGGTCGTAGGGCTGCGGGTCGCCGCTGGCGCCGCGGCCGCGACGATCGAAGCTGATCACGGTGAAGTTCTTGGCCAACGCCGTGACCAGGCCGGCGACGGCGGTGTGGTCCTCCGCGACGTTGCTGAGCACGACGATCGCGGGGCCCGAGCCGGTCTGCTCGTAGGCGATCGTGGTGCCGTCGGTCGAGGTGACGGTGGACATGGTCTCTTCTCCTTCAGCGGGGTTGTCCTGCGGGTTCAACAAGCTGGCGAGCCGTTCGAGCGCCTCGGCGTAGCCATCGGCCATCTGCAGCTCGACGGCCCGTTGCAGCGCCGCACCGTCGGGGAAGCTCGCCGCGACGTCGACGGTGCAGCCGGTGCCGGCAGCGGCGAAGTTGACCCCGGTGGGGAAGGTGCCGGTGCCGTCGGCTGCCATGCCTCGTCGGCGAACGTGTCGTCGTAGGCCAGTTCGGCACACGGATCGACCACGCTGTAGGTGGCGACACCGCGCACCGCGGCTGCCGAGCCGTCCACCGGCGCGATCTGGAACCGCCAGCGACCGCCGGGGCGCACGTCCATCTCGTACACGGTGGCCACCCAGCCCTGCGGCCCCCACCAGCGACTGATCGCCTCGGCGTCGGTCCACGCCCACCAGGCGCGGTCGACACCTGCGGCGTAGGCGCGGCTGATGTGGACGGTATTGCTCGTCTTGTCGATCACGATGCCGTCGGGCACTGTCGACCTCCTCACGGGTTCTGCTCGGGTGCGCGGTCGTCGTCGAGGAGCGCGCCGAGGCGATCCATCCGTTCCGCCCACAGAGCGGCGAAGCCCTGCACCCAGTCACTGATCACATGCATCGCATCGGGGTGCACTCGGTAGATCCGCTGCTGGGCCCGCTTGGTCACCTCGACCACGCCCGCCTCCGCGAGCAGCCGCAGGTGCCGGGACACCTGCGGCTGACCCAGGCCGAGCTCGTCGACGATGCCGCCGACCGAGCGCGGCCCGTCCTTCAGCAACTCGATGATCCGGAACCGGTTCGGCTCCGAGATCACAGCCAGTCGCTGCTGCACGGTCGCGGCGGCCATGCCGTCAATATACGCAACGATGTATATACACGCAAGTAGATGCTTAGACGAGAGCGCCGGTCGCTACTGAGAAAGGTTCACTGGGACTTGCTCGCCGCCGACCTACGTGCAGGATGACCAAGGGGTAAGCCGCCCTCATCGGCTCACCCGGCAGGTCTCAACGCTGTGATGTACTTCGCAAGTGGCGCGCCGTCTTGTAGTTCTCGCCTGGCTTCTTGGCCTTGCAGCGGTTGTAGCAGGAATCCTCGTCACGGCGAGCGCAACAACGCTGGCCCAGGGCCCTCCCGACGAGCCTTTAACTGTGCTACACCACGGGGATCCGGCCGGCACGTGCAGATTCTTGGACGGAAAGATGCGGCCGGGGCAGACCTGCGTTTTCAGCAGGAACGGCGTGGAAACAGGCCGAACAACCTACGATCAGGAACTGGCATACGAAAATGCGCGCATCGCGCGATACAACCAGTACGGAACTTTCGAACCCGATACCGATCCGCGAGTATCGAATGTGAGGTTTGGCGGAATCGCACTACTGGGCCTAGGCGTGATCATATCGACGCTGGCCATCCGTGCGTATGCAGTCCGGGATGCTTGAGACTCGCTCGGAACTCTGTGCAGGATGACCTGCATGGATGCCCGCGCTGATCAGCCTACGCCGCCGGCGCACCGCGACCGTCGACCGACCAGCGGAGGCATGGCGTGTGTTCGGCGTGCGACGAGCACGCCGATGGGCTCGTCGGATGCCGTCGGCTTCTCGACCGCGATCGCGCGGTACTCGAGCAGTGGCACGAGCGGGCTGAACGGGGGAAGCCAAAACACTCGCGCCAGCCCACGCTCGACGACCTGTGGATCAGGTCTGAGCCGCTCGCGAAGGTGCGGCGGCGCTCGAACTCATTCGGCACCGAGCCGGCGCTGCTCGTGTTGGACAACAACTGCGAGCACCTGCTCAACGCCGTCGCGCCGCTGGTGGCGCAGGTACTCGGCCGATGCCCCGGCGTGACCGTGCTTGCGGCGAGCCGCGAGCCGCTCGGGATCGCGGGCGAGCACGCGTGGCGGGTGCCGCCCCTGGTGCTCGCCGATGCGCTGACGCTCCTCCTCGACCGGGGGGCGGGCCGAACCCGCCCACCCGCACGACACAGGCCGAAACGACACAGGCTCGCCGCGTGTACGACCGGCTCGACCGCTTGCCGCTGGCGCTCGAGCTCGCCGCGGGCTGGGCGGAGACGCTCTCCAGTCCAGAGAGCGGACCTCAACGAAGTCACCGACACCGGAGTATGTGCCCTGCAGCCCGAGCGCCACCCCGTCGCCTTCGACGAGGCAAGCCGGACCATCTAGAGCGGACCGGCGCAGGAACGCAGGCGGCAGCAACGCACCTGCACCAATGGACTCTGCCGGCAGCGCCATGCCGGTTGCCCAACATCTGGTAGGCGTGCCATCACTCGCAACCTACGGCGGTTACAGGGAGCTCGTCCGAAACACTGTCGGTCGGGACGTCACCAGGCCATACGACTGTCGAAACAGCAGCAGTATCCAGCACCCAGGAGAGGTCGATGTCCACGAGATCCTCGCTCCCAGCACAGCGCACGTCATCGCATCGCCCGTCATCACGATTCCGGCATCATAACGGCAGGCCGAGCTCCCAGCGCTGGAAGTCGATTCTCGACCGACATTGCGCGGGCACAGCGCCGGCGACCTGCCGACGCCCGATGACTGCCACATGCAGGCCGCTGAAGCGGGGAAACGGCAACCGGTGCCAAACAACGACAACGACGAATCGCGGATAAGCCCCGAGCACGTGTTGGATCGAGTCACCGCGACCGGTGGACGGCTTGTGCTCACCGACCTCAGCGCTGATGAACTCCATCAGTGGCGGTGCCTGCTGCACCGCGCAGGCCACGACTGGGCCACCGCCACCCGGGCCGCGTGCCGGCCGCACGGCAACGCCGACGCCCTCACCAGATCGGCCGATCTGTGGCGCCGGACGGGTGCCCGGTTCGAGTACGAGACCACGTTGGATCTGCTCGCCAAGGGCTGATCCGCGGGCGGGAGAACGTGGTGATCGCGTGCTGGACACGTGGTCACCACGCGTGCTCGGCCGCGCCGCAGCGGGCGACGCTGTGACAACGGAGCCACGACGCCAGGTCGGGCAGACTTCAGCAAAGGAATCCACATCATGAGCAAGGTCACCACCGGAGCCACGGTGTCGCTCGACGGCTACATCGCGGGGCCTGGAGAGAGCGGCTTCGACCTGCTGTTCCAGTGGTACGGCAACGGCGAGGTCGAGATCCCGCCCGCCAGCCCCGACGCGCCGCGGATCCGCATCACCGCGGCCAGCGCCGAACTCGTCAAGCCGGAGTGGGACAACACCGGTGCACTCATCGTCGGTCGCCACCTCTACGACATGACCAAGGCGTGGGGCGGGCGCCACCCCATGGACGTGACCACGGTCGTTCTCACCCACCAGCGCCCCGAGGACCGGCCGGAGGACGACGAGAACTTCGTCTTCGTCACCGACGGCATCGAGGCGGCGGTCGCGGCGGCGAAGGAGTTGGCCGGCGACAAGAACGTGGCTGTCAACGGCGGGCAGATGGCGCGCCAGTGCCTGGAGGCCGGCCTGATCGACGAGGTCGGCGTCGACGTGGTGCCGGTCGTGCTGGGCGGCGGGAAGACGCTCTTCGGCGAGCTCGCCACCGCTCCGGTGCAGTTCGAAGGGCCAACGGCGGTGGTCCAGGGCGCCGGCGTCACCCACCTGCGATACCGGGTCGTGAGGTAGGCCGATCCTGTCCGCGACCCATCCTCGCCTCGGTCGGACGCGCCACGCGTCCGACCGGACGAACGGCCGCCGCTGCTGGAGGGCTCGTGCACACCGACCTCAGCATCGATGAACACGATCAGTGAACCCTTTCCAACCTGTGTGGGCGGGCTTCGGGCTGTCTCGGCGTGGCGTCACCGGAACGAGTGGTTGGGTGGCCCGGAGGGGTTGCACCTCCGGGCTCCCACAGATCCCGGCGTGACAGTCTCCCGTCACCGGGCTC
>NZ_JAJGSX010000080.1 GCF_021245725.1 Pseudonocardia sp. TRM90224 | reverse complement strand
GGCCGCGGCCGTTCCGCGAGCCGCGCCCCCACGGATTCTCATCCCTCGTGGCGGCCCAGAGGGCCATGGCGGACTTTTCCTGAACCTCGCCCAGCGCCGTACGGGCCGGGTTCCGGTCAGCCGCGCTGCTTCCCCGCCGCCGTCGCGCCTTGGCGCAGCGTGCCCAGGATCCGGGTGAGGTCGGCGCGGTCCTCGGCGTTCAGCTCGTTGAAGAAGCTCTCGCTCTCGGCCGCGCGTGCCTCCCGCATCGCCTGTGCGGCTTCCGAACCGCCGGGGGTCAGCACGACGAGGGTGGCGCGGCGGTCCTGCGGGTCGGGCTGCCGCTCGACTAGCCCGCGGTCCTGCAGGGCGTCGACGACCTCGGTGGTCGAGCGCGGCGCGATGCCGAGATGGTCGGCGAGCGCGCTCAGCCGGATCGTGCCGTGCCGCAGCAAGGTCATCATCGCCCGCGACTGCGCAGGCGTGATCTCCCATGGCGTCAACGTCTCCCGGGCCCGCAGGCGCAGCTGCCTCGCGACCGCCCAGAACGCCTCGGCCAGCGTCTCGTCGCTCACGGAACAAAACTACCAGGAAGTGTTGTTGTTCCCTCATGATGAGGTAACCTCAGTAATCTTGCTGGACGAGAGGAACCCACTTGGAACCCGAACCACACAACCGCCCGCGCAAGTCCGACGAGCGCAGGGGCGTCACCGCCGCCGAGAAGGCACTGGCCCGCGAGGTGTCGCTGCGGCGCATCTTCCGGCTCTTCACCCCGCACCGCTGGCCGCTCACGGTCGTCACCACCCTGATCATCGCCTCGTCGGTGGTCGGGATGGCATCGCCGTTCCTGCTGCGTGAGGCCATCGACGTCGCACTCCCCGAGCGCGACGTCACGCTGCTGATCTGGCTGACCTCCGGCATGGTCGCCGTCGCCGCCCTGACCGCCGCGTTCGGCGTGCTGCAGACCTGGATCAGCACCAGGGTCGGCCAGCGGATCATGCACGGGCTGCGCACCGACGTCTTCGCCCACCTGCAGCGCCAGTCGCTCGCCTTCTTCACCCGCACCCGCACCGGCGAGGTGCAGTCGCGGATCACCAACGACATCGGCGGGATGCAGTCGGTGGTCACCTCGACCGCGACCTCCATCGCCGCGAACCTCACGACCGTGGTCGCCACCGTCGTCGCGATGCTCGCGCTGTCGTGGCAGCTCACCCTCATCTCCCTGGTCGTGATGCCGCCCGCGATCTACCTGACCCGCCGCGTCGCGCGGATGCGCCGCACCGTCACCGCGCAGCAGCAGCGCGAGCTCGCCGACCTCAACGTCACCATCGAGGAGAGCCTGTCGATCAGCGGTATCCAGCTGAGCAAGACGATGGGCGCCGCACCCGCGTTGATCGAGCGCTTCACCGGGTCGTCGGCGCGGCTGACCGACCTCGAGCTGCGCTCCGAGCTGGCCGGCCGCTGGCGGATGGCCTCGATGAGCGTGATCTTCGCGGCCGTGCCGGCCGTCATCTACCTCAGCGCCGGCCTGCCGATGACGGCGGGCGCGATGACGATCGGCACCCTGATCGCCTTCACCACACTGCAGAACGGGCTGTACCGGCCGCTGATGGGCCTGCTCAACGTCGGTGTGACGCTGGTCAGCTCGCTCGCGCTGTTCGCCCGCATCTTCGAGTACCTCGACCTGCCCGTCGAGGTCGACGACCCGGCAGCGCCGGTCGACGTCGACCCGACCCGCGTGCGCGGCCACGTCCGCATCGAGGACGTCACCTTCACCTACCCCGGCAGCGACGCCGCCGCGGTGGCCGGCGTCAGCCTCGACGTCCCCGCAGGCACAACGCTGGCGCTCGTCGGCGAGACCGGTTCCGGCAAGAGCACGCTCGCCGCGCTCGTCGCGCGCCTCCACGACCCGAGCGCGGGACGCATCACGATCGACGGCATCGACCTGCGCGACATGCGCCTCGCCGACCTCGCCGCGATCGTCGGCGTGGTGAGCCAGGAGACCTACCTGCTGCACACGACCGTGCGCGGGAACCTGCGCTACGCCAAGCCGGACGCCACCGACGCCGAGATCGAGGCGGCCGCGCGTGCCGCGCAGGTGCACGAGCTGATCGCCGGCCTGCCCGACGGCTACGACACGATGGTCGGCTCGCGCGGCCACCGCTTCTCCGGTGGGGAGAAGCAGCGCATCGCCATCGCGCGGACGCTGCTGCGCAACCCCCGCGTCCTCGTGCTCGACGAGGCCACCAGCGCGCTCGACACCGAGACCGAGCGGGCCGTCCAGCACGCCTTCGACCAGCTTGCCGAGGGCCGCACGACGATCACGATCGCGCACCGGCTCTCCACCGTCCGCGACGCCGACCGGATCGCGGTGATCGACCACGGCCGCGTGACGGAGACCGGCACGCACGAGAGCCTGCTGGAGGACAACGGCCGGTACGCGAGCCTGGCTGCGTGAAGGGGAACGGGCTCGACCGAGCGGTCACACAGCGCCGATGAGCGTGTCTCCCGTCGTCGTGATCAACTCGTCCATCGCCGTGCCGTCCATCGTGTCCGGCTGGAGGAGAAGGCGCCGGACACCGATCTCGGCATACCGTCGAGCGGTCTCCACGGTGATCGGGCCCGGTGGGGTGATCGTGACCTCGAGGTCGCCGAGTGCCGCCGGGCGCTCGTGCCGTTGCGCTGCCCGGCCGAGCGCGGCGAGCGCGCTCGCTGTTTCGTCGACGCTCAACTCCCAGCCGTACCAACCGTTGCCCTGCTCGACGGCGCGGCGGAACGCGGCCGCCGAGTGACCGGCGATCACGATCGGCGGATGTGGTCGCTGCGCCGGCAGCGGGCGCTCCAGCACACCGGCGAAGGAGACGAACCGCCCGTCGAACGACGGCGTCTCGGCACCCCACAGTGCGCGCATCGCGGCGAGGTACTCGTCGGTGCGTGCACCTCGCTCCGCGAGCGGCACGCCGAGCGCGCGCAGCTCCGGCTCCAGATAACCGGCGCCGACCCCGACGATCAGCCGACCCTGCGAGAGCGCGTCGATCGACGAGACCTGCTTGGCCAGCAGCACGGGCTGCCGCTGTGGCAGCACGATGACCCCGAAGCCGAGGCGCACCCG
This sequence comes from Pseudonocardia sp. TRM90224, assembly GCF_021245725.1. Lineage (GTDB taxonomy): Bacteria > Actinomycetota > Actinomycetes > Mycobacteriales > Pseudonocardiaceae > Pseudonocardia. The sequence goes on along the minus strand of NZ_JAJGSX010000080.1, from coordinate 16,446 downwards.
GCTGGTGGCCGCGGCGAGGAACGAGAGTGCCACGACCGCTTCGATGCGCGGCTGGTCAGCGGGATCGGACGCATCCACCGGCAGCGCGATGTGGTCGCCGACCCACAGCGACTCGAAGCCGGCCTCCTCGGCCAGACGCGCGCGCCTCACCATCGTGGTCGGGTCCGCACTACTGCCCCGGTGCAGGCCGTACAGGGCGAAGTCGAGGCCGCTCGACACCATATGAACCTCCGCATCGATCTTCGATGCCGACGCTACTGCCTCAGCAACAGTCCGTGATCTTGCACGACGGGCACAGCGCGGCGTGCGGGCTGCCCCGGAGTTCGTCGACGGCAAGCGCGATCGACGGCGAGTGGAGCCCCGTCGTCGGGCGATCCGGTTCGAGTCGTCCGTGGCAACTCGATGCTGTCATCTACCTCAGAGCCAGCGCGCCGCCGCCTCGTAGGTGTCGGTGGGGGAGCTGTTGAAGGCGATGGCGGCGTCGGGTGCGTGCCGGCGCACGAGGTTGACGATCCGCTCGAACAGCTCCAGCAGCTCGTCGGGCTTGCGGACGCCGCCACCGACGACAACCACCTCCCACGCCCTGCTGCCGAGCGCTTCGGTCACGACGGCCTCGATGTCGTCGCTCCCATCGAGCCCGAACCAGCAGGTCGCGACCCCGACGCCGGCATCGGCGAAGCGAGCCATGCCCGCCGCGATCGCCTCGACGACGGGCGCCGGGTCCCACGAGCCGGGCACGCGATGCGGGTCGAGTCCGATCACCAGTACCCGGGGCCGCGCTGCGGTGGTGTCCATCTGCCCGACCGTAGCGGGAGTGCCCCGATGGGCCGCCGATCGTTGCCGAGGTATCACCGGCGCGTCCTGCTGGCTCATCATCGTGTGCCGGGGGCCTTCGGAGGAAGGGCGAGCAATGGCGATGGACGGGGCAAGCGACGGGGCCGGACCGCCTGAGGTCGGCAAGGCGGTCGACCTGCCCCCGTTCGGGCCGGGCGAGTACCACGAGATGCGTGTGCACGGGGTGGCCGGCAGCTCCGCGGAGAGCATGCTCGGCCTGCAAGCCCGGCTCGGCGCGGTGGACGTGGTGCGGCCCGCCACCGGGTGCGGCGAGCAGCCCCAGCCGGGCGACATCTCGGTCTGGCACGCGCCGACCACCGACCCCGTGTTGCGGGCGTGGTCGTGGGGCTCGCTCACGTCCGGGCACTGGTACCAGGCGTTCTACGTCCTGCTGCTGCCGTTCATGATCGCGAACCTGGCCGGCTGGATGCTGCTCACCCGCCAGATCGCCACCCCCGCCGCGTCGTACGCCAAGCCGAACGTCGGCGCCGGCAACGGCGACGACACCGATCCCGGCTACCGCGACCGGTCGCTGCGCCACTCGATGCTGCTGGTCAGGCTGGTCGGGCTGCTCGTGACCGTGGTGTTCGTCGTGTCGGTCCAGCTCGCCGTCGCCGACCTGCTGGTGTGGCAGTGGCTGCACCACAAGCTGGGATGGCCGGTGTGGACGGTCGGGTTGGGCCCGGTCGGCACCGCTGCGGTGTTCGCGGGGGTTGTGGTGCTGACCCGCATCCGGCTGCGCCCGCAGCTCTCCCGCGACCCGTGGACGGACCAGCGCGACCCGGTCGGGTTCGGCTTCCTGCAGCGCCGCCAGACGTTGCTGTGGAACAGCCCCGGCATCAACGTCACGCTGCGCCGCCTGCACCTCGCCGGCGGCCTGGCGACGATCGGGGTGCTGGCGGCGTGGCCGTCCGGGACCGTCGAGGGCATCTGGTCGGCCGCACGATGGCTGGCGTTCGGGCTGGCCTGTGGCGCGGGTGTGCTCGTCGTGGGACTGCTGGCCGCGATCAGCCTCGGCGACGGCAGGCGCGGTATGGCCGCCGTAATGGGTCTGACCAGGCACGTCGTCTGGATGATCGCGGCGTTCGGTGTCGCGTTCGCCGCAGTGGCCCCGATCGGGCTGTCGCCGGAGACCGACACCATGTGGACGACGCTGCCGGCGCTGCGTGGCGCCGCCGCGTGGGTGGCGGCCGGGACACTGGCGGGCACGGTGGCGCTGCTCGTGCTCGGCCTGCTCGTCAGGCGCGACCGGCGCGACCGGCGCGCGGCCAACGCGCCCAGCGTGCTCCTGCTGGCCGCCAGCATCGGCGCCGCGTTCGGGGCGGGGCTCGCCGGCCAGACCACGCGGCTCGTCGACGGCGACTGCGTCGAAGGCCCGGATTGCCTGGTGGTCGGCAGCCACGTCTCGTGGCTCGCGATCGGGGTGACCACGAGCCTCGCCGTCGTCATCGGCGTGACGGCCGTCCGGGTCGTCGCGCTGCTCGCGAAGCGCGGCCTGGGTCGGTGGCGGACCGTGCCGCCGACCCTGACCAGCTCCGCGACCTGGATCACCGCGCTGCTGGGCGGCACCGGTTTCGTGCTGGCCGGTATCGGCGTCGGCATCACACTGGCCCTGCCGGGCGGACTGCCGTCGGCGACGGAGTTCCCCGTGGCCATCGCGTGGGTGGTCGTGGCCCTGATCGTCGGGCCCGTGGTGGTGGGCGCGTTCGTGCTGGCATGGACCATGCCGGCGGCCGCCCGGCGCCGGGCGGGCACGCCGGCGGGCCGGATGTGGGTGTACCGGGTGCTCGGGCTGCTGGCCGTCGCCGGGGCGGTCGCGCTGGTCACGGTCGCGGCCCGCAACGGCTGGCACATCGACGTGCTCGACGTGCCGCTGCCGCCCCGCACGTTCGACGACTTCGCGATGGACGTTGCGATCCTCCTCCCGACCGCGGCGCTGCTGACCCGCATCTACGGCGGGCTCCGCAACCAGGGTGTGCGGCGTGGGGTCGGCGTGCTGTGGGACGTGGGCACCTTCTGGCCGCGGTGGTTCCACCCGCTCGCCCCGCCGACGTACGCCGACCGCGCCGTGCCGCAGCTGGCCGCGCAGCTCGACGCCGACCTCGCCGTGGCGGGGCACCGGTTGTTGCTCGCCCCGCACAGCCAGGGCGCCGTGATCGCCGGGGCAGCGCTGCTCGACGGGGCGTCGCGGCCGGGGTTGGCGATGCTCAGCTACGGGTCGCCGTGGAACCGGCTCTACGCCGAGTTCTTCCCCGCGCACGTCAACGCCGAGACCACGGCGGCGCTGGCCGACCGGCTGCGCACCGGCGACCGGATCCGCTGGCGCAACCTGCACCGCGAGACGGACCCGATCGGCGGCGCGATCCCGGGCGTCGACGACCAGCCCGCGATGCCGGACCCGTGCCGCCGCGGGCACTCCGACTACTGGGTGGAGCCGGCCTACCGCGCGGCCGCGGAGGAGCTGCGTGAGGTGCTGGACGCGCCTACTCGGGTGCCGGCACCTGGTCCTTGATGTCGTCGTAGCCGGTGGCGGCCGGCGGCTCGGAGGGCGCGTAGATCACGCGGATCACGCCGGTCGGGAACACCTCTGTCGCGGTGACCTGCAGGTGGTAGGGCGCCTCGCCGTCGTCGAAGAGCTTGCGGCCCTTGCGTGCGGCCACCGGGTGCACCAGCAGGCGCAGCTCGTCGACCAGCCCGGCGGCGAGCAGCTGCTGCACGACCGAGATCGAACCGGGGATGAGGATGCCGGTGATGCCCGGGTCGGCCTTGAGGGCCGTGACGGTCTCGACGAGTGGCCCGTCGAGCAGCTCGGAGTTGCGCCAGGTGAACTCCAGCTGCTGGCGCGAGACGACGATCTTTCGCAGGTCGCCGAGCTGCTTGCCCATCGCCGCGTCAGCCTCCCCGGCGGTCTCGCGGTCGGGCCACGCGCCGGCGAAGCTGTCGTAGGTCTCGCGGCCGAGGAGCAGCACGTCGGAGGTTGCGTAGTCCTCGGTGACGGCGCGGCCCATGTTCTCGTCGAAGTACGGGAAGTGCCAGTCGGGGTCGATCTCGGCGACTCCGTCGGCGGAGATGAACAGGGTGGAGATGACCTTCGCCATTGCCGTGGTCCTTTCGTCAGCGAGGTGGGTCCGAACGGTAGACCGGCGCGGAGCCGGAACTCATCGGTCGGTCGCCCACGCACCCGATCTCCCCACCGTTTTGGGCGGATGCGCGCTCGCGGAGCGCGCATCCACCCAAATCGGTGGGGAAGTTGCGGGCTACTCGAGCCACTCGGTGACGAAGCGGTCGTTCTCGTGGATGTGCACCGCCTCGTAGACATCGGGGCCGAGCACCGCGAACTTGTGCGGTGTGTTCGCCGGGACGACGAGGATGTCGCCGCCGCTGCCCTCACGCTGCTCGTCGCCGATCGTGAACAGGGCGCGGCCCCGAATGATCACGAACGTCTCCGCATATGGGTGCTGGTGCAGCCGCGGGCCGGAGCCGACGACGTCCGTGCTCTCACGGATGATCGATACCCCGGCGCCGATCTCGTGACCTTCAACGCTGCCGTCGCTCATCCCGCCATGCTTCAACGGGAGGGGGTAGGCGTCAAACGTCGGTTGCGTCCTGACCGGTGACGAGCGTGGTCGTCACCGGGGTGGTGCTGCGGAACAGGTCGAGGACGGGGCAGTGCGCGTCGACCGCGGTGGCGAGCCTGCGGTACTCGGCCGCTTCGGCCGGACCGGAGAGCGTGACGGTCACCCGCACGTCGCCGAACCCGGGCCGGACGGTGTCGTCGAAGCCGTAGAAGCCGCGCACGTCGAGATCACCCTGGACGTCGATGCCGATGTCGTCGAGCGGGACGCCGAGCTTCGCCGCCCACACCCGGTAGGTCACGACCTGGCACGAGAGCAGCGCGGCCAGGGCGGTCTCCACCGGGTTCGGGGCCTCGTTGTCGCCGCCCAGTGCCGGCGGCTCGTCGACCAGCAGGATGTGGTTGCCGATGCGGATGTGCGAGCGGACGCCCTCCCCGCCGGTGCCGGACGCGCTGAACCGGATGTGGGCCCGTTCGGGCTGGTCGGTGAGCTTCGCGGCGGTGGCGTCGAGGATGGCGCACAGCGCCTCGTCCCGTCCGGTCGCGTCGACGGTCATGGGGGCTCCTGGTCGGCTCGGTCACTTGCACCTTGCCGGGCCGAGCCCCCTTTGCCTACCTGATGGGCCGTCAGAACGTCCGGAGCGTCCAGGTGTAGCTGTAGCTCAGCCGCCCTGCGCAGTCGCCGCCACCCTCCTTCAGCTGCCCGTGCCCCACGAGGGTCGGGCTGGCCGCGAACGCCAGCGGCGCCGTCACGAAGTTCTGCGGTGGCACCGGCTCGCCGGGGTCCTGCTCGTACCAGTCCATCGAGAAGGCGCCGGTCACGTCGACGTCGGTGAGCGTTGTGACGAACTCCGGGAAGTGGTAGACGCGATCGGGGGACGTGCCGCTCGCCTCGTGCGGTGTGCCGTCGGGGCCGACCCACCGTGCGACCACCTGCATCGAGCCGTCCGGGTCGCAGCGCGGTGTTGCGGTCCGCTTGAGGCGCAGGTCGGAGACGACGATCCGGTAGAGCGGCCGGACCTGCGCCGTCCAGGGGATCGTGACGGTGTGCCGTCCGTTGCTGACCTTGATCGTGAGGTCGACGGTGCGGATCCGGCCTTCTTCAGCCGGCAGGTCGACCCTCGGGTGGGCGCCCTTCAGGTCGGTGTAGGGCTGGCTCGCCAGCTGGGTCGTGCCCGACAGGATGGTGACCGTGATGCCCGCGGCGTCCGGTATCCCGCCCGGCACGTCGGCCCGCGCGGTCACGCTCTTGATGCTGGGCACCACCGCGGCGGCGACGGCCTCGACGACCTCGGGGTCGTTCGGTTCGGGCACCAGGCCGGGTGCTCCCGACGCGGTGCCGCTCGAGCCGAGAACGAGGGCCAACCCCATGGTGAGGGCAAGTGCTGTCCGCCTCACCGTCGCCCGTACCGCTGCGTTCATGGCTCTCCGATCCTGTGCCGTGTGCAGGCAGCGTGACCGGGGCGGCCTGGCCGGACCATGCCCGTTGCGCGCGGATCTCCTGCTGTCACGGCACGGCGACCGTGACCTCCTGTTCGGAGGTTGTGGTGGCGCCGATGCCCGCGGTGAATGCGGCTCCGCCGGCGAAGGCGATGACCAGGGCGGCGACGGCCGCGACGACAGTCCGCCACCGTGTCGGCCGCTGTGGCGTGGGCACAGTCGGCGCCGCCCCGCCGGCGATCGTCGCGCGCACCTCCAACCACGGCTGCCGGGCGTCCCCGTCGAGACCGCACGCGCGCAGGAAGGCGAGCAGGAGCTCTTCGCGCGGGAGCCGGTTGCGGCCGAGCATGGTGGCGACGGTGGAGGCGGGCAGCGAGTCGCCCGCGGCGGCGGCCTGGCGTTCGAGCTGCCGGAAGCTGCGCCCCGACCATGCCTTGAGCCGTCGGAGCTCGGCGACGAACGCGGCCGCGTCGGTGGCTCCGGTGGGCGACGGCGCTGTGCTCATCGGCGCTGTGGTCATCGGAGTGGTCTGCATGCTGATCCCCCTCGTGAGCTCGCTGAACGGCGTTCCGAACGAACCCGAACACGCGAACGCGTTGCTTCCTCCCGATCATGCCGGCCAGCGTGTGACTCCCTGATGAACCGCTCCTGGAGGTCACATGCTGGGCCGGATCCGCACCGGTGCGCTGCTCGTCGCGGTTGTGGTTGGGACGGTCGCGTGCGCGCCCGCCGGTGCCGATCTGTCCGCCGATCCGGCCGCCGATCCGGTTGCCGACCTGCTGGAGCGGACGCTGCCGGCCGGGCCCGGCGGCACCGTCATCGCCGCGCACGGCGACCGGATCGTCCATTGCGACGGCTTCGGCCTGGCCGACCGCGAGGCGCGGATCGCCGCCACCTGCGACACGGCGTACGACGTCATGTCGATCACCAAGCAGTTCACGGCCGCGGCGGTCCTGAAGCTGGAGATGATGGGCCGGCTGCGGGTGTCGGACCCGATCAGCACCTACGTCGGGCCGGTGCCGGCCGACAAGCAGCGGATCACCCTCCACCACCTGCTGACGCACACCTCCGGGCTGGTCGAGGGCATGGGCGACGACTACGACGTGCTGTCCCGCGACGCGATGATTGCCGGTGCGCTGGCTTCGCCGCTGGTCTCGACGCCGGGGGAGCGGTTCCACTACTCGAACCTCGGCTACAGCGTGCTCGCCGCGATCGTCGAGGAGGTGTCCGGCGTCGGCTACGAGCAGTTCCTGGCCACCCACCTGTTCGGCCCGGCCGGCATGACCAGCACCGGGTACGTGCTCCCGCAGTGGGAACGCGAGCGGGTCGCTGTCGAGTACGACCCGCAGGGCGTCGACCGCGGCCGGCCGGACGAGCGCCCGTGGGCTGCGGACGGGCCGTACTGGAACCTGCGCGGCAACGGCGGGATCCTGTCGACGGCACGCGACATGTTCCGGTGGCACCGCGCGCTGACCGACGACACCGTCCTCTCCGCAAACGCGAGGTCGGCGCTGTTCACCCCGCACGTCGCGGAGCCGGGCTCCCAGGAGTCCTACGCGTACGGCTGGGGGATCGTCGACACCGACCACGGTCGGGTCGCGCGGCACGACGGCGGCAACGACTGGGCGTTCGCCATGTACGCGCGGTCGCTGGACAGCTCGCCCGACGATGCCGTCATGTCGTTCTGGGTCAGCAACTCCGCCTACCGGGAGCCGGACTGGAACCTCGAAGACCTCGAACCGGACCTGACGCTGAACCTCCTCGATCTGGCGCGTGCTACCGGTCGGCCGTGAAGACCGCCCGCCCCGAGACGTACGTCGCCGTCACCCGCGTGTCGCCGATGCGGTCCGGGGCGACGGTCAGCGGGTCGCCGTCGAGCACGGCGAAGTCGGCGAGCATGCCGACGTCCAGCCTGCCGGTCTCGTGCTCGGCGTGGTTGATCCACGCCGAACCGGCCGTGTACGCGTCGAGGAACTGCCGGGCGCTCAACGACTGGCCGGGCAGGAACGCCGGCCCGGTCCGCTTGCCCGGGGCCCGCCGGTTCACCGCCACGTGCATCGCGTCGAGCGGGTTCGCCGAGCTGACCGGCCAGTCGCTGCCCGCGCACATCCGCGCGCCCGTCGCGAGCAGGTCGGCGAAGGGGTACTGGCGGGCGGCCCGCTCGGCGCCGAGGAACGGGATGGTCAGCTCGTCCATCTGCCGCTCGTGCACGGCCCACAGCGCCTGGACGTTGGCCGTGGCCCCGAGCTCGCCGAAGCGCGGCACGTCGTCGGGGTGCACGACCTGCAGGTGCGCGAGGTGGTGGCGGTTGTCCCGGGCGCCGTTGGCGCGCCGCGCGGCCGCGACGGCGTCGAGGGCCTGCCGCACCGCACGGTCGCCCAACGCGTGGAAGTGCACCTGGAAGCCCAGCGCGTCGAGCCGGACCACCGCCTCGTCGAGCACCTGGGGATCGACGTGCGACAGGCCCGTGTTCGCGGTCGGGCAGCCGCAGGCGTCGAGGTAGGGGTCGAGCATGCCCGCCGTGAAGTTCTCGGCCACCCCGTCCAGCATGATCTTGACGCTGGTCGCGCGGAACGGCCCGCCGTCCGTCTCGGTCCGGAGTTCCCGCAGGTCGTCGATCTGTTCGAGCCCACGGGCGCGGTCCCACCACAACGCGCCGACGACATGTGCGGTCAGCGCGCCGTCGGCGACCGCACGCCGGTAGGCGGGCAGCGGGTTCGGGAACGCGCTGAACTCGCCGACCAGCGCGTCCTGCCAGCCGGTCACGCCCAGCGAGTGCAGGTGCCGCTGCGCGGCGAGCAGCCCCGCGACGACGTCGTCCTCACCGAGGCTCGGCTGATGCCGGGAGACGAGGTCGACGGCGCCTTCGTGCAGCGTCCCCTGCGCGCTGCCGTCGGGTTCGCGCTCGATGCGGCCGTCGGCGGGGTCGGCGGTGCCGGCGTCGATCCCGGCCAGCCGCAACGCCGCCGAGTTGACCCAGGCGCCGTGGCCGTCGCGGTTGAGGAGGATGGCCGGCCGGTCGGGAACGACCTTGTCGAGGTCGTGCCGTGACGGTGTGCCAGCCGAGAACCACTCCATCGACCAGCCGGATCCCACGATCCACGGCAGCTCGGGATGCGTCTCGGCGTACCGGCCGACGCGCAGCAGGGCATCGGCGGCGTCGAGCGCGCCTTCGAGCGTGCATTGCATGAGGGCGAGCCCGGCCGGCACGGGGTGGACGTGCGCGTCGATGAACCCCGGGACGACGGTGCGCCCGTCGAGATCCATGCGGCGCGCGCTCCGGCCCGCGGCCGCCAGCACGTCATCCTGGGCGCCGACGGCCAGCACGCGGTCGCCGCGGATCGCGAGCGCCTGCGCCGACCGCTCGGCGTCGACGTGGACGGTGCCGCCGGTCAGGACGAGATCGGGCTCCATCAGCGTTCGGCCTCCTGGATCACGAGCGGTGAGGGGGTGGCGACGGCCGGCGCGGCGCTGCGCGGCGAGAAGTACGGGGCCTTGCGGACGAACCGCGTGTAGGCGGCGAGCAGCAGACCCAGCACCAGCACACCCAGCGGGACGGCGTTGAGGAACCAGCCGTTGGTCGCGTCGAACGCGAAGTGGTCGGTCGAGGTGGCCTGCAGCCAGAACAGGTAGCCGCCGAGCGCGAGCAGGAACACCGCGCTGAGCGCCGGCAGCACCACGGCCAGCAGTGCGCGCGCCGGTGCCGTGGTGAGCCAGCCGCGGAAGCGCCACGCCGCCGCGAGCCCGGCGAAGCCGTACTGCAGCGAGACGAGCAGCCCGATCGCGGTCACCAGCCCGGTGATCACGGTCTGCAGCGGCCCGAGGGCGAGCGCGAGCACCGACAGCACCGCGGAGATCACCGCGACGGCGATCGTCCCACCGGCCGGCGTGCCGTAGCGGGGGTGCAGCCGCGTCCACAGCTGCCCCAGCGTGCGGTCGCGGCCCATCGCCAGCGTCATGCGGCTGGAGGCGATCACCACCGACTGCAGCACGGCCACCGTCGAGAGCAGCAGCGCCGCGGTGGCGAGCACCTCGCCGGGGACGCCCAGCAGCTTCTGGCCGAGGTAGGGCAATCCGAGCGGGCCCTGCTCGACGAGCTCTTGCGGGGTCAGCGCGCGTTGGAAGGCCAGCGCGGCGAAGATGAACAGCCCGAGGACGAGGAAGAGCGTGGCGAAGCCGGCCCTGCTGGACTGGGCTGGGTGCCGGGTCTCCTCCGTGACGCTGAACGAGCTGTCCCAGCCCCAGAAGACGAAGACCGCCAGCACCAGGCTGGTCGCCAACGCCTGCCCGGGCGGCAGCTGGGCCGGGTCGAACCAGCTCGCCTGCACCGGCGAGGCGTCGCCGGCGACGAACGCCACCACCCCGAGCCCGCCGACGATGATGATCTCGAAGACGACGAGCACCAGCTGCGTGCGCACGGCGAGGTCGGTGCCGCGCACGGCGAGCGCGGTGACCAGCAGCAACCACAGCAGCCCGATGATCGTGCAGGCGGCGTTCGAATCGGGGTCGACCGCGAGCGGGCCGATCGCGGACACCCCGATCGACTGCAGCATCGCCAGCGTGACGCGCCCGGCCAGCGGGGCGCCGTATGCGAGGAACATGACGCCCCCGCACACGACCACCCAGCCCGTCAGGTAGCCGATCCACGGGCTGAACGCGGTGCGCAGCCACACGTAGGCCGTGCCGCAGTTGGGCTCCTCCCGGTTCAGGTACATGTAGGAGACGGCGATGCCGAGCATCGGCAGGAACGCCAGCACGAACACGATCGGCATCTGTGGCCCCGCGACGGAGGCGATGATGCCGAGCCCGACGCCGATGGAGATGGTCGGGCCGACGTTCGAGACGGCGAGCGCCAGCCCGCCGAGGGTGCTGACGCGGCGGGGCAGCTGCTGTGGAGGGGACTCCTGGCCGGGACTGCTCATGTGGGGACTCCCGTGTGTGGCAGGGCGGAGAGCGCAGCGCGGAGAGTGCGGCAGAGCGCCGTCAGCATGCCTCAAGTGAATGACGTTCACAATGCCGTTCACATAATTCTGTCCGTCTGCAAGACTGGCGACATGTCGCCGGCTGAGCCCACCTCCGCCTCCGAACGCACGCGGGCCTCGCTGACGGCCGACCGGATACTCGACGTCGCACTGAAGGTCACCGACGCCGACGGCGGTGCGGCGCTCACCTTCAAGCGGCTCGGACGCGAGCTCGGCGCGGCCCCGACGGCGGTCCTGCGGCACTTCCGCGACAAGGACGACCTGCTCCTGGCCATGGGCGACCGGCTCTACGCCGAGGCGAGCGCATCGATCGGCACCGCTGACGGGTCCTGGCGGGAGCGCCTCACCCGGCTCGCCCATGCCACCCGCGACGCGTTCGTCGCCCATCCGCGCGTCGCGCTGCTCGTCGCCACCCGCACGATGCGCCGCCCGTCGGAGTTCCACGGCGCCGACGTCATCATCGGCGCGATGCTCGAGGCCGGTCTCGACCGGCGCAGCGCCGCGAGCCTGTACCGGGTCTTCGTCGACACCGTGCTGGCCTGGGCGGCGTTCCAGGCGGCCACCCGGACCATCGACCCCGCGCTCATGGAGCGCGACGAGGAGTCGTGGGCCCGCGAGTACGTCATGCTGCCGGCGGCGAGGTACCCGAGCATCAACGCTGTCGCCCCGCTGCTCGCGGAGGTCACGAAGGAAGACCAGTTCGTGCTGACCGTCGAGCTGCTGCTCGACGCGATCGAGGCCCGCGCGGCGACGCAGGTGGACCGGCCGCCCTCCGGCACGCCACGATCGGCGGGTGGGTGACGCCGAGGACCGCGAACGGCTCCGGGAGATGACCGCAACCTCCGACATCGCGACCTTCGGGATGCGGGCGGAGGCGGTGGAGCTGCTGCGCGCGTGGCCACCCGGCCCGCTCGTCGAACTGGCGGTGGACGGGGCCGAGCCGTGGTGGCGCCGTCGGTGCTGCGCGGAAGCGCTGGCCGGGCGCGTCCCACCCGAGCGGGCCGGTGACCTGCTGGCCTGCGCGTTCGACGAGGAGGCGGAGACGGAGGTGCGTGGGGCGCTGCTCGACGTGCTGAGCGTGCCCGGGGCGCCGCACGAGGGGGTGCTGCTCGACTGGCTTCGCACTCAGTCCCTGGCCGGGCAGCCCTACGACATGGACCTCGCGATCATGCGGGCGCGGGGCGTTCTCGCCGACCTGAGCGCGGCCGACGAGCTGGCCGAGCTCGTCGCCGACCCGTGGCGGCACCGGGCACTGGTCGGGCAGGACGGCCTGGACGTGCTGGTCGAGCGGCACGGGCCGCGTGCGGTCGTCGGGCGGCTCGGCGCAACCTCTGCGGAAGAGCTGCTGACCAGCGGTTCGACAGTGGGCCGGCGGCTGGCGGCGCAGCGGCTGGTCGACGACGTCACGCCGGCGCTCGCCGACCCGTGCAGATCGGTCGCCCGCGCGGCGTACGAGCAATTGATCACGACCGACGCCCACCAGGCAGAGCTGCAGCGGCTGGCCGAGCGGCGCGGGGGCGGATCGGTGCAGTATTGGGCACTGGCCGTGCTGGCCGGCCGCGGCTCTGACATCAGGCCGGCGTGGGAGGAGCTCGGCCGGCCGCGGGTCGCGCTGCCCGGCGTTCCGGACGACGTCCGCGCGGCCATCCTCGATACGTACGGGCCCGGCCAGCCGGACACGGACCCGTTGTGGCTGGTCGAGCGGGCCTGCATGCCGCCTCCCGGCGCACCGGACGTCGCTGAGCTGCTGCACATCGCGGTCGCGGTGCTCGCGAACGCGGCCCTGCTGCCGCGGGAGCCCGTCTCCGCCGGCGACTGGAACGACACGGGCTGGGGCACCTACCACGTGATCTCGACCGCGGTCGGTGATGTTGTCGTGAGCACGCTGGGCCCGTACGTCAGCGGCGGGCCCGACGTCGAGCGCGAGTCCGTCGGCCGCGCCCTGGATGCCCTCGTGGCGGCCGGCTTCCAGGAGATCGACGACGACCTCGCCGCGACCCGGTTCGAGGGCCTGGCCGTGTACTTCTTCGGAAATAGGCAGTCGCTGCGGGTCTACGACCTGCTCTTCTTCTGGCAGGACTGAACGCCGACTACCGTGGAAACAATGTCGTCGGAGATCATCACCGGGCTGCGTCGGTCCATGGCGGGTGTCCGGCGCCCGGCGCCGTGGCTGGCGCCGTACGTGATCGGCTACATCGCCGACGAACCGACCGAGGTCAGGCAGATCCGGTGCGTGCCGGACTGCCGGATCGTCATGTCGATCTCGTTCGACACGGGCCGGTCGGCCGTGAAGGGCCTGCACGACGGCCCGACGCTGCTCCAGCTGCCCGGCCGGGAGCGAACGCTGGCCACGATGTTGACGCCGTGGGGGGCGCGCGAGCTGTTCGGCACCGGGATGCACGAGCTGGCCAACGCGCACACCGACCTGTCGGCCCTGCTCGGCCGCGAGGCGTCGCAGCTCGCCATGCGGCTCGCCGACGCGCCCGACTGGCCCGCGCGCTACGCCCTCCTCGACACGTGGCTGACCCGCCGGCTCGTCGACTCCTCGCCCAGCGGGATCGTGAACGCGTTCCGGCGCTTGCACAGCAGCGCCGGAACGGTGTCGATGGAGGATCTGGCCGGCGACGTCGGCTGGAGCAGCCGCGGCCTGCAGGCCCGCTTCCGCGACCACGTCGGCCTGCCGCCCAAGACGATCGCGCGCATCATCCGGTTCCACCGCGCGGTCCGGCTGCTGGCCACCAGCGGTCGTCGCGCGGGCGAGGTCGCCGCCGAGTGCGGCTACTGGGACCAGGCACACCTCAACCGCGACTTCCGGACGTTGGCCGGCCGTTCGCCGAGTCGGCTGCTCGCCGCCCTTGGTGGGTCCGCCCTGTGAGCGACCGCCCCGCGGGTGACCACCTGGAGAGCGGCGGCTCGGCAAGCAGGTCACGGACCCTGACCAGCGAGGCGATCTTGGCGCGGGCGTCGGCGATCGTGTTCATCACCATCAGCTCGTCGGCGTCTGCGGTGATCTCCGCCAACCGCCTCCGCACGGTGTCGGGGCCGCCGATCGCCTGCAGCGCCTGACGCCGGTCGGCCCAGGCCCGCTGGTCCGGCGTCCACTCGTGGGCGAGCGCCTGGGCGACGGTGGGGTTGGGCCCCACCTGGCCGTCCTGCGCGCGCAGGAACGCGAGCTGGCCGGGGTCGGCGAGCTTCTTCGCCTCAGCGTCGTCGTCGGCGCAGACCGTGTTGACGCAGATCAGGACGTAGGGCTCGGCGCAACGATCGGACGGCTCGAACGACTCCCGGTAGGCGCGGACGGCCTCGGCAGTGCCTTCGGGCTGGAAATGGTGCGCGTAGGCGAAGGGGAGGCCGCGTGCGCCCGCCGCCCGCGCACCTCTGCTGCTGGACCCGAGCATCCACACGGCAACCTCCTCCGACGTCCTGAGCCGATCCAGCAGCTCGTCGAAATCGGCGGGGAAACGCTCGTCCGGTTGCCGGCGCAACGCCGTTGCCAGATCCGCGTCGCCGCCCAGTGCGCGGCCGATGCCGAGGTCGATCGCTCCCGGATGGAGCGCGTCGAGCAGCTGGAACTGCTCGGCGACGACCATGGGTGCGTGGTTCGGCAGGAGCACGCCGCCCGCGCCCAGCCGGATGCGTTGTGTCGCCGCCCCCACGGCGGCGAGCAGCACCGCGGGCGACGTGCTCGCGATGCTCGGCGTGCCGTGGTGCTCGGCGACCCAGAAGCGGGTGCAGCCGAGCGTGTCGGCCTGCTGGGCCAAGGCGATCGTCGCCGCCAACGCGGTGGCAGTCGACGCTCCCGTTTCAACGGGGGCGATGTCCAGAACCGAGAGTCTCATCGCCGGCGACGCTATCGACGCGGTTGCGGGGTGGCTTGGAAAAACCCGCATTGCTGACGGCCGGGGGATTGCCCTACCCGTCTCCGGCGGCGCACCGGAGTGTCCGGACGGGGGTTCGGCGATGGGATGTCGACATGACATCGCACGCTCTGCGCACCCGATCCGAGTCGTCCGGCTCGTGGATCCGTGACCTCGCGCCGTTCTTCGCCGTCACGTTCGGGATCAGCTGGGGGCTGTGGGCCGTTGCGCTGGCGTTGGGCGGGAAAATCGCCGACCCCGTCGTCTACTGGCTGTACGTCATCGGGGCCTGCGGTCCGAGTCTGGCGGCGTTGGTGCTTCGGGTGGCTGGTGGGCGCAGCGCGCGGGTGGTGCGCTGGAGTGCGGCGCCGGTTTGGCTGCCCGCTGCGCTCGCGCTCGGTGTCGCCCCCGCGGTGATCACCGTCGTCGTGGCGCCGATGCTCGGAGCGCCGGCGTTCGACCCCGCGACGGTGTCGACCATCGTCACCAGCGTGGGCGGTGTGCTGCCGATGCTGGCGTTGTTCCTGATCGCGGGCCCGCTCGCCGAGGAGTTCGGGTGGCGCGGGTACGCGCAGCCGCGGCTGCGCCGCCACCTGTCACCTGCCGGTACGTCGCTGGTGCTCGGCACGATCTGGGGCCTGTGGCACATCCCGCTGTACCTGCTGGTCGGGACGGGCCAGTCGGCGAAGGGCCTGTTCTCCGTGGCGGCGCTGCTGTTCTTCGGGACCGCACCGGTGCTGTCGGTCGGCTTCTGGTTCGTGTCGGAGCGGCTGCGCGGTGGTTCGCCCGCGGCGGTGCTGATGCACCTGACCATGAACATGGGGCTGGCCCTGCTCGCCGCAACCGGCTCGGTGGTCGGCGGGCTGGTGTACCTCGCCGTGTCGGCGCTGATCGCGGCCGTGCTGCTGGCCTGGCGTCGTCTTCCGGGGTAGAACGAAGTTGATGACCACCGCCGACAGCGACCCGATCCCGCCCGACCTCGCCCGCACCCTCGACAAGGTCGCGGCCGCGCTGGCCAAGATGGGCGCCGGCGACCCGGCCC
Source organism: Pseudonocardia sp. TRM90224 (assembly GCF_021245725.1). Lineage (GTDB taxonomy): Bacteria > Actinomycetota > Actinomycetes > Mycobacteriales > Pseudonocardiaceae > Pseudonocardia. The sequence goes on along the minus strand of NZ_JAJGSX010000080.1, from coordinate 717 downwards.
TGTACGCCGCGCTGTGGGCGGGAACGCCCGACGTCACCCTCTTCGGCGCGTGGGGCACGATCGAGCGCGGCCACAACGCCGTGACCACGACGTTCAACTGGGTGGGCAGCCGCTTCTCCGACGGCGAGCTGGTGCCCAGCCACGACGTCATCGGGGTGAGCGGCGACCTCGCCTACACCGTCGGCTTCGAGCGCGGCGAGGTCCGCGTCGACAACGGCGACCCGTTCCCGATGACGATCCGCGTCACCCACGTCCTGCGGCGGATCGACGGCGAGTGGTGGATCGTGCACCGGCACGCCGACTATCCACCCGTCGACGAGCGGCAGCTCAGTTGATGGAGACATGGTGCGGACTTCGGCGCGGGACTTGATCAGGGTCGACATACCTGGGTGGGATGAACTCCGGTAGGCCGTCGACCATCCGGACGATCCATTCGGTGGAATGGACCTCCCTATGATGCATCCGGCAAAGCATTACCAGGTTGTTGATTTCGGTTGGTCCGCCGTTCTGCCATTCAATAACATGGTGGACGTCGCACCAACTCGCCGGGCGACCACACCGTGCGCATCCGCGGTCACGGGCTGCGACGGCTCGTCGCATTCCGTCGGGAATGACGCGGGAGAGGCGGCCGATGTCCAACGGTTGGCTGTCGCTGTTCATGACGATGGGGATGACTGCGGCGTTGCAGGCGAGTTGGCGGAGGTCTTTGGTGGTGAT
>NZ_JAJGSX010000008.1 GCF_021245725.1 Pseudonocardia sp. TRM90224 | reverse complement strand
CGGAGCGAGGCCTCCGGCCTCTCCCCGCCGCCCCGTCCTCACAGCACTGCCACACGACCCCCAGCGATCAAAACAAATCGCAACAGGCTCCACAGGGCAGGAAAGTGGCTTTGCTGCCCTCCCTGGCCCGCCGATTGCAACCCCGTGGGTGAGGTTGGGGTTCCGAGGTAGGAGCGGGAACGCCGCTCGTCGCCTCACGGGAAGTGGACTCATGGATCTGCAGCTCACCGGCCGCATCGTCGTCGTCACCGGCGCGTCGAAGGGGATCGGTCTCGCGACCACCCGGACGTTCCTCGAGGAGGGTGCGTCGGTGGTCGCCGTCTCGCGCAAGCTCTCCCCGGAGCTCGACGCGCTGGCCGGCCCGAACCTCCTGCACCACGCGGCCGACCTGACCGACCCCGCCGCGCCGGCCCGGATGGTCGAGCGGGCCGTCGAGGTGTTCGGCGGTCTCGACGTGCTGGTCAACAACGCCGGCGGCCCGCCGCCCGGGGTGTCGCTGCCGCGGTTCGGCTTCCTGACCCCTGACGACGCGGACTGGGCGCTCATGTACGAGTTCAACCTGTTTGCGGTGGTCCGCGCGGTGCGGGCGGCGATCCCGGCGATGCTGGAGCGCGGCGGCGGGGCGATCGTGAACGTCTCGTCCGGCGTCGCGCGCCAGCCCGCGCCGATGAACGTCGACTACTCGTCGGCGAAGGCGGCGCTGAACAACGTGTCCAAGGCGCTCGCCGAGGAGTTCGGGCCGTCCGGGATCCGGGTCAACACCGTCTCACCCGGCCCGGTCCGCACCGCGTGGTGGACCGAGGACGGCGGCGCGGCGGACATCATCGCGGCGCAGGCGGGCTCCGACCGCACGGCCGTCCTGGAGACGCTCGCGCCCTCGATGATGAAGCTGACGACCGGGCGGCTCGTCGACCCGCAGGAGGTGGCCGACGTCATCGCGCTGCTCGCCTCGCCCCGCTCGGCCAGCACCACCGGCGCCGAGTTCGCCGTCGACGGCGGCTTCCTCAAGGAGATCTAGCCCCAACTTCCCCACCGTTTTGCCTACTTGCACACGCAATTCGGCGCGCAGGTTGGCAAAACGGTGGGGAAGTTCGCCGGGTTGTCGGGAACGGAAGTGCGGCTGCCCGGGGTGGCTCGGCCAGCCGTACCGCCGTTCCCGACGTGGGGCGCGGACTCCCCCCGCACGCCCCACCGCGATGCCGACCACGCCGTCCTCGTGGGGCCGGCCGGCACGCGCGTCTCTACAAGTTGTCGATCACCGCGGCGGTGACCTGCTCGGTGGTCGCCGTGCCGCCGACGTCGCGGGTGCGCACGCCGGCGGCGGTGGTCGCGTCGATCGCCTTGCGCAGCCGGGCCGCGCGGTCGGGCAGCCCGAGGTGGTCGAGCATCAGCGCGGCGCTGCCGATCGCGCCGAGCGGGTTGGCGAGCCCCTGGCCCGCGATGTCGGGCGCCGAGCCGTGCACGGGCTCGAACATGCTGGGGTAGCGGCGTTCCGGATTGAGGTTCGCGCTCGCGGCGAGGCCGAGGCTGCCGGCGAGCGCGCTGCCGAGGTCGGAGAGGATGTCGGCGTGGAGGTTGCTCGCCACGACGACGGAGAGGTCGTCGGGGCGCAGCACGAACTTCGCGGCCATCGCGTCGACGAGCACGCTCTCGGTCTCGACGTCGGGGTACTCGGCAGCGACGCGGGCGAACACCTCGTCCCACAGCACCATCCCGTATTGCTGGGCGTTGCTCTTGGTGACGCTGGAGAGCTTGCGTCGCGTCCGGGTGCGGGCGAGGTCGAACGCGAACCGCATGATCCGCTCGATGCCGACCTCGGTGAACAGCGCCGACTGCACGGCCACCTCGTTGCCGGGGCCGCGTGCGGCGAGGTTGCGCCCGCCGAGCCCCGCGTACTCGCCTTCGCTGTTCTCCCGCACCACGACCCAGCCGAGATCCGTGTCGTCCGCGGCGCGCAACGGGCTGCGCACCCCGGGGTGGAAGTGCACGGGACGCACGTTCGCCCACTGGTCGAACCCCTGGCAGATGCGCAGCCGCAGCCCCCACAGGCTGACGTGGTCGGGCACGCTCGGCCAGCCGACGGCGCCGAAGTAGATCGCGTCGAAGCCGGCGAGGGTCTCCAGCCCGTCCTCGTCCATCATGCGGCCGGTGCGCTCGTGGAAGGCGCTGCCCCACGGGAACTCGGTCCAGGCGAACGTGACGTCGTCGCCCGCGAGCGTGTCGAGCACCGCGCGTCCGGCAGCAACGACCTCGGCGCCGACGCCGTCACCGGGGATGGCGGCGATGCGGAACGTGCGCGTAGCGGGCATGGTCGGATCCAAGCCGCTCGGCCGCCGTCGCGTCCAAGACCGGCTACCGATCCTGTCGATAGGTCCCGCCTATGTCCCCTGCATAGGAGCGGGTGACGGCCAGGAACGCCGCTGCGGCGGGCGTGAGCGGCGCGGCCCTGCTGATCAGCGAGATGTGCAGCCGGACGGGGATGTCGATCGCCGCCACGCGGGCACCGGCCCGGCGGGCCAGCGGCGCCCACGCCGAGGGCAGCACCGCGAGCCCGACCCCCTCCAGCACCAGCGCGAGGATCGACGTCCGGTGCGCGACCTCCACAGCGATCGTGATCGGGATCCCGTCGGCGGCGATGTCGTCGGCGATCCGGCGCATGAGGCTGCCCGGCTGCGAGACGATCAGCCGTGCGCCCGCGAGCGCCGCCGACTGCACCGGGTCGCCCTCGGGGAACGGGCGCTCGGCGGCGCCGACGAGCACGTGGCTCTGCTCCTCGACCGCGAGCACGTCGATCCCCGGGTGTCGCAAGGGTGCCGCCGAACCGGCCAGCCCCAGCTCGCAGGTGCCGCCGCGGACCATCCCGACCACCTCGTCCGTGGTGAACGCGGCCTGCGTGCTGACCGTGACGCCCGGGTGCTGCTCGGTGAACAGCCTGGTCAGCGTGCTGAGCGGGGAGATGGCGGGCGACGGCATGGTGGCCACCTCGACCCGCCCGCGCAGCAGACCCTTCAGCGACTCCACCGTCGCGTGTGCGGCCTGCAGGTCGCGCAGCACCTGCCGGGCCGGGCCGACGAGCTCGCGGCCGGCCTCGCTGACCGTCACTCCGCGCCCGATGCGGTGGAAGAGCGCGACGCCCAGCTCGCGTTCGAGCCCGGCCATCGCCTGCGAGAGCGACGGCTGCGCGATCAGCAGCTGCTTCGCCGCCCGGCCGAACCCGCCGTTGTCGACGATCGCGAGGAAGTACTCCAGCTGGCGGGCGTCCACGGTTCCTCCTGATCGATAGGCGGAACCTACCGGATGCGGCGGGCTACCGTGCGCGCATGATCCGACGCTGGAGTCCCGATGCCGTCGCGCCGCCGCTCGGCACCTACAACCACCTCGCCGCGGCGCCGGCCGACCACAAGATCCTGTTCGTCGCGGGGCAGGTCGGCATGGCGCCCGACGGGACGCTCGGCGCGGACGCCACCGACCAGACCCGGCTGGCGTTGGCGAACATCGAGCGGCTGCTCGCGGCCGCGGGCGGGGGTCCGGGGCAGCTGGTGAAGCTGTTCACCATGGTGGCCGGGGTCGAGCACCTCGACGGCGTCCGCGTCGGGCTGCGTGAGGCGTTCGACCGCTGGTTCCCGGACGGCGACGTGCCCACCCACTCGCTGGTTGTGGTCACCGCGCTCGCCCGCCCCGAGCTGGCCGTCGAGGTGGAGGCGGTGGCGGCGGTGCCGGACGGGCAAGGCTGACGGCCCGGCGGCGCTCAACGCACCGGCGTCACGCCCGGTTGCTCCGGCATCCCGAGGTCGGTGGCGAAGTTCCCGACGGCCTGCTCGATGCGGCGGAACATGCGGGCGACCGTGAGCAGCTCGGCCCGCAGCCGGGGGTCGTCGGTGCGTGCGGCGTGCGCCTCCGCCGCGTCCACCAGCTCCTCCGCCGAGACGATCTCGCCGGCCGTGCCGTCCTGGGGCCGGTGCAGGAGCAGGTCGCGCAGGGCGGCGAGGTTGTCGCGGACCCGCTGCGCCGCCGGCTCCAGCGCCTCCCACGACGGGTCGCCCGCGGAGTCCGACAGCCGGGCGAGCCGCCGCGTGTAGTGGTCGACGCCGGTCAGCACCCGCAGGGCCCGTTGGTAGCTGGAGCGGCCGCGCCGCCGCGGCAACGGGTTGTCGAGGGGCTTCGCGCGCAGCCGCAGCACGCCGAGGGCGTCGTCCATGTCGCGCGCGAGCTCGACGGGGTCGGCGGCGGGCCGGCCGAGGATCCGCTCGACCGCCGCGGCGAGCACGGCGTCGATGCCCTCGACCACGGTCTCCAGGGCCTCGCCGAACGCCTCCCGCGTGCCCTTCGGGAGCACGAGGTAGCCGGCGAGCATCCCCATCGCCGCCCCGATGGCGGTCTCGACGACCCGCACCACCAGCGTCTCGACGCTGAACTGGCCGATGAGTCCGTACAGCAGCGCGAGCACCGCGGTGATCCAGAACGCCATCAGCGCCTGCGACACCCGCACCGTGTAGAGCGCGAAGAACGCGCAGACGGCCATCAGCACCAGCGAGAGCACGGCGTTGCCGCTGACCAGCAGCGCCAGCCCCATCCCCGCGACGACCCCGCCGATCGTCCCGATGATCCGCTGCGAGCCCCGGGTCAGCACGTCGCCGCAGCTGGTGGTGCCGGCGAAGACGATGAACGCGGCGATGACCGCCCAGTACCAGCGCGCGGGGGAGACGAGCTCGCCGAGCACGATCGCGCAGCTCGTGGCCACCCCGACCTGGACGGCCTGCCGGGTGGCCAGCTCCAGACCGGCGGGCTTCTCGTCCTTCTCGATGTCCTTCTCTGGGGTGGACGCGGCCTCGTGGGGGAGGTCGGCGCCCTCGCCGTGCGGTCGCGGTGTGCCGGTGGCGCTGCCCAGGGCGTCGGCCAGCCGGGTGATCGCGAAAGCCACCCGCTGCGCGCGGTCGCCGAGCCCCTCGGTGTCGACGACCATCGGTCCGACGCTGCGTCGCGCGCTGGTCAGCAGCATCGCCACCCGGCCGTCAGGTGTGCCGGTTGCGGACGCTGCGCCGAGCGCGTGCAACCCGGCCAGGAGCGGCCTGCGCACCTCCGGCCCCGGCGGCGGTTCGCTCTGCACGAGCCGGCGCGCGGCGACGGAGAGCCGCTCGGTGGCCAGCTCGGCGTCGAGGATCTGCAGTTCGAGCCCGTCGTCGGGCTCGGCGCCTTCGGCGCGCATCTGTTCGAGCCGGTCGGCGACGAGCAGCGCGGTCTCGTTGAGCCGGGTCCGTCGCTTCCGGATGGACACGAGCTCGTCGTCGACGTCCTCCGGCTCGGCGTCGAGCAGGTCGACCACGGCCTCGACGAGCGCGTGCACGTGCGCCCGGAACGCGCGGGTGAGGCGCGCGAGCGTGCGCTCGGGCCGTTCGGCGAGCAGGAACCCGCGCAGCAGCAACGTCGCGCCCGGCCCGATCGCGGCCGCCACCAGCAGCAACGGCAGCTGCGCGACGGCCGCCTGCAGGAACTGCGTGAAGAAGTAGCCCATGAACGCCGCCATGCCGAGTGCGTTGCCGCGCGGGCCGTAGCGGCGCACGTACACCGCGCCGATCATGATCGCGACGAAGACCGCGTCGGCGACGATCCGCGTCGGCGCGAGCAGCGTGCCTGCGGCGACGGCGCACGCGGCGGGCAGCACCATCAGCGCCGTCGTGACCCGCAGGCGGGCGAGCTCGGGCTCGTTCACGGCGATGTTGCTGACCATCGCCAGCACGGCCGAGATCAGCACGACCGTCACCGGCGCACCGACGAGCGCGCTCACGCCGGACATCGCGAGCACGGCCAGCGCCATCGACGACACCGCGATCCCGGCGAGCCGCAGCCGGACGTACCCGGGGTCGAGGCCGGTCAGGACGGTGCGCAGCTCGGTGAACCAGGACGGGAGCCGCACGCCACCAGTCTGGCACCGACCTCACCGACCGGCCGGGGGAACTCCCGTCGAATTGCGGCACTCGGTGTCAAAATAGCGCGGTTCGCACTATGCTCCGCCTATGGCGAGCACGAGGACGTGGTTCGAGACCGTTGCCGAGGCACAGCGCAGGGCGCGACGGCGGCTGCCGAGATCGGTGTACATGGCGCTCGTCGCCGGCTCCGAGCAGGGGATCACCCTCGACGACAACGTCGCTGCGTTCGGCGAGCTCGGCTTCCGCCCGCACATCGCCGACCTGCCGCAGACGCGCGACCAGTCGACGACGGTGCTCGGCCAGGACGTCTCGATGCCTGTGCTGATCTCGCCGACCGGGGTGCAGGCGGTGACCCCCGACGGCGAGGTCGCCGTCGCGCGCGCGGCCGCCGCTGCCGGCATCGCGATGGGGCTGAGCTCGTTCGCGAGCAAGCCGATCGAGCAGGTGGTCGCCGCCAACCCGAAGACGCTGTTCCAGATGTACTGGGTGGGCACCCGCGAGCGCATCCTGCAGCGCGTGGAGCGGGCCCGCGCGGCCGGCGCGACCGGGCTGATCGTCACGCTGGACTGGACCTTCGCCACGCGCCGCGACTGGGGCAGCCCGCCGATCCCGGAGAAGCTCGACCTGCGCGCGATGCTGAGGTTCGCCCCCGAAGGCGCGCTGCGGCCGCGGTACGTCCTCGACTGGTTGCGCGGCGGCGGCCTGCCCGACCTCACCACCCCCAACCTTGCCGGGCCGGGGGAGCCGGCGCCGACCTTCTTCGGCGCCTACGGCGAGTGGATGCAGACACCCCTGCCGACCTGGGACGACGTCGCCTGGCTCCGCAAGGAATGGGGCGGCCCGTTCATGGTGAAGGGGATCATGCACCCGGACGACGCCCGCCGGGCCGTCGACGCCGGCGCCACCGCGATCTCCGTCTCCAACCACGGCGGCAACAATCTCGACGGCACCCCCGCGTCGATCAGGGCGCTGCCGGCCGTCGTCGACGCCGTCGGCGACCAGGTCGAGGTGCTGCTCGACGGCGGCATCCGCCGCGGCGGCGACGTCGTGAAGGCGCTCGCGCTCGGCGCCAAGGCGGTCATGATCGGCAGGGCATACCTGTGGGGGATGGCGGCCAACGGCGAGGCCGGCGTCACCAACGTCCTCCAGATCCTGCGCAGCGGGATCGACGAGGCGCTGCTCGGCCTCGGGCGGTCGTCCGTGCACGATCTCGTCCCCGAGGACGTCATCGTGCCGGCCGGGTTCACGCGGGAGCTGTGACGGTGGCGGTAGCGGGGGTGTCCGGGGAGGGCAGGAAAGCCACTTTCCTGCCCTGTGAGGGCCGGAAAGTGGCTTTGCTGCCCTTGCGTGTGGACGGCACCTGCCGGACACGTGCAGCGACGCGGGAATCCAGGCTCACCTACATGCGCACTTTCTGCATGCGCTGCAGCGTAGGACGGTAGTCCTGGGTCAGGCCCGCCTGCTCAGGTGCAGCTCGGCAAGCCGCGCGGGCGACATCTGCGCCGGCGCGCCCATCCCTGCGAGGACACACCCAGGTCTGCGCGGTCATGCCGCGCGCGTGGCCGGGGCGCGCCGGGAAAGCCACTTTCCCGGCCTGTGGCGCTGGGAAGGTGGCTTTCCCGGCAACGTATGCATCCCGCACCCATCCCGCCATCGCGAACGTCTTCGGCAGCCCTCAGCACACTCAACCACCACGACCCGGGCCCGGCCGTGAGGTCGCTCGTGCACAGGTTCACCTCCCCGTGCGCAGGGTGGAACCTGTGCACGGAGGCGCCAACCTGTGCACGACCGCCCTGCGCCCGCGTCCAGCCAGCGCGAGAGCACTGCTCTTGCGCGGAGCGCCGCTCTCTGGAATGGTGCTCCATATCGAGAGCACCGCTCTCGCAAAGAGAGTGGAGGATCTCATGGCGATCGACACGAAGGTCGGGACGGGCGTGCGAGGCGGTTCGATTGCGCTGCTGGTCGCCGGGCTGCTGTTCGTGGTCTACCCGGTGCTGCGGCCTTACGGCGACACCGTTCTGCTGGACGGCGCGCCCGCCTTCGCGTCGGCGGCGTGGGTCGTCGCGCACCTCTCCGCGGTCGCGGGGTTCGTCCTCCTCCCGCTGGGGCTGCTCGCGCTGCGCACCGCGATCGGGGGGCGGCTCGCCGGCGCCGCGTTCGTGACCATGTGGATCGGGATCGGCATGGTGCTGCCCTACTACGGCGCCGAGACGTTCGCGCTGAACGCCATCGGGCAGCGGGTGCTCGAGACCGGCGACACCGGTCTGCTCGCGCTGGTCGACGCCATCCGCTTCGGCTCGGCCCAGGTCACGCTGTTCGGCGTCGGCCTGGTGCTGATCGCCGTGGCCGCGGTGCTGGCCGGCGTCGCCGTGTGGCGCTCCGGTGTGCTCTCGCGCTGGTCGGCGGTCCCGTTCGCGGCCGCGTTCGCGCTGTTCCTGCCGCAATTCTTCGGCACGCCGGAGCTGCGGATCGCGCACGGCGTGCTGGCCGGGGTCGGTTGCGTGCTGCTCGCGACGCAGCTGCGGACCGCCCGCCTGTGGGTTGGCTGAGAGTACCTTGCGCTCCGGACCGATCCGGTCCAGGCTGGACCATATCGGTCCAACACGAGGTGGCGACATGGTTCTCCGGCAGACGAGCGAGCAGATCGACCGAGCGATCCTCGACGCCGCGGCGGAGACGTTCGCCATCCACGGCTACGACCGGACGTCCGTGCAGCTGCTCGCCGACGCCGTCGGGTACTCCAAGACCGGCCTGCTGCACCGGTTCTCCAGCAAGCAGGTGATCTACGAGACGGCGGTCGAGGCCGCCCGCCGGTCCGTCGACGATCTGCTCGGCACGGTCGCCGCAGGCGATCCGGTCGGGGTGCTGCGGGCCGTCGCCGAGTCGGCGCTCGCCAGGCCCGGACTCACCAGCCTGATCATCGCCTCGATCAAGCTGGCGTCCGACCAGCCCGCGCGGGACGAGCTGTACGCGCAGGTCGATCGCGTGCACGCCGCGCTGGGGCTCACCGGGGCCGACGACGAGCACCGGATGCGCGGGATGCTCGCGCTCAAGCTGATCGTCGATGCCGTGCTCGCGCACTGCCACAAGGCCATCCAGATCCCACCGTCGCGACTGGTGCCGCTCGTGGTCGAACTCGCCGCCGGGGTGCTCGGCGCCCCCGCGCTCACAACTCGCTCCGAGGAGTGGTCATGACCATCGCGCCTTCGCGCTCGCTCGTCCCGATCCCGCAACCGAAGCCACTGCCGTTGCTGGGCAACCTGCGCGACCTCGACAGCGAGAAGGGCATCTTCAAGTTCGTGGAGATGGCCCGCGAGTACGGGCCGATCTTCAAGCTGCGGGTGCCCGGCCGCGACCTGCTCATCGTCACCTCGCAGGAGCTGGTCGACGAGCTGTGCGACGAGCGCCGCTTCGACAAGCAGCTGTCGCTGCCACTGCGCAACGTCCGCGACTTCGCGGGCGACGGGCTGTTCACCTCCGACACCGACGAGCCGGCGTGGGGCGCGGCGCACCGCATCCTCATGCCGGCGTTCGGGCCGGCCGCGCTGCGCGACATGTTCGACGGGATGCTCGATATTTCCGAGCAGCTGCTGCTCAAGTGGGAGCGCCAGGGCTCGACCCACGAGATCGACGTCGCCGACAACACGACGAGGCTCACGCTCGACACGATCGCGCTGTGCTCGTTCAGCTACCGCTTCAACAGCTTCTACTCCGAGGACATGCACCCGTTCGTCGGTGCGATGGTCCGGGCGCTGGTCGAGTCGGGCGAGCGGGCCCAGCGGCTGCCGATGCAGGACATGCTGATGCGGCGCACCCACCAGCGCTACGAGGCCGACAAGCAGCTCATGCACGACGTGGCCGACCGGCTCATCGAGGAACGCCGCCGCAACCCGCTGCCGGACGGCCAGCACGACATCCTCGACACGATGCTCACCGCGACCGACCCGCAGACCGGGGAGCGGCTCTCGGCCGAGAACGTGCGCTACCAGCTCGTCACGTTCCTGATCGCGGGGCACGAGACCACCAGCGGGCTGCTCACCTTCACCCTGTACGAGCTGATGCGCCACCCCGAGGTGCTGGCCAAGGCGCGGGCGCAGGTCGACGAGGTGCTCGGCAACGAGCAGCCGCGGTTCGAGCACCTGGCCAAGCTGACCTACCTCGACCAGGTGTTCAAGGAGTCGCTGCGGCTCTGGCCGACCGCGCCGGCGTTCTCGATCCAGCCGCGCGACGAGGTGACGACGCTCGGCGGGCGCTACGAGGTGCGCCGCGACCAGACGATGCTCGTGGTGATCCCTGGGCTGCACCGCGACCCGACCGTGTGGGGGCCCGACCCGGAGGCGTTCGACCCCGAGCGGTTCGCGTTCGAGCGCGCCCAGCAGCTGCCGCCCAACGCGTGGAAGCCGTTCGGCAACGGGCAGCGCTCCTGCATCGGACGCGGGTTCGCGCTGCAGGAGGCCACGCTGTTCCTCGCGATGCTGCTGCAGCGCTTCGACATCGCGCCCGTCGACCCCGATTACGACCTCGAGATCCAGCAGACCCTGACGATCAAGCCGGCGGGGCTGCACATGTACGCGCGCCGCCGCGACACGACGATCGTCCCGTCGGTCGGCACGGCGTCGATGGGCACGGGGTCGACCAGCGAGCGGTCAGGGCAGCCGGCAGCCGCCGTCACCGCCGACGCGCACGGCACCCCGATGCGGGTGCTCTACGGCTCCAACGCCGGCACCGCGGAGGCGTTCGCGCAGCGGATCGCCAACGACGCGACCGCACGCGGCTACCAGGTCGCGGTCGGGACGCTCGACAGCGCGACCGGTGAGCTGCCAACCGAGGGCGCGGTTGTGGTCGTCACGTCCTCCTACGAGGGCCAGCCGCCGGACAACGCGCGCGCGTTCCTCCCGTGGGTGCGCGACCTGCCCGCCGGCGCGCTCGACGGGGTGCGGTTCGTGGTGTTCGGCTGCGGCAACAAAGACTGGGCGCGGACCTACCAGGCGATCCCCAAAGCCGTCGACGCCGCGCTGGCGGCCGCGGGTGGGCAGCGGCTGGTCGAGCGCGGCGAGGCGAACGCGCGCGGCGACTTCTTCGGCGACTTCGAGGACTGGTACGCGGGCTTCTGGGGCCCGGTCGGGGCGGCGTTCGGGCAGGACACGGCCGCGCCGGCACCGGCGCCGAGCCTGGAGGTCGAGTTCGTCGGGGCCACCCGCGACCCGCTGCTGCGGCAGAACCAGCTGCAGCTGGGCACCGTGCTCGCCAACCGCGAGCTGGTCGACATGGCGGCGCCGAACGCCCGCTCGAAGCGGCACGTCGAGATCGCGCTCCCGGCCGGGGCGACCTACCGCGCCGGCGACTACCTCGCCGTGCTGCCGCTCAACCCGCCGGACGTCGTCGCGCGGGCACTGAGCCGCTTCGGGCTCGCCCCCGACGCGCAGGTGGTGCTGCGCACCGGAGGCGCGCCGACGTTCCTGCCGGCCGACGAACCGGTGACGGCGGCGGAGCTGCTCTCGAGCTTCGTCGAGCTGTCGCAGCCCGCGACGCGCCGCCAGATCGAGCAGCTCGCCGCCGCGACACCGTGCCCGCCCGACGAGAAGGCGCTGGCGGCGCTCGCGGCCGACCCCGCCCGGCATGCCGCCGAGGTGGTGGAGCGCCGGGTCACCGTGCTCGACCTGCTCGAACGCCACCGTCCGTGCCAGCTGCCGTTCGCGGCGTTCCTGCAGATGCTCACACCGCTGACGCCCAGGCAGTACTCGATCTCGTCGTCGCCGCGGTGGAACCCCGAGGTCGCGACGCTCACCGTGGCCGTCGTCGACGCCCCGGCGCTGTCGGGTGCCGGGCGCTACTTCGGCGCGGCGTCGACGTACCTGGCGGGGGTGCGGCCGGGCACGAAGGTCGCGGTGACCGTCCGGCCGTCGAACGTGGCGTTCCACCCGCCGGAGTCGCTCGACACCCCGATCGTCATGGTGTGCGCCGGCTCCGGGTTGGCCCCGTTCCGCGGGTTCCTGCAGGACCGGGCGATGCGCGCCGAGCAGGAGGGCGTGCGGCCGGCGCCCGCGCTGCTGTTCTTCGGCTGCGACCACCCCGACGTAGACCACCTGTACCGCGACGAGCTGGCGGCCTGGGCCGAGCGGGGTGTCGTCGACGTGCGGCCGGCGTACTCGGCGGTCCCGCGCGACGGCGTGACGTTCGTCCAGGACCGGTTGTGGGCCGACCGTGCCGACGTCGTCGCGCTGATGGACCGGGACCCGGTGTTCTTCGTCTGCGGCGACGGCCAGTACATGGCGCCCGCCGTGTACGAGACGTGCAAGCGGATCTACGCCGAGCACACCGGCGCCACCGCGGCGGAGGCGGAGGCGTGGATGACGGAGATGGAACGCACCCGCGCCCGGTACGTCGCCGACGTGTTCGCGTAGCCGCTCAGGCCAGGGGCCGGCGTCTGGGCCGAGGCCCGGGCCGGGCCCGGGGTGGGTCAGGAAAGCCACTTTCATGCAACGTGGTTGCATGAAAGTGGCTTTCCTGACGTCCCGCGCGCCCAGTGCGCGGCGTCACTGGTCGATCGCGTACACCACGTCGACGGTGACCGTCAGCTCCTGCGTCCCGGGCTGCAGCGGCACCGCCGCCTTCTGGTCTGCGGCGCCGGCGTTGACCTCCCAGTACGGGCCCGGTGTGGGCGTGACGACCTCGTTGATCGAGAGGATCACGCCGGTCCGCACGCCCGCTGCCTCGGCCATCTGCTTGGCCTGCGCCTGTGCCTGCCGCACGGCGTCGGCACGGGCCTGGGTGCGCAGCGCGCTGTCGTCGTCGATGGAGAACTGGAGGCTGTTGACGCGCACGGCGTCCCCGGCCGCCTCACCGGCAGCGTCGATCAGCCGTCCGGCGGCGGCGATGTCGCGCAGCGTCGCGGTGACGGAGTTGTTGACCTCGTAGCCGTTGATCCGCCCGCCGTCGGCGTAGGTGGGGTTGACCGAGAGCTGGCTGGTGCGGATGTCGGCCTCGGCGACGCCGCTGTTCTTCAGGGTCGCGATCAGCGCGGCGGCCCGCTCGTTGTTCGCGCCGAGCGCGGCCTGCGCGCTCGGCGCCCTCGTCGACACCCCGAGGTCGACGGTGACGATGTCGGGTGCGCCCTTCGCCGTCCCCACCCCGCGCGCGTTGATGCCGGGGGTCGGCGCCGGGCCGCCCGTCGCGGCGGGCTGCGGGCCCGCGCAGCCGGCGAGCAGCAGCGCGCCGATCGTGACGGCCAGGCCGGTGGACAGTAGACGCTTCATCGTGGTCTCCGTTCGTACGTTCTGCCGTAAGGACGGAGGGGGCGCGGATTTCGTTGGTCACCGCCTGGTGGTGATCAACCGCAGGGCCACGATCGCGGCGACGGCGGCGGCCACGACCGTCGTCGGGCCGACCCCGGCGAGCGTCGCGGCGGTGCCCGCCGCGAGCGGGGCGAGCGCGAGCCCCACGGTGTAGGCGAGGTTGTAGAGCGCGTACGCGGCCCCGTACGCGGGCGGTTGGGTGTGCTCGGCCAGCGTGCCGATCAGCACCAGCGTCGGTGCGAGCACGAGCTGCGCGCCGAGCCCGACCACGACCACACCCGCGATCGAGACGGGTGCCGCGGGCAGGCCGCAGAGCCAGAACCCGGCCGCGGCGACGAGCGTGCCGACGGCGGCGACCCGCGTCGGGCCGAACCGGTCGGTGATCATGCCGGCGAGCGGCGCGATCAGGCCGCCGGCGAGGGCGGCGCCGCCGAACACCAACCCGATACCGGTGGCGTTCATGCCGAGACCGGCGAGGTGCAGCGGCAGCACGGGCTCGGCGAAGGCGATCGCCGCCGCGCCGAGCGCGGTGAGCCCGATCAGCAGCCCCGCGCGCGGGCCGCGGGCGACCTCCCGCAGCGGCGTCGGTCGGGCGATCGACGCCACCGGCTTGATCCAGACGATCCGGGCGACGGCGTCGAGCACCGCCAGCACCGCGACCAGCACGAACGGTGCGCGCGGCCCGAACGAGTCGGTGAGCAGGCCGGACGCCGCAGGACCGAGGAGCACCCCGATACCGAGTGCGGAGAGCGCAAATCCCATCACCGTGCCGCGCCGCTCGGGCGGATGGGTCGCGGCGATCAGCGCGAGGCCCGACGTCCAGCTGACCCCCGCGGCGACTCCTTGCGCGGCGCGCGCGGCCATCAGCACGGCGAGCCCGGCGACGCCGGGCATCTCGACGGCAGCGGTGAACAGCGCGGTGGCGGCGGCGAGCCCGAGCATCCCCGCGAGCATCGGGGAGCGTGGGCCGGAACGGTCCACCCATCGTCCGACCAGCGGGATGGAGGCGAGCATCGCGAGCGCGTAGGCCGCGAACAGCAGCCCGGCCGCACCCGGCGAGCCCGCCACGGCCGGCAGCGTCGGCAGCAGCGGCACCAGCGCGCCGTACAGGAACATGTCGACGCCGAGCGCCAGCGACACGACGCCGACCGCGGCGCCGGGCCGGGTTGCGCCGGCCGGCGGGGGAGAGGTCATCGGAGAAGTCCTTCGAGCAGGGGCGCGACACTCGTGGCGTCGGCGCGGGGAACGAGGGCGGGATCATGGCCGGCCAGCAGCGCGGTGCCGCTGAGCCAGGCCAACAGGTGCTCCGCCGCGGTAGGGGGATCGACCGCGAGGTCGGCAGCGGCCGGGGTCAGGTCGGCGACGAGCCGCGCGCGCCACTCGTGGAATCCGGCCGCCTTCTTCTTCTCGGGATCGTTGGGCAGCCCCGCCTGCATGGAGACGGCCATGAGCGCGGTGAACCGGCGATCGGTGTGCAGTGCGGTGAGCCAGCCGACGGCGAACGTCTGCAGCCGGGCGCGGAGCGGGCGGGCAGGGTCGTCGAGCGCGGCCCAGACAGGCGTGGCGACGGTGTCCCACATCTGCTCGAGCACGGCTCCGAGCAGTGCGTTCTTGTCGGCGAAGTGGTGGTAGACGGCGCCGCGGGTGAGGCCGGCCGAGCCGGCGATGCCGGCGAGCGTCGCCTCGGCGACGCCCTGCTCGGCGAAGGTGAAGAGGGCGGCGTCGAGCAGGGCGGCTCGGGTGGCTGCGGTGTCTTCAGCGGTCCGTCGCACGCAACATTCATACATGCACGCATGTATGAAAAGCAAGCAAGTGCTAGGCATCTGTCGAGAGCCTCGTACGATTGCTCCGATGTCTGATCACTCAACCGACAGGGGCTGCATGTCTGCGACCGCCATCTCCGTCCAGGTCTACTCGGTGCGCGAGGCGTTCACCGCTGACCCGGCCGCCACGCTGCAACGGCTGGCGGACATCGGGTTCACCAACGTCGAGCCGTACGGCTTCGTCGAGCACGTCGACGCGCTGGAACCGGCGCTGCGCGCTGCCGGCCTCGCTGCGCCGTCGGGGCACAACCGGCTGCTCGGCAGGGACCGGGAAGAGATCTTCGACGCGGCGCAACGGCTCGGGATGACCACCGTCGTCGAGCCGATGGTGCCCGCCGAGGAGTGGCAGACCCTCGACTCGATCCGGCGGACCGCCGAGGCGCTCAACGAGATCGCCGCGGCGGCCCGCCCCCGCAACCTGCGGGTCGGCTACCACAACCACGCCTGGGAGCTCGCGTCCGTCATCGACGGGGTCACGGCGCTGGAGCACCTCGTCGCCGCGCTCGAACCCGACGTCGTGCTGGAGGTCGACACCTTCTGGGCCGCCGTCGGCGGGCAGGACCCCGCCGCGCTGCTGCGGCGGCTCGGCGACCGGGCCCGCCTGATCCACATCAAGGACGGCCCCGTGACGGGCGAGGTCAAGAAGGACCAGGTGCCGCTGGGCGAGGGTGAGATCGCCGTCGACGCCGTCCTGGACGCGGCGGGGGCCGCGGAGCTGGGAGTCGTCGAGTTCGACGAGTACGCGGGCGACGAGTTCGACGGGGTCGCCCGCTCACTCGCCTACCTGCATCAGAAGCAGGCGCAGTAGCGCTCGCGCAGCCGTCGCCAATCTCCCCACCGTTTTGTGCACCTGCGCGCCCTGCAGGCGTGCAAGTGCACAAAACGGTGGGGAAGTTCGGGTCCGGCGGCTACCTCTGGGAGGCGTCCGGCACGATCCGCTTCAGCATGATCCGGCGCAGCCGGGCGAGGTCCTTGCGGTTCGCCACCCGCATCGCGATCGCGATCGCCGGCGCGCCCAACCGGGCGAAGCCGGCGGGGATGCCCCGGTTGCGCAGCGACATCCGCGTCGACTTGCCGGCGGCCGCCCACGTGTAGGTGGTCTCCATCGGGAACGGGCCCTGCGCCGTGCGCATGACCAGCAGCTTCCCCGGCGTGTACGCGCTGACCTCGTACGTGTAGGCGAGGGTGCGGCCGAGGAACCGGGCGACGAACCGCAGGCGGGAGCCGACGGCCAGCGGTCGCCGCGTCTCCCACTCCACGGAGTCGATGTTCACGTACCAGCTCGGCGCGTTGTCCGGGTCGGCCGCGTACGCGGCGACGGCGTCGGCCGGCCGCTCGATGATGATCGTGGTGTAGACGTCGACCGCCATGGCTCCAGTGTCCTCCCGAATGCCGGCTCAGCGGCACCTCAGCTAGTCAGGACTCCGACGGTCGCCGCGACGATGACGGCGTTGTACAGGAACGACAGCAGCCCGTGGAAGATCATCTTCGAGCGGGCCTCCGACGTCGTGGCGCTGACGTCGGAGGTCGCGAACGCAACACCGACCGTGACCGCGACGTAGACGAACTCGGTCAGCGTCGGCGTGGCGGTGCCGGGGAACTCGAAGTGCGTCACCCCACGGGCTCGGCCGAGCACCCACAGCCGCGCGTAGCGCTCGGCGTAGCTGAGGTGCGGCACCGCCCACGCGAGGACGATGAGCAGCAGCGCCGACGCCGAGTAGATCGTGACGAGCTCGACCATCAGATCCGGGTCGCCGCCCTGCGCGACGAGGTCGGCGACGGCCCGCTCGCCCGCGTCGCCGGTGTAGGCGAGCAGCAGCGTGATCGCGTTGACGACCGTCAACGCGGTGGTGCCCACCACCAGGTGGCCGAGCCGGACGTCCTGGAGCCGCCGGGCCCAGTGCGGGTCGCCACGACGGGCCCGGCGCATGCGCAGCAGCCGCACCGCGATGAACATGCCGGCGAGCACGATCCACAGCAACGCCGTGACCCGGTAGACGGGGTCGTCGATATCCAGGTTGACCCGCAGGTCGACGAACATGACCGCCGCGACGACGAGCAGGAGCACGTCGATGGCCCGGGTCGACCACGAGCCGCCCTTCGCGACGGTGTCGGCGGGTACGGACACGGGCAAGATCGTATGCCGCGGGCCGGGCACCCGCCGCGAACTCGCCCCGGCGATCAGCACATCCGGTGAACGGAACGCGGAAAGGGCCCCCGAGCAGCAGCTCGGAGGCCCTTCCCGTGAAGCCGTGTGTCAGTCGAGGTAGTCGCGCAGCACCTGCGACCGCGACGGGTGGCGCAGCTTCGACATCGTCTTCGACTCGATCTGCCGGATCCGCTCCCGGGTGACCCCGTAGACCTGGCCGATCTCGTCGAGCGTCCGCGGCTGGCCGTCGGTGAGGCCGAACCGCAGCCGCACGACACCCGCCTCGCGCTCGGACAGCGTCGCGAGCACCGACTGCAGCTGGTCCTGCAGCAGCGTGAAGCTCACGGCGTCGACCGCGACGACGGCCTCGGAGTCCTCGATGAAGTCGCCGAGCTGGCTGTCGCCCTCGTCGCCGATGGTCTGGTCGAGCGAGATGGGCTCCCGGGCGTACTGCTGGATCTCCAGCACCTTCTCCGGGGTGATGTCCATCTCCTTGGCGAGCTCCTCCGGGGTGGGCTCGCGGCCCAGGTCCTGGAGCAGCTCACGCTGGATGCGCCCGAGCTTGTTGATGACCTCGACCATGTGCACCGGGATGCGGATGGTGCGGGCCTGGTCGGCCATCGCGCGGGTGATCGCCTGCCGGATCCACCACGTGGCGTACGTCGAGAACTTGTAGCCCTTGGTGTAGTCGAACTTCTCGACGGCGCGGATCAGACCGAGGTTGCCCTCCTGGATCAGGTCCAGGAACGCCATGCCGCGGCCGGTGTAGCGCTTCGCGAGCGAGACCACGAGCCGCAGGTTCGCCTCGAGCAGGTGGTTCTTGGCGCGCTCGCCGTCGCGGACGATCCAGCGCAGGTCGCGCCGCAGCTGCGGGGAGACCTTCTCGCCGGCGTCGATCGAACGGCGCATCCGCTCGGCGGCGTAGAGGCCGGCCTCGATCCGCTTGGCGAGCTCGACCTCCTCCTCCGCGTTGAGCAGCGCGACCTTGCCGATCTGCTTCAGGTAGGCGCGGACGGAGTCGGCCGAGGCGGTGAGCTCGGCGTCCTTGCGCGCCTGGCGCAGCGCCTCGGACTCCTCCTCGTCCCACACGAAGTCGCCGGACTTCTGCGGAGTGGAGGAGCGCTCGCGCTGTGCGGGGTTGCGACGGTTGGCGCCGGTGTTGGCGACCTCTTCGTCGTCATCGTCATCGTCGTCATCGTCGTCGTCCGCGATCTCGACGGCGGCGGTGTCGTCGCCGACGAGATCGGCTTCCAGGTCGACATCGACTTCTTCGAGGTCGGTGACCTCAGGGGCACCGTCGAGCTCGGCGTCGCCGTCGAGCTCGGGTTCGTCGGCGCCACCGGCCGCCTTCTTCGTTGCGGGCGCGCCGTCCTTCTTGGCGGCGGCACCCGCCCGAGGGCGCGACGCCTTGGTGGCGGTCTTCGTCGCAGTACCCGCCGCCGCCCGCGAACGGGGACGACGAGCAGGTGCGACGGCCGTCGGGTCGACGGACGTATCGGTGCGGCTTGCGGAGTCTGCGGCTGCCACTAGGCCCTCTCGCTACGGTTCGCTCTGCCGTGAACCGGGACGCGAATCATCCGGCTGACGGGATCGAGATCGGTTCGAGCAACCCGCGGATCGCCGGCATCGGAGGCGGTCACGGTGCGGGGTACCGATCCATTGTAACTGCGTGTGCGGATCCGTACGCCCCATGGCGCCCCCGCGCGTCACATCGGAGTTCCCGCGCCTCGTCCACAGTGCTCCCCCGGGGGAGCTGCTGGCCGCTCGCGACCACTATCCCCCCAGGTGGGCGCGGGGCGCGACCGCTGGGACGGTCGAGGGCACCGAGCCGACCGAGCGGGTCGGCTCCGGTCGCGCCACCAACGTCGCCGTCACCACGACCACCGTCGCGAGCACCGCGACCGCCAACCGCCCCAGCATCCCGATCGCCATGCCTGTCCCTGTCTCACCAAGATCACGAGTGGGCGCACTCTAAGGCATCGCCCGGCACGGGCAGAATGGCCTGATGTGCAAGCCGAACAGCTACCGGTGAGCGTGCCGGCCGACGACGAGCCGCAGCGGCTGAGGGCGGTCGCCGAGCAGGTGGCGCTCGAGGCCGCCGAGCACCTGCGCGCCCTGCCGCGCCCCTGGGACGACGGCGTGCCCGGCGAGGGCGTCGCCACCAAGAGCACGCCGACCGACGTCGTCACGGCGTCCGACCACGCGCTGGAGACGCTCCTGCGCGATCGGCTCGCGCAGCTGCGCCCCGGCGACACCGTCCTGGGCGAGGAGCACGGCGGCGTCGTCGAAGGGCCGGGTGTCGCGTGGGTGGTCGACCCGATCGACGGCACCGTGAACTTCCTCTACGGGCTGCCCTGGTACGCGATCTCGGTCGCCGCGGTGCGCGACGGGGTGTCGCTGGCAGGTGCGGTCGTCGAGCCGTCGTCCCGGCGGTTGTGGAGCGCCGCGGCCGGCCACGGGGCGACCCTCGACGGCGTGCCGCTCGCGGTGTCCGGCGCGACGGACGTCGCGCTGTCGCTGCTCGGGACCGGCTTCTCCTACCGCGTGGAGCGCAGGGCCCGCCAGGCCGCCATGGTGGGCGCGCTGCTCACGCACGTGCGTGACGTGCGCCGCACCGGATCGGCCTCGCTCGACCTCTGCGCCGTCGCCGCCGGCTGGACCGACGCCTACATCGAGCACGGCTGCAACTGGTGGGACTGGGCCGCCGCCGCGCTGATCGCGGCGGAAGCGGGCGCGACGGTCCGCGTGCCCGGCGCCCCCGGCAGCACCCCGCCGGACGACGGCCTCGGCGCCGACGCGCTGTTCGCCGCGACCCCAGCGATAGCCGCGGAGCTCCACGACCTCGCCCGCCGGAACGGCGCAGCCGACGTCTGACCGACCCGAGAGCAAACCCCCCGGGGGGTGCCTGGGGAGGGCAGGAAAGCCACTTTCCTGCCCTGTGAGGGCCGGAAAGTGGCTTTGCTGCCCTCGCGTGCGGAACCGGCGCGGCCGGGCGCGCCCGGCCCCTGGGGTTGCCGGGAAAGTGGCTTTCCCGGCACCCGGCGCCCTGAAGGTGGCTTTCCAGGCAACGTGTGCGGAACGCACGCGTTGCGCACGGTCAGCAGCGGCCTTCGCGGGCCTTCTCCAACGCCGCGGGGTCGACGGCCGCGGGTTGGGCGGCCGGATCGCCGCCCTGCGGGTCGGCGTTGCCGGCCCCGTCGTTGCCGGCCGCGGGCGCGGCGAGCTGCTCGAGCACCTGGCGCACCGGGCGGCTCGGGTTCAGGTCGCCGAAGGCGGTGCCGATCGCGACGTCGACGGTGTCGTCGCCGCGCCCGTCGCGCACGAGCTCGGCGCAGGGCAGCAGCAACGAGAGGGTGCTCGCCCCGGCCGAACCGGACGCGCCGAAGCGGAGCTGCGCGACGCACTCCATCTCGCCGTCGGGGTAGAACGGGTCGTTGATGGCCTCGGCGTACTCGCCGAACCCGAGCTCGGCCAGCTGCGCGGCCACGAGGAGGGCCTGGCCGCGCTGGCCGCCCCCGTTGGAGACCCGCACCCGCACCGACGACGGAGCCACCGGCTGCGTGCCGTTCAGCGCGTCGCCGGCGAGCACCTCGCCGGGGCCGGGGCCCTGCGCCGCCGCGGGACAGGCAGCGGCGCCCGCAGCGCTGGAACCGCTGACCAGCACGGTCGTCCAGGTCGCGAGTGCGATCGCGGCCAGCACGGAGACCGTGACGATGATGGGGCCCTTCCGGCGGCGCTGGTAGGGGCGGTTGCGCACAGTCGTCACTCCAGGCCCTCGCTGAGAACGTGGTGGCCGAGCGCGACGAGCGGCTGCGCGCTGCCCTCGAGTCCGGCCGCCATCGTTGCCGGCACCATGCCGGCCTTCACCCGCGCCAGTATCCCCGCCAGCACGACGGCGAGCTTGAACGCGCCGAAGGCGACGTACCAGTGCAGCGGGCCGAGGTCGAGGCCGGTGCGGTGCGCGTACAGCTCCGCGACGCGCGCGCGGGTGGGGAAGCCGGGCTGCGCGGTCGGCCCCGGCACAGCGTGCGCGGCCTTCCACACGGGGTGCTCGTCGGACTGGCGCCAGTAGACGAGCAGCAGGCCCAGATCCGCCATCGGGTCGCCGAGCGTGGAGAGCTCCCAGTCGAGCACGGCCAGGATGCGCCCGGCGTCGGTGGCGTCGAAGAGGCAGTTGTCGATGCGGTAGTCGCCGTGCACGATCGTCGCCCGCTGCGCGGCCGGCACGTCGACGGCCAGCGCGCCCGCGAGCCGCGTGAGTTCGGCCACTGTGTCGGGCGCGATGTCGATCCCTACCGACTGCGCCTGCTCCCACTGCGTGACCCAGCGCCGCACCTGACGCTCCATGAACCCGTCGGGGCGGCCGAAGTCGGCGAGCCCGACGGCGGCGGGGTCGACCGCGTGCAGCGCCGCCAGCACGTCCACCAGTGCCTCGCCGGCCCGTTCCCGGTCGCGCTCCTGCGGTGCCCAGCCGCCCGGCAGCTCCAGGTCGACGGGAACGACCCCCTCGACGAGCTGCATCACGAAGCAGGGCGCGTCGACGGGCGCGCCGCCGTCGCTCGAGGCGAGCACCGCCGGGACCGGGACGGCCGTCCCGGCCAGCGCGGAGATGACCCTGCGCTCCCGGCCCATGTCGTGCGCCGTGGCAGCCACCTGCCCGACCGGCGGCCTGCGCAGCACGACGGCGCCGGCGTCGCTGTCGACGCGATAGGTCAGGTTGGAGCGCCCCGCACCGATCGGCGTCAGCCGGCACCGCACCCAGCGCGGATCGTCGAGCTCGGCGGCGAGCCACGCCCCGACGGCTCGCGGATCCGCTCCGGGGACGGCACCCTCGCGCGCGGGGTCAGTGGTGGCGGGCACAGGGGGACCTTAGGACACGGAAAATGTGCACGGTCGTGTCACAGGGGGAGGGGCGCGCCGCGCGCGTGCCTGAGCTAACCTCTGCGCCCCGGGGGGCTGCTGGACAGCCGATCCCAGACAGCGGATCCGAGGGCAAGTGACTGAGACCCGCATCACTCGGATGCCGGGCACAAACTCCGGTGCTGTGACGTTGTCCAGCGGCACGACGAATGAGAAGTGCGCACTTCAAGAGGGTGGGAACCATGGCAACCGACTACGACGCGCCACGGCGCAACGAGACCGACGACCTGGCAGAGGACTCGCTCGACGAGCTCAAGGCTCGTCGCAACGAGGCACAGTCGTCCGTGGTCGATGTCGACGAGACCGACACGGCGGAGAGCTTCGAGCTGCCGGGGGCGGACCTGTCGGGTGAGGAGCTGACCGTCAAGGTCCTCCCCAAGCAGGCCGACGAGTTCACGTGCGCCAGCTGCTTCCTGGTGCACCACCGCAGCAGGCTCGCCGAGACCAACGGCAACCAGTACATCTGCCGCGACTGCGCCGCCTGAGCTCGCGCCTCGACCACAACGTGATCTCCGCAAACTGAAACGCAGCCCCGGACCGGTGCACCCGGCCCGGGGCTCCTGAGCGTTCGCCCCCGTGGCCCTGGGGAGGGCAGGAAAGCCACTTTCCTGCCCTGTGAGGGCCGGAAAGTGGCTTTGCTGCCCACGCGTGCGGAACGCACGCATCTCCCGGCTCAGCGGCCGAGCGCGGCCAACAGCCGCTCGGGGTCCCGCACGCTGAAGATCCAGTAGGGCGTCGGGTCCTCCGGGTCGGTCACCTCGACCCGCACGAGCGGACCGACCCAGCTGCGGTGCAGCAGGAACGCCGCAGGGTCGAGCTCCGGGCCGAGCGCGATCTGCTTGTCGGCCTTCTGCACCACCTCGACGCGGCCCACGTGCCGCAGCGCGAGTGTGGCCTCGCCCACGCGCAGCTCCCCGGCGCCGACGCGGACCCGCACGCGCCCCAGCCAGAACAGCACCCCGACCGCCACCGGCACCAGCACGGCGTAGCCGATCCACGAGCGGATACCGGGGTAACCGAGGTGGATTTCCGCGCCGAGCAGCGCCGCGACGAAGACGGCCGGCACGTACCACCACCACGGCACGGACAACCGCTCGTCGAACCCGGAGCCGCCGGACGTCGCAGGTGGGGTGCTCGACGGATGTTCGTTCACGAAAGACGAGGGTAGCCTCGCCCGTCGTGTCCGGCCCCGTCGATGCTCCCCCGTACGAGCCGTCCACCGCACCGTCCAGCGCAGCCGCGATGGGGGGTGCGGTCGAGGTTCTCCTCACCCGGCTCGACCCTGGTCTGCCTGTGCCCGCATACGCCCGCCACGGCGATGCGGGCGTCGACCTGCACTGCACCGCGGACGTCGTCCTGCCGCCCGGGGAAAGGGCGCTGGTCGGCACGGGTGTGGCCATCGCGCTCCCGTTCGGTTACGCGGGCTTCGTGCACCCCCGTTCCGGGCTCGCCGCGCGCACCGGGCTGTCGATCGTCAACGCCCCCGGCACCGTCGACGCCGGATACCGCGGCGAGATACGCGTCTGCCTCATCAATCTCGACCCGCGCGCCGAGCTGCACCTCCGGCGCGGTGACCGGATCGCCCAACTGATCGTGCAGCGGGTCGAGCAGGTCCGGTTCGTCGAGGTCGCCGAGCTGCCGGCGTCCGAGCGCGGTGCAGGAGGTCACGGGTCGACCGGTGGCCATGCCCGGCTCGCGGCGGGGGAGCCGCAGTAGTGGCGGGCCGACGGCCCGGCGAGCGCTCCGGACAGCTGCGCACCGTCGAACGCCCACGCGTCCGGCACGACGAAGCTGACGACGCCTACGCCGAGCCGTACGCCGACGAGTACGGCGGTGAGTACGGCGGGGAGTACGACGAGAGCGACCCGCACTACCGCGGCCCGTACGACATCGGCGAGATCGACCCGGAGGCCACCGACGCGACGGGCATCGTCGACTTCGGCGCGGTGATGGTCCCGGTGCCGTCCTCCGGCAGCGTCGCCGTCGAGCCGACGGCCAACGGCCGCATGCAGGCCGTGCACGTCTCCATGAGCGAGGGACGGCTCTCGCTGAGCGCGCTGGCGGCGCCGAAGTCGTCGAAGCTGTGGCCCGAGCTGGCCAAGGAGATCGACGCGTCGCTGCGCGAAGGCGGCGCGCGGGTGCGGTCGTTCTCCGGCGAGTGGGGGCGCGAGCTGCACGCCACCACGGGCGCCGCGACATCGGTGTTCGTCGGGGTCGACGGGCCCCGCTGGATGCTCTACGGCGTCGCGACCGGCCCGACCGCCGCGTCCGCCGCGCTCGACCTCGAGCTGCGCCGGATGCTGCGCGGCACCATCGTCGTGCGCGGCAAGTCGCCCTACCCGGTGCGGACCGTTTTGCCGCTGGTGCTGCCGTCGCACCTGGCCCCGGCCGAGGACGAGGCGGCACCGGCGAACGGCAAGGTCAACGGGAACGCCCAGCGCCCCGTCAACGGCTCGACGAACGGCTCGACCAACGGCGCCGTCAACGGAACCGCTCACGCCCCGGTGGAAGCCCTGGAGACGCGGGCGTTGCCGGTGTCCGCTCCGGCGCCGGCGGACGACGGGTACGTCGACGAGTACGCCGAGGACGAGTACGTCAAGGACGGCTACGCCGAGGACGGCTACGCCGAGGACGAGTACGCCGAGGACGAGTACGCAGAGGACGACTACGCAGAGGACGAGTACGAGGACGAGTACACCGACGACCAGTACGTCGAGGACGGCTACGCCGACGACGGGTACCACCAGGACGGCTACGCCGACCGGTACGAGGACGACGACCGGGAAGGCGCCCGGGCCGGCCGCGGCGACGTCGTCGAGCCGCCGACGGAGTTCTGGTCGAGCGCCGAGGTCATGCGGGGCACGCAGGACACGACGCAGGAGACCACTGAGTTCGAGAACGATGGCGAATTCGAGGCGGACGGCGACTTCGAGGAGGGCGATTTCGAGGACGACGGCTCGGTCCCGACGTCGTCGTGGTCGATCGCCGATGCCGAAGACGGTGGCCGCCCGCCGAACGACGCGTTCGAGGCCCGGTACGGGCGCCGCCACCACCGCTTCCCGCCGGTGGTCGACGCCCCGCCGACGGCTGCTTTCGAGGCCACCCCGCAGGAGGAGTACGCGCAGCAGGAGTACGCGCAGCCGGAGTACGCCCAGCAGGACTATGCAGAGCCCGAGCAGGTCGTGGAGGAGCCGCGAGGCGGCCGGCGGCGGCTGCGCGAGCCGATCGAGGATGAGGTCGCGCCCCTGCCGGAGGCGGCCACGGAGCCGCTCGCGGTCGAGCAGCCACGCGATCGGCGCCCGTACGAGCCCTCGTACGAGTCCCGGTACGAGGAGCCGGAGGCGCCGGCCCTGCGCGGCACGCTCGACGAGCTGCCGATGGCGACGGGTCGCGACGACTTCGCCGACTTCCTCGCCTCCTGGTACGACAACGCGGCGGGGCGGCTCACCCGTCGGGACGAGGTCGACGGTCTGCCGGTCGGGGGTCTGCAGGTCGAGCCTGCCGCCGAACCGGTCGAGGAGCCTGCCGAGGAGCCGGTGGCGGAAGGTCCTGTGACCGCGCAGTTCGAGCACCTGTTCGCCGAGGAGCGCTCGCACCTCGACGACTTCGCCGAGCTGCTGGCGCGCTACGACTTGCCGCTCGAGCCGGACCCGGAGCCCGAGCCGGAGCCCGCGCCCCCGTCCGTCGATGACGTCGATCCGGCGATCCGCGACCTCCTCGCGGAGCTGCCCTCGGCGCGGGAGCTGTGGCCGGATCTCCCGCCCGCGCCGGAGCCGGAGCCCCTCGCTCCCGATGCTGTGGCGACCGACCCGATCGCGCCCGTCGCCCCCGCTGCCGCCGGGGATGCGTCGCCGGTCGACCCGACGGGCCCGTTCCCGATCTCCGCCTTCCTCGGGGACGTGCCCCCTGGCAGCTACGACTGGCGTTCCGTCGTCGAGCCGCGGCGCAGCGAGCCGCTCCCGAGCACCGGCCGCAGCGGCGACACCGGCCCCATCCCCGTCTACGACTCCTCGGGGTACGACATCCCTGCCGGCTCGCCTACGCCTGGCAACGAGGACACCGCGGAACACCACTGGCAGCCCGAGGACCTCGGGCCGCCGCCCCAGCCCGCCCCAGAGCCCCAGCCCGCCCCAGAGCCCCAGCCCCAGCCGGTCAACGGGCACGCACCACCGGTGTGGTCGGGCATCGACGAGTACGAGTGGGTGTCGGTGAGCGAGCTGCTCGGCGAGCCGGAGCCGGGCGCCGATCCGGGTGTCGATGCCGGCTGGGACGCCAGCCGTTCGTACCGCGTCGACGCGCACGGCTACGAGATCGTCGAGCGCAGCTACGACCCCTTCGGCGCGTACGACACCGAGGCCGGCGGATCCAACCCCTACGCGCGGGACTACTCGGCCGACGCCGAGTTCCGCTACGACCGGGTGGTCCCGCAAGAAGCGGGCTCGTACGGGCGTTCGGCCGAGACCGGGCCGTCGCCGGCGCACGTCACCCCCGGCGACGCCGCCGGCGGATCGGGGGCACCGCCGACGGGCCCGCAACCGGTCGTCGACGAGCGCGACCCCTACCGCGGGCGCTACTGACCTCGGCTAATCGCCGTAGGAGGCACGGAGCCAGCCGAGGACGGCAGCCCGTCCGATCACCGCGGGGTCGGCACCGAACGCCGTCAGCGACGCTGTCAGCAGCTCCGCACGGGGCATCAGGCGCTGCCACCGCTGCGCCTCGGCGAGCGGGTGCACCGGGTCGTCGACGAGGCCGGCGATCCCGACGGGCAGGGTCACCGTCCGCAGCGTGGCCGGGTCCGGGCCCGGTTCGGCCGCGGCGGCCTCCAGCGCGGACGCGAGCCCGTCGCCGTAGCGCGGCCACGCCCTGCCCAGCTCGGCAGCGAGCCACGGCGGTGAGCCGGCCCGTGCCGCTGCGAGCGCGGCGGCCACCCCGCCGGCCCTGACCTGCGCCGCGGTCGCCAGCGCCGCGAGTGCGGCCGGTGCGGCGCCGGACGGGCCGCTCCACGCCGGCAGCGCCAGCAGCAGCCCGCACACCGGACCGCCCGCCGGCTGTGTCGCGGCCCAACTCGCGGCCACGTGCGCACCGAGCGAGATCCCGCCGACCAGCACCGGCTCCGGCGCCTCGACGACGGCGTCGAGCGCCGCGCGGTACCCGGCGACGACGTCCGCGCCGCGGCGCGGAGCCGGGGCGATCAGCTCGATCCCGAGCGCTTCCAGCGGAGGCCCGAACGCCCTGCGCACGAAGTCGTCGTCGGAGGCGGAACCGGGCAGTACCAGCGCTCGTTGTGGCGCCGGGCACGCCTCGACCGACCGTTCGGCGCTCGATTGCCCGCGTGGGGCTCGACGGGGCCGGTCCAGCCCGGTCAGAGCCAGCGGAGCATGTTTCCTGCGGGTTACATTGGGGAAGGTAGCGGTCCCACCGTGGGCGCTGACAGCAACCGGGGGATAGATGGGCGGCACCGAAGGCAACGCGTTCCGTCGCATGTTGCGCAAGCTGACGAGCGACGTTGACGTTCTCGACGCCGATGACCTCTCCGAGGACGCCGAGCAGCAAGGCGCGCAGCGCGCCGCGGAGTGCGCCTGCGGTCAAGAGGTGACCGTGTTCGGAAGGCTACGCAGCGTCGAGTACGGTCCACAGAGCGCTGCGGCTTCGCTGGAGGCCGAGCTGTTCGACGGCACCGAGGGAGTCACGCTGATCTGGATGGGGCGTCGCCGCATCCCCGGCATCGAGCCGGGGCGCACCATGCGTGCGCGCGGCCGGCTCGCCCTGCGTGACGGTCGCAAGGTGCTCTACAACCCGTACTACGAGATATGTCAGGCGCAGTGAGCGAACCCGTACCCCAGCAGGGCCAGGCTCGTCCGGAGCGGGAGTTCCCGACTCTGATGGAGCAGATGGGCGGCGTCACCGGCATCGTCGCCTCGACCATCCCGGTGGTCGTCTTCGTCGTCTCGAACGTCCTGTTCGGGTTGCAGGTGGCGCTGATCGCCGCGATCGCGGCCGGCGTGCTGATCGCCGTCTACCGGATCGTGCGCAAGCAGGCGCTGCAGCCGGCCGTCTCCGGTCTGCTCGGGGTCGGCGTCGCCGCGTTCATCGCCTACCGCACCGGCGAGGCCCGCGGCTTCTACCTGCCGGGGCTGCTCTTCAGCGCCTCGCTGGGCCTCGCGTTCCTCGTCTCGCTGATCGTGCGCTGGCCGCTGGCCGGCGTGATCTGGCACGGCATCAACGGCGACGGCCAGTCGTGGCGGCAGGATCCGCGCCTGCTGCGCGCCTACATGTGGGCCACCGCGCTGTGGACGCTCGTCTTCGTCGCCCGCGTCGTCGTGCAGGGCCTGCTCTACAACGCCGACGAGGAGACCTGGCTCGGCATCGCCCGGCTCGCCATGGGCTACCCGCTGGTCGGCGTCGCGCTCCTGGGCACGATCCTCGCCGTCCGCCGCGCCCGCGCCGGCGACCCGCCCCAGCCCGCCTGACCGAAGCCACCCCAACTTCCCCACCGTTTCGGGCACATGCGCGCCTTTTCGGCGCGCATCCACCCAAAACGGTGGGGAACTTCGGTGGCTAGAAGCCCAGCGCCGCCCGGATGTCCTCTTCCGCGGCCGAGGTCGCGACGAAGAGCAGCTCGTCGCCGGGTTCGAGGCCGTCGTCGGGCTGCGGGACGATCACCCGGCCGCCGCGCAGGATGACGACCAGCGCGGAGTCTGTCGGCAGCCGCAGGGAGCGGACGGGCCGGCCGGCGAGGTCGGTCTCGGCCGGCAGCGTGATCTCCACGAGGTTGGCCTGGCCCTGCCGGAACGTGAGCAGTCGCACGAGGTCGCCGACCGCGACGGCCTCCTCCACCAGCGCGGCGAGCAGCCGCGGGGTGGAGACGGCGACGTCGACGCCCCAGTTCTCGTCGAAGAGCCACTCGTTGCGGGGGTCGTTCACCCGCGCGACGACCCTGCGCACCGCGAACTCGGTCTTCGCCAGCAGCGAGACGACGAGGTTCACCTTGTCGTCGCCGGTGGCGGCGATGACGACGTCGCAGCTCTCCAGCCCGGCCTCCTCGAGCGAGGCGAGCTCACACGCGTCGGCGTGCACCCACTCCGCCTGCTCGACGGCCTCCGGCTCGATCTGGCTGAGCTCCCGCTCGATGAGCATGACCTGGTGTTTGCTCTCCACCAGCTCCAGCGCGATGGAGCGCCCTACGGCGCCGGCACCGGCGATCGCGACCCGCATGGGTCAGCCCTCCTGCGGCGGCGCGGCCGCTGCTGCGGTGACATCGCTGACGGTGCCGGAGAGCGCCGCGACGTAGATCGTGTCCTCGGCCTGGACGGCGGTGTCCGGCTTCGGCAGCACCCCGGTGCCGAAACGCACGATGAACGCCACGCGGGCGCCCGTCGCGGTCTCCAGCTCGCGGACCGGGTGGCCGGACCACTCCTCGTGGACGGGCAGCGCCAGAATCGCGACGGTGCCGGTCGGCTCCCGCCACGCCGAGGCCACACCGTCGGGCAGCAGCATCCGCATGAGCCGGTCGGTGCTCCACGGCACGGTCGCGACGGTGGGGATGCCGAGCCGCTCGTAGACCGCGGCGCGCTTGGCGTCGTAGATGCGGGCGACGACCCGATCGATGCCGAAGGTCTCGCGGGCCACCCTCGCGGCGATGATGTTGGAGTTGTCACCGCTGGACACGGCGGCGAACGCCTGCGCCTGCTCGACGCCCGCCTCGATGAGGACCTCGCGGTGGAATCCCTGCCCGATGACCTGCTTGCCGCGGAAGTCCGGGCTGAGCCTGCGGAACGCCTGCGGCTCCTTGTCGATGACGGCGACGTCGTGCCCCAGCCGTTCCAAGCCCGATGAGAGCGCGGAACCGACCCGGCCGCACCCCATGATCACGACGTACACGACGGCCCTTCCCAGCAAGACGGTTCCAGCATGCGCTCACCTGCTGCAACGCACGAGGGAACGCTATCGCGTCGAGCCTGGCAGCACCGCATAGGCTGCCGCAGTGTCCAAGCTCGGCGTTGCGGTCAAACGCATACTCGTCGGGCGGCCGCAGCGCAGCGACCGCCTCTCCCACACGCTGCTCCCGAAGCGTGTGGCGCTGCCCGTCTTCGCCTCCGACGCGATGTCCTCAGTGGCATACGCCCCGGAGGAGATCTTCCTGACCCTGTCGGCCGCCGGTGTTGCGGCCTACGCGTTCTCGCCGTGGGTCGGCCTGGCGGTCGTGATCGTGCTCATGACGGTGGTCACCAGCTACCGGCAGAACGTCCACGCCTACCCGTCGGGCGGCGGTGACTACGAGGTCGCGACGGTCAACCTGGGGCGCAAGGCCGGCCTGACCGTCGCGAGCGCGCTGCTGGTCGACTACACGCTCACCGTCGCGGTGTCGATCTCGTCGGCGGCGGCGAACATCGGGGCGCTGATCCCGTACGTCGCCGAGCACAAGGTGCAGTTCGCGGTGGTGGCGATCCTCGTCCTGACGGCGGTGAACCTGCGCGGGATCAAGGAGTCGGGGGTCGCGTTCGCGATCCCCACGTACGCGTTCATCGTCGGGATCGGGGCGATGATCATCTGGGGGTTCACCCGGATCCTCGTCTTCGGCGACGAGCTGCGTGCGGTCAGCGCCGACGTCCAGCTGCTCGCCGAGGGCGACGCGTTCACCGGCATGGCGCTGGTGCTGCTGGTGCTGCGCTCGTTCACCCAGGGCGCGGCGGCGCTGACGGGCGTCGAGGCGATCAGCAACGGGGTGCCGGCGTTTCGCAAGCCCAAGTCGCGCAACGCCGCGACGACGCTGCTGATGCTGGGCACGATCTCGGTGGTGATGTTCTCCGGGATCATCGCGCTCGCTTTGATGACCGGCGCGAAGGTCGCGGAGTTCCCCGACACGCAGATCGTCGGCGCACCCGAGGGCTACATCCAGCAGACGCTCGTCGCGCAGCTCGCCGACGTCGTGTTCCAGGACTTCCGTCCCGGCTTCTTCTTCGTCGTCGTCTTCACGGCGCTGATCCTCGTGCTGGCCGCGAACACCGCCTACAACGGCTTCCCGGTGCTGGGCTCGATCCTGTCGCAGGACCGCTACCTGCCCAGGCAGCTGCACACCCGCGGCGACCGCCTCGCGTTCTCCAACGGCATCCTGGTGCTGGCCGGCGTGGCGATCGTGCTGGTCGTCGGCTTCCAGGCCGACGTCACGCGGCTCATCGCGCTCTACACCGTGGGCGTGTTCACCTCGTTCACGCTGAGCCAGGCCGGCATGCTTCGGCACTGGGCGCGCCTGCTCGCGACGGAGACCGACCAGCCGACCCGCCAGCGCATGCGCCGCTCGCAGGCGATCAACGCGTTCGGTGCGGCGATGACCGGGATCGTGCTGGTCATCGTGCTGATCACCAAGTTCACCCGCGGCGCGTGGATCGCGATCGCGGGCATGGTGTTCTTCTACGTGCTCATGCAGGCCATCCGCCGCCACTACGACCGGGTGGCCGCCGAGCTGGTCGCCGGCGAGGTCGACGGCGTGCTGCCCTCGCGCAACCACGCGATCGTGCTGGTCTCGACGCTGCACAAGCCGACCCTGCGCGCCGTCGCGTACGCCAGGGCGACCCGGCCCGACGTGCTCGAGGCCGTGACGGTCAACGTCGACGAGGCCGATACCCGCAGGCTCGTGCGCGATTGGGAACGGCGAAAGCTCCCGGTGCCGCTGAAGGTCGTCGAGTCGCCCTACCGCGAGATCACCAAGCCGGTGCTCGACTACGTCAAGCGGATCAGGACGAACAACCCGCGTGACGTCGTCACCGTGTTCATCCCCGAGTACGTGGTGGGGCGCTGGTGGGAGCAGATCCTGCACAACCAGAGCGCGCTGCGGCTGAAGGGCAGGCTGCTGTTCCAGCCGGGGGTGATGGTGACGAGCGTGCCGTGGCAGCTGGCGTCCTCGGAGCGGGTGGCCACGCGCCGGCCGGAGAGCCCGCCCGGGTCGTGGCGGCGCGGGTACGAGCAACTCCCCGGCGAGGACGGCACCCAGCCGGCCAAGCCGCCACCGGTGAAGCAGCGATGACGGAGGAACCAGCGATGGCAGCGCCGACGACGCCGCCGGCGGTGACCGCGCCCCAACCCCGGTGGACCGACCGCGTGCTGGAGCTGGAGGTCGGGCCCGTCGCGCACGGCGGGCACTGCGTCGCGCGGCACGACGGCCGGGTGGTGTTCGTCCGGCACGCGTTGCCGGGGGAGCGGGTGCGGGCCGTCGTCGACGAGGACAAGGGCGGCGGGTTCTGCCGCGCCGACACCGTCGCGGTGCTGGAACCGGCGCCGACGCGGGTGTCGGCGCCGTGCACGTGGGCCCGCGCGGGCGGGTGCGGCGGCTGCGACCTGCAGCACGTCGAACCCGCCGAGCAGCGTGCGCTGAAGGCGGCGGTGCTGGCCGAGCAGCTGCGCAGGCTCGCCGGGATCGAGCTCGACGTCGTCGTCGAGGAGCTGCCGGGCGGGCCGCTCGGCTGGCGCAGCCGGGTGCGGCTGGCCGTCGACGAGGAGGGCCGGGCCGGGCTGCGGGCGCACCGCAGCCATGACGTGCTGGCCGTCGCCGACTGCCCGCTTGCCCCGCCCGACTCCCTGCACGACGTGCTGGACAGCGGTTTCGTGCCGGGCACCGAGGTGGACGTCGTCACCGACGCCGACGGGGTCGTGCACGTCGACGGCTCCGGCGGGCCTGCGGTGCAGCGCGCGGCCGGCCGGGAGTGGCTGCTCTCGCCCGGGGTGTTCTGGCAGGTGCACCCGGCGCTGGCCGAGACGCTCGCCGGGGTGGTGCGGGAATGGGCGGCGGCACCGCGCGGCGGCACCGCGTGGGACCTCTACGGCGGCGTGGGGCTCTTCGCGTCGGTGCTGGCCGGGCAGGTCGGGCGCGACGGCGCGGTCACCGTGGTCGAGTCGTCGGGTGCGGCCGTCGCCGACGGCCGGGCGGCGCTCGCCGACCTCCCGCAGGTCGGGTGGCTGGTCGGGCGGGTCGAGCGGGAGATCACCGGGCTCGGCGCGGAGCCCGACGTGATCGTGGCCGACCCGCCGCGGCGTGGGCTGGGCCGGGAACTGGTCGACGCGCTGTGCGCGGCCGGGCCGCAGCGGCTGGTGTACGTGGCGTGCGACCCGGCGGCGCTGGCGCGTGACGTCGGGCTCCTCGCGCAGCGCGGCTACCGGATGGAGCGGCTGCGGGCCTTCGACGCGTTCCCGATGACCCACCACTTCGAGTCGATCGCGCTGTTCGTCCCGGCCACCTGACCGGCGCCGGCGCAGGTCGAGATGCGTGCGTTGCGCGCGTGAGGGCAGGAAAGCCACTTTCAGGCCCTGTGAGGGCAGGAAAGTGGCTTTCCTGCCCTTCAGACACCCAGCCCGCCCGGCGGCCGTCGGGCTCGCCATGATGGCGGTGTGGAGCTGAGCGGATGGCGTCCCGAGCCGGTCACCGTCGCCGGGCGGATCGACCCGTGGCCGGCGGGGGCCTTCGCCGCGCTGCTGGACGAGCCGGCGCCGGCGGACCGGTCGGACGAGCTGCCGCCGCTGTGGCACTGGTTCCACCTGCTCGACCACCCCGCGCAGGCCGAGCTCGGCGATGACGGGCACCCCACCGCCGGTCCGTTCCAGCCGCCGATGCCCGACCGGCGTCGCATGTTCGCCGGCGGGCGGGTCCGCTTCGCCGAGCCGCTGCGGTTCGACGACCAGGTCACCCGACGGTCGACGCTGGTGGCGGCGACGCCGAAGACCGGGCGCAGCGGCGAGATGGTCTTCGTGACCGTCCGCCACGAGTACCTCCGCGACGGGGCCGTCGCGATCGTCGAGGAACAGGACTTTGCCTACCGCAGCCAGCCGGCCGGGGAACGGCGCGCGCTGGCGCTCGCCGGACCCGCCGAGGACGGCGAGCAGGTGGCGGAGCCCGCGTGGCGGGTGCGGGTCGAGCCCGACGCGGCCATGCTGTTCCGGTTCAGCGCGCTGACCTACAACACCCACCGCATCCACTACGACCACCCGTACGTCACCGCCGTCGAGGGCTACCCGGGGCTGGTCGTGCACGGCCCGCTGCTCGCGTTGCTGCTGCTGGAGCTGCCGCGCCGGTTCGCGCCGGACCGGGCCGTGCGCTCGTTCGCCTACCGGCTGCGCAGCCCCGTCTTCGCCGGCGCCGCCGTCGAGGCCGTCGGAACTGCTGGCAACGGCGAGGTCGGGCAGGAGTGGCGGGCCGGGCGGCTGCCGTCACGGGAGAGATCACGTACGCGTGAGTGCGTGCTCCGCGGCCGCGCGGGCGAACGCGACGACGAGCGGGTGCGGGCGCGTCCCGTCGCCGGCCAGCTCGGGCTGGAACAGGGTGGCCAGGAAGAACGGGTGCTCGGGCAGCTCGAGCACGCGCACCTCGCCTTCGTCGTCGTGGCCGGTGAACACCATGCCGTGCCGGCGCAGGGTGTCCAGGTAGGCGGGGTCCGGCCCGTAGGAGCAGACGTAGCTCTCCACGGTCCGGTCCGCGCCGATCACCTCCGCGACGCGGCTGCCGGCGGCGAACCGCACCGCCCGCTCGTGCCCGGCCAGCGAGCACGCCAGTGGGACGATCACCGCGCGGGTGGAGCCGGGGGTGTTCTCGGCGTGGTCGACGTCGAGCCCGCAGACCGTGCGCGCGAACTCCAGCACGGCGTGCTGGAAGCCCCCGCACGTGCCCAGGAACGGGATGTGCCGCTCGCGCGCGGTCCGGATGGCGGCGAGCGCGCCGGCCTCGTTGCGGTAAGGGCTGCCGGGAACGGTCCACACGGCGTCGAAGCCGTCGACGGCACCGGGCTCCGCCGCGTCGTCCGTCGGGACCCAGTAGGCGTCGAGCACCAGCTCGTCGCGCTCGGCGAGCGCGTCCAGGAGCGCAGGGATGCGGACGTGTGAGCGGACGGCGGGGGACCGGTCGCCCACCAGCGCGAGTCGTGGGATCACGGCCCCAGCGTGCGTGCTCACGGCGAGAAGCACCAACGATGATCTGTGCACGCCCGATCAGAGATACTGATGCAGGTGGATCCGCACCTGCTTCGCACGTTCACCGCGGTCGCCCGGCTGGGCTCGTTCTCGGGCGCGGCGCGGGAGCTGGGCTACACGCAGTCGGCGGTGTCGCAGCACGTCGCGGCGCTGGAGGCGGATCTCGGGACGGAGCTGCTCCGCAGGCGACCGGTGGTGCCGACGCCGGCCGGCGAGCGGCTGCTGGAACACGCGGGACCGCTGCTGCTCCGGCTCGCGGCCGCCCGCGCCGATGTCGCCCGGCTCAGCGCGTCCGCGGCGGGAAGGGTGCGGATCGCCGCGTCCGCGCTCGCGATGGTCGAGCCGGTCGTCGCGTCGATAGCGGGGGTCCGGCCCGCCACGCAGATCACCATCCAGGCGCTGGGCCGGGCCGCCGCCGTCGCGGCGGTTGCGACGGGTGTGGTGGACATCGGGCTCGTCGACGGCATCGCGGCGCCGAGCGACCCGCTCCCGCTGGAGTCCACCGGTCCGCTCGCGCGAGTGGCGGTCGCGGAGCAGCCGCTGGTGGTGGCGGTCCCGCAGCGGCACCCGCTCGCGGCTCGGCGCGGCGTGCGGCTCGCGGACCTGGCCGACGCGCGGTGGATCGACGCTCCGGACGCGGCCGTCGAGCTCGACCGGTTGCGCGCCGTGTGCGGCACCGGCGCGTTCCGGGCGGCGCTGCGGGTCGAGGGCACCGACGTGCGTGGAGTGCTCGCGCTGGCAGCTGCCGGGTGCGGTCTCGTCGCCGTCCCGGCACAGGCGCTCGCCGGCGCTGCCGCGGTGGGGCTGGAGCTGCGGGAGCCACGGGTCGTGCACCGGGTCGAGGTGCTGCACGGGCCGGCGGTCGGTGGCGCCGTGGGCGCCGTCGCGGAGCTGCTTGCCAACGCTTAGTGCAAGCTGCCATAGTGCATCTTGCATCAGGGAGGAACACCATGCCGTTGCGTCGAGCCGATCGGGATCTGCCCGGTCTCACCGTGCTCGCGTTGCTGCTCACCGGCCCGCGGCACACCTACGAGATGCACCGGCTCATGATCGACACGCGCAAGGACTTCGTCACCGGGCTGCCGCGGAGCATGTACCACTCCGTCGAGCGGCTGCTGCGCGACGGGCTGATCGTCGTCGACGGCACCGTCCGCGACGGCACCCGGCCCGAGCGGATCGTCTACGCCGTCACCGACGAGGGCCGCGCGGAGGTCGCCGAGCGGATCCGCAGGCTGCTGCGCACCCCCGACCCCGATGCGACGCTGCTGGTGGCGGCGCTGTCGTTCATCGGGTGCCTGCGGCCCGACGACGCCGCAGCGGCCTTGCGCGCCCGGCACGACACTCTCGCCGCGCGCTGCGTCGAGTTGCGGGAGGCGATCGAGGGGATCCCGATACCGCGCGTGCTGATGCTGGAGGCGGAGTTCGAGTTCAACCGCGCCGCGTCTGAACGCGACTGGGTGGCCGATCTCGTCGCCGAGCTGGAATCAGGTGGGCTGGGCTGGCCGGCCGACCCGCGGGAGCTTGCGGAGGAGGCAGCACAAGCGATCTCGACAGAGAAGTAGGTGGCCCGGGGCGGCGTTGGCCCGCCGCACCCGGACCGGAACCGCAAACACCCGACCACGGTCGCGCGGCACGGCTCGGAACTGCACCGATGAGCCTACTGCGCCGGACGGCCGTGCTCATCGAAGGGAAGAAGCATGTCCGAAGAAGTCAGGATCGAAGAGACGCTCGCCAGGATCGGCGAAGCGTGGAACGCGGGGGACGCGGCGGCGTACGCCGCGGAGTTCACGGAAGACGCCACGTACGTCACCTTCAGCGGCGACGTCATGCACAACCGCACGGCGATCGGGGACGTCCACCGCTGGTTGTTCGAGGGGCCGCTGCGCGGCTCGCGGATGGTCGGCCTGGGACAGCCCGGCGAGGTGGCGGGCACCGACCACAAGATCCGGTTCCTCCGGCCCGGCGTCGCGCACGTCCTGTCCGGTGGCGGCGTCGAGCTCGCCGGCTCGGCCGGGCTGCCGGCCGACCGCGAGTCGGTGGTGACGTTCGTGCTGGTCGAGGACGGCGGGGAGTGGCGGGTCGCGGCCTTTCAGAACACCCGGCGGTCGACGGAGGCGCGGTCGTGAGCGGCCGCGAGCCGCGACTGCTCTTCGAGGTGTCTGCGCCGGTGCGGGCGAGCGTCGAGGAGCTGGAGGCACTCATCGACAGCGGCTGGCTCGTGCGCGAGCTGGGCTGGGGCGCAGGGTCGCTGGGATTGGGGCCGCTGGGATCGGGGCCGGGCGCCGGTCCGAGCGCGTGGCAGGGCCGCGGCCGCGTCGGCATGCAGGGTGGATGGTGGTACCGCGGCGAGTACACGGCCGAGCAGATCGGGGTCGAGGTACGCCTCGTGCATCGCGTCTTCAACATCGCGAACCAGGGGTGGTGGGCGCCGGCGCTCGCGAACCGGCTCTTCATCGGCTACCGCGCGGCCCTGCAGCGCGGTACCGACGACCTCGCGCTCAAGGCGACCGAGGCGGTGCACGCATGATCCTCGTGACGAGCGCGACCGGGCGCGTCGGCGGTGAGCTGGTGGCGCAGCTGCTCGACGCGGGGGAGACCGTGCGGGCGTTCACCCGCGACCCCGAGCGGGCGGCACAGGTGCTGCCGGGCGGGGTCGAGATCGCCGGCGGCGATCTGGCGACCGGCGACGGTGTCGCCGCGGCCGCCCAGGGCGTGCGAGGCGTGTTCCTGTTCCTCGACGCCACCCGTGGCCCGTCCGGCGGCGCCGGGCCCGCCGCGGAGCTGCTGGCCGGCGCAGGTGTCGAGCGGGTGGTGGCGCTCTCGTCGGCGTCGGCAGCCGGTGATCCGACCAACATGATCGCGGGCTGGCACATCGCGGCCGAGGCCGCGGTCGCCGCGGCGGGGCTGGCGGCGACCGTGCTGCGGCCCGGCGAGTTCATGTCGAACGCGCTGGAGTGGGCGCAACAGCTGCGCGCGGGTGGGGTCGTGCGCATCCCCTTCTCCGACGAGCCGGGCGCGCCGATCGACCCGGCCGACATCGCCTCCGTCGCGGCCGTCGCGCTGCGGGAACCCGGTCTCGCCGGCCGGGTGCTCGATCTCAGCGGCGGGGAGTACACCAGCCCGCGGCAGCGTGCCGCGACGCTGGCCGGCGTGCTCGGGCGCGAGATCGTCGTCGAGGACGTCCCGGAGGCGGAGTACATCGAGCGGATGAGCGGGTACCTACCGCCGGTCGTCGTCGAGGCGGTGCTGGACCTGCTGCGGCAGGCCCGCGCCAAGGGCGGCGGGGCGCAGGACTGGCTGTGGCCCACCGTCCGCGACGTCACAGGCCGCGCACCCCGCACGTTCGAGGACTGGGCGACCGCCCACGCAGCGGCGTTCACGTAACCAACTTCCCCACCGTTTTGGGCACATGCGCGCCCTGGCGGCGCGCATCCACCCAAAACGGTGGGGAAGTCCGGCCGAGGTCCCCACCGTTTTGCCAACCTGCACGCCGTTTTGCGTGTGCAAGTAGGCAAAACGGTGGGGAAGTTCGTCAGCCTGTCGTGCAGTCGGTCTCGCCCGGGGGCATGTCGAGGGCCGGGTTGCGGTCGAAGAACCCGTGCGGGCGGAGGGTGAAGCCCACGGTGCTGACCGGCATCACCGGCCAGTCCTCCGGCCGCACGACGTGGTGGGCGCCGAACGTGTACCAAACCACGACGTCCGCGCCCTCCAGCGGACGATCACCCGTCACGTAGGCGGGCAGGCCGTCCCCGCCGGGGCTCTGGTTGGGGTAGTCGCCGGCCGCGAACCGCTGCGCCGGGTCGTGCGCGGTGACCCACAGCTGGTGGTCGGTGAACCCCGCCCGCCGGGCGAACAACGCTTCCGGCGCGTACATCGGCGGCACGCTCGCGCCCGGCATCAGGGCGTACGCGGTGGGCCGGCCCAGCGCGGACGTGCGGGTCGCGCTCTCGATCGACCAGTACCGCGCCCGCCGGACGTCGGTGTCGCGCTGCGCGACCGCCTCGCTGACCAGCACGGTCCGGTGGGTACGCCACGCGTTGCCGTGCGGGTTGTCCGGGCCGGCCGGGCTCGGTGCCGAGTCGACCTCGACGACAGTGTTCTCGGTGCCGTCGACGGACATGTCCAGCCGCACGCAGAAGAAGTGCTGGTGGTTGGGCCCGTACAGGCCGGGCGCGACGAGCGTGCCGTGCTCGGGCTCCATCCCGGGCGCGACGGCGCCGGTGGAGATGATGCCCGTGAGCTTGACCTCGTACTCGATCGTCCCGTCGGTGTGCAGGTGCCAGAAGTAGCCGTACTCGTAGTTCCCGACCGTGACGATCGTGGAGATCACCAGCCGCCGCCGGCGGCGCACCTCGACGGCGCCGGTGCGGAAGTCGGTGTGCTTCCACCCAATCCCGGCGTCCTCCTCGTGCATGCACACGGCGTTCGGGATGGTGACGGCGCCGCCGTCGTTGTCGTTGACGACGCCGTCGAAGTAGTGGATGTGCCCGACGCAGTCGCAGCCGAGCGTCAGCGGGTTCGCGAGCCACCCGACGCCGTACTCGCCCTGGTCGAACACGTTCTTGAACCGGTGGGTCGGCGCCGGGTCGCCGTAGGGCACGTACATCTCCGCGAGCGAGGCCCGGTAGAGCACCGGCCGGCCCGCGTAGGCGACCTGGTGCAGCACGAGCCCCTCGCGCGGGGTGAACCCGATCCGCAGCTCCCAGCTCTGCCAGCGCACGGCGTGGCCGTCGACGGTGAAGCTGGGCCCCTCGGGCTGGGTGATCTCGATCGGCCGGACGCCGTCGCGGCGCTCCTGCGCCCACGGCGGCGCGTAGTTGCCCGGTTCCGTCGGCAACGGCACGACGCCGTGGTCGATCACGTCGACGACCTCACCCGCATCGAGGTCGACCTCCACGATCAGGCCCTCGACCGGCCGCGCGTACCCGTTCTCGCCCGGCTCGGCGCGCACGAACGTGAGCGGCCGCGCGAGCCGCCGCCGCGACGGGTCGTCCTCGGGCCCGGTCCAGCTGGACGCCCACGGGTCGACCATCGTCAGCGAGAAGTCCTCGACGCCGCGCCTGCGCATCGCCTCCTGCCAGCGCGGATCGGCCTGCACCAGCGCCTCGCACGACATGAACTCCTCGAGCATCATCGGCGGCTGGACGCCGTCGACGCGGGCCCACGACACGACCGTGCGTGCACCGATGTCGACGACCGCCTCGTAGGTCGCCTTCGCCGCCCGGTCGTAGGCGACGACGTGCGCCTGCCGCGGCAGCGCCGCGCCGCCCGCCAGCACCTGCTCCTTCGGCGGCTCGTGCAGCGCGACGAAAACGAAGCGGGTGCTGGGCTCCAGCTGCTTCGCCTCGCGCAGCACGGCCGCCGCCGCGGTGATCTCGTGGGCCGAGAGCGGGTCGAGCGGGTGGGTGGTGGTGACGGGGTCCTCGACGGCGGTCATGCAACCGGCGTACCGCCCTTACCCTGTTCAGCACAAGGGGTCGGAAAGGCACTTTCCGGACGCCGACCCCTTGGAAATGCCGTTGGGGCGGCCCGGGACGATGTACCTGTGACAAGCACGCCGCCCAGCACGCAGCAGTCCGTCCAGCAGCGCATCGCCGACGAGCTCGGCGTCCGCCCCAACCAGGTCGCCGCGGCCGTCGAGCTGCTCGACGGCGGCGCGACGGTGCCGTTCATCGCCCGCTACCGCAAGGAGGCGACCGGCACGCTGGACGACGCGCAGCTGCGCACGCTGGAGGAGCGCCTCGGCTACCTGCGCGAGCTGGAGGAGCGCCGCAGCGCCGTGCTGGAGGAGATCCGCAAGCAGGGCAAGCTCGACGAGGCGCTCGAGGAGCGGATCCGGGCGGCCGAGTCGAAGGCCCGGCTGGAGGACATCTACCTGCCGTTCAAGCCCAAGCGGCGCACCAAGGCGATGG
This sequence comes from Pseudonocardia sp. TRM90224, assembly GCF_021245725.1. Lineage (GTDB taxonomy): Bacteria > Actinomycetota > Actinomycetes > Mycobacteriales > Pseudonocardiaceae > Pseudonocardia. The sequence goes on along the minus strand of NZ_JAJGSX010000008.1, from coordinate 299,335 downwards.
TCGCGCGCGAGGCGGGGCTGGAGCCGCTGGCCGACACCCTGCTCACCGACCCCGAGCAGGACCCCTCGACCGTTGCGGCCGGGTTCCTGAACGAGCAGGTCGCGGACGTCGCGGCGGCGCTGGAGGGCGCGCGGGCGATCCTCGTCGAGCGGTTCGCCGAGGACGCCGACCTGATCGGCGGGCTGCGCGAGCGGGTGTGGACGAAGGGCCGGCTCGTCACGAAGGTCCGGGAGGGCAAGGAGACCGAGGGGGCGAAGTTCGCCGACTACTTCGACTTCTCCGAGCCGTTCACGAAGCTCCCGTCGCACCGGATCCTCGCGGCGTTCCGCGGGGAGAAGGAGGAGGTGCTCGACATCGCGCTCGAACCCTCCGAGGACAGCACCGCGACGCCCGAGCCGGGGGCCGTGACCGAGTTCGAGCGCACCATCGCGGCGGCGTTCGGCATCGCCGACAAGGGCCGCGCGGCCGACAAGTGGCTCGCCGAGGTCGTGCGCTGGGCGTGGCGCACCCGGATCCTCGTGCGGCTCGGCATCGACATCCGGGTCCGGCTGCGCGCCGCCGCCGAGGAGGGCGCGATCGGGGTGTTCGCGTCGAACCTGCGCGACCTCCTGCTCGCCGCGCCCGCCGGCAGCCGCGCCACGATGGGGCTCGACCCGGGGCTGCGCACCGGTGTCAAGGTCGCGGTCGTCGACGCCACCGGCAAGGTCGTCGCCACCGACACGATCTACCCGCACGAACCCCGCCGGGCCTGGGACGCGTCACTGGCCACGCTCACGAAGCTCGCCGCCGCGCACGACGTCGAGCTGGTCGCGATCGGCAACGGCACGGCGTCGCGCGAGACCGACAAGCTCGCGCGCGAGCTGGCCGCCCGCAACCCCGCGCTCAAGCTGACACCGGTGATGGTCAGCGAGGCCGGCGCCTCGGTGTACTCGGCATCGGCTTACGCGTCGGCGGAGCTGCCCGAGCTGGACGTCTCCCTGCGCGGCGCGGTGTCGATCGCGCGGCGGCTGCAGGACCCGCTGGCCGAGCTGGTCAAGATCGACCCCAAGTCGATCGGCGTCGGCCAGTACCAGCACGACCTCGCCGAGTCGGCGCTCTCCCGCTCCCTCGACGCCGTCGTCGAGGACTGCGTGAACGCCGTCGGCGTCGACGTCAACACGGCCTCGGCGCCGCTGCTGCGCCGCGTCTCCGGCATCACGGAGGGCCTCGCGTCGCAGATCGTCGCGCACCGCGACGCCAACGGGCCGTTCCGCACACGCACCGCGCTCGCCGACGTGCCGCGCCTCGGCCCGAAGGCGTTCGAGCAGTGCGCCGGCTTCCTGCGCATCCGCGGCGGCGACGACCCGCTCGACGTCTCGGGTGTGCACCCCGAGGCCTACCCGGTGGTCCGCAAGATCCTCGGCGCCGCCAAGACCGACATCGCCACGCTCATCGGGAACGCGCCGAAGCTCAAGTCGCTGCAGCCCAAGCAGTTCGTCACCGAGCAGTTCGGGCTGCCGACGGTCACCGACATCCTCACCGAGCTGGAGAAGCCCGGCCGCGACCCGCGCCCCGCATTCCGCACCGCGACCTTCGCGGAGGGCGTGCACAAGATCTCCGACCTGAGGCCAGGAATGCTGCTGGAGGGCCAGGTCACCAACGTCGCCGCCTTCGGCGCGTTCGTCGACATCGGCGTGCACCAGGACGGGCTCGTGCACGTCTCCGCGATGTCGAAGACGTTCGTGAGCGACCCGCGGGAGGTCGTGAAGTCCGGCGACGTCGTGCGCGTCAAGGTGCTGGAGGTCGACGAGGCCCGCAAGCGGATCTCGCTGACCCTGCGCCTCGACGACGAGCCCGGCGCGGGCGGCAAGCCGCGCGGCGACCAGCAGCGTGGCGGCGGCCAGCGGGACGGGCAGCGCGACGGCCAGCGCGACGGGCAGAAGGGCCGTGACCGGGGTGGTGACAGGCGCGGTGACAAGCGGGGTGGCGGTCAGGGCGGTCAGGGTGGTCAGCGCGGTGGCGGCGACCGCCGTGGTGACAGCCGCGGCGGGCGTCCCGGCGGCTCCGGCGGCTCGGGTGGCTCGGGCGGCGGGCTCGGCAACAGCGCGATGGCCGACGCGTTGCGCCGTGCCGGGCTCACGGGGGACAAGAAGCGGTAGCGGCAGCAACGGGGGGTTGCATCGTGCACATGGTCATCGAGGTCCCACCGGACCCGACGCGGTACGACCGCGTCGTCCGCAGCGTGAACGCCAGGACGTTCCTGTGGATGCGCATCGGCGCGGCCGTGGTGGTGCTGCTCGGGGTGTGGCTGCTCTTCGCGAGCGCTGTCACCTACGGTGTCGGGCTGGTGTGCGCCGGTGGCGCCCTGCTGTTCGCGCCGCTGCTGGCCAAGCGGTCCAACCGCGACATCGCCGCCCGGGTCAACGGCCCGTCGACCGTCGTGCTCGCCGACAGCGGCGTCACGACCATCGAGCCGGGCATGCGCGGCGACGTGAGCTGGGAGAGGTTCGGCGAGGCCCGCGAGACCGCGTCCGAGTTCATCCTGCACCTGGCGCGGATCCAGGTCGTGATCGTCCCGAAGCAGCTGATGGCGCCGGGGCAGGACGCCGTGCTGCGGGCGTTCCTGCAGCAGCGGCAGCAGCTGGTGTGAGGGGTGGCGCTGGAGCCACTGACCCGCCCTGGGTGCTCGGGGAGAGTGGGCGCCCTGCGGACGGAGGTGCGTGACTGTGACCGCGCAGCTCACCTGGGGGAGGGGCAGGGCAGGAAAGCCACTTTGCTGCCCTGTGAGGGCCGGAAAGTGGCTTTGCTGCCCTCGCTTGCGCCACACATGGCGGCGGGTAGGTGGGGCGCCGGCTCAACCCCCGGCCGGTCAGGCCTCGCCCGTGAGCAGCGCCACCACCCCGTCGACGTCGCCGAGGTCGGGGAGCACGTGGTGCGCCCCGGCCGCTTCGAGCTCGGCCGCGGGAGTGTGCCCGGTCGCGACCGCTACGGCTGTCACGCCTGCGCCCAGCGCCGCTGCCACGTCGCGGACGGTGTCGCCGACCACGAGCACCTCGTCGAACGGCCCGTACGCGATCTCCGCGCGCTCGCGGCTGCGGCGCACGAGCGTGGCGCGCACGGCGTCGTCGTCGCCGTAGCCGCCGACCACGGTGTCGAGGTAGCGGTCCAGGCCGAACGCCGCGACCTTGCCGATCCCGACCGCGGCGATGTTGCCGGTGACCAGCGTCTGCACCACGTCGGGCCGCGCGTGCAGCGCCGCCAGCACCTGCTCGACGCCGGGCAGCAGCCGCCCCTCGGCCGGCACCCGGTGGCTCTGCGCGGCGAACTCCGCGGCGTAGGCGGTGAAGAACGCCTCCAGGTGCGGCGTCGCCTCGGCGATCCCGTGCTGGGCGAACAGCAGCGGGGTCATCTCCAGGTCGGTCGTGCCCGCCGCGGCGAACACCCCGGTCCACGGGACCCCGGTGACGGCCGTGAACGCCGTGCCGTACGCCTCCACACCGACACCACCGGCCGCGATCAGGGTGAGGTCGACGTCCCACATCACGAGGCGCTGCACGTCCCGATCGTGCCGCATGCGCCCCCCGGGGCCCGGGTGAGCCGCGTCACCTGGGAGTATGTGGAGCCGACAGTGCGTTGACACTGTTTGAGACCGCACCGGCCAGGCAGAACTCGTGCAGAGGGCCACGCGGGCTCGCCCGCGGGGCACGCGACCGTGCCCCGCCCGCTGCGACGAAAGACGTGAGTTGACCCTGAACGAGCACGTGCTCGACCTGCCCGCTTTCTCCGATCTCCCGCTCCGCCCCGAGCTCCTCGCCGCCGTCGAGGAACTCGGCTACACCGCACCCAGCCCGATCCAGGCGCAGGCCATCGGGCCCCTCATCGAAGGCCACGACCTGCTCGGGCAGGCCGCGACCGGCACCGGCAAGACGGCTGCCTTCGCGCTGCCCATGCTGGAGCGCCTCGCCGAGCTGCGCCCCGAGCGCTCGCGTGGCGACGCCCCGTTCGGCCTCGTGCTGACCCCGACCCGCGAGCTCGCGCTGCAGGTCGCCGAGGCCGTCACCCGCTACGGCGCGCGGCTCGGTGCCCGCGTGCTCACCGTTTACGGCGGCGCGCCCGTCGGCCCGCAGTGGAAGGCGCTGCAGCAGGGCGTCGACGTCGTCGTCGCCACGCCGGGTCGCGCGATCGACCTGATGAACCGCGGCGCGCTGCGCCTCGACGCGCTCGAGACCGTTGTGCTCGACGAGGCCGACGAGATGCTCGACATGGGCTTCGTCGAGGACATCGAGACCCTCCTCGACGCCACTCCGGACACCCGGCAGGCGGTGCTGTTCAGCGCCACCATGCCGCGCCGGATCGAGGTGCTCGCGCAGAAGTACCTCCGCGAGCCGATCACCGTCCGGATCCGCCGCGAGGCGGTTGCCGAGGGTGAGGCGCCGAAGGTGCGCCAGACCGCGTACCTCGTGCCGCGCACCCACACCACCGCGGCCCTCGGGCGTGTGCTGGAGGCGGAGCGGCCCACGGCCGCGATCGTGTTCTGCCGCACCCGCCTCGACGTCGACGCCGTCACCGAAACGCTGACCGCCCGCGGCCTGCGTGCCGAGGCGCTGCACGGCGGCATGGACCAGGAACACCGCACCCGCGTGGTCGAGCGGCTGCGCAGCGGCCGCACCGAGCTGCTCGTCGCGACCGACGTCGCCGCTCGCGGCCTCGACATCGACCTGCTCACGCACGTCGTCAACCACGACGTCCCCCAGAGCTCCGAGGCCTACGTGCACCGGATCGGCCGCGTGGGCCGCGCCGGGCGCGAGGGCGTCGCGATCACGCTCGTCCCGCCGTCGAAGGTCCACGCGCTGCGTGCCGTCGAGCGGCTCACCGGGCAGCCGATCGAGTTCGCGCCCGTCCCGACCGCAGCCGACCTGCGGGCTGCCCGCCTCGAGCGCACCCGCGCCGCGCTCGAGGAGCAGCTGCTCAGCGGCACCGACGCCGACGACGTCCGCGGCATGCTCGCCGGCCTCGCAGCCGAGCACGACCTGCTCGATGTCGCCACGGCCGCCGTCCAGCTGATGCAGGCCGTCGCCGGCACCCCGGACGATGGCGACGACATCCCGGTCGTCACACCGGGTCGCGCAAGCGGCCCGCGCGAGGCTCGGGGCCGCGGTGGCGCCGCTGGTACCCGGCCGCCGAAGACCGGCATGACCAGGCTGTTCGTCAACGCCGGCCGGGCCGGCGGGGTGCGCCCGCAGGACATCGTCGGCGCGCTCGCGAACGAGTCGAACCTGTCGGGCCGCGACATCGGCGCGATCCAGATCCACGAGCGCCACGCGCTCGTGGAGATCCCCGAGCATGCCGCCGACGACGTGCTGCGCAGCCTCCGCGGCAGCACCACGTTGAAGGGTCGGCGCGCGAACGTGCGCCGCGACCGCGGCTTCGCGGCCGCCGGCGCGGGCCGGGGCCGGCGCGACTGACCGACCCGGACCAGACTGCACGCCGGGTCACGTCGGCTGCGTGAGCAGCGTGTGGAAGGTCAGCAAAGCCACTTTCATGCAACCACGTTGCATGAAAGTGGCTTTCCTGACGGCCCGGGAGGCGGGTCGGCACCGGAACAACCGAGGCCGGGGCCCGAGCAGGATGCGTGCGATTCGCACGCGAGGGCAGCAAAGCCACTTTCCGGCCCTCACAGGGCAGCAAAGTGGCTTTCCTGCCCTCCCCGCGCCGAGGGTTGCGGCGCACTTCCTGCAACCGCCGGCTGCCTGCGCGGGCGATCCGTCCTCCGGTTGTCCACGATAGGCGAAGCGTGTTTATGATGCTGCACGTGAGGAGGTCGTGATGCTGCCACAGGAGTCGGCTGCCGGCGGTTCGTGGGAGCCCATCGTCGACGCGATCGGGCCCAAGATCCGCGACGGGCGGGGCGCGCTCGGGTTGTCGTTGCAGCAGCTCGCCGCGCGGTCGGGGGTCTCGGCGGCCGCGATCCACAAGGTCGAGCGCGGCGACATGGTCCCGACCATCACGACCCTGCTCAAGCTCGCCGCGGCGCTCGGCCGCCCGATCGGCCACTTCGTCGACGACGGCGCTGCTACCGCCCCGATCGCGTCGCACGTCAAGGCCGGTGAACGGCGGCCCGCTCCCGGCGACTGGACGCCGGCGGCCGAGCGCGTCACCGCGCAGGTGCTCGCCTCCCCGACCGAGCGGCTGCGCGCCTCCGGCGTCGCAGCCGTGGTCGAGCCCGGTGGTGGCAGCGGCAGCAGCCGTTCGCTGCGCGCGGGCGAGGAGATCCTGATGGTCCTCGACGGCACCCTGCAGGTCGAGATCAGCGGCGAGCGCTACGACGTCGCCGCGGGCGACGTCCTGCACTACCCGGCCGACCGCCCGCACACGTGGCGCAACAGCACCGACACCCCGACGACGGCCGTCTGGTTCACGGTCCCCGGATGAGCGAGGGGCTCGACGAGATCGTCGCGTCCGTCCTCGCCAATCCCGGTCTGCGCTCGAAGGCCGAGATCGGGCTGGTCAGCGACGTGCTGGGGGCGTCGGACTGGCTGGGAGGGCCAGGCGACGACGGCGCGGTCGTCGACGCGGGCGGCACGAAGGTCGTCGGCTGCGGTGAGGCGATCTTCCCGCCGTTCGTCGCGGCCGACCCGCACGCCGCGGGGTTCGCGGCGGTGCTGACCAACGTCAACGACATGGCCGCGATGGGTGCGGTGCCCCTCGGCATCGTCGACACGGTCGTGGCGACCCCCGATGTGGCGCGCACCGTGCTGGCTGGCATGCGCGAGGCGTCGCTGCTCTACGACGTGCCCGTCATCGGCGGGCACCTCACGATCCACGACGGCCCGCCGGCCGTCTCGGCGTTCGGGGTCGGGCACGCGCCCGTCCCGCTCTCGGTGATCCGCGCGGCACCCGGCCAGTCGCTCGTCGTCGCGGCGGCGCTCGACGGGGAGATGCGCCCCGACTTCCCGTACTTCCCCGCCTTCAAGTCACGCGGCGACCGCTGCGCCGGTGACGTGCGGCTGCTCGCCGAGCTGGCTGCGGCCGGGGTGTGCGTGGCCGCGAAGGACATCAGCATGGCCGGGCTGCTCGGCTCGCTCGCGATGCTGCTCGAACACGGCGACCTCGGTGTCACGGTCGATCTCGACGTGCTGCCGGCGCCGGCCGGCGTGCCGCTGACGCGATGGCTCAACTGCTTCCCGAGCTTCGGGTTCCTGCTCTGCGTGCCGACCGGCCGGGTGACGGAGTGCGTCGCCGCGTTCGAGTCTCGCGAACTGGCTGCCGCGCCTGTCGGAACGCTCGACGGCAGCGGTGAGCTGGCGGTGAGGGCGGGGGCCGAACGGGCGAACGTCCTGCGCCTCGCGGATGTCCGGGTGACCGGTCTCCGGCGTCGTTGACAGTCTTCCCTCCTTACGTATGATGAACGCGCATATCCGATAGTAAACGCGCGTCGAAGGAGAGAGACTGTGGCTCAGATTGTCGGAGAGCGGGCACACGCCGGCGACGCGATCGTCGACTACGACGAGAAGTTGTTCGACGACATCCAGGCCAACGAGGGCGAGAAGGCCTACATCTTCATGCACACGGTGCCCTTCGAGGGCTCCGTCGGCCTGGTCAACATGCTGACCTGCACGCGCATCAACCGGAAGGGCTTCGACACGAGCCTCGTGCTCTACGGGCCCGGCGTGCTGATGGCCTCGGCGACCCGCGGGTTCCCGACGGTCGGCTCGGAGGCCTTCCCCGGCCACCTCGCCTACAACAACCAGCTCCAGACGTTCATGAAGGAAGGCGGCAAGGTCTACGCCTGCCGCTTCGCGATGGCCGCCCTCTACGGCATGCGCGAGACCGACCTCATCGAAGGCGTCAAGCCGATGCACCCGCTCGACGTCCTCGACGCGAACCTCACCGCCCGTCGCGAGGGCGCGCTGGTGATGCAGACCTGGACGCTCTGACCGACGTTGACGACGACCGTCGGTACCGGAACGGCACGGGCTGGAACGGCCCACCGCGTGGAGTGCCGGATCGCCACCGGTGCCGCCGACCTCGGCGTGCACCACGGCATCCGGCATGCGGTGTTCGTCGCCGAGCAGCACGTCTTCGACCGGTCCGACCGCGACGTCCACGACGAGTCCGGCTCGACCGTGCACGTACTGGGCTTGGTCGACGGCGTCCCCGCGGGGACGGTGCGGCTGTTCCCGCTTGAAGGGGGCGTGTGGCAGGGCGACCGGTTGGCCGTCCTGCCGCCGTTCCGGGCGAAGCTGCTGGGCGGTCCGCTGGTGCGCTTCGCCGTCGCCACCGCGGGCGCGCTCGGCGGGCACCGCATGCTCGCGCACGTCCAGCCGGCCAACGGTGCCTTCTTCAGGAGGCTCGGATGGCGGCAGCTCGGCGAGCCCGAGCTGTACGTGGGGTTGCCGCACCTGCTGATGGACATCCAGTTGGGTGCGTCTTGACCGCGACGATGGGCGCTCAGGTTCGAACGGCCGTCGTAGCGCTCGGCGGCAACGCGATCACCAGAGCCGGCCAGGCCGGCACCAGCGACGAGCAGCTCGCCAACGCGCGCGGCATGGCCGACGCCGTCTGCGAGCTGCACGCCGCGGGCTGGCGGGTTGTGCTCGTGCACGGCAACGGGCCGCAGGTGGGCAACCTCGCGATCCAGCAGGACGAGGCCGCGCACCGCGTGCCGCGGATGCCGATGTACCTGCTCGACGCCATGACGGAGGGCCAGCTCGGCTCCGTGGTGACGCTCGCGCTGCACGAGGCGGGCGGCGGGCAGCTGCCGGGGATCGTCACGGTGATCACGCACGTCGTCGTCGACGAGTCCGACCCGGCGTTCGCCCGCCCGACCAAGCCGGTCGGGCCGTTCATGAGCGCCGACGAGGCGAAGCAGCGTTCCGACGAGCTGGGCTGGGTGGTCGCGGAGGACGCGGGCCGCGGCTACCGCAGGCTCGTCCCGTCGCCGCAGCCGCGCGAGATCGTCGAGCTGGAGGCGGTGACGGCGCTGGTCGAGCGGGGGCAGATCGTGATCGCCGCGGGCGGTGGGGGAGTCCCGGTCGTCGTCGATGGCGGTGCCTACCGCGGGGTGGACGCGGTGATCGACAAGGACATCGCGGCGCAGCGGCTCGCGACGGCGCTCGGTGCGGAGGCGTTGGTGCTGGTCACGGACGTCGCCCGGGTGGCGCTCGACCACGGGACCGAGCACGAGCGCCCGATCGAGGTGATGAGCGTCGACGAGGCGCAGGCGCACGCCGACGACGGGCAGTTCCCGGAGGGCAGCATGGGGCCGAAGGTGCGCGCGGCGATCCAGTTCCTGCGCGCCGGCGGGCGCACCGCCGTGATCACCAACGCCGCCCTGGCCGGCACGTCGCTCGGGCCCAGCGGGACGGGCACCCGGATCGTCGCCGCACCCCGCCCGCTCGATGCGCGGATCGGGGCCTGACCGGTGATCCACGACGTCACGCTCTACCGCGACACCTACGTCGACTCGATCACCCAGCTCTCCGGCACCCGCGCGCTCGTCGCCGCCGACGGCGTCGAATGGGCGGCCGCGGCGATGGCCACCCCGGCGAACCTCGACACGCTCGCGGCGGAGGGCTTCGACCTCGACGAGCTCGCGGACTCGGGGGCGAACGACCTGTTCGTCGCGATCCGGGCGGAGTCGCCGGACGCCGTCGAGGGCGCGCGCTCCGCGGGGGAGACCGCGATGTTCGCCGAGCGCGGTGGCGAGCAGGAGGGCGCGGCGGAGCGGCTGCCGCGCACGCTCGGCGAGGCGCTGGCGCTGCAGCCGGGCTCGACCGTCGCGGTGATCTCCGTGCCTGGCGACTACGCCGCGCTGGAGGCGCACAAGGCTCTCTCCGCGGGCCTGGACGTGCTGTTGTTCAGCGACAACGTCCCGGTCGACGCCGAGGTGGAGCTGAAGGACCGGGCCTCCCGGCTCGGCCGGCTGGTGATGGGGCCGGGGGCTGGGACGGCGATGCTCGGGCGGACCTGCCTCGGGTTCGCCAATGTCGTGCGGCCGGGCCCGGTCGGGGTGGTGGCCGCGGCCGGTACCGGGGCGCAGGAGGTCGCGTGCCTGCTCGACCGGTGGGGCGTCGGGGTCACGCAGGTCATCGGGCTGGGCGGGCGCGACCTGTCGGCCGCGGTCGGCGGGCGGATGGCCCTCGCGGCGATCCGGGAGCTGGTCGCCGACGACGCGACCGAGGCGATCCTGCTCGTATCGAAACCGCCCGACGCCGGCGTCGCCGCCGAGGTGCTCGCGGCAGCGAAGGGGAAACCGCTGGTCGCGGCCTTGATCGGGGTGGGTGACCTGCCGGTGCCCGAGGGTGTGACGGTGACGCGGACGCTCGAGGCCGGCGCGCTCGCCGCGGCCGCGGCGTTCGGCGCTGCGCCTGACGTCACCGACGAGCTGGTGGCGCTGGTGAAGGAGCGCTGCGCGGCGCTGCCTGCCCGGCGGACGCTGGTCAGGGGTCTCTTCTCGGGCGGGACGCTCTGCTACGAGTCGCTCGTGCTGCTCGGCGACGTGCTGGGGCGGGTGTACTCGAACACCCCGCTCTCCGCGGAGCTCGCGCTCCCGGCGCCCGACGGCGCGCACGTCTGCCTCGACCTCGGCGAGGAGGAGTACACGAAGGGCCGGCCGCACCCGATGATCGATCCGGAGGCGCGGATCGGGCTGCTGCGCGAGCAGGGTGCCGACCCGGAGGTGGCGGCGATCGTCCTGGACGTCGTGCTCGGCTACGGGGCCCACGCCGATCCGTCCGCCGATCTCGCGCCCGTCTGCCGCGAGATCATCGAAGGCGGCGGGGAGGGTGGCGGGCCGCAGGTCGTCGTGCACGTGCTCGGCACGGAGGGCGACCCGCAGGGCTTCGAGAAGCAGCGCAAGGCGTTCCTCGACGCCGGCTGCCTGGTGCCACCGACGGCTGCGCGTGCGTCGCTGGTGGCCGCGGCGCTCGCGACCAGGACGCCGGAGCTGGCTGCGACCGCCCTATGAGGGCCCTATGAGGGTTGCGCTGGTGTCGCACTCGACCAAGCCGCGGGGCGGGTTGGTGCACACGCTCAGCCTCGCGGAGGCGCTGCACGCGCGGGGCGTCGACGTCCACCTGCTCGCGCTCGGGGACCCGGCGGAGGGGCTGTTCCGGCCGACCCGCGTGCCGCACACCGTCCTGCCCGGCCCGACGAAGGCCGGGACGACGCTCGACGAGCGGGTGTTCCTTTCCATCGACACGCTCGCGTCGGGATTGGTCGGGATGGCGGGAGAGTTCGACGTCCTGCACACCCAGGACTGCATCGCCGCGCGCGCCGCCGCGCGGGTGCGGGACGCCGGGGCCGGCGTGATCGTCGTGCGGACCGTGCACCACGTCGACGACTTCACCACCCGAGCGCTCGTGGAGTGCCAGCGCGCGGCGATCGTCGAGCCCGACGAGGTGCTCGTGGTGAGCGAGCAGTGGCGGGAGATCCTGCGCACGGAGTACGGCCGGACCGCGCGGGTGGTGCCCAACGGGGTGGACCCCGGCCGGTTCCCCGAACCGCCGCCCGCCGAGATCGCGCGGCTGCGCTCGAAGATCGGCGCGAACAACATGTTCCTGTTCCTCGCCGTGGGCGGCGTGGAGCCGCGCAAGGGCAGCGTGCACGCGTTCCGGGCGCTGTCGCGGCTGCGTGCCGAAGGCCTCCCGGTGCTGCTCGCCGTCGTCGGCGGGCACTCCTACCAGGACTACACCGCCTACCGGGACGCCGCGCTCGGCTCGCTGCCGGGGCTCGGCCTGACGCTGGGCACGGACGTCGTGCTGCTCGGCACCGTCGACGACACCGAGCTCGCCGGCTGGTACCACGCCGCGGACGCCCTCTCCTTCCCGTCGGTGAAGGAGGGCTGGGGGCTCGTCGTGCTGGAGGCGATGGGCGCGGGCCTGCCCGTCGTCGCGTCCGACCTGCCGGTGTTCGGCGAGTACCTCGTCGACGGTGAGAACGCCCTGCTGCCCACCGTCGCCGACCCCGCCGCGCTGGCGGAGGCGATGCGCCGGGTCGTGCAGGAGCCCGAACTGCGCGCGCGGTTGGTGGCGGGCGGCGCGGCGACGGTGCCGCGGTTCACCTGGGATGCGAGTGCCCGGCGGCACGAGGAGATCTACGCCGGCCTGTGACGCCAACTTCCCCACCGTTTTGGGCACATGCGCGCCGAATCGGCGCGCATCCACCCAAAACGGTGGGGAGATTGCGGCGGTGCCACCCGGACTTGCCCACCGTTTTGCCAACCTGCACGCCTCCTGGGGTCTGCAGGTTGGCAAAACGGTGGGGACCTTCTACGTGGCGGCTCACTGCTCGGTGGTGAAGGTGATCTCCGGTTGCGTGGTGAGGGTGCGGGTGACGTAGCAGACCCGCTCCGCCGCGGCCATGAGCTTGCGGAGGTCCTCACCTTGCGGGGTGGTCGTCGTGACGGCGACGCGGACCGCGGAGAACCGGGGCCCGTCGTAGGTGCCGGTGGCTTCGACGTTCAGGCCGGAGAGCTCGATGCCGCGCTTCGCCGCCATGAACGCCATCGAGATCGTGAAGCACGAGGCGATCGAGGCCAGGAACACCTCGGTGGGCTGCGGGCCCTTGCCGGTGCCGCCGGCGACGCTCGTGGGCTCGTCGACGATGAGCTCGAACTCGCCCGCGGTGACGACGGCCCGCAGGCCACCGTCCCATCTGGCCTGCACACTGCGTTCGGTGGCCATCGTCGGTGCTCCCTATTCGGCGATATGTCATCTGCGCAACGTCATCGTGGCGTCACGTGGTGCAACAGCTGTGCAACCGGGATGCGGGACGGTGCTCCGCACAAGAGCACCTCCGCGCCCGGGGAGTCGCGATGACCGCAGCTCATGTCCGTACGTCGTGTTGCCGAACCTGTCCCACCGGTCCCACGCATGCAGCTCATCATGATCGGCTCCTGCGCGTCGACGTCGACGGCGAGGAAGTGCTTGCGCTCCTCGAGATGGCGGTGACGTGGCACGAGCTCGACTACAGCGACCATCCCGTGCTCGGCCCGTCCGCGTGGGCGACGTTCGCCGACGCGCACGACTGGGCCGACCGGGACCGCGCGGAGCGCGTGTTCAGCCTCGCGCTGGACATCGTCGGGCGCGCGATCGAGATAGCCCCCGAACCGCCACGGCCCGCCATGGCGAGGGTCATGACGCTCGTCCGCGACTGAACGCACGTATCGGATAGTAGACGTCGTGAAGCCAGCGTTCCTCGACCTGCCCGACCGCGAGGCGAAGCCGCGCCGCGCCGGGCTGACGCACGTCATCGACCCCGGCGCCGGCCGGCTCGCGACGGCGGACGTCCTCGACTCGGTGGCGGCGCACGTCGACATCTGGAAGGTCGGGTGGGGCACCGCGTACGTCGACCCGACGCTGGTCTCGAAGCTGCAGCTGCTCGCCGCGAACGACATCGCGTCCTGCCTCGGCGGCACGTTGCTGGAGATCGCGTGGGCGCAGGACCGGGCCGAGCAGTGCCTCGAGTGGGCGCGGGAGGTCGGCTTCACGCACGTCGAGGTCTCGCGGGGGACGGTCGCGATGGGCTTGCGGGACAAGCACGAGCTGATCCGGCGAGCCGCGGCCGACTTCACCGTGCTCGCCGAGGTCGGGACGAAGGCGCCGGGGGAGCAGCTGGCCGCCCGGCACTGGCCGGCGGAGTGCCGGGCCGATCTGGAGGCCGGGGCGAGCCTGGTGGTGACGGAGGGCCGGCAGAGTGGCACGGTCGGGACGTTCGACGCGTCGGGCCGGGTACGGCCGGACGTCGTGGAGGCGGTGGCTGCGGCGGTCGGCGTCGAGCGGGTTGTGTTCGAGGCGCCCCAGGCGGGGCAGCAGGCGTGGTTCATCCGGCGCTTCGGCCCTTCGGTCAACCTGGGCAACGTTGCGCTCGGCGACGTCCTGTCGGTCGAGACGCTCCGGCTCGGGTTGCGCTCGGACACCGCAGCCGTCGACCGCCGCGAGCGTGAAGGCCTGGCGTGACCGGGCCGCGCACCGGCCGGAACTTCGTCCCGAACCGCTACCGCGGGGTTTCGGTCGCGGCGCTCCCGCCCGAGGTCCCGCTCGACGAGGTCGGGCTGAAGGAGCACTTCCTGGGACGCGAGGCGTACCGGCGCACCCGGTTCGTGGTGGCCCGCTCCGGCGGCGAGACCGCGTTGCTGCACGTCGAGCGGGCCTCGGAGACGGCTTTGTTCTCGGCGATCACCAGGGTCGAGCTGCTCGCCGGCCCGGCCGAGTGCGAGTACGTCGTCGCTCCCGAGGTCGACACGGCGATCCCGTCGGAGCTGGCCAGGGCCGCGCTCGACCGCGCGCCGGGGAAGCGGGCCGTCGCGGTGCAGGGCCGGTACGCGCACGTCAACGTGATCGTGGAGCCGGCGCCGCTGCGGGTCGTCGTCCGCGAGGTGGTGCCGCCGGAGCCCGCGAAGCTGCTCGACCAGGCCCGCCGCGTGCTCGCGGTCGCCGACGACCTGCCGCCGATCGAGCTGGTGGGCGAGCTGACCGACCTCGCCGCGCTGGCTGCCGAGCGCCCGAGCGAGCACTACCTGCTGCCGTGCCGCGGCTCCGGTGGCGAGGTGCCCGGCGCGCAGGTGTCCTACCTCGACGAGCACCCGCCCCGCGCCGCGTGGACGCTGCTCGGCTGCACGCGCTCGCAGCAGATCCACCGCCACTTCTACGGCGCCGACGCCCCGACCGTCGACTTCTGCCCCAAGCGCCGCCCGCCGGCGCCGGGGGAGCGGCTGCTCACGAAGTGCTGCCTGCAGGAGGAGCACGTCGAGGCCGGCGCCGGCTGGGTCGCGGTGCCGTGGGGTTCCTCGCTCGACCACGTCCGCGAGGCCCTGACCCGCCTCGCCGCGCAGGAGGAGCCGGCGTGGGCACCCGGCTGAGCTCGTCGGCGCTGTACGGGCACCTGTGGGGCACCCCGGAACTCGACGCGGTGTTCGAGGAACGCGCGATGCTCCAGACCTGGCTCGACGTGCTCGCCGCGCTCGCCAGGGCGCAGGCGGCGCTCGGCATCGTCCCCGAGGCAGCCGCCCGGGCGATCACGGAACGGGCCCGCGCCGACGCGCTGGACCTCGACTTCGTCGCCGCCGAGACCCGCCGCACCGCGCACTCGACGCTCGGGCTGATCCGCGGGCTGCAGCAGGTGCTGCCCGAGGAGGTCCGCGAGCACGTCTACGTCGGCGCGACCGTGCAGGACGTCACCGACACCTGGTTCGGCCTCGTGATGCGCGACGTCGGCGCGCACGCGGCGCGCGAGCTGGGCGCGATCCGGGAAAGGCTGCTGGACCTCGCCGCGAAGCACCGCGACACCGTCATGGTCGGGCGGACGCACGGGCAGCCCGGCGCGCCGATCACGTTCGGCTTCAAGGTCGCGACCTGGGCCGACGAGGCGGGTCGGCACCTCGACCGGCTGGCCGAAGGTGCGCCGCGGTGGGCGACCGGGCAGCTTGCCGGTGCCGTCGGGGCGCTGGCGTTCTTCGGCGCGGACGGCCCTGCATTGCGGGCGCGCTTCTGCGCCGAGCTGGGGCTCGCCGACCCGGGGATCTCGTGGCTCACCTCGCGCGACCGGGTGGCGGAGTTCGGCTCGGTGCTGGCGATGGTGTGCGGCACGCTCGGCCGGATCGGCTCGGAGGTGTACGAGCTGGCCCGCCCCGAGATCGGCGAGCTGGCCGAGCCTGCGCCCGCCGGGGCGGTCAGCTCGATCACGATGCCGCACAAGCGCAACCCGGAGAGCGCCGAGCACCTCGACACGCTCGCGCGGCTCGCCCGCTCGTCGGCAGCGGTGCTGGTCGAGGGGCTGGTCGCCGGCCACGAGCGGGACGGGCGCCCGTGGAAGGCGGAGTGGGTCGCGCTGCCGGAGGTCTGCCAGCTCACCGGCGCGGCGCTGCGGCTGGGCCGTGGTCTCGTCGAAGGGCTGGAGGTGTACCCGGAGGCGATGGCGGCGACCGTCGAGCGGTTCGGCGCCGGCCTCTCCTCGGAACGGGTGCTCGCCCGGCTGTCGGAACGGATCGGGAAGCACCGCGCGCAGCAGGTGATGCACGAGGTGCTGCGCGAGGAGGGCGCCGACCCGGCCGTCGCGCTGGACGCCCGCGGCCTGGCCACGGCGGCGGAGGTCCGCGGCTGGGCGTCGGGACCCGCGGTCGCCGCCGCGGCGGCGATGGTCGACGAGGTCCTCGCCAGAGCCGGTCGCACGCCGTGAGCGGGACGGGTCCAGCCACGGGCGCGGCTGGGGGAGGGCAGGAAAGCCACGTTCAGGCCCCCACAGGGCCGGAAAGTGGCTTTCCTGCCCTCCCCGCGCCCGCGGGGCTCCCGAGGTTCCCGCTGGCGCTGCTGCCCACCCCGTTGCACCGGGCACGCCGCCTCGAAGCGGCGCTGGGCGCCGGCCCGCTGCTGCTCAAGCGGGACGACCTGATCGGCTTCGGTGTCGCCGGCAACAAGGTGCGGCCGCTGGAGTTCCTCGTCGGCGCCGCGCTCGACCACGGCGCGGACGTGTTCGTGACGGGCGGCGGGCCCGGCTCCAACTTCTGCCCCGCGGCGGCGATGGCGGCGCGCGCGGCCGGGCTGGAGTGCGAGCTGGTGGTCTGGGGTGATCCGGCCGGTGCGCCCAATCTGGTGCTGGCCGCCGCCGCGGGCGCAACGCTCGTCCCCACCGGCGACACCGACCGCGAGGCCGTCGACCGGCTCGTCGAGGAGCGGGCGGCGGCGCTGCGCGCTGCCGGACGTCGCCCGTTCGCCGTCCCGCGAGGCGGCTCGACGGCGCTGGGCGCGGTCGGGTTCGCCATGGCGGCCGCGGAGCTGGCGGGCCAGCTCGCGGCCCAACTCGACGAGCCGCCCGCGCTGATCGTGCTGCCCGTCGGGTCGGGTGGCAGTCTCGCGGGCCTGCTGGCCGGGCTGCCAGCCGCCGGGCTGGACGTGCCGGTGCTCGGGGTCTCCGTCAGCCGCCCGCCCGCCGCGATCGCCGCGCGGGTCCGGCAACTCGCGCGAGAGTGCGCCGAGCTGCTGGGCGGCCCGCCACCGCTGGTCCCGGAGATCGTCGACGCCCGCGGTCCCGGCTTCGGCTCGGCCACCCCGCACGAGCGCGAGCGGGCCCGGCTCGCGCTGCACGCCGAGGGCCTGCTGCTCGACGAGACCTACGGGGCGGAGGCGTTCGCCGCCGCAGCCGAACGGCTGGGCAACGGCCCGGTCCTCTACTGGCACACCGGCGCCGTGCTCCCCGCCATCGGATCGATCACGAAAGGCGCACCGTGACCCGCCGCACCCGCCCCGAGGGCTTCCCGCAGGGCGGCCCGGCCGCCGAGCTGATCGAATCCGGCTTCGCGCTGGAGAACGCCGACGCGAGCTTCCTGCACCACGGCCTCAACCTCGCCGACATCGCGCACGTGCTCGACCTCGGCCGCCGCCGCATCGTCCCCGACGAGGCGCGCAAGGAGCTGCTCGCGCTCCTGCTGGAGGTCAGTGAGGTCGCTGCGGACGACTTCCCGTACGACCCGGCCAACGGCGAGCCGTACAACTCGCGCGAGCGCTACTTCGTCTCCCGCATCGGCGATGTCGCCGGCTGGCTGCACGCCGGTCGTCCCCGCCGCGAGGCCGCGCGGGTGGCGCTGCGGCTGCACCTGCGCCGCCAGCTCGCCGATCTGGTCGCCGAGACCGCGCGCTTCGCCGCCGAGACCGCAGCGCGCGCCGGCGAGCACGCCGAGACCCTCCTGCCCGACCAGACCTACTTGCAGCAGGCGCAACCCTCGACGTTCGGGCACTACCTGCTCTCCTTCGCCTACCCCGCGGTGCGCGACGGGCGGCGGCTGCTCGACGAGCTCGACTGGGTCGACTGCAGCCCCGGCGGCGCGGGTTGCGTCAACGGCACGCGCCTGCTGGAGGACCGCGATCCGATCGCGGCCGCGTTGGGTTTCGACGGGGTCATCCCGCACACACGGGACGCGATGTGGCAGGTCGACGGGCTCGTGCACATCCTGGCGACGGCGGCGAGCCTGCTCTCCAACATGTCGAAGCTCGCGGAGGACCTGGAGATCTTCTCGTCGAGCGAGTTCGACTTCGTCGACCTCGACGACTCCTTCACCCGCTCGTCGATCCTCATGCCCAACAAGCGCAACCCGTACGCGCTGGCCATCGTGCGCGGCGCGTCCGGGGTGCTGATCGGGCGCCTCACCGGCTTCCTCGCCGTGACGAAGAGCCCGTCGGCCCGCAGCGACAACCTGATCTTCGCCTACGGCGAGGTACCGCGGGCGCTCGAGCTGGCGCTGACGATCACCCGGCTCATGACGGGGGTGGTGCGCACGCTGCGGGTCAACCCGGTCCGGATGCGCGAGGAGCTGGACCGCGGCTACACGCAGGCGACCGATCTCGCCGAGCACCTCGTGGAGCGGCTCGGAGTCGACTACCGGACGGCGTACGTCGTGGTCGGCAACACCGTGCGAGCGGCGGCGCGCGCGGGCGTCCCCGGCGCCGAGATCACCGGCGCCATGATCGACGAGGCGGCGCTCGCGCACGTCGGCACGTCGTGGGGGTTGGCCGGGGTCGATCTCTCCGAGGTGCTCGACCCGTGGCGGATCGTGCTCTCCCGCACGGCCGAGGGCGGCGCCGCCCCGGCCGCGCTGCACGGCATGACCGCCCAGCTGCGCGGGATCGTCGCGGAGCTGCAGGAGCGGGCCGGCACGAAGGTAGCCGCGTTCGACCGCGCCGAGCAGGCGCTGCTGGCAACGGCGCGCTCGTCGGCAGGCTGACTCAGCGATCCGCGTATGGTAAAAATGCGTGTCGGATAGTGTACGCGACGAGCGTGGAGGCTGCCCGTGCCCCGCAAGACAGTGATCATCGGAGGGGGAGCGGCCGGCCTCGGCTCCGCAGGCGGGGTCAAGGCTGCCGACCCGTCGGCCGAGGTGGTCGTCTACACGCAGTTCGAGGACGTCGCCTACAGCCCGTGCGGCATCCCTTA
The DNA here is from genome assembly GCF_021245725.1 of Pseudonocardia sp. TRM90224. GTDB lineage: Bacteria > Actinomycetota > Actinomycetes > Mycobacteriales > Pseudonocardiaceae > Pseudonocardia. The sequence goes on along the minus strand of NZ_JAJGSX010000008.1, from coordinate 280,429 downwards.
CGTGCACGGCGGCGAGATCCCCGACTTCGAACGGCTCTTCCTGGCCGGCAAGCAGGCCTACGTCGACGCCGGCATCGACGTGCACTACGAGACCGAGGTGACGTCGATCGACACCGACGGCCGCACGGTCACCGTCGGCGGCGAGGGCGTGATCACCTACGACAACCTGATCATCGCGACCGGCTTCGAGTACGCCGATCCAGGTGTGCCCGGCAGCGAGCTGGGCGGGCTGTACTACGTCAAGAACATCCGCAAGGCGATGGAGTGGGACAAGGTCATCGCCGAGACGAAGCGCGCCGTCGTCGTGGAGGCAAGCCCGCTCGCGCTGGAGATGGTCACCGCGCTCGCGCACCGCGGCGTCGAGACCCACCTGATCGACCCCAACCCGTACGCGCTGGCGACGATGGCCGACGCCGACATCATGGAGCCGGTGCAGGAGTCGTGGCGCGAGATGGGCGTCCACCTGCACTTCAACACGACGCTGAAGGCGTTCCTCGACGACGGGAACGGCCAGGTCCGCGGGGTTTCCACATCCGACGGCGACATCGCTGCCGAGCTGGTCGTCGTGGCGACGCACAAGACGCCGAACAACCGGCTCGCCACCGCTGCCGGGCTGAAGCTCGGCTCGACCGGCGGGATCATCGTCGACGACCACATGAAGACCTCCGCGCCGAACGTGTGGGCGGCCGGCGACGTCTGCGAGATCCCGCACGGGCTCACCCGCACGCCGCTGCAGGGGCTCACCGGTTCGCACGCCTACGCGCAGGGCAAGGCGGCGGGGACGAACGCGGGCGGCGGCGACCGGGCCTACCGCGCGGTGTACGTGCCGTGGGGCACGCCGGCGGGCAAGTGGGTGATCGGCGGGGCGTCGTTCGGCGAGACCACCGCCACCGCGCTCGGGATCCCCTACGTGCTCGGCGTCGCGGAGGGGATCTCCCGGGCGCGGTACTACCCGGGCGTCAAGAAGGTGAAGGTCAAGCTGCTCGCGGAGCCGGGGACGCTGCGGCTGATCGGCGCGCAGATGGTCGGTGGCGGTGAGGGGATCAAGGAGCGGGCCGACTTCCTCGCGCAGGCCATCCGCTTCGGCATGACCATGCACGATCTCTCGACCATGGAGAACGTGTACTCGCCCGCCATCGGGGCGCTCAACGAACCGATCGTCGTCGCGGCGACCAACGGCGTCGCCGCCGCCGCGAAGGGCTGAGGCACGTGTCCGAGCCGAAGGGCTTCTTCGGGTGGCTGCGCAGCAACTCCGAGCACTACCTGCTGGTCGCGGCGCACGAGCGGCTCGCGAAGCGCAACGGGTCGCCGGCGCCGCTGCCGCCCAAGGGGCTCAAGGAGCTGTTCTGGCGGCGGGTGTTCGCGCCGCTCTACGCGGTGCTGCCGTGGCAGGTGCGCAGCCGGATCATGCGCTCGATGCCCGGCAGCCACCGCAAGAGCTGGGCACCGCCGCCGCGGACGCAGGGTCCCGCCGTATGAGGAGGCCGACGTGATCATGGTGGCGAGGGCGCGCTGGCGCGCCGCGGAGGACCGGCTCTACCCGACGCTGCTCACCGACGCGGGCGCGTACCGGCGGGGGATCGCGGCCGTGCAGGCCGTGCTCTGCGAGCTGCGCCGGCGCGGTGCGGGGCCCGACGAGCTGGTCGAGCTGGAAGCGGCGCCGAACGAGCTGCTCGCTGCGGCGTGCCCGCGCGGGGTCCCGATCCCGGTCGACCTGCTCGTGGCCGTCGCCTGCGGGATGCGCGACCGCGAGCTCGCCGCCGACGCCTCTTCGCGGCGGCGCGAGGAAGCGATGCGCCTGGCTCGCCGTGACGGGACGGTGTGGGCGGTGCTGGAAGGCCCGTCCGATCCCGCCGAGCTGTCGGAGGGCCGCCGGGTCGTCCAGCACGTCGACACCGGCGTGGTCGTCGAGGCGACCGTCGACCCCTGGGCGCGCGACGAGCCGTACGGCCTGCTCGTCGTCCCGGGCGGGGCCCGCACCTTCACCGACCGCGCCACCTGGCTCGCCGCCGTCCACGAGGTCCAGGACGCCTGACGAACTTCCCCACCGTTTTGCCAACCTGCACACCCGAAAGGCCGTGCAGGTTGGCAAAACGGTGGGGACCTTGGACGCGTGTTCAGCGGGTGCGGACCGTGGGGAGGCAGAGGCGGCCCGTGCGGACGAAGCCGGCGCGCAGCGCAGGCGGCAGGGAGCGGGCGATCCGGTCGGTCGCCGCCTTGCGCTCCTCGACGTTGCCCAGCTGCCCGACGAGCAGGTCGGAACCGGTGGACGCGGCGATCCGCGCGGCCTCCTCGATGTGCCCGAGCCCGTGCAGCGCCAGCGCCTCGTACTTGGTCGAGGAGAACGTGCGGGCCTGCACCAGAAGCGCCTCGGACTGCTCGGGCTCCCAGCGGGCCCGCATCTCCATCAACCGCATCGCCGCGCGCGGGCGGAACGGCAGCGAGCGCTCCAGCATCGGCGCGGCCGCCTCGACCGCCGCGGCGGCGTCGTCGGGGCGCCCGAGCAGCAGGTCGCAGTCGGCGACGGCGAGCAGCGCGTGCAGCTCCTGCTCCAGCTCCAGCGCCCCGCCGCCGCGGTGGGCCAGCTCGACGGCGGCCTCGGCGTGCTCGCGCGCCCGCTCGACCTGTCCCAGCTCCTGCCACAGCCACGACGTCGTGGTCTCGATGCCGGCGCGGTAGAAGGAGACGTTGTCGGCGTCGATCAGCTTGCGCGCGTAGGTGAGCGCCTTCAGCGCGCCGGCGAGGTCGCCGGTGTCGCCGCGGGCGAGCGCGGTGAAGAACAACGTCTGCAGCAGCGGTCGGAACTGCCCGGTGCGCCGGCAGAGCACAGCGGCCCGCGAGAGCGTGGCCTTCGCCTCCGCGAACCGGTCCTGGTGCTGCAGCAACGCGCCCCGGTACGCGAGCGCGAGCGCCGTCGTCGTCTCGCCGGGATCGGCCGCGCCGGCGCCCGCGAGCACCTGCTCGTACGCGGCGTCCGCGCCGGCGTAGTCGCCGTCCCAGTGCCGGACGCGGCCCAGTAGCAGCGCGGCACTGGGCAGGGCGCCGGGCGCCGCCGCCGCGGACGCCGCCAGCTCCGTGGCCCGCTCGGCGAGGTCGACGGCGCTCATCGCGTCGCGCGCGTAGAGGGCGGTCCAGCCGAGCTGCTCCAGCACGCGCGCCTCGAGCTCCTGGTCGCCGAGCTCGCGTGCGATGTCCAGCGCGGCGACGTGGTCGGCGCGGGCGTCGTCGTACCGGCCCAGGTCGCAGCGCGCCTGCCCGCGCCGGACCAGCGCCTGCGCGCTCACCTCGGGTGTTGCGGCGGCGCCGACGGCCTGGTCGAGCAGCTGCCCCGACTCGACGTTCGCGAACGTGAGGTGCGCCGCGTGCGCCGCGACCATCCACGCCCGCGCTGCCGCGTCACCGTCGCCTGCCGCGGCGAGGTGCCGTGCTGCCGCCTCCGGCCGGGCCTCCAGCAGCCGCGCGGCCCGCCGGTGCCGGCTGACCCGCACCGGCTTCGGCGCCGACGCGTAGGCGACCTCGCGCACGATGTCGTTGGAGAACCGGAATTGGTCGCCCTGGGCCACCAGCAGCCCCGCCCGCAACGCCCGGCCCGCCGTCCGCGCCGACTGCTCGACGTCGAGGCCGCCCAGCGCGGCGACCTCGTCGAGCGCGAACGTCACACCCAGCACCGCGCCCAGCGCGAGCAGCAGCGCGGTCTCCTCCCCGGCGTGCGAGATGCGCGCGGCGACCGCCTCCTGCAGTGAGGTCGGGACGGCGAGCGCGCCGCTCGACCGCAGCCGCGACGGGTGGCGCAGCAGCTCGGTGAGGAACAGCGGCGAGCCGCCCGTCCAGCGGTAGAGCTGCGCGGGGTCGTACGCCAGCCCGGAGCGGCGCACGAGCAGGGTGGTGTCGGCCTCGGAGAGCGGGCCGAGGTCGATGTGCTCGGCCATCCCGCGCAGCGCGGCCGTCACCGGCTCGTCCTCCGACGTGCGCTCGGTGACGACGACCATCGCGCGGCTGCCCGTCCAGTGCCCGACCAGCAGGTGCAGCGCCTCGATCGTCGACTGGCCGGCGTGCTGGGCGTCCTCCACCACCAGCAGCAACGGCTGGCGGCTGCTGAGGCGGTCGAAGAAGCCGACCAGCGCGTCGAGGCTGCGGCGGTGCTCCAGCTCGCGCCCGGCCCGCTCGTACGGGACGGGCCCGACGATGTCGGTGAGCTCGGGCAGCAGCGCGGCGAGCGTGCCGAGGCGGGTGCCGGCGAGCTCGCGCACCTCGGCCGCGTCGAGCCGGTTCACCACCGCGCGCACGGCCTCGACCAGCGGCTGCAGGTAGAGCGATCGTTCGGCCTCGAAGCAGCCGACGGTCAGCACCGCGGCCCCGGTGCGCCGCGGCCCGGCCGCGAACGTGCCGACCAGCGCGCTCTTCCCGATCCCGGCCTCGCCGGTGACGACGGCGAGCAACGGCCGGCCGGTGGTGGCCGCCGCCCAGAGCGTGTCGAGGTGGGCGAGCTCGGTGTTGCGGCCGATCAGCGGGGAGCCGGCGCGGGCGTCGCCGGTCGGCCCGATCCGGCCCGCGTGCCCGGCACCGGCCGGGCTCTCCGAGCGCAGGATCGAGAGGAACAGCGCCTGCGTCGCCGGTGAGGGATCGGTGCCCAGCTGCTCGGACATCGCGACCCGCAACGATCGGTAGACCATCAGCGCCGAGCCGGACCGCCCGCTCTGCTGGTGGGCGAGCATGACGGTGCGGCACGCCTCCTCGTCGAATGGGTCGGCGCGCAGCGCACTGCCCGCGACTTCGACGGCCACGTCGAAGCTGCCCAGCTCGACGGCGGCGGCGCTCCAGCAGATCCGGGCCCTGCGCAGCAGCGCCGCGACGTCGCCGCGCAGCGCCAGCACCCACGGGTCCTCGTGCTCACCGGCCATGGCGACGTCGGCGTCGAGCAGCTTCGTGGCCTGCTCGGCGCTGGTGGAGGCGAGCGCGAACCGGTCGTGACGCAGCTCGTCCTCCGCGGTCTGCACCAGCTCGGTGGCCTCGAGCAGGTCGACGTCGACGCCGGGGACGAGCCGGTAGGCGGCCGCGGTGCCCTCGATGCGGTCCTTGCCGAGCACCCGCCGGATCCGGGATATGAGCGCGGCGATGTTGCGGTCGGCGCGGTCGGGGGCGCTGGTGTCCCACAGCGCGTCGACGATGGCGCTGACGGGAACGAGCTCGCCGCGCCTTGCCGCGAGAACGGCCAGCAGCCGTTGGGCCTTTCCGGTCGGCACCGGTGCCGTGAGATCTCCGCTGACGGTGAAAGGGCCCAGCAGCCTCAGCCGCACAGGGGCTGGGCTCATGGTCGGATTCTACCTGTGGACGGGCCGCTGGCCAGCGATTCCGCGATCGGACAGCCGCAGGCCAGGTGGTCACCATGCAGCATGCTCGGTGACTATAGTGTACGAGCCTGCCTTCCCGCGAGATCATGCAACGCGGCCGTGAAGCACGCGAGCGGCGCCGTCGCGACCCCCGCCCCGACCTGCCCGGTGCCGGCGTCGACGTGCAGGATCCCGGTGGTCACCTTCGGCGTGATGCCCAGCTCGACGACCTTGCGCACGTCGACCCCGAGCGGGGTGCCGCGGAAGCCCATCGGCGGGAGCGTGAACCGGGTGCTGGTGCCGGCGGTGATGGCGGCGAACCCCTCGGTCGCCGCGGCGGCGTCGGCCATCGTGCCGCCGAGGAACGCGGCCACGGCGGGCGAGCCGCCCGCCGCGGGCCCGCCCATGCCGGTCAGCTCCAGCACCGCGCTGTCGCCGATGTCGCGCGCGCTCGTCTCCGGGCCGTGGCCCGAGTAGTACAGCGCCTCGCCGACCGGGGGCGCCTCGGTGATGAACCACTCGGGCGAGCCGGCGAGCTTGATCCCGAACGTCGTGCCGTTGCGGGACATCGTCGTCACGATGCTCGACCCCGGCACCTGCTCCGCCCACAGCTGCAGCGACTTCGCGGCGGCCATGGCGACGTTGAGGAAGAACAGGTGGTTGCCGGCGAGGTACTCCGCGAACGGCACCCGCTGGTCGTCCGGCAGGGCCGCGATGTGCGGCAGCCAGGTGCGGGCGAGCAGGTTGGTGGCGCTCTGGGTGCGCATGTGCAGGTCGTCGCCCATCGCGATGCCCTGCGCGGCGAGCGCCAGCACGTCGAGGCCGCCGGCGCTGTCGAGGATCCGGCCGATCGCGGGCCCGACGGTCTCCGCGAGCAGCCGCAGCCTTGCGATCGCGGCGCCGGTGTCGCGGCCGAACCACGCGACGTCGCCGGGGCCCTGGTTGACCGGGGAGAACGCGCGCGTGCCGCCCTCGCGGTTCTCCACGACCAGCACGGGCTGCGACGGGCCGATCGCGGTGGCCATCGGGACGACGGTGTCGTGGTGGTTGGCGGCGTCGATCAGGACGTCGTCGGCGGCCAGCAGCCGCTCCGCTTCCTCGACGTCGGGCGCCCAGTCCTCGGCGACGACGGCGGCGCGCATCGAGCGGCGCAGCGGGTCGCAGTGCTCGGCGTAGGGCAGCGGCGGCCCGCTGTGCAGGATCATGCGCTCGTGCAGACCCGGCACGACGGTGCCCGCAGGCACCACACCGACCAGCGTCGGGACGCCCTGGTCGAGACGGCGGACCACCTCGGCGTTGGCCTCGTCGACCGCCGCGGCGGAGTCGCCGTGCAGGACGGTCAGCGCGCGCACGGCGTCGAGGTCGCCGTCGGCGGGGATGCGCCAGTCGACGTGCCGGACCGGGCGGCCCTGCGCGCGGACCGCGTCGGCGAACATCGGCAGCCCGACGTTGACCACCTCGACGTCGTCGGTGAGCGCGGACCGCGCCATCGGGAACCTCCGTGTCGTGGGAAGTTCCCCACCGTTTTGCCGACCTGCACGCCCTTTTGGGTGTGCAAGTAGGCAAAACGGTGGGGAAGTTGTCAGGCGGGGCGGCGGGCGATCTGCAGCAGCGGCAGCTCCGGGCGACCGCCGGGGGGCCGGCCGGTCTCGCGCTGCACCAGGTTGAGCGACGAGCAGGCCTGGCAGCGGGCGCAGCCCGCGACCGCCGTGTCGGCGCCCAGCCCGCGGTCGGCCAGGAAGCCCGCGACCTTGCGGTAGATCGGCTCGGTGTACTCCCGCGACGGTGCCGGGACGTCCGCCATGAGCGAGCCCGCGACAGGCCGCAGTGGCACGACGAACGGGTAGACGCCCATGTCGACGGCCCGCTTGCAGCCGGCGATCGTCACCTCGGGGTCCTCGCCCATGCCCAGGATCACGTAGGTCGAGACCCGGCCCTCCCCGAACCGCTCGACCGCGTACTCCCAGGTCCGGAAGTACGTCTCGATGCCGGTGCGGAACTTGCCGGGCGCCACCCGCGCGAGCACGGCCGGGTCGAACGACTCGATGTGGATGCCGACGGCGTCGACCCCCATCCCGTGCACCTCGTCGATCGTCGAGAGCTGGCGCGGCGGCTCGAACTGCACCTCGACCGGCAGGCCCGCGGCCTCCTTCACCGCCTGCCCGCACTTCGCGACGTACAGCGCGCCCCGGTCGGGCGCCACCGACGAGCCGGTGGTCAGCGTCGCGTCGACGGCGCCGTCGAGCTCCTTCGCCGCGACGGCCACCTCGGCGAGCATCTCCGGTGTCTTGCGCGCGATCGTCGCGCCCGCCGCGAGCGAGATGCCGATGCCGCAGAAGCCGCACTGGTCGGAGTTGCCCCAGTAGTTGCACGCCTGCACGACGGTCGAGGCGAGCGAGTCGAGGTGCAGCAGCGCGATCTGGTGGTACGGGATCCCGTCGGCCGTGGTGAGGTCGTAGAAGCGGGGACGGGCCGTCCCGCCGACGGAGGCGAGCTTGACGCCGTCGCGGTAGATGCCCTGCCCGCCGTCCTCGGCCCGCAGCGAGTACGGGGACGTGGTGCTGGGCGGCACCGTCACCGGGACGCCCTCGATCCACAGCATCCCCGAGTCGGTCGGACCGGCCCCGCCGGTGCGGGAGGTTTCCAGCCGGGTCTCGATCCGCAGGCCGAGGCTCTGCAGATCCATGATCAGCGCGGCGATCGCGCCGGTCCCGGCCGGACGGCTGAGCAGTTCCGTCATGTCAGGCCTTCTCGCCGTAGAGCTGCTCGTAGTTGCGGTAGAGGATCCGCTGTTTGAGCTCGTCGCTCACGGGCGCGCCGTTGATCTTCCAGTACTCGCCCCAGAAGTCGCTCCAGGGCTCGTCGGAGGCGAACAGCACACGGTCCTCGCCGACGCCGCGCTTCTCGATCTCGGTCATCAGCCAGCGCGCGCCGAACCCGATCGTCCACGTGGTGTCGCAGTAGACCTTGAACCCCTGCTCGACCCAGTCGAGGAACTGCGGGACGAGCTTGATGTGGCCGCTCACCCCGCCGCCGAAGTGGACGAGGTAGATCTTGACCCGCTTGCCGTACTTCTCGACCAGTGGCACGAAGTTGTTGATGTCGGACGCCCCGCCGGCGCTGGTGTGGAAGTGGAAGACGAGGTCGTGCTCCTCGGCCGCGGCGAAGCACGCCTCGGCGAGCTCGCGGGTGTCGTCGTCCCACGTGTTCGGGTCGGGGTTGCCGCCCAGCAGGAACGTCGTCTTCAGGGCGACGATCCCGCGCTCACCCGCGTGCTGCAGCGCGGCGAGCGTCAGCTCCTTGTTCTGCGGGAGGATCGACACCCACAGCCCGCCGACCAGCCTGTCCTGGCTGGTGACGGCGTCGAGCACAAGATCGTTCAGCGAGAACGCCTGGCCTTGCACGGGGATGCCGTAGTTGGGCAGGACGAGCCCGCGCTCGACGCCGACGCCGTCCAGGTGGCCGAGGTAGTCCTTTGCGCCGGCGAACTCGTAGACCGTGGGTTTGACGGGCTCCTTCAGGTTGTAGAACGCCCACGCGTCCATCGTCCCGATGTGGCTGTGCGCGTCGACGACGCGACCCCGGACCTTCTCGGTGGCTGCCACGAGGCTCCCCTTCACGGCTAATAGTAGACGTCCGTCTCCTATAGTGAAGGTAACCGAACGGAAGTGGGCCAAGCAACCCGTCCCGATCACACCGGCGGGGCGGCCGAGGGCCGGGATGCGTGCGTTCCGCACGCGAGGGCAGGAAAGCCACTTTCCTGCCCTCACAGGGCCTGAAAGTGGCTTTCCTGCCCTCCCCGGGAGCGCCGGCGCGCTTGGTCCTAGCTGTCGGCGCCGTCGCCCTTCTTGTCGCCGCCGTTCGCGTTGCCGCCCCCGTTGCCCCCGTTGCCCCGGAACCGGTCGAAGATCGAGCCGGCGGCATCGGCGACGGTGGTGCCGACGTCGTTGAGGACGGTGACGAGCGGGTCGGTCGAGGCGGAGAAGGAGTCGCGGTAGGAGCGGGCGGCGGAGCGGAAGTCGTCCATCATGGTCGCGGCCGGGGCGTCGTCGGCGCGGCGCTGGTAGGTGCCGGCGAGGATTGCCCGGTACTCCTCCGAGGCGGCCCAGCGCTGCAGCTGCGCCGCGCGGACGACGGCGAACGGGTGGCTCATCTCCTCGACGCTGAGCAGCTTGAGGATGCTGTCGCGGATGTCGTCGACCTCCTCGTACTCCTTCGCCTGCTCGAGGAACGTCGGGATGTCGAGGCCGTTGCCGCAGGGTCCGCCCGCCATGAAGATCGCGACGCGCAGCGCGGCCGCCGGGTCCTGGCTGCAGAGCAGCCCGGCGCGGTCGCAGGTCAGCTCGGCCTTGCGGAACCACTCCATCAGCGCCGCGATGACGGCGCGCAGCCCGAGCGAGCCGATCGGGATCCCGGTGACGGCGGCCTGCAGCCGGATCAGCCGGTAGAGCAGCGTCCGCAGGACGGCGTGCTCGGACAGGACGTGCCCGACCTCGTGGCCGATGACGAACCGCAGGCCCTCGTCGTCGAGCGACTCGACCAGTCCCGTGGTGAGCACGATGAACGGGCGGTCGATGCCGATGGTGTAGGCGTTGGTCAGGGGTGAGCGGACGACGAACATCTCCGGTGTCGTGTCCAGGTCGAGCGTCGCGACGCAGTCGTTGCGCAGCTCGTCGAGCCGCGGGTACTGCTTCGGGCCCACCCGCACCGCGGATGCGAGCACCAGCAGCCGCTCGGCCCGCTCGCTCCACATCCCCGCGACGGTCTTGAGCACCGCGCCGATCCCCGGCAGCGCGCGCAGCGCGGCGAGCGCGCCCCGGTCGGCCGGGTGCTCGTACGCGCGCGGGCTGATGCCCGGGAACCGCACGCGCGTCGACGGTCGTGGCACAGGTGTCGCCTCGGTCATCTTCGTCCCCCCACCTCGTGATCGCTTCGGTGGTGACGACGTCGTTGCCGACCCGCTCGTTGGGAAGGTGTGACGCGGGTCACGGCCCATTTCACGACTTCACAGTCCGATTTGTGCGTATCTCGCGAACCGATGAGAAGTTGGTCTTGTTACAGCCTGGCCGTGCAGGTAGGGATGTACCTTCACCAGCTCGAGGGGGAGCACATGGCGGACGCGAAGACCGAGGACGTTCTGGTTGCGGGAGCCGTGCGCCGCGCGATGTGGCGGCTCGTGCCGTTCCTCGGACTGTGTTACCTGCTCAACTACATAGACCGCACGAACGTCAGCTTCGCCCAGCTGACCATGAACGCCGACCTCGGGCTCTCCGCGGCCGCGTACGGGCTCGGCGCCGGGCTGTTCTTCGTCGCCTACTTCTTCTTCGAGGTGCCGAGCAACATCATCCTGCACAAGGTCGGAGCCAGGGTCTGGATCGCCCGGATCATGATCACGTGGGGGATCATCGCCTCCGGCATGGCGTTCGTGCAGAACGAGGCCTGGTTCTACGTCATGCGGATCCTGCTCGGGATCGCCGAGGCCGGCTTCTTCCCGGGCATCATCCTGTACCTGACGTACTGGTTCCCGCGGGTGACGCGCGCGAAGATGGTCGCGCTGTTCTTCGTCGCCGTGCCGGTCTCGTCCGTGATCGGCGGCCCGATCTCGACGCTGCTGATCGCCAACGGCGACGGCGCGTGGGGCTTCGACGCCGGCTGGCGGTTCATGTTCTTCGTCGAGGGCATCCCGTCGGTGCTGGTCGGCGTACTGGTGCTGGTCCTGCTGGCCGACCGGCCCAGCAAAGCCGCGTGGCTCGCGCCGGCGGAGCAGCAGGCCCTGGAGGCGCGGATCGCCGCGGAGGACTCCGCGCAGGTGCAGCACGAGACGGGCATCCGCGCCGGCCTCGCCGACCCGCGGGTGCTCGGGCTGGCGCTCGTCTACTTCGGCATCGTCTTCGGCAGCTACGTCTTCCAGTTCTTCCTGCCGACGGTGATCAAGGACATGGGCAAGCAGTTCGGGACGGAGTACTCGATCATCCAGGTGGGCCTGATCACGGCCATCCCGTACGCCGTCGCCGCGCTGTTCATGATCCTCAACTCGCGGCACTCCGACCGCACCGGCGAGCGGCGGCTGCACGTCGCGATCCCGGTGTTCGTCGGCGCTGCGGCGGTGGCCGTCGCGCTGTTCCTCGGATCGCCGTTCCTGATGATCGCGGCGATGTCGATCTGCGCGGCCGGCATCTGGGGGTCCATCCCGGTGTTCTGGACGCTGCCCAGCGTGTTCCTCACCGGCTTCGGCGCCGCGGCGGGCATCGCGTTGATCAACTCGTTCGGCAACCTCGGCGGCTTCGCGGGCCCCGCGCTGATCGGGGCGTTGAAGGACGGCACCGGCACGCACACGGCCGGCTTCTTCGTCGTCGCCGCGATGCTGGTGATGGCCGGTGTCGCGGTGATGCTCGTGGCGCGCAGGCGTGAAGTGCGAGAAGGGGTTACCGTCTCGGATTCATGAGCAGTCTGGAGCCACGCACTCTGAAGCCACGCAGCCACGAGGTCACCGACGGGCTGGAGCGGGCGGCCGCGCGCGGGATGCTGCGCGCCGTCGGGATGCGTGACGAGGACTTCCGCAAACCGCAGATCGGCATCGCGTCGAGCTGGAACGAGATCACCCCGTGCAACCTGTCGCTGCAGCGGCTGGGGATCGCCGCGAAGGAGGGCGTGCACCGGGCCGGCGGGTTCCCGATGGAGTTCGGCACGATCTCGGTCTCCGACGGCATCTCGATGGGGCACGTCGGGATGCACTGGTCGCTGGTCAGCAGGGAGGTCATCGCCGACTCCGTCGAGACCGTCGTGCAGGCGGAGCGGCTCGACGGCACGGTGCTGCTCGCCGGCTGCGACAAGAGCCTGCCCGGCATGCTGATGGCCGCGGCCCGGCTCGACCTCGCCGCCGTGTTCCTCTACGCCGGCTCGATCATGCCGGGCTACGTGGGGGAGCGGGAGGTGACGATCGCCGACGCGTTCGAGGCGGTCGGCGCGTGCGCCCGCGGGCTGATCACACGCGAGGAGGTCGACGCCATCGAGCGGGCGATCTGCCCCGGCGAGGGCGCCTGCGGCGGCATGTACACGGCCAACACGATGGCGTCGGCCGCGGAGGCCCTCGGCATGGCGCTGCCCGGCTCGGCGAGCCCGCCCGCGGTCGACCGGCGCCGCGACGGCATCGCGCGCGCGTCCGGCGAGGCCGTCGTCGGGATGCTGGACAAGGGCATCACCGCCCGGCAGATCCTGACGCGCGAGGCGTTCGAGAACGCGATCGCCGTGGTCATGGCGTTCGGCGGCTCGACGAACGCGGTGCTGCACCTGCTCGCCATCGCGTGGGAGGCGGGCGTGCCGCTGGAGCTCGACGACTTCAACCGCATCGGCGACCGTGTGCCGCACCTCGCCGACGTGAAGCCGTTCGGGGCGCACGTCATGTCGACGGTCGACCGCGTCGGCGGCGTCCCGGTCGTCATGAAGGCCCTGCTGGAGGCGGGGCTGCTGCACGGCGACGCGCTGACCGTCACCGGTTCGACGGTCGCGGAGAACCTCGCCGCGATCGACCCGCCCGACCTCGACGGGGAGATCCTGCGCGCGCTGGACAACCCGATCCACCCCACCGGCGGCCTGACGATCCTGCGCGGGTCGCTCGCGCCCGACGGCGCGGTCGTCAAGAGCGCCGGGTTCGACTCCGCGCGGTTCGAGGGCACCGCGCGGGTGTTCGACGGCGAGCAGGGCGCCATGGACGCCGTTTCGAACGGCACGCTGAGCAGCGGCGATGTCGTCGTGATCCGGTACGAGGGGCCGAAGGGTGGGCCGGGGATGCGCGAGATGCTCGCCGTCACCGGCGCGATCAAGGGCGCCGGGCTCGGCAAGGAGGTGCTGCTGCTCACCGACGGCCGGTTCTCCGGCGCCACCACCGGGCTGTGCGTCGGGCACGTCGCACCGGAGGCCGTCGACGGCGGGCCCATCGCGTTCGTCCGCGACGGCGACCCGATCGTGCTGGACATGGATGCACGCACGCTCGATCTGCTGGTCGACGAGGCCGAGCTGGCGGCGCGCCGGGAGGGCTGGTCACCGCCCGCGCCGACCTTGCGCACCGGGGTGCTCGGCAAGTACGCCAAGCTCGTGGGCTCCGCGGCGCAAGGGGCCGTCTGCGGCTGACCTATCCTTCCCGGCATGTCACGCGGGACCACCCGGGTACCGGCCGAGATGGCCGCCGCCGCGATGCTCGCGGAGCGGTTGATCGCCGCCGTCGGGGAGACCGTTGCCGAGTCGTCGCCCGAACCCGGGCGCGCCCGGGTCGAGCGGCTGCTCGAGCTGGGTCTGCAGGTGCGCACCGACGAGGAGGGGCGCACCACCGAGCTCATGGTGACGCTGATCCTCGTCCGCTGGCTCAGCGTCGTGCGCGAGCAGCTGATCGACGAGGACGACCGGGTCGAGCGTGTGCTCGCCTGGGTGGACGGCACGCTGGGCCACCGCTACGCCGCACGTGCCCGCTACACGTCGGCCGTGCTGCTCGACGAGACCCGCGCGCCGGAGATCATGGGCTACCGCAAGGCGCTGCGCGGCGACTTCCTGCCGTCGCTGGTGTGGCTGCTCGCCGGGGTCGTCGCGACCTACGGCGACGGCGACGTCGCGTGGCTGGGGAACCTGGTCGGAGCGCCCGCCCCACACTGAAGCAATCCACACTGAAGCAGCCCCAACTTCCCCACCGTTTTGGGCACATGCGCGCGTTTTCGGCGCGCATCCACCCAAAACGGTGGGGAAGTTCGGGTCAGATCGCGCAGCTGCCGTCCGCGCAGGCCTCGCCGCCCGTTCCATCGCCCTTGGCGCCGACCGCCGGGGTGAGCACCTGCAGCGGGTTCGCCTCGCGCCAGGCCGTCTCCAGCACCTCCAGGAGGGCGTCGGCGGGTTGGGCGCCGCTCACGCCGTACTTCTCGTCGATCACGAAGAACGGCACACCGTTGATGCCGTATGCGCGGGCCTGCCGCTCGTCGGCCCTGACCTCGTCGGCGTACCGGTCGCCGGAGAGCACCTCTCGGGCCTCCGACTCGTCGAGGCCGGCGGCTGCGGCGATCCGGACGAGCGTCTCCGGCTCGCCGATGCGCTCGCCCTCTTCGAGGTAGGCGGCGAAGAGCCGCTCCTTCACGGCGTCCTGGGTGCCGCGGTCGGCGGCGAGGTGCAGCAGCCGGTGCGCGTCGAACGTGTTGCCGGGCTTGGCGTGCTCGAAGTGGAAGTCCCAGCCGTCCTCCGCGGCCCGTTCGGTCATCTGCCGGTTCATGGTGGTGGCCTGCTCGAGCGAGACGCCGTACTTCGACGAGAGGTGCTCGGCGAGATCACCGGTGCGTTCCCGCGGCGCGGTCGGGTCGAGCTCGAAGCTGCGCCACCGCACGTCGACGTCGTCGCGGTGCGGGAACTGCGCCAGCGCCGACTCGAACCGGCGCTTCCCGATCGCGCACCACGGGCAGACGACGTCGGACCAGATCTCCACCTTCATGTGAGCGTTCAACCAGCGGTGTCGGTGGTCTGTTCCCGTAGCGTGGCGCGTCGTGAGCTACCCCGATGACTGGTCGCGCTGGCGCACCGAGGTCGACCTCGACGCGTACGACGAGCGCTGGCGGCGCATGGCAGCGGCCGGGCACAACCCGCACGGCGAGGCCGACCTGGTGATGTCGTTCGCGCCCGCCTCGGTGCTCGACGCCGGCTGCGGGACGGGCCGGGTCGCCGTCGAGCTGGCGGCGCGCGGGGTCGCGGTGCTGGGCGTCGACGCCGACCCCGACATGGTCGCGGCGGCCGCCGCCAAGGCGCCCGAGCTGCGGTGGGTGCACGCCGACCTGGCCGCGCTCGACGTCCCCGACCGGTTCGACGTGGTGGTGCTGGCCGGCAACGTCGTGCCGTACGTGGCGCCGGCCGACCGGGCCGCCGCGGTGGCGGCGTGCGCCCGTCACCTGGTGGCGGGCGGGGTGCTGGTCGCCGGGTTCACGTTGCAGCCCGGCTGGCCGGAGCTCGCCGACTACGACGGCTGGTGCGACGCGGCGGGGCTCGCCCTGGAAGCCCGCTTCGCGACCTGGGACCGCGAGCCGTACTCAGGCGGTCCGTACGCCGTATCCGTGCACCGGGGCGCCCGCTGAGACCGGCCGGGGCGGGCGGCTCGACACGATGAGCAGCACCGTCGTCGCGACCGCGATGACGGCCACCGCGACGAGCACCCAGGTGCCCGCGGCGATGGTGTAGATCTCCGGGTCCTCCGCCCCTTCGTTCCGGAAAGCCAGGTGGACGGCGCTGGCCACGGTCGAGAGCAGCTCGAACGAGCAGTACCCCAAGGTCACACCGGAGCCGACGACGCCGAGCATCCGGGCGCCGACGGGTCGGGAGCCGAACGCGAGACCGGCCGCGATCATGACGATCAGCGCGCCCAGGACGGCTGCCAGCCAGTAGGGCGGGAAGATGTCCTCCGTCGGCACCAGCGCCCCTCGCGAGTCCAGCTCCGCCGTCGCCCAGCTGTTCACGACGACCGTGACGCGGTCGTTGCTCTCCCCGAGCTCCCGGATCACCTGCGGGAGCAGGCTGCCGGCGATGGTCAGGCCCGCGAGCAGCACGAGCGGCACCGCGGCGAGCCGGACGGGTCGTACCGGAGCCGCTGGTGGAGGGGCGGGCACGGCGAGCAGCCCGATCGCGCTGACCCCCATCGCGGCGGCGGCCACCACCAGCCAGAAGCCGGTGCCGAGCACGAGATCGGTCGAGAACGACGACTCGCCGGTGCCGGCCTCCCGGATGATGTGGTTCAGCAGCTGCGTGCCCTGGTCGGCCACGACCATCACCACGGTTCCGGCGACGAGCGCTGCCGCGAACATGCCGAGCAACCGGATCCGCAGGGGATCCCCGGCCCGGCCGCGGGCCAGCAGAAGCAGAAGGCACGCCACCGCCGCGAGCGCGGCCCCTACGGTGAACGGGATGCCGACGGCGGCGGTGGCGAACGTGGGCCGGTCGGTCGTCGACGGTTCGGTGAAGACGGTCCACCCGGTGACGGTGGTGGTGTTGGTGTACGGGGCGGGCGAGCCGGGGCCGCCGCCCGCGTAGCTCGAGATCCACGTCGAGAACGCCCCGAAGCTCCCCGGCAGTGCGAACGCGGTCGTGATCCACAGCAGGATCGCGGCCACCAGCGACGTCTGCTCGTGACGCATGGCACCGACGAACCCGTTTCCCCCCGACATGCTGGGAATCCTCGCAGCCGGCCGGCGGCCCGGCCCCGGGGGATCAGGTGTGGCCGGATCAGGTGTGGCTGGATCAGGTGCGGGCCGCAGCCGCGGCGTGCAGCGCCGCACGCATCGGCTCCAGCGGCCCGGGCCGCCCGGTCATCAGCTGCACCTGTGCGACGGCCTGGTGGAGCAGCATGTCGAGCCCGCTGACCACGCGGGCCCCCATGGCGGCCGCGTTCGCGGCGAACGGGGTCGGCCACGGCGCGTAGACCACGTCGAACACGACGCTGCCTTGACCAGCACCGGTGAGGTGGTCGGCCCCGCCCGCGGGGAGCGTGGAGATCACGACGTCGGCGCCGTGGACGGCAGCCGACGTGCGGGCCGGGTCGGCGAGCGTCTCGTGGACGGCGGGCTCGACGCCGAGCCGAACCGCTGCGGCCAGCAGCTCGCCGGCCCTGGCCACCGACCGCACCAGCACCTCGACCTCGCCGACCCCCAGCTCCCGCAGCGCGGCGAGCGCCGCCTGCGCGGTGCCGCCCGCGCCGAGCACGACCGCCCGGTCGCCGCGGACGAAGCCGGCCTCCCGCAGCGCCTGCACGATCCCCGCGACGTCGGTGTTGTGCGCCGTGCGCCGCCCGTCGCGCAGGACGAGGGTGTTGGCCGCGCCGATCGCCGCGGCGAGCGGGGTGACGTCGGTGGCGACGTCCAGCGCGACCCGCTTGAGCGGCATCGTCAACGACAGTCCGGCCCATTCCGGGCCGAGCGCCTCGACGAACCCGGCCAGCCCGTTCTCGTCGCACTCGTGCGCGGTGTAGCTCCAACCGTCGAGCCCGAGCGCCCGGTACGCGACCGTGTGCAGCACCGGCGAGAGCGAGTGGGCGACGGGGGATCCGAGTACCGCGGCGAGCATCGGGCCAGTATGGCCACCGGCATCGGGGCGGTGGCGACTCCCGTCATGCTGCAGCGGCGGCCGGCGCGGCGACCGCCCGCCGCGCCGGCTCGAGGACCACCGTGACCAGCGTGATGATCGTGAGGAAGGCGAGCAGCGCGGTCGAGGTCCGGACGGCGTGGAACGTCTCCCAGCGCTCCAGGATCGCCGCGTGGTCCGCGGCGATGGTGCCCGCCACCCACTCCCTGATCTGGCCGTTGATCGGGACGTTGCCGAACATCGTGACCAGGTAGGACGTCACGACCAGCACGCCCGCGCCGGCCGCGAGGAGCCGTTGCGTGCCGCGGGTCAGCACGGCGAGCACGATCGGGCTGACTGCCGCCAGCACCATCAAAACCTGCATGACCACGGCGTTCATCTTCATCAGCTCGACGTGGAAGGTCAGCCGGACGTCCAGCGGGACGGCCTTGAAGGTCTGGGCGACATTCACCGCTCCATAGCCGAACGCGCCGGCGAGCAGCCCGGTCGACAGCACCGTCAGTGCCCTGACCGGTGTGACTGCACTGGCGAATCGGTCCATCACGACCACCTTCCGTATTTACTGAGTGTTGACTCAGTAAAGCTACCGCGGGCGGGCCGGGTGCGTCTCAAGGGTTTCTCAGTCAGGCGGGCAGCAGGCTGGGCAGCAGCGTGTCGACGACGGCGGGCAGGCCTTCGACCCGTCCTCGGCCGGCCAGCGACCCCAGCACCGCGCGCTGGTAGGCCACCCCGACGAGGATCAACGCCGTCGACTCCAGGTCGAGGTCCGCGCGCACCCTGCCGAGCTCGCGTTCCCTCTCCAGGTAGCGCACGATCGGGATCAGCCCGCGGTGCGGACCGATCTCCCCCTCGCCGCCGCGCTCGGCGAACCGCGCCCGCAGGTCGCCGTCGGCCTGCACGGCCGCGTAGATCGGGGCGATCCGCTCGTAGAAGCCTTCCAGGCTGGTCAGCAGATCGACCAGGTTGCCTCGCACGGTGCCCTCGCCCGCACGTCGGTACATGTCGGCCGAGACGTCTTTGTACATCGGAAGGTGCTTCTGGACGACCGCTTCGAGCAGGCCGAGCCGGTCCCGGAAGTGGTAGAAGATGCTCGACTCGGCCACCCCGGCCCGCTTGGCGATCTCCGTCGTCGACAGCCGGGCGACGCCGACCTCGGCGAGGATCGCCTCGGTCGCGGCCAGCACCGCCTCGCGGACGCCGGTGCTCGGACGCCCACGCGGCCGGGCCACCTCCGCCATCGGCCCATCGTACAAACGGCACCGTGGGCGGCCACCTGTCGGTGAACGCCGGACCAGGGTGGGTCGGGTGTGCCGGGAAAGCCACTTTCCCGGCCTGTGGCGCTGGGAAAGTGGCTTTCCCGGCGACGTGTGCGTTGCGCACGCATCCTGCTCGCAGGTACGCCGGGTGTCCGCCTAGCGTCGCCGCACGCCGCCGCGCCACACGTCGACGATCGAGCTGATGGCGTTGATGTCGTTGGTGGGATCGCCGTCGACGAGCAGGAGGTCGGCCCGCAGGCCCGGCGCGATCCGGCCGCGGTCGGGCAACCCGAAGCAGCGCGCCGGCACGCTCGTGGCCGCGGCGAGCGCCTCCAGCTCGGTCAGCCCGGCCTGCGCCAGCAGCTGGAGCTCGCGGTGCATGCCCAACCCGTGGGCGGGCGCGTACGGGTTGGCGTCGGTCCCGGCGACCAGCTGCGCCCCGGCGCCGTGCAGCTCCCGCACCGCCTGGGTGGCGCCCTCCAGCCCGCCGATCGTCTCGAAGTACACGAGCGTCGTCACCACCGCGACCTCACGCTGGGCCGCCCAGCCGGCCAGCTCGGCGCTCACGTCGTCACCCGGCGCGGCGTCGCGCCAGACGTGCGCGAGCGCGTCGATCCCGGCGTCCAGCGCGACCGCGGCCTCCTCCGCGGTGATGGCGTGCGCGATCGTGTGCAGGCCACGCTCGTGCGCGGCCCCGACGAGCGCCGTGACGATCTCGGCGCTCAGCGTCGGCAGCGTCCGGTCGGCGGTGTGCCCGCGGTCGATGACGATCTTGAGGTAGTCGACCTCCTCGGCCACCCGCGCGTCGACGAACCGCTCGACGTCGTGCAGGCCGGCAACGGAGTCGAATGCGCCGACCGCGTCCCCGAACGCCGACCCGTCGAGCGACTCCATGAGCTGTCCGGGATGCCCGCCGGGGGCGGTGGCGAGCGTGCCGGCGCTGCGGATGTCGGCGACGTCGGCGCGTTCGGCGGCCAGCTTGCGCTGGACGGCCAGGTTCGCGGGGAGGCAGAACATGTCGAGCTGGGTGGTGACGCCGTTGACGAGCGCTTGTTCGAGGCTGCCCGCGAAGACGTGCGTGTGCGCGTCGATCAGGCCCGGCAGGAGGGTGCGGCCGGTCGCGTCGATCTCGACGTCGGCCGGGTCACCGTCCGGCTCGGCGATCCGGTCGCCGTCGACGAGCACGTCGGCGTCGGGGACGACCCGCTCGCCGTCGAACAGCCGTACGTTGCGGATCAAGGTGCGCATGTCGTCGCCTCCGTTCGTCCGCCGGGGCGGGCAGCTCCCGCCCGGCACCCACAAGAGGGGCGGCGGTGGGGCGAACGTGACATCGCGAGGCGTGGGTCACACATCGAGGCCGGGATGTCACATCCCCGCCGCCGATCTGCTCTCACCCGTGTACAGCGATGGAGGGACGATCATGGACGACGCCGGGACCGACGCCTTCCTCGACCACCGCGAGCTGCTGTTCGGGCTGGTCTACAACATGCTCGGGAGCGTCGCGGACACCGAGGACGTGCTGCAGGAGACGTGGCTGGCGTGGACCGGGCGCGCCGGCGCGGAACCCATCGAGAACGCGCGCGCCTACCTCGTGCGGATCGCGGTGCACCGGGCGCTCGCGCGACGGGCCGTGGTCGACCGGCGCCGGGAGACCTACGTCGGGCAATGGCTGCCCGAGCCGGTGGTCACCGACGACGCGGACGGCGGCGCCGAGCGCGCGGAGCGGACCGAGGCGGCGTCGATGGCGCTGCTCGTCGTCCTGGAGACGCTCTCCCCGCTCGAACGCGCCGTGTTCGTGCTGCACGACGTCTTCGGCTTCGGGCACGCCGAGATCGGGGAGATGATCGACCGGCGCCCGGCCGCGGTGCGTCAGCTGGCCCATCGCGCGCGCTCGCACATCCAGGCGCGCCGGCCGCGGTACCGGCCCGATCCGCGGCTGCAGCGGGAGGTGACCGAGCGGTTCCTCGATGCCGCGCTCGGCGGGGACGTCGAGGAGCTGCTCGCGGTGCTGGCGCCCGACGTCGTGCTATGGACCGACGGGGGTGGCAAGGGCCCTGCGACGAGCCTGGAGCCGGTGCGTGGGCGCGCGCGGATCGCGCGGCTGCTGGTCGGGCTGGCTCCGCACCTCCCCGATGACCTGGACGTCCGCTTCCGGCGGGCCAACGCCGACGCTTCGGCGGTGCTCTTCTCGGTCGGCCGGCCGCTGGCGCTGTTCGTGCTCGATTTGAGCACCGATGACCTCGTGACCGGGATCTACTCGATCACCAACCCGGAGAAGCTCGGGACGGCGCGCTGAGCTAGGAGCGCCCTGAACGCCTGGAACCTACTGCGCGGCGCCCAGGCCGCGCCCTCGCGGCGTTGCGCGGATACGTCGGTACAACAGCGGTATCGCCGAATCCGCGCGCCTTGCGATGACACCACCTGGACGCCGCTCGCTACGGCCCCAGTCGTTCAGGACCCTCCCAGGCGCCGATCACGCGGCGGTGGGCAGGTGCAGGTAGCCGCGGATCGCGGCGGAGTTGCGCAGCCGCGGTCGCCCGGCCAGCGTGAGCCCCGGCATCCGTTCGGTGAGGACCCGCAGCGCGATCTCGCCCTCGATCCGCGCGAGCTGCGCGCCGAGGCAGTAGTGGATGCCGCTGGAGAACGCGAAGTGCTCCGGCCCGCCGTCGCGGGTGATGTCGAACGTATGCGGCTCGGGGTAGACCGACTCGTCGCGGTTCGCCGCCGCCAGCACCGCGAACACGACGGCGTCGCGGGGGATCGGGGTGCCGGCGATCTCGGTCGCCGACTGGCAGGTCCGACCGGTGACCGGCACGGGAGGGGCGAACCGCAGCGTCTCCTCAACCGCCCCGGCGGCCAGCGCCGGGTTTGCGCGCAGCAGCTCCCACTGATCGCGGTCGGTGAGCAGCTGGAACACCCCGTTGCCGATGAGGTTGACCGTCGTCTCGAATCCCGCGACCAGCAGCAGCCCGCACGTCGAGACGAGCTCGTCGGCGCTCATCCGCTCGCCGTCGACGGCGTTGACGAGCACGCTGATCACGTCCTCGCCCGGCTCGGCCCGCCTGCGCTCCATCAGCTCGACGAACAGCGCCGTGAGCGCGGCGTCGGCGATCGCGAGGCGCTTGCGTTGCCGGCCGGTCGGGAGGCCGCCGAGGGTCTCGCCGACGAGGGCGCCGTACTCCGCGAACGCGCCCCTGCGGTCCTCGGGGATGCCCAGCAGCTCGCTGATCACGGTGATCGGCAGCGGGGTCGCGAAGTCGCGGACCAGGTCGAACGGACCGTGGTGGTCGACGCCGTCGAGCAGGCGGTGCGCCACCTGCTCGATCCGCGGCCGGTAGCCCGCGATCAGCTTGGGCCGGAACGCGGGCGCCACCAGCCTGCGCAGGCGGCTGTGGTCGGGAGGGTCGAGGTCGAGGAGCGACGGTGCCGCGCCGATCTGCTCCGGCGAGCCGGGCACGTTGCCCTCGCTGTCGACCATGCCGAACTCGGGTCCGCGCAGGACCCGCTTGCACAGTTCGTGCGACGTCACGGCGTAGCCGATGCGGCTGCGGTAGACGGCGCCGCGATCGCGGATCGCCTCGTACACCGGCCACGGGTCGGCGATCGGCTGGTTCAGCTTCGCGAGCAGGTCGCCGGTCGCGGCGAGGCCGTGCATCGTGACGCGCCCGATCCAGTTCGCCGCGGTGCGGTTGATGTCCGACATGACTCCCCCGAGGTGTGGACTGATCTGTTCATTTGCGAACAGTGATGTTCAGCGTAGCAAAACTCGGATCGGTCTGGCGGGTGCTAGATCCCGGCTAGCGCCTCAGTGGTGAGGCCCGGCCGGCGGGTCACGGAACAGGGAGAGAGCACATGACGATCCTGGTGGCAGGCGCGACGGGCACGGTGGGCAGCGAGATCGTGCGGCAGCTGGCGGAGGCGGGGGAGAAGGTGCGTGCCCTCACCCGGAACCCGGCAGCCGCCCGTGTCCCGGACGGGGTGGAGGTCGCGTTCGGCGACCTCACCGTCCCGGAGACGCTGGCCCCGGCACTCGACGGCGTCACGGCGATGCACCTGATCACGTTCGGCGGCGACGCCGACCTGCAGACCGGGCCGGAGATCGTCGAGCTGGCCGGACGGGCCGGTGTCCGGCGGATCTCCGTGCTCGGCAGCTTCTACGAGGGCGGGGTGGAGGCGGCGCTGCGGGCTGGTGACATCGGCTGGACCCACCTGCGGCCCGTCGGGTTCATGGCCAACGCGCTGGCGTGGGCGCCGTCGGTCCGGGAGCAGGGTGTGGTCGAGGTGTTCGGGAACCTCCCGGGCGCCGTCGTCCACGAGGCCGACATCGCCGCGGTGGGCGTGCGCGCGCTGCTGGAGGACGGGCACGCCGGCGCGGCCTACACGATCACCGGGCCGGCCGCGATCACCCCGGAGGAGCAGGTGCGGATCCTCGGCGCGGGCATCGGGCGGGAGCTGCGGTTCGTGCAGCTGACCGGGGAGCAGCTGCGCGTGCAGATGGAGGCGGCGGGCGCCGACGAGGAGTACATCGAGTTCGCGCTGCTGCTGGGCGTCGCGCCGCCCGCGGAGGGCGGCACCGTCCTCCCGACCGTGCAGGAGGTGACGGGCCGGCCGGCCCGCACCTTCGCGCAGTGGGTGGACGGGCACGCGGACGCGTTCCGGCCCTGAGGAGCCGTCGACAACGACGTTCTGGCTGTTTGTGAGCGCTAACAATAGCCAAAACGTCGTTGTCGACGGTCAGCGGCGCCAGCTGCGTGGGTGCGGCGGGGTGTAGACGCAGGTCGTTCCGGTCGACACCGTCGCGCGCAGGTGCGCGGCCAGCTCGGGGTGCAGCTCCCCGATCCGGCGCAGCGCGTCGCGGATCCGGTTGGTGACGGCCTTCCGGGCCCGTTCGGCGCTGTCGCCGAGGCGGCGCGGGCGGCCGCCGAGACCCGTCGCGGCCTGCAGCTCGTCCAGCAGCGCCTGCCGCTCACGGTCGAGAGCGTCCGCCCGCGCGGGTTGTGTCTCGGCGTCCAGAGCGGCGTCGAGCTCGGTGAGCCGGCGGCGGTAGGCCGCGAGGGCGGCGGCGTCGAGCACGGGGTCGCCGCCGGAGCTGCCGACGGCGATCGCCACGGCGCCGCCGGCCGGATCGAGCAGGCGGACCGCGGGGACCGGCGTGCCCGGCACGCCGAGCAGGACGTGCAGGTCGCGCAGCCCCTTGGCGTCGGGGAGCCGGACGGTGCGCCCGGCGAACGTCAGCGTCCAGACGGAGCCGTCGCGGCGGAAGGTGTCGCGCTCGGCCGCGGCGGTGACGATCTGCATGCCGATCCCGGCAGCGTCGCGCTCCGCGGTGGCGTCGAACGCCTCCGCACGTTCGACGTCGCCGGGCGCCGCTCGGGAACGCAGCGCGCCGGCGAGCCCGTGGCGTGCCAGCACCGACCACGGCCGCGCCCGCATCCGCTCGGCCGTGCCGTGCGCGGCGGTGAACCCGGCGACGGCGTCGTCCCACCGGCCCAGCGCGGCGTCGAGCACGGCGATCCAGTGCCCGACCGGCCCGTCGACGACGAGCGTCGCGGTCAACGCCCACTGGTCGGCGAAGGGCACGAGCGCTGCGCGGGCGGTCGCGCACAGCTGCGGATCGCCGGTGAGCGCGGCCGCCTGCGCCTGGAAGCGCAGCCACAGCGGCGCCACCCAGCGCAGGTGCTCGGTGCCCGAGGCGATGACCTCCGCGAGGTGGCGGCGCGCGTGGTCGGCGTCGCCGCGCTGCACGGCCGACGTGGCGCGCATCAGCTCGACGCCGCGCTGCCCGGCGGCCTGCATACCCTCCAGGAGGGCGTCCACCTCGTCGAACCTGCCTTGCAGCAGCGCGACGGCCCACCGCAACACCTGAAGGGTCTCCGCACCGCCGATGCCGGGCCGGTCGCCGTGGTCGACGATCGTGTCGACGGCCGCGCGGGCGTCGTCGAACCGGCCGGTGAGCGTCGCGACCATCGCCTCGCTCCCAGCTGCCTCGTGCCGGAACCGGGCGAGCCCGCTGCGCTCGGCCTTCGCCGTGAACGTCCGGTGCGCGGCGAGGTAACCCGGATCGCCCAGCTCGACGAGCGCCCCGATGCGCCACGAGAGCGCCTCCAGTTCGAGGCCGGGGTCGGCGGTGCGCGCGGCGACGGCGGCCAGCTCGTCGGTGATCGCCACCCGCTCCGCCGCCGTGCCGAGACCCCAGATCGCGCCGATCCGGCTCATCAGGCTGTGCGCCAGCGCGGGGTCGTCGTTGGCGTCGCGCGCCCGCCGCGCCGCTCGGACGCTCAGCTGCTGCGCTGCGCCGTCGAGGGGTCCGGCGGCGCCGGCCATCGCCGCGGGCGCCGCAACCGTCCCGACGACCCTGCGGTGCGCCTCCTGGATCGCCTCGACCCACGGTCCCTCGATGCCCAGCGACTGGACGTCCAGCGCGATGCGGGCGAGCAGCCCGGGATCGCCCAGCGCCCGCCCGATCGTGACGGCCTCGTCCACCATCCGCCGACCCTCGACGTCCTGACCTGCGAGGACGAGCTCGGCTGCGAGGTCGAGCAGCACTGCCGCCCGGCGCGGCGGATCGTCGCCGAGCAGTTCGAGAGCGCGGCGGCGGTGCCCGGCGGCCTCCTCGGGGACGAGCCGCGCGGCGGCGTCCCGAGCGGCCAGCAGGACGTGGTCGACCGCTTCGCCTGTTGGCAGCGCTGCGGCGCCGAGATAGGCGTGCCGCGCACGTTCGGTGGCGCTGAGGTCGTCGGCCTGCGCGGCGCCGGTCGTGATCGCGCGGACGACCGCGGCGTGCCGTTGCGCGGCGTCCGGGACGGTCAGGGTCTCGCGCACGATGTCGTGGGCGAACCGGTACCGGTCGGCGTCGAGCTGGACGACGAGCCGGGCCGTCACGGCCTGCCCGAGCAGCGTCGCGACCTGCGGCGCCGGCACGCAGGCCGCCGCGGCGAGCAGCGGCGCCGCGAACTCGTGCCCGAGCAGCGCGGCTGTGCCGAGCAGGTCGACGACCGCGTCGGGCAGGCGGGCGAGACGGTGCCGGAGCACGGCGCCGACGCCGGCCGGGACTTCCGTGAGCGCGCCGCCGCCCTGCCAGAGCCGGGCCGTCTGCTCGACGAAGAACGGGTTGCCGCCGGTGCGGCGGTGGATCTCGACGACCAGCTCGTCCGGCGGGACGCTCCCGGTGGTCCGGGAGATCAGCGCGGCGACGCCTGCTGGGTCGAGGCCGGTCAGCGTCAAGGTGGTTGGTGCGACGGGCGCGTCCATCTCGTCGTCCCGGTAGGTGCCGATGACGAGCAGCCGCTCGAACCACGTGTGGCGGGCCGTGAACTCCAGCAGGCGCAGCGACGCCGGGTCGGCCCAGTGCAAGTCCTCGATCACGACGACCACCGGCTGCTGCCGCGCCGCGGTGACCAGCAGCGTCGTTCCGGCGTCGAACACCGCGAACGTGTTGTGCTCGGCGATCGCCCCCGGCTCCCCGAGCACCACGGGCAGGAGCGGGCCCGCGGCCTCGGCGCACGCCGTCCACGTTTCCGGAGGCGCTGTGCGGCGCAGCGCGCGCACCACCTGCACCCACGGCCACAGCCCCGGCGCGCCCGGCCCGTCCCAGCAGGCGCCGGTGAGCACCATCGCGCCCGCACGAGCGGCGTGCGCCGCGGCGTCGGCGACGAGCGTGCTCTTGCCGATGCCGGCCTCGCCCGCGACGAGCACGAGCCCACCGTGGCTGATCACCGTGCGCTCGACGTGGTCGCGCAGCGCACGTGCCGGGCGGTCCCGCCCGATGATCGCCTCCGGCTGCACCGGCCCATCTTGACCTACGCGCTTGACGTGAGGCTCGATGCAATCCACTATTCCACTAACTACTTAGTGCTTTGAGGATGGACGTGGAGTTCAGGGTCGAACGGCGGTCGGGGGTGCCGACCTACCTGCAGCTCGTCACGCAGGCCAAACAGGCGCTGCGGCTCGGGACCCTGCGGGTGGGCGATCAGCTCCCGACGGCGAAGACCGTCGTCGAGCGGACCGCGATCAACCCGAACACCGTGCTCAAGGCGTACCGCGAGCTGGAGCGCGACGGGCTCGTCGAGGCGCGCGCGGGGCTGGGCACGTTCGTCGTGCGCACCCTCGCGCTGCCCGACTCGGCGGCGACCCAGGAGCTGCGGGCCGAGCTGGAGAGCTGGATGCGACGGGCCGCTTCTGCAGGCCTGGGCCGCGAGGACGTCGACGCTCTTCTCGGCGACATCGCCGACAAGACCTTCGGAGGGGACCGCACATGACCGACGGCACGGGGGTTGCCGTGCGAGCCGACCGGCTCGGGAAGCGGTATGGCGCCCGCTGGGCGTTGCGCGACTGCTCCTTCGAGCTGCCCGCGGGGCGGACGGCGGCGCTGGTCGGGCCGAACGGCGCCGGCAAGACCACGCTGCTGATGATCGCGGCGGGGCTGCTGCGGCCGACGGCGGGCACGGCCGAGGTCACGGGCTCGGTGGGCTTCCTGGCGCAGAGCAAGGCGCTCTACCGGACGTTCCGGGTGGCGGAGATGCTGCGGCTCACCGGGCGGCTCGAAGCCGCGGAGCGGTGGGACGGGGCCTATGCCTCGCGGCTGGTGGACGAGGCCGGGATCGACACCGAGCGGCGGGTCGGGCGGCTGACCCCGGGTGAGCGGGCGCGGGTTGCGGTGGCGCTCGCGCTGGGCCGCCGTCCCGACCTGCTCCTGCTCGACGAGCCGCTCGCGGAGCTCGACCCGCTCGCGCGCCGGCAGGTGATGGGCATGGTGCTCGCCGAGGCGAGCGGGGCCGGCACGACGGTGCTGATGTCGTCGCACGTGATCGCCGACGTCGAGGAGGCGTGCGACCACCTCGTCCTGCTCCGCGGCGGCCGGGTGCGGGTCGCGGGGCCCGTCGACGCGCTGCTCGACCAGCACCGGCTGCTCACCGGGCCGGCCGGCGGAGCGGGGATCCCCGCCGAGGCCGTCGTGCTCGCGTCGACCGCCGGCCGGCAGACGACGGCGCTCGTGCGCGCCGCCGCGCTGCCGAGCCCGCCCGCCAAGTCCACCTCGGGTCTCGCGAGCGCTCGGCCCGGGTTGGAGGACCTGGTCATGGCATATCTGCAGGACGCGAACGACGGGGGTGCGGCATGACCTGGCTCGTCTGGCGGCGGCAGCGGGTCGCCTTCCTGCTCGTCGTCGCGGTGGTGCTGGTGTGGGTCGTCGTGCTCACGTCGGGGCGGCAGGCGTACCTCGCCGCGCCCGAGCCGACCGACGACTTCATCGCGCTCGGCATGACGCGCTTCGGGCCGTTCTGGGGGTTCGGCCATTCGTTCCTGCTGATCACGCCGTTGCTGCTCGGCCTCCTGACCGGCGCGGGCCTGTTCAGCCGCGATGTCGAGCAGCAGACGCACCTCTTCGTGCTGACGCACGGCGTGAGCCGGCGGCGCTGGTGGACGTCCGGTGTGCTGATCGGTTGCGGCGTCGTGCTCATCGCCGCCGCGGTGCTGAGCGCGGTGGCGAGCTGGGCATTCGCTCCACTGGACGTCGACGCGGGCGAATCCGTGCTGTCGCCCGCGAAGTTCGGGGTCTCCGGGATCGTGCCGCTCGCCTACACCCTCTTCGCGTTTGCTCTGGCCGCTGCTGCCGGCCTGCTGACCCGCAGCGCGCTGGCCGCGGTTGTGATCACCGTCGTCGGCTACGCGGCGGTGATGATCGTGCTCGCCGGCTACCTCAGGGTTGATTACCTCCCGCCGATGGTGGTGCGTGGGCCGATCGGCGGGGTCGAGGTCGTCGGCGGCCTGCAGCTGAACACCTCGTACGTCGACGGATCGGGTGCGGAGATCGGTCTGGAGGAGGCGTTCCGAACGCTCAGGGGCTGCTACGAAACGCACGACAGCCGGACCTGCCTCGCCCAGATCGGCATCACCGAGGAGCAGGTGACCTTCCAGCCCGACGACCGCTACTGGGCGTTCCAGGCGATCGAGTCGACCATCCTCCTGCTGCTGTCGGCCGCGGTCCTCGTCGTGTCGGCGATGCGGCTGCGCAAGGACGTGCCGGTGTAACCCGGCCGGGGGAGACCGTGCCGGCACGGGCTGTCGGGGGCCGTGCCGGCACGGGCTCCTAGAGCACCGTCAGTGCTGTGCCAGGCTGCGCGGGTGACGCGGACGGTGCTGGTGCTGGGTGGACGCAGCGAGATCGGCGTGGCGGTGGCGCGCCGCCTCGCCGAGGGCGCGACGGTGGTGCTGGCCGCGCGGCGCAGCGCCGAGCTCGACGATGAGGAGAAGGTGCTGCGCGACGCGGGCGCGGCCGGCGTCGAGCGGGTGGAGTTCGACGCCGACGACCTCGCGGCACACGCCCCCCTGCTCGACGACCTCATCGGCCGGCACGGACGGCTCGACGTCGTGGTGGTCGCGTTCGGGATCCTCGGCGAGCAGGCGCGCGCGGAGCGCGATCCCGATCATGCGGTGGCGATCGTGCACACCGACTACGTGGCGCACGTCTCGATCCTCACCCACCTCGCGAACCGGATGCGCACCCAGGGCGGCGGCAAGCTCGTCGTCTACTCGTCGGTGGCGGGTGCGCGGGTGCGGCGCGCCAACTACGTCTACGGCTCGGCGAAGGCGGGGCTCGACGGGTTCGCGAGCGGGCTCGCCGATGCGCTGCACGGCAGCGGAGTGCGGTTGTTGCTGGTCCGGCCCGGTTTTGTGATCGGCAGGATGACCGACGGGATGCAGCCGGCGCCGTTCTCCTCCACTCCCGACCAGGTCGCCGACGCCACCGTCGCCGCGTTGCGCGCGGGCCGCGGTGAGGTGTGGGTGCCGGCGCTGCTGCAGCCGATCTTCGCGGTGCTGCGGCACGCGCCGAGGGCGTTGTGGCGCCGCATGCCCCGATAACGGCAAGCGCTGGGTGAACGAGGCCCTTCTGGGAACGCGTTCGTGACGCTAGCGTCATCGACTTCTCGCAGACTCACGTTCCCGACCCGAGATCAGGAGCCCGCATCCCGATGAGGAACCGAACGCGCACCGTGGTCACGGCCGTTGCCGCGTTCGTGCTGCTCGGCGCGCTGTGGGAGATCACCAAGCTGGTGCTGCCCGCCGCCGGCGTCACCGTCGGTGACATCCGGTTGCTGCCCCGCACCGACGACGCCGCGATGCCGCACGTGTGGACCGTGCTCGCGCGCCTCGCCGAGCCGGAGGTCGCCGGCGCCGCCGTCGCCCGCCCCGTGTGGCTCGCGGTGCTCGCCGGCGCGGCGTTCACGCTGGTGCTCGCGGTGGGCGGGCTCGCGCTCGGCGGGGTGCTCGGCGCGCTGCTGGCACTGGTGATGCAGCGGTTCGCGCTGGTGGAGCGGGCGACGCTGCCGTACGTCGTGGCCTCGCAGACGGTGCCGCTGATCGCGATCGCCCCGCTCGTCGCCGGGTGGGGCGGCAAGATCGCGATCTTCGGATGGTCGTGGCAGCCGTGGGCGAGCGTCATGGTGATCTCGTCCTACCTGGCGTTCTTCCCGATCGCGGTGGGCGTGCTGCGCGGGCTCGGCTCGCCGGCCCGGGCCGATCTGGAGCTGTTCAGGGCGATGGCCGCCGGCTGGTGGACGACGCTGCTGCGGCTGCGGATGCCGGCCTCGGTGCCGTACGTGGTGCCCGCGGTGCGGCTGGCAGCGGCGGCGGCCGTGGTCGGCGCGATCGTCGCGGAGATCTCGACCGGCACCCGCGGCGGCATCGGCCGGTTGATCATCGAGTACGCGCAGTCCGCGACGGCCGACCCGTCGCGCACGTACGCGGCGATCCTCGGCGCGGTCGTGCTCGGCTTGGTCGTCGCGGCGGTGGTCGGGCTGCTCGACGTGGGACTGCGGCGGTACCGGGGGAGCGTGCGGTGAAGGGCACTTCTGCTGTCGAGCTGGTGGGCGTCGACAAGGACTTCGGGGAGGTCAACGCGCTCTCCGGGATCGAGCTGACGATCGGCGGCGGCGAGTTCGTCTCGCTGATCGGGCCGTCGGGCTGCGGCAAGTCGACGCTGCTGCGAGTGGTGGCCGACCTGGAGCAGCCGTCGGCCGGCACGGTGACGGTCGGCGGGAAGCCGCCGCGGCAGGCCCGCGTCGACCAGGAGTACGGCATCGCGTTCCAGCAGGCCGGGCTCCTGGAATGGCGCACGGTCGCGGAGAACGTCGAGCTGCCGCTGCACGTGCACGGGATGGCGAAGCCGCAGCGGCAGGCCCGCGCGGCGGAGCTGCTGGAGCTGGTCGGGCTCGCCGACTTCGCCGGATCGCGGCCCAGCCAGCTCTCCGGCGGGATGCAGCAGCGCGTTGCGATCGCCCGTGCGCTCGCGCCGAGCCCGCGGCTGCTGCTGATGGACGAGCCGTTCGGCGCCCTGGACGAGATGACCCGCGAGCGGATGCAGGCCGAGCTGCTGCGCATCGCCGGCGAGACCGGCGCGGCGGTGCTCTTCGTGACCCACTCGATCCCGGAGGCGGTCGTGCTCTCCGACCGGGTGGTCGTCATGTCGCCGCGGCCCGGCCGGATCACCGAGATCGTCACCGGCCGCCGACCCGCCGTCGGCAAGGCCGCCGAGCTCGACCCCGACGACGTCGAGGACGTCCGCGAGTCGAGCGCGTTCTTCGCCGCGATCACCGCCGTCCGCGAGGCGCTGCGCAAGGGGCACGAAGCATGACCACGTCCAAAGTTCCCCACCGTTTTGCCAACCTGCACGGCGATTCGGGCGTGCAGGTTGGCAAAACGGTGGGCAAGTTCGGGTGGTTGCCGCCCGTGGTGTTCGGCGTCGGGGCGCTGGCGCTGTGGGAGGTCGTGGTGCGCGTGGCGGGGGTGCCGGCGTTCATCCTGCCGACGCCCAGCGCGATCGGCGCGCAAATCGTCGCCCAGCCCGCCGTGCTGCTCTCGACCTCGTGGGCCACCGGGCTGAACGCGCTGGTCGGGCTGGTCGCGGGGTTCGTGCTCGGGGTGGTGCTCGCGCTGCTCGCGGCGAGCTCGCGGCTGCTCAGCGACCTGACGACGCCCGTCGTCGCGGCCGCGAGCGCCGTGCCGATCGTCGCGCTGGCGCCGGTGTTCACCACGATGTTCGGTTCGACGACGGAGATCCCGCGCCGGCTCGTCGTTATGCTGGTGGTGATCGTTCCGGTGTTCATCGCGACCGCACGCGGGCTGCGGCAGGTGCAGCCCGTGCACGCCGAGCTCATGACGGCGCTGGCGGCGACGCCGTGGCAGCACGCCCGGTTCGTCCGGCTGCCCGGCGCGATCCCGCACATCATGACGGGCCTGCGGCTGGCCGCGCCCGCCGCCGTGATCGCCGCGGTCGTCGCCGAGTACTTCGGCGGCTTGCAGAACGGGTTGGGCAGCCGGATCTCCTCGGCCGCCGCCAACACCGCCTACGCGCGTGCGTGGGCCTTCGTCGCCGCCTCGATCGTGCTGGGGCTGCTGTTCCACTTCGCGGGGCTGCTCGCCGAGCGCCTCGTGACCCGACGGACCCTCCGGAGGACCCCGTGAAACGACGGTTGCTGTGCGTATTGGCGGTCGCACTCGCGACGGTGGCCTGCTCCACGACGGCGCCCGGCACGGACAGCTCGTCCGGTGCCGGCGGGTCGCAGAAGGTGGTGCTGCAGCTGCAGTGGTTCACCCAGGGCCAGTTCGCTGGCTACTTCGCCGCGCGCGACCAGGGTTTCTACCGCGAGCAGGGGCTCGACGTGGAGATCAAGGAGGGTGGCGTCGACATCGTCCCGCAGACGGTGCTGGCGCAAGGGCAGGCCGACTACGCCATCGCGTGGGTGCCGAAGGCGCTCGCCTCGCGAGAGCAGGGCGCGGGGATCACCGATGTTGCGCAGGTGTTCCAGCGCTCGGGCACCTACCAGGTGTCGTTCGCGAACAAGGGCATCAGCAAGGCCGCCGACCTCGCCGGCAAGAAGGTCGGCAACTGGGGCTTCGGCAACGAGTTCGAGCTGTTCGCCGGCATGACGTCGGCCGGGCTGAAGCCGGCGAGCGACGTGACGCTCGTGCAGCAGCAGTTCGACATGCAGGCGCTGCTCTCCGGTGAGATCGACGCGGCGCAGGCGATGTCCTACAACGAGTACGCGCAGGTGCTGGAGGCGCCGAACCCGGCCACGGGCAAGCTGTACCAGCCGTCCGACTTCACGATCATCGACTGGAACGCCCAAGGCACCGCCATGCTCCAGGACGCGATCTGGGCCAACACCGAGCGCCTCTCCGACCCCGCCTACCAGGAGACGACGACGAAGTTCATCGCCGCTTCGCTCAAGGGCTGGGCGTACTGCCGCGACAACCCGGAGTCGTGCCGCGACATCGTCGTCAAGGCCGGCTCGACGCTCGGTTCGAGCCACCAGCTGTGGCAGGTCAACGAGGTCAACAAGCTGATCTGGCCGGCCCCGGCCGGCGCGGGCGTGATCGACGACGCGGCGTGGACGCGAACCGTGCAGATCGCGCGCACCGCGGTGAACGCCGACGGCCAGACCGTGCTCACCAAGGAGCCCGACGCGCAGGCCCGCGACAACACCTACGTCCAGCGTGCGCTGGAGCTGCTCAAGACGCAGAACGTCGACGTCGTCGGCAGCGGCTACCAGCCGAAGCAGGTGACGCTGACCGAAGGCGGCAAGTAGGCAGCCCGATCACGTCCGTCAGCGGGCCTTCCACTCCTCGGCGAGCAGGTCGTACCAGGCTCCGTCGTCGAGCTCACCCGCGCCGACCGGGCCCTCCTGACGGGTCCGGCCGGTGAGGGTGAAGCCGGCGCGCTCGGCGACGTGCCGGCTGGCCGTGTTCCCCCACGACGCACCCAGCTGCAGCCGCCGCAGCCCGAGACCGCCCTCAGCGACGGGCGTGAAGGCGTGCGCGAGCACCAGCTCGACGGCCTCGCCGATGACGCCACGACCGCGCGCGTCCGGGTGCGCCCAGTAGCCGACCTCACCCGACCCCTGTGAGAACGGGGCGTCGAGGTTGAACACGGCGATGTTGGCGAGCTGCCGGTCGTCGTCGGGGTCGGCGACGGCCCACGAGACGCGCTTGCCGAGCGACTCGTCGAGCCGGCAGCCGATGACGAAGTCGCGCGCCGAGGTCGTCGTGTAGGGAGAGGGGAGCGCGGTGAGCCAGTGGCGGGTGCGCGGGTCGGAGCACGCCTCGACGATCCGCGGGATGTCGGCGAGCGTCTGCTCGCGCAGCACCACGCGTTTGCCCTTGAGCACCGGCGGGCGCCGCCACGTCGTGCGCGGCTCCTGCGGGTCGCCGGGGCGCAGCGACGCGTACCAGCTGTCGCGCAGCTCACCGCGCTGCGGTTCGGAGAGCGGGCGCGAGCCGTGGAAGGTGAAGCCGCACGCGTGCGCCACCCGCCATGACGCGAGGTTCCCGTCGTGCGTCGACCAGTGCACGATCGGCACACCCTGCTCGAACGCCCACGTGGTGGCGAGCTTGACCGCCCTGGTCATCGGCCCGCGCCCGCGGGCCCACGGCGCCATCGCGTAGCCGATGTCCGGCGGCGGGCCCAGCCGGACGTCGACGTTGCCGGCGAATCGCGGGCGTCCGCCCGACTCGGCCTCGACCGCCCACATGTACGCGGTGCCGTCGCGCCACGCGGCGGGGGCGATCTCGGTCACCCACTTCAGGGCGTCGTCGCGGTGGAACGGCACGGGGACGGTCGTCCACCGGATCGTCTCCGCGTCGGAGCCCATCACGAACATGTCGTCGACGTCGTCGGGCCGGTGGGCGCGCAGGGTGACGACGCCGTCGGTGAGGGAGGGAACGCTGGCCATGGCTCATGTTCTCGGCTCGTGGAGGGGCCGTCGAGCGGATTGCCCGCGAGCCCCGCTGGATTGCTCAACGTCACATATGAGATATCGTGCCGTCCCATGGTTGAGAACGCCGAACAGCTCACCGAGTCGCTGCGCCGCATCGGCGGCCTCGTCCGCGACGCGCGCAAGCACCACCGCTGGACGCAGGCCCAGCTCGCGGACGCCGTCGGGACGAGCCAGAGCGCGATCAACCGGATCGAGCAGGGCAACCAGAACCTCAGCATGGAGATGCTCACGCGGATCGGCGCCGCGCTCGACTCCGAGATCGTCTCGCTCG
Organism: Pseudonocardia sp. TRM90224; assembly: GCF_021245725.1. Taxonomy (GTDB): domain Bacteria; phylum Actinomycetota; class Actinomycetes; order Mycobacteriales; family Pseudonocardiaceae; genus Pseudonocardia. Next base: position 245,703 of record NZ_JAJGSX010000008.1, on the reverse strand, counting down.
GCCACTCGGGACCGATGCACCTGCGGGTGGTCGGCGGCAGCCGCCTCTCCGGCAGCGTCAGCGTCAAGACCAGCAAGAACGCCGGAGTCGCGCTGCTGTGCGCCTCGCTGCTCACCACCGGGACGACGGTGCTGCGCAAGGTCGCGCGCATCGAGGAGGTCAACCGGATCCTCGAGGTGCTCACCAGTGTCGGGGTGCGCGCCCGATGGCTGAACGCCGACAACGACCTGGAGATCGTCACGCCGGCCAAGCTCGACCTCGCGTCGATGGACATCGACGCCGCGCGCCGCACCCGCAGCATCATCATGTTCCTCGGGCCGCTCTTGCACTCACAGGAGACGTTCGAGCTGCCGTACGCGGGCGGCTGCGCGCTGGGCACGCGCACCGTCGAGCCGCACATGACGGCGCTGCGCCCGTTCGGGCTCGAGGTGAAGGCGACCGACGGGCGCTACCACGCGGTCGTCGACCGTTCGGTGCGCCCGACACGGCCGATCGTCCTGACCGAGCGCGGCGACACCGTCACCGAGAACGCGCTGCTGGCCGCCGCCCGCTGCGACGGCGCCACGGTGATCCGCAACGCCAGTCCGAACTACATGGTGCAGGACCTGTGCTTCTTCCTGGAGAAGCTGGGCGTGCGCATCGACGGGATCGGCACGACCACCCTGACCGTGCACGGCGTCCCCGACCTGCACGGCAACGTCGACTACGCGCCGTCGGAGGATCCGATCGAGGCGATGAGCCTGCTCACCGCGGCGATCGTGACGAACTCCGAGGTGACGATCCAGCGGGTGCCGGTGGAGTTCCTGGAGATCGAGCTGGCGCTGCTGGAGGAGATGGGGCTCGACCACGACCGCGGCCCGGAGTACCCGGCCGTCAACGGGCGCACCCGCCTCGTCGACCTGACGGTGCGGCCCAGCGTGCTGCGGGCCCCGCGGGACAAGGTGCACCCGATGCCGTTCCCCGGCCTCAACATCGACAACCTGCCGTTCTTCGCGCTGATCGGGGCCACCGCGTCGGGCTCGACGCTGATCCACGACTGGGTCTACGAGAACCGCGCCCTCTACCTCACGGAGCTGACGAAGCTCGGCGCCGACGTCGCGCTGCTCGACCCGCACCGCGTGCTCGTGCAGGGCCCGACGCGCTGGTCCGGCGCCGAGGTGATCTGCCCACCCGCGCTGCGCCCCGCCGTGGTGGTGCTGCTGGCGATGCTCGCGGCGAAGGGCACGTCGGTGCTGCGCAACGTCTACGTGATCAACCGCGGGTACGAGCAGCTGGCGGAGCGGCTCAACCAGCTAGGCGCGCGCATCGAAACCTTCCGCGACCTGTGACCGTCGACAACGACGTTCTGGTTGTTAGGCGCTCACAAGAGCCATTACGTCGTTGTCGACGCCGAGGAGGGTCCTGAACGACTGGGGCCGTAGCGAGCGGTGTCCAGGTGGTGTCCTCGCAAGGCGCGCGGATACGGCGATACCGCTGTTGTATCGACGTATTCGCGCAACGCCGCGAGGGCGCCGCCTGGGCGTCGCGCAGTAGGTCCCAGTCGTTCAGGGCGCTCCTAGCCGCGCAGGTGCACCGGCTCGTCCGGGAGCGCGGCGATGCCCGTGCTCTCGAACTCGCGGGCCAGCCGGTCGGCCGTGGCGGCCAGCCCGAGGCCGTCCACTCCTGCCGGATAGGTGCCCGCCCAGCGGCGCAGCCCGTCGGCGGCACGATCCAGCAGCGCGACGGCGCCGCGGGCGTTGCCGCGCTGGGCGTGCGTGAGCCCGACGGCCAGCTGCGCCATCGCGCGCCAGCACGCCCGTTCCACCTCGGGTGCGGCCTTCCACGCGCCTTCGAGCACCTCGTGGGCCTGGAACGGGAGACCAGCGTCGAGCAGGCGCTGGGCCTCGGTGACCGCCTCGTCGGCGGGGAGCACGAGGTCCTCGGGCACCCGCTCGACGCCGGCCGCGCCGCGGGGGAGCGGGCGCCCCGCCGCATCCCGTGGACGGGAGTTGCGCGCTCGACCTGCGGGATCTCGGTCACGTTGCTGCTGCGCCACCTCACTACGGTGCCACGGGCGGCCGATTGGGGCGAGGATGCAGGGATGGATCACCTCACCGCGGCGGAAAGGGCGGAGGCCGTGCTCGCGGCCGTCCCGCTCGTCGATGGCCACAACGACCTCCCGTGGGCACTGCGCAACCTCGCAGGCCCCGACCCGACGAGCGCGTTGGCGAGTGCCGACCTGACCGCGGGCGCCCCCGACCTGCACACCGACATCCCCCGGTTGCGGAAGGGCCAGGTCGGGGCGCAGTTCTGGTCGGTGTACGTGCCCAGCTCGCTCGACACCGCGGGCGCGGTCACGGCGGTGTTCGAGCAGGTCGAGCTGGTGCACCTGATGACCGAGCGCTATCCCGACGACCTGGGGCTGGCGCTGACGGCCGACGCCGCGGAGTCGGCGTTCGCACAGGGCCGGGTGGCATCGCTGCTGGGCGCCGAGGGCGGGCACTGCATCGGCAACTCCCTCGGCACGCTGCGCTCGCTGCGCAGGCTGGGCGTCCGGTACATGACGCTCACGCACAACGACAACACCGACTGGGCCGACTCCGCGACCGACGAGGCCGTGCACGGCGGGCTGACCGACTTCGGCCACGAGGTCGTGCGCGAGATGAACCGCATCGGGATGCTCGTCGACCTCTCGCACGTCGCCCCGACGACGATGCGCGACGCGATCGCCACCAGCACGTCACCGGTGATGTTCACGCACTCCTCGTGCCGCGCGGTGACCGACCACCCGCGCAACGTCCCCGACGACGTGCTCGAGTCGCTCCCCGCGAACGGCGGGGTGTGCATGGTGACGTTCGTGCCGTCGTTCGTCTCGTCCGCGGTCGCGCAGTGGGAGCTGGGGTTGAAGGACGCGATGCTGGCCGCGGGCCGGGACCCGCGCGACCACCCGTCCCGCCCGGAGTTCCTCGCGAACTGGGACGGCCCGCCGCGGCCGACGGCGACGCTCGACGACGTCGTCGCGCACGTCGAGCACGCGCGTGAGGTCGCGGGGATCGACCACATCGGCATCGGCGGCGACTACGACGGCGTCGACGCCCTTCCCGTGGGCCTGGAGGACGTCTCGCGCTACCCGGCGCTGTTCACCGCGCTGCTGGAGCGCGGCTGGAGCGAGGACGACTGCGCGAAGCTCGCGGGCCGCAACGCCCTGCGCGTCCTGCGCGCCTCGGACACCCCAACCTGACCCGAACTTCCCCACCGTTTTGTGCACCTGCGCGCCCACAGCGCGCGCATCCACCCAAAACGGTGGGGAAGTCCGGCCGAGGTGCCCACCGTTTTGCCAACCTGCACGCCGTTTTGCGTATGTAGGTAGGCAAAACGGTGGGGAGGTTCAGGCTGCCCAGACCTGGTGGCCGCCGACCCAGGTGGAGCGGACGCCGACGGCGGCGATGTCGCCCGGGTCGACGGCGGTGGTGTCGGTGATGTCCGCGTCGAGGACGGTGAAGTCGGCGAGCTTGCCCGCCGCCAGCGTGCCCTTGATCGCGGCCTCGCCGGTCGCGTGCGCCGAGCCCGACGTGTAGACGCGCAGGGCGTCGATGATGTCGAGCCGCTGGCCCGCGCCGACGACCAGCCCCGCTGCCGTCGTTCGCGTCACGAGGCTCTGCACGGCGAGCAGCGGGTTGATCGGCACGATCGGGAAGTCGGACGAGCCGCCGACCGGCACACCCGCGTCGAGGAACGAGCGGTGCGCGCACGCCATGGCGATCCGCTCCGGCCCGTAGAGGTCGGTGACCTTCTCCCCGAACAGCGCGATGAACGGCCCGAACGGCACCGGCGTCACCCCGGCGGCTGCGATCCGCGCGACCAGCGTGTCGTCGACGATGCTGCAGTGCTCGATCCGGTGGTTTGGCCGCCCGGGCCGCGCGGGCAGCGACTCGTAGACGTCCATGACCTTCGCGATGGCGAGGTCGCCGTTGGCGTGCACGGCCACGCGGGCGCCCGCGGCGTCGGCGGCCCGGACGGTCGCGACGAAGTCGTCGTCGCCGAGCACCTGCAGCCCGGTCTGCCCGCCGCCGTACGGGTGACGGCACAGGCAGGTGCCGCCGGAGAACGCACCGTCGAGCATCAGCTTGACCCCGGCCAGCTGCAGGCGGGTTGGGTCGGGCTGCGTCGCAGGCCATGCTGCGGCGTCGAAGTACGTGTGCCAGAGCAGCATGCTGACTCGTGGTGTGAGCATCCCGTCGGCGTGCGCGGCGGCGTACATCTGCTGCTCCAGCGGCGTCACGATCGCGTCGCAGTAGGACGTGATGCCCACCTGGTGCAGCTCGTCGTTCACCGCTCGCAGCGCCGCTACCTGGGCCGACGCCTCCCCGCCCGGCGCGATGGACGCCTGCTGCGTGCCGGGTAGCCACGGGTCCAGCCAGGCCCGCTCGATCAGCCACCCCGTCAGGCGCCCGTCGGGCCCGGCCGGCAGCTCGCCGCCGGGCGGCGCGTCGGTGGTGTCGCGGTAGCCGAGCAGCTCCAGCGCCCTGCTGTTCGCGACGGCTCGGTGGAACGTGTACTGGACGACGACGATCGGGTGCTCGCGCGACGCCGCGTCGAGCAGGTCGCGGTCGACGCCGGGCACCTTCGCCTCGTTGATGCCCTGCCCGACCACCCACTCACCGGCCGGCGTGGCGGCTGCCCGCTCGGCCAGCGCCGCGCGCACGTCCTCCCGCGATCCGGCGCCGGCGACGTCGACCCGGACTCGTGCGAGCGCCGCCTGCGACGTGTGGCAGTGCGCGTCGTTGAACCCGGGGACGAGCAGCGCGCCGTCCAGGTCGACCCACTCCGCCTCGGGGAACCGCTCGCGCAGCTCGGCGCGCGAACCGGTGGCGGTGATCCACTCCCCGTCGACGGCCAGCGCTTCCGGCGAGGTGCCGTCGAGCGGCAGCACCCGCGGGCCGGTGAAGATCCTCATCTGAGACGTGCCTCCATCTCCATCGGACTCCGGGGCAGCAGCGACACCGCGACCAGCGAGAGCACTGCGATGACGGCGATCAAGGCACCCACGAGGAGGCCGCTCCCCGTGGCCGAGAGGATGCTCGTCGCCAGGTACGGCAGCGGGAAGGTGATGCAGGCGCCGAGCTGGAAGGTCATCCCTGCGCCGGTGGCCCGGACGCCGGTCTCGAAGAGGCCGGGGAGCCAGCTCGCGAGCGCGGCCGACGCGAACGCGTAGCCGATCGGGAGCGCGAGGAGAGCGGCGAGCAACGTTCCCACGGGTGTCCCGAGCTGCGCGAGCAGGAGGATCGGCACCGCCACCAGCGCGGTCACGCCCGCACCGATCTGCATCATCAACCGGTGTCCGACAAGATCGGCCAGCAGCGCCACCAGCGGGATGGTGAGCACCGTGAGTCCGCTGGCCAGCATCGTCGCGGCCAGCGTGCCCTCGCGATCGCCCGACCCGGAGACGAACAGGAAGGTATTGCCCACGAACAGCAGCGTGCCGCCGGCAGCGACCGCGAGCGTGCCGACGAGCACACGTGGGAAGTAGCGGGTGAGCACCTCGATGATCGGTGCGCTCCGCCGCGCCGGCCGGGTCCGCCGCGCCACGACCGTCGTGGGCGGCTCCTTGACCAGCAGCAGCACCACGAGCGCGACGAGCGCCATCCCGCCGGAGGCGAGGAAGGGGACCCGCCATCCCCAGCCCAGCAACTCCTCATCGGGCAGGGCCGTCGCCAGGGGGAGGAAGGTGAGCGACGCGAGCACCGACGCGGCCGGGGCGCCGGCATGCGCCCAGCTCGCGCAGAACGCCCTCCAGCGCGGTGGGGCGTGCTCGAGCGCCAGCGTCGCCGCCCCTGCCCACATGCCGCCGATGGCGAAGCCCTGCAGGAACCGCAGTGTGATCAGCAGGATCGTGGCCGTCTCGCCGAGTGTCCCGTGCCCCGGTAGTGCGCCGATGAGGACGGTGGCCAGTGTCATGGTCAACAGCGCGCTGACCAGCATCAGCTTGCGTCCGCCGAGATCACCGGCAACGCCGAAGACGATGCTGCCCAGCGGGCGGGCGACGAGCGTCACCGAGAGCGCGGCGATCGAGGCCAAGCTGCTCGCCGACGATGACGTCGCCGGGAAGAACAGCTGGGCGAACACGAGCGCGGCGGCCGTGCCGTAGAGGTAGAAGTCGAACCACACGACGGTCGTCGCGGCGAAGCTGGCAAAGCCGCCAACACCGGATTCGGTCGGTGCATGGGCGGCGCCGCCGGCATGCCCGGCGCGAATCCCGGAGTCGTTCCTGGCCTCATCCGTGCCCCCCGATCGAGCTCAGCCCGTGCCGTCCGCGCTCCCGCCGGCTGCCGCGGGGTGCGCGTGCACACTGTGGCCCATCCGGGCCGAGGTCACCCGGCGACCTCCCGGTCGAGCGGCGTCCGCGGCCCCAACGAGATCGCGATCAGTGCGATCACCGACACCACCGAGAGGTACGCGCCGACGGCGAGGCTGCTGCCGGTCTGCGCGTAGACGTACGTCGCGACGAACGGCGCCGGCGCGGACGCGATGATGCCGCTGAGCTGGTAGGACAACCCGGCGCCCGTGTAGCGCACCCGCGTCTCGAACAGCCCGGGGATGAAGCTGGTGATCACCGCACTGGAGAAGGCGTGCCCGATGGGCAGCGCGAGCACGGCGGCCAGGAAGATCCCCCACGCCGTCCCGGTCTGGAACAGCGCGAACATCGGCACCCCGATCACGATCCCGATCACCGCGCCCAGCTGCAGGAGCGTCCGGCGCCCGATGCGGTCGGCGAGCACCGCGATCAACGGCATGGCGACGACGTCGATCGCCGCCGCCAGCATCGTCATGAGCAGGATGGTGCCGCGGTCGAACCCGAGGTCACGGGGGCCGTGGGTGAGCCAGTAGACGGTCGCGAGGTAGAAGACGGTGTTGCCGCCCGCGATCGACAGCGCGCCGATGAACACCGGGCCGAGGTGCGAGCGGAGCACGTCGAGGATCGGCACGCGGGTCTCGGCCGGCTCTGTCGCGTCAAGGGCGCGCGCGGCCTCGAACTCCGGCGACTCGGTGATCCGCAGCCGGATGTACATGCCGATCCCGATCAGCGCGGCGGAGGCGAAGAACGGCAGCCGCCAACCCCAGCTCTGGAACTGCTCGTCCGGCATCAGCTGGACCAGGTAGAACGCCCCGCTGGCCAGCACGATCCCGGCCGGCACACCCGCCTGCGACCAGCTGGCGAAGAACGCCCTGCGCCGGGACGGAGCGTGCTCCAGCGCCATCAGCGCCGCGCCGCCCCACTCGCCGCCGACGGCGAAGCCCTGCAGGAACCGCAGCAGGACGAGGATCGCCGGTGCGGCGACGCCGATCGTGGCGAAGTTCGGCACGCACCCGACGAGCACGGTCGCGGCCCCCATGCCCAGCAGCGAGTAGACGAGCATCGTCTTGCGCCCGACCCGGTCGCCGAAGTGTCCGAACACGATGCTGCCGAGCGGGCGCGCGATGAAGGCGACCGAGAACGTCGCCAGCGCCGCGAGCGTCGCGGCCGTCGGGTCGAGGTTCGGGAAGAACTGCGTGTTCAGCACCAGAAGGCTGGCCGTGCCGAAGATGAAGTAGTCGTACCACTCGACCGTCGTGCCGACGAAGCTCGCGAACGCGACCCGCCCCGGTGTTGTGCCCTGAGCTGCGACCTTCGTCGTCATGCGAGCTCCCTCAGCCGGTGTAGTAGCCGTCGGCGACGTCCAGCGCGGCGTCGAGCACGGCCACACCTTCGCGGATCTCGTCGGCGCTCGTCGTGCAGGGCGGCACCACGTGGGTGCGGTTGAAGTGCAGGAACGGCCACAGGCCGCGCTCCTTGCACGCGGCGCCGAATCGGGCCATCGGCTCGGCCGCCGCACCCGACGCGTTGAACGGCACCAGTGGCTCGCGGGTGGCGCGGTCGCGCACCAGCTCCAGCGCCCACATCACGCCGAGCCCACGCACCTCACCGACCGACGGGTGCCGTTGCGCGAGGGCGCGCAGCTCGGGCCCGATCACGTCCTCGCCGAGGCGACGGGCGTGCTCCAGCACGCCTTCGTCGCGGAAGACCTGCATCGACGCGACCGCCGTCGCGCACGCGAGCGGGTGCCCGGAGTACGTCAGCCCGCCGGGGTAGGGGCGTTCGGCGAACGTGTCGGCGATGCGGCGGGAGATCACCACGCCGCCCAGCGGCACGTACCCGGAGTTGACGCCCTTCGCGAACGTGATCAGGTCGGGCACCACCCCCCAGTGGTCGACCGCGAACCACTCGCCGCACCGACCGAACCCGGACATCACCTCGTCGGCGATGAGCACGATGCCGAACTCGTCGCACAGCGCGCGCACACCCGCGAGGTACCCGTCCGGCGGGACGAGCACGCCGTTGGTGCCGACGACCGTCTCCAGGATGATCGCGGCGACGGTGTGCGCGCCCTCGACCATGAGCGTGTCGCGCAGGTGCGCGAGCGCCCGCTCGCCCTCCTCACGCTCATCGGCCGCGTGGAACGCCGAGCGGTAGGCGTACGGCCCCCAGTAGCGCACGACGCCCGTCGTGCCCGGCTCGGACGCCCAGCGCCGCGGGTCGCCGGTCAGTGCGATCGCGCCCGCAGTCGCCCCGTGGTAGCTGCGGTAGGCGGACATCACCTTGTGCCGTCCGGTGTGCAGCCGGGCCATCCGCACGGCGTTCTCGTTGGCCTCGGCGCCGCCGTTGGTGAAGAACACCATGTCCAGGTCGCCGGGGGCGACCTCGGCGATCATCCGGGCCGCCTCGGAGCGGGCGTCGTTCGCGAACCCCGGCGCGACCGTGCACAGCTTCGCGGCCTGCTCCTCGATGGCCGCGACCAGCCGCGGGTGCTGGTAGCCGATGTTGACGTTCACCAGCTGCGAGGAGAAGTCCAGGTAGCGCTTGCCGGTGTCGTCCCAGAAGTAGGAGCCGGCGGCCCGCTCGATCGGCATCGGGTCGATCAGCGCCTGCGCCGACCAGGAGTGGAAGACGTGGGCGCGGTCGTCGCGGCGGGTGTCGGAGCGGCGGGTGTCGCTCACGAGCCGTTCGCTGAGGGCGGTCATCAACGGGTCCGCGGGAAGCCCAGGTCGACGCTCGACGTCGCCGGGTCGGGCCAGCGCGAGGTCACGACCTTGCCGCGCGTGTAGAAGGAGATGCCCTCCGGTCCGTACATGTGCGTGTCGCCGAAGAGGGAGGCCTTCCACCCGCCGAACGAGTAGTAGGCGACCGGCACCGGGATCGGCACGTTGATGCCGACCATGCCGACCTCGACGTCGAACTGGAACTGCCGGGCCGCGCCGCCGTCGCGCGTGAAGATCGCGGTGCCGTTCGCGAACGGGTTCGCGTTGATCAGCTCCAGGCCCTCCTCGTACGTGTCGACGCGCACCACGGAGAGCACCGGGCCGAAGATCTCGTCGGTGTACACCGTCATCTCGGGCGTGACGTTGTCGATCAGCGTGGTGCCGAGGAAGAACCCGTCGGCCGGGACGTCGGCCTCGCGCCCGTCCACGACGAGCGTCGCGCCGGCCTGCTCACCGGCGCCGATGTAGCCGGCGACCTTGTCGCGGTGCTCGCGGGTGATCAGCGGGCCCATGTCGGTGCCAGGTGTCGTGCCGTCGCCGATCACGAGCTTCGGCAGGCGGGCCGCGATGGCGTCGACGAGCGGCTGGGCGACGTCGCCGACGGCGACGGTCACCGAGAGCGCCATGCACCGCTCGCCGGCGGCCCCGTACGCGGCGGAGACGACCGCGTCGGCGGCCATCTCGACGTCGGCGTCGGGCAGCACGAGCGCGTGGTTCTTCGCCCCGCCGAGCGCCTGCACGCGCTTGCCGTTGGCGGTGCCGGTCTCATAGATGTAGCGGGCGATCGGCGTGGAGCCGACGAAGCTGACCGCGGCGACGTCCGGGTGCGTGAGCAGCGCGTCGACGGCCTCCTTGTCGCCCTGCAGCACGGTGAACACGCCGTCGGGCAGGCCCGCTTCCTTCCACAGCTCGGCGAGGAACAGCGACGCCGACGGATCCTTCTCGCTCGGCTTGAGCACGAACGCGTTGCCGCAGGCGATCGCCGTCGCGCACATCCACAGCGGCACCATCGCCGGGAAGTTGAACGGCGTGATGCCGGCGACCACCCCGAGCGGCTGGCGGATGTTGTAGACGTCGACGCCGGTCGCGGCCTGCTCGGAGAAGCCGCCCTTGAGCAGCTGCGGGGCGCCGGTGGCGAACTCCACGTTCTCCAGCCCGCGGGCGATCTCGCCGCCGGCATCCGATAGCACCTTGCCGTGCTCGGCGGTGATGATCGCCGCGAGCTCGTCGGAGCGGTCGTGCAGCAGCTCGCGGAAGCGGAACAGCACGGCGCTGCGCTTGGAGAGCGACGAGTGGCGCCACTCCCGCGCCGCGACCTTCGCCTTCGCGACGGCCGCGCCGACCTCGTCGGTGCTCGCGAGCGCGACCTCCGCGGTCTGCTCGCCGGTCGCCGGGTTGAACACGGGGGAGAAGCGGCCGGAGGTACCGGGCGTCTCGCGGCCGTCAATCCAGTGCGGGATGCGCCTCGTCATACCGAGACGGTAAGTGCCACTTCGAGGCGGAACAATGCTTTGATTGTGCTGTGGCAAAGTTCGGTGATCTTTCGGCGATCGAGGAGCGGCTGGAGCAACCGACCGCGCGCGGGCTCGCCAACGCCGTCGGCGGCGCGATCCGCGACGGCCGGCTCGTGCCCGGCGCGAAGCTGCCGCCCATCCGGCAGGTCGCCGCGCAGCTGCACCTCTCGCCGACGACCGTGAGCGCCGGGTGGGCGCTGCTCGCCCGGTCCGGGACGATCCGCACCGACGGGCGGCGCGGCACCACCGTCGCCGACACCGCGGCCGCGCCGGCCGGGCGCTACCGCCGGGCGCTGGAAGGGACGCACAAGACGGAGTTCGCGCTCGACCTCTCCACCGGCGTGCCAGACCCGGCGCTGCTCCCGCGCCTCGACGGCGTGCTGGCCGGGCCGCTCACCGCCGGCATCCCTGGCAACTACCTGGACGAGCCCGTGCTCCCCGAGCTGCAGGAGGTGCTGCGCGCGGACTGGCCCCACCCGGTCGGTGAACTCGTTGTGGTCGACGGCGCGATGGACGCGCTCGACCTCGTCGCGCGCACGGTGCTGCGGTTCGGCGACCGGGTGGCGGTCGAGAACCCGTGCTTCCCGCCACTGGTCGATCTGCTGGAGGCGGTCGGCGCGCAGCTCGTCCCGCTGCCGATGGACGCCGACGGCGTCGAACCGGACGCGCTGCGCGAGGCGCTGCGGGCGCCGCTCGCCGCCGTCGTCCTGCAGCCGCGCGCGCAGAACCCGACCGGGATCTCCACGACGCCCGAGCGGGCCGAGGTGCTGGCCGGGCTGCTCGCCGGCACCGGGACGCTCGTCGTCGAGGACGACTCGGCCGGGTCGACGGCGGTGTCGCCGCCGGTCAGCCTCGCGCGGGCGCTGCCGGAGCAGACCGCGCACATCCGCAGCTTCTCCAAGTCGCACGGCCCCGACCTGCGCCTCGCCGCGATGAGCGGCCCGCCCGACGTCATCGGGCCGATCGTCGCGCGAAGGCAGCAGGGCCAGGGCTGGAGCAGCAGGCTGCTGCAGCGGATCCTGCACGGCCTGCTCACCGACCCGACCGCGGTCGCCGCGGTTGCCGCGGCCCGCGCGGAGTACGCCCGCAGGCGCGCGGCCGTCGTCGCCGAGCTGGCCCGCCACCGGGTCGTCGTCGGCGGCACCGACGGGATCAACATCTGGGTGCCGGTGCTCGACGAGGCAGCTGCGATCGTCCGGCTGGCGAGCCAGGGCGTCGGGGTGACGCCCGGTGGCCCGTTCACGCTGGTCCCGGCGGAGTCCGACCACATCAGGGTGACGGTCGGGCTGGTCGCCGAGCGGCCCGCCGAGGTCGGTGCCCAGCTGGCCGCCGCCGCCCGCACCGGTGGCTGGCGCGCCCGCTGACGTCGACAACGACCTTTCGGCTGTTGTGAGCGCTAACAACAGCCAGAACGTCGTTGTCGACGGTCACATCGTGCGGAGGAGCTCTTCCAGCTGCTGCCGGCGTTCCGTGTCGCCGGCCGGCAGCGCGGTCAGCGCCGCCTCCAGGATCGGCCGGGCCTCGTCGGAGCGGCCGGAATCGAGGAGCAGTCGGCCGTGCAGCGCGGTTGCGGCCACCGCGGCATCTTCGTTGTCGACCGCGTGGAACGCCGCGGCCGCCGGCCCGACCCGGACGATGGCCTCCTCGGTCGCGCCGGAGTTCGCCAGGATGCGCGCTCCGTCGTAGGCGAGCAGCGCGCGCTGCCACGCGACGCCGTGCTCGGCGACATCCATCGCGGCCGCCCGCTCGTCGGCGTGGGCGAGCGCAGCGGTGGCCTGCTCGACGTCGCCGGCCCAGTTCCACGACAGGGCCGACAGCCTGCGGTTCTGCGCTGCCCGCAGCGGCTCGTCCGCCTCGTCGAACGCGGCGGCGGCCTCGGCGAACCGGACGGCGGCCTCGGCGTCGCGATCGAGCTGGTCGAGGATCTCGGCCTGCGACTCGCGCGCCCGCCCGAGCCCGTAGGCGAGGCCTCCGTGGATGCAGTGCTGCGCGACGGCCTCGTGGTGCAGGAGCGCCTGACCGTGTTCACGCAGCTCGTAGCAGGCGTACGCCAGGAGGCTGCGGGCTCGCGCCGCCTCGTCGCCGTCGCCGTGCTCGGTGAGCTCGGCCACCGCCTCCTCCGCGGCGTCCGCGCTGTCGGCGTACGCGCCCGACTGCAGCGCCGCGAGGGCGAGCTCGACCTTCGTGTACGACGCGTGCGTGGTCACACCCGCTGCCGTGAGGTCCGCGACCGCGGAGACGAGGTGCCCCATCGCGATCTCTGATTCGCCGAGCTGCAGCGCCAGCTTCCCGCGCACGTCCTGGAGGTGGCCGCGTTCAGCGGGGTCGGCGGGCAGCTCGACCGTCTTCAGCACCGCGTAACCGGCGGCGGGCCCCTCCTGGTTCGTGCGCACCTCCGCGATCAGGAGGAGCATGCCGCGGACGCGACCGGTGGCGCCTTCGGCACGGAACCCCGCGAGCGCCCGCTCGGCGCTGCGCAAAGCCGCGTCCAGGTCGGGCTGGGGATCGGACTCGGATTCGGGCTTCGCCATCAACAGCTGCGCCTCGAGCTCGTGCAGGGCAGCGGCCCAGTGCCCGGTCGTCGCCGGGTCGGCGAGCGCTGCTGCGACCTCGCGCCGTGCCCCCTCGCGGTCGCCCACCTGCGCGAGCACCCGTGCCAGCGGGAGTCGGGCCGCGGGCGCGCCCATCGCGGTCAGCCGGTCGGCGGCCTCACGCGCCATCGCGAGCGCCTCGTCGGTGCGCTCTTGCGCGCAGAGCGCGGTGGCCAGCCTGCCGAGCACCCGATGTGCCTCGTCGTCCCGCCCTTCGGTGAAGTAGATCATCGCCGACATCCGCATCATGCTCTCGACGCTCTGCGGGTCGTCGGCGTGTATCGCCTGGAACTGGAGCCACTGCGCGCGCAGCAGGCCCTCCGGCTCGGGACACACCTCATCGAAGCGGCTCCACGCCTCCAGCATCAGCGCGTGCTCACCGATGCTCCAGAAGTGATCCGCCCGCGCCGCCAGCTCGGCGGCCGTCTCCGGTAGGGGCTCGGGCTCGATCTCGGGGACGGTCTGCGGTGCGGGCGCCCTGCGCACCGGCCCGGACAGTGCCAAGCCGGTCACCAGCGGTTCCGCGACCAGCATCGCCTCGACGAGCGTGCTCTGCTGGCCCGTCCCGTTGCGCGCGTCGAAGGCCGCGGCCACTCGGCGTGCCCTCGCGGCGAGCTCGTCGCGGAGCTCGGACACCGGGACGTCCCCGCTCTCGCGCCGGACAGTCGTGTCCGGCTGCGCCAACGCGATGGAGTCGAGCACCCGCGCCGCCGCAGCGCTGAACACCATCTCCGCCTTCGGCGACGGCGGATCCGCCAGCTCGCCGAGGTGCCGCTCGACGAGCTCGACCCCGCGGGCCGGGTTGTTCGAGAGCGTGCAGAACACGAGGTGGTCGGCGATCAGCGCCATCTCACCCGGCTCGGTGCGCAACGCGCGGTACGCCCGCCGGTGCGCCTGCGCCGCCTCCTCCAGCATGCCGAGGCGCAGGTAGGGCACGAGCAGCGAGGTCAGGATCGACTGCGGCTGGCTGACGCAGCTGAGCTCGCCGAGCACGGCCGGGTGCCCCGCCGCGACCGCCTCTTCCGGTTGACCGAGCCAGTCGAGCAGCTGCGCGATGTCGCTGGGTTCGCAGCCGGCGCAGTCGGACATCTCCCCGTTCGGCGCGGCCCGCCACAGCCGCAGCTGCTCGCTCGCGCCGTCGCGGTCACCCAGGTGCGCGGCCAGCGCGGCGCGCAGCTGGTGGACCGGGCCCATGGTGTGGCCGGCCAGCCGGTAGCGGCGCTCCATGTCGTCGAGCACGGCCCGGGTGCGGTCGAGCGGGATCTGCGGGAACTTCATCGTCGAGGCGACGATCCACTTGAACGCCCACATCAGCGAGTGGTCGAACCGGTCGTCCACCTCACCCGCGTCGCGGACGGAGAGGCACCACGAGAACGGCACGAACGCCTTCGCCGGCTCGCCGCCCAGGTGGTAGGCCGAGACGGCCCGCAGGCGTGTCGCGTAACGCAGGAGCGGCACGCCGAGCCGGTCGGCAGCCACGACCAGCTGCTCGCGCGCGGCGATCTGGGACCGGCCGTACGGCAGCTCGTGGGTGCGCTGCAGCCGGTCCCACAGCTCGTCCTCGGTCTCCGTCGTCGGTGTCGGCGGTGTCGCTGGTGTCGTCATCGGTCCCGGCTCCCCTCCGGCAGCGCCCGCTCCACGAGGCCGAGGAAGGCGGTGTTCAGCAACGACATGTCGGCCGGGCGCAGCGGGTGCTGGCCCAGCAGCAACGCGTGCCCGTAGAGGGCCTCGACGACGAGCTCGACCAGCCCCGGGTCGCTCAACCCGACGACGCGGCGCACCAACGGGTTGTTGTGGTTGAACACCAGCTGCGGCCGGTCCTCGTACGGCTTGTCGAACGCCGAGAGCACACCGGCCCACAGGTCGTCGGCGCGTTCCCGGGTGGCCCGCAGCTCCTGCTGGAAGGCCGCCGAGCGGTCCAGCAGGTACAGGACGGGCAGTGCGGCCGGTTCGAACGAGCGCAGCTGGACCTCGCAGCCCAGCCGGTCGACGGTCGTCTGCGCGGCGAGCACGAACGGGCGGCAGGCCAGCTCGACGGCCGGGTCGAGCGCGGCGAACCGGTCGGCGATCGCGCTCGGATCCATCCGCTCCACCCGGACCGGATCCGCGCCCTCGGCGCCCTCGGAGCGGTCGAGCCGCCCGAGCCGCTCGATCAGCTCGCCGTCGAACGTGTAGCCGCCGTTGACTACGGCGAGGTCCTGCGCGGCCGCGACGGCGGAGAGCTGCCGGAACTCCTCGACCGTCGCCGCGTAGCGCACCGTGCCGTGGTTGGCGCGGAAGTCGGCGAGCGTCATCCGCCCGACGTTCGTCTCCATCGGCCACCACTGGTCGACCAGCGCGAGCATCTCGTCGTCGTGCAGCGCGAGCGCCTTCACCCCGATGTGGTGGATGTCGAGGAACCGGCGCAGGCGTTCGGGGTTGGTGCGGGCCAGCCCGGCCAGCCAGCCCGAGAGCTGCGCGCCCAGCGCGTCGCGGGTCGCGTCGAGCTGGTCGTCCTCGTAAAGGCCTTCGCGGCTCGCGGTGGGGCGCAGCTCGGAGCTGTCGACGACGCACTGCACGAAGAACGACCAGTCGGGCAGCAGCCCGCGGGCGTTCTCGGCGAGCAGCATCCGCTTGAGGTAGACGCGGTGCGGGGCCTGCTTGCCCGGGTTCGCGGCGAACGGCAGGACGTAGGCGACACCGGTGAGCCCGGCGCCGGGGACGGCCAGCTCGATCACGTCGAACGGCGTGAACCCGAGCACGTCCTGCGCGTACCCGACGAGGTCGGCGCGCCGCTGCCCGGCGGTGCGCTCGTCGTCGGCCCACGGCAGCGGCCCGGTGACCGGCACTCCGTCGACCGTCACCGGGAACGGCAGCATCGACCCGAACGACCGGGCCAGGTCGGCGACGGTGCGCGGGTCGAACCAGGAGTCGGCGCCGGGCCGCGCGGTCAGCGTGACCGTGGTGCCCGGCTCGGCGCGCTCCGCCGGCGCGACCGAGTACGTGCCGTCGGAACGGGCCGTCCACAGCACGGCCGGCGCGCCCGTGACGGATCGGGTGGTGACCGCGATCCCGTCGGCGACGAGGAACGCCGAGAGCAGCCCGATGCCGAACTGGCCGAGGAACTCGTGGCGCGCGTAGCCGAGGTCGTCGCGCTTGGAGCTGCGCCCGATCGTCGCGAGCAGCTCGTGCACCTGCGCCTCGGTGAGCCCGTTGCCGGAGTCGGTGATCGTCAGCGTCCGCGGGCCGGTCGTGATCGTGATGCCCGCGGGCGCCCCGGCGTCGTCGCGCTGTCGCGCCGTGATCGCGTCGACGGCGTTCTGCAGCAGCTCGCGGACGTACACCCGCGGGCTCGAGTACAGGTGATGGCTCAGGATGTCGACCACACCGCGCAGGTCGACCCGAAACGCGCTTTCCATGTCTTTGTCCCCCCCGGCCGCAGCCTAGACAAGCGCGGGGGGAGTGGTCCCGGGGTATCAGCCGACGCCCGTCGACAACGACGTTCTGGCTGTTGTGAGCGCTAACAAACGACCAGAATGTCGTTGTCGACGCATTCCCCCGGCACCGGCGAGAGGGGGCGAGGAGGGCGAGGAGGGCGAGAGAAGCGAAGCGAAGGCCGAGGGACGAGGGCCAGGGGCTGAGAGGCGATGGGCGAAGCCCGAGCCCGAACCGGGGGTCCGGGGGCGGAGCCCGCCGGCTGGGGGTCTGGGGGCTCGGCCCCCAGAGGGCGCAAGCACCACATGACGGCCCGCGCACTCCGCGGGCACACCTCTGCCGATGTGGTGCCCCCGGTGCGACTCGAACGCACACTGGACGGATTTTGAGTCCGCTGCCTCTGCCGATTGGGCTACGGGGGCCTGCTGGTGGCCTGGTGGTCGTCGGAGCATATCGGGAGGGGGAGGGCCGGTCTGTCATGCCCACCCATGGGCGTCCCAACACCCGGTCGTGACCTTTCGGAACTGCGTGTAGTCGCAGCGTGGCGGCCCGTACCAGGCGCCACACAGTCCACTGAGATCACACTGACGGGTCCCCGGGGCCCGCTATTCTGAATCCTTCCGGTTCCAACCGTCCGGTGTAAGGAGAAGCCCGGTGACCCAGCAGGTTTCCGAGGAGAGCACGAACGCGAGCGAGGGCGCGACAGCCGCCGGGCTGCGGGTGCTGGTCGTCGAGGACGAGGCGCTCATCCGTCTCGACCTCACCGAGATGTTGACCGAGGAGGGTTACGTCGTCGCGGGCGAGGCCGGCGACGGCGAGCAGGCCATCGAGCTCGCCCGTTCGCTGCAGCCCGACCTCGTGATCATGGACGTCAAGATGCCGAAGGTCGACGGCATCACCGCGGCGACGACGATCGTCGGCGAGCGCATCGCCCCCGTCGTCGTGCTCACCGCCTTCAGCCAGCGGGAGCTGATCGAGCAGGCTCGTGACGCCGGCGCGATGGCCTACCTGGTGAAGCCGTTCGCCCGCCACGAGCTCGTGCCCGCGATCGAGCTGGCCGTCTCCCGGTTCGCCGAGAAGCGCGCGCTCGAGGACGAGGTCGCGACGCTGACCGACCGGTTGGAGACCCGCAAGGTCGTCGACCGGGCGAAGGGCCTGCTCATGTCGCGGCAGAACATGACCGAGCCCGACGCGTTCCGCTGGATCCAGCGCACCGCGATGGATCGGCGCACGACGATGAAGGCCGTCGCGGAGGCGGTCGTCGACGGGTTGGCCGCGCCGAAGTCCTGACGTCTTGAGAAGTGCTGAGCATCACGAACGGTCCATGCCGTTTTTCTCACCCTGCGCTGTCGGTTCGATCACGAAGCGCAGTTCCCGGGTTGCGGTCCGGTAAAGAGGCGGTGCCGGATGGTGACGCAACCGCGCAGTGTCGCCTAACGTCCGCCACGCTCTCGACAGGCGAGAGGGTTCGGGCGTGATCGGGCACCCCCGGGAAACGCGGTATGGGAAGGACTACAGCATGACTCGGAGGCGGACGATCGTCACCGCCGCGATTCTCGCCGGAGCTCTCGGGCTCACGGCGTGCGGAACGAACCGCGAAGAGGCGCCGGGATCCGGTGGCGGCGCGGCGTCATGTGACACCAGCAAGGGCACACTGACCATCGGCATGGTGGCGCCCTTGTCGGGCGGCCTGTCCGAGCTCGGCCTCGGCATGCGCAACTCGGCCGACCTCGCTGTGGACCAGGCCAACGCCAAGTGCACCGTGCCGGGCTACAAGCTGGTCTTCCAGGCCGAGGACGACCAGGCGAACCCGCAGATCGCGGGTCAGGCGGCCACCAAGCTCGCCTCCGACGCCAACGTCATCGGCGTCGTCGGGACGCTCAACACCTCGACGTCGCAGGTCGTGCAGCCGACGTTCGCCGCGAAGAAGATCGTGCAGATCTCCCCGGCGAACACCGGTCCCGGCCTGACGCTGGGTGCCGACCCGATCAACGCGCCGAAGCGCGTTGTCGACAGCTACTTCCGGGTGGCCACCACCGACCTCATCCAGGGCCCGTTCGCGGCGAACTACCTGGTACAGAAGGCCGGCAAGAAGAACATCGCGGTGATCGACGACGGCAAGTCGTACGGCGCGGGCCTCGCGGCCGAGTTCGCCAAGCAGGCCACGAAGCTCGGCGCGACCGTCGTCGCGCAGGAGAAGGTCGGCGAGAAGGACACCGACTTCGCCGGTGTCATCACCAAGATCCGTGGCCTCAACCCGGACGCCGTCTACTACGGCGGTGAGTACCCGGTCGCCGGCCCGCTGTCGAAGCAGCTCAAGGAGAACGGCCTCGACATCCCGGTGATGGGCGGCGACGGCATCGTGGATGCCAAGTTCGTCTCGCTCGGCGGCAAGCCCGGCGACCTCGCCACCAACGTCGGCGCCCCGGCGGAGAAGCTGCCCAGCGCGACTCAGTTCATCGCCGACTACAAGGCGGGCAACTACGCGGAGGGCTACAGCGCGTACGGCGCGTTCACCTACGACGCGACCAACGTGATCATCCAGGCGACGGCGAAGGCGCTCGGCAGCGGCGCCTACTCCGACGCCACCCGGGCCGAGATCGTCAAGGCGGTCCAGGCCACCAACACGCAGGGTGCGGGCGGTCCGATCGCGTTCGACCAGTACGGCGACACCACCAACAAGGTGCTGACGGTGTACGAGGTCAAGACGGACAAGTTCGAGCCCGTCGAGGGAACCACCGGCAGCTTCGAGGGCTGACCTTCATCACGAACGACACACAAGGCTGGGGGCGGGGGAACACCTCGCCCCCAGCGCTCGTGGAAGGACCACCCACTTGCTGTCCACGCTGCTATCGCAGATAGTCAACGGTCTGGTGCTGGGCTCCCTGATCGGGTTGATCGCACTGGGCTACACGATGGTCTACGGGATCATCCAGCTCATCAACTTCGCCCACGGCGAGGTCTTCATGGTCGGCGCCTACGGGGCGCTGGCGATGTTCACGTACTTGCTCCCCACCTTCATCCAGCAGCAGTGGTACTTCGCGTTGCCGCTGCTGCTGATCGCCGGCGCCGTCGTCTCGGTCGGGGTCGCCGTCGCGATGGAGCGGTTCGCCTACCGACCTCTGCGCAACGCACCGAAGCTCGCCCCGCTGATCACCTCGCTGGGTGTCTCGATCGCGCTGCAGGAGGTCATCCGGGTGTTCTACCCGGGCGCGACCGCGGCGATCCCGTTCCCGAACATCTTCATCCCCGGCACCTGGACGATCTCGGTCGGCGACGGCGTCGTCCCGATCAAGTACTCCGGCATCCTGCTCGTCGTCGTCGCGCTCGTGCTGGCCTACGCGCTCAACATGTTCGTCGAGCGCTCGCGGATGGGCCGGGCGATGCGCGCAACGTCCCAGGACCGGGACGTCGCGCGGCTGATGGGGATCAACCCCGACCGCGTCATCGTGCTCACCTTCGCGCTCGGCGCGTTGCTCGCCGGCATCGGCGGAGTGCTGTACGGCGGCTTCTACACCAACATCAACATCGACATCGGCTTCCAGAACGGCATCTTCGCCTTCACTGCCGCCGTGCTCGGCGGCATCGGCAACATCCGCGGTGCCGTCGTCGGCGGGCTCGCGATCGGCCTGATCAAGTCGTTGGCCGGCCAGTACATGCCAGGTGGCAGCGCGTACGACTACGTGTGGATCTTCGTCGTGCTCATCGTGGTGCTGGTCTTCCGGCCGCAGGGCTTCTTCGGCGAGACCGAGAGGGTGCGGGCATGACGACGATCGAGAAGGCGCCGTCGCAGGCGCTCGCGGAACCGCCGCGCGGCAGGCTTGCGGCGCTCGCCCCGTACACCAGCGTGCTGCGGATCGTGGGCGGTGTGCTGACGCTCGTCGGCGCATTCCTGCCGTGGGCGACGTTCGTGCTCAACGACGGGCCCTACCCCGAGGGCGCCACGCTGGAGTTCTTCAGCGAGCCGTTCGGGGTGAGCGGGTTCCGGCTGCACCTGGTGCTGCTCGGCCTCGCGTCCATCGTGGTCGCGTTGGTACCCGTGGCGGCCAAGGGCCGGATCGTGCGCGGGTTCGGCTGGGGCGTCATCGCCATCAGCATCGTCAACGGGCTCTACATCACCGTCGAGGGCGGCGGCTTCGGCGCCATCACGGCGTCGGACGGCACGGCCGCGTTCGGCGCGTTCGTCGCGCTCGTCGGCGGTGTGGTGCTCGTGGTCGGCGCGACGGCGGGCGGCATCGACCCGCCCACCCACTGGGACCTGAAGCTCGGCCGGGTGGTCGAGTGGCTGATCCTGCTCGTCGCCTACGCGATCGTGCTGCTGCTGGTCGCGGCGGTGCTCACCAGCGGTGGCCAGGGCGGCGCGGCCAACCCGTTCTCGGGTGCGGTCTTCCTGTCGTTCCTCGGCGCGGTCGGTGGCGCGATCGCCGGTCTCCACGCCTCCGGCCTGCTGGGCTGGATCGCGCGGATGTCCGAGCGGCACCGGATCTACAGCGTGATCGTGCTGCTGCTGGCGGCGCTCGCGCTGCCGCTGACGTCGGCCGGCACCGAGTACTGGATGACGGTCGCGGCCAACATCGGCGTCTACGCCGCCACCGCGATCGGGCTGAACATCGTCGTCGGGCTGGCCGGCCTGCTCGACCTCGGCTACGTCGCGTTCCTCGGCATCGGCGCGTTCGTCGCGGCGAACCTGTCGGGCGCAGCGGCGTCCGTGGTCGGGATCGAGCTGCCGTTCCCGCTGGTGCTGGTGATCGCCGCGGTGGTCGCGGGTTGCTTCGGCGCGGTGGTCGGGTCGCCGACGCTGCGGGTGCGCGGCGACTACCTCGCGATCGTGACGCTTGCGTTCGGTGAGATCTTCGTGCGCAGCGCGCAGAACAACATCGGCGGGCTGACGGGCGGGTCCAACTCGATCCCGAACATCCCGCCGGTCGAGCTGTTCGGCAAGGGCTTCAACGAGTCGGTCACCATCGGTGCGTTGAACCTGCCGTCCGGTGTCCTGTACTACGTCCTGATCGTCCTGATCGTCGCGGCGGTCATGTGGGTGTTCGGCAACCTCAAGAACTCGCGGCTGGGCCGGGCCTGGATCGCGATCCGCGAGGACGAGGACGCCGCTCGCGCGATGGGCATCCGCACCGGCCCGATCAAGATCCTGGCGTTCCTCATCGGCGCCATGCTGGCCGGGTTCGCGGGCGCGTTCTTCGCGCACAAGCTGGGCACGGCGTCGTACGAGAGCTTCCGGTTCCTGGAGTCGGTCACCCTGCTCGCCGCGGTCATCCTCGGTGGCATGGGCACGATCCCGGGTGCGGTGCTCGGCGCCTCCGTCCTGTTCGTGCTGCCGGAGAAGCTGCGGGAGTTCGCCGACTACCGGCTGCTTCTCTTCGGTCTCGCGCTCGTGCTGATCATGCGGTTCCGGCCGCAGGGTCTCGTGCCCGACGCGCACCGCAGGGCGGAGCTCGCACCGGAGAGCGAGGCGCCACCGGACCATCCCGATGACGGTCCGGCAGGCGGCACGACGGTGAAGGCGGCGGCCACATGAGCGGGCGGCACGCGAGGCCCGACATGAACGGCACGGGGAACGAGAGCGACGTGACGACGGCGATCCCCATGGTCGCGGGCGGCTCCGCGAGCGGCTCGACGATCCTGCAGGCGTCCGGCGTGACGATGCAGTTCGGCGGTCTCCGCGCGCTCAACGACGTCTCGTTCGGCCTGAGCGAGGGCGAGATCATCGGCCTGATCGGGCCGAACGGGGCCGGCAAGACCACCCTGTTCAACTGCCTGACCGGGCTCTACGCGCCCACGTCCGGGGCGGTCTCCCTGCGCGGCAACCCGATGCCGCAGGACCCGGCCCGGGTGACCGAGCAGGGTGTCGCCCGCACGTTCCAGAACATCCGACTCTTCCCGAGCATGACCGCGGCGGAGAACGTGATGGTCGGACGGCACGTGCGGATGAAGCAGAGCCCGCTGTCGTCGCTCCTGCACGGGCCGAGCTTCCGGCGCAGCGAGGCCGAAGCGGCCGAGCGCACCGAGAAGCTGCTGGCGTTCGTCGGGCTCAGCCAGTTCGCCGGCGAGCTGGCGCGCAACCTGCCCTACGGCGACCAGCGCCGCCTCGAGATCGCCAGGGCCCTGGCGACCGACCCGGCGGTGCTGCTGCTCGACGAGCCGACGGCCGGGATGAACGCGCAGGAGACCGAGGCCACCCGACAGCTGATCTTCGCGATCCGCGACCTCGGGATCTCGGTCGTCGTCATCGAGCACGACACGAAGTTCATCTTCACCCTCTGCGACCGGGTGCTGGTGCTGGTGCAGGGCGAGCTGCTCGTCGAGGGCAGCCCGGACGAGGTGCGTGGCGACCCCCGTGTCGTCGAGGCGTACCTGGGTGCTCCGCCCGACGAGGTCGACGCCCAGATCCACGCCGCGGAGGACGAAGGGGAGAACCACCGATGACGTTCCTGGAAGTTCGCGACCTGACCGTCGCCTACGGCGCCATCCAGGCCGTTCGGGGTGTCACCTTCACCGTCGAGCAGGGCCAGATCGTCAGCCTGATCGGGAGCAACGGGGCGGGCAAGACCACCACGTTGCGCACGATCTCGGGGCTGCTGCGCCCGGTGTCGGGTGAGGTGCTGCTCAACGGCAAGCCGATCCACCAGCTGCCGGCGCACGAGATCCTCGGGTTGGGCGTCGCGCACAGCCCCGAGGGGCGCAGGTTGTTCGCGCGGATGACCGTCGAGGAGAACCTCCGCCTCGGCGCCTACACCCGCACGGACGAGGCCGGGATCCGCGAGGACATCGACCGCGTCTACGACCTGTTCCCGGTGCTGGGGGAGCGGCGGCGCAACAAGGCGGGCCTGTTCTCCGGTGGCGAGCAGCAGATGCTCGCGATCGGGCGGGCGCTCATGTCGCGCCCGAAGCTGCTCATGCTCGACGAGCCGTCCATGGGGCTCTCGCCGATCATGACCCAGAAGATCTTCTCCACGGTCCGCGAGCTGCAGAGCGAGGGCACCACGGTGCTTCTCGTCGAGCAGAACGCGCTGGCCGCGCTCGCCCTCTCCGATCACGCCTACGTGATCGACCTCGGCCGGACGACGCTGTCGGGCACGGGGCACGAGCTGCTCGCGGATCATCGCGTGCAGGAGGCCTACCTCGGCGAGGGTGTCGCGAGCTGACCGAAGGAGACGGTGGGACGCCCTGACCTGGTCAATGAAGCCCAGGTCAGGGCGTCTTTTCCGTTGATCCGGGCATGGCAGAGTTGGCCCGGTGGACGGCATGCCGGGTCCCGTCGGGCGTGTGCTCGCGGGCCGCTATCGCGTGGTCGCGCCGATCGGCGCCGGCGGCATGGGTGTCGTCTTCCGCGCGACCGACGAGCTGCTGGAGCGCACCGTTGCGGTGAAGCAGCTCCGGCTCACCGGGCTCGGTCCGGTGGGCGCCGCGCAGGCCCGTCGACGCGTGATGCTGGAGGGCCAGGCGGCCGCCCGCCTGCACCACCCCAACGTCGTCTCGATCTTCGACGTCGTCGTCGAGCGTGACGAACCTTGGCTCGTGCTGGAGTACGTGCCCTCCCGAACCCTCGACCGCGTGCTGGTCGAGGACGGCCTGCTCGACCCGCTCACCGCGGCCCGGGTCGGCAGGGACATCGCCGCGGCGCTCGCCGCGGCGCACGCGGTCGACATCGTGCACCGCGACGTCAAGCCCGCGAACGTCCTGATCGGCGACGACGGCGTGGCGAAGCTGACCGACTTCGGCATCGCACGCGTGGCCGGCGACGGCTCGATGGTCTCGTCCGACGCGCTGGTCGGCACCCCCGCCTACCTCGCTCCCGAGGTGGCGCGCGGGATCGCCGCCGGCGCGGCGTCGGACGTGTTCGCGCTCGGCGCGACGCTGTACAAGGCCGTCGAGGGCGCGCCGCCGTTCGGCACCGTCGACGAGACCGGCCTGCCGGGGCTGCTCGGCCGGGTGGCCCGCGGCGCTGTGCACCCCGCGGTGCGGGCCGGGCCACTGGGTGGGCCGCTGGCGAGGCTCCTGGAGACGGACCCGGCGAAACGGTTCTCGGCCGCCGCGGCCGTCGAGGCGCTCTCCGAGCTGGTCGAGCGGCAGGACGCGCCGACGGAGGTGCTGGCCGGCCCGATCCCGGCCGCCCCCGTCCGGTCCGGCGCCCGTCGGCCGGGCGTCAGGCAGGGCGCCGCCGGCGCCGCCGCGGAGTGCTCGTCGGGCTGTCGGTGGCGCTCGTCGCCGCCCTGCTGACGACCGCCGTGATCCTCGGCGGGGCGTGGGCCGCCGAGGAGCCGGCCGCACCCGGCGCCACGATCCCGTCCGCGCTCGCCCCTGCAGTGCCGTGTGAGACGGGCAAGGGCGAGCTGACCATCGGGCTGATCATGCCGCTGACGGGGCCGCGTGCGGCCGAAGGCACCGGGATCCGCAACGCGGTCCAACTGGCCGTCGACGAGGCGAACGCGGCGTGCCGGATCCCCGGCTACCGGCTCACCCTCACCGTGGCCGACGACACGTCGACGCCGGCGAAGGCGCACTCCGCGGCGAAGAACCTCGCGGCCCAGCCGGCGCTCGTCGGTGTGATCGGGACCTTCGAGTCGGACACCGGGCGGGTCGCCCAGTCCGTGCTCGGGCCGCTCGACATCGTCCAGATCTCGCCGAGCAACCGCGCCGACGACCTGACCCGCGGCGACGGGCAGGTGCCGCGCCGCCCGTACCGCGGCTACTTCCGGCTGAGCGCGACCGACACCCGCCAGGCCACGGTCGCCGCCGAGCACGCCGTGATCGACCTCGGGAAGCGGTCCATCGCGGTCGTGCACGACGGCAGCGGCTACGGCACGCAGCTGGTCTCGTCGTTCGCCGACCGCGCCGCCGAGCTGGGTGCGGGCATCGTCGCGCGCGAGCAGGTCGCGCCCGACGCCCGCGACTACAGCCCGCTGATCGCGAAGATCGCCGAGTCGCGGCCCGACCTCGTGTTCTGCGGCGGCGACTCGGCGACCGCGGGGCCGCTGTCGGCACAGCTCGGCCCCGCCGGGGTGGCGCCGCCGGTGATGGGCGGACACCTCGTCGCCGACAAGGAGTTCGTCGCGCTCGGCGGCCGGGAGGGCGACCTGGTCACGAGCCCACGGGTGCCCGTCGCGATGCTGCCCGGGGCGGCCCCGTTCCTCGCCGCCTACGCGGCCACCGGGCTCGGCCCGCCCACGTCCCACGGCCCGTACGGGTACGACGCGGCGCAGGTGCTGGTCGCAGCGCTGCATCGGGTGCTCGCCAGCGGCGACTGGTCCGCGCACCGTCGTGCCGAGCTCGTCGACGAGGTGCAGCGGACCGACCAACCGGGCGCGACGGGTCCGCTGGCCTTCGACGAGTTCGGCGACGTCCGCAACCAGGCCGTCACGATCTACGTGGTCGAGGCGGCCGCGTTCGTCCCCCGAGCGGCGCTGTCTCCTCGTTGAGGCACCCAGGGGGAGGGGTCCCCACCGTTCGGTGATGGGATGCCCGGGTGAACGAAATGGGGGGCATTTCGGGCGCTGGCCGCAGGGTCGCCGGCCGGTACCGCCTGGGTGAGCGGATCGGTGCCGGCGGGATGGGCACGGTGTACGTCGCTGTCGACGAGCTGCTCGGGCGCACCGTGGCGTTGAAGCAGGTGCGGTTGTTCGCGCTCGAACCGGCGGCGGCGGAGGGGACGCGGTCGCGGGTGATGCGGGAGGCCCGGGCGGCGGCGCGGTTGCACCACCCGAACGTCGTCTCGATCTTCGACGTGATCGTCGAGGACGGCGAGCCGTGGCTGGTGCTGGAGTATGTGCCCTCCCGCAGCCTCGACGACGTGCTGAAGGAGCGGCGCACGCTGGATCCGTTCGAGGTCGCCCGGATCGGCACGGGGGTGGCCGCCGCGCTCGCGGCTGCGCACGCCGGCGGGATCGTGCACCGCGACGTGAAGCCGGCGAACGTGCTGCTGGGCGGGACGGGTGAGGTGAAGTTGACGGATTTCGGGATCTCCCGGGTGGTCGGCGACCTGTCGCTCACCGCGTCCGGGATGCTCGTCGGCACCCCGACCTACCTCGCGCCGGAGGTGGCCAACGGTGAGGATGCGACGGCGGCGTCCGACGTTTTCGGATTGGGGGCGACCCTCTACACCGCGGTCGAGGGCGGCGCGCCGTTCGGTCAGCTCGTCGACGGGAACCTGCTGCTCCTGCTGCGCAGGACGGCAGAGGGCAAGATCGAGCCGCCGGTCCGCTCCGGGCCGCTGACCGGCCCGATGATGCGGATGCTCGACCCCGACCCCGCGCGACGCCCGCCCGCGACCGCGGCGGTGCAGGAGCTGAGCTCGCTGATGGCAGGGCCCGTCGCGGTCCGCAGCGCGGAGCCCATCAGGACGCCCGCGCCGCCATGGCAACCGCCGCCTGTCCCGCCCTCGCGCCGGTCGCGCCGAGGACTGCTCGTCGCAACTGCCCTCGTGCTGGCCGCCGTGCTCGTCACGACGCTCGTCATCGTGAACCGGCCCGGCGTGACCGATTCGAACGACGGAGCGGCGCCGGCGGCTGCCCCCTCGTCCGAACCGACCGAGCCGTGCGACACCAGCAAGGGGGAACTGAGCATCGGCTTCGTCGGACCGTTGTCCGGCGAACTCGTCAACTGGGGCGTGGGCACGCGGCAGGCCGCGGAGCTCGCCGTCCGGCAGGCGAACCGGACCTGTCGCGTTCCGGGCTACGACCTGCGGCTCAACCCGATGGACGACACGTCGGACGAGGGCCGGGCAGCGGCCGCGGCGACCACGCTCGTGCAGACCGGTGTCGTCGGCGTCATCGGGGCGCTGGACTCGTTCACCGGTCGCGCTGTGCAAGGTGTGCTGAACCCGGCGGGCATCGTGCACCTGTCACCCAGCAGCGGGCCGGACGAGATGACCAGGGGCGGGGGCGCGACTCCGCAGCGGCCCTACCGGAACTACTTCAGGGTGGGCGCCCGCGACAGCGACCAGGGCCTGGCCGCAGGCCAGTACGCAGCGGACTTCATGATGGTGAAGTCCGTCGCGGTCGTCGACGACGGCGAGGCCTTCGGCTCGCGGCTGGCGTCCACGTTCGCCGACCGGGTCACCCGCAACGGCGCGACCATCGTCATGCGGGAGCGGATCCAGCGGGGGACCACCGACTTCTCGGCCCTCGTCGCCGCCATCGCGGCAGCCGGCCCGGAACTCGTGTACTTCGGTGGGCCGGAGACGGAGGCGGGCCCGCTGTCGAAGCAGCTCGGAGCTGCGGGGGTGAAGGCGCCCCTGATGGGCGGCGAGGGCATCGTCAGCGACCGGTTCATCGCCCTCGGCGGTCGCCCCGACGATCTCGGCACGTACCCGCGCGCGGAGACGTACCCCGAACGCTCCGTGGCGTTCCTCCAGGCGTACGCGGACGAAGGCTTCGGAGAGCCGATCTCTGATTACGACATCTACAGCTACGACGCGACGAACGCGCTGATCGCGGCGCTGGCGAAGGTGCTCTCGACCGGCGGGTGGGGACCGCACCGGCGGGCGGAGCTCGTCGAGGCCGTGCAGAAGACAGATCTGCTCGGGGCGTCGGGTCGCGTCGCCTTCGACGAGTTCGGTGATCTCCGGGACCGGCAGCTCATGGTCTTCCGGCTGCGCAACGACGGGTTCTACAGCGAGGTCGCGCTCATCCCGAACTGACCCGAACCGATCTCAGACCTCGGGCTTGGTGTCGCGGTGGAGGCACGTGAGCTTCGCGGTGCAGGTGCGGCGCCCCTGCTCGTCGGTGATCACGATCTCGGTCGTCGACGTCGTGCGACCGACGTGCAGGGGGCGGGCGACACCGGTGACGAACCCCTCCGTCGCCGATCGGTGGTGCGTGCAGGCCAGTTCGAGCCCCACGGGGAACCGTTCGGGCAGCGCGTGCAGCGCCGACATCGTCGATCCGAGCGTCTCCGCGAGCACCGCGCTCGCCCCGCCGTGCAGCAGCCCGAACGGCTGCCGGTTGCCCGCGACCGGCATCCGGCCGACCACCTCGTCGTGCGAGAGCTTCAGCAGCTCGATGCCCATCCGGTCGGCGAGCTGCTCCGGGGTGTCGGGCGTGATCAGGTCAGCGGGATCGATCGGCACCCGCAGACCCTAACCGCCGCGGACTTCCCCACCGTTTTGCCTACTCGCACCCCCGAAACGGTGTGCAGGTCGGCAAAACGGTGGGGAAGTTCGGCGCCCAGACCGTGGCCCTAGGAGGGTCCTGAACGACTGGGGCCGCCGCGCAGTAGGTCCCAGTTGTTCAGGGCGCTCCTAGCCCGGCTTGCGGCAGGCGAAGATCGCTGTGCCGGGGAACAGCGCACCGCGCAGCGGCGACCACTGGCCCCAGATCCGCTCGCGGCCCTCCGGCCACTCCGGCTCCACCACGTCCTCCAGCACCAGCCCGGCCGCGACGACGTCACGGACCCGGTCGCCGAGCGTGCGGTGGTGCTCGACGTAGGTGGCGGTGCCGGTGCCGTCGACCTCGACGTACGGGGTGCGGTCGAAGTACGACTGCTGCACGGTGAGCCCGGCGGGGCCGGGGTCGTCGGAGAACATCCAGCGCATCGGGTGGTTCACCGCGAACACCCACCGCCCGCCCGGCCGCAGCACCCGGTGCACCTCTCTCATCACCCGCAGCGGCTCGGCGACGAACGGGACGGCGCCGAACGCGGAGCACGCGACGTCGAACACGGCGTCGCCGAACGGCAGCCGCTCGGCGCCGGCCTGCACCAGTGGCACCGGGATCCCGGTGGTGATCCCGAGCGCGGCGGCGTGGCGGAGCATGGCACCGGAGAGGTCCAGCGCCACCGGACGGGCGCCCTGCGCGGCGAGCCAGCGCGCGCACGGCGCCGAGCCGCAACCCACCTCGAGCACCTGCGCGCCCTCGACGTCGCCGAGCAGTCGCGCGTCGGATTCGCGCAGCCCTTCCGGGCACCAGACGAAGTCGGAGTCGCCGATGTCGCGGCCGTGTTCTGCCAGGTAGTCGTCGGCATCGGCGTCCCACCACATGCGGCTGGCGCGCTGCGACTCGGCCGTCCCGACGTCGCGTCGCGCCACTCCGGCGGTGCCCAGTTGCTCCTCAGCGCTCACGGTGCCATCGTGGCGGCATATCGGCAGCTGAGCCGGGGGTACCCGCGTTGCCCTGGTGATCCGTGCCCGCGTAGCATGGTAATCGCATTGTGGTCAACGTCGCGGGTTCTCATCGCGCGCTTCGCCCGACCACCTTTCATGATCCACGAGCAAGGGTGACAGCACCACGTCACGAGACACACACCACCAGGCAAGCACCACCAAACCATCCATCACCGGAGCACCCCACTACATGTCCACCGACACCACCGCCGCCCCGACCCACTCGACCCCGCAGGTCGCCGTCAACGACATCGGGTCGGAGGAGGACTTCCTCGCCGCCATCGACCAGACGATCAAGTACTTCAACGATGGCGACATCGTCGAGGGCACCATCGTCAAGGTCGACCGTGACGAGGTCCTGCTCGACATCGGCTACAAGACCGAGGGTGTCATCCCCTCTCGGGAACTCTCGATCAAGCACGATGTCGACCCTGCTGAGGTCGTGTCGGTCGGGGAGCACGTAGAGGCCCTCGTCCTCCAGAAGGAGGACAAGGAAGGCCGCCTGATCCTGTCCAAGAAGCGCGCGCAGTACGAGCGCGCCTGGGGCACGATCGAGGCCCTCAAGGAGGCCGACGAGCCCGTCGAGGGCACGGTCATCGAGGTCGTCAAGGGCGGCCTGATCCTGGACATCGGCCTGCGCGGCTTCCTGCCCGCCTCGCTGGTCGAGATGCGTCGCGTCCGCGACCTGCAGCCCTACGTCGGCCGCAAGATCGAGGCCAAGATCATCGAGCTGGACAAGAACCGCAACAACGTGGTCCTGTCCCGC
The DNA here is from genome assembly GCF_021245725.1 of Pseudonocardia sp. TRM90224. Taxonomy (GTDB): domain Bacteria; phylum Actinomycetota; class Actinomycetes; order Mycobacteriales; family Pseudonocardiaceae; genus Pseudonocardia. The sequence goes on along the minus strand of NZ_JAJGSX010000008.1, from coordinate 215,247 downwards.
CGCGCGTGGCTGGAGCAGACCCAGTCCGAGGTCCGCAGCGAGTTCCTCAACCAGCTGGCCCGCGGCCAGGTGCGCAAGGGCGTCGTGTCCTCGGTGGTCAACTTCGGTGCGTTCGTCGACCTCGGTGGCGTCGACGGCCTGGTGCACGTCTCCGAGCTGTCCTGGAAGCACATCGACCACCCCAGCGAGGTCGTCGAGGTCGGCCAGGAGGTCACCGTCGAGGTCCTCGACGTCGACCTCGACCGCGAGCGCGTCTCCCTGTCGCTCAAGGCGACGCAGGAAGACCCGTGGCGCCTGTACGCCCGCACCCACGCGATCGGCCAGATCGTGCCGGGCAAGGTCACCAAGCTCGTTCCCTTCGGCGCGTTCGTCCGCGTCGAGGAGGGCATCGAGGGCCTGGTGCACATCTCCGAGCTGGCCGAGCGCCACGTGGAGATCCCGGAGCAGGTCGTGCAGGTCGGCGACGACGCAATGGTCAAGGTCATCGACATCGATCTCGACCGGCGCCGCATCTCGCTGTCGCTGAAGCAGGCCAACGAGGGCATGACGGTCGACACCGAGTTCGACCCCACCCGCTACGGCATGGCGGCCGAGTACGACGACCAGGGGAACTACATCTACCCCGAGGGCTTCGACGTCGAGACCGGCGACTGGCAGGAGGGCTTCGAGGCCCAGCGCGAGGAGTGGGAGCGCCAGTACGCGGAGGCGCACACCCGCTTCGAGCAGCACATCACGCAGCTCAAGAAGGCTGCGGAGGCGGAGGCCGAGGCGGCCGTCGAGGGTGCCACCGGCACCAGCTACTCCTCGACGCCCGGCGGCGGCGCCCCCGCGGAGTCGGGCGGCTCGCTCGCCAGCGACGAGCAGCTCGCGGCGCTGCGGGAGAAGCTCTCCGGCGGAGCCTGATCGCGCCGAGCAGCACCCAGCACCACGAGGCGGCCCCGGTGACCACACGGTCACCGGGGCCGTCCCGCGTCCGGGGTGCGGCCGTCCACCGACCGGTCACAGATCGGCACCGTTCGGTCGCCGACAGGGCGCGTCGAAAGGCACTTCCGGTGCGTTCGGAATACCGTGGACGTCATGCGCGGGGGCACCGGGTTCAGGCATGCCGTCTGCGGGGGTGTCGCCGCCTGCCTTCTGCTGCTGAGCGCCGCGTGCGGTGGCCAGGGCGAGCCGGGACCGGCGTTGCCGACGTTCCCCTCGTCCGACGCGCCGGGGGCCGCGGCGAACGCCCCTGACGACGGTCTCGTCCCCGACGACTGCACCCGCGTCTTCACGTCGAACGACATGGGCGCCCTCTTCGGGCTCCCGTTGGAAAGCGTCGACGTCAAGACGACGGTGGGCGTTCCCGCGCCGAGCGTAGGGCGCACCGAACGGCTCGAGTGCGCCTACACCGGGCGTCCCAAGAGCCCCGCCAAGGGCCTGCTGGTGAAGATCAACCTCGCGGCGTACGCCGACCCGGCGGCAGCCGAGAAGCAATGGGGGATCAACACGGCGGCCGAGGACGGCGACCACCGGCGCCAGCCGATCGGGGCCGCGAACGCCGAGCTCATCGAGCGCCGCGAGGAGTCCATCCTGGCCGTCGTGCACGGAGCGGGAACCCTCACGCTGACCCTGCCGCAACGACCGCTGCCCGGCGGGAAGTCCCGCGCCGACGTGCTCTTCGACCTCGCCCTGCGCGCGCTCCCGACGCTCGCCGAGGCCGGGGCCGTCGCGATGCCGAAACAGCCCGCCAACGCCGCGGCACCAGCCTTCTAGCCCCTCCTCCCGATCGGTCGCTGGTCCTGGGGTGGGCAGGAAAGCCACTTTCCGGCCCTCACAGGGCAGGAAAGTGGCTTTCCTGCCCACGCGTGCGGAACGCACGCACCCGCCGCGTAGCGTTGCGAGCGTGCTTCGGGTGGGACTGACGGGCGGGATCGGATCAGGCAAGTCGACGGTCGCGCGCCGGCTCGTGGAGCTCGGCGCGGTGCTCGTCGACTCCGACGTGCTGGCCCGCGAGGTGGTCGCGGTCGGCACCGACGGCCTCGCCGAGATCGCGGCCACCTTCGGCGAGCGGGTGATCGGGCCGGACGGCGGGCTCGACCGGCCCGCGCTGGCCGCCGTCGCGTTCGCCGACTCCGAGTCGAGGCAGCGCCTCAACGCGATCATCCACCCGCGGGTCCGGCAGCGGTCCGAGGAGCTGATCGCCGCTGCGCCCGCCGACGCCGTGGTCCTGCAGGACATCCCGTTGCTCGTCGAGAACCGGATGGCGCCGTTCTTCCCGATCGTCGTCGTCGTGCACGCCGACGAGGAGGAGCGGGTGCGCAGGCTCGTCGAGCGGCGCGGGATGCCGGATGCGGACGCGAGGGCCCGCATCGCGGCGCAGGCGAGCGACGCCGAGCGGAAGGCCGCGGCGGACGTCTGGCTGGAGAACACGACCACCCCCGAGGAGCTGCTCGCGACCGTCGAGGAGCTCTGGTCGAAGCGACTGGTGCCGTTCGAGGAGAACCTGCGCCGGCGCCGTCCCGTGACCGGCGGTGCCCCGGTGCTCGTCGACGCCGACCCCGAATGGGCGAACATCGGCGCGCGAATCGCCGCGCGGGTCGCGGTGGCGGCGGGGTCGCTCGGACGTGGCGTCGCCCACACCGGCTCCACCGCCATACCCGGCCTCCCGGCGAAGGACGTGATCGACCTCCAGCTCGGGGTCGCCTCGCTCGCGGACGCCGACGCCGTGCGCGACGCGCTCCAGGACGCCGGCTTCCCCTGGCGGGCCGACATCACCTACGACAACCCGAAGCCGCCCGGTACGCCGGTGTGGCCGAAGCGGTTCCACACCTCCGCCGACCCCGGTCGCAGGGTGAACCTGCACGTCAGGGAGGTGGACTCGCCCGGATGGCGGTATGCGCTGCTCTTCAGGGACTGGCTGCGCGCCGACGCCGGTGCGCGCGCGGAGTACCTCGACGTGAAGCGCAAGGCGCAGGCGCTGCACCGGAACGACCCGGACGCCGACGGCTACGTCGAGGTGAAGGAGCCCTGGTTCGACGCTGCGTCGTCGCGAGCGGACATTTGGGCCGCATCCTCGGGGTGGCGCCCGTCGTTGGACTGAACGGACGACACGCCCGTAACGCACCGCTGCGGCGCCGCGATGGACGAAGGAAGCCCTTCCACGTTCGAGTGATGGACGAGCGGTAGGGCGCGCTGCGATGGTGCCAGGCGAATGAGCGGAGGACGAAAGGGTGAGCGCGCTGATCGATAGTCGATCGGGGCCTGATGGCTTCGCGCGGGATGAGGAGTACCCGCGTGACGACTACGACTACCCTGCCGATCACCCCGCCGACCACCGTGGCGATTACGACCAGGGTGACTACGCGCAGGGTGATTACGCCCATGGTGAGTACGCACAGGGTGAGTACCTGCAAGACGACGCCTCGGGCTCGATGTACCAGGCCCAGTTCGAGCAGGACGGTCCGGCCGCGTCGCAGGCCCAGCTCCGCGTCGACTTCGGCGCCCACCTCGAGGCCAACTACCAGCGCCTCGTCGCGCAGCTCTACGCGATCACGCTCGACCCCGGTGAGGCGCACGACGTCGTGCAGGAGGCCTACTCCCGCGCGTGGCGCAACTGGGCCGAGGTCGGCAACCTGCCGGATCCCGCAGCGTGGGTCCGCCACGTCGCGGTCCGATCCACGATGCGCAGCTGGCGCCGGCTCATGAGCAAGCTCGGGTTCGGGCGCTCGCGGAAGATCGGCGAGGGCGTCGACCCGCGTACCCGATCACTGCTCGCCGCGTTGGGCAGGTTGTCGGCATCGGAACGGCGCTCGGTCGTTCTGTTCCACATGGCAGGTTCGTCGGTCGCGGAGATCGCCGCCGTCGAGCAGATCTCGCCCACAGCTGTCGAGGCACGGCTCGCGAAGGGGCGCGGTGTCGTGACCGAAGGGCTCGCCGACGTTCTGCCGGCGGTTCTGGGGATCTCCCCGGAGCGACCCGACGACGATCAGCTGTACGACAACAAGGGGGACAACAGGTGATCGACACGTTCGATCGGATGACCGACGAGTTCCGTCGCATGGACGACGAGCTCGCCGCGGCGGTGACGCTGCCGCCGGTCGACAGCGTCATTCGCCGCGCAGGCAACGTCAACCGGGCCAGCACGGCCGCCGCGGCTGCCGTGTTCACCGTCGGCGCGCTGGGCGGGGTCACCGCCGTGGCGCAGGCGAGCTCGCCGCCGCCGGCGACGCCCACGGGCATCACCGACGCGCCCGCCGTCGCCGCACCTCCGACGACGACCACCACGGAGCCGTCGTCGGACGGGACGAGCGCACCGGACGTCTTCAACGTGCCGCCGCCCGTCAACCCCGCGCCGGTCGCCAAGAAGCCGGTGCCGACGACGAAGAAGGCCCCGCCGGTTGTGATCAACCAGCCGCCGGCGCCCGAGCCGGAGCCGGAGCCGACCCGGCCGCCGCGCACGACGATCGACGAGGGTGGGCCGGACCCGGATCCCGAGCCGACCACCAAGCCGACGAAGCCGACCAAGACGACGAAGCCGACCCCGACCGAGGACCCGGAGCCGACCACCACGTCGGCATCCGCGCCGCCCACGACCGACCCGACGATCACGTCCACGTCGGCCTCGGGCGACCCGACGTCGGTGCGTCCCGGCCGGTCCATGCGGGTCTGAGCACCAGCACGCAGCACCATCGCCATCGCAGCGGGTGTCCCCACGAGGGGGCGCCCGCTGCGGCGTTTCAGCCCCTCGGCTTCCAGCTCAGCGTGATGTCCAGCCCGCCGAGCCAGCGGTGCAGGTCGTGGCCGTGCGCCGCCAGCCCGTCCACCGCCCGGTACGCCCGCTGCATCGCCCGTTCCGCAGCCGCGGGCTCCAACAGCCCGAGCGAGACGGCGGCGATGAACTCGTCCACGTCGAGCACCACCGAGTCGCTGCCGACCCGCACCACCAGATCCAGGTAGTGGTCGGTCACCGTCCAGCGGTCGCCCTCGCGCACGATGTCGCAGACGTCGAGGTAGAAGTCCTGGTTGCGGACGTGATCGGGGTTCCACCACCAGTCCGTCACGCACAGCCCCAGGTCGGGCAGCAGCCACGACTCGATCCAGTGGGCGGTCGGCCGGTCGACCACCGCCCGGCTCATGTAGAGCCCGAACGCGGTCTCGCGGTACTCGTCGACGGCCCGCCGGTTCCCCTTGGTGTCGATGTGGACGTGAGCAGGGACATCGAAGATGTGGATCTTCGGTGGATGCACCTGTCCGATCCTCGCAGATCGTCGGTTCAGAAGTTGTCGGTGCGGGCTCGTACCCTGGGGTCGTGGCATTTGCGACAGAGGTACCGGGCAGCGCGGCAAAGCAGGACGTCCCGGTTGCGCACTCCGAGTTCCGGCCGGTCGGGGAGATCCCCCGCACGGGCGGCCGGTTCGAGGTGGTCAGCGAGTACCAGCCGGCCGGCGACCAGCCCGCGGCCATCGAGGAGCTGGAGCGGCGCGTCCGCAGCGGCGAGCAGGACGTCGTGCTGCTCGGCGCCACCGGCACGGGCAAGTCGGCCACCACGGCGTGGCTGATCGAGCGGCTGCAGCGCCCCACGCTCGTGATGGCGCCCAACAAGACGCTCGCGGCGCAGCTGGCCAACGAGCTGCGCGAGATGCTGCCCCACAACGCGGTCGAGTACTTCGTCTCGTACTACGACTACTACCAGCCCGAGGCGTACATCGCGCAGACCGACACCTACATCGAGAAGGACTCCTCGATCAACGAGGACGTCGAGCGGCTGCGCCACTCCGCCACGCAGAACCTGCTGTCGAGGCGCGACGTCGTCGTCGTGGCGTCGGTGTCGTGCATCTACGGCCTCGGCACCCCGCAGTCCTACCTCGACCGGTCGATCAAGCTGGAGGTCGGTGGCGCCGTCGAGCGCGACCAGCTGCTGCGCGCCCTCGTCGACGTCCAGTACACCCGCAACGACCTCTCGTTCACCCGCGGCACGTTCCGGGTGCGCGGCGACACCGTGGAGATCATCCCGGCCTACGAGGAGCTCGCGATCCGCATCGAGTTCTTCGGCGACGAGATCGAGTCGCTCTACTACCTGCACCCGCTCACCGGCGACGTCGTCCGGCAGGTCGAGGAGCTGCGCATCTTCCCGGCCACGCACTACGTCGCGGGGCCGGAGCGGATGGAGCGCGCGGTGCACGACATCGAGAAGGAGCTGGAGGAGCGCCTCGCCGAGCTCGAGCGCCAGGGCAAGATGCTCGAGGCCCAGCGGCTGCGGATGCGCACCCAGTACGACATCGAGATGATCCGCCAGGTCGGCTTCTGCTCCGGCATCGAGAACTACTCGCGCCACATCGACGGCCGCGGCCCCGGCACCGCGCCGGCCACCCTGATCGACTACTTCCCCGACGACTTCCTGCTCGTCATCGACGAGTCGCACCAGACCGTCCCGCAGATCGGCGGCATGTACGAGGGCGACATGTCCCGCAAGCGCAACCTCGTCGAGTTCGGCTTCCGGCTGCCCTCCGCGGTCGACAACCGCCCGCTCACGTGGGAGGAGTTCGCCGACCGCATCGGGCAGACGATCTACCTCTCCGCCACCCCGGGGCCCTACGAGATGCAGCGCACCGGCGGCGAGTTCGTCGAGCAGGTCATCCGCCCCACCGGCCTCGTCGACCCGAAGGTCGTCGTGAAGCCCACCAAGGGGCAGATCGACGACCTCGTGCACGAGATCAGGGAGCGCAGCGAGCGCGACGAGCGCGTGCTCGTCACCACGCTCACCAAGAAGATGGCGGAAGACCTCACCGACTACCTCCTGGAGCTGGGCATCAGGGTGCGCTACCTGCACTCCGAGGTCGACACACTTCGCCGGGTGGAGCTGCTGCGGCAGCTGCGCCTCGGCGAGTACGACGTGCTCGTCGGCATCAACCTGCTCCGCGAGGGCCTCGACCTGCCCGAGGTGTCGCTCGTCGCGATCCTCGACGCCGACAAGGAAGGCTTCCTGCGCTCGGGCACCTCACTGATCCAGACGATCGGGCGCGCCGCCCGCAACGTCTCCGGCGAGGTGCACATGTACGCCGACAAGGTCACCGATTCGATGCAGCACGCGATCGACGAGACCGACCGGCGCCGGGCCAAGCAGGTCGCATACAACACCGAGAAGGGCGTCGACCCGCAACCGCTGCGGAAGAAGATCGCCGACATCCTCGACCAGGTCTACCGCGAGGCGGAGGACACCGAGGTGCCGGTCGGCGGGTCCGGCCGCAACCAGTCCCGCGGCAAGCGCGCCGCGGGGGAGCCGGGCCGCGCGAGCGCGAGCTCCGGCGTCTACTCGGGCCGCGACACGTCGAAGATGCCGAGGGCGGAGCTCGCCGACCTCGTGCAGCAGCTCTCCGACCAGATGCTCGCCGCCGCCCGCGACCTCCAGTTCGAGCTGGCCGCCCGCCTCCGCGACGAGATCCAGGACCTCAAGAAGGAGCTGCGGGGGATGGACGCCGCCGGGATCCGCTGACGCGGGCCCGGCGATGCGCCAACCGGCCGTCGGCCGGGGTGGCCGAATCGGACCCGCACGGTGCCTTGCGGCCGGTACCGTTGGTGCGCGCGAGACCCCGACGGCTCGTCCGTCGACGAGGTTCCACCGGATCGGCGAACGGTGGAACGGATCCGGCGAAATTTTCGTCTAAGGGAGACATCGACGGCGACCCCGACGAAGCCACGGCGACCTGGGAGGCTGATGCCGGCAAACGCTGTGGACGAGCCAGAGGCCGCCCGCCGTGCTGGGCGAAGCAGCTCGCCAGTTGATCTCCACGGCCCGCGAACAGGCGGTATCGCGCGCCCCGTCTCTGACGTGCGCGGCCGCGCGAGATACCGTGGCGGAGAGTGGGCTGCCGGACGGAGGGCGTGACCGTGACCATGACGGGCCCGTCGGCCAGTGGTACGCAGGTGCAGAGCTGGCTGCTGCAGCAGCTGAAGGCGCCGCAGCGGGTCTTGCCGATCACGGTTCCGTTGCTGTTGCTGGTGCTGGCCGGGCTGATCGTGCACACCGGCGGCCGCCACATCGACCTCGAGGTCTACCGCTTCGGCGTGCAGGCGTGGCTCAACGGCGGCGACATGTACGGGCCGCTGCCCTCGACGTCGGGCCACATCGCGCTGCCGTTCATCTACCCGCCGTTCGCGGCGATGCTCATGGTGCCGCTTGCCGTCGTGCCGTGGACGGTCTCGTGGATCGCCCTGCTGGCGGTCTCGGTGCTGGCGCTCGGCGCCACCCTGTTCGTCACTGCGCTGCGGCTGTGGCCGTCGGGCGGGCGGGCCGGCGCGCTCTCGGTCACGTCGGTGGTGCTGCCGCTGGCCCTGTTCGTCACGCCCGGCGCCGCGATCAACTTCGACAACCCGCCGGAGAACCTGCCGTTCGGCCTGGAGCCGGTGCTGCAGACCATCGAGTTCGGCCAGATCAACCTCGTGCTCATGGCACTGGTCGCGCTCGACATCCTCGTCGCGCGGCCGAAGTGGCCCCGCGGGATGCTCATCGGCATCGCGGCCGCGATCAAGCTGACCCCCGCGGTGTTCGTCCTGTACTTCCTGCTGCGCCGCGACTACCGCGCCGCCCTCGTCGCCGCGATCTCCGGGGCCGTCGCCACGCTCCTCGGCTTCCTCATGGCGCCGACCGCGTCGCTCGCGTTCTGGCTCGACAACCCGTCCGGCGGGGTCAGCGGCTCACCGTTCTTCACCAACCAGACATTTCAGGCCGTGCTGGTCCGGATGGGCTTCGAGGGGCCCACCCGTACCGTCCTGTGGTTCGTGCTGTCGCTGGCGCTGCTCGCCGTCGTGTTCCCGGTGATCCGGCGCGCACCGGCCCCGCTGGCGCTCATCGCAACCGCCGGATTCGGGTTGCTCGTCTCGCCGACGTCGTGGTCGCACCACTGGGTGTGGGTCGCGCCGGCGCTGCTGGTCGCCGGGGTCACGGCGTGGCGCGCCCGCTCGGCGGTGTGGACGGCCGCGACCGTGCTGGCGGCTGCGATCTTCGTTGTCGCGCCGCACCGGTTGGGCCTGCCGCGGGCGGGTCAGTCGGAGCTCGGCTGGACCGCGAGCCAGCAGATCATCGGCAGCACGTACGTCTGGTTCACGGTGCTGGTCTTCCTCATGCTGGGGTTGTCGTGGCGGACGAGGAGCAGCGCGTGGAGCACGACGAGCTGATCGACTACTGCATGGCGAAGCCGGGCTCCGTCCCCGACGAGCCGTGGGAGGGCGACCTGGTCGCCAAGGTGGGCGGCAAGATCTTCGCCTTCCTCGGCGGCAACGGCGTCGGCCTGAAGTGCGGCCACGACTCCGACGAGGCCGGTGAGCTGCGGCTGCGCTACCCGGAGACGGTCACCGTGATGGCCTACATCGGCCGGCACGGCTGGAACAGCATCACGCTCGACGGCGCCATCCCCGACGACGAGCTGCGTGAGCTCGTCGACGCGTCCTACGACGCCGTCGTGGCCAAGCTGCCGAAGCGCCTCCGGCCGGCCTGATCCCCTGGACGGACGGGGTCACGCCGTGAGGGCGGCCGCCTCGGCCTGGAGTGCGGCGAGCACGGCCTGCACGGCCGGGCGTTCGGCCGCGCTCGTGCGCATCACGACCTCCACCAGCCGGGCGGCCCGCACCCCCGCGAGGGTGCGCCGGACGATCCGCCGCCCGCCGCGGTCGTCGGTCGAGTAGCGCGGCAGCAACGCGATGCCGTGCCCGCCGGCGACGAGCTCCTCTGTGACGGAGAAGTCGTTGATCCGCTGCACCACCCGCGGCGTCGTGCCGGTCTGCACCGCGAGCGAGCGCAGCAGGTCGTCGACCGGGAAACCGACCTTCACGCTGATCCAAGCCTCGTCGGTGAGATCGGCGAACGCGATCTGCTCGCTCGCGGCGAGCGGGTGCGCCGGCGGCAGGACGACGTCGAACGGCTCGCGCAGCAGCGGCACCACCCGCCACCGCGCCGTCGAGAGCGGCGGGCCGTGCTCGTCGCGATGGCTGACGACCACGTCGTGCTCGGCGGCGAGCGCTGGCACGTCCTCCGGGGTCATGTCGATGTCGCGGCAGAGCAGCTCGACGCCCTCGACGCCGGCCAGCCGCGTGAGCACGCCGGCGAGCATCATGCGGGCGCCCGACTGGAAGATCGCCATCCGCACCTGGCCCCGCGGCACGGTGCGCAGCTGCTCCAACGTGGCGTCGGCCTTCGCGAGCGCCGCCAGCACGGCTTCGGCCTCCGCGGCGAGGACGCGGCCGGCGTCGGTGAGCCGCACCCCGCGCCCCGACGGCTCGGTCAGGGGCATCCCGACCTCCGCGGAGAGCGCCTTGAGCTGCTGGGATATGGCCGACGGCGTGAACGAGAGCGCGGCTGCGACTGCGGTGACGGAGCCGCGGTCGGCCAGCTCGCGCAGCACTCTCAGCCGTCCGACATCCATGAAGCCAGTCTAAACAGACGTTTCATTTCTTTTCGCTGGTCTTTGTTGTTGCCATAGCGCAACGTTGAGTCGTGAGCTCCCGTGATCGCCTTCTCGCCGCGTTCGTCGCCGTCCTCTGGGGCGGCAACTTCATCGCGATCCACGTCGGCCTCGACCACTTCCCGCCGCTGTTCCTCGCCTCGCTGCGCTTCGCCGTGATCGCCCTCCCGACGATCCTGTTCATCCCGCGCCCGCAGGTGCCGCTGCGCTGGCTGCTGGGCTACGGGATCGGGTTCGGCACCATCCAGTTCGTCTTCCTGTTCATCGCGATGGACAACGGGATGCCGACGGGCCTCGCGTCGCTCGTGCTGCAGTCGTCGGCGCCGTTCACGGTGCTGCTCGGCGCGGTGCTGCTGCGCGAACGGCTGTCGCCCCGCCAAGGGCTCGGGATCGCGCTGGCCATCGCGGGGCTGGTGGCGATCGCCGTCGCGCGAGCGCAGACCGCCGCGTTGCTACCGGTGCTGCTGACGCTGGTCGGGGCGCTGGGGTGGGCGTTCGGCAACATCTCCAGCCGGCTCGCCGCCCCGCCGAACCCGCTGCACCTGACGCTGTGGATGTCGGTGATCCCGCCGATCCCGCTGTTGGCGATGTCGTGGGCGACTGAGGGCCCGGCCGCCGGGTGGGACGCCCTGCCTGCCGCGGTGACCGTCGACGGTCTGCCCGGCGTGCTCGCGGTCGCCTACATCGCGGTGCTCGCGACGATCGTCGGCGGCGGTATCTGGACGGCGCTCATGCGCCGCTACCCGGCCGGGGTGGTCGCGCCGTACTCGCTGCTCGTGCCGGTCGTGGGAATCGGGCTCGCCGCGCTCCTGCTGGGCGAGCGCCCGAGCGTTGTGGAACTGGTGTCGGCAGCCGTCATCGTCGGCGGGGTGCTGCTGGGCACACCGCGACCGGTCACGCCACCCGTCCCGACCGCTGCCGTGGTTCCGGCGACGGCCGGAGCGCCGTAAGCTGTCCCGCGAACATGGATGACAAGACACTGATCAGAATTTCGAAACGCCTCTCGCTGCACCTGCGCCACGCCCCGGAGAAGATCGGGATCACGCTCGATCCCGCGGGGTGGGTGCGGATCGACACCCTCCTCGCCGCGCTGGCCGCCCACGGCCGCAGGATCTCCCGCGCCGATCTCGACCACGTCGTGGCCGGCAACGACAAGCAGCGGTTCATCATCGACGGCGACCGCATCCGCGCCAACCAGGGCCACAGCGTCGCCGTCGAGCTCGACCTCCCGGCCACCGAGCCACCGGCCGTGCTCTACCACGGGACGGTCGCACGCTTCCTCGACGCGATCCAGCGGGAGGGGCTGCGCCCGATGGCCCGCCACGACGTGCACCTCTCGGCAACCGTCGAGACGGCCCAGCGGGTCGGCGCCCGCCGCGGCAAACCCGTCGTCCTGCAGGTGGACGCGGCGGCGATGCACCGCGACGGCCACGTGTTCCGCGTCAGCGCGAACGGCGTGTGGCTCACGTCGACCGTCCCCCCGCCCTACCTGACCACGGATGAGTCGCCACCTGCAGCACGGTGAGTCGACACTTCCAGCACGGTGAGTCGTCACTTCCGGCACGGTGAGTCGCGCGTTCCAGCACGGTGAGTCGCCACTCTCGGGACGCTCCCGAGAGCCAGGACGGTCAACTCGCCGTGCCTGAAGTGGCGACTCGCCGTGCCTGAAGTGGCGACTCGCCGTGCCAAAAGTGGCGACTCACCGTGCCAAAGGTGTCGACTCACCGTGCCAATGGTGTCGACTCACCGCTCCGGATCGCGCGACTCGCCGCTCTGGATCGCGCGACTCGCCCGTCAGCTGGTGATGTCCTTGCGGCCGAAGCGCCAGACGGCGAGCCCGCCGAGTACGGACGCGTAGACGACGGCCGAGAACGCGCCCTTCGTCATGTTCTCCCAGTTGATCTGGTCGGCGAGCAGCCCGGCCCAGGCGGTGGAGAAGTGGCTGGGCAGGTAGTCGCGGAGGCCCTCCAGCGCGGTGATCTGGTCGAGGATCTGCGACACGATCGACACCATCACCGCGCCACCGACCGCGCCCAGCGGCGCGTCGGTGCTCACCGAGAGCAGCATTGCGAGCGCCGCGACCCAGGTCAGCTGCACGCAGAGGTACACGGCGGCGAGCATCACCCGCCCCGCGCTCGTCCAGAACGGCAGCGACTCGCCGGTCGGGCTGACCAGGTCGTCCGTCCCGTACGCCAGCCCGCCGACGACCAGCGCCACCGCCGGCAGCAACAGCAGCGCCGCCAGCGACAACACACCCGAGACCAGCGCCTTCTGCCGCAGCAACCGGGCGCGCGGCACGGGCGCGGCGAGCAGGTAGCGCAGGCTCGACCACGACGCCTCCGACGCCACCGTGTCGCCGAAGAACAGCGCCACGAGCACCACCAGCAGGAACGAGCCCGCGGAGAACAGCGTGAACACCGCGAAGTTGCCGGCGCTGCCCTTGGCGAGGTCGACGAGGGTCAGCGAGCCGGTCGGCGGCCCGGCCGGGGCGAGCGAGAACGCCACCCAGAGGATCACCGGCAGCAGCGCGACCAGCGCGAACGCCACCTGCGTCCGGCGCCGCCAGAGCTGGCGGCGCAGCTCAACCCCGAACGGCAGCGTCCGCTCCGGCCGGAACGGCGCCGCGGCGCCCCCACCGGCGAGCTCGCCGACGTGCCCCATGCGGGTCGACGGGATGTCGGTCATGCCGTGTCCTTCCCGGCGTCCTCGCCGACCAACTGCAGGAACGCGTCCTCGAGCCGCCGCCGCGGCCCCGCGGCCGCGACGTCGACGCCCGCCGCCACCAGCGCCCGCACCGCCGACGCGCGCGGAGTCCCGTTGAGCTCGGCGTGCACAGCGCCGCCCTCGACGGACACCGCGTGCACGCCGGCCAGCGCGCCGAGCACCTCGGCGGCCCGCTCCGGGGCATCCACTGTGAACGTCGCGGCGCCGCCACCTGCGATGACGTCGTCGACGGTGCCGTCCGCGACCACCCGGCCCTGATGCATGACGACGACGTGCGAGCAGGTCTGCTCCACCTCGGCGAGCAGGTGGCTGGAGATCAGCACCGTGCGCCCGCCCGCCGCGTACCGGTGCAGCACCTCGCGCATCGCGTGGATCTGCGGCGGGTCGAGCCCGTTGGTGGGTTCGTCGAGCACGAGCAGCTCCGGCAGGCCCAGCATCGCCTGCGCGATCGCGAGCCGCTGCTTCATGCCCTGGCTGTACGTGCCGACGCGGCGCCCGAGCGACGGCCCGAGCCCGGCGATCTCCAGCGCCTCACCCAGGCGCGACTCCGACGCGGGACGGCCGGTCGCGGCCCAGTACAGCCGGAGGTTGTCCGCACCCGACAGGTGCGGGAGGAAGCCGGGGCCCTCGACGAACGCCCCGATCCGGGCCAGCACCGGCGCCCCGGGCGCCACCGGCTGCCCGAAGGCCGTGATCGTCCCGGCGGTCGGCGAGATCAGGCCCATGAGCATGCGCAGGACGGTGGTCTTCCCGGCGCCGTTGGGGCCGAGCAACCCCAGCACCATGCCGCGCTCGACGTCGAACGAGACGTCCTTCACCGCGCTGAACCCGCCCTTGTACGTCTTCGCGAGGTCGCGGATCCGGAGCGGGACGTCGTCGGAGGTATCGGAAACCGTCGGACGTCGCCGCAACCGGGCGACCAGCCACGCGGCGAGCACCAGCGCAAGGACGAGCCCGATGCCGACCAGCGGGACGAGCGGCACGGTGTTCGCCGCGACGGCCTCCCCGGGCACGGCCGGGACCGTGAGCTCCCCACCAGCGGCGATCTGCCAGACCGCGGGTTCGGTGCTGCCGAGGAAGCCCTGGTCGGTGGTGGCGATCGACACCACGAGCCGGTTGCCCGACTCGATCGGCGCGACCACACCGGGCAGCGTGACGGTGACGCGGGCCGGCGAGCCATCGGCCGGCACCGCGACCCGCATCGGAGCGACGGCACCGCCCAGCAGCTGCCGTTGCCCGTCCGGGCCGACCTCGTAGAGCCGGCCGAACAGGACCGCCTCGGCAGGCGCAGGCTGATCGGGCCCGCGCGCGATCGTCAGCTCCACCCGCGGCGCGCCGGCCACCAGCAGCGGCTCTGCCGCCGGCGCGGTCCTGAACTGCGCCGACTGGCCGGGCAGATCACCGGCGACGGCGGAGAGCCGCCCGGCGGCCGATCCGAGCGCGCTGCCGAACCCGGGCAGCGACGTCACCGCGGCGGGGCTGCCGCCGGCGGGGTTCAGCACCGACTGCGGCTCGCCGTCGAGCGGGAGCCGTTCCACAGCCGTCGGTGCGGCGCCCGCCAAGCCGGGGTAGCCCGCGGCGACGACGGTCCGGCTGGTCGGGACCGTCGCCGACGACCGCACTCCGCTCTCCACGACGTACCCGAACCCGGTGCCGGGGTCGGAGCCCTTTCCGGCGAGGTGGAAGTCGAACCAGTCGCCGATCGCCGCGCGCACGGCCGCGTCGGGCGCGCCGCCGTCGTGGCCGCCCGCGTACCAGAGCTGCTTCACCGTGCCGCCGGCCGCGGCGATCTGGCGGGCGTTGGCGTCGGACTGGTCGAGCCCGAAGAGGGTGTCGCGCTCGCCCTGGACCAGCAGGGTCGGCGCGGTGATCCGGTCGGTGACGGTGACGGGGGAGGAGCGGCGCAGCAGCTCGGCCGTCACGGGTGAGAGCCGCCCGGTCACGGCGGACTCGGTGTTGGACGCGCACACTTCGGGGACGAACCGGCCGCATGTTGTGGGGGCGCTTGCCGGCCCGTCGATCGGGCGCCGGTCCATGCCGGCCGAGAGGAGGACGCCCGCCCAGCCGCGCTTGAACACGCCGTCGGGGCCGAACGCGCCGCGCGCCGGCGTGTCGGCCGGGAGGGCCCCGGTAGCTGCGGCGTTGGGGAAGAGCGCCTGTCCGAGGTCGTTCCACGTGATCACGGGAGCGAGCGCGTCGACCCGCCGGTCGTACCCCGCGAGCAGCAACGACAGCGCGCCGCCGTACGAGCCGCCGGTGACGCCCACCCGCGGGTCTCCCGGGCCGTCGAGGGCGACCTCGGGGCGGGCGGCGAGCCAGTCCACGAGCGCTCGCGCGTCGGCGACCTCCGCGTCGGGCGCGTCGAGCGCGATCTGCCCGGTGCTCTCCCCGAACCCACGTGCCGACCACGCGAGCGCGACGAACCCGCGCGCGGCGAGGTCGCGCGCGTCGGCGTCGACCGACGTCTTGCTGCCGCCGAACCCGTGCGCGACGAGGACGGCCGGCGCCGGCGTGCGTGCCGGGAGGTAGAGGGTGGTGTCGAGGCTCACGTCGCCGGGCACGTCGATGCGCTGCACCAGCACCCCGGCCTCAGGGGCCGGCGGAGCGGGCGGCGTGGACGTTGCCGGCGCAGCGGCAGCAGGAGCCGCGACCACGGCGGTCGCGACCAGCGCGAGCCCGAGAGCCCGCCGGATCAGCTTCACGTGTCGACGTTATGCGACCCGAAGACCCACCTGTACCGCCGTCCTCAGCGCCCTCTCAGCGCCTCTCAAGGCCCGCGCGCACACCCGGCCACCGAAGTTCCCCACCGTTTTGTGCACTTGCGCGCCTTTTCGGTGCGCAAGTGCACAAAACGGTGGGGATGTTCTACCGGTTGTAGGTGACGACCTCGTTGAAGTGCTCCACCCGCGGCGGGCCGTCGAAGTGCGGGCCGACGATCGAGCGCCACCGCTGGAAGTTCTCCGACTCCCGGAACCCGACGGTGTGCGCCTCGATGCTGTCCCACTCGATCAGCAGCACGAACCGGGTGGGTGTCTCGGCGCTGCGGGTGAGGCGGGCGTTGCGGAACCCCGGTGTGTCCGACACGTACCGGATGCCGTCGCGCACGGCGTCGGCGAACCCGTCGGCGGAATCATCGAGAATCGTGAAGTCAGCGATCTCCAGCACCATGTGGTGATCCTCGCACGCATAGCGGGCGCCGCTTCGGGGCACCATGTCCACATGGAGCACTTCACGATCGCGAACGTCGCGGAGAAGAGCGACGACTTCCGCAGGGTTTTGTGGACCGGCGAGCACACCCAGCTGGTCATCATGACGATCCCGCCGGACGGCGAGATCGGCGACGAGGTGCACGAGGGCATCGACCAGATCCTGACCTTCGTCAGCGGCACCGGCGAGGCCAGGGTCGGCGGCGAGACGAAGCCGGTCGAGGCCGGTGACCTGGTCGTCGTCCCCGCCGGCACGCAGCACAACTTCGTGAACACCGGCCCCAACCCGCTGGTGCTCTACACCGTCTACGGCCCGCCGGACCACGCCGACGGCGCCGTCCACCACACCAAGGAGGAGGCCGACGCGGCCGAGGAGTCCGGCCAGGACGAGCCCCCGACCTCCTAGAGGCCGCTAGCCCTCCTTCTCCTGGGCGCGTTTGCGGCGCTTGCCCTCGTGCATGGCGACGACCCTGGCGACGGGGATGTCGTGACCCTCGGCGAGCAGGTCGGCCGGCAGCTGCTGCGGCTTCGGCATGCGTTCGCGCCACGGGTCGCCGTCGCCGAGCAGCCCGAGGGCGGTGCGGACGGTGAAGTCGGCTGGTGTGACGTCGCCGAGGTCGTCCCAGTCGACGGGGAACGAGACGGGGGTGCCGGGCCGGATCCGCGGGCTGTAGGCGGCGGCGACGGTCGCGCCGCCGGAGCGCGTGGAATCGAGGAACACCTTCCCCTCGCGCTCGTCCTTGATGTACGCGGTCGTCGCGATCGACGGGTCGATCCGCTCGGCGCGGGCGGCGATCGCGCGGGTCGCCGCGGCGGCGTCGTCGAACCCGGTGCCGTCCGCGAGCGGCACCATGATGTGCAGGCCCTTCGCGCCGCTGGTCTTCACCACGCCGTGCAGGCCGGAGTCGTCGAGGGCCTGCCGGACGAGCCGCGCCGCGCTCACGACGTGCGCGAAGTCGTCACCGGCCGGCGGGTCGAGGTCGAGCACCACGTACGTCGGGCGGTCGAAGCTCTCGCGGAACAGGGTGGGGTGGTACTCGATCGCGCGCTGGTTCGCGAACCACAGGAGCGTGCGCCGGTCGTTGCACAGCGCGTAGTGCACCTCGCGCTTGGACGCCTCCGCCCACACCCCGATCGTCGCGATCCACTCGGGCGCGTACTTGGGCACGTTCTTCTGCATGAACGGCTCCTGGCCGGGGCGCACGCGCAGCACCGAGAGCGGGCGGTCGCGCAGCTCGGGCAGGATCCGGTCGCGCACGGCGTCGAGGTAGTCGACGAGGTCGCGTTTGGTCGCGTCGGCGCCGTCGAACAGCGGGCCGTCGAGGTTGGTCAGCTCGACGCCGTCGCGGGTCTCCGGCGGGGTCCGTGGCATGTGCTCTTCCTACAGCTCGTGGAAGCGCACGTCGACGAGCGCGCCGTCGCGGGTCTCCGCCGTCAGGTAGGTGTGCTTCGGCTGACGGCGCCGGTCGGTCGGCGAGCCGGGGTTGAGCAGCCGCAGCCCGGTGTGCGCCGTGGTGTCCCACGGGATGTGGCTGTGGCCGAAGACGAGCACGTCCGTCTCGGGGTAGGCGAGCGCGCAGCGACGTTCCCGGCCGGTCGCGGCGCCGGTCTCGTGCACGACCGCCATCCGGATGCCGTCCAGCTCGACGCGCGCCACCTCGGGCAGCCGCGCACGCAGCGCCGGGCCGTCGTTGTTGCCATAGACGCCCACCAGGCGCGCGGCCCTGGCCTCCAACGCGTCGAGCGCGTCGAGCGACACCCAGTCGCCAGCGTGCACGACGACGTCGGCGGCGTCGACGGCCGCCCAGACCGGTGCGGGCAGGTCCTTCGCCCGCACCGGCAGGTGCGTGTCGGAGATGATCAGGAGCTTCAGGAGACGCCCACGAGGTCGACGACGAAGATCAGCGTCTCGCCCGGCTTGATCTTCGCGCCGGCTCCGCGGTTGCCGTAACCGAGGTGCGGCGGGATGACGAGACGGCGGCGGCCGCCGACCTTCATCCCGGAAACACCCTGGTCCCAGCCGCCGATGACCTGGCCGGCGCCGAGGTTGAAGCGGAACGTCGAGTTGCGGTTCCAGGACGCGTCGAACTCCTCGCCCGTGGAGTGCGCGACGCCGACGTAATGCACCTCGACGGTCCTGCCCGGCGTGGCTTCCTGGCCGTCGCCGGTGGTGATGTCGTCGACGACGAGGTCGGCCGGGGCCGGGCCGTCGATGGGGTCGATCTCGGGTCGCTGCAGAGCCATGGCGCACAGCCTGCCAGTACCGATCCGGTCCGGCCGGGTCAGGTGGGGGTCAGGTCGGCTCAGGTCGGCTCAGTGGCCCCTGTGGACATGCCGAGGGCGTCTTTCAGGAACCGCACCTGCAGGAGCAGCAGGTTCTCCGCGACGACCTCCTGCGGGGTCATGTGCGTGACCCCGGAGAGCGGCAGCACGGTGTGCGGCCGCCCGGCCGCCAGCAACGCCGACGAGAGCCGCAGCGTGTGCGCGGCCACGACGTTGTCGTCGGCGAGCCCGTGCACGAGCAGCAGCGGGCGGGTCAGCTTCGCGGCGTCGTCGAGCAGCGACGACCGCGTGTACGCGTCGGGCTGCTGGTCGGGGTGGCCGAGGTAGCGCTCGGTGTAGTGGGTGTCGTAGAGGCGCCAGTCGGTGACGGGCGCGCCGGCGACGGCGGCGTGGAACACGTCGGGCCTGCGCAGCACGGCGAGCGCGGCGAGGTAGCCGCCGAACGACCAGCCGCGGATCGCGACCCGACCGAGGTCCAGCTCGGGGTGCTCCGCCGCGAGCGCGTGCAGGGCGTCGACCTGGTCGTCCAGCACCGGCGTGGCGAGGTCGCCGTGGACGGCCCGCTCGAACGCGAGCCCGCCCGGTGTGCCGCGCCCGTCGACGACGACCACCGCGAAGCCCTGCTCGGCGAACCACTGGCTGGCCAGGTGCGCGGCGCTCGACGCGACCACCCGCTGGGCGTGCGGCCCGCCGTAGGGGTCCATCAGCACCGGGAGCTTCGTGCCGGGCTCGTGCCACGACGGCAGGAGCAGCGCGGTCGGCAGCGCGCGGTCGGTCACCCTGCGCAGCACCGGCCGCGGGGTCAGCCCCGGTGGATCCGCCAGCGACGTGACCGTCAATTCGGCGCCGCCCGCCCGCCTGACCGTGGTCACGGTGCCCTCGGACTCCAGGTCCTGCCGGGTGACGACGAGCGTGCCGGCGGTGCGGCGCCCGGTGAACAGGCCGGGGCCCGGCGTGATCTCGGTGAGCCCGTCGCGGCTCCACGCCCACAGCGTCACCGACGCGGGATCGGTGCTCGCGCGCAGCAGCACCGTCTCGCCCTCGATGTCGACGACCCCGCGGACCTGCATGCCCGGTGGGGTCACCGGCTCGCCGTCGACGACGAGGCGGTGCGTGTCGGCGCTGCCCTCGATCGTGACTAGCGCGCCCGACGCGGTGTGCGCCGGCACGCCGGGCACGATGTCGACCCAGTCGTCGTCGGTGATCTCGCGCAGCGGCGTCGTCGCGCCGGTGGCCGGGTCGACCGCCAGGATCCGCAGCGCACGCTGGTCGCGCGGCTGGACGACGATCATCAGCGCGTGCGCGCCCCAGACGGCCTGCACGAGGTACTCGTCGCGTTCGGTGTCCCACCGCACCGGTGTCCGGGTGCCGTCCAGCGCGACGATCTCGCAGGTCACGAGCGCGTTCGTGGTGCCGGCAGCGGGGTAGCCGACGACCGTGGGCGTGCGGTCGGGGTTGGCGGGGTCGGCGATGTGCCAGCGCTGCACCGGCGAGTCGTCCACCCGCGCCACGAGCAGGGCGTCGCCGTCGGGCGACCACCAGTACCCGCGCATGCGGTCCATCTCCTCGGCCGCGATGAAGTCGGCTAGGCCGTAGGTGACGCCGTCGTGCTCCGGCTCGACGAGCGCGGAGGTGCTCCGCGCCCCGATCTCGTGGATGTACAGGGTGCCGTCGCAGACGAACGCGATGCGGCGCCCGTGCGGGTCGGGCCGCGGGTCGACCACCCCGGGCGGCGTCTCGACCAGCCGCGGGCTGAAACCGGCTGCGAACTCGGTGACGTAGAGCTGGCCGGCGAGCGCGAACGCGGCCATCGTCACCGGGCGGTCGGTGGCGTAGGCGACCACCCCGCCGGCCTGCTCGCGGGCCCGCTCGCGCCGCGCACGCTCCTCCGGCGGGAGGTCGGTCTCGTCGGCGCCGAGCTCGAGCGGGTCGACGACCAGCCGCTCCTCGCCGGACCCGAGATCGAGCGTCCACAGGCACGTGACGGGGTCGGTGCCGCCCCGGCTGCGCAGGAACACCACCCGCCCGCCGTCGGGGGACACGCTGACACCTCGGGGTGCGCCGAGCGTGAACCGCCTCGTGCGGGCCTGCCGGCGGGGGAAGCTGTCGGTCACGGTCGACCAGTCTCGTCGGTGCGCCGCCGGCTAGTCGACGCAGGGCACACCGGCGGCGGTGATCACCCGTTCCGCCGTGGTCGTGGGGACGGCCGTCGTCGTGGGAGCGGCGGCCGGATCAGCCGTCGGGGGAGCGCTCGTGGGGGCGGACGGTCCTGTCGTCGGCCCTGCTGTCGGTCCTGCTGTCGGTGGGGCGCTGGTCGCGGTACCCGCAACCGGGGTGCCGCGCACGACCGACTGCACGAACTCCTTCACCGTGTCGGTGTCGATCTCCACGGCGACGCCGTCGACGGGTGTCTCCAGGTCGGGGCGCCCGGTGGGGATGGTGCGGAAGGTCAGCTCGTCGACGGCGAGCCGGCTGAACTGCGTGACGGCCTCGTCGAGGTCCCAGCCGCGGTCGAGCACGACGAAGCGGGTGGCGAGGTCGACCAGCCCGGCCAGGCGCGACGGGTCGGTGAGCACGCCCGTCGAGCGGAGGCGCTGCGCGAGGCCTGCGGCGAACGCCTGCTGGCGGGCGATCCGGTCGAGGTCGCCGCCCTCGAGGCCGTGGCGCTGGCGGACGAAGGCGAGCGCGCTCGCGCCGCGCACGGTCTGCTCGCCCGCGGGCAGGTCGAGCCCGGAGTAGGAGTCGCGGGCCGGTTCGTTGAGGCAGACGGGCACGCCGCCGAGCGAGTCGGTCAGCTCGAGGAAACCGGCGAGGTTGATCTCGGCGAAGTGGTCGATGCTCTCGCCGGTGAGCGCCTCGACGGTGGCGACGAGCGTGCGCCGGCCGCCCTCCCTGGCGCGGCGCTCCAGGTCGGCACCGCTGAATCCCTGCGCGGACAGGGCCCGCTCGACGTCCTGCATCCCGCGCCGGTACGCCGAGTTGATCTTGTGTTTCTCCCGGCTGCCGGCGATCTCGACGAACGAGTCGCGCGGGATCGAGACCGCGACCGCCGCCGCACCCGGCTCGGCGGGCACGTGCAGCAGGATGATCGTGTCGGTGTGCAGCTGGCCCTCGTCGGGGCCCGCGTGCATGGCGTCGAGCGTGGCCTGCGGCAGCGGGTTGCCGGCGGCGTCGGTGCGCGCGTCGAGACCGACGAGCAGCGCCGTGAACGCCTCACCGAGCCGGACGGGACGCGAGCTGGTGACGGCGTCGCTCGTGACGCGGGAGTTGTCGATGCGCTGCTGCAAGGTCCAGCCGAAGCCGGTGGCGAACAGGGTGGCCGCCGACGCCAACGCGACAGCCGTCCGGCCGGCCACGCGCAGCCCACGCCGACGCTTGCTGGTGCTCAATCCGACTCCCGGTGACCGCTCAGAGACCGCCTGCCCCCGAGCGACCGGCCGGAGATCCACTTTAGGCGGACCAGGCGGTCCTGTCATCCCAAGGGCTCAGTGCGGGCTCGGGGTGGGCCGAACGGCCCAGCGGTGCAGGTCCCAACGGGCGGACGGGGAGGGCAGCAAAGCCACTTTCCTGCCCTCACAGGGCCGGAAAGTGGCTTTCCTGCCCTCCCGCCGCCGCGCGTACTGCGGCGATGAACGCGGCGATCGCGGGGTGGCCCGCCGCGCCGCGGCGGTACGCGGCCGAGGTGTGGCGGCGCATCGGCAGCGGCGTGAACGTGACCTCCGGGTGCGGGCCGTCGATGCCCAGCTCGGGCACCATCGCCACCCCGTGCCCGACACCGACCAGCGCGACCGCGGTGGCGAAGTCGTCGACGACGTGCCGCACCTGCGGCGTGAAGCCGGCGGCGCGGCAGGCGCCTGCCGTCATCGAGCCGCAGCGGGTGGTGGGCGGGGCGACGATCCACGGGACGTCCCGCCAGCGCGCGAGCGGTTCCGGGGTGCTGGTGGACGTCCATCCGCGTGGCGCAGCGAGGTACATCGGCTCCGCGAAGAGCGGTTCGGTCGCGACGCCGTCCACCGGCGGGTCGGGCACGCCGTCGTAGGAGTGCACCAGTGCGACGTCGAGATCGCCGCCGCGCAGCGCCGACGCGACCTGGGCGGGATCGATCTCCCACACCGAGGCGACCAGCTCGGGATGATCGGCGCCCAGCGCGGCGAGCGCGGCCGGGACGATCCGGCGCGCTGCGGTGGGGAACGTCCCGACCCGCAGCGGCCCGGCGACCGCGCGGGCCGCCGCGAGCTCGGCCGCGGCCTGCTCCAGCCGCTCGAGCACGGCCTCGGCGTGCCCGACCAGGCCGCGGGCCGCCGGGGTGAGCGTCACCCGCCGCCCGGTGCGTTCCAGCAGCGTGACGCCGGCCTCGCGTTCCAGCGTGGCCAGCTGCTGCGACACCGCGGACGGGGTGAAGGCCAGCGCTTCGGCCACGGCGGCGATCGTGCCGCGATGGTGCAGCTCCCGCAGCAGCCGCAGACGGCGGACGTCGAGCATCAGTCGAGCTTACGAGAACCGACAGAAACGTGAACTGGACCTGCTGGGTCGTGACCTCCAGGGTTCGGCGTATGAGCCCCCGCGGACTGTTCGTGCCACTGGTCACCCCGTTCGGCCCGACCGGAGCGGTGGACGTCGCCGCGCTCGAGAAGCTCGCCGGCGACGTCCTCGACAACGGCGCCGACGGCCTCGTCGCGCTCGGCACGACCGGCGAGCCCGCGACGCTCGACGCCGTGGAGCGCCGGGCCGTGATCACCGCCTGCGCGCGGGTCGCGGCCGGGCGGCCACTCCTCGTCGGCGTGGGCGGCAACAACACGCGTGCGGGCGTCGACGCGCTGCGGGACCTCGCCGGGGTCCCCGGTGTGACGGCGGCGCTGGTGCCCGTCCCGCCCTACACCCGGCCGAGCGCGGCCGGGGTGGCCGCGCACTTCACGCAGCTGGCCGCGGCGAGCTCGTTGCCCCTGCTGGTCTACAACGTGCCGCACCGCACCGGGCTCGC
Organism: Pseudonocardia sp. TRM90224; assembly: GCF_021245725.1. GTDB lineage: Bacteria > Actinomycetota > Actinomycetes > Mycobacteriales > Pseudonocardiaceae > Pseudonocardia. The sequence continues at coordinate 191,614 of NZ_JAJGSX010000008.1, read as the reverse complement.
CGTCGACGGCGCGACGCTGCGCGAGCTCGCCACGATCCCCGGCGTGGTCGGGATGAAGCAGGCCACCGCCGCCCTCGACGCCGACACCGTCGTGCTGCTCGCCGACCCGCCGCCGGACTTCGTGGTGCTCGCCGGCGACGACGTGATGGCCGGCCCGCTGCTCGCGCTCGGCGCCGCGGGCGGGATCCTCGCCTCCGCGCACGTCGCCACGGACCGCTGGGCGGCCATGGTCGGCGCGTGGCGCCGCGGCGATGCCCTCGCGGCACGGGCCGCTGCCGCCCCGCTGGCCGCGCTCGCCGCCGCGCTCTTCGCCGAACCGAACCCGAGCGTGATCAAGGGCGTCCTGCACGCCCAGGGCCGCATCCCGACCGCCGACGTCCGGCTGCCGCTGCTCCCGGCCACGCCGGCCGCGGTGGAAGCGGCGCTGGCTCGCATCCCGTAGCGGAGTCACGTTCTGGCGGGTGGGGTGGGTGGCCGAGGTTGTGCCTGGAAAGCCACTTTCCCAGCACCTGGCGCCGGGAAAGTGGCTTTCCAGGCAACCCCAGGGCCTGGCCTCGGCGCTAGTGGTCGACCGCGACCAGCGCGCGGTGGTGCCGGGGTGTCTCGATCTCGTCCAGCAGCGCGACGGCGAGGTCGGCGTAGGAGAAGAGCGTGGAGCGGTCGGGCTGCGTCGGGAGGACGGCGGTGCCGCCGGTGCGGTAGCGGCCCGTGCGCGGCGCCTCCGCGTCGAGCATCGTGGGCGGTGGGGCGAGCACGAGCCAGTCCAGCTCGGCCGGCGCGCCCGCGAGCACGTCGAGCTGCGCGACGTGCCCAATCGAGAACGGCCGGTACTCGGCCGGGTAGCCGGGCGCGTCGTGGAACGCGAGCCCCGGCTCGACCTCCAGCACCGAGCCGATCCCCACCAGCACGAGCCTGCGCACGCCGGCCGCCGTGAGGCCGTCGACCAGCGCTGTCGTCGCGGCTGTGTAGAAGTCGACCGCCGGGACGTCCAGCCGCGTCGCCGCGGTGATCGCGGCGTCGTGCCCGGCCGCCGCCTTCGCCACGGCCGCCGCGTCGGTCACGTCGGCGGTCACCCGCCGCACTCCGTTCGCGGCGAGGTCCTCGTGCCCCGCCCGGACCACCGCGGTCACGTCGTGCCCGCGCGCGACGGCCTCCGCGACCGCTCGCCGTCCTGCTCTGCCACCCGCCCCGAAGACGATGATGCTGCTCATGGAGCGGACGGTAGGAGCCGAGGGGCCGGTTTCCGCAACGTAACCAGCGCCACCGGCCGTACGCTCGTCGTGTGCGCGAGCCCCTCGACCCCGCCATGTTCGACGGCTGCGGCACGGCGAAGCCGCCGATCAGGGTGGGCGACAAGTGGACGGCGAAGATCCTCGTGTGCCTGCAGGGCGGCCCGCGCCGGTTCGGTGAGCTGCGGGTGCCGCTGCACCAGGTCAGCGCGAAGGTGCTGACGGCGTCGCTGCGGGCCATGGAGCGCGACGGCATGGTGGAGCGGACCGTCTTCGACGAGAACCCGCCGCACGTCGAGTACGCGTTGACACCGCTGGGACACACCCTGTTCGGGCCGATCGAGGCCGCCTGCGCATGGACGCGGGCCCACGCGGCGGCCGTCGAGCAAGCCCGTGCAGAATCTGGTCATGCCTCGTTTCAGTAAGCAGTTCGAGGAGCTCGCCGTACGGCACGCCGCTTTCGCGTTCCACCAGTCGCTCGTGTTCGCCGCCGAGGTGGAGGCCGCGAACTGGGCGTACGACCTCGAAGCGAGGACGTTCAGCGTCGGCGACCGGACGCTGCCGATGTCGCCGCTCGGCACGACGCTGCCCGACCACGGCGTGCTCGCGTGGTGCTGGGCCGACAGCTCGCTCGAGCGCTGGCCATGGACGAAGGACGCCTCGTGGCGGCTGCGGATGTACGGCATCCAGCACGACGTCCCCGAGTTCACCACCGGCGGCGTCCCGATCGGGGAGTGGGACGACCTCGACGAGGCCGCGAAGCGGATCACGCTGGTCGCGATGGGCGTGCTCGGGGCGAAGGGGGCCAATGGCTTCCGGATGCACCACGGCGGCGGGTTCTACGTGCTGACGGAGGACCCGGCGATCCCCGCGCCGGCCGAGCCCGAGCCCGCGCTGGTCGAGCAGGTGCTGACGCTCGTCGCCGAGTACTTCCCCGACGTCGACCAGACGGAGGTCGCGGCGAGCTACGTCGACGCGCTCGGCGGCTGGTGGTCGCAGATCCCCGGCGGGCTGACGCTGCGGTTCGCCACCGGCGGGATGTCGCTGCACTACAACGGCAACAGGCTCGCGTGGACGGGCCCGAGCATGGGCTGACTCCGCTGCGCGAGAATCGCGGCGTGAAGTGGACGCGTGCGGTGCACCACCTGCGGTCGCTCGCCGAGCAGTGCGGCGACATGGCCGGCAAACCGGAGTCGATCTTCCCGCTGCGGGTGCGGCAGGTCTGGGCGTTCGGCGAGCTCCTGGGCGAGCAGCGGGACCTGGACCAGGTGCAGGCGGCGCTGGTCGTCGACCTGCCGGTCGAGGACCTGCCCTGGCTCGCCGAACCGCAGGGCGCGGAGCACTGGATGAACGCCACACGCACCAACAAGAACCCCGTGCGCGTCTGCTGGCGCTCGATGCACGCGCCCGTCTGGAACCACGAGGTCGAGCGGCCGGCGCTCGTGTGGGACATCGAGGCCGGCGTCGACGAGAAGGTGCTCGACGCGCTCACCAACGCACGGGCCGAGCCCTTCCGGCAGCAGGCGCCCACCGCGGAGGAGCGGCGGGCGCGGATCGACGACGAGCTGGCGGTGTGCCTGCAGGCGCTGCGGCGCAACACGAAGGCCTACGACGAGCGGCGGTGGGGCCGCGGCTCCCAGACGTCGGCCGCCGACCGCCTCTGGCTCACGTGCGAGGGCTACCTCGACGTGCTCGACGCGGTGCAGGGGACGTAGCCGACCGGGCCGGGATGAGTGCGTCCCGCACGTGTTGCCTGGAAAGCCACCTTCCCAGCCCCAGGCGCCGGGAAAGTGGCTTTCCAGGCGCGCCTTCGTGAGTTGCGGGTGGTGAGGGCTGCCGTGAGAGCGATCAGCACCCGCAAGTCGGCCAGCGCGGCGTCCGCGCCCCGGCCCTCGCGTGTGGACCGCCCACCCTCGCTGACGTCTGCAGCACCGCGCCGAAGGCGCGCGAGTGCGGTGCCGCAGCGACCGGGGGTTGGTCGCCGCGACACCGCGGTTCGTGGAGTGGTCGTCAGGTGCGTCGACGCAGCGCGCGGACGGAGAGCGGTGCGAAGACCGCCACGATCGCGACGGACCAGATGAGCGTGCCGATGACGGCCCCGGCGACCGGGCCGCCGGTGATGAGGCCGCGGCAGGCGTTCAGGAGCATCCCGGCGGGGTTGTAGTCGGCGAACCACTGCAGCCAGCCCGGCATGGCGTCGGTGGGGGAGTAGACGCCGCTGGCGAAGCTGAGCGGCAGCAGGACGGTGAACCCGAAGACGTCGAGCTGCTCGGGTTCCTTGGAGAGGATCCCGAGCAGGATCGCGATCCAGGCGAACGCCGCGGCGAAGACCAGGATGAGCGCGGTGGCGGCGAGCATCCCGCCGATGCCGTTGACGAACCGGAAGCCCATCACCAGGCCGACCACAACGGCGATGACGATGGCCCACAGCTGCTTCGCCTGGTCGGCGAAGACACGCCCGGCCAGCGGGGCCCACCGTGCGATCGGCAGCGACTGCAACCGGTCGTAGACGCCCTTCTTGAGGTCGGCGTTGATGCCGTGCCCGACGCCCATGCTGGTGAACAGCATGGTCCCGACGAGGATGCCGGGGATGAGGAACTGCACGTAGGTGGCGATGTCGCCGTCGATCGCGCCGCCGAAGACCAGCGCGAACATGACGGTGAAGATGGTCGGCTGGATGCTCATGCCGATGAGCTCGCTCGGGTCGTGCTTGATGCGCACGAGGGCGCGCCAGGCCAGCGTCATCGACTGGCTCACTCCGGCGAGCGGGTTGTTGATGGACGCGACCGATGGGTTGGGCGCGATCGTCGTCGCGGTCATGCGGCGATCTCCTTCGTCGTGTCGGGCGAGTCGACCGTCTCCGCCGTCCCCGCCGCGTCGCGCTCGCGCGCGGAGCGGCCGGTGAGGGACAGGAAGACCTCGTCGAGGGTGGCGCTGCGCAGGGAGAGCTCGTTGATCGTGATGCCGCGCTCCTCGAACTGGCGCACGGCGCTGGGCAGGATCGTCGATCCGGTCACCGGGGCGGTGACGGTCGAGTCGTCCACCTCGGGTGTGGCGCCGGTGATGGACGCGATGAGCGAAGCCACGAGCGGGATGTCGCTGGCCAGACTCGGCTTCACGATCAGGCTCTGCGCGCTGGTGGTGGCCTTGACCTCGTCCGGGGTGCCGTGGGCGATGACCCGGCCGTGGTCGACGACGGCGATCTCGTTCGCGAGGGCATCGGCTTCGTCGAGGTACTGCGTGGTGAGCAGCACGGTAACCCCGTCGGCGACGAGACCGCGGACGGTGGCCCACAGGTCGAGTCGGGCGCGCGGGTCCAGGCCGGTGGTGGGTTCGTCGAGGAACAGCACCTGGGGACGGGTGACGAGGCTCGCGGCGATGTCGAGCCGCCGCCGCATGCCTCCGGAGTAGGTCTTGGCCGGGCGGTCGGCGGCGTCGGCGAGGTCGAAGTCGGCGAGCAGCTCACGTGCGCGGGCCCGCGACTCGGCGCGGGACCGGCCGAGCAGCCGGCCGATGAAGAGCAGGTTCTCGGTACCGGTGAGGGTCTCGTCGACGGCGGCGTACTGCCCGGTCAGGCCGATGAGCTTGCGGACGTCGTTGGCCCGGCGGACCACGTCGAGGCCGCACACGGTGGCCTGGCCGGCGTCGGGCCGCAGCAGTGTGGCCAGCACCCGCACGGTGGTCGTCTTGCCTGCGCCGTTCGGTCCGAGCAGGCCGAGCACGGTGCCGGAACGCACCTCGAGGTTCAGCCCGTCGAGGGCGAAGTTGTCGCCGTATCGCTTCGTCAGGCCTTGGACCCGAATTGCGTGCTCCATGAATGGATACCTCCGTTGTCATGTCGGGGCGGTGTCGTGTCAGGGCGGTCATGTCGGGGCCCGCTGACAGATCGGTGAAGATCGCCGACCCGGCCCGCCGGTCGGCGTAGCGCCCGTAGGTGCATATGGTCGAGGAGCTGGGGGGACTCGATGAAGTGCCGCGGTCATCGATGCCATGTGCGTTTCTCATCCGGCCCGCTACTGAGCGTGCGGAACGCCCTCCACGATCGGTAGTGACGCACGTCATATTCGGGTAGGGAAAAACGCATCGTCGGACTCGTGACCTGCGGCGTACCGGTGTCCAGGGTCTGCCGATCACCATTGGGGCCACACCGACAGACCAATCACCGGAGGCCGTCATGGAACTCGGAGTCATCGCTCAGGACCGTTCGAGTGGCGTCCGCGAGGGCGAATCGTTTTCCCGGCTCGTGATCGAGTCGTTCGACAACTGGACCGATTCGGACGACCACATGGTCACTTGGTCCGGCGGCACCATAATCATTCCTGCATCCTGATGACCACGTCGGGAAACACCCTGGTCCCCCGGTTCCGTCGGCATCTGCGCGCCGAGATCGGGGCAACCGGGGTGTTCCTGTTCAGCGAGGACGGGGTGTCCGCGCTGCAGGGCGCTCCGGTCGCGGAGCTGGCGGCGATGCTCGACGGCCGGACCGACCTCGCCGCGGTGCAGGCGGCCTGCCCCGGCGGGCTGGCGCCCGAGCAGGTATCGGGGATGCTGCGACAACTGGTCGACGCGGGGCTCGTCGAGTACGGGACGCCGGCCGCGGCGGACGTCGACGAGCGAGCGCTGGCCTGGTGGGACGCGTGCGGGGTCGACTACACCACGGCGGCGCCGACCGGACCCGTGTCGTTGACGGTGCTCGGCGACGCGATGGACCCGGGCTTCGTGCGGGCAGCGCTGGCCGGAGCCGGGCTGACCGTGTGCCCGGACCCCGGCGGGTCGGCCGGCCCGTCCAACGCCGAGCTGGGTGTCGTGCTGACCGAGGACTACCTGGATCCGCGCCTGGCCGGGATCGACGCCGCGCACCGCGCCTCGGGTCGCCCATGGCTGCTGACCAAGGCGGTGGGCACCCGGGTGTGGATCGGCCCGGTGTTCCGGCCGGGCGGGGCGTGCTGGCACTGCCTGGCCGATCGGCTGCGGATCCACCGGCGGGCCGAGCTGGTCGTGCAGCGCGTGCTGGGCCACGACGAGCCGGCCCGGCGTCCCCCGTCCTCGGTCCCGCCGCTGGCCGGCGCCGTCGCGCACCTGGTCGCGCTGGAGGCGACCAAGTGGCTCGGCGGCGAGCGCTACGCCGGCCAGGAGGCGGTGTGGGTGCTCGACAGCCACGACCTGAGCGGCGAGCGACACCCGCTGGCGCCCCGCCCGCAGTGCCCGGCTTGCGGGGATCCGAACGTGGTCGCCGAGCAGGTGGCGCGGCCGTTCCGGCTGCGATCAGCGCCGAAGGTGGACGGAAGCGGTGGCGGGGACCGCGCGCGGACCCCGGCCGAGACGCTGGCCGAGTTCGGGCACCTGGTGAGCCCGGTGACCGGGATCGTCAAGCGGGTCGTGCCGGACCCGCGAGCGCCGGGCTTCGCGCACGCCTACCGATCCGGGGCCAACCTCGCCCGCAGCACGGACGGCCTGACGGCCCTGCGCGCCGGGGTGCGCGCGGTCAATGGCGGCAAGGGCCTGTGCGCGCAGGACGCCGAGGTCGGCGCGTTGTGCGAGGCCGTCGAGCGCTACAGCGGCACCTGGCAGGGCGACGAGCGGCGGGTGCGCGGAAGCCTGCGGTCGCTGGGTCGGCCTGCCGTCGACCCCCGCACCTGCCTGCTGTTCGACGATCGGCAGTTCGCCGGCCGCGCCGACTGGAACCCGCGGCACTCCGCCTTCAACCAGGTGCCACCCCCGTTCGACCCGGAGGTCGAGCTGGACTGGACGCCGCTGTGGTCGCTCGCCGACGGGCGGCGGCGGCTGCTGCCGACGGCAATGCTGTATTACGGGGCGCCGGGGCCGGCGTCGCTGTACGCCGACTCCAACGGGTGCGCGGCCGGGACCTGCCGCGAGGACGCCGTCCTGCAGGGGCTGCTCGAGCTCGTGGAACGGGACGCCGTGGCGATCTGGTGGTACAACCGGCTGCGCGTCGGTGCCGTCGACCTCGGCGGGCTGGGTGATCCACTGCTGGCCGCGCAGGTCACCCACCACGCCGGGATCGGTCGCGAGCTGTGGGTGCTCGACGTGACCTCCGATCTCGGGGTGCCCACGATGGCCGCGGTCTCGCGCCGCTACGGGCAGCGGGATGAGCGCATCCTGCTGGGCTTCGGTGCGCACCTGGACCCGGCTGTCGCCGCGCGCCGGGCGGTGACCGAGCTCAACCAGTCGCTGTCCACCGACGCATCGGCGTCGGGACCGGCCGACGACCCCGACTGGCACCGATGGATCACCACCGCGACGCTGGCGAACCAGCCCTACCTGCGGCCGCACCCGGCGGTGGCGTCGCCGGCCCGCCCGTTCCCCAGGCAGCCCGACCTGCGTGAGGACGTCGAGCAGCTGGTGGAGCGGCTCGCCGAGCGGGGGTACGACGTACTTGTCCTCGACCAGACCAGGCCGGACGTCGGGCTGCCCGTGGTCAAGGTCGTGGTGCCGGGCCTGCGCTCGTTCTGGTCGCGCTACGGCCCGGGCCGGCTGTTCGACGTGCCGGTGCGGACCGGGCAGCTGAGCCGGCCCACCCCGCACGACCAGCTCAACCCGCTGCCGCTGTTCATGTGACGACCGACCGATCGGGGGTGGCCGGATGGATGCCGGATCGAACGAACCCGCGGCGGCCACCGTGCGCTTCTGGTCGCTCGTCGCGGCCGGCGCCGCACTGGTCGCCGGCCCCGACGGTCGGTTCGTCGAGGACGACGACCCGCGCTCGCCTGGCACGAACTGCACTTCCTCCAGCACATCCGAGGCAGGCCACTCGGCACGACGAACCCGGCGGCGGCGTCGATCGCGGATCCGCCGCCGTCGGGTCCCCACGCCCCGTGGCGGTGCCCATAGGGGCCCGGTGACGTACCTGTTGCCTCGACCGGCGCACGGCCCGTTCGACGATCCGGTGTCGGGTTGGTCGGGCACCCCGGGCCGTCCGGCCGGTGAACGGACGATCGGGGAGTTGGGCGAGCTGCTCTCGCGCAGCGCCCAGGCGCCGGGACGCGGCCGCCGTTGCTGATCACGGTCACCGCTCGCACGGCGCGGCTGTCATGGATCCTGTCCGGCGGTGCGCTCGTGCAGGCGGTGCACCGGGTGGCCCGGACGATGGGGCCGAACACGCACATCGTGCCGGCCGGCGCCCCTGGCGACGACGAGGCGTTGGGCCTTCAACGGCCGGTAGAGGTGGGTGTGGCCGAATTTGTTGCGACCGTAATGCCCGGAACGACCGGATGACCCACGGTGATGCCCCTCACCTGTTAGGGTGACGGCGAGTGCCGCCCCGCGGCACGCGACCCTGACCGGGGGGTACGGGTTGGCACAACGTCTTCGTGCTGCATTGGTGGAGCCACGCCTGCTGCCGCGGCCGCTGGCGACAGTGGTGCTCGCGGTTGTGGTCGCAGGCTACGGCGGGCTGGCCATCGCCGGTGTCGTCGTCGCGACCAGCAGTTTCAGCGAGGCGTTGTTCGGCGGCGTGATCGTCGTGGCACTGCTCGCGCTGCAGCTGGGCTACCTGAGCCGGCCCGACCTGCGGCCCAGCCCGCCCTGGAGCCTGGTGGCCCTCGCCGCCCAGGCCGTGCTCGTGTTCGGGCCGATCCTCGAGTTCGGGCCGATCTGGTACGGCTTCCCCGGGTTGCTGGCCGGCAGTGCCCTTATCGTGCTGCCTCTTGCCGCCGGCCTGCCGGTGTTCGTGCTGGTCGTGGTGGCGATCAGCGCACTCAGCCTGACCGACAGCCCGTTCGCCGACTACGGCAGCGGTGCCGTGCTGGTCTACGCGGTCACGTCCACGGTGACCGGGGGGATCGCGGTCTACGGGCTGACGGTGCTGGTCCGGCTGGTGCACGACGCGCACGCGGCCCGTGAGCAGCTGCGCCGCACCGCCGTCGCCCGCGAACGGGTGCGCAGCGCGCGCGACGTCCACGACGTCCTCGGCCATTGCCTTTCCGAGATCGCCATGCGCGGCGCGCTCGTGGCCCGGCTGATCGACCAGCGCCCGGCGGAGGCACGTGCAGAGCTGGCGACGTTGTTGGCGCTCTCCCGGAGTGCCCTCGCCAGCGTGCGGACGGTGATGGTGATCCGCCAGGACCTCGACGACGGGGGCGACCCGCCGGCGCTGCCGCCCGCGAGCGAGCTGGCGCCACGCGTCGGGCGCACGGCGCTGGTGATCGTCCTGGCCGACTTCACGGTCGTGGCGATCGCGTTCGCCGCCGCCACCGCCGAGCCGTTGCCGGTGCTGGTGTTCTCCGCCGCCCGGGTGCTCCTGGCCGTGCTGGTCCTGGTGGCGTGCCGGCGGAGCGTGCAGTACCGGCTGCGCACCCGCTTCGGGCTGCTCCTGCTGATGTCGGCACTGGTCTTCCTGCCCAGCCTGCTGTCTCCGGTCCTGCCTGCGGCGGCAGGGAGCAACCTCGCCGCGGGTGCGGTGCTGGTCATGTTCGGCTTCTCGGCGGTGGGCGCCGCGACGTCGGTGCTGCTGGGGGTGAGCACCGTCCTGCTCGCGTCCCATGTGCCGTCCGACGAGCTGGGTGCGGCGGTGACCTATGCCGGCATCGGCTTCGTGCTGGTGACCGCGATCGTCTACGGCCTGGGCACCATCGACCGCCTCGTGCTGGAGATCGAGGGGAAGCGCGAGCAGCTCCGCTCGGCGGCGGTCGACCAGGAACGGGTCCGCTTCGCCCGCGACGTGCACGACCTGCTCGGCCTCGGGCTCTCGGCGATCACGCTGAAGTGCGACCTCACCGGCCGGCTGCTGGAGCAGGCCCCGGATCGGGCGCGCGACGAGCTGCACGACGTGCTCGTGACTGCGCGGCGCTCGCTCGCGGAGGTCCGCTCCCTGATCGGCGGGGAGCGAGAGCTCTCCATCGAACAGGAGTGCCTCGCGGTCGAGGCGGCGCTGCGCTCCGCCGAGGTCCGGGTCCGCCTGGTGCGCGAGGGCAGCTCGCCGACCGGGGCGCCGGGCACCGTGCTCGCCACCGTCCTGCGCGAGGGCGCCACCAACGTGCTGCGGCACAGCTCCGCGCAGTGGTGCGAGATCTCGCTGCGCCACGCCGGGGGCCGGGCCACCCTGGAGATCGTCAACGACGGCGCCGAGGAGCCGCCCCACGTTCGCCAGGACGCCGCGAGCGGCACCGGCCTGCGCAGCGTCACCGACCGGGTCGAGGCGCTGGGTGGCTTGCTCGTCGCCGTCGCGGAAGGGCCTGTGTACCGGCTGCGGGCGAGCGTGCCGGCCGAGACCGGCCCGGACGTCCGCCGGCGGGACGGGCAGATGCGCACGTGGACGATGTCGCCCGACGACGACGCTCCGGCGGCCAACTAGCGCGCGCCGAGTGAGTCGTGGGCCCGGTCTCCCGGCTCGCGGAAAGGTCGGCGGGCCGCGGGGACGGGCTCATGATCACCGTCTGGGCGCGTGAACGACCCATTTTGGTCGGTTCGTGCACCCAGCGGGTGATCATGGTCGACGCCGGCAGGTGCCCTCGCGTGCCCAGACCGTCAGGTGCCTTCCGGGCGATCCGTCCGGCGGCCCTGCACCCACAGCTGGGCGTTCACCAGCTCGGGGACGGAGCGCTCGATGCTGATCCGCAGCGGCCCGTCCGGGGCCAGCCCGTCCCCGTCGGCCAGGTCCTCGACGGCCGGCAGCCACGTGGAGAGGACCGACTCGAGGACATCGCTGCGCGTCACGATGGGGCTGTAGGCGATGCTGGCCATCGAGCGGTCGTCGGCCAGATCCACCTCCACGTACTGCCACTCGCTGTCGGGCCGCCGGACGGGCTCGACGGACACCCCGTCGGCGAGCGCGGAGATCGCCGCGTCCGTCACCTCGGCGACGTGCGGGTGCCGGATCCGGTTGGTCAGGAGGAACCGGTCCACGATCTGGGGCCCGGCGGCGAGGTATGAGCGCAGGTCGTCGGCCTGCTCGGCCCGGTCGATGTCGGCATCGCGCTCCCAGACCGATCGGCGCACGCACAGCCACGGCTCGGCCGGGTCGTCGTCGGGTGACTCGTCGTCGGTCCGGTACACGCCGACGCACCGCATCCGGTCGCGCTCCTCGACGAAGGTCACGAGCCACGGCTCGAACAGGAACGACTCGCCACGGACGGTCGCGCTGAAGAACCGGATCCCGGTCATCTTGGCCCGGCCGATCCGCCGAAGCGTGATCGGGAGCGCCCGCAGCCGCGGCGGGCGATCGACCCGGAAGCCCGGGTAGCCGGTCGGACCGTCCTCGAACTCCATCCCGATCATGTTAGGCCGCCACTGAGCAGGCCTCCGAATTCACCGTCAGGGCACCTGTGCCCGCCGCCGCGCGCCCAGCCCCGCGCGGTACTGCACCGGCACCGGGTGCCCGTCGAAGCCCTGGTCCAGCGCGGCGTTGAGCGTCCAGTAGGGGTCGACGAGGTGCGGGCGGGCGAGGCAGCAGAGGTCGGCGCGGCCGCCGGCGATGATCGTGTTGGCGTCCTCGACCGACGCGATCGCGCCGACCGTCATCGTCGGGATCCCGGTCTCCTGGCGGATCCTGTCGGCGAACGGGGTCTGGTACAGCCGCCCGTACGTGGGGTCGGCATCGGTGCTGGTCTGGCCGGTGGAGACGTCGATGATGTCGGCGCCGTGCGCTGCCAGCAGCCGGGCGAGGGCAACGGCGTCGTCGCCGGTGAAGCCGCCGTCGACCCAGTCGGTGGCGCTGATCCGCACGCTGATCGGGCGGTCGTCCGGCCACGTCGCCCGCACCGCCGCGAGCAGCTCGCACGCGAATCGGGCGCGTCCGGCCAGGTCGCCGCCATAGCGGTCGGTGCGGTGGTTGGACAGCGGCGAGAGGAAGCTCGACACCAGGTAGCCGTGCGCGAAGTGCAGCTCCAGCAGGTCGAACCCCGCGGTGGCCGCGCGCCGGGCGGCAGCGACGTGATCGGCGATCACGGCGTCGACGTCGTCCTGCGTCATCTCCCGGGGTACGGCGCTGTCGGTGCGGTACGGGATCGGTGAGGGGCCGATGATCTCCCAGCCGCCCTCGTCGTCGAGCGGGTCGTCGATGCCTTCCCACATGACCTTGGTGGAGCCCTTGCGGCCGGCGTGCCCGAGCTGCATCCCGATCTTCGCGTGGCTGTTCGCGTGCACGAAGTCGACGACGCGCGCCCATGCGGCGGCCTGGGCGTCGGTCCAGATGCCGGGGCAGCCGGTGGTGATCCGGGCGTCGGGGGAGGTGCAGGTCATCTCGGTCATGACGAGCCCGGCGCCGCCGACCGCGCGCCCGCCGAGGTGGACGAGGTGCCACTCGGTGGGCATGCCGTCGGCGGCGGAGTACTGCGCCATCGGGGAGACGACGATCCGGTTGGCCAGCTCCATGCCGCGCAGCTTGTAGGGGTGGAACATCGGCGGGGTGCCGTCGGCGACGGGCAGTCCCGTCGAGCGCGTGCGGTCGGTGAGCCAGCGGTCCAGGCGGGCGACGTATTCGGCGTCGCGCAGCCGGAGGTTGTCGTAGGTGACCCGCTGGCTGCGGGTGAGCAGCTGGAACACGAACTGCTCCGGCGGCAGGTGGCGGTAGCGGGCGGCGCCTTCGAACCACTCCAAGCTGGTCTGGGCGGCGCGTTGCAGCGACGCGACGACGGGCTGCCGGTCCTCGGCGTAGGCCTTGAGCGCGGCGTCGACGCCGGGCTCGCGATCGACGGACGTCGCGAGGCTGATCGCGTCCTCCAGCGCCAGCTTGGTGCCCGAGCCGATGGAGAAGTGGGCGGTGTGGGCGGCGTCGCCGACGAGCGCGACGTTGTCGGCCGACCAGCTGTCGTTGCGGATCACCGCGAAGTTGAGCCAGCCGGAGTTGTTGCCGATCAGGGCGTGCCCGTCGAGGTGCTCGGCGAAGATGCGCTCGCAGAAGGCGATCGTGGCCTCGTCGTTCTGCCCCGGTCCACGGGGAACGGCGGCGAACGCGTCGAGGCCGGCGCGGCGCCAGGTCCGCTCGTCGGTCTCGACGATGAACGTGGCGCGCTCGGCGTCGAACGGGTAGACGTGCGCCCAGATCAGACCGAACTCGGTCTCGACGAAGAAGAACCTGAAGCAGTCGACGGCGAGGGTGGTGCCGAGCCAGATGTACTTGGCGGATCGGCGGTCGAGGCTCGGGCCGAACCGGTGGGCCAGCTCGGTGCGCACGAGCGAGTTCGCCCCGTCCGAGGCGATGACCAGGTCGTTTTCGCCCTTCAAGACCGTGAGGTCGGGGGCCTCGGTGCGGTAGCGGACGTCGACGCCCAGCTCGTCGGCACGCTCACCGAGGATCGCGAGGAGCCGCTTGCGTTCCAGAGCGGCGTACGCGTGGCCGTCGGAGCGTTCGCGGACGCCGAGGAAGTCGATGTCGACGGCGCTCCAGCAGCGGAACTCGGCCTCGATGCGGCCGAACGACGCGGGGTCGGCGGCGGCGATGTTGTCGAGGGTCTCCTGGGAGAAGACGACGCCGAAGCCGAACGTGTCGTCGGCGGCGTTGCGCTCGTAGACGGTGATCTCGCGGGCGGGGTCGGACTTCTTCAGCAGGATCGCGCTGAACAGCCCGCCCGGCCCGCCGCCGACGGTGGCGATGCGCACGTCAGACCCCCTCGTCGAGCAGGTGCTCGAACCTCAGCCCCAGGTCGGTGACCACGGTCGCGACGTCCGCCAGCGCGGCACGCAGTCCGGCGGCGGTGCACGGCGGGAGGTCGGTCGCGACCAGCGCCCGCAGCTGGTCGTAGACGGCCAGCACCGCGTCCTCCTCGGCAGTGGTGGCTCGCCCCAGCAGGTCGGTCGCCATCACGCGCTCCTCAGGTCGGTCAGGCGCTTGGCCTTGAGCTCGAAGCGGGGCAGCGCGTCGGGGGCGGCGCGCTCGATGTGGAAGCGCAGGCCCTCGTGCGCCCCGGCCAGGTCGGCGCGGACGGCGTCGGCGAGCTGCGTCCACGGCCCGTCGCCCATCGTCGCGACGGGCTCCAGGGCGAGGGTGATCTCGTCGCGTTCGCCGATGCGCTCGATGCGCACCTGGAACTCCTCGATGCCGTCGAACCCGCGCACGATGGACTCGATGGCGCGGGGGTAGACGTTGGTGCCGCGCACCAGCTTCATGTCGTCGACGCGGCCGATGATGCCGCCCTGGTAGAGGTCCCAGGTGCGTTCGGTCGGACTCGGCACCTTCACCACCAGGTCGGCGGTGCGGTAGCGCAGCAGCGGCGTGGTGCTGCGCCCGAACGAGGTGCAGATGCGCTCGCCGCGCTCGCCGTAGCCGACCTCCCGGCCGGTCTCCGGATCGATCACCTGCTCGATGAAGTGGTCTTCGATGATGTGGCAGCCGCCGGGCTGCTCGGCCGGCTCGAACATGATCACCGTCGACACCTCGGTCATGCCGGCGGTGTCGAGGGCCTTCGCTCCCCAGCGCTCCTCGATGATCGCCTTCGTCTCCGGGATCGACCCCGCGGGCTCGCCGGTCAGGATCAGCGTGTGCACCGGGCCGCCGCGCAGGTCGACGCCCGCGGCCTCGGCCTCCGCGGCGAGGCGCAGCGCGTAGGTCGGGGTGGAGGCGACGACGGTGGCGCCGAAGTCGACGATCTGCTTGACCCGGTTCGCGGTGGTCTGCGCCCCGCCGGGAACGGTCAGCGCACCGAGCCGCTCCAGCCCGTTGTGCAGGCCCCAGAAGCCGATGAACGAGCCGTACCCGAACGCCACGTAGCCGACGTCGTGCGGCCGCACACCCGCCGCCCAGAGTGCGTAGCACCACATCTCGGCGGTCCAGGCCCAGTCCTTGCGGCCGTCCAGCGCTCGCAGCGGCATGCGCCCGGAGGTGCCGCTGGTGGTGTGCACGCGGATCGCGGACTCGGGCCCCACCACCGGGAGATCGCCGTAGGGCGGGTGCTGCTCCTGGCTGTGCATCCATTCGTCGCGGGTGAGGAACGGGATGCGGTCGATGTCGGCCCATGTGCGCAGCTGCTCGGGGCGGAACCCGGCCGCGGCGAACGTCCGCCGGTAGTGCGGACTGCGAACCTGGGCCCATTCGGCCAGGCGGCGCAGCTTGGCCAATTGCAGGCCGCGCAGCTCGTCGCGCGGCAGCCGCTCGGTCTTCGGGTTCCAGAACTGCAGCCCGCTCATCGCGCCTCCGTCGGTAGTCACCGAAACAAGTCACCGAAACAAATCGTCCGCCGCTGCGGATGCCGTCACGTCTTATGAGTTGCTGTGACACCAGGAGGGGGACGTCTTGCTGCGCTCCCAGGCGCGGCAGAGTGGTGCCCACACATCGAACCCGGAGGACGGCACTCATGTACGAACCCGCCCAGCACGACGAGGTCACCGGCCTCGTCAACTACATCGACCAGCAGCTCACGGCCATTCGTGCCGCCGCGTTCGGCTTGACCGAGGAGCAGGCCCGCGAGACGCCGTGCCGCAGTGCGTTGTCGGTCGGCGGGATCATCAAGCACGCCACATACGTCATGCGGGGAGGGTCGGTGCGGCTGCGGACGGAGGTCACCGAGCGGCCGATGGACGGGGCGGCGTACGCCGCGTTCACCGACAGCTTCGCCGTGCGCGACGACGAGACGGTGGCCGCGACCATCGAGGAGTTCGACCGGGTGCGGGCCGAGGTGATGGCCCTGGTGGCCGCGACCGACCCGGGCCGCGACACCGTGTCGCCGCCAATGCCGTGGCACGGGATCTTCGACGCCAGGCCGATCCACGCCCGGTACTACCTGGTGCACATGATCGAGGAGTTCGCCCGCCACGCGGGGCACGCCGACATCATCCGCGAGCAGATCGACGGCGTTTCGGTGCCGACGCTGGTGCTCACCCTGGCCGGCGCGCCCGCCAACGACTTCTTCCAGCCCTACCAGCCGAAGCCGGACACCCTTCTGGCGCCCGCCTGACCGGCCTGACGCTCAGACCGCAGTCAATCGGCGCACGGGGATCGCGCTCAGGGCGGCCTGCGGCCCGCTCGGGGTGAGCGATCCCGAGCGGCTGGACAGCGTGACGGCGATCGGTGGGTCCGTGGGCCGGATCGCCCGGGTGCGCATGCGCAGCACGATCGTCTCGTCGTCGACGACCGTGGCCGCGCGCTGGATCGCTCCGACGGTCAGCACCGAGTTGCCCTGCGGTCCGCGATGCTCCGCGGCGACGTGCACCCGCCACTGCCCGGTGGGCACCCCCCGCAGCTCGACGGTCGCCGTCCCGGACTGCCCCGTGAGGCCGCCGAAGGCCACCGGCGCGCGCTGCGGGATGTCGTCGGCGAATGCGCAGACCAGGACGTTCGCCGCGGACACCCCGTGCGGCAGCTCGATCCGGGCGGACAAGGTGGCCCGCCCGCTCCTCGAACCGGTGCGCAGCGCGTGCCGCAGCGCCGACTCGCGCAAGGTCGACTCCCGCAGCGTCGACTCGCGCAGCACGGCGAGCGACGGCAGCCGGTGGTAGTGCGGCGAGATTGCGACGAGCTGGTCGCGCATCCGCGGATCCCGGTACTGCGACGGCGTCATGCCGACCGCCCTGGTGAACCGGGTGGTGAACGTGCCGACGCTGGAGTACCCGACGGCGCAGACGACGTCCGACACCGTCAGGTCGGAGTCGAGCAGCAGCCGCTTCGCTTCGAACAGGCGCACCGCGGTGAGGAACCGCCCCGGCGTGGCCCCGGTGACCCGGGAGAACAACCGGGAGAAATGGAACGGGCTGATGAAGACCCGGCGCGACAGATAAGCGAGCGTGATCGGTTCGTAATACTCCTCGTACATGATTTCGACGGCCGTTCGGACCGCCGGGTGCGACATCGGTTCTGCCATCGGGGCGAGCAGGTGAACCGGCGGTCGCGGAGTCTCCGTCGGTGCGTACGAGGTAGTCATCCTGACTTCTCCAGTCGACCGGGAAGTGGTTCCTGTCCAGTGCGTCGAGCGGGTCTGTCCTCGACGTCGACGGAAGAAGATTCACAGATCGGCGGGTTCACCCGGGAGTGTTCGCGACACCCGTCCGGACGTGCACACCGTGTGACTCGGAGATGAGGAATTCAGGTCGCGACCGGGTGTGCGTGTGGGATCTGGCCGACGAGATCGGTCTGAGCGCGCGGGCCAGCCACGATCGAGCGAACGGGTGGGGACGGGCGGTTACATCCAGCCCGACTCGCGGGCGATTCGGATCGCGTCGACGCGGTTGCGCGCGTTGACCTTCGTCACCGCGTTGGTGAGGTAGTTGCGCACGGTCCCGGGCGAGAGGAACAGCTTGGCGGCGATGTCGTCCGCCCCCAGCCCTTGTGCGACGAGCTGCAGGGTCTCGAGCTCGCGGGCGCCCAGCGGGCACTTCTCGCTGTCCCACGCGGCCAGCGCGAGGTCGTTGTCGATCACCCGGCGGCCGGCGGCCACCTGCCGGACCGCGTTGGCCAGGCGCTCGGACGGCGCGTCCTTGAGCAGGAAGCCGTTGACCTTGGCGTCCAGCGCGCGGCGCACCATGGCTGGCCGGCCGAGATTGGTGAGGATCAAAGTCCGGCACGAGGGCAACTCGTCGTGCAGCTCTGCGGCGAGCGTCAGGCCGTCCTTGCCGGGCAGGTCGATGTCCAGCACCGCGACGTCGGGGTGGAGGCTCTGGGCCGCGGCCATGACGCCGTCGCCCGAGGCGAGCTCGGCCACGACCTCGATGTCGGGCTCGAGGTTCAGGAGTGCGACGAGGGCGCCACGCAGCATGTGCATGTCTTCCGCCAACAGCACCTTGATCATCAAGACCCCCCGGCCCTGCATGCAGCACGGTCGCGACCCAGCCTACTGCCGTGGCCGCGGGGCGGCCATCGAAGGACACGCTTTGCCGTCAATTGGCAGAAACCCGGCTGCGCAATCCGAAAGTGGTACCGCGAGCATGCGCGGCCGATGATCCTCCTGAGCAGGAATGAGAACTGATACGAGGGCACCTCGGATTCCGGGCGCCGCTGCGGTGGCCCCGGATGCGTGCGAACCAGCCGAGCCGAAGGAGGCACAGCGGTGCGGACCAGGTCACGAGCCACGATGCACATCAAGGTTCTCGGGCCCCTGGAGGCCACCGTCGACGGCCGTTCGGTGCTGCCAGCGGCGTTCATGCCACGACGGGTCTTCGCCCTGCTCGCGCTCCGGGCCGGAGCGGTCGTGCCGGTCGAGTCACTGATCGACGAGCTGTGGGGAGATCACCCGCCCCGCACGGCGCGCACCGTCGTCCAGACCTACGTGCGGCACCTCCGCAGGTCGATCGGCGAGGGCGCGGCGCAGGTGCTCGTCACGCGGTTCGGCGGGTACTGCCTCGCGGTCGACGCGGAGGCGGTCGACGTCCACGAGTTCGAGCGGCTGGCCCGTGCGGGTCGGGTGGCCGAGGTCGCGGGCCGGCCCGAGGTCGCCGGCCGGCTGTTCCGCGAAGCCCTCGACGTCTGGCGCGGCCCCGCGCTCGTCGACGTCCGGACCGGCAGGTTGCTCGGCGTCGAGGTCACCCGGCTCGAGTCCGTGCGGCTCGCCACCCTCGAGTCGCGCATCGACATCGACATGCGCACTGGCCGGCACGCGCAGCTGCTCGGCGAGCTCGCGATGCTGACCGCCATGCACCCCTTCAACGAGGGCCTGCACGCCCAGCGGATGATCGCCCTGTACCGGTGCGGCAGGCAGTGCGAGGCGCTGGAGTCGTTCGCGACGCTGCGCGACACGTTGGCTGCGGAGCTGGGCGCGGCGCCGTCTGCGGACCTGCGGGATCTCCGGCAGGCGATCCTGAGCGCCGACACGACGCGGTTGGCGGCGGGCGCAGCGCGTTCGGCCGCCTGACAGCGTCATGCCGCTGCTGGGACGACCTCTGCTGCACCGGGTTTCGTGGACCGACCCGGCAGCGGGTCGTGGAGGGAGCGCTCGCCCTCCGTCATCCGGACCGGGCCGGCGATCGTGGCGAGGATCGCGAGCGCGCTGCGGACCAGCGTCCGTCCCGCGGCGGAGTCGATCGCCCCGGCGAGGTGCGGGACGGCGGTGCTGAAGGTCACCTCGAACACGACCGTGCAGCCGTCGGGGCCGTCGGCGCAGGTCCACGACCCGCGCAGGTGCTGGAAATCGCCGTCGACCTGCTCGAACCCGATCATCCCCGGCCGCGGTCGGGTGTTGCGCTGCACCCATCGCACAGCGCCGCCGCGGAAGGCGAGCTCGTGCCGGCTGTGCCCCTCGTCGGGGTGGGAGACGGTGAGGACGTCCCCCACCCGGGACGAGCAGGACCAGCGACCGATGCTCTCGATGATCTCCGCGGCGGTCGCCCGCGCGGTGGCCTTCAGGACGCGCGACGTCATGACGGGTGCTCCTCGGCGGGTCGGGGACGGACGACGCTGACGGCCTGCAGCCGGGTGGTGCGCAGCATGGGATGGCTGGCCTCGCCGAACGCCCCGCCGGTGAGGCCGGGACCGCCCTGGTTCGGCAGGAACGGGAGGAAGCCGCTGTGCGCGTCGTTGATCTTGATGGTGCCGCCGTTGGTGGCGTCGTCGAGGAACCGGTCGATGGTCGCCGGGTTGGTCGACCAGAACGAGTTGCGCAGGCCGTAGGCATTCGTGTTGACGAACTGCAGGACGTCCCGAAGCAGGGCCTCGTCGTTCGCGGGGACGTCGGGCACGATCACCGGGAGCAGCGGGAAGAACGTCTCGTCGCGCACGACCGAGAGCGATCGGGCGTCGTGCAGCCCGTCGACCCGGACGATGCAGGGCTCGAGGTAGAAGCCGGTGTCGGACGGCGTGCCGTCGACCTCGAGGCGGCGGCCCCCGTGCACGAGGGTCGCGCCCTTGGCGACGGCCTCGTTGAGGCATCCGTAGAACCAGTCGACGCCGAGCACCGGGGTGAGCACGGTGTCGGGCTCGTCGGGGTAGCCGGGGCGGATCGCGGCCGCGACCGCGACCAGCCGGTCGAGGAACTCGTCGGCGATCGCCGGGTGCACGACCACCTGGTTGGGCACGTTGCAGATCTGGCCCGAGTTCATGAAGAAGCTGCTCACGGTCTCGACCGCGGCGTCCAGATCGGCGTCGTGCCACACGACGCAGCAGTCGTTGCCGGCCAGCTCCAGGATCGGCTTCTTGCCGGCGGCGACGCAGCTCTGCTCGAACGCCAGCCCTCTGCTGCTGCCGCCGAAGTAGAGGACGTCGTCGACGTGCTCGCTGGCCAGCCACTGGTCCAGCACCAGCGGCCCGCAGTAGGCGTTGAGCGTCCCCGGCGGCGCGCCTGCCTCCTCCAGCACCGGTGCGATGACCTCGTGCATCACGTACATGCAGCTCAGCGCGACCCCGCGCGGGGCCCGGACCACGGCCGTATTGCCGGCGATCAGCGTGGTGAGCCCGTTCAACGCGTTCACCATCGCGGCGTTCTGCGGCGGGTTGATGCAGACGACGCCGTCGGGGAGGCGGCGCAGGATCATTTCGCGGCGCCCGTCGTGGCGGCGGAACTCGAATTGCTCCGCGCACCATTCGAGCGTTTCCCGGCTCCAACTCGTAAACGGGATCCCGAGCACCATTCCGTCGGCGGCGGCCCGCGGCATTCCCTCGGCGACGAGGATCTCGACCAGTGGCTCGCGGTGCTCCAGAAAGCGCTCCGCGATGCGTCGCCCGATCTCGAGACGGCGGCGCATCGGGACCCGGCGCCACTCCGGAGCGGCCTTGGCAGCCGCCTCCAGCGCCAGCTCCGCGGTCTGTTGTCCGGCGACGGCGCACGCCCCGATGACGCGTTCGTCCAGGTCAGCGCCGTGGCTGTCACCGCGGTCCAGGTCCTGCTTGAGCCGCAGGCTCGCGAACGTGTCCTCGATGACGGACCGGGCCGTCACCGTGTGGACGAGCTCGTCACCGTCGACGACGTGGTTCCCGCCGACGTAGGCCGCATATACCCCGAACTTCACGTCTGCCCCTCGGGTTGCACCATTGGCATGGGTCGAGCGTATTCACGCCGGCGGCCCGGAACAACCCGTCGGGGATAATGCTTGCTTATCAACCCAATCCACAGTCAACGCGTGTGCAACGCACAGGTTGCCGGGAAAGCCACTTTCCCGGCACTGCCGTGGTCACCCTGGGTGCGCGGGGGAGGGTGGGGCCCCGGGGAGGACAGGAAAGCCACTTTCCTGCCCTGTGAGGGCCGGAAAGTGGCTTTCCTGCCCTCGCGTGCGGATAGCACGCATCCCGGCTCGGTCGGGGCGCTAGAGCTGGACCGTGCCCCCGCCGAGGAACTCGGCGAGCCGCTGCCCCTCCTCGCGCACCTCGGCCTCCTCGGCCGCGGTGAGCCTGCGGAGCGGGGTGACGGTGATGCCGTCGGCGGAGTCCGTCCACGTGGCGGCCACCCGCCCGTCGACCAGGACGAACCGGATGCCGTGGATCGACATGCCGCGGTGCTCGTCGTCGATGATCCGGGAGCGGTCGTCGTAGCCGAGCACGGCGTTGTCGAAGGCGGGGAGGAACCGCGGTGGCGCCGGGGTGTCCGGGTCGGGGAGCGGCCCGTCGACCACGTCGAGCAGCTCGCGGCCGCGCTTGTCGCGGAAGGTGCGCACCTGCGGGCGGATCTTCTTGATGGCGGCGGGAAGCCCGGTCAACCCCGACCACGAGCGCACGTCCGCGGTTGCCGCCGGCCCGTAGGCGCGCAGGTAGCGCAGCACCAGCTCGCCCGCGTCGGCGGGCTCGGGATCGATCTCCCGGCCGAGCCACGCCTCGACGGTCGTCAACGCCGAGGGCGCCTTCGGGTGGCCCCACACCCCACGCGGCGGCACCTGCACCAGCGCGAGGAGGCTCACGAGCGCACCGCCCAGCACGCGGGCCTCGACGTCGGGCCAATGCTTGCCGACCCGCCGCCCGACCTCGGGCAGCTGCAGCGCCTCGGCGTGGAAGTGCGGCCGCCCGGCCGCGGCGAGCTCGACGAGGTCGACGTCGGCGAGCTGGCTCCGCAGGATCCCGAGCATCCGCTGGACGAGCATCGGCTGGAACAGCGTCCGCAGCTCCAGGCAGTCGGCCGCCGTGACGAGGTGGACAGTGCGCCGCTGCAGGTGCGTGCGCACCACCTGCCGGTCCTCCATCAGCGCGGCCAGCTCGGCCGGCGCGAACCCGGCCAGCCGCGACCACAGCCCGACGTACGGTTCGAGCGGCTCCTGCGCCTGCATGCCGGCGAGGTGCTCGATCGCCTGCAGGGCCGGCAGCTCGGCCCGGTCGAGCAGCAGCTGGCGAGCGAGCGTGGCGCGGTTGAGGGCGCGGTCGTCGAGGACGGTCACAGAAGCTCGGTCCCCCGGGCGCACATGACGACACCGTAGCCCGCGCGGCGGTCGGTACTTGTCCGGCCTTGCTGTGTCGGCCTGATTCGCATCGTTGGCCCACATCACCCCGATCTCGTTCGTGAACGAAGTACCACTGGGGCGATTTCCGCGGGGATCCGCAGCGCCTGATGGAGCGGTACTACGACGCTTTCCTCTATCTGGCGAACTGGGGCACGCGGCACCTGATGACCACCGCTGCCGGGGCGTCGGTCGGTGTGCGGGGAACCTCGTAGAGCTGGTGCCTGCGGGCGTCGGTGAACCACGCACCCTCGGGCGTGAGCACGACGTCGTCGATGTACCCGCCCGCCTGGCCCGCGGCATCGGGTGGGGCGAGCCGGTATTCGGCCAGCAGCGTTCCGGTCCGGGTATCGACGCCTTCCGGTAAGAACCCGGTCGGCAGGTTCGACGGGGTGGTGAGGCGCGACCGTCCCGCAAGCGGCCGGTAGGAGGAGCGCGGCAAGAAGCAGAACGGTCTTCGCGATGCCGCGGCGTCGTGGTGCGGCATTCACGTCGCGGGCTTGAGCGCGGGGTCGCTGGGCACGGTGAGCTGCGCGCTCGTCACGTAGTTCATCGCGGCGATCCACTTGGGCTGGCTGAAGCGCTCCCAGACCTCCTGTTCCGGGACCTCCTCGACCCGGGTCTGGATCCACCAGAGGTTGCCGAACGGGTCCCGGATCCGGCCGACGAGGTCACCGAAGGCGAGGTGCGTGACGTCGGTGATCGACGTTCCACCGGCCGCGACGGCCCGGCGGTGCGTTTCGTGCGCGTCGGGGACGTAGAGGCGCAGGAACGTCGGCGTCGGTGGCCAGTCGGGCCGGGAGTCGAACAGCATGACCATGGCGTTGCCGATGCGGGCCTCGGCATGGCCGACGATGCCGTCGTCGCCGACGACACGGGCGATCTCTTCGGCGTCGAACGCCGCGACCAGGTAATCGATCATCGCGCCGGTGTCGGCGGAGATGATCCACGGGGTGACGGTGGTGTACCCGTCCGGGACAGGGGTGACGGTGCTCATGGGGAGAACCGTAGGAAGCGTCGCCGGGTGTGCGGATCGGTCGCGTTACCAGTATCGGGCGACCTGGATACGGTTGGTAGGGGAGCTGACCGGCTTCCGTTTCGCGCCGACGCACCGCCGTATGCTGCGGTTATGGCGCTGAGCCCCGAAGCGGGTGTGATCCACGGGCGGGCGCGGGAACTGGCCGTGGTCGATTCGCTCGTCTCGGCTGCCAGGTCCGGGCGCGGCGGGGTACTGGTGCTGAGGGGCGAGGCCGGGATCGGCAAATCGGTCCTGTTGGAGCGTGCCGCACCGGCCGGCGACGCCGTCGTGCTGCGCGGCAGCGGGGTCGAGACCGAGAGCGAGCTGCCGTTCGCGGGGTTGCACCAGCTGATCGGCCGGTACGGCGACCGCTTCGGAGCGCTTCCGGCGCACCAGGCCGAGGCGCTCAGAGGCGCGTTGGGCCTGGGTCCCTCCGGGCAGGGTGATCGGTTCCTCGTCGGGCTGGCCGTGCTGACGCTCTTGTCCGACCTGGCCGATGAGCGACCCGTGATCTGCCTGGTCGACGACGCGCACTGGCTCGACCGCGCTTCGGCGGAGGCGCTCCTGTTCGCCGCGCGGCGGTTGGAGGTCGAGCCGGTCGTCATGATCTTCGGGGTGCGCGACCCGCACGCACCGGTGTTCCCCACGCACGGCTTGCCCGAGCTCGAGCTGACCGGGATCGGTGGTGCGGCGGCCGCTGATCTGCTGGCCGAGCACGCCACGGATCTCCCGCATCATGTGCGGGCGCGCGTCCTGCGGGAGGCGCAGGGCAACCCACTTGCTCTCATCGAGCTGGCGGCCGCGCGCCGCGACGGTCGCGCCGCGCAGGCCGGTCTCGGCGCCCCGGGCGTCCACGGCCGTGTGCAGCAGAGCTTCGCCGCGCAGATCGCCGGGCTCCCGGAGCGCACGCAGACCGTGGTGCTGGTCGCCGCCGCCGAGGAGACGGGTGAGGTGTCGATCGTGCTCGGGGCGGCGGCCGGGCTCGGTGCGGGGGTCGACGACCTGCAGCTCGCCGAGCAGGCCGACCTGCTTCGACACGTCGACGGGCGGCTCGAGTTCCGGCACCCGCTGATCCGCGCCGCGGCCTACCAACAGGCTGCGCTGGGGCGTCGAATAGCGGTCCACAGGGCGCTGGCCGACACCCTCGGCGAGGTTGCGGGCGCGTCCGTCGCCGATCGACGAGCCTGGCACCTGGCCGCTTCGAGCACCGGGCCCGACGAATCGATCGCGGCAGCGTTGGAGCTCAGCGCGGAGCGCGCCAGGGCCGTTGGTGGGTTCGCGGCCGTCGCGGCAGCCTACGAGCGGGCCGCCTCGCTCAGCGCGGACCCGGGGCGCCGCAGCCGTCGACTGCTCGCCGCCGCGACCGCCGCGACGGACGCCGGGATGCTGGAGAAGGGTGCGGCGCTCGCGGCAGAGGCGGCGGCCACGCTCGACGACCCCGTTGATCGTGCCGCGGCAGCGGGGATCGGTGCCACGCTGGCGGACGAGCAGCTGCATGTCGCCGCGTCCCACCGGATGCTGGTCGACGCGGCCGTCTCGGTCGCCGCTGTGGCGCCGGACAGAGCCGACTACCTGCTGATGCGCTCGATGGACACCGCGTTGCTGACCGCGGACCTGGCCCTCATCGCGGAGTCGGCGAAGCTCGCTGCGGACGACGGGGTCGCGAAGGGGTACGCCGCCGCCGTGCTCGGGCTGGGTGCCGAGACGGCAGGCGAGATCGCCGCGGGAGTGGCCGCGCTGCGCGGACTGGTGAACCGGGTCGACCTGCTGCGCCTGCGCGAATCACCCATCGCGCACTGGTGGCACGAGCTGCTCGGCGACGACGAGGCGGCGATCGCGATCGCCGAGAGGGTCGTGCAGGACTGCCGGGACCGAGGCGCCGCCGGGGTCCTCCCACTCGCCTTGACGGTGCTCGCGAGGTCGCAGCGCCACCGCGGCCAGCATCATCTTGCGCTGGCGAGCGTGCGTGAGGGGCTGCGGATCGCCGCCGACACGGGGCAGGCGATGAGCGTCGTGCTGCTGCACAACATCAACGCCGATCTTGCCGCCGTCCGGGGTGACGAGTCGGCCTGCCGCGATGCGCTCGCCGGGATGGAGCCGTCGCGCCCGCTCGACGCGATCCTCTCCGCCTGCTCGCTCACCCTGCTCGACGTCGGCCTGGGCCACTACGAGCCGATCATGAACCGTCGCGACACGATCGTCGCCGGGGCGAACCGGACGTACACGCTCTTCACCATCCCGGACGTCGTCGAAGCCGCGGCGCGGCTCGGCCGTCATCGCGAAGCCGATGACGCGCACGCGTTCTTCACCGCGTGGGCGGAGCACTCCGGGCAGCCGTGGGCATGTGCCGTCGCGCTGCGGTGCGCGGCGCTGCTGACCGGCGGCGTCGAGGCGGAACGTGCCTATCGACAAGCCCTCGACCTGCACCGTCGTGGCGGACGGCCGTTCGAGCAGGCCCGGACCGAGCTCGTGTACGGCGAGTGGTTGCGCCGCGCCCGTCGACGTGGTGACGCCCGTCCC
Organism: Pseudonocardia sp. TRM90224; assembly: GCF_021245725.1. Taxonomy (GTDB): domain Bacteria; phylum Actinomycetota; class Actinomycetes; order Mycobacteriales; family Pseudonocardiaceae; genus Pseudonocardia. Next base: position 165,610 of record NZ_JAJGSX010000008.1, on the reverse strand, counting down.
GTTCTCAGCTCGGCGGCCGAGACGTTCGAGCGGCTCGGTGCGCAGGTGTGGCTCGATCGGGCCCGCTCGGAGCTGCGCGCCGCCGGCCAGTTCTTGGGTGAGCGCGAAGGCGTCGTTCCCAAGACGGGCCGGCTCACGCCGCAGGAGCTGCAGGTCGTGCGGCTCGCTGCGCAGGGTCTGTCCAACCGGGACATCGGCACGCAGCTGTTCCTGAGTCCGCGCACCATCGGCTACCACCTGTCGAACGCCTACCCGAAACTGCAGGTCACCTCACGGGCCGACCTGCGGACGATGACCTTCGAGTAGCGGGTCGTCGAGGAACCGCGCGACCGTCCCGAGCAGCCGGTCGGGTTCGAGCAGCCAGTCGTAGTGCCCGCCGGGGAGCTCGACGTACCGGCTGCCGCGGATGCCGGCGTGCAGCGTCCGGGCCCCATCGACGGGCACGAGCTGGTCCTGGGCGAACCCGATCACGAGGGTCGGCGCCACGACGTGCGGCAGCAACGCGGTGATGTCCAGCGGAGCGCCGGACGCGAGGGGAGTCGGTTCGTCCTGTTCGGCGAGCACGTGCACGATCCCTCCTTCCCCGAGCGCTCCCAACGCCGGCGGGCTGAACCCGAGCAGCACCGTCAACCGGCCCACGAGATCGGGATCGGTGGCCAGGAGGTCGCGGCGGAGGTCGGCGGCGAACCGAGCCGCCGGCCCCGACGAGCTGGCCCACCCGCCGATGAGGACGAGCCTGCGCACCGCGAGCTGCCGGCGCGCGGCGATCGCCGCAGCCAACAGGGCGCCCACCGATTCTCCGACGACGTCCCACGGTGGCTCGGCCACGGCCCGCGCGTTGCCGACGGTGTCGGCGACCGCCGCGTCGAGGTCCGGGCCGCCCGGGTCGCGAGGCACGATCACGCGGCGGCCCGGCAGTACGTCCGTGATCATCCGGCCGAGGATCGCCGCGGGCGGCCGTACGACCACGAGGTGCGGTACGCGCGATTCGGGCATGTCTCGACGCTAGGGCGGCCCGTGGGCACGGCGGATCGGCAGCACGACCAGGTTTCGGCGTCTTGTCCGTACCACTACACCAGCTCTGCACGCATGGCATGGATGGCCGCAGCAGCGTTCATGTAAGCCGCCGCGTGCCCCACAGCTGGCAGTCGCCGATCCGGAGGGGTGGCTTCCGCTGGTCCGGCACGCCGGCACCGTGCTGCTCGGGCAGTGGAGCACATCGGCGGCGTCGAACCTCGTGATCGGCACGACGGCGACCCTGCCCACCACCGGCTTCGCGCGGGCGGTCAGCGGCGACACCGTCCACACCTTCCTCACGAGGATCGCGACGGCGACCCTCGATGAGGACATCTTCTGGGAGCTCGCACCGCACATCGAGGCGTTGGCGGAGCACGAGGGCTTTCCCGCGCATGCCGCATCGGTCACAGCCCGGCGTGCATGACGGAGCCGGCAGCGTCAGCCGGCCTGCGTACGGCGATCCGCCTCGGCAAGAAGAAGGTTCCCAAAGGGCTGGAAGCCGATCCGCACGCTGTTCAGCCCGCTGATCACGCGGTGGACGGTTCCCCACTCCCAGATCGCGGTGGCGTCGACACCGGTTCGAGCGGCGAGCCGTTCCGTTCTGGCCCGGAGGTCGTCGCCGCCGTCGGGGGTGCAACGGATGATGGTCCCGAGGTCACATGCGGGTTCCGCCCATAGGCCGTCGGGATCGATCAGCTTGAACGTGCCATCTTCTGCCTGGAGCGCGTTCGCCTCGTGAACGTCGCCGTGCACGAGAACCGACGTCCGGTGGTGGTGGGCGCGCTCGCGGCGGTCGGCGCATCCGACGGCGTCGTCGATCGCCGCAGCCGAACACGGTCGGTCCAGCTCCTCCCAGAGCTGGGGAATGACGTCCTGCATCCGGCGCGCGAAGTCGGCGCCGGTCGGCAGGTCGACGTTGTCGTCGAGTGGGCGCCAGAGTCGAGCGACGGTGTCGCACAGCATGTCGTGCTGCGAGCGAGGGTCCATGATCACCTCGTACATCGCCGGGCCGAGCCGTTCGAGCAGGAGCGCGTCTCGGGTGAAATCGCGGCGGATCAGACGTGCGCAGCTCGTCCCCGCATCGAGATCGAGCACGGCCGCTTCGAAGCCGAGCCGGCGTCGATGTCCGGGGACCCCGACCTTGAGGACGGCCGGGGCTCCGTCGGCGAGCGTGGCTTCGACGACCAAAGCGGCGTGTCCCCCGCGCATCGTCGCGCCGATCGCCAGCGACCAGTCCTGGGCCAAGGAGTCCAGGACCGACGGCAGACCGTCGAGCCATGCCGCGTGCCCGTCGGCAAGCGCCTTGCGCCGGACCCCATCGGGAACGTCGAGTGTCATCCGTGTCGTTGTACCCCCTGAGACTCGGACGCGCGCTGCGATTTGCGCAGCTTTCATCGCGTCGTGGTGATGTGGGACAGCACTGCGATGTAGTGGCGGTCGCCCAGTCCCGCGGCGTCGGCCAGCCAGGCACGCATGTCGTTGAGCAGGCGCAGGTTCAGCTGCGGGGTGGCCGCGGTGATGAGGGCGGCGTGTCACCGCAGTCCATCGCGCACTGCGATCCGGGCACGCACGCGGCCCTGCTGGCCGAGTCCCGCTCGCTGTCGGGCAGTACTGATATCGATGCGGATTCGCCTGAACCGCGATCTCCCTAGCGTCTGACCGATAGCCATCCGCGCAGCCGATCCCGCCGGTGACGCCGCCAGGGCCAAGTGAAGGAGAGGGCCTCGCCATGACAGGTGACTCGGCACGCGAGATCAGGCCATTGCGTTTCGGAGCCCTTGCGCCGATCACCATCGACGTGCCGACTTGGCGTGATCAGGTCTGTGGTCTGGCCGACAGCGGTTACTCGACGATCTTGATGCCCGACGTGCCGCAGTGGCAACCGGCCCCTGGGCCGGCGCTCGCCGTGGCGGCAACGATCACCGGCGTGCGAGTGGGGACCTGGGTGTACGCATCCCCCGTTCGACCTGCGTGGATCACCGCGTGGGAGGCGCACTCGCTGTCCGTGCTCACTGAAGGCCGTTTCGAGATGGGAATCGGCACTGGTCGGCCCGGCATCGCCGACCAACTTCGTGAGCTGGGCCTGGCGGTGACCCCGACGAGCCAACGGTCCAGCCAGGTGCGTGAGATCGTCGCGGCCCTGCGGGACCTCGACGGCCCGGACCTGCACACACCGGTGGTCATGGCCGTGGGCGGCCCCAAGGCAGGAGCGCTCGCCGCTGAGCTCGCCGACACGGTGACCTTCGTGATGCCGCAGATCGAGACGCGGTCGGCGTCGATGCAACGGGTTCAACGCTTCGACAACCGTCGCGACGTGGAACTTGCGTTGCACGTACCCGTGGTCGGCGACTCGGTCGCCGCATTCATGGCCGGACCCGACACCGATCCTGCTGCCGTCCGGGCCGCGGACTCGCTGGCGTTCCTGTCCAGTGATCCCTCGGCCGCTGCCGAGGAGATCCAACGGCGACGCGAAGAAATCGGCTTCTCCTACTTCGTCTTCGGGGCCGACGTCGCCGGTGCCCTCGCGCCGGTCGTCGCCGAGCTGGCTGGACGGTAGGCACGAGCGGCGGTCACGCGCAGGTGGTCGATCGGTTCAACTCTCGACCATGCCGGACAGAGGTGGAGGTTGAGTTCGTGAACCAGCATCAGCGATCGCCAGGTTCCGGGTTCCAGCCGAACCGCGCCCTGGTTCTGGGTGGCGGTGGGCCGGCGGTGGCGTCGTGGACCGCCGGTTGGTGGGTACAGATCGCAGCGCAGGCCGACTCCAGCCCGGGGTGCGGGACCTCGCCCGAGCCGGACGGCTGGTCGGCCTTCGACTGGCATCATCGGCGTATGGCTGATCCCCGACCGGTGGTCCGGTCCGCGCCGACGCTGGAGTCGGTGGCGTCGGTGGCGGGCGTGTCCCGGGCGACCGCGGGGCGCGTGCTGTCGGGAGCGTCGAACGTCACCGAGCGCACGCGGGAGGCGGTGCTGCGCGCCGCCGACGAGCTGGGTTATGTGACCAACCGCGCGGCGCGCGCGCTGATGACGCAGCGCAGCGGTCTGATCGCGTTCGTCGTCGCGGAGCCCGAGGAGCGGTTCTTCAACGACCCGCACTTCTCACTGGCTCTGCGCGGCGCGCACGCCGCGGTGGCGAAGCTGGACGTGCAGCTGGTCTTCTCGATCGTGCACCTCGACGCGGACAGGCGGAAGTTCGAGCGGTTCGCCCGTGCCGGCCACCTCGACGGTGCCATCCTGGCGTCGCTGCACGGCGACCACCCGCTTCCCCGCGCGCTGCAGGCCGCCGGGATCCCGGTGATCCTCATGGGTCGCCCGCTGGTGCCGGTGGCCGGCGTCAGCTACGTGTCCAGCGACAACGTCGGTGGCGGCCGGCTCGCGGCGGCCCGGCTCGCTGATGGCGGGCGCACGCGGTTGGCGACGATCACCGGTCCGCGGGACATGACCGCCGCGTTGGATCGGGAGTCGGGGTTCCTGGGTGAGCTCGCCGTCCGAGGCCGGTCGGGTCTCGTGGTGGAGGGTGACTTCTCGATGGAGAGCGGGCGCGCCGCGATGACCGAGCTGCTCGCGACCCGGCCCGACATCGACGGCGTGTTCGCTGCGAGTGACCTGATGGCGCTGGGCGCGTTCCAGGCGATCACCGACGCCGGCCGCTCGATCCCCGAAGATGTCGCGGTCGTCGGGTTCGACGACTCCCCACTGGCGGCGACGGTGCGGCCGGGACTCACGACCATCCGCCAACCGGTCGTGGACATGGGGGCGACCTTGGCCCAGCGGCTGCTGCGGACCATCGAGGACGGCACGGTGCTCGACCCCGTGCTGATCCCGGCAGAGCTGGTGGCACGTGAGAGCGCCTGACCGGTAGGTCGTGGCCGGCCCCGGCGTGCAGCTTCCTGCAGCGGCGGGCGACGCGCTGCCGATCGGCCGAGATGCAGCCCGAATTGAAAAGCCGTGAGAGCGCTCTCTTGACTTGACCATGTGGGTCCGGCCACTCTTTCACTCGATCGTGAGAGCGCTCTCATGGCGCCGCGTCACCGGAGGCAAAGATGCACATCCCATCCCCGCGCGGGCGTCGAACCGTGGCGCTCGCTGCGCTCGCCACGAGCGTGGTACTGGCCGTCTCAGCTTGCGGCGGGTCCGCCGGCGGACCCGCCGCTGCCGGAGGTCCGGTCGAGCTGACGGTGGGCCTGTTCGGCACGTTCGGCTACCAGGAGAACGGGCTGTTCGCGGAGTACGAGAAGGCCCACCCCGGCGTCACCATCAAGTACGAGTCGACGCAGAGCGACGACAAGTACTGGCCGGCGCTGCAGACCCGGCTGACCGCCGGCAAGGCCTCCGACGTGCAGGGCATCGAGGTCGCCCGCATCTCCGACGTCGTCACGAACCAGCCCGAGCTGTGGACCGACCTGCGCGAGACCCCGGCCGGCGCCGCGGTGGGCGGGTACGTCGACTGGAAGGAGAAGGCCGCCACCACGAAGTCCGGCGCGGTGCTGGGCCTCGGCACCGACATCGGCCCGATGGGCATCTGCTACCGCAGCGACCTGCTCGGCCAGGCCGGCCTCCCCACCGAGCCGGCCGCGCTCGCCGCCCAGATGGCCTCGTGGCCGGACTTCCTCGCGCTGGGCGCGAAGTACAAGGCCGCGGCCCCCGCGAACAGCGCGTGGCACGACTCCGCGAGCGGCCTCTACAACGCCATCATCTCCACCGAGCAGAAGATCTACTACGACGAGTCGGGCGAGCTGGTCGTCAGCACGAACCCGGCGGTGAAGTCGGCGTTCGACATCGCGGCCGGCGCCGGGCAGGCCGGGCTCACCGCCCGCCTCGAGCAGTTCGTCGACCCCGGGTGGGACGCGGGCTTCGGGTCCGGCACGTTCGCCACGATCGCCTGCCCTTCCTGGATGATCGGCTACATCAAGGGCAAGGCGGGCGACGCCGGCTCCGGCAAGTGGAACGTCACGACGCTGCCCGGCGGCAAGGGCGGCAACTGGGGCGGCTCGTACCTGGGCATCCCCGCGTCCAGCCAGCACAAGAAGGAAGCCGCCGAGCTGATCACCTGGCTCACCGCGCCCGCGCAGCAGGTCCGCATCTTCAACGCGGTCGGCAACTTCCCCTCCACGAAGGACGCGATCACGCAGGTAAGTGGCGCCACCGACAAGTTCTTCAGCGGCGCGCCGATCGGGAAGATCTACTCCGACTCGTCGACGTCCGCGCCGGTGCAGATCCTCGGCCCGAACGACGGGGTGATCAAGAAGGTCTTCAGCGACTCGCTGCTCTCGGTCGAGGCCAACGGGGTCGCTCCCGCCGACGCGTGGACGAAGAGCATGGCCGCCGTCACCCAGCAGGTCGGCTGAGCGTGACGCTCTCGCTGCACCGCTCGACACGGGTGGCCGACCCGGAACCCGGTGTTCCGGGTCGGCCCCCGTGGCGCTCCCGCCTCTACGCGCTCGAGGGCCGCACGGCCCCGTACGTCTACGTCGCGCCGTTCTTCCTGGTGTTCGCCGCTTTCGGGCTCTTCCCGCTGATCTACACGGGATGGATCAGCCTGCACCGCTACCGGCTCGGCAGCTCGATGTCGTGGGTCGCCTTCGACAACTACGCCTGGCTCTTCTCGAACCCGCAGTTCTGGAACTCCCTCTGGAAGACCATCACGATCGGGATCCTGTCCACGGTGCCGCAGCTGATGATCGCGCTCGGGCTCGCGCACATGCTCAACTACAAGCTGCGCGGCCGCATGTTCTTCCGGGTCTCGATGATCATGCCGTACGCGACGTCGGTCGCGGCCGCGACGCTCGTGTTCGGGCAGCTGTTCGGCCGCGACGCCGGGGCCGTCAACTGGCTGCTCGGAATGGTCGGGATCGACGCGGTCGACTGGCGCAACGGCGACTGGACGGCGCAGATCGCCCTGTCGGTGATCATCACATGGCGGTGGACGGGCTACAACGCACTGATCTACCTCGCCGGGATGCAGTCGATCTCCCAGGACCTCTACGAGGCCGCCGCCCTGGACGGCGCGAACAAGTGGCAGCAGTTCCGCCACGTCACCCTGCCCGGGCTGCGTCCGACCATCCTGTTCACGATCGTCGTCTCCACGATCGGAGCGAGCCAGGTGTTCGGTGAACCGCTGATCTTCGGCGGCGGGCAGCCGACCGGCGGCGCGCTGGGGCAGTACCAGACGCTCGGTCTGTTCATGTACCAGCAGGGCTGGACGTTCGGGCAGCTCGGCCGGGCCGCGACCGTGGCCTGGGTGACCTTCGCCCTCATCCTCGTGCTGGTGCTGCTCAACACGTGGCTCGCCCGGCGCCGGGAGCGTGCTGCATGACCGCGGCAGCGGGTATCACGCCACCGGTCGTCCGGCCGCGCCGCAGCAGTGGCAACGGCAGTGGTGGGGGCGGCGCCGGCACGTCGGCCGGCCGCTGGACCTACGGCATGCTGACCCTGACGGCGCTGGTCTTCGTCCTGCCCTTCTACTACATGATCGTCGCGGCGAGCCGACCCATGTCGGAGATGGCGCAGTCGCCGCCGCCGATCACTCCTGGCCCGCTGCTGTGGAGCAACATCGGCAAGGCGCTGGCCCAGCAGGACCTGCCGCTCGCGCTGACCAACTCGTTCATCGTCGCCGGCGTGATCACGATCAGCACGGTGCTGCTGTGCACGCTGGCCGGGTTCGCCTTCGCGAAGCTGCGCTTCCGCGGCCGGTCACAGCTGTTCGCCCTGGCGGTGGGCACGATGATGATCCCGCCGAGCCTCGGCGTCGTGCCGCTCTACAGCCTGATGGTGGGCCTCGGCCTCGCCGGCACCCTGGCCTCGGTGATCCTGCCGTCGCTGGTGGCGGCGTTCGGGGTCTTCTTCATGCGCCAGTACCTCGTCCAGGCACTCCCCGACGAGCTGCTCGACGCCGCGAAGGTCGACGGCGCCACCACGTTGCGCACCTACTGGAGCATCGTGCTGCCCGTGGCGCGGCCCGGCATGGCCGTGCTCGGGATGCTGACGTTCATGACGGCCTGGAACGACTTCTTCTGGCCCGTCATCACCCTCGACTCGGCCAACCCGACCGTGCAGGTCGCGCTGGGCAACCTCGGCACCGGTTACGTGCCCGACACCGGCGTGATCATGGCCGGCACGCTCGTCGGAACCCTGCCCGTGGTGGTCGTGTTCCTCCTGCTCGGCCGCCAGATCGTCGGCGGGATCATCGCCGGCGCCGTCAAGGCCTGACCCTCGTCATCGTCGAAAGGCACCATGACCGCCATCCAGCCTGCCCAGCTCACCGAGACCCTGCGGTTCCCGGAGGGGTTCGTGTGGGGCGCGGCCACCGCCGCCTACCAGATCGAGGGGGCTGCGGCCGAGGACGGCCGCACCCCGACGATCTGGGACACCTTCTCCCGCACCCCCGGAAAGGTCCTGGGTGGCGACACCGGCGACGTCGCCGTCGACCACTACCACCGCTTCCGCGAAGATGTCGCGATCATGGCCGACCTCGGCCTGACGGCGTACCGCTTCTCGGTGGCGTGGTCGCGGATCACCCCGCAGGTCACTGCCGAGGAGCTCGGCCCGGTCAACGAGGCCGGCCTGGCGTTCTACTCCGCGCTGGTCGACGAGCTGCTCGCCGCCGGTATCGCGCCCACCGTCACGCTCTACCACTGGGACCTGCCGCAGGCGCTGGAGGACGCCGGCGGCTGGGCGCACCGCGCCACCGCCGACCGGTTCGCCGAGTACGCCACCGTCGTCGCGGCAGCCCTCGGCGACCGCGTCACCCGGTTCACCACGCTCAACGAGCCGTACTGCTCGGCCTACCTCGGCTACGGCAGCGGAGCGCACGCCCCCGGCCGGACCGACCACGCCGCCGCGCTCGCTGCCGTGCACCACCTCAACCTGGCGCACGGGCGAGCGGTCACGGCGATCCGCGAGATCGTCCGGCACGCGCACCTGAGCGTCACCCTCAACCTGGCCTGGGTGCGCCCCGAGACCGATTCCGACGGCGACGCCGACGCCGCGCGCCGCGTCGACGGGCTGCAGAACCGGGTGTTCCTCGACCCGATCCTGCACGGCCGCTACCCGGCCGACGTCCTCGACGACACCGCGGGGGTGTCCGACTGGTCGTTCGTGCTGCCCGGCGACCTCGAGGTGATCTCCGCGCCGGTCGACGCCATCGGCGTCAACTACTACACGCCCACCCACGTGCGGCACTGGACGCGCGAGCGCCCGAGGGAGAACGCCGACGGCCACGACGAGACCGGCGCACGGCCGTGGGTCGCGTGCGACGACGTCGAGTTCCCCGTCCAGCACGGCGTGGACCGCACCGCCATGGGGTGGACCGTCGACCCGCGCGGGCTCACCGAGCTGCTCCTGCGCGTGGCCGACGAGCGCCCCGGCATCGAGCTGATGGTGACCGAGAACGGTGCCGCCTTCCCGGACGAGCCGGGTCCTGACGGGTACGTCGTCGACCTCGACCGCATCGCCTACCTGCGCGGGCACCTCGCCGCTGTGCACGATGCCCTGGCCGGCGGGGCGCGGGTGACCGGCTACTACGTGTGGTCGCTGCTGGACAACTTCGAGTGGTCCTACGGGTACTCGAAGCGCTTCGGCATCGTCGCCGTCGACTACGCGACCCAGCGTCGCACCCCCAAGGCCAGTGCCCGCTTCTACGCCGGTGTGGCCCGGTCCGGGGAGGTGGAGCGCGAGAGCTCGTGAACCATCCGGCGCCGCCGAGTCACCTGCAAGGTCTGCGTCGTGACCGGGGCACGATTCTGTCGGTTCGAAGGGTCGACCGAAGAATTGCACCGATTCCTGCTCGTTCCGGCCACTGATAGGCCGGAACGAGCATTTGTCGCGCGTTCTACGGAATGCCACGACCCAGGTTTCGGCAATGTTCTTCAAATGTGATCGACATGATTGCCCGGGTGGCCAGTGGTCACTTAATGTGATGACTGACTTCACCATTCCGAGCTGTGTCGAGCACCGAATCCGGTGATCGCCGTCCCGGATCGCCGCGCTCGCGTTGAGAGCGCTCTCACTGCGGAGGTGTCATGGAAGACGCGCCGACTCCCACCGAGCACACGGTGATCGGGATGTGGGCGGAGCTGCTGGGCACCGAACCCGGCGGGCCGCACGCGGACTTCTTCGAGCTCGGCGGCCAGTCCCTGACCTTGCTGCAGTTCATCGCACGGGTGCAGGAGACCTTCGGGGTCGAGCTGCCGGTCGAGATGCTGTTCTCCGAGGACCTGACGGTGGCGTTGGCCGCCCGCGCGATCGACGAGGCGCTGTTGTCGACCGTCGCCGACGAGGAGCTGGCCGCGCTGCTGGAGGAGCTCGACGGGATGAGCGACGAACAGGTCCAGGCGCTGCTGACCGACCGGGGGAGCGCCTGACCATGGCAACCATGCTGCTGGTCAGCCACGGGACGGACGGCGACGTCCTCCCGTTCATCGGGCTGGGCCGGCAGCTGGCCGGCCGGGGCCACGAGGTCACCGTCCTGACCCACGCCCCGTACGCGGAGCTGGTCGGCCGGGCCGGGCTGGAGTTCGTCGCCATCGACACGGAGGAGGAGTACGAGCAGCAGCTCGCCGACACCGCGCGCCTGCTGGCCGGCCGGGCGCCCGGCCGGTGGCTGGAGTTCTACCGGCGCAACGGCTTGTTCGCCCAGACGCTGATGGAGTACCGGGCGCTGGTGGAGCGGCACGTTCCGGGGCGCACGGTGCTGATCGGGCGGCACTCGTCGGCCGTCTCGGTCCTGATGGCGGCAGCGCGGCTGGGGGCGCCTTCCGCGTGGGTCGCGGTGTCGCCGGTGCAGCTGATGGCCGAGGAAGGGGCCCGGCTCCTGTACGCCACGATGCTCCGGGCCGGTCTCGCGGAGGTGGCGGAAGCGGCCGGGCTCGGCCGGGACTGGGCCGCGCACGAGGCCGTGGCGGACCTCGAGGTGGGGCTGTGGCCCGAGTGGTTCGACCGGGCCGGCGTCCGGTCGCCGGCGCGGGTCCGGCTTACCGGCTTCCCGCTCGCCGACGACCAGCCGCGCCCTCTCGACCCGTCGATCGCCGCGCTGCTCGCCGAGCGACCGGTGCTGGTGAGCGGCGGTACCGGCCGGATGATGCACCCGCGGTTCTACGAGGTCGCGGTGGCAGCCTGCCGCCGGGCCGATCGGCCTGCCTTGCTCGTCGTCAGGCATCGCGACCTGGTGCCGGAGCGGCTGCCCGACCGGATGCGCTGGGTGCCCGCCCTGCCCTTCCACTCGGTGCTGCCGCAGGTCGGAGTGGTGCTGCACCACGGCGGCATCGGCACGCTGGCCCGCGCCCTGACCGCTGGCACCCCCCAGGTGGTCCTCGCGCACGGCGTGGACCGCCCGGACAACGCAGGCCGGCTGGCCGCTCTCGGGCTGGCGCAGTGGCTGCCGGTCGAGGCATGGGATCCGGACGCGGTGGCGGAGCTGCTCACCGGGGCTCGGGCCGGCAGCCGGCCCGAGGGCGGCGACGGCCTGGGCGGCGCGGCGACGGCTGTGGAGGAGTTGCTGGCCGCCCCGGCGGCCCGCGCGGTGCGCGGCCCGGCCCTCGCCGACCGGCAGCCACTACGCCGGCCCGCCAGGCGGGCGGCGCTCCTGCGGCTGCTGGAGGCGCGCCGATGAGGATCCTGCTCGCGCAGAACATGTTCTGGCACCGCACGCACGGCGGCGCCACCAAGTCCAACCGGATCCTGCTGCAGGACCTGGCCGCCCGGGGCCACGACTGCCGGGTCGTCGCCCCGCTGACGGGCGAGCTGGGCCGCACCAGCGTCGACGAGCTGCTGCACGATCTGGCCGGCCGGGGAGCGGTGCCCGAGTCGGTGTCGCCGCAGGCGGTGGTGGTGCGGCTCAACGGGGTGCTGGTGCACCTCGCCCTGGCGCCGTCAGGGCTGGCCGGGCTCGCCCGCCGGGTCGCCGAGGAGTTCGCGCCGGACTGGACGCTCGTCCCGTCCGACGATCCCGGCCTGCTCATGCTGGGGGTCGCGCAGCAGGCGACCCCTGGTCGTGTGGTGTACCTGGCGCACACCCTCCAGCAGCTCCCGTTCGGGCCCCGGGCGTTCTACCCGAGCGTGACCGGGACGCGGCTGGTGGGCCGTTGCGCCGGGGTAGTGGCGGTGAGCGCGACCGCGCAGCGGTACCTGCGTGCGTGGGGCGGGATCGACGCGACCGTGATCCAGCCGCACGTGTACGGGCCGGGCCCGCATCCCCGGCACCGGGGCGGGCACGTCACGATGATCAACCCGTGCGGGTACAAGGGCCTGCCGATCTTCCTGGCGCTGGCCGACGCGCTGCCCGACACCCCGTTCCTGGCCGTACCGACCTGGGGGACGAGCGCGGCCGAGCTGGCCGAACTCGCCCGGCGCCCCAACGTCGAGCTGGCCGGCGCCAGCGACGACGTGGACGCGATCTGGGCCCGCACCAAGGTCGTGGTGGTGCCCTCGCTGTGGGACGAGACGTTCGGGTACACCGCCGTGGAACCGATGCTGCGCGGCATCCCCGTGTTGGCGGCCGACACCGAAGGGCTGCGCGAGGCGAAGCTCGGGGTGCCCTACCTGCTGCCGGTCCGCCGGATCAGCCGGTACTCCGCCGTCGGCGGCCGTCCCGAGCCGCTGCTGCCCGAGCAGGACCTCGGGCCGTGGCTGGCGGCGCTGACGTCGCTGCTGACCGATCCCGCGCACTACGCCGAGCTGGCCGAGCGGTCCAGGACCACGTCGACGGCGTTCGTGGCCGCTCTCGACCGATCCCGGCTCGAGACCTACCTGGCCGGTCTGCAGCCCGTCTCTGCGCAGGGTCCGCCGGCCCGGTCGCGGCTGCCCACCGACCGGCACCGGCTGGCCGCACTCGCCCACCTGCTCACGAAGGAGCGCCTGCCATGACGTTGTCCGTATCCGCGTCGGGGCACGCCGTCCGCGAGGACCTGCTCACCGACGACGCCGGTCTCCTGCTGGTGATCCGGCACTTCGAGTCCAAGCTGCTCGACCTGTTCGACCGCGGCCTCCTGAACGGGACGACGCACACCTGCCTGGGGCAGGAGCACGTCCCGGTGGCGCTGGCCCCGCTGCTGACCGAGGCCGACTTCGTGTTCAGCAACCACCGCGGCCACGGCCACTACCTGGCGTTGCGCCGGGACCCGGCGGGGCTGCTCGCCGAGATCACGGGCCGCGAGGGCGCGGTCTGCGGCGGGGTCGGCGGCAGCCAGCACCTGCTGAACGGGCGGTACTTGTCGACCGGCGTGCAGGGGCAGAGCCTGCCGGTCGCCGTGGGCACCGCGCTGCACCTCGCGCGGTCCGAGCCCGGGGCGGTGGCCGTCGCGTTCGTCGGCGACGGCACCTGGGGCGAGGGCTCGGTCTACGAGGCGCTCAACATGGCGTGCCTGTGGCGGCTTCCGCTGCTGGTGGTGACCGAGAACAACGGGATCGCCCAGTCCACGCCGACGAGCATGGAGCTGGCCGGGACGATCGCCGGGCGCGCCGCCGCGTTCGGCGCCGCCCACCACCTCACCGGGACCGCCGACGTGGCCGGCCTGCGGGCGGAGGCCGCGCCCTTGCTGGCGGCCGTGCGGGCCGGGGCCGGGCCGCACGTGCTGGAGGTCGACGTCCACCGGCTCGGCCCGCACAGCAAGGGGGACGACACCCGGCCGGCGGAGGAACTGCGCCGGGCCGCCGAGCACGACTGGTACGCGCCGCTGGCGGCTGCCCGTCCCGACCTGGACGAGCGGGCCCGGCGGTTCGTCGACGACATCGCCGAAGAGGTCCTGTCCCGTCCGCTCTCGGGATGGCGGCCCTGATGCGCGTGGCCGAGAGCGTCAACGCCGCGCTGCACGACGCGCTGGGCGACGATCCCGCCCTCTACCTGCTGGGCGAGGACGTCCTCGATCCTTACGGCGGCGCGTTCAAGGTCACCAGGGGGTTGTCGACGCGGTTCCCCGGCCAGGTGCTGACGACACCGCTCAGCGAGAGCGGGATCGTCGGCGTGGCGGCCGGCCTCGCACTGGCGGGCGACCGGGCGATCGTCGAGATCATGTTCTCCGACTTCGTGACCCTCGCGTTCGACCAGATCGTCAACTTCGCGGCCAAGTCGGTCTCGATGTACGGCCGGCCGGTCCCCATGCCGATGGTCGTGCGGTGCCCCACCGGCGGCGGGCGCGGCTACGGCCCCACCCACAGCCAGAGCCTGCAGAAGCACCTGGTCGGGGTGCCCGGCCTGGCGCTGTACGAGATGTCGCCGTTCGACGACCACCGGGACCTGTTCGCCACCATGCTCGGACGGGAGGAGCCGTGCGTCCTGTTCGAGGACAAGATCCTCTACACCCGGCAGATGTTCACCGGGGGCACGATCGACGGGCTGTTCCGCTACGACCGGGTCGGTGAAATCACCCGCGTCGGGGTCGGGGTCGGGGTCGGCGATCCGACGGGCTGCGACGTCGCGCTGATCGCCCCGGGCGGGATGGTCCACCGCGCGCTGGCGGCGATGCGGTCGCTGCTGCTGGAACAGGAGATCTCCTGCCTGCTGCTGGTCCCGCGCCGGCTCTACCCGTTCGACGGCGACGCCGTCCGCGACCTGCTCGGCGGTGTCCGCGCGGTGGTCGTCGCCGAGGACGGCTCCGGCGGCGGCACCTGGGGCGCCGAGGTCGCCCACCAGCTCCACCAGCGGATGTGGGGTCAGCTGCGCCGCCCGGTGACGCTCGTCCACGCCGCCGACAGCGTCGTGCCCTCGGCCGCGCACCTGGAACACGCCGTCCTCGTCCAGGACACCGACCTCCGCCAGGCTCTCGAGGAGACGTTCCTTGGCTGACATCACGATCCCCAAGCTCAACACCAACGACAGCGAGTACGTCATCGCCGGCTGGCTGGCCGAGGACGGCGCGGAGGTCGCGCCCGGCGAAGCGGTGGTGATGGTCGAGACCTCCAAGGCCGTCGAGGACGTGGTGAGCGAGGACGGCGGGGTGCTGCGCAGGCTCCTGCCCGCCGGCGCCACCTGCCTGCCGGGCCAGGTCATCGGCCGGATCGGCGATCCGGGATCCGAGCCGGTCGCGGCGGAGCGCGAGCCGGCGGAGGCCGGTCCGACCATCACCGCGCCCGCGCGGGAGCTGATGGACGCGCATGGCATCACCGAGGAGCAGGTGGGCGCGCTGGGGATCGCCCTGATCCGCCGGGCGGACGTCGAAGCACTGCTGCACGTCGGACCGCCGGCCCGGACGCTGACGCCGGTCCGGCGCGGCATGGCCGCCACCGTCACCCGTTCCTGGCAGACGATCCCCGCTGCCTTCACCGCGGTCACCGTCGAGGTCGGGCCGGCCCTGGACCGCGCGAAACGCCTGACGCGGGAGCTGCGGACCCTGGTGGGCCTGCCCGAACTGCTCATCCAGGCGATCGGCCGGGCGCACGGGGAGTTCCCCGAGATGTTCGCCGAGCTCGACGGGCAGGAGATCCGGCCGCGCGACCCGCACGTCGGCATCACCATCGACCTCGGCTCGGGGCTGTACACACCGGTCGTCAGGGACGCGGGCACGCGCACCCTCGCGGAGATCTCCGCGGCGGCGATGCGGCTGCGGATGACCGCGATGCGGGGCACGTTCACCACCGACGACCTCGCCGGCTCGACCATCCTGCTGGCGCTCAACACCGACACGGACGCCGTCGTCGCCGTCCCGATCGTCTTCCCCGGCCACGCGTGCGCGGTGTCGCTGTGCGCGCCGCGGCCGGAACTGGCACTGGCCGAGGACGGGACCGTCGTCCAGCGGACGGTCGCGACGCTCGGCCTCGCCTACGACCACCGGCTCGTCACGGGCCGGGACGCGCTGCGGTTCCTCGCCGCGCTGCGGTCAGCGCTGGAAGCGGAGACCCCTTCATGACCACGGTGAGCAACCTGCGCGACCTGTCGCCCGAGCAGCGGGCGGCGCTGGCGCGGCTGCGGGCCCGCAAGGCCGCGGGCATCGCACGCGTCCCGCGCGACGGCGGCCCGCTGCTGTGCTCGTTCGAGCAGCGCCGGATGTGGCTCGCCGCGCAGGTCGACCCGGAGAGCGTCGCCAACGTCACCGCCGGCCTGTGCCTGCGCGGGCCGCTGCACACCGAGGCGTTGCGGACGGCGGTCGCGACCCTGGTGTCGCGGCACGAGGTGCTGCGGACCGTCCTGGTGGACGTCGACGGCGAACCCTGCCAGCAGGTCCTGCCCGAGCTGGACACCCCGTTCACGGTCGTCGACCTGGCCGGGACCGACGACGGTGCAGATCACGCCGAGGCGCAAGCCGCCGCGCTGGCTCGCCGCGCGGCGGGGGAGCGGTTCGACCTGGCGCACGCCCCGCTGTTCCGGGCACACCTGTACCGGCTCGGGGCCGACGAGCACCGGCTCATGCTGGTGTGGCACCACGCGATCACCGACGGCTGGTCGGTCGACAACGCCGTCGCCGAGCTGGCGGCCGCCTACCGCGGGGCCGTTGGTGACTCTGTCGCCGAGCTGCCCGAGCTGCCGATCCAGTACGCCGACTACGCGGCCTGGTCGCGCTCGCGGCTCGGCCCGGACGCGCTGCGGGAACGCCTGGCCCACTGGAGGGAGCTGCTGGCCGAGCCGCCGACGGTTCTGCACCCCGGCAGCCCCGCGCCGGGCGCCACCGGGAGCGGTGAGGTGGTGTTCACGATCCCGGCGGAGCTGGCCCTGGCGGTGCAGCGGGCCGGGACCGCGCGGACCACCCCGTACGTCGCGTTCCTGGCCGCCTACCAAGCGCTGCTGGCCCGGCTGACCGGCGACCGTTCGGTCACCGTGGGCACGGTGACCGGCGGGCGCGGGCGCACCGAGCTGGAACCGCTGATCGGCTGCTTCATCAACCTGCTGCCGCTGCGCACCGAGTTGGACCGCACCCTGCCATTCCGCGACGCCACCGCGCGGGTCCGTTCCGCGCTCGCGACGGCCATGGCCAACGAGGTGCCGTTCGACGAGCTGACCTCCGCGCTGGACACCGGGCGCGGCGACCGGATGGCCGCGCTGTTCCAGAGCGCGGTGATCTGGCAGCAGGCGCACGCCGAGCGGCAGGACTGGCCTGCGGACCTCGCCACCGAGCGGTGGGGCAGGCCCCTGGACGAGGCCGCGTTCGACCTGGCCCTGATCGTGCGGGAGCTGCCCGACGAGTACGAGCTCTGCTTCCGCTACCGGAACGACCGGTTCACCGCCCCCGTCGTCGAGCAGCTCGGCGCCCTGTTCCGGCTGCTGCTGGAGTCGATCGCGGCGGCCCCGGACACGCCGCTGGCCGCCCACGACCTGCTCACCGGCACCGACCGGGAACAGCTGGCGGGGTGGAACGCCACCGGCACCGTCGAGCCCCCGTGGCCGCTGCTGCACCGGGTCGTCGACGGCCACGACCCCGACGCCCCGGCCGTGATCTACGAGGGCACCACCCTCACCTACGGCGACCTCGCCGCCGACTCCACCCGGCTGGCCCGCCACCTGCGCCGTTCCGCGACGGAACCGGACCGGCCCGTGGCGATCTGCCTGGAGCAGTCGGCGCGGACCGCGGTCGCGCTGTTCGGCGTGCTGAAGGCGGGCACGCCCTACCTGCCGCTCGATCCAGAGGCCCCCGACCAGCGGCTGGAGTGGCTGCTGGCCGACTCCGGCGCGCCGATCCTGATCACGACGTCCACGATGCGGCCCAGGTTCGCGGGGTACCCGGGCCGCATCGTGTGCCTGGACACCGACCCGTGGGGGGACGAGCCCGCCACGCCGCTGCCGGAGACCGCGACCGGCGACGACCTCGCCTACGTCGTCTACACGTCCGGCTCCACGGGCCGGCCGAAGGGCGTCGCGATCGCACACCGCCAGGTCCTCAACTACCTCGACGGCGTACGGCAGCGGCTGGAGATCGTCCCGGGCGCGACGTTCGGGCTGATGCAGTCGCTCAGCTTCGACTTCGGCATCACCACCTTCTACCTCGCGCTGGCCACCGGCGGCCGGGTGCGGATGATCCCGCGCAGGGCGTCGGGCGCCGAGCTCGCCGCGGTGCTGGCCGGGCCGGGCCTGGACTACCTCAAGCTCACGCCGTCGCACCTGGCCGCGCTCGCCGACGACGTCGGTGCGGCGGCGCTCCTGCCGCGCCGGGCACTGATCCTGGGCGGCGAGGCCTCGACGACCGCATGGGTGCGCGGGCTCGCCCAGATCGGGACCAAGCTCGGGACCTGCGCGGTCCACAACCACTACGGGCCGACCGAGGCGACCGTCGGCGTCACCACCTGGCGGGTCACCGACGACGGGGAGGCCGGTGCGACCAGCCCCATCGGACGACCGCTGCCCGGAGCGCGCATCCACCTGCTGGACGAGGACCTGCGGCCGGTGCCGCCCGGCACCGTCGGCGAGATCTGCATCGGCGGGGACCGGTTGGCCCGCGGCTACCTGGGCCGGCCGGAGCTGACCGCCGAGCGGTTCGTCCCCGCGCCGCTGGCCCCCGACGACCGCGTGTACCGGACGGGGGACCTGGGCCGGTTCCTGCCGGACGGGAACGTGGAGTTCCTCGGCCGCCGCGACCACCAGGTCAAGATCCGGGGCTACCGGGTCGAGCTGGGCGAGGTCGAGGCGGCGCTGGGCGGGTGCGTCGGGGTGTCGCGGGCCGTTGTGGTGGTGCGCGGGGACCGGCTCGTCGCCTACTTGGAGGGCACCGCGGGGACCACCCCGGCGGCGCAGCTGCGCGCGGAGCTGGCCGAGCGGCTGCCCGAGTACATGGTGCCCGGCCGGTTCGTGTGGCTCGACCGGTTGCCGTTGCAGGCGCACGGCAAGGTCGACCGGACCCGGCTGCCCGAGCCGGCCGACGACCGTCCCGCCGATGCCTTCGTCGCCCCGGACGGGCCGCTCGAGGAGACGATCGCGCGGGTATGGGCCGCGGTGCTGCAGGTGGACCGGGTCGGGGCGCTCGACGACTTCTTCGACCTGGGCGGGCATTCGCTGCTCGCGACCCAGATCGTCGCGCGGCTGCGCACTGCGCTGCCGCGGCCCGTGACCGTCGTCGAGCTGTTCCGCGAGCCGACGGTCCGGGCGATGGCCCGGCTCGCCGCGGCCACCGCGCCCGCCGAGGACCGCCCGCTGCTGCACGAGCTGACCCGCCGCAGCGGGGCGCCGCCGACGCTCACCTACGTCTGCGTCCCCTACGGCGGGGCCAGCGCCGTGGTGTTCCAGCCGCTGGCCGATGCGCTTCCCGACGGGCACGCGCTCCTGGCCGTCGCGGTGCCCGGCCACGAGCTGGCCCTGCAGGAGGACGGGCAGTCGATCGAGACAGTCGCGCGGCGGTGCGTCACCGAGATCCTCGCGACCGTCACCGGCCCACTGGTCCTGTACGGGCACTGCGGGCCGGGCGCCGCCCTCACCTGCGAGATCGCCCGCACCCTGCAGGTCGAAGGTCGCCCGGTGGAGGCGGTCTACCTGGGCGGGGTGTTCCCGTTCGCACGGCCGGACGGGAAGATCCTGGGCCCGCTGTACCGGGCGCTGCGGATCGAGCGGCTGCGCAGCGACACCGTCTACGCCAACTGGCTGCAGGCCACCGGGGCCGACGTCGGCGCCGTCGACGGCGAGCAGCGCCGGTTCATGGTGCGGACCATGCGCCGCGACGGCGAGCTGTCCGAGGAGTACTTCACCCGCCTGATGACGGAGTCGAACAGGGCGCGGGTGGAGCCGCTGACCGCACCCGTCATCTGCGTGGTGGGCGAGCGGGACCCCGGCACGGAGTTCTACCGCGAGCGCTACCGCGAGTGGGGCTTCCTGACCTCCGCGACCGGTCTGGTCGTCATCGACGAGGCCGGGCACTACTTCCTCAAGTTCCGCGCGGCCGAGCTCGCCGAGATCATCACTACCGTCCACCGCGCTCCGCGGGAGCGGCGGCCCGACGACACGTGGTGGGTCGAGGCCGCCGTCGGCGCGGCACCGCAAGCCGCCGCCACCGCCACCGCCACCGCCACCGCCACCGCCACCGCTGCCACAGCCACCGCAGCCGCCGTCCCGCCGAGCATGGGCCGGTTCCTGACGGTGGCCGCCGGACAGATGATCTCGATGATCGGGACGGCGCTCACCGAGTACGCGATCCCGTTGTGGGTCTACCTGCAGACCGGGTCGCTGGCGAGGTTCACGTTGTTCGCGCTGGTCGCGCTGCTGCCGGGACTGATCGCGGCCCCGGTGATCGGGGCGCTGGTCGACCGCGGCGACCGGCGGCGCGCGCTGCTCGCGAGCGGGATCGCCGCCGGGACGATCCAGGCGGTGCTGCTGACCCAGCTGGTCGTCACGGGCGATCTCGGCTCGGTCAGCCTCTACCTGCTGCTGGCTGCCCTGTCGGTCGCGCTCACCGCCCAGCGGCTCGCCTACGGCTCGGCGGTGCCACAGCTCATCCCCAAGCAGTACATGGGCCACGCCAACGGCGTCGTCCAGTTCACGATGGGTGTCGCCCGGTTCCTGGTGCCGGTGTTCGCGGTCGCGCTCATGGCCGCGTTCGGATTGACCGCGCTCCTGCTGCTGGACGTGCTGTCCTACATCGCCGCGACCGCCGTCCTGCTGCTGGTCCGCTTCCCCTCGACGCTGCCGTGGCGGCCGCGCGAGGACCTGCTCACCGAGATCCGGCACGGCTTCTCCTACCTGTGGGTGCGGCCGGGCCTGCGCGCCATGGTGGGCTACTTCTTCGTGCTGAACGTCCTGCTCGGCGCGGTGTTCGTGCTGATCTCGCCACTGGCCCTGTCCGTCGGCGACCTGGGCGACGCGGGCTGGATCGCCATGATCGCCGGGATCGGCGCGACGGTCGGGGGCGCGGCGATGGCGCTGTGGGGCGGGCCTCGCCATCGCCGGATGACCGGGATGCTGCTGTGCACGCTGTCCTTCGCCGCGTTCTGCGCGCTGACCGGGCTGCGCCCGTCGCTGCCCGTCATCGCGGTCGGCGTGTTCGGCATGTGCCTGACCATGGCGGTCGTGGACGGCATCTGGATGACCGTGATCCACACCAAGGTCCCGCACCGCTTCCACGCCCGGGTGCTGGCGGTCAACCAGGCCATTGCGATGTCCACCCAGCCGCTGGGGTTCGTCGTGGTCGCCCCGCTGGCGCCCGCGCTGGGGCCGCTGCTGGGCACCACCGAGGCCCGCGGTATCGGTCTGCTCTACCTGATGTGCGGGCTCGCCATCGCCGGCTGGACCCTCCTGGCCCTCCGGCACCGCCCGCTGGCCCGCTTCGACCGCGATACTCCCGACGCCGCCCCGGACGATCTGGTCGGTCTCGAGGACCTTGCCGGCCGGATCGCCGCGGTGGAGCGGCGCCCGGTCGGGGAGCGCGCACCTGATGCGACGAAGGACCGGCTCATGACGAGACCGAGCTGATCCGGCTGGTCCCCGCCGACCTGATGGGGCTGCATCCGGCTGTTTCCGCAGGGCGAGTCGGGATCACGCCTTCGGTGGTGACCAGCCGTACTTGCGGATCAGGTCCTCGTCGAGCAGCTGCATCTTCCCGCCGCCGAGGGACCAGTCCTCCCGCTCGGACTCCTGCAGCAGGATGATCACGTCGTCCGGTCGTACGCCGACTTCGGACAGGTTCGCCACGATCGTCTGGTAGAGCGCGAGCTTCATGTCCCGGGTCCGCCCGCTGGTGAGCGTGATCTCCACGACCACCGGATCGCGCCGGTCACCGTCGAGGAAGTGGCGGTCGACGTGGAAGGCGGTGGCCGGTTGCGCGTCGATGATCTGGAAGCGATCGTCCGGGGGAACACCGATGGCGCTGACCAGTGCGCGGCGCACGCCTTCGCCTACGGCTGCACGCATCGGTTCGGGACGGTCGGTACTCAACGTGATCCGGACGAACGGCATGGGAATCCCCTGTCAGGTTGCGGTCTGGCGGAGCAGCAGTCAGGACCTTCGAGCGGCCACTGCGTAGGGTCGTGGCCGCGATCGAGCATGCCAACTGCCACCCGTGCTCGGGCGGCGGGTGGAGCATGTCTGCGTGGGAGTTCCTTTCCGATCTTGCATCGACTCGCCCACCCTCGGTCGGCATCGGGCATCCGCCAACTCGATTCCATGATCTTCGAATGCGTGGGTCGCCGTGTCCCGTCGAAGCCGGGTTCGGCTCGTGGCGCAATGATTAACCGGGGCAATTGCAGCATTGGGTGTTGGTGCTTGTCGGGGTTCCTCCGGACGGTCAGGCTTGCCGCTGAAAGATCGACAGGAGGACACTGTGCAGTCCGTGATCGACCCTGTGAGCTCCCGCCCGGTTCAGATCGGTGTGCAGATCGCCCCGCAACACGTCGACTACTCGGCCATCCGCCGCGCCGCGGTGCAGGCCGAGGACATCGGCGTGGACATCGTCTTCAACTGGGACCACTTCCTGCCGATCTCCGGCGACGAGCACGGAAAGCACTTCGAGTGCTGGACGATGCTCGCCGCGTGGGCCGAGCTGACCTCGCGGGTGCAGCTGGGACCGATGGTGACCTCCATCGGCTTCCGCAACCCGGACCTGGTCGCGGACATGGCGCGCACCATCGACCACATCAGCGGCGGCAGGCTGATCTTGGGAATCGGCGCGGGCGCGATGGAACGGGACTTCGCCGAGTACGGCTACGAGTTCGGCACCCCCGGCAGCAGGGTCGGTGCGCTGGCCGAGGCGCTGCCCAGGCTCGAGCACCGGTTCGCCAAGCTGAACCCGCAGCCGGTCCGCAAGATCCCGGTGCTGATCGGCGGTGGCGGCGAGCAGAAGATGTTGCGGTTGGTGGCCGAGCACGCGGACATCTGGCACTGGTTCTCCTCCGGCGCGGAGTTCGCCCGCAAGAAACAGGTACTGGTCGAGCGCTGCGCGGAGATCGGCCGCGACCCCGGCGAGATCGAGCTGTCGGCAGGCGTGCACGGCGAGCCCGAGGTGAACGGGGTCGCCCTGCTGGAACAGGGGGTCACCACGTTCACCCTGGAGGTGCACGGACCCGACTTCGACTTCTCCACGGTCCGTGCGTGGGTGGCGTGGCGGGACGGACTGGGCGGGCCCGGTCGGACCGCCGAGGACAGCGCCCGGGCTCCGGCCTGATCCCTTCACCGAAGGTTCGGGAACGAGGGTCGTCAGTGGTCCGACGGATCGTCGGATGGACCCGGGTCCGGTGGCTCGTAGGGCAGCACGGAGCGGTGCCGGACCGGTGAGGACAGCACGATCGAGGTCGTTGTCGAGCCGACGTCGGAGAAGTCCGCCAGCAGGTGCTCCAGGTGCGTCGTATCGCGGACGACGACCTTGAAGATCCAGCAGTCGTCCCCGACGACGTGGTGGGCCTCCAACACCTCCGGCCGGTCCAGGATGCGGCTCATCGGTGCGCGCTCCGCGCTGCGGATGGCGGGCGCGAGCCGGACGAAGGCGTTGAGCCGGTAGCCGAGCGCCGCCGGGTTCACCACGGCCGAGTAGCCCAAGATCGCCCCGCCTTCCTCCAGCCGACGAAGGCGCTCCGACACGCTCGGTGAGCTCAGGCCGACGCGGCGGCCCAGTTCGGCCAACGTCATCCGCCCGGACTCCTGAAGCAGGCCGAGGAGCAACCGGTCGACCTCGTCGAATGCGCCATCCTGACGAGAGTCCCCGATCCACCTTTGATCCTGAGGCATTTTACTCCTTAGGGTCTATTCATCTAAGGTGCATCCTATCAACCACCTGAGATGCCTAGGTTGGGCGCATGCTGGTGCGCCGTCGGGCCTCGGGGTACCCAGGAGGAGTCGAGAGTGAGTTCCGCGCGTATCGGCATCGGGCAAGGCACTGCGATCTACGTGGGCGCCATCCTCGGTGCAGGCATCCTGGCGTTACCGTCGCTGGCGGCCAAGGAGGCTGGTCCCGCCTCGGTGCTGGCGTGGGCGCTGCTGCTGCTGTTCTGCGTTCCGGTGGCCACCACCTTCGCAGCCCTCGGTGGTCGCTACCCCGACGGGGGCGGCGTGGCGACATTCGTCGCGAAGGCGTTCGGGCCACGCGCGTCAGCCGTCGTCGGGTACTGGTTCTACTTCGCCCTGCCGGCCGGCGCGCCCGCGACGGCGTTCGTCGGTGGTCGCTACGTGGCGGATGCCCTGGGTGGCGGCCAGACCCTGGCGCTGCTGATCGCGGTCGTGCTGCTCGGCCTCGCCTTCACCGGCAACGCTGTCGGGCTCACGATCTCCGGTCGGGTGCAGCTCGTGCTCGTCGCCGTTCTGGCCCTGCTGCTGCTGATCGCCTGCGTGGCTGCGCTGCCGTCGGTGCGCCCGGAGAACCTGACCCCGTTCGCGCCGCACGGCTTCTGGTCGGTGGGTGGTGCCGCGAGCCTGCTGTTCTTCTCGTTCGCCGGTTGGGAGGCCGTGACCCACCTGTCGGGCGAGTTCCGCGATCCGGCCCGCGACCTGCGCCGGGTCACCGCGCTGACGCTCGCCGTCGTCGCGATCCTCTACATCGGGATTTCGTTGACCTCGGTGCTGGTGCTCGGTCCGCAGCTGGCCGACAGCCCCGCTCCGCTGAGCCTGTTGCTCCAGGCGGGCGTGGGTGGTGCAGCCTCGGCCGTCACCGCGACCGTCGCCGCCCTGCTCGCGCTCGGCACGATGACCGTCTACCTGGCAGGCGCGAGCCGCCTCGGCGCAGCACTGGCTCGTGACGGCGCGCTGCCGAGCTGGATGGCGAAGGGGAACGCGCCCGGCGAGGTGCCTCGCCGCAGCCTCGCCGTTCTCGGCGTGCTCTCCGCGGCCGTTTCGGTCCTCGCCCTGGCTACCGGCGCGTCCCTCGGCTCGGTCATGCTCGGCGCGTCCGCCTGTTTCATCGCGGTCACGGTTGCGGGACTGGTCGCCGGTGCGCGCTTGTTGCCCACCGGGCGTCCTGTGTGGTTCGGCGCGGTGTTGGCGGCCGTCGTCATGGCCGTGGTGCTGGTCTTCTCCGAATGGTTCCTGCTGGTTCCGCTCGTGCTCGGGGTGGCGGCGGTCCTCTACCGCCGTCGCCGCGAAAAGGTCGATCCGGCCGATCCGGTCGCCGGCGCGGACGTGGACGCGGGCGCCCAGTCCGCCGCCGGTGTAGCCCGGTGACATCGGAGCTGCTCGTCGCGGCCGTTCCTGTCGAGACCCGACACGACGGATCACGTACCAGCTCGGCGATCCGCACCGCCTCCGGTCCGCTTCTGGATCAGCGTCGTGATGCCGTCGAGGATGCGTTGCAGTCCGAACTCCACATCGCCGTCGTCGAACGTCGCCTCGGCGTAGGGCGCTGCGCCTCCCAGCAGGTCGGCGACGACGTCGGAGCCGCGGGCCCGCAGCAGCGGTTCGAGGAACGCTGCGACGGCGGCTCCTTCGGTCGGCGAGGGGGACATGGCGTGGAGGTCGCGGGCGAGGTTCGCGGTGCTGCGGGCGTAGCCGTCGAGCAGGGTGGCGCAGCCGAGCAGGTCGGCAGCGGGCAGGCCGGTTTCGGCGAGTGCGTCGAGCAGCGCCTCCAGCCAGCCCAGCAGGTTGGGCGTGAGGGGTGCTCCGCGGACGGGGAGGTCGAGCAGCCAGGGGTGGATGCGGGTGCGCGCGACGAATGCGCGCACCCATGAGGTCACGCCCTCCTGCCAGCTGCTCGGCTGCGTCGGCACGTCCGGCGGACCCCAGCCGGTGTCGGCGAGCAGCACCACCAGCTCCTCCTTGGAGGCGAGGTAGCGGTAGAGGGCGTTGGCGGTGATGCCGAGCCGGCTGGCGATCTTCGGCATCGACACGGCCGCGTAGCCGCTCTCGTCGGCGAGTTCCATCGCCGTGGCGACGATCCCTTCGACGGAGTGCGCGGGCTTCGGGCCGCGGCGGGGCGCGGGTTGCACGCCCCAGGCGAGGGCGAGCCCGGGTGGGAGGTCGGTGGTCGAGGGCGACTGTGCCATGGCCACACAATACCGGTAGACCCATGAACTGTTCATGCCTTACACTAATTTTCGGTTGATCAGGTGAGCGAGGGGAGAGAGCGGGATGTCGAGTTCGGTGGAGTGGTCGGCGCGACGGGTCGCGGTGGCGGTGTGGGTGGCGGTGAGCCTGATCCAGTTCGTGATCTGGGCGATGATCGGCATCCTCGGCGGGGGATTCGTCGAGCCATGGTTCCTGTGGACGGTCGGCGTCGGCGGCGTGATCGTCGGTGTCGTGCACCTGGTGACGGGCTCGGAGAAGTCGGCATGAGGGCGGGCGCCGGCACCGCATTGGCACCCGTCCGGCTCGACGGGGTGCGCAAGACCTACGGGAGCGGGTCGGGGGCCGTCACCGCGCTCGCGGGCGTCACCGTCGACTTCCCGGCCGGCAGCTTCACCGCGGTGATGGGCCCTTCCGGGTCGGGCAAGAGCTCGCTGCTGCACTGTGCCGCGGGACTGGACGAGCCGACGGGGGGCACGGTCTCGCTGGTCGGCACACCACTGGCCGGGATGGACGAGACGGCGCTGACGGTGCTGCGCCGCGACCACGTGGCGTTCGTGTTCCAGTCGTTCAACCTCATGCCCGCGCTGAACGTCCGGGAGAACGTCGTTCTGCCGGCCACGCTCGCCGGGCGCGCAGTCGACCGGCACTGGGTGGATCAGGTGATCGACCGGGTCGGGTTGTCCGGACGGGTCGGGCACCGGCCCGGTGAGCTGTCCGGTGGTCAGCAGCAGCGGGTGGCGATCGCCAGGGCGCTGGCGAGCCGGGCCGATGTGCTGTTCGCCGATGAGCCGACCGGTGCGTTGGACAGCCGTACCGCGCTCGACGTGCTCGCGCTGTTGCGCGAGGTCGCGAGCGGTGGACAGGCGGTGGTCATGGTCACCCACGACCCGGTCGCGGCGTCGCACGCCGACACCGTGCTGTTCCTGGTCGACGGGCAGATCGTGACGCGGCTCGACCGGCCCTCGGCAGATGTCGTCGCGGCCCGGTTGGCGGCTGTGGGAACGGCGGCGAGGTCGAGATGATCAAGATCGTGCTGGCCGGGTTGCGATTCCGCGCTGCCGGATTCGCTGCCACGTTCGTTGCGGTGCTGCTGGGCTGCGCGCTGCTGGTCGCGTGTGGCGGGTTGTTCGAGACGGCCTTGCGGCTCGACGCACCGCCGCAGCGGTACGCGGGGGCCCCTGTCGTCGTCACTGGTCCGATCGGGTTCGCGTTGCCCGACGAGGAGTCGGAGACCGTCCCCTACGCAGAGCGTCCGCGGGTCGCCGCGGATCGGCTCGCCGAGATCGCGGCGAGCCCCGGGGTCGCGCGGGCGGTGCCCGACGTGTCGTTCCCCGCCGCGCTCGCGGGTGATCCACTCACGGCGCACGGGTGGGCGTCGGCGGCGCTCGCGCCGTTCGACCTGCACGCCGGCACCGAGCCACGGCGAAGCGGCGACGTCGTGCTCGACGCGGGGTCGGCGGCGCGGCTGGGCGCGGTGCCCGGTGCCGGTGTCGAGATCACCGTGGCCGGCGCGCCGCGCACGTTCACGCTGGTGGGCATCGCGGCCGGCCCGGTCTCGGAACCCGTCCTCCTCGCGTTCGACGCCGATGCGGCTCGGTGGGCGCCCACCCCCGGCGCGGTGGACGCGATCGGGGTCTTCCCCGAGCCCGGTGTGGCGGTCGCGGACGTCGCCGCCGCGTTGCCCGCGGATCTTGCGGTCCGCACCGGCGCCGAGCGCGGTCGTGCGGAGTTCGCGGGTATCGACGCGGCGTTCCTGCCGCTGATCCTGCTCTCGGCGATCTTCGGGGGCATGGTGGTCGTGGTGATGGCGCTGGTCGTCTCGGCCACGGTCGGGCTGTCGGTGCGCCAGCGCCACCGCGAGCTCGCGCTGTTGCGCGCTGCGGGTGCCACGCCGCGGCAGGTGTCGCGGATGGTTGTGGCCGAGACGATGACCGTGTCCGTCCTCGCCGCGCTCGCGGGTGTCCCGCTCGGCGCACTGCTGGGCTCGTGGATCTTCTCGGTCACCGCTGCGCGTGGTGTCGTGCCGGCAGTGCTGCAGTTCCACCAGGGCCTCGTCCCGTTCGCGGCCGGGGCGTTGCTCGCGCTGGTGGTGCCGTGGGTCGCGGCGGCGATCGCCGCGCGGGCGGCTGGTGCGACGCGTCCGATCGCGGCGCTGGGGGAGGCGGCGATCCCGGCGGTCTCGACCGGCCCGCTGCGCGGACAGCTCGCGCTGGCGTTCGCCGCCGCGACCGTCGTGCTGGCGGGCACCACGATGTTCCTCGACCCCGCGACCGCATCGGCCGTCGGCGGCCCGGCGCTGCTCACCGGCGCGATCGCGGTGGGCCTGCGCGGTCCCGAGCTCATCGTGATGGCCGCTGCGTTGCTGGGTCGGATCGCCGGCCTGAGCAACCACCTGGCGATCGTCAACACGCGCTCGCGAGCGATGATGTTCGCTTCCGTGCTGACACCGGTCACGCTGGCCGTCGCCATCGCGCTGGGCAACAGCTACGCCCAGACCACCCGCAACGACGCGGTCGCGTCCGCGTACGTTGCGCAGTTCACGGCCGACCTGGTCGTCGCCGCGCCCGCCGGCAGCACCGCCGAGCAGCTCGCGCAGGTCCGCGAGATCCCCGGCGTGGCCGGCGCCACCCCGCTGATCACCAGCAAGGGCTGGATCGAGCAGCCCTACGACGGTCGCGGTAGCGACCCTGCACCGCTGGTCGGGATCGACGCCGCGAACGCCGACCAGGAGAGCGGAACTTTCGCGGTCCCCGTGGTCACGGGCTCGATCGCCGACCTGACCGGCAACACCGTGGCGCTTCCGCAGGCACGGGCCGAGGCGCTCGGCATCACCGTCGGGGAGCGAGTGGGGCTGCTGCTCGGAGATGGTGCGCGGGCCGAGGTCACCGTCGTCGCGCTGCTGGATGCGCCGGTGAGCCAGGAGAGCGTCGTGGTGCCGGCGGCGTTGCTCGCACCGCACACCACGACCGGAGCGGCCTCGCAGTTCCTCGTGCGCGCCGCTCCCGACACCGACGCCACCGCGCTCGGCGACGAGATCGGCCGGCGCTTGCCCGGCGCGACGGTGGGCGACACCGGCCTGCTGGCCGCCGGTGTGCAGAGCGCGCTCGACGTCGAAGCCTGGATCAACTACCTGCTCGCGTTCCTGGCGTTCGCCTATGCGGCGATCGCGTCGGTCAACACGCTGGCGGTGGCGGTGCTTTCGCGGCGCAGGGAGCTCGCTGTGCAACGCCTCGCCGGCGCGACCCGTCGCCAGGTCATGGGCATGCTGGTGATCGAGAGCGGCATCATCGCGATCGCCGCCGTCGCGCTCGGCACCGTGATCGCGCTGTGCAGCGTCGTGCCCACCGCAGTCGCAGTCGGAGCAGGCATCCCCTCCGGTCCCGTCTGGATCTTCCTGGCCGTTGCTGTGGCCGCACTGGCCATCGTGTGGCCGGCGACGCTGCTCACGGCCCGGCTCGCCATGCGACACCGCCCCATCGACACGATCGCGCTACCCGGATGATCGGCCACGATCGGGACGCGTGTGGAGCTGCGTGACATCGCCGTCTTCCTCGTGCTGGCCGAGGAACTGCATTTCGGGCGGACTGCACAGCGGCTGCACCTGAGCCAGGGCCGGGTCAGCCAGCTGATCCGGGCGCTCGAACGCGAGGTGGGTGGGCCGTTGTTCGAACGCTCGAGCAGGGAGGTGCGGCTCACTCAGCTCGGGCGGCGGTTCCAGGAAGGTGCCGAGATCATCCACAACGAGGCGGGCGACACGCTGCGCGCGTGCCGAACCCTTGCGAGCGGCACCGGGCGGAGGCTGCACGTGGGGTACTCGTCGGCGATCGGGCTCGCGTTCGTCGCCGAGCTGCTCGGTGCGTTCGAGTCGGCACACCCCGGCAGCACCGTGGTGTTCAACTCGCGCGGAGTCGTTGCCGCCAACCCGCTCGAATCACTCATGCTGGACGACACGATGGACCTTGCGCTGATGTGGTGCCCAGGGGGCGGCGGGCACCACCTCAGCAGCCCGGGGCTCACGGTCGGTGCTGTCATCGAGGAGGATCCGCGGGCGGTGCTCGTGCCGGCCGGCGATCCGCTGGCCGGTCGGGACTCGATCGGGCTGGACGATCTGGTCGGCCGCAGGCTGCTCGACCCCGGTCTGCCCGCGGCCTCCGCCTTTCGTGAGGCGTGGGCACCGCAGGTCACCCCCACGGGTCGACGGCTCGACTACACCGCCGAGGACCTGGCCGGCCTGATCGGACGATCCGAGGTCGAAATCACCGATGTCTACCCGCTGGTGCTCGCGGGGAAGGGGCTGCACTTCACGGTGGCGTCGGTCCTGGACCGCGTGCCCTGCCCGGGGCTGGTCGCTGTTCGTATCGCCGGCATGCCGCCCGGTGTGCTGGTGCCGGTGTGGCGGACGTCGACCGAGGACGACGGCATCCGGGCGTTCGTCGACGTGGCACGTTCGCTGCGCCGCGGCGAAGGTCGGGGATGAGCTACACCTGCGTCGGTTCGATGCCGGCCGGAGGGACCACCTGCTGCTCGTAGTGGGGGAGGCGACCACCATGCTCAACGGGGACGTGGTGCTGCGGGACACCGAGTTCGTCGAGCACCATGCACGCGCCGGCCGGAATGCTGGCGTCGGCGTCCGCGGTCGCACACGCTGCGTACGAGAACGGGTTCGCCGCGTCAGCGGGGTCGCCCAGAGCGCGGTCCAGCGCCATGGCGATCTCGAAGGAACGAGGAAGCATCGGTGCCCTCCGGAGCTTGTTCGACCGGCTCAGTCAAACATCGGTGGTCCGCGGGCGGCGGGTGCCGCAACTGCCACCTTCCGCCCGGTGGAACCCGTCTACCCACCTGCGCGGCGGCCGGGGTGGCTCGGGTGCCAATCTGCGCCGGAGGCCGGCATCGAACCTGCTGTGGTGGCCGAGTGGATTCGCCAGGTCCACGCCGAGCGGGCATCCGCCCAGGCGCGGGTGCGCAACGTCCGGGTGGCCCTTCGGCTGAGCAAGGACGACATCCGCGGCATCGTTGGTGTGCTAGGCGCTGTCCACCCGGCTCTGCGCCGAGCCGCCCCGCAGAACCGGGCTGACGTCTGCCTGAACCTGACCTACCGGCCGCAGAACGGACGATGCGCGCCGACATCGAGGTCGACGCGCATTCGTTGGGGTTTTGGTGTGTGTCCGAGGGGGGACTTGAACCCCCACGCCCGTTAAAGGGCACTAGCACCTCAAGCTAGCGCGTCTGCCATTCCGCCACTCGGACTTGCTCCGCGGCTCACCACCGCGGCTCGGAAAGGATAGCCCACCTGTCCGGAGCGCCGTACGGCACCCGGGTGTTCGTGCTCGGCGGCGGTGCGCGCGGCCCGCGGGTGGTAGGAAGATCGGCGTGACCAGCGACGGGACCCCACGGGGCATGGCGGCAGAGGACGAGGTCGTCGACCTCACGTCCGAGCTCATCCGGATCGACACGACCAACACCGGTGATCCCGCGACGGTCACGGGGGAGCGGGAGGCGGCGGAGTACGTCGCGGCGAAGCTCGCGGAGGTCGGGTACGAGGTCGAGACGGTCGAGTCCGGGGCTCCACGCAGGGACAACGTGTTCTGTCGCTTGAAGGGGGCCGACCCGAGCCGTGGTGCCCTGCTCGTGCACGGGCACCTCGACGTCGTCCCGGCCGAGCCGAGCGAGTGGTCGGTGCACCCGTTCTCCGGTGCCGTGCAGGACGGGTACGTGTGGGGGCGCGGCGCCGTCGACATGAAGGACATGGTCGCGATGACGATCGCGGTCGCCCGCCAGTTCAAGCGCGACGGGGTGGTGCCGCCGCGCGACATCGTGTTCGCGTTCCTCGCCGACGAGGAGGCCGGCGGCCACTACGGGTCCGGCTGGCTCGCCGAGCACCGGCCGGACCTCTTCGAAGGGTGCACGGAGGCCGTCGGGGAGGTCGGTGGGTTCTCGTTGACGCTCGCCGAGGACAAGCGTGTCTACCTGATCGAGTCGGCCGAGAAGGGCATTGCGTGGATGCGGCTGCGGGCCCGCGGCAAGCCGGGCCACGGGTCGTTCCTGCACGACGACAACGCGGTGACGAAGGTTGCGGAGGCGGTCGCGCGGCTGGGCAACCACACGTTCCCGCTCACCCTCACCGACACGGTGCGAGCGTTCCTGACGCAGATGGCTGAGCTCACCGGGCTGGAGTTCCCGGAGGACGACCTGGAGGGGTCGCTGGCGAAGCTCGGGTCGCTCTCCCGGATCGTCGGCGCGACCGTGCGCGACACCGCGAACCCGACGATGCTCTCGGCCGGCTACAAGGCCAACGTCATCCCCTCCTCCGCGGAGGCCGTCGTGGACTGTCGCGTGCTGCCCGGCCGCGAGGAGGCGTTCCTCCGTGAGGTCGACGAGCTGCTCGGGCCGGACGTCACCCGCGAGTGGATCTCGAACCTGCCCGCGCTGGAGATGCCGTTCGAGGGGCCGCTCACCGACGCCATGGCGGCCGCGCTGCGCGAGGAGGACCCGGGCGCGGTGACCGTGCCCTACATGCTCTCCGGCGGGACGGACGCCAAGGCGTTCTCCGACCTCGGCATGATCTGCTACGGCTTCGCGCCGCTGCGGCTCCCACCGGACCTCGACTTCGCGTCGCTCTTCCACGGCATCGACGAACGGGTGCCGGTCGACGCGCTCAAGTTCGGTGCCCGCGTTCTCGCCCGATTCCTGAGGAGCTGTTGATGGACCTGAAGGGCAAAGCCGCGCTGGTCACGGGCGGCGCATCAGGAATCGGTGAGGCGACGGTCCGCAGGCTGGCCGCCGCCGGGGCCGTTGTGGGCGTCGCCGACCGGGACGTGGAGAAGGCGCGCGCGCTTGCCGACGAGGTCGGCGGGCTCGCGCTGCCCGGTGACGTGGCCCAGCCCGACGCGATGGCCATGGCCGTCGACATCGCCGAGGACGCGTTCGGGCGCCTGAACATCGTCTTCCTCAACGCGGGGATCACGGGCGGCCAGTCGGGGATCGAGAACCTCGACCTCGCCGGCTACCGGCGCATCATGGGCGTCAACGTCGACCACGTCGTCTTCGGCCTGACCGCGGCCGTCCCGGCACTGCGCAGGGCGGGCGGCGGCAACATCATCGCGACGGCGTCGCTCGCGGGCCTCACCGGCATGCCCGGCGACGCGCTCTACACGGCGACGAAGCACGCCGTCGTCGGGTACGTGCGCGCGGCCGGCCCGATGCTCGCCGGCGACAACATCACCGTGAACGCCGTCTGCCCCGGGTTCGCCGACACCCCGCTTATCGCAGGCGCGAAGGACCGATTCGAGGGCTTCCCGCTCCTGCGCGCGGACGACGTGGCCGACGCCGTCGAGGCGATCCTGGACAGGGGTGAGCCGGGGGAGTGCTGGTACGTACAGCCCGGGCGCGAGCCGGCACCGTACGGGTTCCGGGGCGTACCCGGCCCGAAGGGCAGCCAGCCCCCACCGGACGTGTCCTGGGCCGACCACTAGATCGAGCGTGAGATGGGCGGTTTCGCTTTTTGATCAACGACGCCGCCCATGTCGCCAGGCGCCGGCCGACTGACTGGTGCTCAGCCCGACAGCTCCGGGAGCATCCGGTTGGTGCGTCGGCGGCGCAGCCACACCTTGCGGACGCCGCCGGGGTAGAGCCGGACGCGGGAGAGCTCCCAGCCGCCGAACTCCGCCTGGATGGCCAGCCGCACCGCTGCTGTCATGCGGGAGACGTCCCCGGGGAGCTGGAGCGGCCGGTACTCCCAGTCCCCGAGATTCCCCTCCCCGGCGTCCCCGTCGATCGTGCCGGTCGGGCTGCTGCGTGCCACCGGCTCACCTCCCGCCAGCTCCAGGGATATTGCGCTCCACACGCCGGTGAACGGTGGGTGGAATCCCCACACCATATGCCCGGTTCAGTGGTCGTGCCAGCCGGCTCAGCCACCTCGGCTGACGTCGTCCAGCGCCGCGCGGATCTCCAAGGGCAGCGTGACGGCCTCCGTGGCGACCGAGGCGGCGAGCTGGGCGGCGTCGCGAGCGCCGACGATCGCGGCCGCGACGCCGGGCCGGTCGCGCACCCACGCCAGCGCGACGGCGAGCGGTGAGGTGCCCAGCCCGTCGGCCGCGGTCAGCACGGCCTGCACGATCCGCGACGAGCGTTCGTTGCGCCGCGCCTCGACGTAGGAGGCGAGGTTGGCCGAGGCCGCACGCGAGTCGGCCGGGGTGCCGTCGACGTACTTGCCGGTCAGCACGCCGCGCCCGAGTGGGGCCCACGCGAGCAGGCCGATGCCGTGGTGGGCGGCCGCGGGCAGCAGCTCCTGCTCGACGTCGCGGGAGATCAGCGAGTACTCGACCTGCGCGGACACCGGGACGGTGATGCTGCCCAACGCCTTGCCGCGCTCGGCGACGGTGGCCAGCTCCCAGCCCTTCGGCGCGACGAGACCCGCGTAGCGCGCCTTGCCCGACATCACCGCGATCTGGACGGCGGAGAGCGTCTCCTCCAGCGGGACGGTCGCGTCGAACGCCGGCAGCTGCCACAGGTCGATGTGATCGGTGCCGAGCCGGTCCAGGGCGGCGTCGAGCCCGGAGAGCAGCGCCCCGCGCGCCGGTCCGTCGCCGAGCGGCCCGCCCGGCATCGTGCCGCGCCCGGCGATCACGACGTCGTCGCGCGGCACGCTCT
Organism: Pseudonocardia sp. TRM90224; assembly: GCF_021245725.1. Taxonomy (GTDB): domain Bacteria; phylum Actinomycetota; class Actinomycetes; order Mycobacteriales; family Pseudonocardiaceae; genus Pseudonocardia. The sequence continues at coordinate 131,118 of NZ_JAJGSX010000008.1, read as the reverse complement.
GCGCCAGCACCTCGCCGAGCACCGACTGCGCGGCGCCGTCGCCGTAGCCGTCGGAGGTCTCGACGAGCGTGCCGCCGGCGTCGACGAACGCCGTGAGCTGGGCCGTCGCGTCCTCGGTTTCGGTATCGGCCCCCCAGGTCATCGTCCCGAGTCCGATCCTCGACACCTCAAGCCCGCTCGAACCGACCCGTCTTCGCCGCACATGAGAGAGCCTAAGGCTGGGCTCTCAGGTACCCCCGGTACGGTCCGCGCTCGTGAGTTGGCTCGAAGTCCTCGTACTCGGTCTCGTCCAAGGTTTGACGGAGTTCCTCCCGATCTCGTCGTCGGCCCACCTGCGGATCGTGTCGGAGGTCTTCTTCGGCCGCGACGCGGGTGCGGCGTTCACGGCGGTGACGCAGCTGGGCACCGAGCTAGCCGTGATCATCTTCTTCGCGCGGGACATCTGGGGCCTGCTGGTGACCTGGGTCCGCGGCATGTTCGATGCCGAGGTCCGCAAGGAGCCGGACTACCGGCTGGCCTGGCTGGTGATCATCGGGACGATCCCGATCGGCGTGCTCGGGCTCCTGTTCGAGGACCAGATCCAGACCGCCGCCCGCAACCTCTGGCTGATCGCCTGCACGCTGATCGGCTTCGGCCTGCTGCTCGGCCTCGCGGAGAAGGTCGGCGAGCAGCGCATCGAGCTGCGCCGCATGAAGGTCGCCGACGGGATCATCCTCGGCCTCGCACAGGCGATGGCGCTGATCCCCGGCGTCTCCCGCTCGGGCGGGACGATCACCGCGGGCCTGTTCCTCGGGTTCACCCGCACGGCTGCCGTGCGCTACTCGTTCCTGCTCGCCATCCCCGCCGTCGTGGCGTCGGGCATCTTCCAGATCCCCGACGTCTTCGCGGGCGACGGGCCCAGCGGCGTCCAGATGGCGGTGGCGACGGTCATCGCGTTCGCCGTCGGCTACGCCTCGATCGCGTGGCTGCTGCGCTACGTCGAGAAGCACAGCGTCTACGTGTTCGTCTGGTACCGGGTCGCGCTCGGCATCGTGCTGCTTGTGGCGCTGAGCCTGGGCTGGGTCGCCGCTACCTGAGTCACCTCGTGAACGCCGGCGTGAGCCCGGTCATCTCCTCCGAGAGATCCCACAGGCGGCGGGCGGCCTCGGCGTCGCGCGCGGCCCGGCTCGGCGTCTCCAGCACGGGCGTCGCGCCCCTGTATACGAACCGCGGGCCGTAGTGCTCGCCGCCGCGCACCGCGGGGTCGGTGAGCGCGCGCAGCATCGGCCGCGCGCCCAGTGCCGGGCTCTGCGCGATGTACGGGACGAGCCGTCGGGCCAACCAGTTGGTCAGGGCGGATCCCTCCGTGCCCAGATCCGTGTTCGAGCCACCGGGATGCGCGGCGACGGCGATCGTGTCGGCGTCGGCAACGGCGAGCCTGCGCTGCAGCTCGGCGGTGAACAGCAGGTTCGCCAGCTTGCTGTGGAAGTACGACTGCGAGCGGTCGTAGGACCGTTCCAGTTTCGGGTCGGCGCTGCCGCGGGCGCCGCGGTGCCCCATGCTCGACATCGAGCCGACCCGTGAGCCCGGCGTGGCGAGCAGGTGCGGCAGCAGTCGTGCGGTCAGCGCGAAGTGCCCGAGGTGGTTCACCCCGAACTGGGTCTCGAAGCCCTGCGCGGTCCGCGACTCGTCGACCGCCATCAGTCCGGCGTTGTTGACGAGCAGGTCGAGCCTGCTGTCGAAGCCGTCGGCGAACGCGGCGACGCTGTCGAGATCGGCCAGGTCGAGCGCGCGGACCTCGATCTCGGCGCCGGGCGTCCGGCCCCGGATCGTCGCCGCCGCTGCGGTGGCCTTCTCGGGGTTGCGGCAGGCCAGCACGACGGCCGCACCGTGCGCCGCCAGCTCGGCGGCGATCTCCAGTCCGAGCCCTGCGTTCGATCCCGTGACGACGGCGCGGCGGCCGGTCTGGTCGGGGATGTCGGCGGTCGTCCAACTCATGGCGCACTCCTCGGCAGAAGGTGAATGTTCCTTCATCTTAGCCATAACGTGAATGCAGGTTCATGATGTGTGGGTGAGAGCCGACGCACAGCGCAACCGGAGCCGGATACTCGTTGCCGCCCGGGAGCTCGTCGCCACGACGGGCGCCGACGCGACGATGGAGGACATCGCCAAGCTCGCCGGGGTGGCCGTCGGCACCCTCTACCGGCACTTCCCCGCGAAGGAGGATCTGGTCTCAGCGGTCGTGGACGACTCGGTCGAGCAGGTCGCGGCCATGGCGGAGGAGTCGCTGCGCAAGATCGATGCGGGCGCTCCGCCCGGTCCGGAGCTTGCCGCGCTGTTCCGCACCGCCGCCGAACGGCAGGCCACCGACAAGGCGCTCAAGTCGGCTGCGGGCCGCCTCGACGCCGAGGCCGAGCTGACGACGGCGACCCCGGACTCGCCGATGGGTCGGGCGACGGCCGCGTTCGTGAAATTGCTGGAACGCGCGATCGCCGCGGGCGCCGTCCGGCCCGACCTGACGTTCGCCGACATCGTGATGCTGCTCACCAGCATCCCCGGTGCCGAGATGCCGTCGGCAATGCGATCCCGGTTCATCGAGATCGTGATCGCCGGGCTGGCCCCGTAGTCTCGGTCGTCGTGACCACCCTGATCCTGCTGCGCCACGGCCGCTCCTCGGCCAACGTGTCCGGCGTGCTCGCCGGTCGCACGCCGGGCGTCGAGCTGGACGAGGTCGGGCGCGGCCAGGCCGACAAGATCGTCGAGCGGCTGGCGGGTGTCCCGATCGCCGAGATCGTCTGCTCACCCATGCTGCGCTGCGAGCAGACCGTCGCGCCGCTCGCGAAGGACCGCGGCCTGACCCCCGTCACGGAGCCGGAGCTGGCCGAGGTCGACTACGGCTCGTGGACGGGCGGCTCGCTCAAGACCCTGTCCAAGGAGGCTCTGTGGCGGGTCGTGCAGGCGCACCCGTCCGCCGCGGTCTTCCCCGGCGGAGAAGGCCTCGCCGGCATGCAGGCCCGCGCGGTCGGTGCCGTCCGTGCGCACTCCGCGCGGATCGCCGCGGAACACGGTCCGCAGGCGGTCTGGCTGGCCTGCACGCACGGCGACGTGATCAAGGCGGTGCTGGCCGACGCGCTGGCCACGCACCTCGACAACTTCCAACGGATCATGGTCGACACCAGCTCGATCAGCGTCGTGCACTACACCGAGACCCGGCCGTTCGTGGCGCGGGTGAACGACCTCGCGGGCGATGTGTCGGGGCTCATACCGCCCAAGCCCAAGCGACGTCGCAAGCCTGCGGCCCGCAGTTCGGACGCCGTGGTGGGCGGGTCGACGAACGCGTAACCGGGAAGAAACGTGCCTGATGGGCGCGGTTGGCATACCCTCGAAGTGCCATGTCACGCGTCATCCATGTCTTCCGCCAGCCCGAGCGATTCGTCGCCGGGACCGTCGGCGAGCCCGGCGACCGGTCGTTCTACCTGCAGGCGATCGAGCAGGCCCGCACGATCAGCGTCCTGCTGGAGAAACAGCAGGTCTCGGTGCTCGCCGAGCGCATCAGCGCGCTGCTGCAGGAGGTGGTGCGTCGCTTCGGTGCCGACGACGCCGACGAGCCGGCCCGCACCGACCTCGACCCGCTCGCCGTCCCGCTCGAGGAGGAGTTCCGCGTTGGCACGATGGGTCTGGGCTGGGACGCCGATTCGCGCTCGATCGTCGTCGAGCTGCTCGCGGTGACGGAGGAGGAGGTCGACGAGTCGGTTGTGCTCGACGACACCGAGGAGGGCCCCGACGCCCTGCGGGTGTTCCTCTCCCCGTTGCAGGCGAAGGCGTTCGCCGACCGCGCCGAGCGGGTCGTCTCCGCCGGCCGCCCGCCGTGCCCGCTGTGCGCGGAGCCGCTCGACCCGGAGGGCCACATCTGCGCGCGCCTGAACGGGTACCACCAGAGGTCCCCGGCTGCGGACTGAGACAGAACGTTCGTGGACCCTCGCGACCCGGCCGTGCCGGGACTGCTGCGGCGTGGCCGCATCGACGTCACCGGGCGTCTGGTGGACGCCTCCAACGCCACCCTCTTCGGCACGATCAGCGCCGACGGGCTGGAGGCGCAGTGCGTCTACAAGCCGATCCGCGGTGAGCGGCCGCTCTGGGACTTCCCCGACGGCACGCTCGCCGGCCGTGAGGTCGCGACGTTCCTGATCTCGGAGGCCGCCGGGTTCGACGTCGTGCCGCCGACGGTGCTGCGTGACGGCCCGTTCGGGCCGGGCATGGTGCAGGTCTGGGTCGACACCGACGACGAGCGCGAGCTGGTGGACGTCTGCTCGCCGAGGAAGGTGCCGCCGGGTTGGATCGGGGTGCTGCGGGCGCGCGGCGACCGCGGCGAACCCGCGGTGCTCGTCCACGCCGACACGCCGGAGCTGCGCCGGATGGCGGCGTTCGACATCGTCGTGAACAACGCCGACCGCAAGGGCGGGCACGTGCTCGCCGGCACCGACGGGCACCTGTACGGCGTCGACCACGGGCTGACCCTGCACGTCGAGGACAAGCTGCGCACAGTGCTGTGGGGCTGGATCGGACAGCCGCTGCCCGACGACGCCGTCGAGGCGCTCGAGAAGCTGCGTGCGGGCCTCGACGGCGGGCTAATCGACACGCTCGGCGAGCACATCACCCGCCGTGAGACGCGCACGCTGGTCGCCCGGGTCGACGCGTTGCTCGCCGAGGGCAAGTTCCCCGAGCCGTCCGGCTACGGGCCCGCCATCCCGTGGCCCGCATTCTGAAGAAGGCCACGATCGTCTGTTGTGAGGATGAGTCGTCGGATAGATTGTTGAGGATTCAACACTCAGTCCGGAGGTTCTCGTGGGGATCGTCGTTTGGGTGCTGCAAGGCCTGCTCGCGCTGGTCTACTTCGCGGCCGGGGTCGCGAAGCTCGTCCGCCCGAAGCCGGCGCTCGTCTCGGCGGGCATGGGCTGGGCCGACGACTACTCCGACGCCGGGGTGAAGGGGATCGGCGTGGTCGAGGTGATCGGCGCGATCGGGCTGATCCTGCCCTGGGTCACCGGGATCCTGCCCGTGCTGACCCCGCTCGCCGCTGTCGGACTGCTTGTGGTCTCGGTGCTGGCCGTGGCCACGCACGTGCGGCGCAAGGAGACGATCGTGCCGCCGTTGGTGCTCGGGATCCTGGCGCTCGCCGTCGCCGTCCTGCGCTTCGGGTCGTACGCCTACGTTGTGTAGGGCTCTGTTGTAGCACCGTCTGCGCTGTTCACCCAGGGACCATCAGGCCCACCCTCACAGCCGGCGACGAACCGGATACGCGCCTAGCGTTGATCGCATGGACATCGGACTGCACATCGCCGACTTCACGTTCCCGAACGGCCGGGCCGGGCTCGCCGACGATCTGACGAGGATCGTCACGGAGGCCGAGGAGGTCGGGATCGCGCGGGTCAGCGTGATGGACCACCTGTGGCAGATCGGCGTGCTCGGCCCGCCGGAGCACGACATGCTGGAGGCCTACACGACGCTCGGCTACCTCGCCGCGCGCACGTCGAAGGTCGAGCTGCTCGCGTGGGTGACGGCCGTCAGCTACCGCGAGCCGGGGATGCTGGCCAAGCTCGTATCGACGCTGGACGTGCTCTCGAAGGGCCGGGCTTGGCTCGGCATCGGGGCCGCGTGGAACGGCGATGAGGCGCGCGGGCTCGGCCTCCCGTTCCCCTCGACCGCCGAGCGTTTCGAGCGGCTCGAGGAGAGCCTCCAGATCTGCCAGCAGATGTGGAGCGAGCGCAACGAGCCGTACGAGGGCAAGCACTACCACCTCGAGCGCACGCTGAACGCGCCGCAGCCGCTGCGCACGCCGCCGATCCTCATCGGTGGTGGCGGCGAGAAGAAGACGTTGCGCCTCGTCGCGCAGTACGCGCAGGCCTGCAACCTCTTCGCCGGGCCGGAGCTGCCGGGCAAGCTCGACGTGCTGCGCGCGCACTGCGCCGACGTCGGGCGCGACTACGACGACATCGAGAAGACCGTCATGGTGCAGCTCGACACCGGCGAGAAGGGCGAGAAGGTCGACGCGCTGATCGAGCAGCTGCAGGGCCTCGGGAAGCTCGGCGTGAGCGAGGCCCACGGCTGGGTGCCCAGGTCTGGGACCCGGCGCGGCTGGAGCTGATCGGCAGGGAGATCATTCCTGCCGCGAAGGAGTTCTGATCATCTCTGTTCTGGACGGTCGGATGCGCGCGCTGAGCCCGGGTCGGTAACGTCGCCCGCGCAGGGCGACCAGCGAGGGAGAACCATGACCGAGCCAGCGCAGAGCCGCATCGGGGTCACCGGGCTTGCGGTGATGGGGGCGAACCTCGCCCGCAACATCGCGCGCCGCGGCGTGCCGGTCGCTGTGCACAACCGCACGGCGGCCCGCACGAAGGAGTTCGTCGAGGCCTACGGCGATGAGGGGACGTTCCACGGCGCCGAGTCGCTGGAGGACTTCGTCGCCGCGCTGGAGCGACCGCGCCGCATCATCGTGATGGTCAAGGCCGGCGCCCCGGTCGACGGCGTGATCTCCGACCTGACGCCGCTGCTCGACGAGGGCGACATCATCATCGACGCCGGCAACTCGCACTTCCCCGACACCAAGCGCCGCACCGAGGAGTGCGCGGCCAACGGGCTGCGGTTCATGGGCATCGGCGTCTCGGGCGGCGAGGAGGGCGCGCTGCTCGGGCCGAGCATCATGCCCGGCGGTGACCCCGCGGCGTACGCCGAGGTCGAAGAGGTGCTGACCAGCATCGCCGCCGTCGTCGACGGCACGCCGTGCTGCGTCCACGTCGGACCCGACGGCGCCGGGCACTACGTCAAGATGGTGCACAACGGCATCGAGTACGCCGACATCCAGCTCATCGCCGAGGCGTACGACCTGCTCACGCATGTCGCGGGGCTCGACGCGCCGGCCATCGCGGCGATCTTCGAGGAGTGGAACACCGGCGACCTGGAGTCGTTCCTCATCGAGATCACCGCGAAGGTGCTCGCCAAGACCGACGAGCGCACCGGCGGCCCGCTCGTGGACGTCATCCTCGACCAGGCCGGGCAGAAGGGCACCGGCACCTGGACGGCGATCGACGCGCTGGACCTGGGCGTCCCGCTCACCGGGATCACCGAGGCGGTCTTCGCCCGCGGGCTCTCCGCGCTGCGGTCGGAGCGCAAGGCGGCCTCGACCGTGCTGGCCGGGCCGAACCCGAGCGCGGCGGAGAACCGGACCGATCTCGTCGAGGACATCCGCCAGGCGCTCTACGCGAGCAAGGTCGTCGCGTACGCGCAGGGCTTCGCGCAGATGCGTGCGGCGTCGCAGGCGAACGACTGGAACCTCGACCTCGGCGCGATGGCGACGATCTGGCGCGGGGGCTGCATCATCAGGGCGCAGTTCCTCAACCGCATCCGCGACGCGTACGAAGAGCATCGGGGGACGGCAGCCGGCGGGGTGGGTGAGGGGAGCGACATCGAGAACCTGCTGATGGTGCCGTACTTCACCGAGGCCGTCGCCAACGCGCAGGACGCGTGGCGCCGGGTGGTGATCACGGCGACCGAGCAGGGCGTCGCGATCCCGGCGTTCGCCAGCTCGCTCTCGTACTACGACGCCTACCGGCGCGAACGCGGCCCCGCGAACCTCATCCAAGGGCTGCGCGACTTCTTCGGCGCGCACACCTACAAGCGCATCGACGCGGAAGGAAGCTTCCACACCCGGTGGGCGCAGGACGGCACGGAGGTCCGCACCGACGCATGATCGGTGCAGGTCGCTAGGTTGAAGCGGTCAAGCACCGTTCCTCGTGAGGTGACCGTTGGCCCGCCCGACCATCCGCGACATCGCCGAAGCCGCCGGCGTGTCCAAGCCTGCGGTGTCGTACGCGCTCAACGGCAAGCCCGGAGTCTCACCGGAGACGCGGGCGCGCATCCTCACGATCGCCGACGAGCTGGGTTGGGTGCCGAGCAGCGCGGCGCGGGCGCTGTCGAGCTCCCGTGCCGACGCCGTCGGGCTGATCGCGGTGCGCTCGCCGGAGCTCGTCGCCACCGAGCCGTTCTTCATGCGGATGGTCGCCGGGATCGAACGCACGCTCGCTGCGCGCGGGGTCGCGCTGCTGCTGACGATCCTGCCCGACACGACCGGTGAGCTGGAGCTGTACCGCAGCTGGTGGGCCAGCCGGAAGGTCGACGGGATGCTCCTGATCGATCTCCGCAGGGACGATCCCCGACCGGCGTGGGTGCGCTCCACCGGCGCGCCCGCGGTGATCATCGGGGCGCAGCGGCAGTACCGCGGCATCGCCAGCACACGGCCCGACCCCGAGGGCATGATGCGCCGCGCGCTCGCGCTGCTGCACGCGAAGGGGCACCGCCGGATCGGCCGTGTCCGCGGCCCGGGCCGGCTGGAGCACATCGCACGGCGCAGCACCGCGTTCGCCGAGCTCACTCGCGAGCTGCTCGGGGAGGAGCAGCCGCAGGCGGACGCAGATTTCACGGCGGAGTCGGGGGTAGCGGCAACCCGCGAGCTGCTGGCGTCCGAGCGGCCTCCGACGGCGATCGTCTACGACAACGACGTGATGGCCGTGGCTTCCGTCGCGGAGCTCACCGGTTCGGGTGTTGCGGTGCCGGGCGACGTCGCCGTGCTCGCCTGGGACGACTCGTCGCTCTGTCAGCTGGTCCGCCCGACCGTCACCGCGTTCACCCACGACGTGGTCGAGGAGGGCAGTGCGGCCGCCGAGCTGCTGCTCGCCCGCATCGGCGGCGGGCCCGTCGAGGACCGGTGGTTGAGCCCGGCGCACCTGACGGAGCGCGAAAGCACCGCGTAGCCGCTCCTCGGCGTCCACAGGGGTTCCCGAACGGGTGATGAACCGGTTAATATGCCGACACGCTTAACCGGTTCATCAGATGCACGACGACGAAGGAGTCGACAGTGCGCTTCAGGACGTTCGGCAAGTTCAGGAAGTTCACCGCGACGCTTGCTGCAGTACTGGTCGCCGCAGGTCTGGCGGCGTGCTCGTCCGGTCCGAGCGGCGGCGATCCCATGACGATCACGTACTGGGCGAGCAACCAGGGTCCGACGGTCCAGCGGGACAAGGAGATCCTCACCCCGGAGCTGGAGGCGTTCACCCGGCAGACGGGCATCAAGGTCAACCTCGAGGTGATCGACTGGCAGCACCTGCTCGACCGCATCACCACGGCCACCACCTCGGGCGACGGGCCGGACGTCGTGAACATCGGCAACACGTGGTCGGCGTCGCTGCAGGCCACCGGCGCGTTCGTCGACTTCGACGACGCCACGCTCGCGAAGGTCGGTGGTGGCGACAAGTTCCTCGCCACCAGCATGAGCTCGACCGGCGCCGCCGGCATCACGCCGACCTCGGTCCCGATCTACGGCCTGTCCTACGGGCTCTTCTACAACAAGAAGGCGTTCGAGGCCGCCGGGATCACCTCGCCGCCCGCGAGCTGGAGCGATTTCCTGGCCGCGGCGAAGAAGCTGACCGACCCCGCTGCGGGCACGTACGGCATCTCGCTGGCCGGCGCGAGCTACACCGAGGGTGCGCACTTCGCGTTCATCCTCGGCAAGCAGCACGGCGGCTCGTTCTTCGACGCCTCGGGACGGCCCACGTTCGCTACACCGCAGAACGTCGCCGCGATCGAGCAGTACATCGCGCTGCTCGGCACCGAGAAGGTCGCCGTGCCGAGCTCCGCGGAGCACGCGAGGACGGCGGACGCCGTGGCCGACTTCACGTCCGGCAAGGCGGCGATGATGATCGCCCAGACCAACACGACGGCCGCGATCGCCGCAGGTGGGATGGCCGAAGGCGACTACGGTGTGGCGCCGATGCCGATCAACGACCCGCTCCCGGCCGGCGGGGAGCGGGTCAACAGCCACGTCGCCGGGATCAACATCGCCGCGTTCAAGGACAAGAACACCGACGGCGCGCTGAAGCTCATCGAGTTCCTCACCAGCCCCGCCGAGCAGGTCAAGCTCAACCAGGAGTTCGGGTCGCTGCCGGTCACCAAGGACGCCGCGGCCGATCCCGCCTTCCAGGGTGCGAAGACGAAGATCTTCCTCGAGGAGCTGGCCACGACCTCCGCGCCGATGCCGATGGTCCCCAACGAGAGCCAGTTCGAGACGACCGTCGGCTCGGCGGTCAAGGAGATGCTGGCGCAGATCGCGGGCGGCAAGCCGGTGACGCAGGCCGAGGTCCAGGCCGCGCTGGCGGGCGCGCAGCAGAAGCTGGGCGGCACGGGCTGATGGTGACGCCCGTCGGCACCCGACCGGCCGTGCCGGCGGTGCCCCGCACGGGACGGCGCCGCGGCTGGTCGCCGAGCCGGCGCGTGCTGCCGTACCTGCTCATCGGCCCGGCGCTGCTGTTCGAGCTGCTCGTGCACGTCATCCCGATGCTGACCGGGGTCTCGATCAGCTTCCTGCAGCTGAACCAGTTCTACCTGCGCCGATGGTTGCAGGCCCCGTTCGCGGGGTTGGCGAACTACCGGATCGCCTTCGACCTGCAGAGCGAGATCGGGCTCGACCTGCTGCGTTCGGTCGGCATCACGCTCGCCTACAGCGCTGTCGTGGTGAGCGTGAGCTGGCTGTTCGGGATCTTCGGCGCGACGCTGCTGCAGAGCTCGGTGCGCGGACGATCGCTGCTGCGCACGTTCTTCCTGATCCCGTACGCGCTGCCGGTGTTCACCGCGGTGATCGTCTGGAAGTTCATGCTCGACCACGACAGCGGGCTCGTGAACCACGTGCTCGCCGGCACCGGCCTCGGCGACGGCAACACGTTCTGGCTGCTCGGCGACAACGCCTTCATCAGCATGGCGTTGATCGGGATCTGGCGGCTGTGGCCGTTCGCGCTGCTGACGCTGATGGCGGGCCTGCAGTCGATCCCGACGGAGGTGTACGAGGCCGCCGAGGTGGACGGTGCGAACCGGTGGCAGCAGTTCACGGGGCTCACACTGCCGATGCTGCGGCCGGTCAACCAGGTGCTGGTGCTCGTGCTCTTCCTCTGGACGTTCAACGACTTCAACGTGCCGTTCACGCTCTTCGCCGGATCGACCCCGGCGAGCGCCGACCTCGTCTCGGTGCACGTCTACCAGAGCTCGTTCATCACGTGGAACTTCGGCCTCGGCTCCGCGATGTCGGTGACGCTGCTGGTGTTCCTGCTGGTCGTCACGTCCTTGTACATCGCCGTGACGTCGCGGAGGGCCCGCAATGCATGAGTCGCGCACGTTCCGGACCATCCGGTTCATCGGCCTCGCCGGGCTGATGGTCTTCACGGTGACCCCGCTGTACGTGATCGTCTCGACGGCCGTGAAGCCGCTCGGCGACGTGCAGAACGTCTTCCACTGGATCCCGTCGACGATCACGTTCCAGGCTTTCGTCGACGTCTGGTCGACCGTGCCGCTCGCGCGGTACTTCGTGAACAGCTTGATCGTCGCGACGTGCTCCAGCGTGTTCTCGGTGGCGCTCGCCGTGCTCGCCGCATACGCGATCAGCCGCTACACCTTCCGCGGGCGGGAGCTCTTCCGCATGGCGGTGCTCTCGACGCAGATGTTCCCCGGGATCCTCTTCCTGCTCCCGCTCTACCTGATCTACGTCAACATCGGGCAGCTCACCGGCCTGAAGCTGAACGGGAACCTGTCGGGGCTGATCATCACCTACCTGACGCTCACGCTGCCGTTCTCGATCTGGATGCTCGTGGGCTACTTCAATTCGATCCCGCGCGACCTCGATGAGGCAGGTCTCGTGGACGGGGCGAGCCCGACGAGGGTGCTGTGGTCGATCGTGCTCCCCGCCGCGCGACCGGGGATCGTCGCCGTCGGCATCTACGCGTTCATGACCTCGTGGAGCGAGGCCCTTTTCGCCTCGGTGCTCACCGACAGCGCCTCGAAGACGCTCGCCGTCGGGTTCGCCGAGTTCACGACCCAGATCGCCGTGTACTGGAACCAGATCATGGCCGCATCGGTCGTCGTGAGCGTGCCGATCGTGGCCGGCTTCCTCTTGATGCAGCGCTACCTCGTGCAGGGCCTCACCGCCGGCGCCGTCAAATGACCGCGCCGTCAAGAATGAAAGGAACAGCGTGCCGATCCGCCGTCCCTCGCCCAAGCTGACCGTCGACGGGCAACCGTCCGTCTGGCTCGGCGCGAACTTCTGGTCCCGCACGGGTGGGCCGCTGATGTGGCGCAGCTACGACGCCGCGGTCGTCCGCGACGAGCTGCGCGTGCTCGCCGAGCACGGGCTGCGCCAGACCCGTTCGTTCTTCTACTGGCCCGACTTCCACCCCGAGCCGGACCGCATCGACGAGGCGCTGGTCGTGCACTACCGGGACTTCCTCGACGCCCACACCGAGCACGGGATGTCCTCGATCCCGACGTTCATCGTCGGGCACATGTCCGGGGAGAACTGGGACCCGGCGTGGCGCGGCGGCCTCCAGCGCGACCTCTACGCCGACGTGTGGCTGGTGAGCAGGCAGGCCTGGTTCGTCGAGCGGGCGGTGCGCGCGCTGCACGAGCACCCCGCCGTGGCCGGCTGGTTGATCAGCAACGAGATGCCGATCTACGGGCGGCGCCGCGGCGAGCCGCAGGCGCCCACGTCCGACGTCACCAGCTGGGCGACGCTGATGGTGCAGGCGGTGCGCGCCGGCGGCGGCACCCAGCCGGTCTCGCTGGGCGACGGCGCGTGGGGCATCGAGGTCACCGGCGTCGACAACGGTTTCTCGTTGCGCGAGACCGCCGAGCTGGTCGACTTCGTCGGACCGCACACCTACCGCATGGAGACCGATCGGGTGCGCCAGCACCTGTCCTCGGCGTTCCACTGCGAGCTGGCGGCCGTGGCGGGCAAGCCCGTGGTGCTGGAGGAGTTCGGGCTGTCCACCGCGTTCGTCTCGGTGCCGGAGCAGGGCCACTACTACCGCCAGCAGCTGCACAACTCGCTGCTCGCGGGCGCGACCGGCTGGATCGCGTGGAACAACACCGACTACGACAACCTCGCCGAGCAGGACCCGTACCGCCACCACCCGTTCGAGATGCACTTCGGCATCACCACCAACACCGGTGAGCCGAAGGCGCCCCTGCTCGAACTGAAGCAGTTCGCCGACGTGCTCGACGACGTCGACTTCGCGGGCCTCGACCGGACGGACACCGAGGCCGCGCTCGTCGTCACCAGCTACCTGGAACGCGGGTATCCCATCGCCACTGCCGCCGACCGCAGCTTCGCGGAGCGGACCTTGCGGCAGGGCTACGTCGCGGCGCGCGAGGCGAGCCTTCCGGTCGCCCTGACCAGGGAGGAGGACGGCATCGACGAGGGCGCCGCGCTCTACCTCCTGCCGTGCGTGCGGCAGCTGCTGGCCCCGACGTGGCAACGGCTCGGCGGGCTCGCCGCGGCGGGCGCGACGGTCTACCTGTCGTTCTGCTCCGGCGAGGAGAACCTGCACCGGGCCTTCTGGCACGCAGGGTTCAACGAGATGTTCGGGGTGGAGCACGAGCTGTCCTACGGGCTGGTGCACCCGATCGTCGACGAGACGGTCGAGCTGCGGTTCACCCAGTCGTTCGGCTCGATCGCGGCGGGTGAGGTGCTGCGCTTCGCCGTCGGCGGCAACGAGCACAGCCGCGCCTACCTGCCCGTCGTGCCGAAGGGGGCGACGGTCGTCGCGGTCGACGCGCACGACCGGCCCGCGCTGCTGCGCCACGCCACCGGCGCCGGGCAGACCGTGCTCGCCACGTACCCGTTGGAGTACATGGCGGCGGTCCGGGCGCACGTCAACCCCGAGGACACGCACCGGATCTACGACGCGCTCGCCGTCGAGGCCGGGGTGCGGCGCGAGCTCGTCGTCGACGACCCGCGCGTCTTCACCGACACGATGGTGCACGCCGACGGCCGCCGGTTCGGGTGGATCGTCAGCCAGCACCCCGAGGAGTTGACGGTCCGCCCCCGGAGCGCGTCGCGGCTCGTGCCGCTCGGTGCGGACGAGCCGGTCGACGAGCTGCGGGTCGATCCGTACGGGGTGCGGGTGGTCGAGCTGCGGGAGTAGCCGCTGGCGCTGGTATCCGGGACTTCCCTGAGGTGGACGCGCTCCCGGCGGGGCCAGACTGGAGTCATGAAGACGCTGCTGAACCTGATCTGGCTCGTGCTGTGCGGGTTCTGGATGGCGGTCGGCTACGCGATCGCCGGCGTGATCTGCTGCGTGCTGATCATCACGATCCCGTTCGGGCTGGCCTCGTTCCGGATGGCGAGCTTCGCGCTGTGGCCGTTCGGTCGCGAGCTCGTCGACCGGCGGGGTGCCGGTGCGCCCTCGACGATCGGCAACCTGATCTGGATCGTGGTCGCCGGCTGGTGGCTGGCGCTCGGGCACCTCGTCACCGGGGTGGCGCTGTGCATCACGATCATCGGCATCCCGCTGGGCATCGCCAACTTCAAGCTGCTGCCGGTGTCGCTCGTGCCGCTGGGCAAGGAGATCGTGGAGATCCGCTAGCGGGTGCGAGATGGGCCGCATCGCTGCTTGATCGACGATGCCGCCCATCTCGCCGGGGCATGCCGATCAACTAGCGGCAGAGCTCGTCGAGGTGCCGGGTGAGCGTGGAGCGCAGCCGCTCGGGTGTGACGACCTCCGGTCGGACGATGGCGTGCAGCGCGAGGCCGTCGACGATCGCGTACAGGCGGTCCGCCTCGTAGGACAGGTCGATGCCGGGGCGGGCGTGCCCTGACTCGACCAGCTCGTCGAGCACGTCGGCGAACATCTGCCGCATCCCGTCGAAGATCTCGTCGTTGAGCGCGCGCAACGCGGGGTCGCTCAGTGCGGCGCCGAGGAAGGCGAGCCAGACCTCGGTCTCGATCCGCCGGTCGTGGTCGACCGGCACCATCGCCTCGACGACCGCCTCGACGAGGTCGCGACCCCCGCCCGCCGTCTCCGCGGCCGCCTGCATCCGGGCCCGGGTCCGCTCGCCGGCCAGGCGTAGCGAGAACACCAGCAGCTCGGACTGGCTGCCGAAGAAGTGGCGCAGCGAGCCCTGTGACAGCCCCGCCTCGGCGGCCACGTTGCGCACGGACGCGCTGGCCAGCCCGTCCCGGCGGATCACCCGCCAGACGCCCTCCGCGATCTGCTCGCGACGTTCGACCGGATCCACGACTTTGAACACGTGGCGACGCTAGCACGACTGTGCTAGCGTGAGTATTAATACAGTCGTGCCAAAGGTTGGAGGCGGTCATGGTGGGTCGGGGAGTGCGGGGTTGGACGCTGGCGGCGGTCGGCGTCGCGGTGCTGGCACTGGCCGGATGCGTGGTCGGATGCGGGGCCCGGGCGGCACCCGTCGCCGAGGATCCGGTCGTGTCCACGAGGTCGGGTCCCGTCCGCGGCACCGAGGCCGCAGGTTTACGGACGTTCCAGGGGATCCCGTTCGCCGCGCCACCGATCGGGGAGGCGCGATGGCAGGCGCCGCAGCCCGTCGAGCCGTGGCGCGAGCCGCGGGATGCGCGCACGCCTGCTCCGATGTGCATCCAGTCGCCGCACGACCCGATCCCGGGCCCGCAGTCGGAGGATTGCCTCTACCTCAACGTCACCGCGCCGTCGTCCGCGCGGCCGGACAAGCCGGCGCCGGTGGTGGTGTGGCTCTACGGCGGCGGCTTCTACCAGGGCAACGCGGCCGAGTACCACGCCGGGCGGCTCGCCGGGGCGGGCGACGTCGTCGTGGTGACGCCCAGCTACCGGCTGGGGATCTTCGGGTTCCTCCGGCTGCCGGGCCTGCCCGACGCCGGGGCGTTCGGGCTGCACGACCAGCAGACCGCGCTGCGCTGGGTCCGCGACAACATCAGGTCCTTCGGTGGCGACCCCGGCAACGTCACGTTGGCGGGGGAGTCGGCCGGGTCCATGAGCACCTGCGGCCACCTCACCTCGCCGAGCGCGGCCGGGTTGTTCCACAAGGCCGTCATGCAGAGCGGCACCTGCTTGGTCGAATGGCCGCCGTATCCGGCAGAGGGGCGGGGCTACACGCCGTACGAGCCACCGGCCGCCGTCGAGGCCACGAGCACCGCGACCGCGGCAGAGCTCGGCTGCGGCGTGCCGGCGGAGGTGCTCCCGTGCCTGCGAGGGAAGTCCACTGCCGAGCTGGCGGAGCGGATGTACGGGTTCTCCCCGTCCTACGGCAGCAGCGTCCTGCCCGAAGACCCGGCGATGGCGTTGCGCGATGGCCGGTTCCACCACGTGCCCGTCATGGTCGGCACCACCCGCGACGAGGCCCGGTCGTCGATCACCGGGGAGGTGCCTTCGCCGCTGCCCCCCGACGCGTACCGCGAACTGCTCGCCGAGGAGTTCGGCGCCGATGCCGCTGCGGTGGCCGCGGAGTACCCGCCCGTCGAGGGCGACAACGGTCCGAGCTACGCGCAGATCCACACCGACCGCACCTGGGCCTACACGACCGAACAGGCGCTTGACGCATTCTCCGCACGGGTGCCGACGTACGGGTTCGAGTTCGCCGACCGGGAGGCCCCGCTGTACGAGGGGATGGTCGAGAAGGCGTTCCCGTACGGCGCCTACCACGGTTCCGATGTCGTGTACCTGTTCGACATCGGCGGGGTCGAGGCGGCGTTCACCGACGACCAGCGTCGCCTGGCCGCCGAAATGGTCGGCTACTGGGCGCGGTTCGCGCACACCGGTGATCCGAACGGTCCCGGCCCGCCGGGCTGGCCGGAGTACGGGGCCGCGCGGCACGTGCAGTCGCTGGCGCCCGGCGCCGGCGGGATCGGTGCCGCCGCCTACTCCACGGAGCACCGGCTCGCCTTCTGGCGTGCGCTCCACGGTACTGCGGGATCACGATGAGGCACGCGACCCGCCTGGCGGACCGTGCCGATCGCCACTGCTCACTCGATCAACCGGTACTGCGTCGGGTCGAGGGTGCGCGTCGCTTTCTCGTACTCGCGCATGTAGCCGGGCCAGTTGGTGACGATCCGCCCCGAGCGGTCGCGGTACCAGGAGTTGCACTGCATCCACGCCGTGCCGGCGAACCGGCCCTGCAGCTGCCGGTCGCCGGCCGCCTCGACGTCCGGTCGGACGTCGATCGCGGTAGCTCCGCGGCGCCGGACCTCCTGCAAGGCCTGTCGCAGGTACCGGGCCTGCGCTTCGAGGTAGACGATGATCGAGCCGCCGGAGGTGTTGGTGTTCGGCCCGTACATCACGAACAGCGAAGGGAATCCGGGCACCGAGATGCCCAGGTGGGCGCGCGGACCGTCGGCCCACACGTCGTCGAGGGACCGCCCGCCGGCGCCCACGACCTTCATAGGGAACATGAATCCGGTGGTCGCGAAGCCGGTCGCGTAGACGACGCAGTCGACGTCGTGCTCGCGGCCGTCGGCGGTGACGATGCCGGAGGGCGTCATGCGGCTGATCGCGTCGGTGATCAGCTCGACGTTGTCGCGCTGCAGCGCTGGCAGGAAGGCCGAGCTGAACAGCACCCGTTTGCAGCCGAACGTGTAGTCCGGCCAGACCTTCTCCCTCAGCTCGGGGTCGGTCAGTTGGGAACGCATGAACCGCGACGACTGGGAGTGTCCGAGCCGGCCGAGGCTGCGCGGGTTGCGGATCATCGCGGTGAGCAGCTCGCCGTACTGGTAGATGAACCTGCGGCGTGCCGTCTGGAGGCCCGGCACCCGGCGGACGGCTTCCCGGAACGCCGCCGGGTAGGGCCGGTTCTCGCGCGGCAGGAACCAGTTGCCGGTGCGCTGGAAGACGGTGAGGCGCTCGACGATCGGCGCGATCTCAGGCACGAACTGCACCGCGCTCGCCCCGGAGCCGACCACGGCCACGCGTTTGCCGCGGAGGTCGTAGCCGTGGTCCCAACGTGCGGAGTGGAACGTGTGGCCCGCGAAGGTGTCGGCGCCCTCGATGCGCGGGTAGGCGGGTCGGTTCAGCTGGCCCGTCGCGATGACAACCGCGTTGGCGTCGATGGTGTGCCCGCCAGCGGTCGAGACGGTCCACCGCTGCGTGGAGTCGTCCCACGTGCAGCCGGTCACCTCGGTGTTCGGCACGACCCTGCGGTCCACGCCGTAGTCGCGGGCCACCGTGCGCAGGTAGTCGAGGATCTCGGCCTGCGGCGAGCACAGTCGGGTCCAGTCGCGGCGCTGGGCGAACGAGAATGAATACAGGTGGCTCGGCACGTCGCAGGCCGCGCCGGGATAGGTGTTGTGCAGCCACGTGCCGCCCAGCTCGGGTGCCGCGTCGAGGACGGTGATGTCCGAGAACCCGTGTTTCTGCAGCTCGATGGTGGCGGCTACCCCGCCGAACCCGGCCCCGACGACAACGATCTTCGGATCAGCGCTGACCACCCGTGCCACTCAACGCTGATCAGACCAGCTTGTCGAGATCCAGTGTGATGGGGAAGGGATCAGAGGTGGTGAAGGTGCCCGTGATGGGGGGGCGTCGACGTAGCCGAACTCGCCGGCCAGGTGGCAGGCGGTGAGGGTGGTGCGGCCGTCGATGTCGACGATCCAGTAGTGCGGGATACCGGCGTCGGAGTACTCGTCGTGCTTGATCGTCGAGTCGGTGCGACGGGAGCTCGGCGAGAGGATCTCCACCGCGAGGACGACATCGTCGGCGGGCAGCAACCCGCCATCTGTGCAGGTGCGCTCGTACGACGCGCAGTTGACGACGATGAGGTCGGGCGCCCGGACAGTGCCCGGTCGGTCTGACGCCACAAGTCTCAGGTCGACATCGACGCCGGGGAGCACCTTGAGGTATTCCGACGAGCACGCGTCGAGTCGGATGAGCAACTAGCCCATGCAGCCTTGATGCTTGGGCGGAGGCTTCGAGGTCATCACGAGCGCGCCTTCCTGAAGCTCGAATCCGTGCACGCCGTCGTCCGGGAGCGCTGCGTATGCCGCTGCCGTGAGCGGTACCGAAAGGTGGCCAACTGGGAGGGTGCTCATGTGAGGAATGTGGCACGCGGCGCCCACATCGGAGAGACCGCAACGTCGTGGCATGTCTGGGAGCCGGGACTTCCGGAACGGCGTTCGGATCGGCAAGAGTGGCTGCGTGCCCACCGTCGCGCAGGATCCCGACCACCTGACCGTCTACGCGCAGGCCATGCCCGAGAAGCCGGCTGTGATCGACCCCGACAGCGGCCGGGTGTTGACCTACGCCGAACTGGAGGAGCGGGCCAACCGCCTCGCTGACGCGCTGCGTGGCATCGGGCTGCGTGCGGGCGACCGGGTCGTCTGGTGCGGGCCCAACAGCGTCGAGGTCATCACGATCCTGAACGCCGCGCGCAAGGCTGGGCTGGTCGCGGTGCCGCTGGCGTACCGGTTCACCGCCGACGAGATGCGGTACGTGATCGCCGACAGCGGTGCTTCGGTGGTGCTCGTCGACGCCGAGTACTCCGAGCGCGTCGCGGCGGTGCGCGACGAGCTGCCTGACGTGAAGGAGGTGGTTGTTTTCGCCGGCGAGCCGTTCGCCGGGGCACGGTCGATGGCCGACATGATCGCGGCAGGTTCGCCGGAGCCGGTGGGCGTGCCCACCACCGGCGGCGGCTCGATGATCTACACGTCGGGCACGACGGGGAAGCCGAAGGGCGCCGTGCGCGCCAAACAAGATCCAGCGACCACAGCCGCGCTGGTCGCGACGTTGCGGCTGGTCATGGGGGAGGAGGTGCACGTCACAACAGGCCCGCTCTACCACTCGGGCCCGCTCGCGTGGGCCGGGCTGAACCACGTGCTCGGCGGCACGGTCGTCCTGATGCGTCGCTTCGACGCTTCCCGCTGGCTCGAGCTGGTGCGCACGTACCGGGTGACCAACACGTTCACCGCGCCGACCCCGCTCAAGCGGATCGTCGCGCTGCCGGCCGACGAGCTCGCGCGGGCCGACCTCTCGTCGATGCGCTCGCTCGTCGCCAACGCGGCGCCTGTGCCGTACGCGCTCAAGCAGGAGATCATCGAGAAGCTCGGCGACGGGTTCCTGTTCGAGGTGTACGGATCCACCGAGCTGGGCGTCGACGCCGTGCTGCCTCCCGAGGACCAGCTGCGCAAGCCGGGCTCCTGCGGGCGCGCGGTGACCGGCGTCGAGCTGCGGGTGGTCGGTGCCGACGGCACCCCGCTGCCGCCGGGCGAGCCCGGCACGCTGCAGGTCCGCTCGGCATCGACGTTCGTCGGCTACCACGGCAGGGCCGAGCCTGTCGCCGACGAGGAGGGCTGGAAGTCTGTCGGCGATGTCGCGCACCTCGACGAGGAGGGCTACCTCTACATCCGCGACCGCGGCGGCGACCTCGTGATCACCGGCGGGATGAACGTCTACCCCGCCGAGGTCGAGGCGGTGCTGCACGCCCACCCCGACGTGCTCGACGCCGCGGTCTACGGGCTGCCGTCGGAGGAGTGGGGGCAGACCGTCCACGCGGTGCTGGTGGCGCGGCCCGGCCAGGAGATCGACATCGCCGCGGTCGAGGTGCACGTCGCGCAGCACCTTGCCGGCTACAAGCGGCCGCGCTCGTGGGAGGTGCTCGACGAGCTGCCGCGCACCGAGGCCGGCAAGCTGCTGAAACGGGTCCTACGCGAGCGCTCGTAGCCAGTCCATCGCGACGGGAGCCGCGTCCATGACCGAGATGTGGCCGTCGTTCTGCCGGACCCAGTGCTCGGCGGTGCGGCAGGTGCGCACGATCCACTCGGAGTGGGCCGGCGGGATGATCCGGTCCTGCCCGCCGTGCACGACGAGGACGGGCACCTCGATCGTCCCGACGTCGAACCCCCACGGCGTGGCGAAGGCCATGTCGTCGTCGACCTGCCCGTGCGGGCCTTCCGCGCCGGCCTTCTGCGCGTCTGCCCCGAGCGAGGCCCAGCGGCCGTCCGGACCGAGCACGGCCCGGTCCGCCGCGGTGAAGCTCTCCTCGACGAACTCCGCGGTCTCGGCATGGCGCTCGCGGGCATCGAGGCCTTGCGCAGCCGCGCGCAGCGCACTGCTGTCGACCATGCCCGCGTACCAGTCGTAGTCGTCGGTGTAGGGCGCCGGCCCGGCCAGATCGACGGCACCGATCACGCGGTCGGGCAGCAGCGACGCACAGGCCAGTGCGTGCGAGCCGCCGCCGGAGCCGCCCATCACCGCGAACCGGGCGAGGCCAAGCTCGTCGGCGATCCGCTGGACGTCGACGGCCGCCGACGCGACGCCACGGCCAGGCACGCGAGTCGAACCCCCGTACCCGGGCCGGGCGTAGGACACCAGCCGCATGCCCCGCGCCGCACAGGCTTCGAGCAGCGGCGGGAGCGGCACGCCGGTCTGCGGGGTCGGGTGCAGCCAGAACAAAGTGAGTCCGCCTTCGCCGCCGCTCTCGTCACCGCCGTCGTGGTAGCGCAGCACCCTGCCGTCGTCCAACTCGAGATCCACGTGTCAACTCCCCAGCACGTTCACGGCCCGCGCTACGACCAGTGCAACGGTCGCGAGCGAGACCACCGACTCGAACATCATCGTCATCTTCGCCCATCGGGAGAGCGGCATGGTGTCGGTCGGGCTGAACGCGGTCGAGTTGGTGAACGACAAGTAGAGGTAGTCGGCGAACGTCGGCTCCCATTCCGGGTCGGCCACCTCC
The DNA here is from genome assembly GCF_021245725.1 of Pseudonocardia sp. TRM90224. Lineage (GTDB taxonomy): Bacteria > Actinomycetota > Actinomycetes > Mycobacteriales > Pseudonocardiaceae > Pseudonocardia. The sequence goes on along the minus strand of NZ_JAJGSX010000008.1, from coordinate 109,599 downwards.
GGCACCTGCATCTGGACGAACAGGAAGTCGGGATGGCCGTCGCCGCCCCGAGCGCGAGCGGCCGGCCCGCCCCGGTCGAACTCCCAGAAGAGCAGCGCCGACGCGATGATGTTCGTGATCCAGATCGAGGCGCCGGTCGAGAGCAGCGTCGCTGCGTCGCCGCCGAACCGGCCGCCGATGAGCGCGGCCACGAGGCTCACCACCGACCACGCCGCAGCGATCCCGACCGTCGCGGCCAGCCCGATGCCCAGTACCCGCAGGACGGTCGACTCGGCGCCGACCCGGAACGGGTTGGCGACGAAGAGCGTGGCCAGCAGCAACAGCTCGATTCCCGGCAGGAGCCACCAGGGCCCTGGCGCCACCGCGTCGGGCAGCAGCATCTGCAGCACGATCGCCACGGCGACGGCGAGCGCCGCGGGCCAGCGGTGCTCACCGCGGGTGGGGCGGCGCCACGCCGGCGCGGCGGAGGGGGACGTCATGAAGGGGGACGGTAGGGCAATGTGGCCGGTGAGCTATGCGACGGCCGGCGTCTTCGCTCTTAGGAGTCGGGTGATCTCGTGCGCCGCAGCGCGGCCGGCCCGGTTCGCACCGATCGTGCTCGCGCTCGGGCCGTACCCAACGAGATGGATGCGCGGATCTGCGCGCACGCGCGTGCCGTCCATCGCGATGCCACCGCCCGGTCCGCGCAGCCCGAGCGGCGTGAGGTGGCCGAGCGCGGCGCGCCACCCCGTCGCCCAAAGGATCACGTCGGCGGCGAAGGTCGTGCCGTCCGCCCAGGTCACACCGTCGGGGGTGATCCGCTCGAACATGGGGTGCCGGTCGAGGATCCCGGCCTCCTGGGCGGCGATGACGGCCGGGGTGCGGCCGAGGCCGGTCACGCCGACGACGCTCAGCGGCGGCAGCCCGGCGCGCACCCGCTCTTCGACGAGCGCGACGGCGGCCCGGCCGGCCTCGTCGCCGAACGGCCCGTCGTGGAAGAGCGGCGGGCGGCGGGTGACCCATCGGGTGGCCGCGGCGACCCCCGCGATCTCGATCAGCAGCTGCACCGCCGACGTGCCACCGCCGACGACCACCACCCGCTTGCCGGCGAACTCGGCCGGCCCCCGGTACTCGACGGTGTGCAGCTGGCGGCCGCGGAACGTGGTGTCCCCGGGATAGCGCGGGCGGAAGGGGCGGGTCCACGTGCCGGTCGCGTTGATGAGCGCGCGTGTCGTCCACTCGCCGGCGTCCGACTCGACGACCAGTTCCGGCGCCGCATCGCGGACCACCGAGACGCGGACCGGCCGCAGTACGTCGATGCCGAACTCGCGCTCGTAGTCGGCGAAGTACTCGGGGACGACCTGAGCGGCCGGCCGGGTCGGGTCGGATGGGTGGAAACCGAGGCCCGGTAGGTCGTGGATGCGGTGGGCATCGTCTACGCGCAACGTCGGCCAGCGATGCCTCCACGCACCGCCCGGCCCCTCTTCCGCGTCGAGGACGACGAAGTCCAGGCCGGCCTTGCGCAGCCCGTAAGCGGCGGAGAGCCCCGCCTGACCGGCCCCGATGACCACCACGTCGCTGCGCATGTCACGTGCAACGCCCGGGAGTGGCCCTTTCGTCCTCGCTGTGAGCTGCGCCAAACCCGAATGGCACACTTTTCTGGTAAGTGTTATTTCCAAAGGGGGGAACATGTTCGGACGCAAGAGGAAACGGGTTGATGCCGCACCGCTGGCCGAGGCGATGCTGGCGGCGTTCACCCAGGCCGGGGTGTCGGTGCGGCCGGGCCGGGCGGAGCTGCTGATTGCGGTCCCCGGGGTGCAGCGCCCGCTCCCGCTGCAGCTCGCGCCGATGCTCAGGGACGCGCCTCCAGGGCCGTCCGCGGAGCTGCGCGACTTCGCGGAGGGCGTCGTCCGCGGCTACATCCGCGGGATGCGCCGCAGCGGGATCCTGATCGGGACGCACTACCCGCTCCCGGACGACGACGTGGCCGGACACGCGCTGTCGGCCGCGTTCCACGAGGCTGGGCTCGCAGCGTCGTTCGTGGATCCCCGCCGGATCAAGATCCAGCTCGCCGACGGCTCGGAGGCCGTCACGGACATCTCGCGGTACCGCATCGCGGTCGACGGGGCGCCGGCGCACGTCGTCGCCGCGCACGCCGCCGAGGAGGCCCGCCGCGCCGCGCACCCGGTCGCCGCGATGACCGACCCTCGCGACACCGATCTGCGCCTTCGGGTGTACGCGGAGGACGTGCTGGTCGAGCCGGTGCGCGGCGGCACGGTCGCGCGCGAGCTCGCTGCCGGGCTGTGGGAGACCGTCGCGGTCGACCTGCCCGATGCGGTGATGCCGCTCCCACGCGCCGGTTCGGACAGCGGTCGGGAGGCCGAGCTGTTCCGCCTCGCCATCACCAACACCCTGGCGCAGGACTTCACGTCCACCTGGATGGATCCGTTCGGCGTCCGCCTGCTGCACATCGGTGGCGAGCACCCGTACATGGCAGCGCACGCGCACGTGCTCACCCGCTACCTCGACGGACAGTGGTTCGACGGCGCTGTGGTCGCCTTCCCGCTGCCGGAGGTGGTGCTGGTGCATCCCATCGGGCGCACCGACCTGCTGCATGCCGTCCCGATCCTCCAGGAGATCGCCGACCGGCTCGTCGCCGATGGGCACAAGCCGATCAGCACGCAGCTGTACTGGTGGCAGGCCTCCGCGCGGGAACGTGCCGCTCCCGGCGACGCCGTGCAGCTGGCGCACCGGCCCGACCTGCGGCCGGTGCGGATCGACCGCAGCGGAGCCCGGATCGAGGTCCAGTGCGACCCGGGCTTCCGTGCGCTGATCGACCGGTTCAGCGCCGCGCGGTAGCCGCCCGCGTGGGGTACGGGGTGGCCGCGAACCGCTCGGCCCAGCCGGCGATGTCACCGGTCCCGACGTTGCCGCCGCAGATCACGAGCCCGAGCCGGGCGTCGGGGGCGACCCGGTCGAGCACCTGGTGCGCGGCCGGGACGAGGCAGCCGGCGGCCGGCTCGGTCCACACCTTGGCCTCCTCGGCGAGGGTGAGGGTGCCGCGCACGGCGTCGGCGTCAGGAACGACGATCACGTCCTCGACCAGCGCCTGGACGTGCGCGAGCGTGAGCGGTGTGACGAACGGTGCGCACAGCGTGCTGGCGATCGACGTCGGCGTGATCGATACGGGGGAGGACGCGGCGAGCGCGAGCTTCATCGCATCGGCACCTTCGGTCTCGACGCCCCACACCCGGACACCTGGCACGAGCGCCTTCATCGCCACCGCGACACCGGCGATCAGACCGCCGCCGCCGATGCTGACCAGCACGTCGGTGACGTCAGGCGCGTCCTGCGCGAACTCCAGACCCACCGTGGCCTGCCCCGCGACGACCACGCGGTCGTCGAAGGGGTGCACGAGCGTCCGCCCGCCCGCCACCAGCTCGTCCATCAGCGCGAACGCCGTTGGCATGTCGGGGGTGATCCGCACGTCGGCACCCGACTCGCGCGCGGACGCGACGGAGCTCGCGGGCGCCGACTCAGGCATCACGACCGTCGCGGCCACGCCGAGCGAGCCGGCGACGTCGGCGAGCGCGATGCCGTGGTTGCCGCCGCTGACGGCGACCACACCGGCGTCGCGCTCGGCCGCCGAGAGCCCGAGGATCTTGTTGAAGACGCCGCGCGGTTTGAAGGAACCGCTGCGCTGCAACAGCTCCAGCTTCAGCGCCACGGGGACGCCCAGGTTGGCCGAGAGGCCGGGGCTCGCCACGGTCGGGGTGCGCAGGACGTTGCCGGCGATCCGCTCCGCCGCGGCGGTGATGTCGTCGATACCGATCAGGTCGCTCACGACTCCACGCTAACCCGGTTTGCGCTACACGAGCGGGACGACCTCCGGGGCGCCCATGCGGGCGGAGTCAGCGGTCTCGTCGTCGGGCATCCGCTGGCTCTCGCGCTCGGCCTCGACGCGCTTGCGGTAGTGCTCGACCTCCCGCTCCACCTGCGCGCCGCTCCAGTCCAGCACGCCCGCCATCAGCTCCGCGGCCTCCTCGCACGCCCGTACGCCGCGGTCGAACGTCTCGATCGAGATGCGGGTGCGGCGGGCCAGCAGGTCGTCGAGGTGCCGCGCGCCCTCGTGCGACGCGGCGTAGACGACCTCCGCGCGCAGGTAGTCCGACGCCCCCGCGAGCGGCTCGCCCAGCTTCGGGTCGTCCGCGACCAGCTCCAGCACCTCGTCGATCAACGAGCCGTACCGGCTGAGCAGGTGCTCGATCCGGGCGACGTGCAGCCCGTAGCGCGCCGCCAGCTGATAGCGCGCGTTCTTGAGCGCGGAGAAGCCCTCCGCGCCCAGCAGCGGCACCTTCTCCGTGACCGACGGCGGCACCTTCTGGTCGAGCGCGTGCACCGCGGCGTCGACGGCGTCCTTCGCCATCACCCGGTAGGTCGTGTACTTCCCGCCGGCGACGACCACCAGCCCGGGCACCGTGTGCGCGACGGCGTGCTCGCGCGAGAGCTTCGACGTCGACTCCGACTCGCCGGAGAGCAGCGGTCGCAGCCCGGCGTACACGCCCTCGACGTCGGCGTGCGTGAGCGGCTGCTCCAGCACCTCGTTGACGTGATCGAGCAGGTAGTCGATGTCGGCGGCGCTGGCGGCGGGGTGCGCGAGGCCGAGCTTCCAGTCGGTGTCGGTGGTCCCGATGATCCAGTGCCGACCCCACGGGATGACGAAGAGCACCGACTTCTCGGTGCGCAGGATCAGCCCGGAGTCGCCGCGGATCCGGTCGCGCGGCACCACGAGGTGGATGCCCTTGCTGGCCCGCACGTTGAACTGCCCACGCTCGCCGACCAGGCCCTGGGTCTCGTCGGTCCACACGCCGGTCGCGTTGACGACCTGCTTGGCGCGCACCTTGATCGTCCGGCCGGACTCCAGGTCGTGCACCTCCGCGCCGGTCACCCGCTCGCCCTCCCGGAGCAGGCCGGTGACCCGCGCGCGGGACGCAACGTGTGCGCCGTACGACGCCGCGGTGCGGGCGATGAACATCGTGTGGCGCGCGTCGTCGACCTGCGCGTCGTAGTACTGCAGCGCGCCGACCAGCGCGTCCTTGCGAAGCGACGGCACGATCCGGCGGGCGCCGCGGCGGGTGAGGTGGCGGTGGTGCGGGACGCCGCGCGAGCGTCCCGAGAGCAGCCCGAGCGAGTCGTACAGCGCAACACCCGCCCCGGCGTAGAACCGCTCCCACACGTGGTGCTTGAGCGGGTAGATGAACGGCACGGGCCGGACGAGGTGCGGCGCGAGCGTCTGGATCAGCAGCCCGCGCTCCTGCAGTGCCTCGGCGACCAGCCGGAAGTCGAGCATCTCGAGGTAACGCAGCCCGCCGTGGATGAGCTTGCTCGACCTGCTCGACGTCCCCGAGGCGAAGTCGCGGGCCTCGACGAGCCCGACGGTCAGGCCGCGGGTGGCGGCGTCGAGGGCAGCACCGCTGCCCACGACACCGCCGCCGACGACGAGCACGTCGAGTTCGGTCGACGCCATCGCCTCCAGGGCGGCCTCACGGGCCTGCGGGGAAAGCGCGACCGATCTCATGTTCGTTCCTCTCGTAGTGCCTTGTCGGAAAGAACTTCTAGTCGACGTCCACCCAGTCCAACGTCCGGGTCACGGCCTTCTTCCAGCGCTCGTACCCGGTCGTGCGCTGCTCGTCACTCCACTGGGGCGACCAGCGCTTCGACTCGTTCCAGTTGGCGCGCAGCTCGTCGGTGTTCTTCCAGAACCCGACGGCGAGCCCGGCCGCGTAGGCCGCGCCGAGCGCGGTGGTCTCCGCGACGACGGGCCGGCTCACCGGCACGCCGAGCACGTCGGCCTGGATCTGCATGCACAGCTCGTTGGCGGTCACGCCGCCGTCGACCTTGAGCACCTCCAGCACCACTCCGGAGTCCTTCTCCATGGCCTCCGCGACGTCGCGGCTCTGGTAGCAGATCGCCTCCAGCGTCGCCCTGGCCAGGTGCGCGTTGGTGTTGAAGCGCGAGAGCCCGACGATCGCGCCGCGCGCGTCGGACCGCCAGTACGGCGCGAAGAGCCCCGAGAACGCCGGCACGAAGTACACCCCGCCGTTGTCCTCCACCTGACGGGCCAGCGCCTCGCTCTGCGACGCGCCCGAGATGATCCCGAGCTGGTCGCGCAGCCACTGCACGGCCGAGCCCGTGACGGCGATCGAGCCCTCCAGCGCGTAGACGGGCGCGGAGTCGCCGAACTTGTAGCAGACGGTCGTGAGCAGGCCCGCCTTCGAACGCACCAGCTCGGTGCCGGTGTTGAGCAGCATGAAGTTGCCCGTGCCGTAGGTGTTCTTCGCCTCGCCGGGGGCGAAGCACACCTGTCCGACGGTGGCGGCCTGCTGGTCGCCGAGGTCGCCGGTGATCCGCACCTCGCCGCCCAGCGGCCCGTTCGCGAGCGTGAGCCCGTACGGGTCGGGCGACGAGCTCGGCTTGATCTCGGGCAGCATCGAGCGGGGGATGTTGAAGAACCCGAGCAGCTCGTCGTCCCAGTCGAGGGTCTCGAGGTTCATCAGCATCGTGCGGCTGGCGTTGGTCGGGTCGGTGACGTGCACGCCGCCGTCCTTGCCGCCGGTGAGGTTCCACAGCAGCCAGGTGTCGGTGTTCCCGAAGATCGCGTTGCCGCTCTCGGCGGCTTCGCGGGCGCCCTCCACGTTCTCGAGGATCCACTGGATCTTGCCGCCGGAGAAGTACGTGGCGGGCGGCAGGCCGGCCTTCTGCCGGATCACGTCGCCCTTGCCTTCACGCTCCAGCGCGGAGGCGATCCGGTCGGTGCGGGTGTCCTGCCAGACGATCGCGTTGTAGAGCGGACGTCCGGTGCGCTTGTCCCAGACGACGGCGGTCTCGCGCTGGTTGGTGATGCCCAGCGCGACGAGGTCGCTCGCGGAGAGCCCGGTCTTGTTGAGCGCCGACTGCAGGACGGACGACGTGCGCTCCCAGATCTCGACGGGGTCGTGCTCGACCCAGCCGGCCTGCGGGAGGATCTGCTCGTGCTCGAGCTGGTGGCGGCCCACCTCGTTGCCCGAGTGGTCGAAGATCATGAATCGGGTGCTGGTCGTGCCCTGGTCGACGGCTCCGACGAATTCGGCCATGGTGGTTCCTCTTCCTCGGGGATCAGGCGGTCTTGTCGGGTTCGGACACGGTCACCGGCTCGGGATCGACGGGCAGGTAGCTCTCGATCGTGTACTTGAACAGCGCGCCGCCGATCAGGCCGCCGATGATCGGGGCGACGATCGGTAGCCAGAAGTACAACGTCCCGTTCTGGTCGAACAGCGCGTCCTGGTACCCCGTGACGAGCGTCAGCAGTCGGGGGCCGAAGTCACGGGCCGGGTTGATCGCGTAGCCCGCGTTCGCGCCCCACGCCATGCCGATGCCGACGACGAGCAGGCCGACGACGACCGGGCCGAGGTTCGCCATCGGCGGGTTGTTCATCGCGGTTGTGAGCGCGAAGATCACGAAGACGAGGATCGCGGTGCCGACGATCTGGTCGAAGAACGCCGTGGTGATCGTGACGCCGTCCGCGCCGTTGCCCGGCAGCGTCGAGAAGATGCCCTGGGTCTTGATCGTGTGGTCGGGGTCGACCTTGAAGATCAGGTCGGCGTAGACGAACCGGACGATCGCGGCGGCCACGAACGCGCCCGCCGTTTGGGCCAGGGAGTACGGCAGCACTTTGCGCCATGCGAAGCCCTTGAACGCGGCCAGCGCGATCGTCACGGCCGGGTTCAGGTGCGCGCCGGAGAGGCGCGCGGCGACGTAGACGCCGAGCGTCACGCCGATGCCCCACGCCCACGCGATCGAGTCGTGGTCGCCGAGGCCGCCGGTCGGGGTGGTCACCACCTGCGCCACCACGCCGACGCCGAACAAAATGAGGATCATCGTGCCGAGGAACTCGGCAAGCAGCTCCCCGACGTACGAGTTCTTCGCCATCGAAGCCCTCCCATGGGATCCCGCCCGGGTAGCGGGTGACGGGGACGCTAGGAACCCGCTCGCGGTGGGTCAACGGTCCGTGTTCGGCATTGTCGAACCGCCATCCGGACGAACATCACAGGCATCGTCGTAGGCTCGCACGCGTGCCGGGACCCATCCAGTCGATCGAACGGGCGGCAGCTGTGCTGCGGCTGCTCGGCAGCACCGACCGGCCGCTCGGGCTGAACGAGCTGGCCGCTGCGCTCGACCTGCCCCGACCGACCGCGCACGGGATCATCCGGACGCTGCGCGACGTCGGTTTCGTCGACCAGGACGTCGACTCGGCCCGGTACCTGCTCGGCGCGGGCCTGCAGGAGCTCGGCCGCGGCGGTTGGGACCCGCACGACCTGCGCGCGGCGTCGATGAACTGGGCCGATTCGCTGGCCGGCAGCAGCGGGCTCGCGGTTCAGCTCGGGGTTGTGTCGTTCACCGCGGTGCGGCTCGTGCACCACGTGTTCCGTCCCGACGGCACGCCGCAGCGGATCAGGACGGGTGCGGAGATGCCGTTGCACGCCACCGCGCTGGGCAAGTGCCTGCTCGCCTTCGCGCCCGTCGCGACCCCGCGCACGCGCGACCTCGACCTGCACCGCTGGACCGGCCGCACGTGCGTCACCGTCGCGGCGCTCGACGCCCACCTCGCCACCGCCCGGCACCGCGGATGGGCCAGCGACGCCGGCGAGTTCGAGGCGGGGACGGGCGGCGCGGCGGCGCCGCTGCGCGCGAGCGGCGGGGTGGTGGTCGGCGCGATCGGGGTGGCCGGGCCCGTGGAGGAGCTCTTCGGGTTGGGCGGTGAGCTGCGGCCCAAGCTGGCCGAGCAGCTGCTCGGCGCGTCGCGGGAGATCTCTGCGGTGCTGGCGAGCACACCGTGACACGCGAAACGGGACGGGGGACCGGCCGTGGTGGGTGAGCGGGTGGTCGCCGCGATCGACCAGGGCACGACGTCGACGCGCTGCCTGCTGTTCAACCGCGCCGGCCGGATGCTGGCCGTGGCGCAGCGGGAGCACCGGCAGCACTACCCGGCGCCGGGGCGGGCGGAGCACGACGCCGCGGAGATCTGGCGCAACGTCACCCGGATCGTGCCTGCCGCCCTGCGCAGCGCGGGGCTGGAGCCGTCGAGCCTCGTCGGGCTGGGCATCGCCAACCAGCGCGAGACGACCGTGATCTGGAACCGGCACACCGGCACCCCGCTGGCCAGGGCGATCACCTGGCAGGACACGCGCACCGACGGGATCGTCGCCCGGCTCGTCGACGCCGGCGTGGCCGAGACCGTCACCGCGCTCTGCGGGCTCCCGCCCGCCACGTACTTCGCCGGCCCGCGCCTGCGCTGGCTGCTCGACCACGTCCCGGGAGCGCGCGCCGGCGCCGAGGCCGGCGACGTGCTCTTCGGGACGATGGAGAGCTGGCTGATCTGGTGGCTCACCGGTGGCCCCGACGGCGGCCGGCACGTCACCGACGTCACCAACGCCAGCCGCACGATGCTGATGGACATCCGCACGCTTGAGTGGTCCGACGTGCTGCTCGACGTGCTCGACGTCCCGCGCAGCATGCTCCCGGAGATCCGCCCCAACGCGGAGGTCTACGGCACGTGCACGGCGGTGCTGCCCGGCGTCCCGGTCGCGGGCGCGCTCGGCGACCAGCAGGCGGCGCTGGTCGGGCAGGCGTGCTTCGCCTCCGGCGAGGTCAAGTGCACCTACGGCACAGGTGCGTTCCTGCTGATGAACACGGGCCACCGGCTGGCCGAGTCGACGCACGGGCTGATCCCGACCGTCGGCTACCTGTTCGGCGAGAAGCCCGTCTACGCGCTGGAGGGCGCGATCGCGATGACCGGCTCACTGGTGCAGTGGTTCCGCGACTCGCTCGGCATGATCGGCACGGCCGCGCAGATCGAGACGCTCGCCAGCACCGTCCCCGACAACGGCGGCTGCTACATCGTGCCGGCGTTCTCGGGCCTGTACTCGCCGCGCTGGCACCCGGACGCGCGCGGCGTGATGGTCGGGCTGACGTCGTTCATCAACCGCGGCCACCTCGCCCGCGCGGTGCTGGAGGCGACCGGCTGGCAGACCCGCGAGGTCGTCGACGCGATGAACGCCGATTCGGGGGTGCCCGTCACGCGGTTGAAGGTCGACGGCGGGATGACGGCGAACCACCTGCTCATGCAGTTCGTCGCCGACGTGCTGGACGTGCCGGTGGAGCGGCCGCTCGGGTCGGAGGCGGTGTCGCTCGGCGCGGCCTACGCGGCCGGGCTCGCCGTCGGGTACTGGTCGGACGTGGAGGTGCTGCGCTCCAACTGGCACCGCGCGGCCGCCTGGGAGCCGGCGATGGACGCCGCGCTGCGCCGGCGGGAGCACGACAACTGGGGCCGCGCCGTCAACCGCAGCTACGGCTGGGTGCAGAAACCCGACGACTCGTAGAAGGTCCCCACCGTTTTGCCAACCTGCACAGGCAAACGGTGTGCAGGTTGGCAAAACGGTGGTGAAGTTCGGGTGGTGGGCGTCGTCGGCGTCACGCGTTCGTGACCTTGCACGGCGCCCGCGCGGGGTTAGTGTGCGCGGACGCCGGAAGATCAGGGGCCGGAAAGATCAGGGGGACGACGACGTGTCCGGATCGGTCGCGGAGCCTTTGCTGCGGGCGCGTGAGCTGCGCAAGAGCTACGGCTCGGTGCAGGCGTTGCGCGGTGCGTCGTTCGACATCGCGGCCGGCGAGGTCGTCGCGCTGATCGGCGACAACGGCGCCGGCAAGTCGACGCTCGTGAAGTGCCTCTCCGGGGTCGAGCGCCCGGACTCCGGCGAGATCCTGATCGACGGGCGACCGGTGGTGCTCGACTCCCCGACGGCCGCCCGTCAGCTGGGCATCGAGACCGCCTACCAGGACCTCGCCGTCGCGCCCGACCTCGATCCCGCGGCCAACCTCTTCCTCGGCCGGGAGCTGCGCCGCCCCGGCCTGCTCGGCGCGCTGGGCATGCTGGACAAGGCGACCATGCGGACGCAGGCCGCCGAGCACTTCGCCCGGCTGGGAGTGACGTTGCAGAGCCTCGACGTCCCGATCGGCTCGCTCTCCGGCGGGCAGCGGCAGAGTGTTGCGGTGGCCCGCTCGGTGGTGTGGGCGAGCCGGGTGGTCTTCCTCGACGAGCCGACGGCCGCGCTCGGCGTCGTGCAGCGCGAGCGGGTCCTCGACGTGATCAGGGCGGTCCGGGACGACGGCGTCGCGGTCGTGCTGATCAGCCACAACATGCCGGAGGTGCTGGCGGTCGCCGACCGGATCGAGGTGCTGCGGATGGGCGCGCGGGTGGCCCGGTTCGCCGCGGCCGAGGTGACGCTCGAACAGCTCGTCGGCGCGATGACCGGCGCGCTCACGCAGGAGGACGACCGGTGAACGACGAGCGTCGACCACTGCGGCAGCGCCTGCTCGGCGCGTCGACATTCTGGATCGGCCTCGTGCTGGTCGTGCTCTGCGTGCTGTTCAGCCTGCTGCGGCCGGACGCCTTCCCGACCCTGTTCACGCTGCAGACGCTGCTGATCGAGGCGTCGGTGCTGCTCGTGTTGGCGGTCGGGATGACGTTCGTGATCATCACGGCGGGCATCGACCTCTCGGTCGGCTCGGTGCTGGTGTTCGCCGGCGTCATCGGGGCCAAGGTGATGGAGGGCCTCAGCCCCGGCAGCAACGCGTCCGGCGCGGGCGTCGGCATCGTCCTGCTGGGACTGCTCGCCGCCCTCGTCGCGGGCTCGGCATGGGGGCTGGTCAACGGCCTGCTGATCGCGAAGGCGAAGCTGCCGCCGCTGATCGTGACGCTCGGGTCGTTCGGTGCCGCGCTCGGCGCCGCACAGCTCACCACCGACGGTGTCGACGTCCGCACGGTGCCGAAGATCCTGCGCGACGGCCTCGGCTTCGGCCAGACGGCGCAGATCCCGCACATGGTCGCGCTGGCGGCGCTCGTGACCCTGCTCGGCGGCTGGCTCCTGCACACGACGAGATTCGGCAGGCGCACGTTTGCGGTCGGGTCGAACGCGGAGGCCGCGCGGCGCGCCGGCATCCCCGTCAGCGGGCACCTGATCCGCGTCTACACGGGCGTCGGACTGCTGGCGGGGCTGGCCGGGTTCATGTCGCTCGCCTACTTCGGCACGACGACGATCGGCGGCCACTCGACCGACAACCTCAACGCGATCGCGGCCGTCGTGCTGGGCGGGACCAGCCTGTTCGGCGGCATCGGGACGGTGTTCGGCACGGTCATCGGGGTGTTCATCCCGGCCGTGCTGACCAAGGGGTTCGTGATCGTCGGCGTGCAGCAGTTCTGGCAGCCGGTGGCGATCAGCGGCGTGCTGGTGGCCGCGGTGTGGTTCGACCAGGTGCGACGGCGGTCGCGGGAACGCTGACCGCCGGATCTACTCGATGGGGAGGCACGATGACGGGCAAGCGGGTCTGGGGTGTCGTGGGCGCCGTGACGCTGGCGGCCGTGCTCGCCGGCTGCGGCGGCGGGACGATCGGCAGCGGCAACGGAGGTGGCACCGGCGCCGCCCCGGCGAACAAGAACCTCGTGCTCATCCCCGGCGTCAAGGCCGAGCCGTTCTACATCTCGATGCAGTGCGGCGCGCAGCAGGAGGCCGCGGCGCTGGGCTACCAGATCGACACGCAGGCGCCCGACAAGTTCGAGGCGGCACTGCAGACGCCGATCGTCACCGGTGTGCTCGCCACGAAGCCGGCGGGCGTGCTGATCGCGCCGACCGACGACGTCGCGCTGGCCAACCCGATGACGCAGCTGAAGGACGCCGGGATCAAGGTCGTCGAGGTCGACACGCGGCTGCAGGACACCGGGGTGGCGCTCTCGACCGTCTCGTCGAACAACGAGCAGGGCGGGCGACTCGCCGCGCAGACCGTCGCGAAGCTGATCGGGGAGAAGGGCAAGGTGCTCGTGCTGAACACCAAGGCCGGCACCTCGACGACCGACGCGCGCGCGAAGGGCTTCGAGGAGGAGATCAAGAAGTTCCCCGGCATCACGTCGCTCGGGCAGGAGTACACCGACAACGAGCCGTCCGTTGCCGCGCAGAAGGTCTCGGCGAAGCTCTCCAGCGACCCCGACCTGACTGCGATCTTCGCGACCAACCTCAACTCCGGTGAGGGTGCCGCGACCGGTCTGCGCAACGCCGGCAAGACCGAGCAGGTCAAGCTCGTCGGCTTCGACGCCAGCCCCAACCAGGTCGAGGACCTGAAGGCGGGCGAGGTCGCCGCGCTCATCGCACAGGACCCGGCCACGATCGGCAAGCAGGGCGTGCAGCAGGCCGTCGCCGCGATCGAGGGCAAGGCCGTCACCCGCGAGATCCAGACGGACCTCGTGGCGCTGACCCAGGCCGACATGACGCAGAAGGAGCAGTACTTCTACAAGACGGAGTGCTGACCGCAGCCCCAACTTCCCCACCGTTTTGCCAACCTGCACGCCTTCCGGGGTGTGCAAATAGGCAAAACGGTGGGGAAGTTCGGGGTGAGGGACGTTGTCCTGCGCCCCTCACCGTGTGATCGTGTGCCGGTGACCGGCGCCACGTACCGGCTTTCCCCGCACCAGACGCTCACCGTCAGGGTCGCGGACGCCGAGCTGCTCGAGGTCGAGTCCGTCTGGGCGAAGGGCGGGGCGTTGCCGCCCGCGCACTTCCACCCCGCGCAGGACGAGCGTTTCGAGATCCTCGAGGGCAGCCTCCGGGTGCTGGTCGGCACCGAGGAGCGGGTGGTCGCCGCAGGGGAGGTGCTGGAGATCCCGCGCGGCACCGTGCACGCGATGACCGCACTGGACGGCGGTGCGCGCGCGATCTGGCAGACCCGCCCGGCGCTGGGCACGGAAGGGTTCTACGCCGGGATGGACGCCGCCGTCGGGCGCGGTGGCACGTTGCTCGACTTCGCGCCCGTCGCCCGCGCCCACACCGCGGAGGTGCGGTTCGTCAAACCGCCGCCCGCGCTGCAGGGGCCACTGTTCGCGCTGCTCTCGGTGGTGGCGAAGGTCGTGCGCCGCTGAGCCGCGTCCCCGAGAGCAGGATGCGTGCGCGACGCACCACCGTGGATCACCATGGGCTGGGCGCGTCCTGCGAGCGCCGGGATGCGCGCGAACGGCACTTTCAGGCCAACCTATCGTCCGAAAGTGCCGTTCGCGCAGCTCACCCCGGGGTTGGGGCAGGAAAGCCACGGGCACGTGGTGAACGAACGGCACTTTCGTCCACACCTATTGGACGAGAGTGCCGTTCGTTCAAGACGTCCGACCCGGCGGCTGCGACAGGGAGCCCTCGGACGTGGTCAACTCACCGTCATTCACGCCTTCTCATGACTGAGTGCGCGCCGCCCCCCAACCTCCGGGCGCTCCCGGCACCTGGGGAACTTCGCGGCCTAGTGCTTCCGCAGGTACTCGCGGAGGGTCGCCGCCACCTCGTCGGGCACCAGCATGTTGGCGAAGTGCGTCTGCTCCGGCCACGTCACGACCTCGGCGCCCGGCAGCGCCGCGCGGATCGCCGCCGTGCTCGCCTGCACGCTGCCCCAGCTCCGCCCGCCGGCCATGAGCAGCACGGGCAGCTCGATCGGCGACCAGTGCGTCGGGTCGGTCGGCATCCCGCTCAGCGACTCGATGTCGTGCAGGAGCGGGTCGACGAACCCGGCGACCTCTTCGGTCGTCGGCGGCGGCCCGTCATCGCCGATCATGTTGCCGAGCTCCGCGGGGTCGACCTTCACGATCTCGGTGAGGAAAATCATGAGTGCCCCGAGGGGGTTCCCGCCGTCGAGCTGCTCGCGGAACCGTTGCAGCACAGGGGCGACGTGCGGTCCGCCCGCCAGCACCGGCGGCTCGTACAGCAGCAACGACCGGATACCCGACGGGTCGGCGAGCGCCGCGTGCAGGGCGAGCAGCCCGCCGTAGGAGTGGCCGAACAGGTGCACCGGCTCGCCGGCCGCCTCGATCATCGCCCGGACGTCCGCGGTCTCCGCCGTGAACGACGACGGGGTCGGCCCGGCCCCGCTCGGGGGGTAGAACCGCCGGTCGACGAGCAGGAACGTGTACTCGGCCGCAAGCTGCTCAGCGACGTCCCGCCACGCCTCGCCGTGGTTCAAAGCGCCGGGTAGCACGACGACGGGCGGTCCCTCGCCGATGCGCTGGTAGGCGATCCGGGTGCCATCGGCGGCGACGGCGGTACCGGGGTTGGTGCGGGCAGCGGAGATGGTCATGCCGCCAGCATGCGCACGGCGCGCTGACAGAATGCTGATAGTTCAGGCCGGCGGCGGCACCGACCACACCGCGCCGGAGGTCAGCACGTCGAGCAGCTCGTCGACGTCGCCGACGACCTTCGCCGCGCCATGCAGCTCGCCCGGCTCGGCGTAACCCCAGGTCACCGCGACGGTCGGGATGCCGTGCTCCGCGGCGCCGTCGACGTCGTGGTGGCGGTCGCCGACCATGACGACGGGCTCGCGCGTCGGGTCGACGGCCAGCCGCTCCAGCACCGACCCGACAACGGCCGCCTTCCCGACCCGCCCGCCGACGTGGTCGGCGCCGCCGACCAGTGCGAACCGGCCCGCGATGCCGACCCCGGCGGCGATCGCACGGGCGAGCCGCTCCGGCTTGGAGGTCGCGACCGCCAGCTGGATGCCTGCGTCGGCGAGGCCTTGCAGCAGCTCGGGGACCCGCGGGTAGAGCGGCGTCTGCGTGGCGGCGACCTTGTCGTACGAGGCGCGGTACGCCGTCACCACGGCCGCCGTCTGCTCCCCGGTCAGCCCGAGCGCCGGCAGGGCGGTCTCGAAGGGCGGGCCGACGAACGAGCGGAGGTCGGCGGCCGGCACCGGCCTCCCGACGGACGCGAGCGCGGCCGAGAGGTGCTCCGTGATCAGGGCGGCGGAGTCGACGAGCGTGCCGTCGAGGTCGAGGAGGGCTGTGCGCACGGAGGGAGCCTACGTTCGTGCGTATCGGGGGCCCGCTGTGGCGCCGCGGCGCGCGGTGCTGTACCCACACGACGTGGTGCGCGTGCAGCTGCGGAAGGTTCTCGTCAGAGCGGCGATGATCGTCGAGGACATCGTCCAGGAGGGCGTGCTGCTCGCGTTGCGGGTCCGCGGCCGCCACCACCCGATGGTCGTGCCGTTCATCGGGCACGGCACCACGCGCAAGGTGCGGGTCGGCGCGCGGGTCGTCTACGGGCGACCGGAGGTGGCCGCGCCTGCCGTCGGCATCCCGAGTGCGGCCAAGCCGACCCGGCGCTCGCGCCGGGCGATCCTGCGCTCGAGCATCGCGCGGTTCCTGACCGTCGAGGTGCCGGGCGCGATGGTGCAGGTGGGGGAGCCGCTGGGGCCGCGGCGGGTGCGCACCGACCGCGACGGCTACCTCGACGCAGTGCTGGACGTCGACGTGATCACGCCGGGGTGGCACGAGGTGCCGCTGGAGCTCAAGGACGGGGCGCGGGCGTCGGCGCAGGTGCTCGTGGTCGACCCGGAGTCGGAGATCGGGATCGTCAGCGACGTCGACGACACGATCCTGGAGACCGGCATCAGCCGGGGCATGGAGTTCATCCGAGCGACACTGCTCACCGAGACCCGCGACCGCACGCCGCTGCCCGGCGCCGCCGCGCTCTACCGGGCGCTGGTGGAGGCCGCCGGCCCGCCGCGGCCGGTCTTCTATCTCTCCACCAGCCCGTGGAACCTGCACGAGATGCTGTTGGAGTTCATCGCGCTGCGCCGGTTCCCGCTGGGGCCGCTGCTGCTCACCGACTGGGGGCCGTCGAAGAGCGGGCTCTTCCGGATCGGCGCGCAGGAGCACAAGCTCGGCGTCGTGCGCCGGTTGCTCGGCGAGCACCCGCGGCTCTCGCTGGTGCTGATCGGCGACTCCGGGCAGGCCGACCCCGAGATCTACGCGACGCTCGCGCGGGAGCACCCCGACCGGATCACCGCCGTCTACATCCGGCGCACCCGGCACGCGCTGCGCAGCAGGGTGCTGGAGGTCGACGCGCTCGCGGCCGAGGTCTCGGCCGCCGGTGTGCCGATGCTCGCGGTCGACGACAGCACGCAGATCGCGGCGCACGCGGCGACGATCGGGCTGCTGCACCCGGATGCCGTTGCGGAGATCAGCTGAACCTCCGCGCTGGAGGTACCGTCCGGCCGGTGGATACAGCAGCTGCCGGCCGCGTCGCCCGCGTTCTCGAACCCCTTCACGCGATGAGCTACTTCGCGCCGGAGACGGAGGAGCACC
Organism: Pseudonocardia sp. TRM90224; assembly: GCF_021245725.1. Lineage (GTDB taxonomy): Bacteria > Actinomycetota > Actinomycetes > Mycobacteriales > Pseudonocardiaceae > Pseudonocardia. The sequence continues at coordinate 92,417 of NZ_JAJGSX010000008.1, read as the reverse complement.
TCACCGCGATCGGGCTCAAACGCGGGCGCATGCCGTACTTCGCGAGCCGCTCGGCCCCGATGGGCGCGGTCGGGCCTTCGGTCGTGACGGCGACGTTCTACAACTTCCACCCCGGCCTCGTCGCCCGCAGCATTCCGGCGGCCTGGGAGCTGGCCGACCCGGCGACGATCACAGCGGCCCGGTACGCCGCCGTCGACGCGACGCTGCGCCGCATGCTCGGCGCCGACGGGCTCGAGTCGCCGGAGGTCGCCGAGGCCGCGGAGATCGCCCGCAAGGCCGCCGAGGCGTGCACGGTGCAGGGGCGCGCGCTGGCGGCGGGGCACCTCGACCTGGAGTGGCCCGTCGAGCCGCGCACGGTGCTCTGGCACGCGATCACCATCCTGCGCGAGCATCGCGGCGACGGGCACGTCTTGCTCCTGCTCGATGCCGAGCTCGACGGGCTGGAGGCGCTGGTCAGCTACACGGCGACGGGCAACGGCTTCGTCACGCCGTTCGCGAAGAAGAGCCGCGGCTGGTCGGACGAGGAATGGGCGGCCGCGGTCGCGCGGCTGCGCGAGCGCGGCATCCTCGACGCCGACGGCGCGCTCACCGCCGACGGTGCCGCGCTGCGCGCCCGGATCGAGGACGACACGAACCGGCTGGGCGCCGGCCCGTACCGGACGATCGGCGCGGACGCGACCGCGCGGCTGGGCGAGCTCGGGCGCGGGCTCGCGCGCCAGGTGGTCGCGGCAGGTGCCTTCCCGGACGGCGTCTTCGCGAGGTCCCGCTAACGGGTGCCTGGAAAGCCACTTTCCGGGCGCCTGACGCCGGGAAAGTGGCTTTCCAGGCATCGTGTGCGGCGGGTGTGCGACTAGTGCGCGACGGTGGGGTGGTCACTCCGGGAACTCGTCGCGGGGCCGGCCCGTTTGGTAAAGGATTCGTAATGGACTGAGTGGAGGAATCGGGTGCTGGAGATCAGCGGGCTCACATGGGCGGTGACGATCGGGTTGGTCGTCGGGCTGCTCGCACTGGATCTGATCCTCGCCGCGGCGCGGCCGCACAAGGTCGGGTTCCGTGAAGCCACGCTGTGGTCGGTGTTCTACGTGGCTGTGGCGATCGCGTTCGGGGTCTGGTTCGCGATGGCCCACGGCGGCGACTTCGGCACCCAGTACTTCGCCGGGTACATCGTCGAGAAGAGCCTCTCGGTCGACAACCTGTTCGTCTTCGTGATCATCATGACGACGTTCGCCGTGCCCGACGAGCACCAGCACAAGGTTCTGACCTACGGGATCGTGCTCGCCCTGATCCTCCGCGCGATCTTCATCGCGCTCGGCGCCGCGCTGCTCTCGCTCTTCTCGTTCATGTTCCTGCTGTTCGGGCTGCTGCTCGTCTACACGGCCGTGCAGCTGTTCCGCCACCGCGACGAGGATCCCGACGTCGAGGACAACGCCGTCGTGCGCACCGCCCGGCGGATCCTGCCGATCACCGAGGAGTACGTCGGCGGCCGCATCGTCACGAAGATCGACGGCCGCCGGATGCTGACGCCGATGTTCATCGTGCTGCTCGCGATCGGCAGCATCGACCTGCTGTTCGCGCTCGACTCGATCCCCGCGGTGTTCGGCGTGACCAGCGAGGCCTACATCGTCTTCGTCGCCAACGCCTTCGCCCTGCTCGGGCTTCGTGCGCTGTTCTTCCTGGTCAAGGGCCTGCTCGATCGGCTGGTGTACCTCTCGACCGGGCTGGCGATCATCCTCGCGTTCATCGGGGTCAAGCTGATCCTGCACTGGGCGCACGTCGACATCAGTGCTGTGGTGCCCGAGATCTCGACGCCGGTCAGCCTCGGCGTGATCATCGGTGTGCTGGTGATCGTGACGGTCGCGAGCCTCGTCAAGACCAAGGGCGACCCGACCGCGAAGGCCCACGCCGGCTCGCTGACCGCGCACAAGTCGGTGGAGAAGAAGGAGCAGGCGGAAAGCTGACGAGGGTCAGCGCGCGCCGAGGCCGGCGCCGCCGAGCGGGGTGAGGTCGACGAGCTCCGGCGGGCCGGCCAGCAGGGCGAGCACGTCGCCGATGCCGAGCTCGCCCAGCTCGCCGCCGAGCGCACGATCCGACGCCTCGGCGTCGGTCCACACTCTGTGACCCAGACGGTGTCCGGCTCGTCGGCGGCCGCGTTGATCAGGTAGAGCTCGCAGCCGGGGCTGTCGCGCAGCGCGTCGGCGACCCGCAGCAGGGTCGTGGCCAGCGCGTCACCCTGGCCCGGCATCGCCACCATCCGGACATACCGGCCGACGCGACCGCTGCTATCACCCATCGGGAGACCGTATCCGAGGTGGTTCCGGCCCTCAGATCCCGTATCTCCAGATCGTCAGTGCGTAGCCGCCGAACCATGCCGACGCCACCACGACGGAGATCGTGACGGCGAGGGCCGTGCCCGGTCGCCGTTTCGCCAACCCGATCGCGACGGGAAGGAGCAGCACGAACGCCGGCACCATGAGCCGCACCTTCGCGTAGGTGAGCCCCTCGCTGCCCCAGACCATGACGAGCACGAGCCCGCCGTAGACGAGCAACGGCCACGGCAGCCGCATCCGCACGGCGACGACGAAGAGCGCGACGCCGGCCAGCAGCGTGGTGAGCACCGCGACGTCGAAGATCGTCTCGCCGTTGACCAGCATGTCGGCGACGAACTCGGCGGTGGAGCCGCCGCCGTCGACGTACCAGCCCCACCCGGTCCGCTGGATCACGAACCAGCCGTTCCACACACCCGACTGCACCCCGACGTACGCGAGGTAGCCGAGCATGCCCGACGCCGCCAGCGCGCCACCCGCCCACGGTCGCCACCCGTCCTTGCGCGTGATCACGGCGACGAGCGCGGCAAGCCCGACGGCGGCGATCAGCGCGCTCGCGGTCGGGCGCACCAGCCCGGCGCCCGCCGTGCACAACCCGGCCAGCAGCCACTGCCGGCGCACCACACCGACCAGCGCCCACGCCGCGAACGCGCAGAACAGCGCCTCCGTGTAGGTCATCGAGAGGACGACGCCCATCGGCATGGCCGCGAACAGCGCGACGAGCAGGAGGCCGGCGCGCCGCGACCCGCCGGGCACGATCTCGCCGAGCGTCGCCAGCGCGAAGGCGGCCGCGATGCCGGCGGCCACGCTGACGACCAGCCCGGCGGCGACGAGGTTGCCGCCGGTCAGCAGGCCGACGGCGGCGACCGCGCCGGGATAGCCGGGGAAGAACCCGAGCGGGGTCGTCGGCGTGTGATTGCCGAACGCGTCGAGCATGTCGTCGGGCACGCCCGCGTAGCCGTACTGCGCGATCGCCAGCAGCCACCCGCCGTCCCACGCGGTCAGCTCGCTGAGCACGTCGGAGCGATCGGCCACCGCCATGATCGCCAGCGCCAGCACGCCCGTGGCGCGAACCGCCAGGTACACCCACACGGGCGCGAGCAGGACGGCCGCCCTCTCGAGCACAAGACGTCGTGGGTCTTCCTCTAGGGGTTTCAGTGCCTTCATCGTGCACCGATACTCCCGGATCAAGCCGGGCGCGGGTGAGGCGGTGTACGTGTTTTGCGTCCGATCGGGGCAGACTGCTGCAGTGGCCGACCGAACGCCTGCGGGCATCCCGTCCCCCGCGCCGGCCGAACCGGAGCAGCAGGTCTCGACCGGCTGGATCGCGCGGTTCCTCCTGGCCTGGGTCGGGATCTTCGTCGGGCTGTCGGGGCCCATCCAGCTCCTGCTGCCGCTGCAGGCCGAGCAGCTCGCCCCCGGCGGCAAGGAGGCGACGCTGGGGCTCGTGCTGGGCGTCGGTGCGTTCTTCTCGCTGGTGGCGAACCCGCTGTTCGGCGTGATCTCCGACCGCAGCCGCTCGCGGTTCGGCCGCAGGGCGCCGTGGATCGTGATCGGCGCGGCCGGCGGCGCGGTGGCGCTCTGTGTGCTGGCGGCGGCACCGACGGTGCTGGTCATGATCATCGGCTGGTGCGGTGTGCAGACGATGCTCAACGCGTCCTACGCCGGCCTCAGCGCCGTCATCCCCGACCAGGTGCCGGCCCGGCAGCGCGGAACGGCCGCGGGGTACCTCGGCCTCGCGCTGATCCTCGGGATCGCGATCGGCACCGGCATCGGGACGGCTGCAGGCGAGATCGGCGCGCACGGCGTCGCGCTCGGGTACGTGGCCTGCGCGGTCGTGGTGCTGCTGGCCGTGGCGCCGCACCTCGTGGTCAGCCGCGAACGGGCGCCGCTCGACATCCCGCGCCCGACGTGGGACCTGCGCTCGTTCGTCGCGGGATTCTGGGTGAACCCGGTGGCGCACCCCGACTTCGGGTGGGCCTGGTTGACCCGATTCCTGATCAACATGGGCAACGCGATCGCCCTGCTCTACCTGTTCTTCTACCTGAAGGACGTGCTGCGGCTGCCGCAGCCGAACGTCGCCCTGCTGACGGTCACGCTCGTGTACCTCGTGGCGCTGCTGGCCTCGGTCGTGCTGGCCGGGGTGTGGTCGGACCGCGTCGGCAAGCGCCGGGTCTTCGTCTGCGGCGGTGGGCTCGTGATGGCGGTTGCCGGGTTCCTGATCGCCGGGTGGACGTCGTGGGTCGCCGTGCTCGTCGCCGGCGCCGTGCTCGGCATCGGGTTCGGCGCCTACACCTCCGTCGACCTCGCGCTGCTCACGCAGGTGCTGCCCAGCTCGGGGGAGCGGGCGGGGCACCTCGGGCTGCTCAACGTCGCCAGCTCCCTCCCGCAGGTGCTGGCCCCGGTGGTGGCGGTGCCGGTGGTGACGAGCTTCGGCTACCCGGTGCTGTACCTCGTCGCTGCTGCGGTGATGGTGCTCGGCGCGGTGCTGGTCTACCGGATCACTTCTGTGCGATGAGATCTGGGCGATGAGATCGGCGTGTTATCCGCGTGCAACTCGCTCGCGGGAGGGTCGGCCGCACGCACGAGGAGGACCGACCGTGAGAGATGTGATCCCGATGCCCGCAGCGACGCGCCGCGTGGCCGTGGCCGGCGCGACCGCGGCGCTGCTGCTGGCGACTTCGGCATGTGCCGGGATCGTCGGCCAGCCGCGCCCCGCCGCCGACTCGTCGACCCCGGCGTCGACGTCGGCACCGTCCGGCGCCGCGGCGGCACCGGCCCCCGTCGCTCCCGGAGGCGGCGTGCCGTCGATCTCCTCGACCTTGCAGATCGAGGCCCGCGACATGCGGCTCGTCCGGTCGTCGGAAGAGGACGTGGCGCTGCAGTTCGAGCTGGCCAACAACACCGGTGACGTCCTGAGCCCGCTCGGATTGGGGCTCGACCCGCACACGCACGTGATCGTCACGCTGGTCGACCTGCCACGTGGCACCGGATACGCGCCGGCGCACTCCGGTCAGAACGCCGTGCAGATCCCCGACACGTTCCCCGACCACGAACGGATCAGCATGTCGTCGATCGAGGACATCGCTCCCGGCGCCGAGGCGACGGTGTCGATCGTGTTCCCCGCACCGCCGCCCGAGACCACGTCGATGATGGTGCTGACCGACATCTTCCAGCCGGTCGAGCTGCCCGTGCAGCCGATCGGCTCGCCCGCGCTGCGCGACGACCCCGTCCTGCACGGCAGCAGCACGCCGGAGTCGCGCACCTCCCGGGTCGCGCCGGTGCTGTGCAGCTCGATCGAGCGGGCACCGCTGAAGGAGACCGAGTCGCAGGTGCAGCTGCGCACCGACTCGCTCTTCGACTTCGGGAGCGCGAAGCTCTCACCCGGGGCGGCCGCGACCCTCGGTGTCGTCGCGGGCCGGATCGGATCACCGCCGGCCACCGTGACGATCACCGGGCACACCGACGCCATCGGCGACGACGCTTCCAACCAGGCGCTCTCGGAGAAGCGGGCGGCTGCGGTCAAGGAGGCGCTGGCCGCGGAACTCGTCTCCGGCTTCACCCTGCAGACGGAGGGCGCGGGCGAGAAGAGCCCCATAGCGCAGAACAACAAGCCCGACGGCTCCGACGACCCGGATGGCCGCGCGCAGAACCGCCGCGTGGAGCTCACCGTCGCGCGGCTGGCGGCGCAGCCGGACACCACCGGGACCCCCACCCAACCGGTCAACACCAAGCTGGAGGGGCAGGGGCTCGTCGCCACTGTGCAGAGCGTCGCGATCCGCGCCGGGTTCGCCCTGGCGCAGGTGGAGCTGAGCAACACCGGCGCCGAGGACGTTGCAGTCGGCTACCTCGCCGACACGGCGCGGGTCGGCGAGCGGGAGGACAACGGTGGCGAGCTGACGCTGCTCGACGGCGCCGGCCGCTGGTACCCGACGTGCGGGTTCGAGCCGGCGTGGTGGGACCTGACCACCATCGGATACCTGAATGCCACGTACCTCGGCAACGACAAGATCCCGCCGGGCGGCAAGGTCCACCAGTGGGCGCTGTTCATCGCGCCGGGGCCGGCGGAGACGTCGGTGAACGTCGGTGTCGGCGGCCTGGGCACCCGCATCCCGGCGCCGCTGGTCCGGCGGTGACCCGGGGTCAGTCGGCGGCTGGGAGGGTCCTGAACGACTGGGGCCGTCGCGCGCAGTAGGTCCCAGTTGTCAGGGCGCTCCTAGCACCTCCCGCAGCCTGCGGGCGAACGCCTCCGGCTGGCCCGCGTAACCGAACTCGCCGCCGAGGAAGCCGCCGTGGTGGCTCGGGAACACCGTCGCCTCCTGGCCGAGCAGCGCCGCCGCCGCGAGGGAGGTGCGGCCGGTGAACACGCCGGTCGACTCCTCACCCACGGCGATCACGACGCGGGTGGGCGCGGCCAGGATCGCGGCGGTGTCGGGCCGGTAGCCGGACACCGCCCACGACCGGTCGGAGAGCAGCGGGTCGTCGCGCGAGCCGTTGTCCTCCACGGGCATCCCGAACGCGGCGGGGTCGGGCGCGGGCTGCGCGAAGTACTCCTCTGTGAACTCGCCCTGCCACTGGGTCATGGCCATGAACGACGCCATCCCGGCGCCCCACCCCTTCGCCAGGTACGCGTCGCGGAACGCGGCACGTGCGCGGTCGGCGCCCTCCGCGTCGGGAAGGAGGAAGACGAGCGGCGGCTCGTGCGCCACCAACGTCGTGAGGTCGTCCGGGTACGCCGCGACGAGCGCGAGCGCGGTGACCGCCCCGCCGCTGCTGGCGAACATCTCGACCGGCCCGACCCCGAGCGCCTGGATGATCGCGTGCACGTCGCCGGCCTGCACCTCGGGCACCTGATCGACCCTGCCGTCCTTGCGGGCGCTGCGCCCGAGCCCACGCGGGTCGTACGTGATCACCGTGCGGTCGGGGAGGTTCGACACCAGCGCGGTGAAGCCGCTGGCGTCCATCGGCTGCCCGATCAGGAACAGCGGCGCCGGCCCGCCCGGCTCGGGCGCCGGCCCGTGGACGTCGTAGACCAGGTCGGCCTCGGGGGTCACCAGCGTCAGCGTCGTCATGGCGGGAAGGGTGCCAGATCCGGCCGCCGACCGGGGTGGCCCAACGGTGCCGGAGCGGGGGAGAGGGGGTGAACCGATGCGCGAGTCGGGGCCGCGTGGTGCGCGAGTCGGGGTGGGCGGGTGGGTGAGTCGCGCGTTCTGGGACGGTGAGTCGACACTTTCGGCACGGTGAGTCGACGTCTTCGGCACGGCGAGTCCCGCGTCTCGGTGGGCGAGTCCCACGTTTCGGCGGGTGAGTCTCGCGTTTCGGAGCGGTGAGTCGCGCATTTGGGCGGGTGGGGTCGGTTCTCGACGTGGTTCGTTGGGTGGGTTCGTGGCGGGGTGGTTTCGCGGTGGTTCTGTCGGGCTTGGTCGTCGCGTTCTTAAGGGCGCCCTCGCCGGGCGGGCAAGTCTCCGGGATGGCACTCCTGCCTCACCTGTGGGTGGCGGGCACGCCTTCGGCGCAGGCCCGGCCTTGGGCGTCGACAACGACGTTTTGGCTGTTGTTAGCGCTCACAAACAGCCATAACGTCGTTGTCGACGCTTTACCCAGGGGTGCGGAGTCGAAATTGGACTGGCCGATGACCTTCAATCCGACTAAAATGGAGTCATGTCCCGAGGGCTCGACACCACACTCGACGGTATCGCCGAGTTACAGGTCGAGACTGCCACCGGAACGTTCCCCGATAGGTTTCTTGCGTCGCGGGATATGGAACGAGTGGTCCGGGAGATCGACCGGGCGCGGGTTCAGTTCGTCGCCGATTTCCTGCGGGAGGGTGGGTTCGGGTCGCTCGGCTACCGGGCGCCGATCGGTGCTCTCGCGGACTCCTGGAACATCGACTGGGGCACGGCCCGCCAGTACGTGAACGCCGCGCAGAACCTGTGCCCGCAGGTGGGCTTGACCGGCACCGTCCTGGAGCCCCGGATGCCGATCTGCGCGGCGGCGTTCGCGGACGCGACGATCGGGCTGGGGCACGTCGATGTGATCCGGAAGGTGCTGGAGTCCGGTGAAGCGTCCCGACTCAGCCCCGCCATGTGCGATGAGGTCGAGCAGCGGGTCGTGGAGTACGCCCTGCTCAACCGGCCGTCAGAAGTCTTCAAGTTCGGGATGGACGTCGTGCGCGGCCTGGACCAGGACGGACCCGAACCCGAAGACCGGCCGGAGGCCGAGGTCAACGAGCTCACCATCACCCCGCACCCCGACCGGCCCGGCGGCGTGATCAAGGGGCGGTTCGACAATCCGGTCCTGTTCGCCACCATCGCCACCCTGATCGACGCGAAGTCTAAGCCAGCCGGGGCGGACGATCAGCGCGGCAGCAAGCAGCGCCAGGCCGAAGCGTTGGCCGACGTCTGCGGCTACGTCCTCGACCACGGCGACGTCCCACAGTCCGGCGGGCACCGGCCGCACCTCAACGTGCACATCCCGCTCACCGAGCTGGAAACCCGAGTCCGGACCGCGATTCTCGACTTCGGCGGTGCTATCGCCACTAAGGACTTGCGCCAGCTTGCCTGCAATGCCGCCGTCATCCCGATCGTCATGAACAGCGACAGTCAGCCACTCGACATCGGCCGCCTCTCCCGAGTGATTCCTGACGGAATGCGACGAGCGGTCGCTGCCCGTGACCGCGGATGCGCACGATGTGGCCGCCCGGCGAGTTGGTGCGATATCCATCATGTCGTCGAATGGCAGAACGGTGGGCAGACCGAGATCAACAATCTGGTCATGTTGTGCCGGATGCATCACAGGGAAATACATGCCACTGAATGGATCGTCCGGATGGTCGACGGGATTCCCGAATTCATCCCGCCCAGGTATGTCGATCCGGATCAATTCCCTCGACGAAGGCCGACGAGGGCGCTTCTCCACTAGTTGCCGCCCAGCGCGCCCGTCGGGGCCAGGTCCAGCAGGATCTTCGCGCCTGCCGTGTCCAGGCCGAGGCGGGGGAGAAGCACTACTCTTGATCACCTGAAGACACCGGAGGGACGTGCATGTCCGACAGTCTCACAAGCCACCTCGCGCAGTTGGAAAAGCAGCGAGTCGATGCGCTTCTCACCGTCGATACAGCCAGATTCGACGCGCTGCACGATCCCGCCTACCAGCTGTGCAACCCGACGGGAACAGTCTGGGACAAGGCTGAGTACCTGCGGCGTCTGACCAGCGGCCAGCTGGTCTACAGCCAGCTCGACACGACCTCCGAGATCGATGTCATGGCCTCCGAGACCCTCGCCGTGCTGCGTTACCGCTGCCTGATCGCCCTACGCATCGACGGCGCCGACGTCCCCACCCACGAGTGCCAGTACCTCGACATCTACATCCGCGCCGACGACGGGCAGTGGCGGTGTCGATACTCGCAGGCCACCGGGATCATGGATCCCACCGCCCGGGGTTAGTCGAGCGCGGCCGTCGCCTCGACCTCCACCAGGAGGTCGGGCTCGCCCAGTGCGGCGACGCCGAGCTTCGCCGCCGCGCGTCCGACGCCCTCGCCCAGCTGCGGGCTTCGGCAGTCCGTCGGGGTTCACGAGTTCAACGGCCATGTGGCAACCCTGGACCACGCCACCGACCGTCTGTTGCTCATGCCGGTGAGGGTCGACCGGTACAGCTCGGCCAGTTCGGACATGTCCGCCCGCTCGTAGGCGAACCGGTTGAAGATCACCGACACCCGCAGGTCGCCGTCGGCGGCCTCCTCGACCAGCAGCTCCGGCGGATGCAGGTCGGGGTCGCCGGGCGCCAGTGGCCACGCCATGTTCGCGCCGGCCGCGACTGGGAACTCCGCCGAGTCGACCCCCGGGAGATGGGCGGGATGTCCCCAGCTCTCGAAGCGGAAGTACGCCGGGTACGGCACCCGCTCGTGCAGCCGCGTGAAGTCGTGGAACTGGTGGCTGCCCGCGGCGATCGTCTCGTCGCGCACCCTCGCCACGTGCGTTGCGACGTCCGGATCGTCGGCGAACGACACCCGCAGCAGCACCCAGCGGAAGACGCAGCCGACGATCGTCTCGAACTCCGGCCGCGTCCGACCCGTCACCGGTGTCGCCATCACCAGCTCGGTCGCGCCGGACCACCGTGCGAGCGTCGCCGACCATCCGGCGTGCAACGTCATCGGGATCGTCGCGCCGCACCCCGCGGCCAGCGTGCCGAGGCCGGCCCGCAGCGCATCGGGGACGTCGAACACGACCTGGTCGTCGCGGCACATCGTGACCCCGCCGCGCCGGCCCGGCAGCCGCGGAAGCGCCCGCGGCGCGCCGTCCAGCCGCTTGCTCCAGTAGTCCTGCGACGACTCCCACTGCTCGCGTTCCCAAGCCACGAGATCGGCGAACTGCGCGGCCGGCTCTGCCAGCGGCGACCGGGCGCCGGCGCGTTTCGCCGAATAGAGCACGGCCAGCTCCCGCAGCAGCACCCCGGCCGACCACCCGTCGAAGACGAGGTGGTGGACGGCGATCACGAGCACCTGGTCGGCCGGCGCGGTCCGGATCACCGCAGCCCGCAGCAGCCGCCCGCTCGCGAGGTCGAACGGCGCGCGCACGACCTCCGTAGCGATCGTGTCGACGTCGGGTTCGGCCGCCGCGTGCTCCTCGATCGGGACCGTCCACGGCGGGTCGACGACGGGCGTGCCGTCGGCGCCGGTGAACCGCGTGCGCAGGCTCTCGTGCCGCCGGACGACCTCGCTCAACGCCGCGGCGAGCACAGCCAGGTCGAGCGGCTCCCGCACCCGGATCCCGACGTGCACCGACGGCATCTGGCGCGGCGGGTCGGTCGCGTGGATCCACCGCCACCAGTGCTCCTGCACACCGGAGAGCCCGCCTGCCGGCGGCGGCAGCGCCGGGACAGCTGCCCGCGGCGCCGCATCGAGCCAGGCAGCCTGCTCGGCGAGCACCGGCCGGTCGAACGCGAACGCGGGCGGGGCCTCGACGCCGAACACGGCGGCCGCGCGGGCCGCCAGCTGGGCCGCGGCCAGCGAGTCGCCGCCCAGCTCGAAGAAGTCGTCGTCCACCCCGATCTGGCGGGTCCCGTTGCGGCCGCGCGACAGCACGGTGGTCCAGATGGTCGCGAGCGACGACTCGGTGGGGGTCCGCGGGGGCGTGAACGGCGCCCGCTCGACGGTCGCCAGCAGCTCGCGCAACGCCGGGCGCGCCACCTTGCCGAGCTCGGTGCGGGGGAGCGCGTCGACCACCCGCAGCCGCGTCGGGATCTCGTGCGGCGCGAGCCGGCCGGCGAGATGTTTGCGCAGGTCGGGCGGGTCTGCGTCGAGTCGGAGCACAACGGCGGCAGCGGTCCTCGAGCCCAGCACGTCGTGCGGCACCCCCGCGACCGCCGCCTCGACGACGGCCGGGTGCTCGAGCAGCGCCGCTTCCACTCGGCTCGTGGAGACCTTCAGACCGCCCGACTTGATCACGTCGGAATCGCGCCCGACCAGGTGCAGGTAGCCGTCGGCGTCGAGGTAGCCGTTGTCACCCATGCGCGTCCAGCCCTGCCGGAACACCGCGCTGTTCGTCGCCGGGTCGCCGAGGTACGACCGCTGCGGCGCCGGCGCGCGCAGCCACACCTGCCCGACCTCACCCGGGGCGACCACGGCGCCGTCGGCGTCGGTGATCCGGAGATCGCCCGCGGCGGTAGGTCGTCCGACGGAGCCCGGCCGAGCGATGTCGACGATCATGGCCGTCTGGGCGGGCACCGCCTCCGTCGACGTATAGACGTTGACGATCGTCGCCTTCGGGAAGACGCCGGCGAGCTCGGCTGCCACCGCGGCCGGCAGGGTGTCCGCCGACGAGCTGAGCAGCTGCACGCTGGAGAGGTCATGGCGGTCCGCCGCGCCCGACCGGAGCAGGTCGACCGCCATCGTCGGCACGACGAACACCGTGCCGACGCCGTGCTCGGCGATCGCCGAGCAGAACCGCTCGGCGTCGAACCGCGCGAGCGCGATCGTCGTCGGGTGGGCCGTGAGGGTGTGAACCATCATCATCTGCCCGGCGTTCGTGCCGATCGGGAATGCGTGCAGCGCGTGCTCGGAGTGCGCGAACAGCCGGTGCCGCGGGTGCGGGCGGTGCCCGAACGCCAGGTTGGCGTGGTCGGCCAGCACGCCCTTCTGCCGCCCGGTCGTCCCGGACGTGTAGAGGATCTGGGCTGGTGCATCGGGTGCCGGCGGCGCTATCAGCCCGGGCTGGTCCGTCTCGACGTCCGCGAGCACGGCGGTCGGGACGCCGGTATCGCGCGGTTCGTGACCGGCGACGTGCAGGAGCAGCCGGGCGTCGCAGTCTGCGAGCAGCTCGGCCAGCACAGCAGGCGGCTGCCGCGCAGAGAGCGGCACAGCGACGAGACCAGCCTTGAGCACCGCGAGGAACGCGACGGCGAACTCGATCCAGCCCGCGCCGGTGTAGGCCAGCCCGATCCTGCTGCCTGCGGGAACGGCCCTCGCCAAACCGTCGGCCGCTGCCGTCGCCCGCCGCTCCCACTCGGCGAAGGTCAGCTCGCCGCCGTCCTCGACGCGCAGCGCGGCACGTCCCGGCTGCTGCTCGGCCCGGGCGGAAAGGAGTTCGGGGAGCGTCTGCTGATTACTGCGAGTCATCGTCGAACTCCGCACAGGTGCAACGATCTCGGACAGATCTTGACAAGATGCTGAAAAGAACTAGCAGAGCGTTGCAGATTGCGACCAGCATGCGGCAGATTGGGTAACTCGATCGTGCAAGTCTCAGTCTGAACGGCGGTGCCGGGGGGCGCTCACCTCGCCGGGACTCCCATGACCGTGACAGGACGTGTTCATGTCCGTAGCTCCAGCGGTTGCGCACCCGGCGAGTCCGGCCTCGGCGGTGCAGGGCGGGATCTGGTTCAACGAACGGTTCGCCGATCTCGGCGCCGTCCACCACATGCCGTTCGAGGTGCGGTTCGACGGCGACCTGGACGTGCCGGCGCTGCGCAAGGCGTGCGAGGCGGTGCTGACCCGGCACGCGGTGCTGCGCAGCGCCGTGGAGGACCGGGCCGGCGCGCCGCACCTCGTGCCGGCGCTGGTCGAACCCGCGCTGGTGGTCGAGCAGGGCGGCGACCCGCGCGGCCACATCACAGCGCCGTTCGACCTGGCCACCGGGCCGCTGTGCCGGCTCGTGCTGCAGGCCCTCGGGCCCCGGACGCACCGGCTGCTGGTCGTCGCGCACCACCTCGTGTTCGACGGACAGTCCACCGACCTGTTCGTCGCCGATCTCGCCGCGTTCTACCGCGCGCAGGTCGAGGGCGGCGAGCCGCAACTACCCGAGCTGCCGGACGGGACGTCGCGGGCCGAGGAGGAGCGGATCGACGCCGCGCTGCCGGCCGCCCGCAGCTACTGGGCCGAGCGCCCGTCGGTCGGGCCCGACGTCGTCCTGCCCGCGCTCACCGGTCCCGTGCACGGCGTGCAGCCGGGCGCCGCGGTCCAGTTCCGGCTGCCCGAGCCCGCCCGCGAGCGGCTGGGCCGCACCGCCGACCGGATCGGCGTGAGCCGGTTCGAGCTGGTTGTCGCCTCGGTGCACGCATTGCTGCACCGCTACGGCAACACCACACCGGCCACCGCCCTGGATCTCGGCACCCGCGGCGCCGCCGACCAGCACCGCATCGGCGTGCACGTCAACGAGCTGCCGTTCAGCACCGCCCCCGACGGGGAGACGCCCTTCGCGGAGTTCGCACTCACTGTCCGTGCGGCGTTGCGCGAGCTGTACCGGGTGCGCGACGTCCCGCTGGGCCGCGCGGGTGCGGCCGTGCCGCCGGGTGTTGCGCTGGCGCCGATCTCGCTGACGTACCGGCGTCGGATCGCGCCGCCGCGGTTCCCCGGCGTGCGCGCCGAGGTGGGCTGGGTGCTGTTCAACCACACCGCCCGCGGCGCGCTGCGGATCCACCTCGTCGACGGGCCCGACGGCCTCGGCGTGATGCTCCAGTACCCGACCGGCGCCGTCGCCCACGACGGTGCGCAGAGCATCGCGAAGCACTGGTTGACGCTGCTCGACCACATCGCGACCGCACCGGACACCACGCTGGCCGCGTTGCCGCTGCACACGCGGGAGGAACGGAACCGGCTGCTGGTCGCGTCGAACGACACCGACGTGCCCTACCCGGCGACGACACTTCCCGAGCTGGTCGCGGAGCAGGCGGCACGTACACCGGACGCCGTCGCGGTCGTGCACGGAGAGCAGCACCTGACGTACGGGGTGCTGGACGCCGCAGCCGGGCGTTTCGCCGCGAGGTTGCGGCGGGAAGGTGTGAACCCGGGGACGATCGTCGGCGTTCGGGCTCGGCGGACCGAACGGCTGCTCGTCGGGCTGCTCGGCATCCTCAAGGCCGGCGCCGCGTACGTCCCGCTCGACCCGGACCACCCTCCGGAGCGCCTCGCGTTCATCGCGGACGACGCGCAGCTGGCCGTGCAGCTCTCCGACGCCGATCTCGCCGATCCCGGCGGCGGCCCGGTGCAGCTCGATCCGCCGCCGCCGGACGCGCTGGCGTACGTCATCTACACCTCGGGCTCGACCGGCCGGCCCAAGGGCGTCCAGATCGAGCACCGCTCGTTGACGAACCTGCTGCACGCCATGCGCGACCTGCTCGGCGCGACCGCGGAGCACACGTGGCTCGCGCACACCTCGCTGTCGTTCGACATCTCCGCGTTGGAGCTGTTCCTCCCGCTCGTCACCGGCGGCCGCGTGGTGGTCGCCGGCGAGCGCCCAGCACATGACGGAGCGGCGCTGCGCGAGCTGGTCGAGCGGCACGACATCACCCATGTGCAGGCCACCCCGACCGGCTGGGCGATGCTGCTCGACGCCGGCTTCGACGCACCCGACGTCACCGCGCTGACCGGCGGCGAAGCGCTCACCACAGCGCTGGCGGCCCGGCTGCGGCCACGGGTGCAGCGGCTGGTCAACGTCTACGGTCCGACCGAGACCACGATCTGGTCGACCGCCGACGAGGTCCGCGACGCCGACGACGGGGTCACCATCGGCCGGCCCATCGCGAACACGCGGACGTACGTGCTGGACGCGCGGCTCGAACCGGTCCCCGTCGGCATCCCCGGCGACCTCTACATCGCAGGCGCCGGCCTGGCCCGCGGCTACCTCCGCCGCCCGGAGCTGGACCGCGAACGGTTCGTGCCCGACCCGTTCCGCGAGGGCAGGATGTACCTCACCGGCGACCGGGTGCGCCTGCGCGGCGACGGCCGGATGGAGTTCCTCGGCCGGCTCGACGACCAGGTCAAGCTGCGTGGGCACCGGATCGAGCTGGCCGAGGTCGAGGCCCGCCTGCTCGCCGTGCCCGGCGTCACGAGGGCGGCCGCGGCGGTGCGGGACGGTCGCCTGGTCGCTTACCACGTCGGCCCCGCCGACCCCGGACACCTGCGACGGGCGCTCGCAGCTGCGCTCCCGGCGTACCTGGTGCCGGATGCGTTCGTCGGGCTGGCCGAGCTGCCGACCACCCCGAACGGCAAGCTCGACCGGGCCGCGCTGCCCGCCGCCGCGACGCCCGAGGTCGATGTGCCTGCAGCCGCCGGTGAGCTGGAGGCCGTCCGCGAGATCTGGTGCGAGGTGCTCGACCTCCCCACGATCGGCGACACCGAGGACCTCTTCGACCTCGGCGGCCACTCGATCACGATGACCCGCATCTCGGCCCGGATCAGGGACCGCCTCGGCGTCGACGTGCCGCTCTACGCCTACTTCGACGAGCCGACCGTTCGCGGGATCGCCGCCGTCGTCGCGGACCTGACGGGCTCCGGCGCATGACCCTGCACCCGATGACCCTGCACCCGATGACCCTGCACCCGATGACGCTGCACCCGATGACCCGCGGCCAGCAGCGCCTGTGGTTCCTGCACCTGCTCGACCCGGCCGACGGGTCGTTCAGCATGCCGGTCGCCGCCCGCATCCGCGGCCCGCTCGACGGGCCCGCGTTCGCCGCGGCGCTGGACCACCTCGTCGAGCGGCACGACGTGCTGCGCAGCCGGTTCAGCGATGCCGGCTTCACGGTGACGGCCGGCGCGGTCCCGCTCGAACAGGTTGACGTCTCCGCGGCGCCCGATCCCGTCGCGGCCGCCGAGCTGGTGGTGGTCGAGCGGGCCAACCGGCCGTTCGACCTCGCCGCCGGGCCCGTCCTGCGGCTGACGCTCGTGCGGCTCGGCGTCGACGACCACGTGTTCTGCATCGTGATGCACCACATCGTCTCCGACGGCTGGTCGGTCGAGGTGCTCTTCCGCGAGCTGAACCTCGCCTACACGGCGCTGATCAGCGGTGATGCGATCGCGCTCGCCCCGCTGCCGATCACCTACGCGGAGCACGCGCGGCGCGGGCTCGACGCGACGCCGAGCCCGGAGCGGGTCGAGTTCTGGAAGCGGATGGTCGAGGACACCCCGGTGCTCGACCTGCCGACCGACCGCCCGCGGCCGGCGCTGCGCAGCGGGCGAGGCGCGCAGACATCCGTCGAGCTGCCGCCCGAGCTGGTCGACGCGCTGGAGAAGCTCGCCCGTTCGGAGCGGGCGTCGATGTTCATCGTGCTGGTCGCCGCGTTCCAGCTACTGCTCGCGCGGCACAGCGGGCAGCACGACGTGGTTGTCGCGAGCCCGGTGATCGGGCGCGACACCGCGGACGTCGAAGGGCTCGTCGGCTACTTCACCGGGCTGGTGCTGCTGCGCGGCGACCTGAGCGGCGAGCCGGCGTTCCGCCAGCTGCTCACAAAGACCCGGCGGAGCGTCCTGGAGGCGCTAACGCACCAGGACGTCCCGTTCGAGCAGCTGCCGATCCCGCGCGACCGCGCGGTGGCGCAGGCGATGCTCATGTACATGCGGACCGGGACCACGCAGCCCGAGCTCGGCGGGCTGCGGGTCGAGATGGTCGACGCCGGCGTCCGGTTCGCGAAGGTCGACCTCGCGATGGACGTCTACCAGGGGCCCAAGGGCACCGGCGCGAGCGTGATCCTGACCTACGACACCGACCTCTTCGACGCCGCAACGGCGGCCCGGTTCGCCGGACGCTTCCGGGTGCTGCTGGCGGACGTCGTCGCACAGCCCGACGCGCGGCTGGGGGACCTGCGGATGCTGGAACCCGCGGAGCAGTCGGCGCTCGACGCGCCGAACCCGCCGTGGACGTCCGGCCGTCCGGTGCCGGAGCTGATCACCGAGCAGGCGCGCAGCACCCCGGACCTGGCCGCCGTCGAGGCCGGCGAGGCCACGCTGACCTACGCCGAGCTGGACGGACGGGTTGGCGAGCTGGCCGCCCGGCTCGCCGCGCTGGGTGTCGGCGCCGGGGACCTCGTGGCGGTGTGCCTCGACCGGACCGTCGACCTGGTTGCGGCGCTGCTCGCCGTCTGGCGGGCCGGCGCCGGGTACGTCCCGCTCGACCCGGAGCACCCGGCGCAACGGCGGGAGCTGCTGGTCAGGGACTCGGCCGCGGTGATCACCTCCGCGGCGCACGCCGGTGCGTTCCCCGCCAGCGTGCTGGTCGCCGTCGAGGCCGCGTCGCCGGTCGCGCCGATGCGGGCCTGCATGTGCGACCCCGCGGGCACCGCGTACGTCATCCACACCTCGGGCAGCACTGGCACACCGAAGGGGGTGGTCGTCGAGCACGCCGCGCTCGCCGCCCGGGTCGAGTGGATGCGCTCGGCGTACGGGCTGGGGCCGGGCGACCGGGTGGTCCAGTTCGCGACGACAACCGTCGACGCGCACGCCGAGGAGATCTTCCCGGCGCTGGCCGCGGGCGCGACCGTGGTGATGCTGCCCGACGGCGGGCGGTCGCTGCCGGCGTTCCTGGCCACCCCGGCCGGGCGCCGCACCACCGTGCTCGACCTGCCGACGGCGTTCTGGCACCGGCTCGTCGAGGACCTCGACGAGGTCGCGTGGCCGGCGGCGTTGCGGCTGGTGATCCTCGGCGGGGAGCAGGTCAGCGACGCGGCCGTGCGGAAGTGGACGGACCGGTTCGGCGACCGGGTCCGGCTCGTCAACACCTACGGCCCGACCGAGGCGACGATCATCGTGACGGCCGCGGAGCTGGACGGCCGCGCCTCCCCGACGATCGGGCGCCCGCTGCCCGGCTCGACCGCGCGGGTGCTCGACGAGCACGGACGGCCGGCGCCGATCGGCGTCGCGGGGGAGCTGCACCTCGGTGGTGCCGGCGTGGCGCGCGGCTACCTGGGCCGGCCCGACCTCACCGAAGAGCGGTTCGTGCCCGACCCGTGGGGCCCGCCGGGCGCCCGCATGTTCCGGACCGGCGACCGCGCCCGGCTGCGCGCCGACGGGGAGCTGGAGTTCCTCGGCCGACTCGACGACCAGGTGAAGGTGCGCGGGTTCCGGATCGAGCCCGGCGAGGTCGAGCACGCTCTGGCCACGCATCCGGGGGTGCGTCAGGTCGCTGTTGTGGGCAGCGGGGACGAGCTCGTCGCCTACGCCGTGGGCGTCGCGCCCGACCTGCGGCAGCACGCGGCCCGCGAGCTGCCGCCGCACATGGTCCCGACCCGGTGGGTCACGCTGGCGGAGCTGCCGCTCACCCCGGCCGGCAAGCTGGACCGGGCCGCGCTGCCGGCGCCGGGCCCGGCCGCGGGGACCAGTGACGTCCCGCCGCGCACCGACGCGGAGAAGCTGGTCGCGGACATCTGGGCCGAGCTGCTCGACGCCGACCGCATCGGCGCCCACGACGACTTCTTCGCGCTCGGCGGGCACTCGCTGCTCGCGCTGCGGGTGGCCGCCCGGCTGCGCGCCACGGCGGACGTCGACCTGCCGATCCGCACGCTGTTCCGCTGCCGCACCGTCGCCGACCTGGCAGTGGCCGTCGAGGAGGCGATCGTGGCCGAGCTTGCCGGACTGAGCGACGAGCAGGCCATGGCGCTGCTCGAACGTGAGGACGCGCAGTGACCGGAGCGACTGCGACCGGAGCGACTGCGACCGGAGCGACTGCGACCGGAGCGACTGCGACCGGAGCATCTGCCATCGGAACGGGTGCGCGGGGCGCGTTGCTCACCCGTCGGCTGCGTCGCCGTACCGTTGCGACGACGATCCCGTCGCTGCCGGACGGCGAGCCGGCGCCGCTGTCGTTCGCCCAGGAGCGGCTCTGGTTCATGGACCAGTACCTGCCCGGCAGCCCGGCCTACACGATCCCGGTCGCACGCAGGCTGCGCGGACCGCTCGACCCCACCGCGTTGGAGGCCGCGCTGGCGCAGGTGGCGGCGCGGCACGAGCCCCTGCGTTCGCGCTTCCCGGCCGCTGCCGACGGGACGCCGGCGCTGGTCGTCGACGGCGCCGTCCCGCTCGACACCGCTGAGGCGCCGGACGTCGAGGGCGCCCGTGAGCTGGTCACCGCGTTCCTCGCGGCGCCTTTCGATCTTGCGGTGGGTCCGGTTGCCCGCGCGTTGCTCGTCCGCATCGCACCGGACGATCACGTGCTCGCGCTTGCCGTGCACCACATCGCGGCCGACGGCTGGTCGGTCGGGCTGCTGGTCGGGGAGATCCTCACCGCGCTGTCCGGCGGGATGATGCGGGAGCTGCCCGTGCGCTACCGCGACTACGCCGGCTGGCAGCGTGCGCAGGACGCCGAGCGCGACGTCGACTTCTGGCGGGAGCGGCTCGTCGGGGTGGCGCCGCTGGAACTGCCCACCGACCGTCCGCGCCCGCCGGAGCCGACGCACGAGGGTGCGACGCACCGGTTCACCATGCCGGCGGCGGTCGTCGCGGGCGTCGAGCGGCTGGCGGCGGAGCACGGCGCCACGCCGTACATGGTGCTGCTGGCCGCGTTCGCCGCCCTGCTGGGGAGGCGGGCGCGGCAGCACGACGTCACGATCGGGTCGCCGACCGCCGGGCGTCCCGTTCCCGAGCTGGACGGGCTGGTCGGCTGCTTCACCACGATGCTGACGATGCGCGTCGACCTGGCGGGCGACCCGTCGTTCACGCAGCTGCTGCACCGCGTCCGCGACTCGGCCGTCGACGCGTACGCGCACCAGGACCTGCCGTTCGAGCGGCTGGTCGCGGAGCTGAACGTGCCGCGGGAGGTGTCCCGCACCCCGCTCTTCCAGGTTGTCTTCGCGATGCAGAACTACCGGTCGGGCACAGGTGCGCCGGGGCGGCTCGACGTGGCGGACTTCGGGCCGTCGGTGTGGGCCACCCGGTTCGACCTGGAGCTGTACACTGGCGGCGACGGCGGCTTCCAGTTCATCTTCAACACCGCGCTCTTCACCGAAGCGTCGATCGTGCGGCTCGGTGAGCACCTGACGGCTCTGGTGGCCGGGGCCGTCGCCGAGCCCGGCCGGCCGGTCTCTTCGATCGAGGTGCTCACGCCTGCCGAGCACGCGGATCGGATGGCCTGGAACGACACCGCTCTTGATCTCGGCCCACCGGCGTTGCTGCACCGGCCCGTCGAGGAGCAGGCCGTCCGCACGCCCGACGCGGTTGCGCTCCGGTTCCCCGGCGGGCAGCTCACCTACGCCGAGGTCGACCGGCGTGCGGAGCACCTCGCCGCGCAGCTCGTGGCGTCGGGGGTGCGGCACGGGGATCTGGTGGCGGTCGTTATGGAACGGGGTTGGGAGCAGGTCGTCGCCGTGCTGGCGATCGGCAAGGCGGGGGCGGCGTACCTGCCGGTCGACGCCGATCTCCCGGCGCAGCGGCGGGCGGAGCTGATCGAGCGCGGGGGGTGCGCCGTCGCGGTCGTGCAGCCGTGGCTGGAGCGGCCGGTCGGGGCGACCTCGGTGCCGGTGTATGGGCAGACCGGGTCGCGAGCGCCGGCGGCCGGTTCCCATCCGGACGACCTGGCGTACGTGATCTTCACGTCCGGCTCCACCGGCACGCCGAAAGGCGTGATGATCGAGCACCGGATGGCCTTGAACACCGTCCGCGATGTGAACAGCCGGTTCGGCGTCGGGCCCGCCGACCGCGTGCTCGCGCTCTCGGCGCTGAGCTTCGACCTCTCCGTCTGGGACGTGTACGGCACGCTCGCGGCCGGCGGGACGCTCGTGCTCGGGGCGCCGTCGGAGGGCAAGGACCCGGCCGCGTGGGCGCGGACGGTGGCGCAGGAGCGCATCACCGTCTGGAACTCGGTGCCCGCGCTCGCCGAGCTGCTCGTCGAGCACGCCGAACACGAGGGCACCGACCTGACGTCGTTGCGGCTGGTGATGATGTCGGGCGACTGGATCCCGCCGACGCTGCCGGCCCGCATCCGCGCGCTCGCGCCCGCCGCAGAGATCATCAGCATGGGCGGGGCGACCGAGGGCTCGATCTGGTCGATCGTGCACCAGATCGACCAGATCGACCAGATCGAGCACGAGATGCCGTCCGTCCCGTACGGCCGGCCGCTGGCCAACCAGACGTTCCACGTGCTCGACACCGGCATGTGCGAGGTGCCCGTCGGCGTGCCCGGCGAGCTGCACATCGGCGGCGACGGCGTCGCGCGCGGCTACTGGAACGACCCCGAGCGGACGGCCGCGTCGTTCGTCGTGCACCCGCGGACCGGCGAGCGGCTCTACCGCACGGGCGATCTCGGCAGGTACCACGACGGTGGCCTGATCGAGTTCCTCGGGCGGGTCGACGCGCAGGTGAAGATCCGCGGCTACCGCATCGAGCTGGGTGAGATCGAGGCGCACCTGCAGCGGCATCACGACGTCGAGGAGTGCGTCGTCGCGACGCACGGCAGCGGCAATGCGGCCACGCTCGTGGGTTACGTCGTGGCGTCGGGGTGCGGCCCGGACCCGGTGCGGCTGCGCGCGCATCTCGCTGCGGCCCTGCCGGCGTACATGGTGCCGTCGCGGTTCGTCGTGCTGGAACGGTTGCCGCTGACCGCCAACGGCAAGGTCGACCGCGCGCGCCTGCCGGCGCCCGAGCAGGCGCCTGCGTCAGGGCGGACCACGCCGAGCACGGCGACCGAACGCCTGCTCGTCGAGGCCTGGGAGCACGTGCTGGAGCGGCCGGTCGGCGTCGACGACAACTTCTTCGACGCCGGCGGGCACTCGCTGCTGGCGATCAAGGTTGTCGCCCGGCTGCGCAGGCTGCTGCCGGAGGGCGCGGCGCCGGTGGCGGTGATGGACCTGTTCACGCACCCGACCGTGCGGGAGTTGGCGGCGCACGTCGACGGATCGGAGCGCGGGCCGCGGGGTGTGCTGCACCGGCTCACGCCGGCGCGGGGTGAGCCGGAGCTGACCTTCGTCTGCGTGCCGTACGGCGGCGGGAGCGCGATGGTCTACCAGCCGCTCGCCGACGCGCTGCCGGCCACACACGCGTTGTGGTCGCTCGCCATCCCCGGGCACGACGTCGGCATCGACGAGGAGCAGCAGCCGCTGGAGGTCGTCGCGGCGCGGTGCGTCGAGGAGATCCAGGAGCGGATCGCCGGGCCGGTGGTGATCTACGGGCACTGCGGCGTCGGGTCGGCGATGGCCGTGGAGATCGCGACCCGGCTGGAGGCCGCCGGCCGGGCGCCGGAGGCCGTCTACATCGGGGCGATCTTCCCGTTCGCCCGGCCAGGGCGCGGTGGCGTTGCCGCGCTGGCCCGGCTGGCCGGGATGGACTACCTGCGCAACGACCGGAACTACGCGAACTGGCTCACGTCGATGGGCCTCTCGATGGGCGACCTGGACCCGGCGCAGGCGCGGCAGATCGTCCGCAACACGCGCCGCGACACCGAGGCGGCCGAGGAGTACTTCACCGGCCTGTACGAGAACGGCGCCGCGCGGTTGCGGGCGCCGGTGATCAGCGTCGCGGGCGAGCGCGACCCGTCGTCGGAGTTCTACGAGGAACGCTTCCGCGAGTGGCACCACCTCACCGACACGACGGCGGCTGTCGTGATCGAGGAGGCCGGGCACTATTTCCAGAAGTACCGCGCCGCCGAGCTTGCGGAGATCATCACGAGCACGCACGTGGCGCTGCGCTTGGGAGCGACCGCGGAGCTGGGCGGCGCCGGCTGGCGGTTCGTCGGCAGCTCGACCGGGAGCAGCACCCCCGCGCAACGACGGGCGGACCCGAGCATGCGCCGCTTCCTCGCGGTCGCGGCCGGCCAGCTGATCTCCATGACCGGTTCGGCGCTGACCGAGTTCGCGATCCCGATCTGGATCTACCTGACCACCGGCTCGCTCGCCCAGTTCGCGCTGTTCGCCGTGATCGGGCTGGTACCGGGCCTGCTGGTGGCGCCGCTCGTGGGCGCGATAGTCGACCGCTCCGACCGGCGCACCGTGATCCTCTGCGGTGACGTCGCCGCCGGCGGCACGCAGCTCGTGCTGGGGGTGCTGCTGTGGACGGGCAACCTGCAGATCTGGCACATCTACCCGCTGCTCGCCGCGCTGTCGGTCGCGCTGACGTTCCAGCGGGTGGCGTACTCGTCGGCAACGGCGCAGCTCGTCCCGAAGCGCTACCTCGGGCACGCCAACGGTGTGGTGCAGCTCGTCGGCGGGACCGCGCAGCTGATCGTGCCGCTGGTGGCCGTCGGGTTGATGGCGGTGATCGGGCTTGCGGGCATCCTGATCATCGACGTCGTGAGCTACGCGTTTGCGATCGCCGTCGTCGCGTTCGTGCGGTTCCCGCGGACCATGGCGTGGCGGCGCAAGGAGTCGGTGCTCGCCGAGATCGCCCACGGGTTCCGGCTGAGCTGGGGCAACCCCGACTTCCGCGCGATGCTGGTGTTCTTCGCGGTGCTGAACATCTTCCTCTCGCCGCTGTTCTTGATGATATCGCCGCTGGTGCTCTCGTTCGGGACGCTCGACGACGTCGCCGTCGTCTCGTTCCTCTCGGGCGCCGGGTTCGCGGTGGGCGGGCTCACGATGACGGTGTGGGGCGGGCCGGCACGGCGGCGGATGCGAGGGGTGCTGCTCGCGACGCTGGTGCTCTCGGCGTTCTGCCTGGTCACCGGCCTGCGCGCAGAACTTTGGGTGATCGCGGCCGGCGCGTTCGGGATGGCGCTCTCGCTCTCGCTGCTCAACGGCACCTACGCGACGATCGTGCAGACCAAGGTGCCACAACGGTTCCACGGGCGCGTCTTCTCGCTCAACACGATGATCGCGTGGTCGACGCTGCCGATCGGGTTCGGGCTGGTCGCGCCGTACGGGGCGGCGGTGGCGGAGCCGCTGCTGGCGCCGGACGGGGTGTTGGCGTCGAGCGTCGGTGCGGTGATCGGCGTGGGGGAGGGGCGGGGCATCGGGTTGCTCTACGTCGCCTTCGCGTTGTGCATCGCGGTGCTCGTCGTGGTGACGCTGCGGCGCAGCCGGCTGCGGTGGTTCGACGAGACGGTGCCGGACGCGGTGGCGGACGATCTGGTGGGGCTCGCGGCGCTGGAAGGCAGGTCGACGCCACACAGCTGATGGTGTGAGGTGCGAATTCGGCGGCAGAGCGACCAGTTTTGCGGTCGGGCGGTGTCAAATCTTTCGAGAGAGAGGAGACGCCATGCTGGAGATGCTTGCCGCGGCGCGCGCAGGGGATGGCGAGGCGTTCCGTCTGCTCGTCGAGCCGTACCGGCGTGAGTTGCAGGTGCACTGCTACCGCATCCTCGGCTCGGTGCAGGACGCCGAGGACGTGCTGCAGGAGACGTTGCTGGCGGCGTGGCGGGGGATCGGCGGCTACGAGGAGCGCGCGTCGGTGCGTACCTGGCTCTACCGGATCGCCACCAACCGCTGCCTCAACGCGCTGCGGGGAGGCTCCCGGCGGCCGCCGGAGCAGCTGGCGGCCTACCGATCGGAGGTCCCGTTGCCGGAGCCGACGCGCCGCAGGGCCGAACCGAGCTGGCTCGAGCCGTACCCCGACGTGCTGCTCGACGAGCTCGTCGACGACGTGCCCGGGCCGGAGGCGCGCTACGAGTCGAGGGAGTCGGTGTCGCTGGCGTTCCTCACGGCGTTGCAGCAGCTGCCGGCGCGGCAGCGGGTCGTGCTGGTGCTGCGCGACGTGCTGGGCTTCCGCGCCGCCGAGGTCGCGTCGATGATCGGCGCGACCGAGAACGCAGTGAACAGCGCGCTGACCCGCGCGCGGAGCACGCTGGCGCGCGAGCTCCCGCCCGCCGACCGGGAGCGGGCGCCGTTGCCGAACTCGCCGCAGGAGCGGCGTGTCGTCGACGGGTTCGTCCGCGCCTTCGAAGCGGGCGACATCGACGGGGTCGTCGCCATGCTGACCGACGACGCGTGGCTGACGATGCCGCCGCTGCCGCTGGAATACCACGGCGTCGACGACGTCCGGCACTTCCTGGAGACCGTCGCCATGCGCGGCTGCTTCCGGCACGTGCTGGTGCCGACCCGGGCGAACGGGCAGCCGGCGTTCGGCTGTTACCTGCGCGACCCGCGGACGCCGATCCTGCACGCGCACGGCGTGATCGTGCTGACCTTGGAAGGCGACCGGATCAGCACGCTGACGCGCTTCCTCGACAACTCGCTGCTGAGCAGCTTCGGTTTCCCGCGCTCGCTGCGCGACTGAACGTCTGACCTGGAGATTTCGTGAACCATAAGGTCGAGCCGATGACGCATGCCCAGAAATGGGTGCTGGGGCTCGCGTCGCTCGCGTCTTTCATGATGTCGCTGGACGCCCTCGTCGTGACCACCACGCTGACGACGATCAGGCACGATCTGGCGGCATCAGTCGAGTCCCTCGAATGGACCGTCAACGCCTACAGCCTGACGTTCGCGGTGCTGCTGCTGACCGGTGCCGCGCTCGGCGACCGGTTCGGGCGGCGCCGGATGTTCGGCGCCGGGCTCGCCGTCTTCACGGTCGCGTCGGTGGCCTGCGCGCTCTCCCCGACGATCGGGGTGCTGATCGCGGCCCGCGCGGTGCAAGGTGCCGGCGCGGCTCTGGTGCTGCCGCTCTCGCTCACCCTGCTCAGCGCGGCGTTCCCGCCGCAGCAGCGGGGCCGGGCGATGGGGCTGTACCTGGGTCTCACCGGGCTGGCGACGTTCAGCGGCCCGTTCATCGGTGGTGCGATCGCCGACGGGCTGGCCTGGCAGTGGATCTTCTGGCTGAACCTGCCGATCGGGGTCGTCGCGATGCTGCTCGCTGCTCGCCGGATCGCGGAGAGCGTCGGTCCGAACACCCGCTTCGACCTCGGCGGAGTGCTGCTCGTGACCGCCGGTGCGTTCGGCATCGTGTGGGGTCTCGTCCGGGGCGGCGCGGCCGGCTGGGGCAGCGCCGAGGTGCTGGGCGCGCTCGTGCTCGGTGCCGCGCTGGTGGTGGCGTTCGTCGGCTGGGAACGGCGGACGGCGACGCCGATGCTGCCGATGCGGTTCTTCGCGCTGCGGGCCTTCGCGACGGCGAACCCGGCCAACTTCTGCGTGTTCGCCTCGCTGTACGGCACGCTGTTCTTCCTCGCGCAGTACTTCCAGACCGTGCTCGGGCAGGGCCCGCTCGGCGCCGGGCTGCTGCTGATGCCGTGGACGGCGACGCTGATGGTGTGCGCGCCGATCTCCGGCCGGCTGGTCGACCGG
Source organism: Pseudonocardia sp. TRM90224 (assembly GCF_021245725.1). Taxonomy (GTDB): domain Bacteria; phylum Actinomycetota; class Actinomycetes; order Mycobacteriales; family Pseudonocardiaceae; genus Pseudonocardia. The sequence goes on along the minus strand of NZ_JAJGSX010000008.1, from coordinate 65,691 downwards.
TTCGGCGAGCGGACGTTCGTCGTCGGCGGGCTCCTGCTCCAGGCCGTCGGCATGGGCTGGATCGCGCTCGTGACCAGCCAGGGTGAGCACAGCACCGGCACCGGCTACCTCGACCTGCTGCCGGGGCTGATCGTCGGCGGCGTGGGCCTGACCATGGCCATGCCGGCGGCGCAGAAGGCGGTGGTCGGGGCCGTGCGGCCGGCGGAGGTCGGGCAGGCGTCGGGCGCGTTCATGATGCTGCGGATCCTGGGCGGTGTCTTCGGCGTCGCCGTGTCGGTCGCCGTCTTCGCCGGTCTCGGCGGGTACAGCTCGGTCGCGGAGTTCACGACGGGCTTCACCGCGGCGATGGGTACGGTCGCGGTGATCGCGGTCGTCGGCATGATCGTTGCGCTCGGCATGCCGAGCCGGCGGCCTGCCGCACCGCCGCCGGACCACGCCCCTCCGATCGCACAACAACCCAACCTGGAGGCCATCGATGGCTGATGTGACGGATCTGAAGGCGCAGGCCGAGCGGCTCCGCGAGCTGCACACCGGCGAGATGCTGGTGCTGCCCAACGTGTGGGACGCGGCGAGCGCGGCGGTCGTGGCCGATGCGGGCTTCCCCGCGGTTGCGACGGCCAGTGCCGCCGTCTCGCAGATGCTCGGCTTCCCCGACGGCCAGGGCGCGCCGTGGCAGGAGATGTTCGCCGCGGCGGGACGGGTCGCGGGTGCCGTCTCGGTGCCGGTGACCGTCGACGCCGAAGGCGGCTACGGCATGCAGCCGCGCGAGCTGGTCGACCGGTTGCTGGAGATCGGCGTGGTCGGCTGCAACCTGGAGGACACCGACCACTCCGCAGGCGGGCTCCTCGACGCGGAACCGCACGCCCAGTGGCTCGCCGACGTCCGCGCGGCGGCCGACGACGCGGGCGTCCCGATCGTGATCAACGCCCGGGTCGACACCTTCCTGCCCGGGCGCGTCGACGAGGCGGACCGCGTGGCGGAAGCGGTCCGCCGGGGCCGGCTCTACCGCGAGGCCGGCGCCGCCTGCATCTACCCGATCGGCGTTGGCCGCAAGAGCGACATCACCGCTCTTGTCGCCGAGCTGCCCGGCCCCGTCAACGGGAACACCGGCAACGAGCTCGACCTCGCCACGCTCCGCGAGATCGGGGTGGCTCGGGTGTCGTACGGCCCGCGCTTCTACCGGACGGCGCTGGCGGACTTCGCGTCCGCGGTCCAGAAGCTCCGCACCTGAACGACAACTTCCCCACCGTTCTGGGCACATGCGCGCGTTTTCGGCGCGCATCCACCCAAAACGGTGGGGAAGTTGGGGTGGACGACCCGACGCGCCTCCCGGCCTGCATCGCATACGATGTTCGCGAACGAGGGAGGCGCATGGAGCCGGAGCTGATCTGGATGCGGCCCGAGGTCTCCGGCGTCGGGCGGCCGCCGAGCCGCAGCCGCGCCGAGATCACCGAGGCCGCGGTGCGGCTGGCCGACCGCGACGGGCTCGCCGGCGTGTCGATGCGCCACGTGGCCGCCGAGCTCGGCACCGGGGCCGGCTCGCTGTACCGGTACGTCGACAACCGCGACGACCTGCTCGACCTGATGGCCGACCACGTCTACGCCGAGTTCCAGCTCGGCGAGCCGTCGGGCGACTGGCTCTCCGACCTCGTCGCGCACGGGCTGCAGGCCCGCGAGATCTTCCGCCGCCACCCCTGGCTGGCCGAGCTGGTGCTCACCAGGCCGGTGGTCGGTCCGAACGGCATCGACGTGACCGAGCACTTCCTCGCCGTCCTCGCCGACCACCCCGCCGCCGACGGCGACAAGATGGTCGCGATGGCGATGCTCAACTCCGTGGTCGCAGCGGCGGCGCAGGCCGAGGCGTCGCCGGCCGACATGCTCCGCAGCGCTCGGTACATCGCCCATGTCGCGGCCGCGGGCAAGCATCCGCATCTCGCGGCGCTGGATCTGGCGCCCGACGGCGGCGACCCGCTCCCCGGTGCGCTGCGTCGGATCCTGGCCGGCTTGCTGGCTAAGTAACGCTCGGCCGGTCGGCCAACCAGCGCCAGGACCCGTCGGGCTGACATCGTGCGATCTCCGCCGTCGCCCCTCCGCCGGGCAAGCGTGACGACGTCAGCGCGATGTCGCCCACCCTCAGCGCCGGCCACTGCCGCCCGGCGCTGAACACCGGCTTCGTGCTGATCAGCGCCGCATAGAACGCGCGGATCTCCGCGGCGCCACGCGCGGTGCCGCCATCGGGCGTGGCCAGTACGGCATCGGGTTCGTACAGCTCGACCAGCCCGTCGACGTCGTGCGTGTTGACCCGCTCGATGAAGAGCCGGCTCAGGTCCTCCGGTTCGCCCGCCTTCTCCACGCGAGCTGTCTACCAGCGGGGACCGACAGGATCCGGGCGTGCTCTGTTGGGCGGTATGACGCAGGTCACATCCTGAGTACCGTGGTGGGCTTCTCGAAGCTCCAAACCCCCGTTGAGGAGTCCGCCATGACCAGGATGAAGATGGACTGCCGCACCATGCCCAGCGAGTCGGGTTGTTCGCTGGTGATCGTCGGGGAGCCCGAGGAGGTGCTGCGCGCCGCGGCCGCCCACGCCGTCGACGTGCACGGGCACACCGACGACGAGGCGCTGCGCGACGGGCTGCGCTCGATGCTGACCGAGGACGCCGATGCCACGCTGGAGCCGGGCACCTTCCTGCAGCTCATCGCGTTCCGGACGCAGCACGCCGACGAGATGGAGGCGCTCGGTGACGAGTGGGCCGCGGCCATCGGGGCGGACCGCACCGCGCAGTGGGGTGCCGTCGGCGCCGACCGCAACGACCCGGGCCGGTATGTCGAGGTGGTCGCCTTCCCCGACTACGAGTCGGCCATGACCAACTCGAAGCACCCCGCCACCAGCGCGTTCGCGGCCAAGCTCGCCGAGCTGGCCGAGGGCGACGCCGAGTTCACCGACCTCGACGTCCACTCGGTCCGCCGCTGGTGAGGCGCGCCGCTAGAGGAGGTTCATGCCCCCGGCGAGGACGATCACCTCGCCGGTGAGGTAGTGGCTGCCCAGCACCCCGGCGACGAGGTCGGCGACGTCGTCGGGGCGGGCCGGGCGGCGCATCGGCGACGTCTCGTTCCAGCGGGTGCGGGCGTCGTCCCAGTCGCGGGTCAGCGGCGTGTCGACCAGCCCCGGCGCGATCGCGTTGACCCTGACGTCCGGTCCGAGGGCCGCGGCGAGCAGCGCAGTGACGTGGTTGAGCGCCGCCTTCGTCGCGGCGTAGGGGATCGACGCGCCTTTGGGACGGACCCCCGCCCAGCTGGTGATGTTGACGATGTTCCCGCCGCCGGGTGCCGGCGACGTGCGGAGGGCGGGCCGCGCTGCCGTGCAGAGGATCCACGGTGCGATCAGGTTGACCTCGAGCAGCCGGCGCCAGTCGGCGGGCGTTGCGGCGGCCAGGTCGGCATGCGGGATCGGCCAGCTGATCCCGGCGTTGTTGACCAGCACGTCCAACCGTCCGTAGGCGTCCAGCGCGTGCTGGACCAGGCCTTCCGTTGCCGACTCGTCGGCGAGGTCGGCCTGCACGTAGGTGCCGTCGAGCTCCTCGGCCAAGCGGAGACCTTCGTCCCGGCTGCTGCGCGAATGCACTACGACGGCGGTTCCGTCGGCGGCGAGCCGGCGGGCGATTGCTTCGCCGATGCCGGAGGTCGAGCCGGTCACCAGTGCGACGGGGCGTTGCGACTTCATCGGTCGATGATCCCAATGCGCGGGGACCCCTCCCCGACCGACCGTGCTCCCCTTCGCACCGGTCGAGGGGGGAACGGAAATGTGGATCCGCAGCATGTTCGGGCGTGGGGTGGCCTGTGGGGTCGGCGTCGCCGCGCTCCTCGGACTGGCGGGCTGCGGCTCGGCACCGGCCCTCACGGCCGCCACGCCGGCCGTGTCGACGAGCGAGCGGGCCGCTGCGATCGTGCGGCCCGCCGTGGTGCGGATCGGTGTCGAGGTCACCGGCCGGGTCACCGACCCGGCCGGCGTCGCCGTCAACGGCGGTCGCCCGATCACCGCGAACTACCAGTGCACCGCGTTCGGGGTGGGTGCCGACGGCTACCTCGGCACGGCCGGGCACTGCGTCGACCGGGGCGATCCCGCGGCCCTGCAGTCCGTGCTGGTCCACTTCTGGCTGGCGACGGCGGTCCTGGGCAACGGTCGGGAGCTCTCGGAGGAGGCGATCGAACGCGAGGCGGCCGGGTGGACCTCGGAGATCATGCAGACCCGGGTGACGGTGGAGTTGGGTCGAAGCTCGCCCAGCGTGCCGGCGGAGGTGGTCGAGGTGGTCCCGATCCGGGCGGGTGACGTGGCGTTGCTCAAGATCGACCAGCCGGGGCTGCCCGTTCTCGAACTGGGGACCGACGACGACGTCCGCCCCGGTGTGCCGGTGCTGAGCCTCGGCTATCCCGGGATCAGCGAGCCGGATCCCACCGTCGTGGCCCCGGAGCCGACGATCACCGACGGGCAGATCAGCGCGCGCAGGACCGTGCAGGGCCAGCCCTTCTACGAGTCGACGGCCATGTTGTTCCGTGGGATGAGCGGTGGCCCGACGATCACCCTCGAAGGCCGGGTCGTCGGGATCGGGTCGTTCTTGCGGGAGGACGGCGCGGCGGGGATCAACTTCATCGCGCCGAGCACGACCCTCGGCGCCCTGCTCGCGAGGCACGGCGTCCGCAACGAGCCGGGGCCTGACGACGCGATCTACCGGGCGGCGCTCGACGACTACTTCAGCGGTCGCTACCGGAGCGCCCTCGACCGGTTCGCAACCCTGTCACCGGACGCCCTGCAGTCCACCTACGCCGTGCCTTTCACGAATGCGGCGAGGCGCCACCTCGCGAACGGCGACACCCCGCCGGCCGGCGGATCGTGGTGGCTCGGGCCCGGTCCGGTGCTGGTCCTGGCAGCGATGAGCGTCGCCGGAGGCATGACGGCCGTTGTCGTGATCGCGGTCGGCCGGTCGCGGCGCCGCAGAGCGACCGCCGGCGCCATGACGTACCCGATCCGGCCGGGCTACGGCCCGCCGCCGATGCAGGCCGGACCGTTGCCGGGGCCGTTCCCAGGGCCGTTCCCGGGACCGTATCCGGGGCCGCCCCCGTCCATGCCCATCCCCATACCGATGCAGGCCGGCCCGCAACCAGGCCCGATGCCCGGGCCGGTCACCACGCTGCCCGTCGTGCGGCAGGAGCCGGCACGGTGCACCGCATGCGAAGCGACCCTCGACGCGGCGTCGGCGATCTGCCTGCGGTGCGGGAAGCCACGCTGACCGTTGCGGGGCGCACTGGGAAGGGCAGGAAAGCCACTTTCCTGCCCTGTGAGGGCCGGAAAGTGGCTTTCCTGCCCTCGCGTGCGGAACGCACGTGCGTGCCGGCCCCGGCGGGGGAGGTTGCGTCAATCCCCAGTCACCGTCGCCATCGAGAGCTCCCAGAACTCGGCGTAGCGGCCGCCGCGGCGCAGCAGCTCGTCGTGGCTGCCGGCCTCCACGACCCGACCTCCGTCGACGAAGGCGACCTGGTCCGCCCGCCGGACGGTCCGCATCCGGTGCGCCACCATCACGACGGTCCGGCCGGCCATCAGCCGCTCGATGCCGTCGTGCACAGCGGCCTCGTTCACCGGGTCGAGCGCGGACGTCACCTCGTCCAGCAGCACGATGGGCGCGTCCTTCAGCAGCGCCCGCGCGATCGAGACCCGCTGCCGCTCGCCGCCCGAGAGCAGCGCGCCGCCCTCGCCGACGTTCGTCGTCCACCCGCCGGGCAGCCGCGCGACCACCTCGTCCAGCCGTGCCGCGGTCGCCGCCGCCCGCACCTCGGTGTCGGTGGCGCTCGGACGGCCGAGGCGGACGTTCTCCTCGATCGTCGCGTCGAACAGGTAGACGTCCTGGAACACGATGGACATCCGCGACATGAGTTCCTCGGTGCTGATCACGCGCACGTCCACCCCGCCGACCCGCACCGCGCCGGCGTCGACGTCGTAGAACCGCGCGAGCAGCTGCAGCAGCGTGCTCTTGCCGGCACCCGACGGCCCGACGACGGCGAGCCGCTGCCCGTCCGGCACGGAGAGCGAGACGCCGTCGAACACCGTGCGGTCGCCGTGGCGGAAGGTGACCGACTCGAACTCCAGGCCGTTGCCGAGTGGTGTGACGGGGTCGACGGCCTCCGGCAGCGGCTCGGTGCGCAGCACCGCGTCGAGCCTGACCAGCTCGGAGTTCGCGCCGCGCAGCTTGCCTCCGATGTCCGAGAGCGACAGCAGCGGGTCGGCGCAGCGGGCGGCCAGCACCAGGATCGTCAACGTCTCCGCAACACCGATTGTCCCGCCGAGCGCGAGGTACGTGCCCAGCACGAGCAGCCCGGTGAAGGCGGCCTGCACCGTGAGCGTCAGCCCCAGCGCGCCGGGGATCGCCGCGACGACCTGCCGGCGCGACGCGCGCGCGACCTCCTGCAGGGAGTCGTCGAGCAGCCCGAAGCGCTCGCCGGCGCGCCCGCCGGCCCGCAGCACCGGCTGGGCCTGCAGGAACTCGATGACCCGGCCGGTGGCCTCGTGGTCGCGCCGGTGCCTTTCCGCGTCGACCGCCGCCGTCGAGCGTGCGGTCCGGACCTGGATCACGGCGACGACCGGCGCGGCGAGCAACGCCGCCAGCCCCATCTGCCAGTTGAACGCGAGCATCACCGCGACGATCGTCAGCGGCGTCACGAGCGCCGCGACGAACGGGGCCAGCAGGTGCGCCGCGACGCCCATCGCCGCCAGCAGCCCGCGGCTGGCCAGCACCGACACCTCGCCGACCCGACCGGCGGTGTACCAGCCGATGGGCAGCCTGGCCAGGTGATCGCCGAGCCGGTGGTACATGCCGCGCAGCAGCGTCGTCCCGACCCGCATGCCGGCCAGGTCGCTGACGTAACGCAGCACCGCGTAGCCCGCGACCGCCGCCCCGAACGCCACGAGCCACGGCCAGGCGTCGGCCGGCGCGCTCCCGAACAACGCACGCAGGACGGGCACCAGAAGGGCGTACGACAGCCCCTCGGCGATCGCGGTCACGGTCATCAACGCCACCGTGCGCCGCATCGGCGCGGCGTACTCGTGGCCCAGCACGCGCAGCAGCATGCGGATCATCGGGGATCGGCTCCGATCGCTTGGTTGGACCGCCAGAAGGCGGCGAACGCCCCGTTCCGGGCGAGCAGCTCGGCCGGCCGGCCGCTCTCGACGACCGACCCGTTCTCCAGCACCACGACGGTGTCGGCGTCGACGACCGTCTCCATGCGGTGGGCGATGACCAGCACCGTCCGATCAGCGCGGTCGCCCTGCAGCGTCGACAGCGCCTGGCGCACCGCCAGCTCGGTGTGCGGGTCGGCGAAGGCGGTCGCCTCGTCGAGCACCAGGACGGGGGTGGCGGCGAGCAGCGCACGGGCGATCGCGATCCGCTGCGCCTCGCCGCCGGAGAGCTTGACGTCGTCGCCGAGCACCGTGTCGTACCCGCGGGGCAGCTCGAGGATCCGGTCGTGGATGTTCGCCAGCCGGGCGGTGCGGACCACGTCGTCGGGCTCGGCGTGCGGCACGGCCAGCGCGATGTTGTCGGCCACCGACGCGCGCAGCAGGCGGACGTCCTGGAAGACGAACGAGACCGCGTCGTAGAGGTCGCCCGCGCTGATCTCACGGACGTCGACGCCGCCGAGCACGACCGAGCCGTGGGTGGGGTCGAAGAACCGCGGCAGCAGCTGGACCAGCGTCGACTTGCCGCTGCCCGAGGGACCGACGACCGCGGTGACCGTTCCCGGCTCCAGCACCAGGTCGATCCCCCTGAGCACCTCGTGGTCGGCTTCGTAGCCGAACCGGACGCCGCGCAGCTCCACCCGGTGCCCCCGTGGCGCGACCGGATGCGCGGGTTCCGGCAGCGCCGGGACCGCCAGGACGTCCTGGATGCGCCCGACCGCGCGTCCGGCGGCCTGCAGGTCGTCGAAGCCGTGGCCGAGCGCCGCCACCGGAGCCGTCAGGCCGAGCCCGAGCAGCAGGAACGGCAGCAGGTCGGCCGGTGCCATGCCGCCGGACGTGATGAGCGCCGCACCGCCGATCAGCACCACCAGCAGCACGAAGGGCGGCGCCAGCGCCAGCTGCATCCCGGCGGCGATGGCAGAGACGCCACGCACCCACCGGTAGAAGGTGTCGAGGAACTCGTCGGCGGCGGTGATGAACCTGCGGTGCGCCCGCCCCGCCCCGCCGAACGCCTTGACCACCGCGATGCCCTGCACGAACTCGACGACGGAGCTCGCGATCCGGCCCATCGCCGCGTCGAAGTCCTGCTGCTCGCGCGTGCGGCGCGGGGTCATCAGCAACGGGACGTGCGCCACCGCCAGCACCACCGGGATCAGCGTGATCAACGTGAGGCGCCAGTCGACGGTGAGCAGGTAGCCCAGCGACACCACCGGCACGACGAACGCGGAGACGAGCTCGCCGGGGGCGTGGGCGATGAACGGGTGCACGGCGCTGACGTCCTCGCCGACCACCTTCGCCAGCTCGCCCGTCCTGCGTCGGGAGAACCAGCCGAGCGGGACCCGACCGAGCTGCGCGGCCAGCTGCCTGCGGAACGACAGCTGCACCGTGCTGTCGAGGACGTGCCCGATCCCGGCGGCCGTCGCCGTGAACAGCAGCCGGACGAGCAGGCCGATCGCGCCCACGATCACGACGGTCCAGATCCGGCCGTGGTCGACCGGGTCGGGCGAGAGCAGGGTGCGTCCCAGCTCGACGACGGCCAGCAGCGGCGGCAGCCCGGCAACGGCACCGATCACCTGCAGGACCACAACAGCGGTGAAGCTCCCGAGGTGGGCGCGCAGCAACGCGTTCACGTGCCGCTCCGTCCTGGCGCGCTCGGTTCGAGCGATGCCGGCACGTCCGCGCGGCGCAGGACGGTCAGCGCGACCACGACGGCGGCCAGCAGCAGCGCCGCGCAGAGGCTCAGCCCGAGCGCGTAGCCGGCGCTCAGGCTTTCGACGGTCGCTGCAGGTCCGGCGCGGTGTGCGGCCGCGGTACCCAGCGCGGCGAGGCCGAGCGAGGCGCCGATCTGGCGGGTGCTGTTGAGCAGGCCCGACGCCGTGCCGCTCTCGTGGGCGGCGACGCCCGTGGTGGCGACGGACACGAGCGGGCCGAGGCAGAGCCCGAACCCGACGCTGGCGATGATCGAGGGCGCCAGCACGTCGGCGACGAACGTGCCATCGGGGCCGATCAGGCCGAACCAGGCGAACCCCGTCGCGGTCAGCAGCCCGCCCGCGGCCAGCAGCGTCCGCGGCGCCACCCGGTAGCCGAGCTTCACGGCGATCACGGCGCCGGCGATGACACCGAACGCGAACGGGAGCAGCTGCACCCCGGCCAGCGCGGGCCCGGCGCCCACCACCCGCTGCAGGTAGAGGGAGACGAAGTAGAACGCCGAGGCCATGGCGGCGCCGACCAGCAGGTTGAAGAGGTTCGCGCCGAGGACGGACCGGTTCGCGAGCAGCCCGAGCCGCACGAGCGGGTCGCGGGTGGTGCCCCGCTCGACGAGGACGAACGCGGCCAAGAGCCCCACAGCGACGGCCAGCGTCGTGACGGTGATCGGCGACGCCCAGCCGTACTGGTCGGTGCGCACGACTCCGAACACCAGCAACGTCATGCCGGCCGTGGCCAGCACGGCGCCGAGGACGTCGGGGCGGCCGTCGCGGACCGGGGGAGCGGTGTCCGCCACGCCACGCCAGGCCAGCGCCAGCGCAACGGCGGCCATCGGCACGCTCACGAACATCACCCAGCGCCAGCCGGCGTACTGGGTCAGCAGGCCGCCGACCAGCACGCCGAACGCGCCACCGGCGGCGTTCGTCGCGCTCCAGATGCCGAAGGCCTTCACGCGGGCCTTGCCGCTCGGGAACGTCGAGGCGAGCAGGGCCAGCGCGGCCGGGGCCAGCATCGCCGCGCCGACGCCTTGCGCGGCGCGTGCGGCGATCAGCTGGGCAGGATCGGTGGCGAAGCCGCCGAGGAGCGATGCGAGCCCGAACAGCCCGAGCCCGAGCAGCAGCACGCGCTTGCGGCCGTAGCGGTCGGCGGCCTTGCCGCCGAGCAGGAGCAGCCCGCCGAAGGTGAGGGCGTAGGCGTGGATCACCCAGGTCAGGCCGGCCGCGCTGAAGCCGAGGCCGGCCGCGATCTCGGGAAGTCCGACGTTCACGACCGACAGGTCCAGCGACACCATGAACTGCACGACAGCCACCACGGCGAGCGTCTGCCCCGGCCGCGGTGCGGAGTTTTGGTACATGTATGAAAAGTAGCGCCGCGACCGCCCGCTTGTCGAGCGCGATCGTTGGGGGACGATGAGGTGGTGTCCCGCGCCAACACCTCACCCGCTGCTCCGGCAGCGCCCGATCCGCCAGCGCCCGATCCGCCAGCGCAGCCCGGCCGCACCGGCCGGCCGCCGCGGACGTCCCGCGCGGAGATCCTCGAGGCGGCCCGCCGGATCATCGACCGGGACGGGTGGGAGAAGCTGACCATCCGCCGGCTGGCGTCCGAGGTCGGCGTCGGGGCGATGACGATCTACCACCACGTGCGCGACCGCGAGGACCTGCTCGTCCAGCTGATCAACGACCTCACCGACCAGATCCCGCGCCCCCAGCTGCCCGCCGACCCGCGCGACCGCATCGTCGTCGTGGGCGTCGCGGTGCACGACGCCCTCGCAGCCTGGCCGTGGGCGGCCGAGGTACTCACCACCGACGGCTTCCTCAGCCGCGTCGGCGATTCGGCGCTCTGGCTGGTCGAGACGATCGTGGCCGCGGCGATCGAGGGCGGCTGCACGCAGGAACAGGCCGTCGTCCTCTTCCGCAGCTTCTGGTTCTACACCGTCGGCGAGATCCTGGTCCGGGCCAACTCGGGCCGCCGTCGCGCGGACGGCAGCCGGCCCGCCGGCCGCGACACCATCTTCAGCAGCCCCGACCCGTCCATGAACGCCCTCGACCCGGCCCAGCAACCGCACCTGGCGGCCATCGGCGACGAGTGGGGCCCCATCTCTGCGCGCAACTCCTACCCACAGGGGCTGCGGGCGCTCGTCGACGGGCTGTTCGCGCAGGCGGCGGCGGAGAACGCGGGTGCGCGCTGACCCGGCCACCGTCCGCGACATGGAACCTTGTGGCGGACGTGCAACGTTGTAGACCAGTCACAGGGTTCCATGTGGCGCTCGATGAGCCGTTTCGTGCAGCCCGCCCGACCCCAATGCGGCCGACCTCGACAGACTCGACGTCGTATGGCTGTGCAAGCTCGCCGAGCGGCAGATGCTGCGCGCCAGCTTCGTGCCGCCACCCGCTATCGAGTAGATCTCATGACGACGCGGACGGCGGAGAAACAGCGAGCCGAGAAGCTGCTCGAAGACGCCCAGATCAAACTCTCGGTCGTGGCCAGCGACATCTTCGGAGTATCAGGCCGGGAGATGATGCGCGCGCTGATCAGTGGTCAGCGCAACCCCAAGGTGCTCGCACAGCTGGCCCGCGGCCGGATGCGCCCTGAGATCACCGTCCTGGAAGAGGCGTTCACCGGGCACTTCACCGACAACGTCACCCTCGAACCAGCCCACCCAGCCGCCCGTCCCCGACCTCCTTTTCGGATCAGCCACTTTCCTGGCATCGCCGTGCCCACCCGTGCGGCGTGGGGACGGTCGTTCTAGCGGCTCGAACCGTGCCTCGGGTGGTGGTCGAGCACCCGCGTGAGCAGCTCCTGGAGCGTGTTGCGCTCCTCGGTCGAAAGCGGCGCCATGAGGGCGTCCTGCGCGGCATCGATCCTGGTATCGAGGTTCGTCAGGAGCGCGGTGCCCTCGGAGGTCAGTTCGACGAGCATCCGGCGGCGGTCCTGCTCGTCGCGCACGCGCGCCACGAGTCCACGCTCGTCGAGGTCGCCCAGCAGCGCGTGCATGTCGCTGCGGTCGATGAGCAGTCGCCGCCCCAGCGACGCCTGGCTCGAGGCGCCGCGCTCGGCGAGCGCGCTGATCACGGCGAAGTGCTGCCTGCGAAGGCCTTCGGCTGCGAGCGCATCGGCGACGAGCCGCCCGGCTGCCGCGGCGACCTGCCCCACGAGCCAGCTCGGCAGCCTCGTCAGCCGACCCGGCGGGTCGTAGTCGGATCTCGCTCCCGATTCGTCCATCGCAGCGCACCCTACATGTGGGGCGTCCAACGTTGACGTGTCCAACGATCGTGCTTACATTGGGCAAGCCAACGTTGGCTCTCTCAACGAATTGAGGATTCGTGATGACCCTGCTCCAGCAGATCGGCGACCGGCTCGCCATCGCGGACCTGATCACCCGGCTCGGCCTGATGCTCGACAGCAAGGAATTCGGCGAGGTGCACGCCGTCCTCGCGCCCGACGTCACCGTGCGAACCCCTGGCGGTGCCGCCGCCGGCATCGACGCTGTGCTCGCGCAGGCCCGCCGCAACCACACGGTGCGCACCCAGCACGTCATCAGCGACGTGCTGGTCGACCTGGACGGCGACCGCGCGGTGGCCGGCGCGAACCTGATCGTCACGTTCGTCCCGGAGGTCGAAGGTCCGGACTCGCGGCTCACGCTCAACGACCAGGACGTACCGGACGGGCGGCTCACGCTCGGCGAGCGCTATCGCTTCGGCGCCGTCCGGGGCGACCAGGGCTGGCGCCTCGACTCGATCGAGGTGAACCGCATCTGGAGCACTCAGCCGGTGCCGGCCGGAGCGCGAGTGGCTGCCGGCGGCTGACCGTCCGGCTCGACCTCGAGGCGTCCGCTGGAGGTGCGGACGATACGCCCCCGCTCGAACTGGAAGACCGACCAGCGCTGCGTGGAACGCCAGATCCAGACAGTGGCCACCACCGCTGCCAGCGCGACCGCGGCCGTGCCGGCCACCCGCAGCCACGTCGAAGGGGGCACGTCACCCACTGCCGCCGTGACCCCTTCGACGGCGTCCGCGACGGCCGCGGCGACGAGGACGAGCGCGAACACCGAGAGCCATCTGAAGTCGCGGTGGAGCGAAGGGGTGGCCGACCGGAAGGCGCCGAGGTCGGACGACGCAGCCAGCGCGAGCATCGCGCCGCTGGGTGTCCGGCCACGGTCCGGGTCGATCGGGCGTGGATCAACCGTTCCGGCTCGGGCCCGGGGTTGGGGCCGGGGTCGGGGCTTGGGCTCGGGCTTGGGGTGGGTTCGGGCGACCGGGTGCCCGGCGTCGAACCGGAGCGCCAGCAGGGCGAGCCCCAGGCACGCGAGGGAGAGGACCCCGAACAGCACGGTCCCGGTGACGGCGACGCCCTCGATCCCCTTCCCATCGACGACGGGCACGGCGACATGCCGCACCAGAAGCGTCCCGCCGACGAGCGCGCTGATCCAGCATCCCGTCCAGAAGGCCCCCACCGCGTTGTCGGTGGCGTACTCGCGATCCCGCCACGTCCCGACAGCGGCGAATCCGAGCCGGAGCGCGCCGAACCCGAGCAGCCCGACCACCACGACGGCGTCGAAGCCTCGGACCTCGCCCGCTCGGAACAGGGCGATCCCGCCGGCGAGTAGCGCTGCCGCGACGGCGGCGTACGTCGCTGCGAGTGATGTGGCCGCTGCCCGCCTACCGGTCGAAGGATCGTCCATGTCCGCTATGACCCGCGCGGCAGCGGTTCCGGATGGTCGATCGGAGTCGAATGTGACCGTCCTCATAGTGGGTCCCGATCAACGTGAATGGCGCTGTGCGCTCGTCGTGAATGCGGAGCACACCTGGTCGGGACCCCTCCCGGAGTGATCGTGCGAGATTCGTCCCGTCGCCGTCACCGCAACTCCATCGGAGAGCCGTTCAGACCATGCAGGAATTCCTCTCGACCGCTTTCGGCTTCCCGACCGTCGTGTTCGGTGTGCCGTTGGTGCTCGTGGTCGGGTTCTGGTTGGTCGTCGCGTTGGGCGGAACCGATGCGGACGCATTGGAAACCGATGCGCTGGAGACGGATGCGGCAGGGCTCGGCGGACTGCTGTCGAGCCTGGGGCTCGGCGGCATTCCCGCCACGATTTCGGCCTCGGTGTTCGTCGCGCTGTCGTGGTTCGCGAGCCTGGCGGCTTCGTCGCTGGTCGACGGCATCACGACCGACGCAACGAAGATCGCGGCGGGGGTCGGCACGCTGGTGGTCGCCGTGCTCGTCGGGTGGCTGGGCACGGTGCTGGCGGTGCGGCCGCTGCGGCGGGTGTTCGCAGAGGGCAGGCCCGCATCGCGGGCCGACTTCGTCGGTCGCGTCTGCGTGATCCGCACCGGCCGGGTCGACGTCGACTTCGGCCAGGCCGAGGTCACCGCGGCCGACGGTTCCACCGCGATCGTCCAGGTCCGCCAGACCGGCGCCGACTCCTTCGCGGCCGGCAGCCTCGCCGCGATCTATTCCTACGACGAGGACGGCGAGTTCTTCTGGATCGTCCCGATCACCGGCGCCGGGGGCGCCGCGAAAGCGCATCCGGTCTGAGCCGTTCGGCCGGACCTGAGGGGGGTACCGAATGAATACGATATCGACGGGGCTGATCGTGCTGATCGGCGTGCTGCTGGTCGTGCTGGTCGGCACGCTGTTCATGATCAGTCGGTTGTTCCGCAAGGTCGAGCAGGGCAAGGCGCTCATCATCTCCAAGGTGAAGAACGTGAACGTCACGTTCACCGGGGCGATCGTGCTGCCGGTGCTGCACAAGGCCGAGACGATGGACATCTCGGTGAAGACGATCGAGATCGGCCGAACCGGCAAAGACGGCTTGATCTGCCGGGACAACATCCGCGCCGATATCCGGATCACCTTCTTCGTCCGTGTCAACAAGACCGTCGAGGACGTCATCAAGGTCGCGCAGGCGATCGGTACCGCACGGGCCAGTGACGAGAGCACCCTGCAGGTGCTGTTCAACGCGAAGTTCTCCGAGGCGCTCAAGACCGTCGGGAAGCAGCTGGAGTTCATCGACCTCTACACGAAGCGCGACGAGTTCCGCGACCGGATCATCCGGGTGATCGGGACCGACCTGAACGGGTACAGCCTCGAGGACGCCGCGATCGACTACCTCGAGCAGACCCCGATGGCGCAGCTCGACCCGGCGAACATCCTCGACGCGCAGGGCATCCGCAAGATCACCGAGCTGACCGCGATCGAGCACGTGCGCACCAACGAGTTCCAGCGCAACGAGGAGAAGGAGATCACCCGCCAGGACGTCGACGCGCGGGAGGCGATCCTCGAGCTGGAACGCCGCAGGGCCGACGCCGAGAGCAAGCAGCGCCGCGAGGTCGACACCGTGCGGGCGCGGGAGGAGGCCGAGACGGCCAAGGTGCAGGCCGAGGAGCGGCTGAAGGCACAGAGCGCGCACCTGCGCACCGACGAGCAGCTCTCGATCCAGAACGAGAACCGGAACCGGGAGATCGCGGTCGCGGAGAAGAACCGCGAACGGGTCATCGCCATCGAGACCGAGCGCATCGAGAAGGACCGCCTGCTCGAAGTGATCGCCATGGAGCGGGAGACGGGGCTGTCGCGCATCTCCAAGGACCGGGAGCTCGAGACCGAGCGGCGGGCCGTCGTCGAGGCGACCCGTGAGCGGATCATGGTGGAGAAGACGGTCGCCGAGCAGGAGGAGAACATCAAGCGGCTGCGCACCGTCGAGGAGGCGGAGCGCAAGCGCCAGTCGATCGTCATCCAGGCGGAGGCCGAAGCACAGGAAGGCCTGGTCAAGGACATCAAGGCGGCAGAGGCGGCAGAGGCCGCCGCCAAGTTCAAGGCCCGCGAGGAGCTGCTGCTGGCCGAGGCCCGACAGCAGGCGGCCGAGCTCGACACCCGCGCGAAGATCCGGCTCGCCGAGGGGCGGCAGGCCGAGGCCGCCGCCGCGGGGCTCGCCGACGTTCAGGTGCGCGAGCGCAGCGCGGAGGCGGTCGAGAAGGTCGGTCGCGCGGAGGCGGCCGTCGAGCGGGAGAAGGCGCTGGTCGCTGCGGATGCCGTGCGGGAGCGGTTGAAGGGTGAGGCCGAGGGCCTGGTCGAGAAGGCGGCCGCGATGGCCGCGCTCGACGACGCGTCGCGCGGCCACGAGGAGTACCGCTTGCGGTTGGAGATGGAGAAGGAGCTGCGGCTGGCCGGCATCGACGCGCAGCGGGTGGTCGCCGAGGCGCAGGCCGCGGTGCTCTCCGCCGGGCTCGAAGCGGCCGACATCGATATCGTCGGCGGCGACACGGCGTTCTTCGACCGGCTGATCGGGTCCATCTCGCTAGGCAAGGCCGTTGACGGGTTCGTGGACAACTCGCAGGTTGCGCAGGCGCTCGCCGCCCCGTGGCTGAACGGCTCAGCGAGTTTCACCGACGACATCACCCGCGTGCTCGGGTCGCTGGACACCGAGGACGTGAAGAACATGACGCTCTCGGCCGCGCTGCTCCAGATGATCAAGTCGGGTGGACCGAACATCGGCGCGCTCCGGCACCTGCTCGACACGGCGAAGAAGCAGGGCATCGCCGACCTGCCGGTGGGCTCGCTGCCGGTCGAGTTCGTCCAGCCCGCCCAGTGACCAGCCCGGTGACGAGTACGGGCACGACCACCGCGCTGTCGTCGCCGGCGCCGTCGCGTCAACCGGATGCGGCGGCGCTGGATGCCGGCACCTACGAGGTGCTCCGCAGCCGGCTGGCGGCGCAGGCCGCGGTCCTGAAGCGGCGGTCGGAGGCGGTGAACGCCGAGCGGCTGGCGACGTTCGGCAGCACCGAGCTGCGGCTGATCGGGACCGAGCGGATCCGCACCGAGAACAACTGCGTTCCCCGCGACGTGGTGTTCGCCTCCGACGCGGGCGGGCACGCCGACGGGGTGATGCTCTTCGGGTTCAACGTGTTCATCGGGTTGAAGCCGGAGACGACCGTCGACGACGTCTTCTCGCTGCACACGTTCGTCCGCGACGGCAACACGTTCCGGTTCGACGACAGCGGCGGTGCCGAGCTGCCAGGGCTGCTGCGCGACGAGGGGTTCCGGCGCGACTTCGCGGAGCTGTACCGGTACTACCGCGACGCCCGGTTGCGTCAGCTGCGGCGGGTCGGCGACAAGCTGCTCGCGGTCTTCCAGACGAGCGGGCGCACCGAGGACGACCGGGTGCTGCGCTGGCAGGTGGACCCGGGCGGCGCGGTCTCCTACATCGACAACCGCGGTGAGCGTGACCACGTCTACCCGGCCGCACACGACTTCGAATGGGTCGCGACGACCCGTGACGACCACGTCCTCGGCCGCCATCCGCACATCTCGATCGAGGACGAGCTGTTCGTCGAGACCATCAACGGCGACCTCACTCTGAAGATCGAGAACAACACGGAGACCGGCAAGGGCATCTACAGCGAGCCGGTCGACGAGCCGCTGCAGAACCTCGCCGACGCCACCGTCCTCTACGCGAGGCTCGGCCCGTTGCTGCTGCTGCGGATCCAGCCGTACAACGAGACGCGATGGCGGCACATCGTGTTCAACACCAGGACCAAGGAGGTGACGAGGCTCGACGGGATCGAGCGGGCGTGCCAGCGGCTCCCGGACGACCAGGGCATCATCTTCCCCGGCGGCTACTACCTGGTGACCGGTGCGGCGAAAACGTTCCACGCCGACGCGAGCGGCATGGAGTTCGAGCAGGTCATCCGCTCGGGCAACGGCGAGGACGTGCTGTACGTGTTCCGCGACCGCGCCGAGGGCCGGACGCTGATGCTGCCCTACAACGTGATCCGGAAAGAGGTCGCGACCCCGATCCCGTGCCATGGCTACTCGCTGTTCGACGACGGCACGCTGGTCGTCTTCCGGGCGGCCTCCGAGGAGCCGACGAGGGTGCACCCGATGCAGGTGTGGCAGACGCCGTACCTGTCGGACACCTACGCGGCACGGCAACCGAGCGGCACCGGCCCGCTGCACCGCGTCGGCAACGCCGACCTCGTCCGCGGCATCTCGGACTGCCTCTCGGTGGCCAGGATGGTCGAGGAGATGGCGCCGTCCGCCGCTGTGTTCGAGGGCATCATCGCGGCCTGTCAGCGGATCTTCGACGGGTACCACTGGCTCGGTGACGCGGAGCTGGGCGACCTGCGCACGCCGCTGGCCGACCTGCGCTCCACCGCGGAGGCGGTGCTCGACGAGTTCGCCGGGGTGCAGTCGCTCACGGAGCAGGCCGCGTCGGCGGTCGACGAGGCGACCACGCAGCTGTCCGTGCTGGTGCGGCACAGCCGCAGCGAAGCGCCGCGCACCGCGCAGGGCTGGGTCACGCAGCTCGCGCAGCTTCGGGCGGCGCAGGGGCAGCTGATCACCCTGCGCGGGCGGCGCTACGTCGACCTCGACCGGGTCGACCAGCTCGTCACCGAGCTGGAGACGGAGCTGAGCGCGACCGCGCGGCGGGCCGTCGAGTTCCTGCGCACCCACGATGCGTTCGCGGCCTACCACGACGAGCTCGACGAGCTGATCTCCGCGTCGGCGGCCATCCGGACGGTGGCGGAGGCCAGCCCTGTCGGCGAGCGCCTGACCAGGCAGGCCGACGGGCTGCAGGTCGTCATGGAGGTGATCGGCTCGCTCGACATCGCCGATGCGACCGTGCGCACCCAGATCCTGGAGCGCGTCGGCGAGGTCCTGGGTGGGGTCAACCGGGCGCGCGCGACCCTCGACGGCCGCCGCCGCGAGCTGCTGGCGACGGAGGGCCGGGCCGAGTTCGCGGCCGAGATCGCCCTGCTCGGGCAGGCCGTCACGGGTGCGATCGCGGCGTCGGACACGCCGGCGGCCTGCGACGAGCAGCTGGCCAGGCTGCTGCTGCAGGTGGAGAATCTGGAATCGCGGTTCGCCGAGTTCGACGACTTCGTCGTGCAGCTCGCCGAGCGGCGCACCGACTTCTACGAGGCGTTCTCCGCGCGCAAGCAGGCGTTGCAGGACGAACGGATCCGCCGCGCCGACCGGCTGGTCGATTCAGCGGATCGGATCCTCGCCAGCGTGACGCGACGGATCGCCGGGCTGGCCTCCGTCGACGAGGTGAACAGCTACTTCGCCGCCGACCCGATGGTGGCGAAGCTGCGCGGCCTCGCCGGCGAGCTGCGCGAGATCGGCGACCAGGTCCGGGCCGAGGAGCTGGAGGGCCGGGTCAAGGCGGCTCGCCAGGAGGCCGGGCGCGCGCTGCGCGACCGCATCGACCTCTACGGCGATGCGGGCGACACGATCCGGCTCGGCCGCCACCGGTTCGCGGTCAGCACCCAGCCGGTCGACCTCACGGTGGTGCCGCACACGACCGGTGGCGCGCTCGAGATGGCGTTCACGATCACCGGCACGGACTACCGCGAACCGGTGCGGGACGGGGCGTTCCAGTCCACTCGGCACCTCTGGGACCAGCACCTCGTCTCCGAGTCGGCCGGCGTGTACCGAGCCGAGTTCCTCGCGGCGTCGATGCTGGAGGCCGGCCCGCTCGACGCGCTGCACGAGGCGGCCGTCGTGGAGAACGGTCTGCTCACGGCTGTCCGCGCGGCCGCCGCGCAGCGCTACGACGAGGGCTACCAGCGCGGCGTGCACGACCACGACGCTGCGCTGATCCTGGACGCGCTGTTGCGTCTGCACGCGGGAGCCGGGTTGCTGCGCTACCCGCCGGGTGCCCGTGCTGCTGCCCAGCTGTTCTGGGTGTTCGGCGCCGACGCCGCGGCGCGCGCGGCGTGGACGACGAGAGCGGGCTCACTGGCCAGGGCCCGCATCACCTTCGGGATGTCGGATGCGGTCGGCGCGATGGGGAACGAGCTCGCCGCGGGCATCGGCGACTTCCTCCGCGGCGTCGGGCTGGGCCAGCTCGCCGTCGACTCGGCGCTCGCCGGCGAATACCTGTTCGAGGAGCTGGCGTGCACACCAGTGGGCTTCGTGACCGGTGCCGGGGCCCGCACCCTGCTCGATCGGTTCCGACGCGCGCTGGCAGGCCCCGGCTCGACCGACTTCGACGCGGATCTCCGCGGCCTCGACGGCGACCTGGCCGCGCGACACCAGCTGGTCACGGCCTGGCTCACCGCGTTCGCGGCGAAAGCGGCCGACCGCATCCCCGCCGACGTCGCGGCCGATGTGCCCGAAGCGATCGCGATCGAGCTCTGCGGCACCGACCTACCGCGCCACGACTCGTCGGCTGCGCTGTCCGTGACGGTCACCGGGATGCTCGGAACGCACCCGACGATCACCGGACGCACCCTGCCCGTCCGCCTCGACGAGCTGCTCACAAGGGTTCGCCGGTTCCGCGGGGAGCAGGTCCCGGCCTTCCGCGAGTACGTCCGGCAGCGCAGCGAGCTCGTGCGGGAGCGGCGCCGCGAGCTGCGGCTCAACGAGCTCACCCCGAGCGTGATGAGCGCGTTCGTCCGCAACAAGCTCCTCGATGAGGTGTACCTGCCGCTGATCGGCGACAACCTCGCCAAACAACTCGGTGCGGCCGGTGCGGACAAGCGCACCGATCAGATGGGTCTGCTGCTGCTCATCTCACCGCCCGGCTACGGCAAGACGACGCTGATGGAGTACGTCGCCAACCGGCTCGGCATGGTGTTCGTCAAGGTCAACGGCCCCGCCCTGGGGCACGGGGTGACCTCGCTCGACCCCGCCGAGGCGCCGAACGCGACCGCGCGCCAGGAGGTCGAGAAGATCTCCTTCGCGCTCGAGATGGGCAACAACGTGCTTCTCTACCTCGACGACATCCAGCACACCTCGCCGGAGCTGCTGCAGAAGTTCATCTCGCTGTGCGACGCGCAGCGACGGATGGAGGGGGTGTGGGGCGGTGGCACCCGGACCTACGACCTGCGTGGCAAGCGCTTCGCGGTGTGCATGGCCGGCAACCCCTACACAGAGCACGGCCACCGGTTCCGGATCCCCGACATGCTGGCCAACCGGGCCGACGTGTGGAACCTCGGCGACGTGCTCTCGGGGAAGGACGAGCTGTTCGCGCTCAGCTACGTGGAGAACGCTCTGACCTCGAACCCCGTGCTGGCACCGCTGTCCAGCGCCGATCGTCACGACGTCGAGCTGCTCGTCCGGATGGCGGACGACGACCCGGGCGCACGGCCCGACCAGCTCGCGCACCCGCTCTCGGCCGTCGAGCTGCAGCAGGTGCTCGCGGTCCTGCGGAAGCTGCGGCGAGTGCAGCGGATCGTCCTCACCGTCAACGAGGCCTACATCGCCTCGGCCGCGCAGGCCGACTCCTCCCGCACCGAGCCGCCGTTCCGGCTGCAGGGCTCCTACCGGAACATGAACAAGCTGGCCGCCCGCATCGTCCCGGTGATGAACGACGCCGAGCTGGACGCGCTCGTCGACGACCACTACCGCGGCGAGGCGCAGACCCTGACCTCCGACGCGGAGGCGAACCTGTTGAAGCTGGCCGAGCTCCGCGGGCGGCTGACCCCGGAGCAGGCGCAGCGGTGGGACGAGGTCAAAGCCGGGTTCCTGCGCGCCGCGGCGCTCGGGGGGAGCGGCGACGACCCGGTCGGACGTGCGGTCGGCGCCGTCGGCCTGCTCGCCGATCGGGTGGCCGCGGTGCAGGATGCGATCTCCGACGCCGCGGCCCGGCTCAGCGAGCCGCGTGCTTGACCGATGAGTTCCGTCCGGGGAGGACGTCGAAACGTCCGAGATGGCCGAGAGGAGTGGGTGGACGTGGATCTGTACAGCGTGATGGCAGTGAGCAACCGGGCCGCGGCGGTGGTGTGGTTCGAGGCGTTCTTCGGCAAACGGGCGGACGAGGTCATCGGTGACGAGTACCTCTGGCAGGTCGGTGAGAACGCGTGGGTCGTCGTGGACGACCGGGACGTGCGAGCGGAAGCGGTCGGGCGGGCCATGATCACGCTGGGCGTGACCGACCTCGACGGGATCCTGGCCCGCCTGGCCGCGAACGGCATCGGCCATGAACCGGTCGAGACCTACGGAAACGGCGTCCGGCACGTCGTCGTGCTCGACCCGGACGGGAACAGCCTCTCGCTCGCGGAGGCTCCGACGATATGACGGTATCGAAACCTATCCGATGGTAGGGCGTCTGTTCAGTTATATTCCAGACACTCAGAGTTTTCATCGAATCACGCTGCGTTGACTGGTAAGAGAGCTGATTGCTGAAAGCTTGCAAGAATGCAAGGATCCGCGGCGGCGCCGCCGCGACCACGTGCGCCTCCGGATCCCAGGGAGCGTTCGTGAACGTCACATCCACCGGCATCGCACCCGACCCTACGTCCACCGGCAGCGCCGGCCTGTCAGCCGCCGACGCCGCACGCGTGCGCGCCGCCGTCGAACTGATCAGCACGAACGACACCGGTTCGGTCGTCGCCGCAGCACTGCCCGCGCTCAGCCCTACCGAGCGGGCGTCGCTCGCTGCGCACAGCCGGTTGAACCACGCCGCGCTGCTGGTGTTCCCCGGTTCGATCGGGGAGCTGCACGAGGGCGTCGCGGCACTCGGTCTCCGGATCGAACGCGTGAACCCGAGCGTCGTCGTGCGCGGCCGGTTGTGCGAGCGGTACGGGCTCGCCGACCTCGACGTGGTGATCGCGCACGCCGCGGTGCGCGACCGCAACGGCAGGCCGTGCTCGATCGAGATCTTCGCCCTGATCACCCCGCCGGAGCTGGCGTGGATCGCGGTGGACGAGCAGGCGGAGAACCACGAGTCGCACCTCGCGCTGGAGGTCGTCGAACCCGATTCCGTGGTGCTCGACGGGTTGAGCCACCTGCTGACCCGGCGCGGCCGGATGAGCGTGGACGGCGGCGGTTACAACGTCCACGAGGATGCGACCGTCCTGTATTTCCGCGGGGCGTCCGGGGCCGATCCGGCGCACCGCAGGCTCGAGCTGATCAGCCGGGGGCACTTCCCCGAGGCGCTGGCCGAGCACGTCGGGCGCCCGCAACGAGCGCCGGAGCAGCTGCTGCGGCTGATGACCGGCGCGTGGGCGACCCAGGCGATCAAGGTTGCCGCCGAGCTGCGGCTGCCGGACCGCCTCGCGGCTGGCGTCGGCACGGTCGATCGGCTCGCCCTCGCCACCGGCGCCGATGCGGACAGCCTCGCGCGGCTGCTGCGCTACCTGGCGACCCTCGGCGTCGTCCGCAGGTCGGGGCCAGGATTCGGGCTCACCGAAATCGGGGCGCTGCTGCGCAGTGACGTCGCCGGCTCGCTGCACCCGCTGGCGCTGCTCTACGGCGGAGCGTTCTACGAGTCGTTCGGTCGGCTCGACGAGGCCGTGCGCACCGGTCGGGAGTCGTTCGAACGGGTCTTCGGCGCGCACCACTTCCCGTACTTCGCGGCCGACCCGGAGCGGGCCGACATGTTCGACCGGGGCATGGCGGCGAGCGCGGCGATGTTCGGCGAGCTGGCCACGGCGCTCGACTTCTCGGCGGCGCGGGTTGTCGTCGACGTCGCGGGCGGCAACGGTGTGCTGCTGGGCAAGATCCTTCAGGCGCACCCGCACCTGCGGGGGGTCCTGCTCGAACGCGAGCACGTCCTCGACGCGGCGCGGTCCACGACGGACGACGCCGGCTGCGCGGACCGGTGCACGCTGGTCGCGGGCGACTTCACCGAGACGGTGCCGCCCGGCGGCGACGTCTACGTCCTCTCCCGTGTGCTGCACGACTGGGACGACACCACCTGCCTGACAATCCTGCGCAGGTGCGCGGAGTCGATGCCCGCGCACGCCACCTTGCTCGTCGTGGAGCGACTGCTGCCCGAGGACGACTCCGATTCGCTCGCTGCCGCGTGGGACGTCCACATGCTCTGCAACGTCGGCGGTCGGGAGCGCACGGAGAGCCACTACCGCGCGCTGCTCGCGGAGGCGGGCTTCGACCTCGTCGACCGGAAAGAGCTGGCGCTGGAAGCTGTGGCGCTGCGCGCGGTCAAGGCTTGATCGCTACGGCGCTGCGCTGCGAGTTCTGCGCTGGTTGGCGTTGAAGCGCGCCTTCTTCTGCCGGTTCCCGCACGTGTTCATGTCGCACCACTTGCGGCTGCGGCTCTGACTGGTGTCGAAGAAGGCGGCCCGGCAGGTCGGCGACGCACAGAGGGCCAGCTTTCCGTCGCGTTCCCCCGCGATGATGCTGATCGCGTCGGCGGCGATCACACCTAGCGCGTCTTCCACGGGGGATGCCGAGCTGAGCAGCCATTGCCGGGTGTTCTCGGGCGTCAGGACGGCGGCGGCTCCACCCTGAGCGCTGCGGTCGTTGATGACCTGGACAGCGGTCGCAGGGAGCGGGTTGTGGGTCGCGGCTGCTGTCGCGGCTGCGTGGATCGCCTCCCGCAGCTCCCGAGCGAGTTCGAGCTGGGCGGTGGTGCAGGACTCGACGGCGAGGCCGCTCACCGCCAGCCAGTCGACGAGCCGCTGCGGCGTGGGGATGCGCTCCACGGCGTCGCCACGGCGCTCCGTGAGAGTCGCGGTGAAGCTGGTCGCCAGCACGCTGCCGAGCCGGAAGTCGGGTGGCTTGACGTGCACGGAACCACCTTAGCAGGTTGCGCACCGGCAGCGACGCCTGTTAGAACCGTCTTAGCTGGTTCCACAACCACAGGGAGGCGACCAGCGACATGCAGGCATTCGAAGCCCACGCAACCGACTCCGAACTCGACGATCTGCGCGCACGACTGGACGCCGCGCGGCTACCGGAAGCCGAAACGGTTCACCGCGCTGCGCCCGACCCGCGCCGATGGGATCAGGGCGTCCCGCTCGCCGACCTCGTCGATCTCGTGGACCACTGGCGCACCGGGTACGACTGGCGGACGTTCGAAGCGCGCCTCGACGAGATCGGCCAGTTCCGCACGACCATCGACGGTTTGGGGATCCACTTCCTGCACCGCCGATCGGCGCGCGCGGACGCGACTCCGCTGATCTTGACGCACGGTTGGCCGGGCAGCGTCGCGGAGTTCGTCGACGTCGTCGACGAGCTGGCGGATCCGGAGGACGCCGACGCGCCGGCGTTCCACGTGGTGGTCCCGTCGTTGCCGGGCTT
This sequence comes from Pseudonocardia sp. TRM90224, assembly GCF_021245725.1. Classification (GTDB taxonomy): domain Bacteria; phylum Actinomycetota; class Actinomycetes; order Mycobacteriales; family Pseudonocardiaceae; genus Pseudonocardia. The sequence continues at coordinate 40,778 of NZ_JAJGSX010000008.1, read as the reverse complement.
CGGCTACAGCGACAAGCCGGCGACCACCGGGTGGGGAACCGAGAAGATCGCGGCTGCGTGGGTGGAGCTGATGGGCGAGCTCGGCTACGGCAGGTTCGTGGCCCACGGCGGCGACTGGGGAGGTGTGATCACCACGATCCTCGGGAGCAGGTTCCCGGCGCACGTCCTCGGCATCCACACGACGTTGGCGCAGGCGCCGCCCGGGTTGTCGACGGACGGGCTGACGCCGGCCGAGCGCGAGTGGACCGAGCAGACCCGCCATTTCTGGCGCCACCGCGAGGCGTACGCGAAGCAGCAGGCGACCCGGCCGCAGACCATCGGGTACTCGCTCGTCGACTCACCGGTCGGGCTCCTCGCCTGGATCCTCGACAAGTTCGCCGAGTGGACCGACACCGAGGACAGCCCGTTCGAGACGATCTCCAGGGACCGGATCCTCGACGACGTCACCCTGTACTGGCTGACGCGGAGCGGTGCATCGGCAGCCCGCATCTACTACGAGAGCCACAACTCCCTCGACCCCGACCTCCGGGTCGACGTCCCGGCCGCCATCAGCATCTATCCCCGCGACATCGAGAAGTGCCCGCGTCCTTGGGCGCAGCAGCGGTACCGGCAGATCGTCCGTTGGCAGGCCCCTGAGGCCGGGGGACACTTCCCGTCGCTGGAAGTGCCCGGCTACTTCGTCAAGGACCTGCAGGATGGCCTTGCGGCCGTGCTAGGCCGCCGGGTTGGGTGAAGAGCGTATTTCCTGCCGTCTAAGGACGGATTCTCGCACCGCGCAGACCCAGCTGTGTCGTCGCAGACCGCACAACCTCTGCGAGGACACCACGAGGTCTGCGAGGTCACCCAACCGGCGTGCCCGTCACCCGCGCACCGCCGGGAAGACCGTCGACAACGACGTTCTGGCGGTTTGTGAGCGCTAACAACAGCCAAAACGTCGTTGTCGACACTGCAGAACCCGACCCGAGACATGATCACGATCAACAGCTGCGGTGCTGGCCGCCGGCTGATGGGTTGCTGTCACATGCAGGGCGAGCCATCCGTTTTGCACGGCGTGCATTGCATCCGGAGCTCTGTGCCGGTGAAGCAGGTCCGGCAGGACTGGTAGTAGCTCTTGCCTCCCGAGCAGTAGCACACTCGGGGGTTCCAGGGGCCCCACGTGCACTCTGCTGCCGCGGCGGAGGCGACGGGCACGAACCTCTGGAGCAGGTGGTCGGCGGCTGCTGCGACGATTCTCATATCTCTCCATGCCGGGGGAGCAGGGTTTGGTCAGATGGCCGACCAGACCCTAACAGTGCGGCGCCACGTGCGCGGGTGGCCGCCTACCTCATCCCGAAGCCGTCGGATCCATCTCCAGCAGCCGCTGGTACACCGCGCGCAGCGCGGCGCCGGGACCGACGCCGGACCGGCCGAGCAGGCGCCGGCCGTCGTGATAGCGGTCCAATGCCTCCACCCGCCGCCCGACCTGACCGAGGGCGATCATCAACTGCCCGCGCAACCGTTCGCGCAGTGGAGCGCCATCGACGAGCGCTGTCAGCTCGTCCAGGAGCTCGTGGCTTCGCCCCATCGCCAGCTGGGACTCGATCCGCTCCTCCAGCACGGTCAAGCGGAAGTTCTCCAGCGAGGTGCGCTTGCCCGCCGCCCAATCGCCCTGTGTCCCGCCCAGTGCGGTGCCGCGCCACAGGGACAGTGCCTCGCTGAACGCCGCCACGCTCGCCTCCAGCTCGCCGGATCTGGCGAACGACCGGCCGCGCGCCACGATGTCTTCGACGACGAACAGGTCCACCGCCGTCCTGTCCACATCGAGGGCGTAGCCGCCGGCGGATCGCAACAACATCTGTCGCGCAATGTGGGCATCACCGGCCACCTGCCCCAGCATTCTGCGCAATTGCGAGACACAGACATAGACGGACTGTCGGCTGGCCGGCGCCCACTCTCCCCACACCGACATAGTGATGTCGCCCACCGACACGCTGACCCCGGCGTTGCACATCAGCAACGCAAGCAGAGTCCTGGGCTTGGGTTCGAGCGCACCGGAAACCGTTTCCTTCGTGGCCACTTCGACGGGACCCAGAAGTCGGAACTCCATCCCATCGTCCTAGTGCTCGGTCCGAGCACCGGGACCGTGGCGCAACCGTCGACGAGGACCGTCCCGAAATGTTCGACAGACCATGGCACCCCCCGATGTCGAGCCACAGATTCGGACAGCCACTCCATGTAGTCGTGCACTGATGCGGCCATCCGGAGTACCCGTCGATCTCTGTCTACCAGTATGTGACGCACGACACCACGGCGAAACGCTGGTCTCAACGGGTGAACCGATACGTCGTCTGACACGTTCACGGACGCGCGATCCGTTGCCGGGAATGCGGCCGGCGCTGCTACGACGCGATGGCGACCGACCTGTGCGGGCCGGTGTCGGCCAGCACGTCCATGTAGGCCTGTCGCAGCTGCTCACCAGGCTCGATGCCGAGCTGCTCCACCATCTGGTCGCGCAGGTCCGTGAACACGGCAAGAGCCTCCGCCCGGCGCCCCGCACCGGCGAGTGCGCGCATCAGCAGCTCGTGCACCACCTCGTCGAAGGGGTCCGCGTGCGCCACGGCGCGCAACCGACGCGCTGCCTCCCGGTGGTCGCCCGCAGCCATGGCCACCTCGGCGTATGTCACGCAGATCGCCGCACGTCGACGGCTCAACGCGATGGCCGACGGGTGGTTGTCGAGCAGGCCGCCGACACCGGCGATCGCCGGCCCGTGCCACAGGTCGAGCGCGCTGCCGAGCTCGCTCATCGCCCGGCCGCGGTTGCCTGCGAGCCACGCGGCCGTCCCGTTGAGGACGCGCTCGTCGAACTCCAACACGTCGAGTTGCGCCGGTCCGGCCTCCAGCACGTACCCGGACCCCGCCCACGTGATGCGTACCTCGCCGGCGGGACCGCCCAGCAGCCGACGAAGTCGCGCGAGGTGGGTCTGGAGCATTGCTCGATACGTGGTCGGCGGACCCTGGGTCCACAGGTGCTCGACGATCTCGTCGAGCGAGACGACGTGGTTCGCGTTCAGCACCAGCAACCCCAGCAGCAGACGCTGGTGCTCGGACCCGATCCGCGCATCCACGTCGCCGAATCGGACCAACAATGGGCCGAGTGCCGTGATGCGAAGTTCGGCGCCGGTCGGGAGAAGTGCGTCATCCACCGCTTCGACGAATTGATCGGGCTGCAGCATGAGCGCCTCCGCCAGCCGTCGCATCGATTCCGCCCGGGGGCGGCTCACGCGCCCCGCCTCGATGTCGCGCAGACCTCTCAGCGACAGCCCGGCCCGATCGGCCAATACCGCTTGCTGCAGATCCAGATCGCGCCTGCGACCTCGAACGAGCTCACCGAGCCAGCTGCTTCTACCGTTCACGTGAAGCCTCCCCCGAAGCTGTCGATCTTGAGCACGGCGCGATCTCACCAGCGATTTCAAGAATGACGACAGGTGGTGATCCGCGACTGGCAGCATCAGCAGCATAGCTACCGACCGGCGAGTGCAGAACGACTCACAGCCGATCTTGAGAAAACCTTGAGATCTGAAACCGGAACTGGTAGTGCCTTTCTGGCATCGTCGATCCCGACCTCGCGGTCTCCGCCGAGGTCGGTTGGCGACTTCTTTCAGGAATGGTTAGTCGGTCGATTCGGAAACGAATTCTCCGATCTGCTCCGACGTTTTCGGCCGAGCCGGCGAATACGTTTTCGACCGCGACGGTAGGCAGACCCGTGCGAGCGGCGGTACGCAGGGCACGGTGGGCTGCAACCGCACCCGAGCCGGACCGTACGAATCGCGCTGCTCGTCCACCTGGCCCCCGCCACGACCCCACCCCACGCCTAGCCGCGTGAGTGACTGTTAGTTGCGCAGGGGGGTCCGTCAGGTTGACAGGATCTTGAAGATTCTTGCCGCTCGTTGCGGCATCACGGCCACCGGTTCCTGCTCGTCGAGGTAGGCACCGTCACCACGGGCTGCGTCGCGTGCAGCCGCGAACCGATGACATCGGGGTCACCCGCCACCACGACGGTCGTTCCGGCGGGGTCGAGCACGGTGTCGACCACATCCCGGAGCTGGTCGGGCGTCGCCTCCCGCAACCTCGCGTAGTGCTCCGCCAGCCATTGCGGTGGCAGGCACTCTGCCAGGACCGCCGAGAGCTCGGGAGCCAGCGCGCTGCTGCGGGCGAACCGCATGGCCATGCTGCCCACCGCGAACGCCCGCACGGCCGCCAGCTCGGCGCGGTCGAACGGGGCCGATCGGAGCCGTCCGAACTCCTCGAGCACGACCTCCAGAGCGTCCGCGGCAACAGCGGCCGACACCGATGCCGTCGTCAGCGTGTACGCGGCCCGCGGCACCGACACCAGCCGGCTCGACGGGGCGTAGGAATAGCCCCTCTCCTCGCGGAGCACCGACACCAGGCGCGACGAGAAGTACCCGCCGAACCCGAGGTTGGCCAGCTCGGCTGCGGCGTACAGCGGGTCCGGCCGACGCACCGCGCGGGTCATCACGACCAACGTGGCCTGCATGGCCCCTTCGCGCGGCACGAGCAGCGCCGCGGGTGCTGCCTCGCTCACGAGCGGGGTCGACCGCTGTGCCGCCCCGGCGACCGGGAGCTCCTCGAAGTGGCGCAGCGCGACGTCGAGGGTGGCTTCGCTGGGTGCGGAGCAGAGCACGACGAGGCTCGCGCGGGTCCACGCGAGCCGTTCCCGCTGGAGCGTGTGCAGGTGCGGCGCCGTCACCTCGCGCAGCGCCTCGGGCGCGGCCAGCACGTTGGAGTAGGGATCTCCGCCGAACCGGTGGCGCAAGGCCACGACATGGGCTGCGGTGTCCGGTCGCGCCATCGCGACGTCCACCTCGTAGGCCAGGTGGCGCCGCTCGCGCAGCACGTCGGTGGCCGGGTGCGCCGCTGACGAGAGCACCTCGGCGAGGGTCGCCAGCAGCTCGTCGAGCCCGGACGGGACGCACGCTGCCGCGACGAGCAGGTGTTCGCCCTCGACGGCGACCTCGACCTTTGCCCCGAGCGTCTGCAGGTCCTCCGCGAGTCGCCGACCACTGCGGGTGAAGGTTCCCGCGAGCAGCGTCCGGCCGAGCACGGTCGCCGTGGCGAACTCGTCCGCGTCCAGGTCGGCCCACGGCACCCGCAGCCTGACCTGCGTCAACGGCGATCGCATCTGGCACGCGAGCACCGTGAGCCCGTACCCGGTCCGGTGTGTCGCGGTCACGATCCCCGGCAGCTCCGCCTCGCTCTCCAGCGGCGGCACCAGCAGGTCGGCGTTCACGATTTGCTCCCCTCGATCACCACGGTGGCGTCGCGCCGAGCGGCCAACGACGCCGCGGCAACCCGGAGGTCCTCTCCCGATACGCCCTCGAGCAACCACGGCAGCTCGGATCCCAGCTCCGCCCTGCCGTGCACGATCTCGTGGCCCGCGGCCGAGAACGCCAGCTCCAGCGGCGACCCCTGCTGGGAGAGGTTCTTGACCGTGCCCCACCTGATCAGCCGGGCGAGCTCGCCGTCGGAGCAGCCCTCCTCGGCGATCCGGGTGAGCTCGTCCTCGATCAGCGCCACCACGTCGTCGGGCCGGGATCCGGAGGCGACCAACGCGTCGACGACGAACGCGGAGGGGTGGCGGGTCATGAACGTGCCCCCCAGCAGCTCGGTCCGGCAGCCGACATGGATGGCGGCCCCGGACGACTCGACGAGCCGCCGGTGCAGGCGCGACGTCGGGCCGTCCCCGAGCATGTCCGCGAGCAGCACGTACGGCAGGTACTCGGCGAGATCGGCCGGGTCGGGGACGCGCCAGCCGACCCCGACCGCGTCCACCGGCGAGCGCCGATCGGTCCGGACGACCCGGCGTTCCGCCGCCGGGCGTGGTTCGTCGAGATCGGGCCGCTGCGGTGCCGGTCGCGCCGGTAGCGGGCCGAAATGGCGCTCGGCCAATCCGAACGCCCTGCCACGGTCCGCCGCGCCGGCGATGCACAGAACGGCGTTGGCCGGTGCGTAGTGGGTTTCGAAGAACTGCGCCGCATCCGCGAGCGTCGCGGCGTCGAGATCCCCGAACGAGCCGAAACCGTTGTGCGCATTGGGGAAACTGGAGAACAGGGCGCCCGGCATCTCGAACGTGGGGAAGCCGCCGAGCGGCACGTCGAGGATCTTGCCGAGCACCTCTTCCTTCACCACGTCGATCTGGTTGGCCAGGTTCTGCTCGGTCAGCATCGGGCCGGCCATCTGGTCGGCGAGCAGGAACAGCCCCCGTTCCAGCCCGCTGGCCGGCATGACGACGTGGTAGCTCGTGTAGTCGGACGCGGTGCTCCCGTTGTAGCTGCCGCCGGCCGACTCCACGGCGTAGGCGAACTCACGCTGGCCGACCCGTTCGGTGCCCTGGAACATCAGGTGCTCGAACAGGTGCGCGAACCCCGTGCGGCTCGGCACCTCGTTGCGCGTCCCGACGTCGTAGTGGAGTGCGAGCCCGACCGCGGAAGACGGCGGGCCGGGCAGGACCACGACCCTCAGCCCGTTGGCCAGCGTTGCTCGCTCCACCCCGGTCGGCACATCGGCCTCGAGCGCTCCGGACAGCACATCCATCTCCGTTCAATCGGTGGTTCGCCGGCCAGAGGTGCGCCTGCCGGATGTGCGCCGGTGCAGCCGGGCGAAGACCGCATCGGGGCGCATCACCCGCACGATCCCCGCGCCCACCTGGCCGGTGACGACGATGTGGTGGACCTGCGCGGTCGAGCCCGAACCGCGCTGGTGGCGCACCCCTCCGACGCGGACCCGCAGACCGGCCGTGTCCACACCGGTGTCCGGCGCGACGATCATCAGCAGGTTGCCGACCCGCACGTCGACGCGCACGTGCGTCAGCACCCTGGTGAGCCTGGCCGCGGCGAGGTCGAGAACGGTGTCACCGATCAGCCGTTGCACGACCACCGTCGAGGGCACCAGCCAGCCCGCCCCCATGGCGACGTCGGAACCGCGGCCGGTCGCCACCTCGGTCGAGCGCGGAGCGTCGAGCGCCAGCAGCTCGGTGCCGGGCAGATCGGCCAGCAGGTCCGCGAGATCGCCCCGGTGCAGCGCGCCTGCCGCGATCCGCATCCGCTCGGAGAACTCGTCGACCGTCAACCGGCCCTCGACGAACGCGTCGTGCAGTTGGCGGGCGGTGTCCTCGCGCTCCGCGTCGCCGGCCCGGATCGGCCGGGACGGCTGGGACGATGGGGAGTCAGACGCTGGCACGGGCGACATCCTCCCGTTGCGACGGCCGGTTCTCCCACCAGCCGACGAGCTCGGCGTAGGTCACCGAGCTCGCCAGCAGCGACTGGTGGGTCCCGGCGGCGACCACATCACCGTCCATCAGCAGGACGTGGTCCGCCCGCCGCGCGGAGCTCATCCGGTGCGCGATCACGACGAGCGTGCCCTCCCGCGCCGCGAACACCCGCTCGACCGCGGCTTCCGCGGTCGGGTCGAGATGGCAGGTCGCCTCGTCGAGCACGATCACCGGCGCGGTCGAGAGGTGCGCCCGCACGAGCGCGATCAGCTGCCGCTCGGCGGCGTCGAGCGCGCCCGGCATCAGCTGGGCGTCGTACCCCCCGCAGCGCGCGACGAGCGGGCCCGCGTCGAGCTCGTGCACCACGCGATGCAGGTCCGCCTCTGCGGCGTCCGGGCGGAGGTAGCAGAGGTTGTCCCGCAGGGATCCGGCGAAGACGTAGGACTCCTGCGGCACGAGCGTGACCAGGCGGTGGTGGCGGGCCAGCGGCGAACCACCGAGCAGCACCTCGCCGTGCTGGGGCTCCTCGAGCCCGCCGAGCAGCCCGGCCAGCGTGGACTTGCCGATGCCGCTCGGCCCGACGACCGCCCAGTGGCTGCCTGCGCCGATCCGCAGGTCCAACCCCTGCAGGACCGGTTCGACGTCCGGTCCGTACCGGAACGTCACGTCCCGCAGGTGGATGTCGACGCCGGCCGGCGCCGGCGCCACGACGGGTGGTGCGGGCGGCGATCCGGACACGACGGACATCTCGGCGATCCGGCGCAGCGCGACCGCCATCCGCAGCGCCGAGCCACCGATGGTGAGCGTGAGCGATCTGAGCGTGGGTTCGAGCGTCCTGATCACGTAGGTGATCGCCCCGACGACCGCACCCGCGGTCACCCCTTGCTGCAGCAGGCTCGGGGTCGCGAGCAGGAGCAGCACGACCGGCAGGTAGGCGCCGACGGCGACGGTGGCCGTGCGGGCCGCGGTCGTTCCCGCCAGCGCACGCACGGCCGACAGCTGCTGGGCGAACGTGCGGTCGCCGAGTGCGATGACGTGGTGCTGCGCGCGGAACGCGACGACGTCGCGCAGGCCGGTGATCATCTGGCCGGTCGTGCCGGCGACCTGCTCGTCGCACATCACCTGCGCGCGCTGGCGGCGCAGCTGGGCAGGCACGAGCATGGCGAAGATCACCAGCGCCGCACCGAGCGGCGGCAGCACCGGGGCCAGCAGCGAGCTGCCCAGCGCGGCCAGCCCGATGACGGCCGCGACGACGCCGAAGACCGTGCGGCGCGCGATGAGCAGGAGCCCCGCCAGCACGTCGCGGACGGTCTCGACCTGCTGGGTCATGCGGCTCACCGCGGACGCGTCGACAACCGCGCGTCCGGATCCCGCGCGGACGAGCATCCCCGTGACGACCCGCTCCACCAACCCGTCGCGGACGGGTTCCACCACCGCGCCGATGAGCGGGTAGATCCGCCGGGTGGCCTGGCCGGAGACCACGTACGCGACCGCGAGCAGCGCCAGGTGGGCGAACCCGACGAGCGGCCGGTTCCGGCCGAAGCCCTCGTCGATCGCGTTCGCCAGCGCAACACCGGTGGTCAGCGCGGGCAACGCCTCCAGGACCGACCACCCCGCGATCCGGACGAAGACCGTGCGCCGTCCACGCAGCTGGTCGGTCAGAACGCGGCGGGTCGCACCCCGCGGGAGCACGTCCGGGCCGGTCATGCGCTCGGCCCTGCCGATGCGGTGAAGGCCGATGCGGTGAACAGCGCCCGGTAGTCGGGGTCCGACCACAGCTCGATGTGGGGAGCAACGCGTCGGATCCGCCCGCGCTCCAGCCATGCCACCCGGTCGCACCGTGCGGCGGTGCCCGCGCGGTACCCGACGACGACCGTGGTCCGGCCCGCTCTGCCTTCGGTCACCGCGCGGCTGACGTGCACCTCGGTCACCGTGTCGAGGCTCGACATCGCGTCGTCGAGCACCAGCACCCTGGCCGGCCGGGCGAACGCCCTCGCCAGGCCGAGGCGCTGCAGCTCCCCACCGGACAGCGGTGCGTCGAGCAGCGCCGTCGCGTAGCCGCTGGGCAGCCTGCGGACGAACTCGTCGGCCCGTGCGGCGCACGCCCCGCGTGACATGTCGGCGTCGGTGACGGTGCCGGACCCGAACCGCAGCGCGTCGGCGATCGAGGCGCCGATCAGGTTCGGGCGTTCGAACGCCGTGCACACCAGGTCCGCCAGCGCGTCGTCGGCGACATCGCGCAGGTCCGCCCCGTCGATGGAGACGACCCCCGCTCCGGGGTCCACCACGCGGCCGACCACCGCCGCGAGAGCCGACTTGCCGGAGTCCGCGGCGCCGACGACGGCCAACGAGCTGCCACCGGGAACGATGAGGTCGACCCCGTCGAGCACGGTCCGCCCGCCGTCGAGCACGGTGACCCCGCTGACCACCACGGTGCCTGGGCCCGCGCCGGCTTGTTGTTCACCGGCTGCCATCGCGGGCAGGTCGAGCACGTCGAGCATCCGGTGCGCACCCGCTCGCGCCCGCACCAGCATGGCGGCGACCTGCGCCTGGCCGAGCACGCCGAGCGCCATCGCCGCGTAACCCGCGGCTGCGAGCAGCGCACCCGGGCCGAGCCGGCCGCTCGCGACGTCCATGCCGACGATCGCGAGCACCCCGAACTCGACGGCTGGCATCAGCAGCGCCAGCTGCCAGCTCACCCGGCCCTGCGCGATCCAGAACCGGGTTCCGTTCGTGGACAGGATCGTGACGGGCGCGAGCACCCGACGGACCTCGCGGTCGACGGCGCCCGCGCTGCGGATCGTGCGGATGCCGCTCAGCGCACCGACCGCGCCCGTTGCGATCGTCCCGTGCGCGGTCAGGTAGCCGGTCATCAGCGACGTCGTGTCGGCGACGAAACGACGCGCCACCACCCAGCCCGCCGCAACCGCGCACCCGACCACCAACACCGTCCACGGGTTGAGCAGGAACAGCCCCACCACCCCACCCGCGGCCGCGATCGTCATGGAGAGCACGGCCGTCATCGCAGCGAGCCCGCCCGCCACCTCACCCGCGTTCGCGGTGATGCGGCTGACCGCGTCGCCGGTATGGAACCGCGCTGTCGCCGCGACGCCTGCGCGCACGAGGTGGGTGAGCAGGCGACGGCGCAGCGAGAGCGTGATCGCGGCGGCGCCGAGCGTCGCGGTGTACTGCCCGCCCACCTCGGTCACGACCAGCCCGACGAGCAGCAGCGCCAGCCCGACGACGGCGGCCGTCCCGACGCTCCCACGCACGGCGCCGTCCACGGCCGCGGCCAGCGCACCCGGCAGTGCGAAGGCGAGCAGCCCGCCGATGACGCTGGCCGCCGCCGTCGCCACGGTGTACCACCGCCCGGCGGCGACGGACCTGCGCACCAGCCGTCCGGCCTGCTTGTTCTCGCGCACCACGACCTACTTCCTGAACCGGTGAAACGGTGTGGCGTGGCCGCAACGACAGGCCACGCCACACCGACGTGCGGGCCTGGCCTAGGGCAGGCAGAACGACAGGCTGAGGGCGCTGTGCACGCAGGGCGGGCCGAGGCTCACCGTGCTGACGGGCTGGTCGCCGCCGTTGACGTGCATCCCGCTCGGTGCCATGTCCTGCAGCATCAGGATCCGACGCATTTGTTCACCTCCTCGAGCTCGTAGTGGGTCGGATCGGTCAGCACAACACGAAGCTCAAAACGCTCGGCAGGCACAAGAGGCTGTGCAGCGACGCGGCTGCGGCCGGAGTGCTCGACGTCTCGCTCGACATCCCCTGCAGACGCAGAATGCGGGTCATCACTACGTTCCTTCCTTGTTCTCGTGATACCGGACCGCTGTGTAATGACGGGAGCCTGGGTCATCGCACAGCGATCCGGTACTTTCCTACTTACGGAACGCAGGCCACGATGCTGATCGTGCTCGTCAGGCAGACAACCGTGAGGCTGAAGGTGCTGAAAGGGTTGTCAGGACCACCGGCCGCGCGAGGCGCGGAGTCCATGGTCTGGAGCTGAAGGATCTGGTTCACAACGATTCACCTCCTTTCGAGATCGATGCGGCAGGCGCTGGAGCCGGCGACACCGGATCAGTCGCCGTCCTTGGCGCAGAGCGTGGGGATCAGGCTGAGCGTGCTTCCGCACAGGGCCACGCTGAACGCGCTGATCATGGGCTCGACGGCCGACATCCGGCGCGTCTGGAGATCGAGCAACTGCTTCATGGAGTTCTCCTATCTAGGGACGAGCTGGATGTGTCAGTCGAAGACGGGTACCAGGCAGAGCGACGTCGAGATCGAGCTGATGCAGCCGACGATGCTGATCGCGCTCCACTCGGGCCGGGCGCCCGACCCGGACTGCAGGGACTGCAGGTCGAGTACCTTGTTCATCTGGCCGCCCCGCTCACTCGGCCGGTCGGGCGCACAGGACCAAGCTGGCCCCGCTGGCGCAGAAGATGATCGTCGCGGTGCTGATGGTCCGCTCCGAGGCCCGGTTGTCGAGCTCTTGCAGCTTGAGGATGCTGTTCATTCCTCACTCCTTCTCGTCGGCGTGGCACAGCACGAGGCTCGCGGTGCTCCCGCAGAAGCTGAGACTGAACGCGCTGAGCATGTCGCTTCCGTTTGCCGCGAGACGCGTGTCGGATTGCAGGTCGAGTACGGTCCGCATCCTTTTCATCCTTTCGTGTTGATGGGGCTGGAGGCTCAACAAGCGAAGATGCTCGCCGAGCTCGGGCAGAAAGCCACGCTGAAGACACTGATCTTCAGGTCGGCCGCAGCCGGCGTGTCACGCATCGCCTGCATTTCCAGGATGAGCTTCATTCGTTCACCTCCTTCGTTGGTTCCGATTCGTGCGGTGGTCCCAGGTCACCCGGCGAGAACGGCGCGCTCCGGCCGGACGGCCGGTGCGAGCCCCGGCAGGGCGAGCGCAGATCCCTGGCTGGCGCGAAGCGCCATCAGCACCCCCGCGGAGCCGGTCGCGACGTCCATCGAGAGCCGCAGCAGCGGCTCCCCGGGGAATGCCACGTGCCCCTTGTACGAGACGGCGTGCCACGCCAGCCTGCGCACGAGTCGCGCGATGATCGGGTCGAGCCGCTCGGCCGGGCGGGCGCCTGAGCTCCTCAGCTGGGTCAGCAGCCCGATCAGCCCCGAGCGGCCGTTGAAGAGCCCCGGGCAGATCACGAACTCGGGTTGGGCGGCGAGGCCGATGCGGTCGATCGCGCTGTCGAAGCGCTCGACGTGCTCGTGCTTCAGGAACTCCGCCGCCGCCACGGCGACCCCCGCGCTGCCGGTCGCCAAGTAAGGCATCACCCGGAAGCCCTCGTCCATCTGCAGGGTGCCGTCCGCCACGTCGACGCATTCGTCGAGGTCGCGATCGATTTCGCGCCGGGCCAGGTCGAGGAACCGCTGGTCACCGCTGTGCTCGAAGAGCCGGGTGAACAGCAGCGCCCGTCCGGACGCACCTCGCATCAGGCCGTTCTGCCGGCTCGTGTTGGCGACCGCGCTCGGCCGTTCCACGATGTCGGCGAGCCGGTCCACGACCTTGTCCATGGTGTCGGTCAGGTCGCTCCGGCCGGTCACGGTCGAGAAATGCAGCAGGTTCATGCCGATGCCGGCCAGACCGCCCTGCAGGCCCGTCGGGAGGTGGTCGAGCGGCCTGTCGAGGACGCGGTCCAGCACGTCGAGCGCCGCATCCCGCCTGCCCAGCTGCTCCAACGCGTAAGCAACCCCGTGCAGGCCGTTGTAGAGGCCGATCGGATGATCGGGCCCGGCGCGACCCACCGCCTGCAACAGCCAGTCGACGTGTTCTTCCGGCACGTCGAAACCGCTCGTGTGCAGCGCGTGCATGACCCCTGCCGCACCCCAGGCCAGGCTGAGCGGGTCTTCGAGGAAGACGTTGATGTCAGCCGGGTACAGCCGGTCGGTGCGCTCGGGTGAAGCGCTGGCGAGTATCCCCGCCGCGATGGACTCGCAAAGCCGGTCCACGACGTCCTCGCCGGCGTCGAGCGCCTCGACCAGCGCCGCGGCCTCCCTCCGCTCGGCCGGCTGCACGGGGGCGGTGACCGGCAGGTCGAGCTCGCGCAGGATCGTGGCCAGGAACTCCTCCGGCACCGGGAACCGTTCCCCGATCGCCCGCACGACGTCGGTGATCTTGCCGGGATCCAGCGGGAGGATCGCGTTGAGCGGGAAGAACGCGGTCATCCGCATGCACGCCATGGCGTACTCGTCGCGCGCGAACCCCGTCACGTCCAAGGGCGCCATGTATCCCGCGGCGCCCATGCCGACCATCTCGGTCACGTCGGTCGTGCTGATCTCGAAGTCGACGAAGCACACCTCGCCGTCCGGCCGGACCAGCACGTTGTGCGGGTGCAGGTCACCGAACACGACACCGCGTTCGTGGATGAGGTCGAGCCCGGCGCGGATCTTGTCCAACGTCGCCAGCGCCCAGGTCGTGTACTCCGCGATGACCTCTTCGCCGGCGTCCGGGTGGATCAGCGGATAACGCTGCACCGTTTCCTTGCCGAACGTCTTGCCCGGGATGAACTCCTCGACGAGGAAGGCGTGCTCCCAACACGTGAACTGGTCGTACAAGGCGGGGACGCAGGGAAGACCGGTCAGCAGTTGCAGTATCTCGCCTTCTCGACCGACGCGTTCGACCGCGTCGCGCGATGCGGCGTCGAGCCCGGCGAACGGCCGACCTTCGCGGAGGATGACTTCCTGATCGGTGCGGTTGTCGATGGCCTTGTAAATGCCGCCGCCGTTGGAGAAATGCAGCGGTTCGACGATCGTGAAAGGGAAGTCGATGCCCTCGTCGCTGTCCCGCGCGGCGAGATGGGGAGCCAGGAACTCCGGCGTCTGCACCCACGCCGGCGGAGCGAACGCGGGCTCGCGACGGTCCTCCTCGAGCGTGCCGTCCGGACCTTCGATGGCGTGCACCGGCTCGCCGTTGGCGGTCCGCAGAAAGCGGGGGACGAAGGCGCCATAACGAACGAACACCGGCCCACGGCCGATGCGGAGGTCGCTGAGGATGTAGGGACCGTCCTGGTCGCTGAGCGATTCCTGCAGGTCGGCGACGATCTGTTGCAGCTGTCCGTTGCCGGCCGGGTAGATCGTCACGAACTTGCCGCTGCCACTGCGGTCGGCGTACTTCGAGTTCCGCGCGACGACCTTGGCCTTGCTCGGCACGAACTTGAACGGGATGTGGCGCAGGACGCAGTATTCCCACACGACGTCGAGCACGGCGTCCGCATTGTCGGGCTTGGCGCTGACGTGGATCTTCCAACCCTGGGCCGGAATCTCGGCCTGCGCCGGCGCGAGCATCGTCCAATCGGATTGCTCGGCAACCATCCAACCCGCTGGTATCTCGCGGCCGGTGAGCAGGCTCTGCACTCCGCCGTGATTCTCCCGGATCGGCTCGTAGAACAGCGGATCCGCCATACAGAAGTCTTGATAGCGCATGTCCATGAGTGCTGCCTCCAACTGAACGTGGCTGATCCTCGAAGTGCGCCGAGTAGCCCCGGAATCGGCAGTTGAAAATCCGAACACGAACGAATCTAGCCGGGCTGTGGCCAGCGTTCGCTGTCACTGAACGGCGCCCGCGCCGGTGTTGCATCTACCTGGGCAAAGGGATACCGCGGTGGTGGGGGAGGCGGGATGAGCGGCAGTTTGCCGGCAGAAAAGAAGCACGTCGACGCCGGCGCCGATCGCCCCGGCGGCGCGGGCCTGGTGTGGATCTGCCTCGGTGACGATGCTCTGAAGTCCATCGCCTGCGGGGGTGACTACGGGAGGGGACACGGCGTCGGATGACGGTAGACGCCGAACCCATGCACGGGCCATGAACCTGTGCGCGGGCCGCCGAGCCTGATGAGGCCGAGCCCGGAGCACGCACCGGACCACTGTGGACGCGAAGCGCGAAGGCCCTGACCAGCTTCCGCTGGCCAGGGCCTTCGTGGGTGGCGCGCTGTCAGGGACTCGAACCCCGAACCCTGGCCCTGGGAGAACCAGGTCACGAAACCTACTTGGATCCGGTCTCCACGAATGTCACGGGTGACCGTCCATCCTCGGTCACGCACCGCGTGCAACCCCTGAGGTGCCCGTCGGCCGTCGGCCTCGGGTGTCACATTCGTGGGCTCCGCGGTGTCTCATGGATGACCGGATGAAGCGCGCAGGAGGACAGCATGGCGGTACGCATCCCGAAGGCAGAGCTCCCCGCCGAGCTCAGGGACGCTCTGATCAACCAGCTCGGGTCCGTACCCGAGCCGATCGCGGTGTCGTACAACAGCCCACCTGTGGCGGATGCCAACTCGGAGTACGCGACGAAGGTGGCCGCGTGGGCCGCGTGCGACGCGGGCCTCAAGACGTTCGCGCACATGGCCGTCGCGGCGCAGATCGGCTGCAGCTGGTGCCTGGACATCAACTACTTCCTGGCACTGAACCAGAACCTCGATCTGACCAAGGCCAGCCAGGTGCCGAACTGGCGTCATACGGACGTGTTCGACCCGCTGGAGCGGGCGGTCCTGGAGTACGCCGAGGCGATGACCAACACTCCGACGACCGTCGCCGACGAGATGTCGGCGAGCCTGCTGGAGCAGCTCGGTGCGGCGGCGTTGGTCGAGCTGACCACGTTCATCGCCTTCGCCAACATGGCGAGCCGGGCCAATACGGCGCACGGAATCACTTCGCAGGGTTATTCCGCCAGCTGCGAGATTCCGCTGGCCGAGCGTTCCGATACCGCCGTTGCGGCGTCCGGGGCATGACACCCGATCCATTCGTCGCCCATCGCAGCCTGCTGTTCACGGTCGCCTACGAGATGCTCGGCTCGGCGACCGACGCGGACGACGTGCTGCAGGATTCGTGGCTGCGGTGGGCGGACGTCGATCGGTCGCGGGTACACGATCCGCGCGCGTATCTCGTGCGGATCGTCACCCGGCAGGCACTCAACCGCCGGCGAACGCTGTCCCGCATCCGGGAGGACTATGTCGGCGAGTGGCTGCCGGAACCGCTGCTGACCAGCCCGGATGTTGCGGAGGACGTGCAGCTCGCGGAAAGCGTCTCGATGGCGGTGCTGACAGTGCTGGAAACGCTCGCGCCGGTGGAACGGGCGGTGTTCGTGCTCCGCGAGGTATTCGACATGCCGCACGGTGACATCGCCGAGGCCGTGGGCAAGTCTCCGGCTTCGGTGCGCCAGATCGCGCGGCGGGCCCGCGGCCACGTCATGGCTCGTCGACCCCGGGTGCAGGTCAGTGCGTCGGAACAGCGAGCCGTGATGGATCGCTTCCTGGCCGCACTGGGCACAGGTCGACTGCAGGACCTGATGGAGGTCATGGCACCGGACGTGGTCATGATCGCCGACGGTGGCGGGCTCGCGGGCGCCGTGCTGGCCCCCGTGCACGGGGCGGAAGCGGTGACGGCGGTTCTGGCCCGTGCGAGCCGATCCGCCCTCGTGTCGGCGGTCACGTGGCTCAACGGTGCGGTTGCGGCTCGGATCGAAGTGGCCGGCGAGCCCGCTGCGGTGAGCGTCGTGGTGGTGGAGGGCCGGATCACCGACATCTATTTGGTCCGGAATCCGCTGAAGCTGACACGGCTGGACCAGCAGGCCGACCTCGCCAGGTGATCCCCGAGGCCGGCCGCAGCCGCTGGTGACGACCGGCGATTTCGCCGATTCGCCGGCGACGCGCTGGCCCTAGCGTCGACACCAGCAGGAACACTTGCAGGAGGCCATCGTGACCAGCATCGGTGTCCGGCGGCGACCGCGACCACGGACATCGACAAGTCAAACCAGCTGCGGCTCACGGCCGCACCGGCCACGGCCACGCGAACGCAATCCCCGCGACGTCGAATCTCTTACGGCTCGTTCGTCGGTGGGCCAAGGCAACAAGACAAGTGGAGGAGATCATGAACGACCGAGCACCCGGTCCGGCGCTCCCGCCGGTGGTCGACCGGAAGACCTGGCAGCAGGCGCGGGAGGCGTTGCTCGTGCGGGAGAAGACGCACACCCGCGAAGGCGATGCGATCGCGGCCGCGCGGCGGCGGCTGCCGATGGTGGAGATCGACGCCACCATCGAGCTGATCGGCGCCGAGGGGCCGGTCACGATCCTCGACGCCTTCGAGGGCCGCTCGCAGCTCATCGCGTACTACCACGCCTGGTGGCCCGGCCTGTCCGCCGCGGAGCAGTGCGAGGGTTGCACGTTCTTCAACAGCCAGGTCCGCGAGCTGTCCTACATCCATTCCCGCGACGCCACCTACGCCGTGCTGTGCAAGGGTCCTTTCGAGGCGAGCATCCGCTACCGGGACTTCATGGGCCTGGAGATGCCGTGGTACTCCGTCGAGAAGACCGTGGCGCAGCTGCTGGAAGGTCGTGACTGGCAGAGCCACCACCTCGTCTGCTACGTCCGCGACGGCGCACGGGTGTTCGAGACGTACTACACCGGCGGTCGCGGCGTCGAGATCATGGCACCAACTCACGGGCTGCTGGACATGACCGTCCACGGCCGCCAGGAAACCTGGGAGGACTCACCCGACGGCTGGCCCCGGCCCTGGGGCGACGCCGGCCCCGGGGTCTGGACTGCGAACGGGCGGCCCATTGCCCAGTGGTCGCGCATCGAGGCCGGCCGCTCCGACGAGCTGACCTGAGAACCAGCAGCGCAGCAAGGACCCCGGTGCGCCGCACTGCTGTCGCCGGAGCGGCAACCGGGGCACTGCTCGCGTTGTCGCTCGGCGCGGGGCCGCCCGAGCATCCGGCGAACAGGAGCGAGCCAGCGAGCGTGGCGGCGGCGACGTGGATCCGCATGGTGACCTCTCGTTGCTGGAGGGTCGGCTGGATGGGCCGACCGTGCGGCGAGGAGATCGAGCAGCGTGGAGCGAGTCGTTACGCAGCGCTTCCTGATGGCCGCACGATGGGGTCGGCGGCTGCGGTCGAATCGATCACGTGAACGGCGACCGTGGAGGCCGTTGGCCACCGGAAGGCCGTGTCTACCGAGTGCGAGATCGGAGGATCAACGCTGAGGATGTTCGTAGCCGGCGTGCTCGCGATTCCTGTCGGTGTCTTGCTGATCGTCGCGGGGGTGCTGCATTGGCGCCAGGACATCCCACGGGACATCCGCGGAATGTCTCGCCTACGTGCACGATCGACCCTGGCTCGCAGCTGCCTTCCTGGGGAT
The DNA here is from genome assembly GCF_021245725.1 of Pseudonocardia sp. TRM90224. Lineage (GTDB taxonomy): Bacteria > Actinomycetota > Actinomycetes > Mycobacteriales > Pseudonocardiaceae > Pseudonocardia. Next base: position 22,364 of record NZ_JAJGSX010000008.1, on the reverse strand, counting down.
AATTGGGACGGTGTTTTGGGGTGGCCTTCTCCACCGCGGGTCGGGTGCCCGCGGATCCGGTCCGGGTACGCTGTGGCGATCCTGCGCAGTCGTCAGTTCTCGGCGGCACTGGCGTCGACCGGCGTGGTCGTCTCGCTCGGGTGGTTCGCCAGCGGATCGGCGGCAAGCCGTTCGCGCCCGCCGTCGACCAGCTGCTGAGGCGGTCGGCGCAGTCGCAGCGGAGCGGAGTGCTCGACGGCATGCGTGACGGTGCGCTGTCGGGCGGTGGTCACTGGTGAAGGACCGCCTACGCAGATTGACGCTCGGCTCTGAACAGTTCGCCTGGACGGCTCGGATCCGGCACGTCCGATCCGGCGAGGACTGGCAGCGTTGCATTCGACTCCGCGTGTGGCGTATCTCGGCGACACGTGCCCGAACGCTGCAGGTCGACCTGGCACCGAAGCAGTACAGCCTGAAGGTTGTTGCTCCACGCGACGTGCGGCTCGTCGTCGAGTACGCGATCGGCCACGGCTGGGGTGCGGACCGCGACGGGGAAATCCTCCTGTTGCTGGGTGGTGAGCACGGCGGCCTGGTCCTGCCGGGCTTCACCGTGATCGATCGTCCCCTCCCCGGCGGCTGACGCCTGCCTGCCTGCGTCAGCGGAAGCCCACCAGTCGGGTGTGGGTGGGGCGTCGGGGAAATCGATGCGCTCGACGCGGTCGCAGCCGGCTTCGGGCAGAGCTCGCCCGCAAGCCGACAAGGCACTGCGCGCCTGGCCGAGAATACCGCCTAGAGAGGCCCTTTTCCCAGGTCAGCGGATCAAGGGAGATTGGTCGTGCCGTGTGTAGGTTCAGAGTGGTACTTCCTCTTGCCTTACTGACTCACGGAAGGTTGTGATGATGCGCATCGCTACGCTGCTGGCGGATCAATTGCTGGTTGTGTTCGTCCCGAAGGTCGAAGCTCAGGCCAGAATCTGTGACCCGCCTTCCGAGTGTCTTTACACTCAGAAATGTCAAAGTGATCCCACTAGATTTCGTCGCGTGTACTACGACTTCCTCTGTCGTCCGGTGCGTACGGAATGCAATTGTCGTTGACCGGTCGGATCTGCTTTTCCGGCGCGGTGGCCGGAGACGGTTCCTTGGCGGTGTTGGCAAAACCGCGGTCTTCGGGTTCGGTGCCGACGCCTGCGCCATCAGCCTTGCGTGAACTCGTATGGCTGGCCGTCGCCGTTCATGACGATCGTCGACAACGACGTTCTGGCGGTTTGTGAACGCTAACAACAGCCAAAACGTCGTTGTCGACACCCAACGCCCGGCCCGCTCGTCCTCGACCGCCGGCGTCATGACGGGACGTGAACGGCGAGGTCCCAGACCCGGATCGTGTTGTCTGCGGCGGCCGACACCAGCAGTGGACGGTCGCCGCTGGCGATCACGCCGAGTTGGGTGATCCGGGCCTGGTGCCCGCTGAGCACGACGTCGAGGCGGCCACCGGTGACGATGTCGTAGAGCAGGATGTCGCCGGACCGTTGGCCGAGCACGGCGATCCCCCGGCCGCCGACCTCGACGGCGACGATGTCGCCGCTGGGGTTCGGCGCATCGAACAGGCGTGGCTGCTCCCCAGCCGGTGACACGGCGAGTTGGGTGGTGAACCCGACGCCGCAGGTCTGCCCGTTCACGGTGAGGGCGGTGGTCGCGCGCCACGTCCAGGTCGCCATGGGCGTGAGCGTCTCGGCGTCGAGCGCCACCATGCCGACGGCCGGCGACTGGACCAGGAGCGCCGGCGTTCCGTCGAGAACGACCGCCTGCATTTCCGCGAGGATCCCGGTCCCGTCGATCGGCGCTGACGTCGCCACCACCTCCAGCGGCGACAGGTTCAGGCGCGTCACCACGTCGCCCCGATCCAGGACGAACAGCGCCGGCCGGTCCAGGCCCACGGAGAACACGACCGTCGACGCGCCGGGCACCGGTATGGAGCCGAGCGTCTTGCTGGTGAGCAGATCGAGCACATCAACCTTGCTGCGGTCGACGGACGTCGCCGTGCCGGTGCAGCAGCAGAGCAGCCCCCGGCCATCGACCTCGGCGAGCGCCACGTTGTGGGCGAGGAACGTGCCGGTGAGCACCCCGCCCGGGCGGACCTCGCGGTCGTCGAGCAGGTCCCACGCGCGCGAGGTGGGGTCGTCGACGGAGTTGCTCTCGACGATCACAGCCAGCGGGCGGCCTCCGACGACGCCGAGGCTGAACGGGGAGTATTCGAAACTGCGGATGCCGAGCGCCCGATCGGGGGTGATCCGGGCCGGCGCCGCACCTCCGGGGGACGCGCTGCCGCCGGCGCGGGCGGAGGCTGCCACGGCCAGCCCGCCGCCCAGCACGACGATCCCGGCGCCGATCCCGGTCAGCAGACCGCGGCGGCTGATGCCACGGGCCGGGGTGATCGCGGCGCGGGCCATCCCGGCGAGCTGCCCGGCCGATGGCACGCGCTGCCCCGGATGCTTGGCCATCCCGGCCGCGACAACCGCGTCGAGCGACCCCGGCACCCCCGGCCGCATTGCCGAGGGACGCGGCGGGGACAGCATCAGGTGCCCGTGCAGCTGCGCGGCGAACTCCGCGCCTGGGAACGCGCGGAAGCCGGTGAGCAGCTCGTGCAGCAAGCAGGCCAGCGCGTACACGTCGACCCGCTGGTCCCCGGCCCGGCCCTGCCACCGCTCCGGGGCGAGGTACTCCACGGTGCCGAGGCCACCGGCGTCGCCGGCGATGCCGAAGTCGGCCAGCACGACGCTCGGGATCTGCCCTGGCACCGGCCGGTGCAGCAGCACGTTCGACGGCTTGACGTCGTTGTGCACCAATCCTGCGGCATGCGCGGCGTCGAGCGCCGCCGCCACCTGCTCGACGATGGCGACGGCGTGCTCGGGCGGCAACGGACCGGTCGTCGCGAGGTGCGCGGCGAGGTCGGGCCCGTCGACCAGGCGCATGTCGAGATAGGGCCGGCCGTCGACGGTTCCGTAGCTGTGCACGTCGATGACGTGGGGCTCGGTGAGTGAAGCGACGATGTGCGACTCCCGCTCGAACCGGGCGCGCCGCTCGGGGTCGTCGGTCACCTGCGGCGGAAGCAGCTTGAGCGCCACCAGCCGGCCGCCGTGGGCGGTGTCGACGGCCCGGTGGACCTCGCCCATCGCACCGGCCCCGATCCGGCCGATCAGCTGGTAGGGCCCGATCCGCTGGGCCGTGGCGGGTTCGGCGGTCATCGCCCCACCCGCGCGGTGAGGTCCCATAGCCGGACGCTGCGATCGACGCTGCGGGACAAGAGGAAGACCCGGTTGTCGACCGTGAACGTCTTGACCGTCAGCGCCTTCTCCTCGTGGCCGGTGAGCGGGTCCCCGACCGCGGCTCCGGTCTGCAGGTCGTACAAGCGAATCGTCGGTCCCTCCGTCATGACGCCCAGTGTTCGCCCGCCGACCTCGACAACGGCGACCGGCGTGGAGTACCGGAATTCCGAGGGGAGCGACCTGGTCGATCCGGCGATCGTCGCGCCGCTGGTCATGTCGAGCAGCCGCAGCCGTTGCTGGCTGTTCGGCGTGCGGTAGTCCCCGTCGAGCGCGTCCGCGTCGACGAGCTCAACCGGGCGGCCGCCGACGGAACCGACCTCCACCCCGACGGCCGGCAACGCCGCCGGCAACGGGACGTTCACGCGAGCGCCCGTCCCGAGGTCCCACGCATAGGGCCGCGCGCCGAGGCCCCCGCTCGCGACAACCACCGGCCGTCCACCCGAGGCCAGGACCTGCAGCTCGTCGGGCCACCCGACGCCAGCCGCGTCCATCTGCATCGGCTCACCGATCGGCGCGCCGGTCGCGAGGTCCCAGCGGCGCACGGTGTGGTCGTAGGACAGCGATGCGACGACGTCGCGGCCGTCGGCGGGCGCGATGACGATCGCAGACACCGCCGCGGCGTGCCCGGACAGGACGGTCGGTTGCGCCGCACCGGTCGCGAGATCCCACACCCGCATGACGGAGCCGTTCCCGTCCGCTGTCACCAGCAGCGTCCTGTCACCGTGGCGGATCGCGGCCGCGGCGTTGGCGTACGTCTCGACCGCCGCGCCGATCCGCGCTCCCGTCACGAGATCCCGCACCTCGATCCCCTGGTGTTGCGTCACCATCACCGGCACCGAATCGAGCCACGACACCTCGGGGGCTTGATCCCCGAAGCCCGGGAAGGTGCGCTCCGCGAGCGCGCCGCCGGTCGGTTGTGCCTGCGCCGGTTCGGCCGGCAGCGGCGCGGCCGCCGGCAGTGCGCTCGGCCGCCCGATCGGCGGGACCAGGCCGAGCAGCAGCGCCACGACCAGCGCGATCGCCCCCGCCGCCAGGCCGACCCCCACCGGCAGCAGGCGCCGCAGGGTCGCGGTCCGGTCGGCGCCGGGACGCGGATCAGCCCTCGGAGCGTCGACGTGCGTGGGCACCGGGACCGGCGCGGCGGTGTCGGCGAGCGTCGGCGCCGGGCGGTTGCGCGCAGCTGGCGAGCCGGCTGCCGGGCCTGGGCTCGGTGCTGAGGCGAGCGCCGCTCTAGCGGCCGCGGCGAGTTCCCCCGCGCTCGGGAAGCGCTGCCCCGCCACCTTCGCCATCCCGTGCGCGACCACGGCGTCGAGACCCATCGGGATCCCGCCACGGGTGCGGCTCGGAGCAGGTGGGGAGTGGTGCAAATGGGCCGCCATGACCAGTTCGAGCGGTCCGGAGCCGAACGGAGGCTCGCCGGTCAGCAGCTCGTGCAGCACACAGGCCAGCGCGTAGACATCGGCCGGCGGACCGGCCGGTTCGGCGTGGAACCGCTCCGGGGCCATGTAGGCGAGGCTGCCGATCACCGTCCCGGTGCGGGTGAGCGCGGTACGGCTGCCCGGGTCGACGGCGGCCGCGATGCCGAAGTCGATCAGTGTCACGAACGGCGGCCGGTCCGGCCGCTCGTCCAGCAGGAGGTTCGCCGGCTTGACGTCGCGGTGCACGAGGCCGAACGCGTGCGCAGCGTCGAGAGCGGCGGCGGCCTGCTCGACGACCTCCACCGCGACCGCCGGCGCCAGCGGGCCCGCTTCCAGCACCGACGCGAGGTCGCGCCCGGGAGCCAGCGCCATGTCCAGGAAGAGCCGTCCGTCGATCTCGCCGTAGCGGTGGATCACGGCGGTGTGCGGTTCGCTCATCCGCGCGGCCTGCTCGGCCTCGCGGCGGAACCGGGCCCGGTACTGCGCGTCGGCGGAGAGCCCGGCCGGGAGCAGCTTCACCGCCACCACCCGCCCATCGTGCTCCTCGTCGCGGGCCCGGAACACCTCTCCCATGCCGACACGGCCCAGCTCGGCCTCCAACATGTACGGACCGAACCGGCCGATCATGATCCTCCCTCGCCCAGCAGGTCTTCGAGGCTCCACACCGCCGCGGTGCCCGGCTGGACGCCCGGTGCGGTGGTGCCGAGCAGCAGCGTGCGGTCCCCGTGGCGGAGCGCGGTGAGCAGCCCTGCCAGCGGGTGGTCGCGCAGCACCGGCCCGATCGGCTGCCCGCTCTCCAGGTCCCAAAAGCGAAGCTCCGACGTGGTGGACCCGCCTGCCTCGGCCATCACGACGGTGCGCGCCCCGAGATCGACGACCAGCACCTGCCGGACGGCGGACGTGTGCCCGGTCAGCGTGGCGGCCACCGTCGCGGTCGACAGGTCCACGACGCGGACGGAGTTGTCGGTGCAGCCGAGCACCGCAACGGGGCGGCCGGACCGCGTCGTTGCACGCAGCTCGACGATGCCGGCCGGCAGCAGCAGCGGTGCGCCGACGGGCGCCCCGGTGGCCATGTCGTAGACGCGCAGGACGCGGTACTCGTTGGCCCCGATGAGGTCGCCGTTGCTCTCGTCGGAGGTCGTGACGACCACCGGTCGACCATCGAGCACGGCCGTCACCGGGCGGGCGGACAGCGACGCACCGGGCACGCTGACCAGCGGCCCGATCGCCGCACCATCGGTGAGCGCCCGCACCTGGTGGCCGAGGTCGAAGCTCTTCTTGCGGTAGTTCGCAGGGTCGGTCGGCTCTACGAACACGGCGACGGGGCGACCGTCGAGGTCGGCAGGCACGGCAGCGCGCGCCTGCGAGCCCGTCTGGACGGCCGTCGGGTCCCCGACAGGGTCGCCGATCGCAAGGCCGTCCGGGATCCGGTGGACCCGGACGGTCTGGTCGGCGTCCCGTGACACCACCACTGGCATGCCGTCGACGACGGCGGCTTCGGCCTGACCGCCGGAGCCTGCGATGTCGGGTCCGGCGAGGTCGCCCCTCGTCAGGTCCCAGGTGCGCAGCCGCCCGTCCGCCAGGACGCCCACGGCGAGCGGGCGGCCGTCGACCACCACGCCGGCGGCCGCCGCGAGTCCGGCGGAGTCGCTCAGCGCGGTGAGCGCCCCCGGCGGTGGCATCGGCCGATCCTGTGCCCGGACCGCGACGGTCGTCACGACCCCCAGCACGAGTGCCGTGACCGCGGCCGCGGCGATCCACCGCCACCGCCGCCGCCACGTCGATCGGCCGGCTGAGCCCGGTCCGACCAGCTCCGCGACGGTGAGCGGCGCCGTTGCCGGCGCGCGGCCCAGCCCGAGCCCGACGAGCTGCACGAACTCGCGCCCGGGCCCGCCCGACACCAGCACCTCGGCGGGATCGACGGCGCGCGGGCCGAGGCCGCCCGCGGCGATGGCGGCCAGCGCGCCGGAGATCTGCCCGCTGACCGCGGCAGCACGGGCCGGCGCCAGCCGGCCCGCCGCGCGCAGCTCGGCCAGCGTTGCACCGCTGACCAGGCGCATGTCCAGGAACAACGCACCGTCGAGCTCGCCGTAGGTGTGCACGGGCACGACATGCGGCTCGCGCAGCGCGCTCAACGCCGCCGCGTCGCGCCGGAACCGCTCGCAGAACTCCGCATCGGCGCTGAGCACCGGCGAGAAGACCTTGAGCGCGACCACCCGGTCGTCATGGCGCCGGTCGGTCGCGCGGAAGACCTGCGCGCGCTCGCTCGTAGAGAGCAGCCCGAGGAGCCGGTACGGGCCGAGATCGGGTGGATGCGACACGGGTCAGCCTGCGTTCGTCGAAGTGCTCATGGCGGGGCAGGCTATGCGGCGGCTGTGCGGGTGCATGGACTCCGGCGATGGGGGAGCCGTACCCTGCATCTATTGCCCGTACACGTTCTTCGTTGCGAGTGTTTTGCCTTCATAGCTGAGCAGCTCCACCTTGACATATGGGGCGCCGCCCTTGTTGGACGCGTCGAGTTTTCCGAAAATATTCACCGAAGCCAGGCTTCGCACACGCTCATTCATGCTCATATCCCCTCACGAAACCGTGTCAAAAACCGCCGACCGAAGTGTCGGACCACGCGCCGACCACTACCGCATTCCACCGATGACGGCCATCTGTTGGCTCGGCCGCGATGCGACTGCCGCACCATGCCACTAGTCCATCCGAGTCGCAATGGGCGGACGCTATCACGGCTACATGGCACTGAACAGTCTCATCTGTTCCGCCGCATGGCCCTGCCAACTCGCTCGGCCCGACAGTTCCCCTGTGCACACCGAGATCTCGACCGTGTTTCCCGGTTCAGTTCCCCCAGGCATCGGCGGGTCAACGCTGCATTCAGTGAGGTGAATCACCGAATGTGGCTCCCAGCGTGAGCAGCCGGCGAAGGTCTGGACCCTCCATTGAGTTCACGGTCCCGGCGGACGTCGCCGGCGGAGCGGGTATGCCGCAGGCTCGGCACGCGGCGTCGTAGTTGCCGGTTGACTTGCCTCTCCGCTGACCTGGTGCCGAGCGTGATCATCCGTCGATGATCCAGCCGGCCCGCACCCGAGCGGGTGAACTCCGGAGGGATCCGCTTGTCGATGTTGAAGAAGGCTGCGGCGTGCCTGGCCGTCGTCCTCACCGGTCTGGTTCTGGTTGCCGCGCCGGCGTCCGCCGCCGACTATCCGGTGAGCTACTTCGGCCCCACCGTCAAGCCGAAATCGGGCGGTGAGGCCGGTCCCGTACACGGCGCGACGTGGGCGAGAGGGACGATCACGTGGTACGGCCGGGGTGTGCATCTCGAGGGTGAGTTGCGCATCGCGCCCGGCAGCGGTTGTCGCCGGGTCTCGGCAACGACCTACACCGACGACAACGACTACGGCCTGGGCAAGAGGAGTACCAGCCTGAAGTGCGCCGAGGGTGTGCACAAGTTCGTGCTGGACGTTCCGGCCGATCGCCCCGGCGGCGCGGGCCTGGTGTGGATCTGCCTCGGTGACGATGCTCTGAAGTCCATCGCCTGCGGTGGTGACTACGGGAGGGGAGACGGCGTCGGATGACGGTCCGTCGGCGCAGGGATCAGGTCAGATGTCGGCGATGAAGGTCCTTCAACTCGGCCAGTGCGCCTGCGTAGGCATCCGGTGGAAGGAACTGAAGGTATCTTTCACCCGGGTCGATCGAGCGCGGTAGGACCCACTTCTCGTTGGCAAGTACCAGCGGAGTCGCAACGGCATCCCACGATTTCAGGACGATCCATATACCCTGACGTCCGGAGCGGTAGGCGGTCACTGCGCTCTCGATATCGGCCACTGCCGCCCACGGGATGGTTCGTGTCCGAAATACGGTACGTGCCCGCAGTCCGATCGAAGAGACTTCGAGGCCCACATGGCCAACTCGCCAGACCAGCGTCATCCACGTTCCGGTAAAAGCCAACACTCCCACGAACGCCAGAATGGTCCCGCCTCGGCCGCCGGCCGGCTCCGTCAGCAACGACTGCACGAATTGGACGCCAGCCACGGTCGGGAATAACGCGGCAGCGGCGCACATAGCCCATGACATTACAGATCCAAACTCGTCCCGCTTTGGGATGGGTCGCCACGCTGTCATCGGCGAACCTGCTTTCACGTAATGACACCTTTGCTGGGTCGGGTGGGCAGATCAGGGTCATCAATATCCACCCGAAGTCCGCCGGCCGGCTACCGAGGAGGTACGTATGGCGGTACGCAGACCACTCATCAGCACCTCTTGCGGCGATCGTTCGGCGTGACCACGCGGCACCAGTCACTTCACGGCTCAGCGCTGATGGCTGTACCGCTGCAGCTCAACGCCGCAGTCGTGCGGCGGCTACTTCTCGAGCCGGGCGACGGCGGCTTCGGCGATCTCCCGGATCGGCTTCTTGGCTCCGCGGGAGTCGATGGTCAGCACGCCGAAGTCCGGGCCGGAAGCGATCGACATGATGTCGCTGGCGAGGCTCGCCCGGTAGCCGGAGACGGGCTCGGTCTCGTTCTTGTCGCCGACCCAGTCGTTGAGCTGCATGTTGTCGAAGGAGACGGTCAGCCCGCGGGTTCCATTGACGGACGAGATGGACTGCCACACGCAGCTGCTGTACGCGTTCTCCGGCCCGGTGTTGTTGGCCTCGTTGGACACGCTGCCCACGCCGTACTCGAGGATCTGCGCTGGGGTGAACACGTCGCAGACCTTCGAGCCGTCGAGGACGAGGAGCTTGTCCGCACGGCCGGAGGAGCAGCCCGCGACCATCACCAGGAGGGCTGCCGCTCCGGCCAACCGCCACGCGGCACCGCTCCGCAACCAAGATCGAGCCACGGTCGAAGCCTATCTACTACCCGGCGAGCGAATACTGGTAGACCTCGGCGTGGATGCGCGAATCCTCCATCGACCGCGCCGGGCGGTGACTGGACGAACTCCCAGCCCGGTCGCCCCCGATCTTCGCCGCGACCGCAGTGTTCCCCGGTCGATCCGCCGCGGCCGAACGCGATCCGTGATCGGATCGCCAACGCGTCCGCACCGCTCCGCCGCACGTCCACGCTGACCGAGACGAGCCGGTCGGCGGTACGTGTCACAGCCAGCCTGCGTTGCGGGCGATCCGGGCCGCGTCGATGCGGTTGTGCCCGCCCACCTTGCTGATCGCGTTGGACAGGTAGTTGCGGACGGTGGTGCCGGACAGGGCGAGGCGGGCGGCGATCTGGTCGGTCGGCAGCCCGCTCTCCGCCTCCCGCAGCACATCGGACTCGCGCGCAGTGAGCGGTGAGGTACCGGTTTCGAGCGCGGCCGCGATCAGGTCTGGGTCGATCACCCGCTCACCGGCGTGCACCCGCCGCACCCCGGCGGCGAGGGCGTCGGCAGGTGCGTCCTTGATGATGAATCCCCGCACGTGGGCCTGCAGTGCACGCAGCAGGAGTCCGGGTTGGCCCAGCCCCGTCAGAACGAGGGTCCGGCAGTCCGGCACCGCCTCGTGCAGGGCGGCCGAGGCGGTGAGGCCGTCCATGCCGGGCAGGTCGATGTCGACGACCGCGACGTCCGGCCTCGTGCGGATGGCAGTGGACACGATCTCGTCGCCCCTGTCGAGCTGGGCGACCACCTGCATGTCCTCCTCCAGGGACAGCAGCGCCACCAGCGCGCCTCGGATCAGGTGCATGTCCTCGGCGACCAGGACCTGGATCATTTTTCTCCCTCGGGGGCGGGCACGGACACCCGCAGTGCGAACTCGTGGTCGTGGACGTCGACGGTGACGGTTCCGCCCGCAGCCGCTGCCCGGGCGCGCAATCCCGCTATGCCGCTGCCGTTCCCGAGCTGCTGTGACCGCACGCCGTCGTTGATCATCTCGACCGTGCCGGGCCCCAGCGTGATCGTGCAGCGGGTGGCGTCGCTGTGCCGCAACAGGTTCGTGGTGCCCTCGCGGACCGCCCACGCCAGCACCGGGTGCGGAGTCGCCGTGCCGACGACCTCGGTCTCGATGCCGGCCGCGGCCAGCAACGCCGCTGCCGCGGAGACCTCGTCCCCCAGCGTCACGGCGTGCTCGTCGCGGGTGATCGCGTACATGTCGTGCAGCGCGGTCCGGGCCGTCTGCGCCACGGCGGCGATCTCGGTGTGGGCGGCGGCGGTGTCGATGGGCAGAAGCCGCACGGCGAGGTCGCCCTTGAGCGAGATCGCCGACAGGCTCTGCCCGAGCAGGTCGTGCAGGTCGCGCGACACACGCACCCGTTCCCGCTCGACGGCCGACCGCGCCAGCTCCGTCCTGGTTTCGTGCAGCTCGTTGAGCAGCCGGATGAGCCGGACCGTGCCGTAGAGGGCGAGGATGAACACCGAGGAAACAACCAGCATGTAGGCGTAGTAGACGATCTGGTCGACCGCGCTGTTGTGCTTGACGAGTGCCCACTCGTTCACCAGTCCGATCACCACCGGCACGGCGAAGCCCGCAGCGCGGCCCCGCCGTCCTGGCAGCAGCAACATCGCCGCGGTGCCGATGGTGATCAACGGGGCGGTCCAGTTCTCGCCCAGCCACCAGTGCGGCGCGATGGCGAGCACGGCCTGCGCGGCCAGTGTCACGGGCCAGCCGGCGGGCCGGGTGTCCCGGGCTGCGGCGAACACGTGCCGCAGATGCAGGACCGCCAGGGCCGCGCCGCCCAGCACGGCGAAGACGACCGATCCCGTCGACGGCGGCCGGTTGTCACCGGTGATCACCATGACCGGCCCCAGCACCACGACCGGCAGGTGCAGCGCGAGCAGGAACCACGGCGCCCTGCGCACGATCCAGTGCGGGTAGTCCGGGGTCACGCGTGCGGCGTTCATGCGATCTCCGTCGCGAGCAGCGGGGTGCCGTTCGCGGCAACGGTGAGCCGGAGGCGACCGCCATCCATGGTCACGGTGATCGCCGCCGACCGCGCCGTGTCGTCGTGCAGCAACCGGTCGACCGCGGACCGCAGGGCGCGGGCCAGCTCGTCGGAGACCAGGTCGCCGCGTGGCACCGTCAACCTGGTCGGGATGCCGGCGGCCTCCAGCAGCGCGACCGCCGTGTCCAGCTCGGCCCGCAGCGGAACCCGCTGGTACGCGCGGATCATCCGGCGTGCGGCCGCGAGCGTGCGCCGCGAACCCTCGACGAGCGAACGCAGCTCCCGCTCCACCGTGACGGGATCCTCGTCGCGCAACGCCGTGGCACCTACGGCGATGCCCCGCAGCTCTGCGCCGACCGTGCCGGCAAGATCGTCGTCGATGCGCAGCCGCTCGCGCAGCACGGCCTGTGCGGCCAGCTCCGCGCGCGCCGCGCGCAGCTGGTGCAGCGCCCCGGCGAACCAGGCCAGAACGAGGGTCACTCCCGCGCGATCGACGATCGCGATGGTGAACCACCCGGGCGTGGGAGCCGGGTCGAACACGACGTACAACCACACCGCCCCCACCACGATCGCGGTTCCGGCGAGGACCGACCACGGTGGCCGCAGCACGATCAGCACGGACGCGAGGAGCTGGGCTCCCATGAGATACCACGCCGGACCGGCCACGAGCACGCCCGCGATGTAGATCAGCGCCATGACGGCCAGCGTCGAGCCGGCTGCCCCCGGTCGCCGGCCGTGCGCCGCAGCCCAGAGGTGGTGCAGGTGTGGCGGCAGGAACCCCGCGAGCAGGACCGCGGGGACCACGGGGTCGACGGCCGTCATGAACGTGAACGCCCACTGCGCGGCGACGATGGCGAGCGTCGCCGCCACCGGCGCGAACGGGACGACCAGCGCCGTGCGGCTCGAGCGCGACACAACGACCAATCTCGGCCTCCGACTCCATTCCAGAGGGCCGTACGGTAGCTCGCCCGGCCGCACCCGCGGTCCGCTGAGCACTGCCGTCATGCGGCGAGCGTGCCCGGTCGCGGGAGCCCACCGGTAGGCACAGATCTCCTCAGTTGCCCAGGACAATTGTCCTTCCCGACTGCCCACTTCCCGATCTGTCGGGTGATCGGTCATCGCCGCGAGTCTTGTGGGGCGCCGGAACGACCGGCGAAGATCGAGGAGAGACACCGTGACCACAACTCGCACAGTCGTCGGCAACATCTCGCTGTCGCTGGACGGCCGCGTCGCCGGCCGTGGCGGCCCGTACGACATGAGCTGGATCGTGCCCCACAACCTCACCGACGGGGCCCGCGACCACATGCTGCGCGTGACCAGGCCGGCGACCACCGTCCTGCTGGGCCGCAACAACTACGAGGGCTTCGGCGGCTTCTGGCCGGCCGTGGCCGACAACCCCGACGCCGACCCGAAGGACCGCGAGTTCTCCCGGTGGCTCACCGCGGTCGAGAAGGTCGTCTTCTCGACCACGTTGCAGGAGACCACCTGGTCGAACTCGCGCATCGCCGCGACCGACCCCGCAACCGAGGTGAAGGAGCTGCGCCAGCAGGAGGGTGGCGACATAATCGTGCTCGCCAGCACGAGCGTCATCCAGAACCTCCTCGAGGCAGGCGAGCTCGACCGCCTCTCGGTCACGTTGTGCCCCGAGCTGATCGGCGGCGGCCGCAGCCTGTTCCAGGACGGCCCGGACGCCACCTCCTGGCGCATGAGCTCGGTCACCCCAACGGAGAGCGGCGCACTCTGCGTGCTTTACGACCGCGCGTGACCTGTCCGACGGAGGATCCGTGCGAGCGGATTCCCCCGCTCCTTTCGCGCCGGATCCAGCTGTGCGCGGCTCGAGCTGCGCCTGCCGTGTGTGCGGGTGCAGGTCGCTGATCACTTCGTCGACGACGGGCGTCGCTGGCGCACAGCCCCCGCGCCGGGTGTGGACGGGGGCTGTGTGTCGGGTTCGGGCGTCGGGGTTCGGCGACGCCGCGGTGCTGCTCGCCCGGTGCTTCGGGCGGCCGCTGGTCGCGCAGCCGAGAAGTTGAGCTCCACCGACACCAGCCCGGCGCTCAGCGCCCGACCCAGCAGAAGATCACCCGCCAGCCGTCACACACCACATCAGCGGACTCCACCGTGCGAGGCCTGGCTGCCAGCATCAACGGCTCGCAGGCCGAGCCGCTCCAGAGGGCGCCAGGCTTCTTCGTGCACAGTGATCGCGCGGTCTCCACCGCGCGTCAGCCATCCTGCCGTCAGTGCACGGTGGAGGATGGCGGCTGGAAGCGCACCGGCCAGGTGCTGGCGTCGTTCGGTCCAGTCGAGACAGTCGCGGAGCAGGGTGCGGCGGGAGTTGACCGGTTCAATGCCGAGATCGGCCAGCGTGTTGCGACCGAGGGCGGTGACGACCAGGCCGTCGCGTTCGCTGATCAGGCCCTGGGCGATCATGCCGTCACGCAAGGCGACGCCCAACCGACCGGCCAGGTGGTCGTAGCACGTCCGGGCTTGAGCCAACCGACGATCGCGGACGCTCGCGCGTAGTCCCCGTGGCGATTCTGGACCCGCGTGGCTCGCGAGCCGTTCGATCAGTTCGGCGATGTCACTGTCGGCGAGGCGGACATAGCGGTGCCTGCCTTGTTTGAGAGCGCGGACGAAACCCGCCGCGACGAGAGTCTGAACGTGTTCACTCGCCGTGGAGTGCGCCACCTGAGCGACGCCGGCCAGCTCGGACACGGTCCACGCTCTACCGTCGAGCAGCGCAACGCACATCGTCGCCCGACTCCTGTCGGCCAGCACGGCGGCGACCTCGGCAAGCCTCACCGCTCGACCCTAGATCGACGACCTATCGGCGGCCACCGAAGTTTCGATCGGGCAATCTGTCGTTATGGTGATCGATCCACCCGTGCTCTATCCCGGAACTCCCGTCGTCCTTCTTTCCAGTGTGAACCCCGACGGATCCACGAACGTGGCACCGATGTCGTCAGCGTGGGTACTCGGTCGTACCGCGGTTCTAGGACTCGGCTCCGAGGGGCAGACGTTCCAGAACCTGACACAACGTCCGGACTGCGTGCTCAACTACGCCAGCGCTTCGCTGTGGCCGCAGGTGGAGCGGCTAGCGCCGTTGACTGGCAGATCGCCCGTGCCGGCAGCCAAGGTCGCGCGGTTTCGGTTCGAACCGGACAAGTTCGGCGCTGCCGGCCTCACCCCTGTTGCGAGTGAGCTGGTGAAAGCAGACCGGGTGAGCGAGTGCCCGATTCAGGTCGAAGCCCGCGTGCTGGACGCGCGGCCGCTCAACACGGGCGACGCAAGCCTCGTCGAGGCGGCGGTGCTGCGGGTACATGTGCATCCAGAACTCGCCGCGCCCGACCGGCGCCACGTTCGGGTCGCCGAGTGGTCACCACTTTTTTATGTTTTTCGGCACTACGTTGGATCCGGCGAAGAATTGGGCCGCACGTTCCGCGCCACGACGCCGAGGTCGGCGACGGCGACCGCGACAGCCGATGTCGGTGACGTGGTCGTCGGACGACGGAGCGTGGTGGATGTGATCGATGCGCCCGCGGTGAACGTCACGCCCGGGCGCTAGTGCGGCGGCCACAACAGGCCACTGTGGACGCCACAACACGAAGGCCCTGATCAGCTTCGGCTGATCAGGGCCTTCGTGGGTGGTGCGCCGTCAGGGACTCGAACCCCGAACCCGCTGGTCAAGAGCCCGCTTGATCTTGTGTCGGCCGGTGGCGGCGGATGCTGTCTGGTGTCGTTCCTGCTGGTCAGGTCCATGATCGGCCTGGGCCGGGTGTTGTCTCGTGTCGGTGAATGTCGTCGGTGTTCGGTGCTGCCGAGCACGCATCGAGCACACATTTTCGGCGTGGCAGGTCTACTTCGACCGCCAGACCGGCGGGATGCTGGGCCGATTCATCGGGCACCGGCCATCGCGGGTCACGAACCTGTTCGGCGCCCTCATCGGCCGCGCCGAACGAGAACTCGATATTCCACGCGAGGTCATCACGCGCTCCCTACGAAGCTCGATCCGCCTGGACGGCAGGCTCGATGAGAAGGTCAACCAGTTCGACGAGTTCCTCGACCTCGTCTCCCCGCCTCCGCGCTGAACCGCAGGGCCACTGCCTCATGCGACGGGTGAGGCGTGCGTCGTCAGGCTGCTTGGGGGCGGCACCGACCAGCCGCCGATGGCAGACGCGAGCGATGAACGGATCACCATCCCAGGGTACGATCCCGCCTTGAGGAGACTCCGACGAATAATCGGTTAGCACTGATCGACCTGCAGGAACCTCGGACCCCGTAACCATCCTTAATTGCAGATCAACTCAAGTGCGGCTAGCGTCGCGGGCTCCCGTCCTGCGAGGGCATTGACTGGCTCGGGTGGAGCAAATATGGAGCATGGCATGGCGCCAAGCGGGTCTGGACGGCGCTGAGGTGCGTCGTACTGCACCATGCTCAGCAGGGGATTCTCCATATCCGCAGGTCAGCCCGATCCGCTGACCGTACTGGTGTCCGGGCCGGAGCTGTCACGCGAGAAGTTGCTCGTGCTGGTCGCCCTGCAGGCCCCGGTGATCGAGAGGTTGACGGTGCGGGTCGCGGAGTTGGAGCGACAGTTGGGCCGCAGCTCGGAAACTCCTCGCAGCCGCCTCGACCGATGGGCCGGTGGTGCCCAACCGGGCCGCCCGTCGTCGCGGTGCTCGCAAGCCCGGTAGGCAGCCGGGCGCTGATGGCCGGGCAAGTCTCAGCGCGCCGTCGACAGTTGTGGCGCTGGACTCTCGGATGCCGTCTGCGACGGTGTGGTCCGCCGGCAGGTCTACGACATCGAGCCGGTCACCGTGCGGGTGGTTGAGCACCGGCTGGCGCGTCTGCGCTGCCGGTGTGGGCACCGCACCCGCGCGGGTGCTCCGGGCGGGGTCGGTGCGGCGGCGGTGTACGGGCCGAACCTTCGCGCGCTCGCCGCGGAAAGGCGAATCGGACGCCGGCGGCTTCGGGAAAGCTCAGGCAGTTGTGGACAGCGCCACTGCGCTGGCCTGGCGACGTCCGACAACGTCAGCTGCGGCGGACGCGAACCAATGGATCAGGCAGGGCCACGGTACGCCGGGGGTTCCTGTACGGGGCACGATGCACTCGCGGCAGCGGCCGGCATCGTCAGGAACGTGGCGGGCCAGAAGCCGATCCGCCCCGCCGGGCTGGTCGGCGATGAACGCGACGACCGAATCCCCGGTGCGGTTCATCGCCCAGGCCGAAGCTGGATCGCCGCGCTGTGGCCGTGACGCCTCCGATGGCGCCCGGTGCAACCCCTCCCGAGCCAGTTGCGCAACGCCGCGATCATCGGTCCGGCCGTAGTGGTGAGCTCGGGAGCCATCCGCGGCAAGACCGCAGGGTCTGGGGTCTTGCGGCAGGTCCTCGGCGACAGGCGGGCTTGAGCGAGCGGGGTCTGCACCGCTCGGGTGAAGCGGCTGGGCATCGTCGCCGGGAGCACCCTCTGTGCCCGCCAGCGAGTATCGCGTTCCACGGCTGCCGACGCGGGGAGGGAGGTCACACCCATAGCTTGCCCTGTGCACCTTGCACATGCAAGGTTAAATGCAATTGCAAATGCAACTGCGACGCGGGTGGACCCTGAAGGTCATGGGCCGACGCGCGCAGTGCACTGGAAGGCGGATGACATGCGCGATCTCGCTGGCCCGTCCTCGGGCCCGTCGACGGGCCCGACAACACCTCGTTGGCGTAAGAGCCAGCACAGCAACCCCAACGCTGCGTGCGTGGAGCTCGCGCCGCTGTCCGGGGGGCGCGTCGCGATGCGCCACTCGCGAGACCCGGAGGGGCCCGTGCTGATCTACAGCAGGCAGGAGTTCGTGGCGTTCATGCTCGGCATGAAGGGCGGCGAGTTCGACGACATGGCCGGGGGGAGCCACTAAGGCCCACGATGAGACCAGCTATGCCGGTCGGACTCACCCTCAGCCAGGCTTGGGGTCATCCGCGGTGGTCGAACGTCGGGGATTCAGTGTTGCAGCAAGGGATGAGCATCTGCAGCTTGACCATCAGATGTGGGGCCGCCCACCCGGGTCAGGTCCTTACCTCAATGTGGTCCTGATCGGCAAAGGCAGAGGCAGGGCCCACTGCGGCAGGCCGCGGAAAGCCTCGGTCGATCGCTGCGGGAGGCCCGATCGACCACAGGTTCAGGCGTGCTCAAGCCGGAGATCATAGACTTGCCCGGAAGGCAGGGCTGGGCTCTATGCTGCACGTCGGACGATGAAGTCGCGGGTGGCGTGAGGAGCGGAGGAGGGTGAACGTGAACGCGGGCCACCCTAACGAACCGCCCGACCAGCGAGGTCCGACGGTCTTGCGCATCATGGTCGGGAGCGAGCTGCGTCGACTGCGCGAAGCCGTTGGGCTCAGCCGTACGGCCGCCGCCGACGCCATCCGCGGCTCGGAAGCCAAGATGAGTCGGCTCGAGGCAGGTAGATCCGGGTTCAGGCATCGCGATGTCAGCGACCTCCTCACAGCCTACGGAATTACCGAGGAATCGGCCCGGCAAGCGCTTCTGACCCTTGCTGAGCGCGCCAACAGTCCGGGCTGGTGGCATCCCTACAACGACGCCATGCCGGACTGGTTCGTGACCTACGTCGGGTTGGAGCAGGCAGCTGTAATCATCCGTTGCTATGAGGTGCAGTTCGTCCCTGGCTTGCTGCAATCCGAGGCTTACGCCCGGGCCGTGATCCAGCTCGGTCAGGCAGCCACCGCCAGCGAGGTCGAGCGGCGCGTTGCCCTGCGGATGCAGCGCCAGAAGTTGCTCGATGTCCCAGAACCTCCCGACTACTGGGCAGTGGTCGATGAGGCGGTACTTCGCAGAAGGCTGGGCGGTCAGCAGGTCATGCGCGACCAGCTCGACTACCTACTCAAGGCCACCCAGCGACCTAACGTCACGTTGCAGGTCGTGCCGTTCGAACGGAGCGACGCCGCAGCGACCGGGGGCCCCTTCACCTTGCTGCGTTTCACCGAGAAGGACCTGCCCGACATCGTCTATCTCGAACAACTCACCAGTGCGCTCTACCTCGACAAACGCGCCGACGCGGATATTTACCTCAAGATCATCGACCGGTTGGCCGCGGGGGCCTTGACCCCTCAGCAGTCCGCCGCACGGATTGCGTCCATTCGTGACTCGCTCTGACACGGTCCGGCGATCCAACCAACCATGTGCACGAAGGGGAGAAGCAGTGACGGAACCAGCGGAGCAGCTCGCCAGCACGGCATCGGCGCCGCCAGCTGATGCAGTCATCGACACGGAAACGCCGGCGATTTCCCGGGTGTACGACTACTTGCTCGGCGGCAAGCACCACTACGACGTCGATCGCATCGCCTGCAACGCCATGATCCAGGCAGTTCCGGAGACTCCGCTACTCGCCCTGGCGAATCGAGCCTTCGTGCGCCGAGCGGTGCAGTACCTGGTGGGCGAGGCCGGGATCAGGCAGTTCATCGATATCGGGTCCGGCCTGCCGGCCACGGGCAACGTGCACGAGGTCGCTGAACAGCTCAACCCGAACGTCCGTGTGGTTTACGTGGACAAAGACCCGATCGTGTTGGCGTATGGGCGGGCGCTACTCAGTAAATCTGACAACACAACTGTCATCACTGCGGACCTGCGCGACCCCGATGCGATCTTCGAACAGCCTGAGGTGCACCGGCTCATCGACACGAGCGAGCCCTTCGCGATCCTACTGGGCGGGGTCATGATGCATCTCGAACCGCACGAGGACCCCGTGGGAGTAGCGGCCCGGCTCCGCGCTCAGCTTCCCTCGGGCGGCTACCTCATGCATTGCGGCTGCTCCGACCCCGGCGATGACCCGCGCGCGCCTGAGCTCAACGCCATCTTCGAGCAGTTCCACATGGGCTCCAGAACCTTCCCCACGTATCCTGAGCAGCTCCGCTACTTCGAGGGTCTCGACTTGGTCGAGCCGGGCTTCGTACCCGCCAACACGTGGCGGGCAGGCCTCGATTTCCCCGACCCGGACAACCCGGCCCACGCCATGCTCGCCGGAGGAATCGGACGCAAGCCTTAGCCTGATCTTCAGCCGGTGCGCTGCTGCCGTTCGGTGATGCCTGCGTCACCGAGGGAGGGCCTGCGGCCGGCGAGGAGCGACTGCTCGCGCTGCTGCGCTCTTCGGGGCACGAGGAGGCGAGCCGCTGCAGCGGCAACTGTGCGACGGCTACGTCGACGCGCTGGCCGCGCTGGCCGACGACCCGGACCGCCGCCTGCGCGCCATGCCGGCGGTATTCCTGCAGGCCCGCCCTGGCGGAAGGCGTCGCTGGTATCGCTGTCGGTGTCGACACAGGCGATCTCGAAGGGTCGATCGACCTGTTCCCATGTCCCAGCGGAGTAGGTGATCTTGCCGCGGAACCTGGGTGGGTGCTCGTCATTCGCCCGCCGGCGGCGCGGACGAGGTCGACGGTCTGCTCACTCCTGTCCACGCCGATGTCCGTGTCGATCGCGAGCCTGGCCAACCTGGACCGCAACCTGCTGATGCCGTTCGACGCCGTGCTCGATCAGCGCAGCGTGACTCGGGCGGCCCTACTGGAGGTCCTGCCGGCTGTTGCGCGAACCGGTGTCTCGTCTGGCTGGTGGGCTCGGACGTTGCTGGAGTCGATGCTGAAGGTCCACTCCACGTTTCCGACGGAGTCGTCCTTGACGACCACTTGGTCAAGGATGCGTTCCCAGGTGCCGTCGGCGGTCCAGATCCGCAGCCGTTCGTGCGCGGTCTTCCAGGGTCCGTAGCGCTCGGGCAGGTCCCGCCAGGGCGCGCCGGTGCGTAGCTTCCACAGGATTGCGTTGATCACCTGGCGGTGATCACGCCAGCGACGCCCGCCGCTCTTGACCGGTGGCAGCAGCGGCTCGATCCGAGCACAGGCCTTGTCCGTCAGCTCGCCGCGTCCCACCACCCGGTCATGATCACCGACCGCAGATCAGAACCCTTACAGGACACACCTAGTCGCGTCTGGAACGGCCGAGGATGACGTATGGCTGCGATGGGCACGAGCCCGCGCGGAGGAGATCGACCCGCTGACCGACCCGCCAGGTATACCGCCGTCGGACCCGAGTCCTGATCGGTTCGAGCAGAGGCCGTCGTCGCGATCGGCGCCGGCGAAACCGGCGGTGCGGCCGTGGCATCCGAATCAGGGTTGGTGGTTGGTGCTGCGGACCTGTGTGCCGGGCGGGCGGGAGTGGCTGGCGCAGGATCCCGTAGCTGCCGCGAGTGGCGGTGTTGCTTCGCCGACTCCGCAAGAGCTGGCCGCCGCGGCGCGGGACCAGCTGATGCTGCCGCGGGTGGCGGTGGGTTTGTCGCCGGTGGGGCGGCAGTTGGTCGGGTTACCGACGTGGTTGTGGATCGACCACACGGGCTGGGTGCCGGTGTCGAAGACAGTAAGCGTCCCGGGTGCTGCGGTGACCGCGACCGCGACGCCGGTGTCGGTGACGTGATCGCTGGGTGACGGCGCGTCGGTGCTGTGTGCGGGGCCGGGGACGCCGTATTCGACGGCGACGCCGCCGGAGGCCGCGTCGCCGGATTGTGGGCATGTGTTCCGGTCGGTCTCGGCGCCGGGCGGGTTCCGGGTGTCGGCGACGGCGCTGTGGTCGGTGTCGTGGCAGGGGGCCGGCGGATCGGGGGTGTTCCCGGGTCTGGAATCGACGGCGTCGGTGATGGTGGATGTGATCGATGCGCCCGCGGTGAACGTCACACCCGGGCGCTAGTTGATCAGTGCTCTGCACTCCGGAGCACACATGGAGCACACAACAGACCACTGTAGACGCCAAAACACGTAGGCCCCGACCAGTTTCCGCTGGTCAGGGCCTACGTGGGTGGTGCGCCGTCAGGGACTCGAACCCCGAACCCGCTGGTTAAGGGTCAGCTGGCGTGGATGAGGACGAGGACTGCCTTGACCAGGACGGTCGCTTTCCGTGGGCAGCAACGGATCTTTCGGAGGATCTTCCAGTTCTTGAGCTGGGCGTTGGGGCGCTCGCCGGGACCGCGTTGACGAGCGTGCGCGGAGTTCACGGCTTTCTGGTTGCGAGAGAGCCGCCGGCGTTGACCGGTCTCGGGATCGGCAGGCCGGCGCCGCTGCGGGACCGTGGACCCCGACCCGCGGTAGCCGTTGTCAGCGATAACCCGAACACCGGCGGCGTGCAGCGCGTCGATCAGGCCGTGTTCGCGCGCGGCGCCCATGTCATGGCGGGCACTGGGTAGCGCGGGCGAAGCCCAGATCAGCCGGCCGACAGGATCGGCAAGAACCTGCACGTTCACGCCGTGGCACTTGTGCTTGCCCGAGTAGTAGGGCCGGTCCCGACCTGAGCTTATCCCGACTCGGTCGATGCGCAGCAGTGTCCCGTCGAGGATCACGAACGCTTTGGCCGTGGCGACTGCGATCGCCTGATTCAGGGTCGGGGCCAGCGCGGCGAGGACATCGAGCGCCTCGCGGATGTAGCGGAACGCCGTCGTGGTGCCGATGGCGAACCCGGTGGCCAGATCGGCGTAGGTTTCACCCTTGCGCAGGTGCGCGAGGACCAGTCTGGCCTGCTCACCAGTAGTGAGGCGTCGCCATCTCGTGCCCACTTGCCCTCGGCGGTGGCGTAGCGCGTCGGACAACATGATGAGGGCGCGGTTGGACACCGACAACCCCGCAGGGTAGGAAGACACCCGAAGCTCCTGGTACGGCGAGTTGATCTAGACAATCGCCCGTCTACCAGGAGCTTGTGTGCCACGAACGCGCGAGATCGGTGGTGGTAGAGGCCGGTTGAGTGTGGTG
>NZ_JAJGSX010000079.1 GCF_021245725.1 Pseudonocardia sp. TRM90224 | reverse complement strand
GTTCCGCACGCGAGGGCAGGAAAGCCACTTTCCTGCCCTGTGAGGGCCGGAAAGTGGCTTTCCTGCCCTCCCCCAGCACCGTGGTGAGCCCTCAGCGGATCTCCATCGTGTCGAACGTGGGCGCGGGCGGGCGGGCGGTGCTCGTCTTGCGCGAGTAGAAGAACGCGGTCGAGGCGATGTCGTCCTGCAGCGGCAGGTAGCGCCCGCCGGCGCGCCAGCCCAGCGCCTGCACGTCGACGCGCAGCTTCTCGCGGAACCGGATGGGGTCGGGCAGGTGGAAGCGGTACATCCCGAACCGCTGCTGGCTGCGGTAGAGCCCGTCGGGGCGCAGCACCTGCGGCATCCCCAGGTACGGGGTGCTGAACTCGCCGTACCCGCCGCGCTCGTGGCCGACGTCGAAGTTCCAGGCGCCGCCGAAGTAGTCCTCGGTGCCGGTGCCGCAGATCGTGGGGAACGGCTTCTCCGCATCGAGGTCGCCGTCGAGGTAGAACTTGACCTCGCCCTCGCCCCACCAGCCGGTGTTGTGCACACCCCACGCCATGTAGGTGCCGACGTAGTGGCCGGGGCCCTCGACGCCGTCCAGCAGCGTGTGCACCGACTTGTACGGGAGCGGGTTGCTGCGCCGCCACTGCGCGTGCAGGTGCGCCGCCTTCGAGGGCACGTCGCCGAGCCAGTAGTCCACCTGGAAGTAGACGATCACCGGCTCGTCGTGGGTGTTCTCGATCGTGATCTTCGCGTTGTCCCGGAACGGCATCTCCCAGTAGCAGTTGAACCCCCCGTTCGGGTTCACCGCCACCGGCAGCGCGTTGACCTGCGCGAACTCGCCCCACCCCGAGCAGAAGAAGTCGCCGATGGGGGTCTCGACGGCCGGCTCGTCGTCGCCTTCCCAGAACGCGCGGAACACCAGCCGCCGCCAGTGGTCGCGGTGTGTGGTGAGCCAGATGTGGGTGATGCAGCCGCGCCCGTCGATGTCGGCGATCGTTGCCGTCGCGCCTGCGGCGATCTCGATCGACGGCGAGACCTTCCAGCCGAGGCCGAGGTCGCGTGATGCGTTCGCGCCGGTTCCGGTGGTTGCGCGCCCGCCCTGGCCCGGCTCACCGGTGGGGTTCTCGGCACTGATGGAGCGGGACTCGACGTCGAGCACGGAGCTGATGCCCGTCAGGCTCCCAACTGGTGTCATGAACGCAAACTATCGGGCTGATGATCCCAACCGCTGGCGCCGCGCTTCGTACAGCGCCACCGTCGCCGCGTTCGACGCGTTGAGCGAGCTGGCGGAGCCGGTCATCGGGATGCTGACCATCACGTCGCAGGCCTCGCGCCAGCCCGCGCTGAGTCCGGCCGTCTCGTTGCCGATGAGCAGCAGCACGGGCCCGGTGAGGTCGAACCCCGCCAGGTCGGTGTCACCCAGCTCGTCGGTACCGACGATCGTCGCCCGCCCGGCCAACCACTCGACGACCTCGCGGTGCGACGGCGTGCGGACCACCGGCAGCGCGAACAGCGACCCGGTCGAGGCGCGGACCGCCTTCGGGTCGTACGGGTCGGCGGCGTGGCCGGTGACGACGAGCCCGTCGGCACCGAACGCGTCGGCGGAACGCACGACGGCGCCGATGTTGCCCGGCTGCGTCGGCCGGTCGAAGACCAGCCCGAGGAACGTGTCGTCGACCGGGATCCGCGCGAGGTCGTCAGAGGGCATCGCGACGACGGCGACGATCTCCGCGGCACCGTCGACCTTCTCGCTCAGCTCCGCAAGCAGCTCCGAGGCCATCGCGACCCGCTCGGTGTCGAGCCCGCGCAGCAGGTCGTCGGCCCATCGCGAGAGCGGCCGCTGCGCGTCGTGCAGCACCGCACGCACCGTCCAGCCCCGCTCGACGGCCATCGTGATCGGCCGCACCCCCTGCACGAGGAACTCCTTGGCCCGCCCGCGCTTGGTGCGGTTGGAGAGGAGCGTCTGCAACTGCTGGAAGCGGGCGTTGCGGCTCATGATCCGCGATACGGCCACGGCCAGACGGTACCGAAGTGCGCGGCGGCGGTCCGTACTGGCAGGCTCCGCGATGTGGATCGCCATCCCTATCTGGACGGCCCGTACCCGAGGGCCTACGCCCACCGCGGCTGGCACATCGACGAGCTGGCGGGTTGCGAGAACACCCTCGCCGCGTTCCACCGGGCGGCCGAGGAGGGCTTCGGCTACCTGGAGCTCGACGTGCACGCCAGCGCCGACGGCATCGCCGTCGTCCACCACGACTCCACGCTCGACCGCACGACCGACGGGCACGGCCCGATCGCCGCGCTGCCCGCCGCCGCGCTCGGTGACGTCCGGATCAAGGGTGCGCACCCGATCCCGCTGCTGGAGCAGGTGCTGGGCGAGCTGCCCGAAATGCGGATCACGATCGAGCTGAAGTCCGACGCCGTGGTCGGTCCGGTGCTGGCCGTGCTGGAACGCACCGACGCGTGGCACCGCGTCTGCATCGGCGGCTACAACGGGCGATGGCTCGCCAAGGCCCGCGCGGCCGGCGGGCAGCGGCTGTTCACGTCGATGGCGTACGGCTCGGCGCTCGGGCTGCGCAGCAGGGCGTGGCTCGACGCGCTGCCCGGCCCGCTGTCCCGGCTGCCCGCGCTGCCGGTGCGGGGGAACATGGCCCAGCTCCCCCACCGGTACGGCGCGCTGACGGTGGTCGACCACCGCCTCGTCGCCGTCGCGCACGCGTCCGGCAGGGAGATCCACGTCTGGACGATCAACGATCCCGCGGAGATGGCCGAGCTGCTAGACATGGGGGTCGACGGGCTGCTGAGCGACCGTCCCGACCGTCTGCGGACCGTGTTGCAAGAGCGCGATGAATGGTCGGGATCAACTCGGTAGCCGCACTGATGCGTTTGCGGCCGCAGGGGCTAATGTCCCGCGGATGAGCGACGCGCCGCCGACCTCGACCGTGCGCGTCCAGGTGTTCGCCTGGAGTCTCTGGGACTGGGCGTCGCAGTCCTACGACACCGTGATCCTGACGTTCGTCTTCTCGGTCTACCTGACGACCGCGGTGAGCGCCGACGAGACGGCGGGCGCCGCGCAGCTGGGCTGGACGCTCACCGCGGCGGGCGCGCTGATGGCGCTGACCGCGCCGGTGATCGGGCAGCGGGCCGACGCCACGGGCCGGCGGAAGCTCTCGACCGGGATCTGGTCGCTCCTGACCA
This sequence comes from Pseudonocardia sp. TRM90224, assembly GCF_021245725.1. Taxonomy (GTDB): domain Bacteria; phylum Actinomycetota; class Actinomycetes; order Mycobacteriales; family Pseudonocardiaceae; genus Pseudonocardia. The sequence continues at coordinate 17,670 of NZ_JAJGSX010000079.1, read as the reverse complement.
TCCTGTCGATGGCCGGGCTGTTCTTCGTCGAGAACGATCAGGCGTTCCTGGTGCTGGGGCTGGTGCTGCTGGGGCTCGGGTCGATCTTCTCCAACCTCGCCGCCGTCTCGTACAACGCGATGCTCACGCAGATCTCCACGCCGGCGAACGTCGGGCGGATCTCCGGGTTCGGCTGGGCGATGGGGTACGTCGGCGGGATCGTCGTGCTGATGTTCGGCTACATCGGGTTCATCGCGGGCGAGGGCGATGTCCGCGGGTTGTTCGGCGTGCCGACCGCCGACGGGTTCAACATCCGGCTGGTCGCGCTGGTCGCCGCCGCGTGGTTCCTGGTCTTCGCGATCCCGCTGTTCCTCGCCGTGCCGGAGACGCCGCCGCAGCCGGACGGGCAGCAGCGCCTCGGCGTCGGCGGCTCGTACCGCAAGCTGTTCCTCGACCTGCGCGACCTCTACCGCGCGAACCCGCACACCGTCTACTTCCTCGGCGCGAGCGCGCTCTACCGCGACGGGCTCGCCGCGATCTTCACGTTCGGCGCGGTGCTCGCGGTGCAGGTGTACGGCATCGCAGCCGACGACGTCCTGATCTTCGGCGCGGTTGCGAGCGTCGTCTCGGCGATCGGCGCGTTCGGCGGCGGGCTGCTGGAGGACCGGGCCGGGCCCAAACTCGTGATCATGGCGTCGCTCGTGGGCATGGTCGTCGCGGGCATCGTGCTGCTCGGCGTCTCCGGGCCGGGGATGTTCTGGGTGTTCGGCCTTTTCCTCACACTGTTCGTCGGCTCGGCGCAGTCGTCGTCGCGCACCTTCCTCGCCCGGCTCACCCCGGCCGGGCACGAGTCCCAGATGTTCGGCCTCTACGCGACCACGGGGCGGGCCGTCTCGTTCCTCTCGCCGATGATGGTCGCGATCTTCACTTCGCTGTTCGGCGCGGTGCGCGCCGGGATCGCCGGCATCGTCATCGTGCTGGCGCTGGGCGCGATCACGCTGGTGCTCGTCCAGCCGCCCGCCCGTGCCGCCCTCACAACCTCGAAAGAGCTGTGACCAGCCGGTCCACGTCCTCCGGCGTGACGTGCAGGTGCGGGGAGATGCGCAGCGACTCCCCACGGACCGCGGCGTAGCACCCGGCGTCGGTGAGCGCGGCCAGCGCCGCCGCGCGGGCCGGCTCCGGCAGCCGCACACCGAGCATGTGCGGGCCGCGTTGCTCCGGCGGCAGCGGCGCGAAGCCCAGCCCGGCGACCCGCTCCGCGATGGTCGTCGTGAGCCGTTCGAGCGTTGCGGCGACCGCCGGCACCGTCCAGGCCTGCAATTGGGTGAGCGCGGCGACGGCCATCGGGAGAAGCTCGAACTTCGTGCGCTGCCCGACGTCGAACCGGCGGGCGCCGGGTTCGTACTCGTCGCGGTAGTCGACGAGCCGGGCGAAGTCCTGCGCGCCGGCGCGCACGATCCAGTTCTGCTCCAAGGGCTCGCCCTCGCGGTGCTCCGGCGCGACGTAGAGGTAGCCGACGCCGAACGGGCCGAGCAGCCACTTGTAGCCGACGCTGACGACGAAGTCGGGGCGCAGCGCGCCGACGTCGAAGGGCATGGCACCGATCGACTGGCTGCCGTCGATCACCAGCCGCGCGCCCACCTCGCGGGTGCGGGCGCTGATCGCGTCGAGGTCAAGCAGCGCGCCGTCGGTCCAGTGCACGTTCGGCACGCTGACCACCCGCACCCGCCCGTCGATCACCGAGAGGACCGCGTCGGTCCAGCTCTGCTCCTCCGTCCGGCGGACCGTCACCACCTCCGCGCGCGACGCACGGGTCGCCGCCCGCCAGGTGTAGATGCCCGACGGGTACTCCTGCGCGAGCACGACCACCCGGTCGCCGGGGCGCAGCGGGGTGTTGCGCGCGGCGACGGCGATCCCGTAGCTGGTGGCCGGGACGAGCGCGACGCCCTCGGCGTCGGCACCGATGAGCCCGCCGAAGAGGGCGCGGAGGCGTTCGACATCGGCGAACCAGTCGCGGGCCGATATCGCCCACGGCGCGGCGCGGCGGTCGAGCGCCGCCAGCCCGGCGGCGCGCACGGAATGGAGCTGCGGTGACAGGTTGGCGGTGTTGAAGTAGGCGATCTCCGGCGGGACGGCGAACGCGTCGCGCTGCGGGGGAAGCGCAGGAGCGAGGTGCATGATCCCGAATATTCACCCTGCTGGGCGGTAACGCGTAGCGAACACGGGTGTAAATACCACGTCAGGACCCGGTGACATAAGTCACACTTGGCTGACACGTCACATCGGCGTGTGTAGACGAGCGGGATGGTGGACACTCAACGCTCGGGACGGCGAACGTCCGGTGTCTGTCATGTGACGGACACCTGGATGCGGTTCGTCCCGACGGCGGGAACATACGGCTGCTCTGCAGACGTTACACCCGGTGGATATGGCCGCGGGAGCATCCCTCGGCCCAGAACGGGAGGATGACGCATGGCCGACCGCGTGCTCCGTGGCAGCCGGCTCGGGGCTGTCAGCTACGAGACCGACCGCAACCACGACCTCGCGCCGCGGCAGTCGATGCGCTACGCGTGCCCTCGGGGGCACGACTTCGAAGTGCCGTTCGCCAACGACGTCGAGGCACCGTCAACCTGGGAGTGTCGCCTGCACGGCAGCATCTCCAAGCTGGTCGACGGAGTCGAGCCCGAGACGAAGAAGGTCAAGCCCCCGCGCACGCACTGGGACATGCTCCTGGAGCGCCGCTCGATCGCTGACCTCGAGGTACTGCTCGCGGAGCGCCTTGAGCTGCTCGCCGAGCGCCGGCGCGAGATCGCCTGACAGAGCGAGAAATACTGGAGCCGGGTCGCCACAGGCGGCCCGGCTTCTTCGTGCGGGCCAGCGGGATGCGTGCGTTCCGCACGCGTTGCCAGGAAAGCCACTTTCCTGGCACACCCCGGGGCCACGCGGCCCGACTACGCGTCGAGGACCTGCCCCTGCCGCTGCACCACGGGCGGCGCGCTCGACCACGGGAAGTTGATCCACCGGTCGGTGTGGCGCCACACGTACTCGCACTGCACGGTGCTGTGCGGCTTCTCGTAGACCACCGCGCAGCGCACGTCGGCCACGTGGCCTGCGCAGAAGTCGCGCACCAGCTTCAACGTCGCGCCGGTGTCGGCGACGTCGTCGGCCACCAGCACCTTCGCCCCCGAGAGGTCGACGACGTTCGGCACCGGCGGCAGCATGATCGGCACGGGCAGCCGCTCGTCGACGCCGGTGTAGAACTCGACGTTCGCCACGTGCAGGTTCTTCACCCCGAGCGCGTAGCCCAGCGCCCCCGCGACGAACAGGCCACCGCGGGCGATCGACAGGATGATGTCGGGGCGGTAGCCGTCGTCGGCGACCTGCTGGGCGAGCGCCCGCGACGCCGTGCCGAACAGCTCCCAGGTGAGTTCCTCGCGCGCCTCGCTCACGCCGCCATCCCACTCGAACGCCCACCCGGACGCCCGGCCGCACCCGGCTGCGCCTCACCCGGGAGGACGTCCCTGCGCGCCACCCGCGCGACGCCCCAGCGGGTCACCCGCCACAGCGCCTCGACCACGATCGTCATGCTCATCTTCGACCTTCCCCGCACGCGTTCGGTGAACGTGATCGGCACCTCGCGGACCACGAACCCGGCCCGCACCACCCGCCACGCCATGTCGATCTGGAAGCAGTAGCCCTGCGACGAGACGGCGTCCAGCGGCAGCTCTGCGAGCACCTGCCGGCGGAACACCCGGAAGCCCGCGGTGACGTCCGCGATCGGGACACCGAGCGCGGTCCGCGCATAGAGGTTCGCGAGGCGCGAGAACACCAGCCGGTGCGCCGGCCAGTTCCGCACCTCCCCGCCGGGCACGTACCGCGAGCCGAGCACCAGATCCGCCGTCGACGCCGCCGTGAGCAGCGCCGGCAGGTCCTCCGACGCGTGGGAGCCGTCCGCGTCCATCTCCACGACCAGCGTGTACTCGCCCTGCAGCGCCGACGCGAACCCGGCGAGGTAGGCCGTGCCGAGCCCGGACTTGCCCGGCCGGTGCAGCACCGAGACCTGGTCGTCGGCCGCCGCCAGCTTGTCGGCGATCTCGCCGGTGCCATCGGGGCTGCTGTCGTCGACGACCAGCACGTCGGCCTCCGGCACAGCCTTGCGCAGGCGGCTGACCAGCGGTTCCAGGTTGTCCCGCTCGTTGTACGTCGGGACGACCACCAGCACGGCCCGCTCGGCCGGCTCACCCATGCTGGTCCCCCGACGACCGTGCCTGCTGAACCTGGGGTGCCTGCCGCTGCCTGCGCCGACCCACCACGGCGAACCCGATGGCGAGGACCCCGATCGCCACCAGCGCCCACTCGGGGCCGGTCCGCAGCCGGGACGCCAGCGTGGTGGTGTCGCGCAGCACCGTCCGGTCGACGAGCACGTCGGGCGTGAACTGCTTCGTGCTCGCGGTGACCGTCCCGTCCGGCTGGATGATCGCGCTCACGCCGCTGGTCGTCGCGATGATCGAGGTGCGGTCGTGCTCGACGGACCGCACCCGCGAGATCGCCATCTGCTGGAACGTCATCTCCGTGAACCCGAAGGTGGCGTTGTTGCTCGGCACGGCGAGCACCTGGGCGCCGGCGTCGACGCTCTCGGCGACGGCGTCGTCGAAGGCGACCTCCCAGCAGATCGCCACGCCCACCCGGACCCCGGCCATGTCGACGGCGCCGGTCCCGGTGCCGGGGACGAAGAAGCCGGCCCGGTCGACGTAGGGCGAGAACATCCGGAAGAAGTCGCGCCACGGCATGTACTCGCCGAACGGCTGGATGCGGCGCTTGTCGTTGCGCTCGATCATCCCCTGGCCCGGCGCCCACACGAGCGCGGAGTTGGTCGTCGTCTTCCCGTCGGGGTTGCGCAGCACCGACCCCACCAGGATCGGCACGCCGACGGCGGCCGCGGCCCGGTCCAGCTGGGCGGCGGCGTCGGCGTTCTGCAGCGGGTCGATGTCGCTGGAGTTCTCCGGCCAGATCACCAGGTCGGGCTTCGGGGTCAGCCCGGCGGCGACGTCCGCGGCGAGCTTCTCCGTGACCTTGACGTGGTTGTCCAGCACCGCGCGGCGCTGCGCGTTGAAGTCGAGGCCCAGGCGCGGCACGTTGCCCTGGACGGCCGCGATCGTGACCGTCCGCCCAGTCGGGCCGGTCGCGGGGACGAGCGCGGCGAGCGGCCCCGTCAGCATCGCGACGACCCCGATGAGGGCGGGCACGGCGGCGGCGCGCAGCGGCTTGCGCTGCACGAGCCTGCGCACCAGCTCGCCGAGCGCGAGCCCGGCCACCACCGTCACGAACGACAGGAGCGGCACGCCGCCGATCGCGGCGACCGGCAGCAGCGGCCCGTCGGGCTGGCCGAGCCCGATCCGGCCCCACGGCATCCCGCCGAACGGGATCCGCCCGCGCACCGCCTCACCGATGATCCACACCGCCGCCATCCAGACCGGCGCGGCCGGCAGCCGTGAGACGAGCGCGATCAGCACGGCGGTGGCGGCGATGAACAGCGACTCGAACACCGAGAGCGCGATCCACGGCAGCGTCTGCACCAGCGACGACACCCAGTGCAGCATCGGCACCATGAAGCCCATCGCGAACAGGAAGCCGTAGCCGAAGGCCGGCCGCAGCCGGCGTCCGGTCAGCACGATGCCGAGCAGCGCGAACGCCGGGAGCGCGAGCCACCACGTCGTGCGCGGCGGGAAGCTCAGGTACAGCAGCACGCCGCCGCCCGCAGCGGCCAGCACGTTCACCACCAGCAACGACAGCCGGTTCCGGCCGGCCGGTGACGGCGGGTCGGGGGGCGCCGGATCGGGGTTGGGCGCTGCGGGATCGACGGTGGGGGCGGCCACTCGATGAGGGTACGTGTCCGATGTCAACTCACCGTGATCGCGCCGGTGGTCCGGCCGGCGCCACGAACTTCCCCACCGTTTTGTGCACTTGCGCGCCTGCGGAGCGCGCAGATGCACAAAACGGTGGGGGAAGTTCGGGTGCGAGTCAGCGGGCGGGTGCTGCCGCGCCGAGCAGGTGCGCGTTCCCGAGCGCGTCCAGCACGCCGGGCGCCCCCGTCCGGACGTACCACTCGTATCCGTAGGCGGCGGCGAAGTCGGCCGGCAGCACGGCCGGGTCGACCTGGCTCTCGTGCGCCGTGATCGCCGAGTGCTTGACGGTGAGGTGCTCGGCGGTGCCGGCGACAGCCAGCGCGATCTCCGCGGTCACCCGGCCGAACGGCACCGACGCCGCGCGCGCGGCGCCGTGCACGAGGTGCTGGTCGCGAGCGCTGACGTGCAGGTGCTCGCGGTCGACGGTGATCCGGTAGGAGGTCGCGGCGAGCAGCTCGGCCGCGGTCGCGCCGATGCGGTGCACCGCGCGGTGGTCGGGGTGGCCGTAGATGCCGTGCTCGTCGTCGTGGACGATCGTGTCGGCGCCCTCGTCGTCGGCGAGCTCGGCGACGATCCTGGCCAGGTGCAGCGGATCGGCCGCAATGAGCGCCCTGGCGTGCTGGGCGCTCTCCCAGCCGGGCAGGCCGGAGTCGCGGTGCCCGAGCAGCACCAGCCGGGAGACGCCGAGCAGCTCGGCCGCCCGCTCCAGCTCGGCGATCCGCCGCTCGGGAACGGTCTCGCCGGCCCGCAGCGGGACGCGGGAGGAGCCGAGCTCACCGGCCGTCGCGACGACGAGGACGGTGCGCGCACCCGCGTCGGCGAGCCGCCGGAGCGTGATCCCGGTGAAGATCGACTCGTCGTCGGGGTGCGCGTGGAGTGCGAGGACGGTGTGACCGCGAAGGTCGGGGCGGGACACGGGCATGGTGTGGTCGCAGACGTGCGGGCCGCTCGCGCGGCGGAGGAACGGGGGCCGGGGTCAGCTGCAACAACAGCGACAACCCGGACAGCAGCGGGCCACACCCACGCCGCTGGTCCGTTCCGTCATGGCGCACAGTGTGCCACAAACCCGCGCCTTGTCCCGACTCAGTACGCGCGTTTGGGCATCAGCACCCACAAGACGATGTAGATGATGAACTGCGGGCCGGGAAGCAGGCAGGAGAGCAGGAACAGCAGCCGGACCGCGTTGGGGCTCCAGCCGAAGCGCTCCGCCAGTCCGGCGCAGACGCCGGCGATGACCTTCCCGTGCTGCGGTCGGGTCAGGGTCGTTGCCACTGTGGGCTCCTTCTTCGTCACGCGGCGTCCCTCGCCGCTGACACCAGGTTGCCCGTTCCCGATGGTCGTTTCACTCGGGGAAGCCCCCGAAACTCCCCTGGTGCCAACCCCGGAAGGCTGACGGGCCCTCAGGGTGATCGCCGAGGGTGAGCGGGCGTTGCCCCACCCGGCTGAAGATCGCGACTTGTCCACAGGGGTCGCTGAACGCCCTGGTCAGAGCCATCCGATCACGTCTAGCGTCCTCCGCGTGCCCCGATCCCGCCTCGCCGCAGCTGCGGCCATCGCGCTGGTGTCGTGCCTCGCCGTCCTGGCGCCGGCCACGGCCGGCGTCGCAACGGCCGCGCCGCGCGGCCCCGAGACCGTGGTGGTGCTTGGCGACAGCGCCGCCTCCGGGGAAGGGGCGGGCGACTACGAGCAGGGCACCCGCGGCGAGAACGACAACTGGTGCCACCGCTCGCCCCACGCCTACGTCCACCGCACCAGCCTCGCGCCCGAGTCGGTCAACCTCGCCTGCTCCGGCGCGCGATCGGCCGACGTCGGGTTCGGCGCGCCGGGGCACTACACCGAGCCGTCGCAGGCGGGCCGGCTCATCGAGGTCGCCGCCCGGCTGCGGGTCACCACCGTGATCGTGCAGCTCGGGGCGAACGACGACGCCGCGCTCACCGGCACCGGCATCGCGTGCATCAGGGCGTTCATCGACCCCACCGAGCCGCCGTGCCGCCAGACGCTCGGTCCGCTGATCGCCGACCGGATGGCCGCGACCGCACCCAAGGTCGAGGCGGCGGTGCGGGACGTGCGGTCGGCGATGCGGCAGGCCGGCTACGGCACGGGCGACTACACGCTCGTGCTGGCGTCGTACGCCTCCCCCGTCACCGAGAACATGATCCCGCTGCAGGGCGCATTCGGCTGCCCGTACAGCCGCCCCGACGCCGGGTGGGGACGCACCCAGCTGTTCCCGGCGCTCGCCTCGGCGCTGCGCGGGGTCGCCGACCGCACAGGCGCCCGCTTCCTCGACCTCACCAGGGCCACGGAGGGCTTCGAGGCCTGCTCGCGCCCCCTGAAGAGCGAGGAGTGGCAGCGGCGCATCACCGTCGATCCCGAGCCGCTCGTCTACGGCGGGCTCGACGCCATCGGCTACCACCTCGCGCAGGAGTCGTTCCACCCCACCGTCGCCGCGCACGCCGGGATGGGCCGGTGCGTGGGCCAGCTCGTCCGCTCCGGCGCACCGGCCGGCAGCTGCGTGGCCGGCGCCGACGGGAACGTCCACCTCGAGACGTCCCAACCGGCGCCGGCGCAGGCCTGACGGCCGGCGGGACCGCGGAACGCACACGAGTGCGCGGATGGTGGCCTTAGCCGAGCACGACCAGCTCGTGCGGCTGATTGTTGAGCCGCTCGCAGCCGGTCTCCGTCACGACGACGATGTCCTCGACCCGCGCGCCCCACGCTCCGTCGAGGTAGATCCCCGGCTCGACGCTGAAGGCCATACCCGGTTCGAGCGGGCGCGGGTTGCCCCCGACGATGTAGGGCTCCTCGTGAACGTCGAGCCCGATGCCGTGCCCGGTGCGGTGGATGAACCGCTCCCCCAGCCCCGCGTCGGCGATGACGTCGCGGGCGGCGGCGTCGACGTCCTCCGCGGTCACCCCCGGCCGGACGGCGGCGACGGCACGTTCCTGCGCCGCCTGCAGCACGGCGTACTCCTCGCGCACCGCCGCTGACGGCTCGGCGCCGACCGCGTAGGTGCGAGTGCAGTCGGAGTTGTAGCCGCTGGCCAGCGGGCCGCCGATGTCGATGACGACGACGTCCCCGTTCTCGATCACGCGGTCGGAGACGTCGTGGTGCGGGCTCGCGCCGTTCGGGCCGGAGCCGACGATCACGAACGCGGCCGACGTGTGGCCCTCCTCGACGATCGCGGCCTCGATGTCCGCCCCGACCTGCGCCTCCGTGCGGCCCGCCTTGAGGAACTCGCCCATCCGTGCGTGCACGCGGTCGATCGCGGCGCCGGCAGCCCGCAGCTCGGCGATCTCGCCCTCGTCCTTGCGCATGCGCAGCTCACGCAGCACCGGGCCGGCGAGGTGCTGCGTGGCCTCCGGGAGCGCGTCGCGCAGCCCGAACACGTGCACGGCCGCCATCGAGTCGACGACGGCGACGCGGGTGGGGCCGCCGGCGAGGTCGCTGGTGAGCAGGTAGGGGTCCTCGCCGTCGACCCAGGTGACGACCTCGACGCCGAGCTCGTCGAGCGGCAGCCCGGCGTAACCCGGCGCCTCCAGCCGCGGCACGACGAGCGCCGGCGGCGCCAGATGGCCCGACGCGGGGACGAGAAGGCAGGTCAGGCGCTCGTGCGACTCGCCGTCGGCACCGATCAGGTAACGCAGGTCGGTGCCCGGTGTGATCAGCAGCAGCTCGACGTCGCTCGCGGCGGCGACCTCGGCGGCGCGGCGCAACCGCTCGGCGAGCAGGTCGGTGGGAACGGCCGGTGTCATGAACGTCAGGGTATTCCGGCAAGCTCTTCCCCGTGACCGCACCCGCACCTTCGCTGATGTTGCTGGATGCCGCGAGCCTGTACTTCAGGGCGTACTACGGCGTGCCCGAATCGATGACCGCGCCCGACGGCACCCCGGTCAACGCGGTGCGCGGGTTCACCGACATGGTCGCGCGGCTCGTCAACGACCGCCGCCCCACGCGGCTCGTCGCCTGCCTCGACCTCGACTGGCGGCCCGCGTTCCGGGTCGAGGCGCTGCCCTCGTACAAGGCGCACCGCGTGCCCGGCGAGCCGGAGACGGCCCCCGCCGGGGTGCCGGAGCTGATCCCCGACACGCTCGCGCCGCAGGTCCCGGTGATCCTGGAGGTGCTGGCCGCGGCCGGGATCGCCACGGCGGGCGCCGAGGGATACGAGGCCGACGACGTGATCGGCACGCTGGCGGCGGGCGAGCGCACCGACCCGGTGCTCGCCGTCAGCGGCGACCGCGACCTCATGCAGATCGTCCGCGACGAACCGGTGCCCGTCCGCCTGCTCTACGTCGGGCGGGGCCTCGCGAAGGCCGAGCACCTCGGGCCGGCCGAGGTCGCGACCAAGTACGGCGTGCCGGCCGGGCGGGCCGGTTCGGCCTACGCCGAGATGGCGATGCTGCGCGGCGACCCGTCCGACGGGCTGCCGGGCGTGCCGGGCGTCGGCGCCAAGACCGCGGCGACGCTGGTCGGCCGCTTCGACTCGTGGGCGGAGTTGCGCGCCGCCGTGGACGACCGCACCGACGGGCGGCTCAGCGCACCGGTGCGGTCCAAGCTCGCCGCCGCGGAGCCGTACCTCGCTGTCGTCGAACCTGTCGTGCGGGTGGCCCAGGACGCTCCCGTGCAGCTCGACCGCGAGGACGTGCTGCCGCACACCCCCGCCGACCCCGACCGGCTCGTGGAGCTCGCACAGCGCTGGGGCATCGCCAGCTCGGTCGAACGCCTGGTCAAGGCGCTGGGAAAGCTCTGACGTGACCACCCCTCCCGGAACACCGCCGCAGGGACCCGGCGAGCCGACCCGGGAGATGCCAGGCGGCGGCCTGCCCGGTCGGCAACAGCCGCCGGCCGGGCCCGGACACGAGACGCGACCGTGGACGCCGCACGGTCCCGGGCCCGGCGCACCGGCACCGGGGCAACCGCCGTGGGCGCGCCAACCGCAGTTCCACCAGCAGCAGCCGTTCCAGCCCGGGCCGCCGTTCGCCCCACCCCTGCCGCCGGCCCCGTCGCGGCGGTCGGCCCTGCCGTGGGTCCTCGGCGGGCTGGGTGCCGTGCTGGTGCTCGCGCTGGCCGGGCTCGCCGTCGTGCTGGCGGCCCGCCCGACCCCGCTCCCGTCGCCGCCGGTCAGCGCGCCCACCGGAATCCCGGCGCCCACCACACCGGACGCCGCGGCCGAAGAGGGCCGCCTCGCCGCGGTCACCCTGACCACCGGCGAGGTCGGACTGCCCGTCGTCGAGGCGGGTCGCTTCGGCAACGAGGGCGGCGCGCTGATCAACTGCCGGGAACAGCTGCCGTCCGACAGCGCGGTGGCGCTCATCCACGAGCGTCACTGGCGCGACCCGACCGCGACCCCGATCACGGTGATCCACCACGTGCTCGCCTACGACGGTCCGCGTGGCGCGGAAGCCGTCGAGCAGGCGCGCTCGACGTTCCTGTCGGCGTGCCAGCGCTACGTGGCCAGCACCGGCCGCGCCTGGGTCGTCGACTCGCAGCCGCAGCTGCCCGCCGTCCAGGGTGTCGAGGCGCAGTGGGCGGTCTGCACCCGCATCGACGACCCGCAGTACGTCGGCGCCACCTGCACGGCCTACCTCGCGCGCGGCGACGTCGTCTCGGTGCTGACGGTCAGCGTCGGGACGAACGACCCGACGCAGACCAAGGACGTCTTCGACCAGCTCACCCCCGCCGCCGCACGGCTGCTCGCGAAGAGCTGACCGCAGGCCGCTGGACGGGCGTTCCGCACGCAAGGGCAGGAAAGCCACTTTCAGGCCCGGTGAGGGCAGGAAAGTGGCTTTCCTGCCCTCCACGCGCACCCCCGGGGCAGATGGCCGACCGGCGCAGTGCGCCCCGGCCAGCTCGTGCGACCGGGTGGGGTCGACGTTGCACACCGTGGGTGTGCTTTGCACATGGCCGGCCATGTGCAACGTGTGTCGACGGTGTGCAACGTGTGTCGACGGTGTGCAACGTCGAACCAGGGGCGGCGGCGATTCACCGGAAAGCCACTTTCATGCATCGTCATTGCATGAAAGTGGCTTTCCTGACCCTCTGACCGGCCGGCGGCGCAGGGGATCGGAGCCCAGGGTGGTGGAGCTACTGCGGGCGGCCGACCTCGTAGTTGCCGGCGTTGGTCGTGATCATCACCGGGACGGTCAGCTCCTGGCCGTCGACGGTGGCCTTGCACTCGAACTTCGTGCCCGCCTCGACCTTGACGCTGGCGCCGCAGCTCACGGCCGTGGCGGTGACCTTGTAGTCGTTGCTGAGCACCTGCTGCACACCGGTCTGCAGCGCGGCCTGGTCGAACACGCGCGTGACGAAGAACCCCGGCGCGATGAACCCCAGCACGCCGACGATCACCGCGACCAGCACGACCGCACCGCCGATGATCAGCGGCAGCTTCGACTTGCCACCCGACCTCGACGACGGCGCACCAGGCGGCGGGAAGCCCTGCGCACCCTGCTGCCCCCACGCCGGTGGCGACTGCTGCCCCGGCGGGGGTTGGTGGCCCGGCCACTGCTGCGTCGCCTGGTGCTGTTGCTGCTGCTGCGCCTGCTGGCCGCCCCAGCCCTGCTGCTGCTCGCCCCACGCCGGCGGGGACTGCTGCTGGGCGGGCTGCTGGCCCCAGATCGGCTGCTGGCCCCCGAGCTGCTGAGTCGGCTGCTGCGGTGACTGTTGGGGAGACTGCGTAGTCGGCTGCGGTGGCGCCGGTGGCTGTTGCTGCCACGGGTTGGTGGTCGGCGCCTGCTGGTACTCCTCACCCTGGTACTGCTGCCCCGGGTACTGGGGCGCCTGGTAGGGCAGCTGCTGGCCCCACTGCTGCGGGTTGGGCTGCGGCTGTGGTGTCTGCTGTTGGGGTGTCTGCTGCTGGCCCTGCTGCCCCCAGACGGCCTGTGTCTGGTCGACCCCGCCCTGCTGCGCCTGCTGGCTCCACGCCCTCGGGTCGACGGACTGGGTCTGGTCCGGGTCGAAGCCCGGGGTCGGCTGCTGCGCACCCTGCTGGGCGTCGGGCTGCGCCTGACCCCAACCACCGGCTGGCTGCTGACCCCAAACGGGCTGCTCGGCCGGCTGCTCAGCCGGGTTCCCGTGCGGGGGTTGGGGGCCGGGGCCCTGGGGGGTACTCATCACAGACCCTTCTGGTGGAGCGGTTGCGGCGATCAAAGCACAGCCGCATCGAACGGCACAGAGGCAGGCTCAGACCGTACCCACCGCGACGACGCCCCTGCGCACCGCGGCCCCCGCCTTCGCGGCGGCCTTCCCGACTTCGCTCGCCCGTCCCGCGACGCCTGCGATCTGGTCGAGCAGGTCGAGGACCTGCCGGCACCAGCGCACGAAATCGCCTGCTGAGAGCTCGCTGCCGTTCTGCTCGGCGGCGGAGAGCACCGCGGCCAGCGACTCGCCGCGGGCCCAGCGGTGCATCGGCCAGGCGAAGCCCAAGTCGGGCTCGCGGGTGCGTTCCACCCGATGGCGGCGCTCGTCGCTCTCCAGTTCCCCCCAGAGCCGCACCGTGTCGGCGAGGGCCTCCGAGACCTTCCCCGAGGGCACCCGCGGCACCGGCCCGACGTCCCGTCGCGACTCGTAGACCAGCGCCGACACGACGGCGGCGAGCTCGGCGGGCTCCAACCCCGCCCAGACGCCGTGCCGGAGGCACTCCGCGGTCAGCAGGTCGGACTCGCCCCACAGGCGGGCGAGCCGCTCGCCGTGCTCGGTGACGGCGTCAGCGCCGTCGACGCCCGGCTCGGCAACGAGGTAGTCGCGCTCGGCGAGCAACGCCCGGATCCGGTCGAAGGCGCGGGCCAGCGAGTGCGTCGTCGCCCTGACCTTCTGGCGCAGCTGCTCGGTCTCGCGCTCGAGCCGCGCGTGGCGCTCGGCCCATCGCGCGTGCGCCTCGCGGTCGTCGCAGCCGTGGCAGGGGTGCGCGCGCAGCGCCCTGCGCAGCGCCGAGAGCTCCGCGTCCTCGACGGCGTCGCCCCTGGTCCGGCGCCGTGGGGTGGCCGGCGGGCGCAGCCCGGTGTTGCGGAGGGTGGAGGCGAGGTCGCGGCGCACCCGTGGGGCGCGGTGGTCGACCCGCTTGGGCAGGCGCATCCGGCCCAACGGCTGGACGGGTGCCGGGAAGTCGGCGGCGGACAGGCGCCCGGCCCAGCGATCCTCGTTGAGCACGAGCGGGCGCGGGTCGCCGTCGAGGTCGATCCCGGGGTCGAGCACGACCGCGATGCCCGAGCGGCGACCCGACGGCACCGCGATGACGTCACCCGGCTTGAGCGCGCGCAGCGACTCGGCGGCTGCTTCGCGGCGCTCGGAGTGGCCCTGGCGCGACAGCGTCTTCTCCCGCTCGCCGACCGAGCGGCGCAGCGCGGCGTACTCGGCGAAGTCGCCGAGGTGGCACTCCATCGAGGCCGCGTAGCCGGCCAGCGCCTCGGTGTTCCGCTCGATCCGCCGCGCGAGCCCCACGACCGACCGGTCGGCCTGGAACTGCCCGAGCGACTGCTCCAGCAGGTCGCGGGCCGCTTCCGTGCCCAGCCGGGCGACCAGGTTGACCGCCATGTTGTAGCCGGGCCGGAACGAGCTGCGCAGCGGGTAGGTGCGGGTGGAGGCGAGCCCGGCGACCTGCGTCGGGTCGACGCCCGGCTGCCAGACGACGACCGCGTGGCCCTCCACGTCGATGCCGCGGCGGCCGGCGCGGCCGGTGAGCTGCGTGTACTCACCGGGGGTCAGCTCGGCGTGCGCTTCGCCGTTGAACTTGACCAACCGCTCCAGCACCACGGTGCGGGCCGGCATGTTGATGCCAAGCGCCAGCGTCTCGGTGGCGAACACGGCCCGTACGAGACCGCGGACGAACAGCTCCTCGACGGTCTCCTTGAACGCCGGCAGCATCCCGGCGTGGTGGGCCGCGATGCCGCGCTCCAGCGCCTCGCGCCACTCCCAGTAGCCCAGCACGGCGAGGTCGGCCTGCGGGAGGTCGGCGGTGCGGCGGTCGACCGTTCGGCGGATCTCCGCGACCTCGTCCTCCGTCGTGAGCCGCAGCCCCGACCGGACGCACTGCCCGACGGCCGCGTCGCAGCCGGCGCGGCTGAAGACGAACGTGATCGCGGGCAGCAGCCCGTCGCGGTCGAGCCGGTCGATCACCGTGGTGCGCGACGGCGGCCGGAACCTGCTGTTGGAGCGGCCGTTCCCGCCGGAGCGGCCGCCGCGGCCCCGCCCGCGGTCCCAGACCGCGCTCTGCCGCTCGACGTCGTTGGTGTGGCGCACGAGGCTCGGGTCGACCCGCAGGTTGCCTTCGGTGTCCTCGCCCGCGAACAGGTCGAGCAGGCGGCTGCCGACCATCATGTGCTGCCAGAGCGGCACCGGCCGGTGCTCGTCGACGACGACCGTGGTGTCGCCGCGGACCGTCACCAGCCAGTCGCCGAACTCCTCGGCGTTGCTCACGGTCGCGGAGAGGCTCACCAGCTTCACGTGCTCGGGCAGCTGGAGGATCACCTCCTCCCACACCGCGCCGCGGAAGCGGTCGGCCAGGTAGTGCACCTCGTCCATGACGACGTGGCCGAGGTGCTCGAGCTGCCGGCTGCCCGCGTAGATCATGTTGCGCAGCACCTCGGTGGTCATCACGACCACCTGCGCATCACCGTTGACCACGGTGTCGCCGGTCAGCAGCCCCACCGCGTCGGCGCCGTGGCGGGCGACGAGGTCGGCGAACTTCTGGTTCGACAGCGCCTTGATCGGCGTCGTGTAGAAGCACTTCTGCCCCTGCGCGAGCGCGAGGTGCACCGCGAACTCCCCAACGACCGTCTTACCGGCACCGGTGGGGGCGCACACGAGCACGCCGTGCCCCTCCTCCAACGCCGCGCAGGCGGTCTGCTGGAAGCCGTCCAGCTCGAAAGGGAGGTTCGCCGCGAACTCCACGAGCTGGGGTCGTGCGGCGCGGCTCCTGGCGGCGGCGTAGGCCTCCGCGGGCGCCTGCGAACTGCTGGCCACGCCACCAGGTTGACACACGTCGACACGAGCGACGTTCTCAGGTGACGTCGTCCAGCCGGGCCGGCTCCGGTTTGCGAGGTTCCTCAGGCGTGATCGGCGCGGGCGTGTCGATCATGCTGGGGGTGGTGTCGATGACGCTGGGCGTGGTGTCGATCGGCGACGGGGCGTCCGGATCCCACTCGTCCCAGCCCTCCTCGGCACGCTTCTTCGCCTTGCGCTTGTCGTTGAAACGCGAGATCTGGATCGCGATCTCAAAGAGGAGCACAAGGGCGATGGCGAGCGCCAGCATCGAGATCGGGTCCTGACCGGGTGTCGCGATCGCTGCGAAGACGAACAACCCGAAGGTCAGACCACGTCGCCAGGCCTTGAGCTTCTCGTACGTGATCACGCCGGCGAGGTTGAGCATCACGACCAGCAACGGCAGCTCGAAGCTCACCCCGAAGATCAGCAGCAGTGCGATGACGAAGGAGAAGTAGGCGTCGCCCGAGAGCGCGGTCGTCTGAATCTCCGCACCGATCGTCAGCAGGAACGCCAGACCCTGCGCGATCACGAAGAACGCCAGCACGGCGCCCGCGACGAACAGCACCGACGCACACGAGACGAACCACAGCGCGTATCGGCGCTCCTTGGCGTACAGACCAGGGGTTATGAACGCCCACAGCTGGTAGAGCCACACCGGACAGGCCAGCACGACACCCGCGAGCGCACCGACCTTGAGCCGCAGCGTGAACTGGTCGAAGGGGCCGGTGCCGAGCAGCGTGCAGGACCCGTCGGCGGTGAACACCGCCCGGGACGACTCGGGGATCGAGCAGTAGGGGTACTTGAGCAGATCACCCAGGCTCATCGTGCCGAAGAAGCTGACACCGAACCAGATGTAGCCGAAGATCGTGGTGATGACGATGGCGATGATCGCGATCGTCAGGCGGTCGCGGAGCTCGAACAGGTGCTCCGCGAGCGACATCGTGCCGTCGGGGCTCTTCGGACGCCTGCTGCCCCCGACAAAGGGAAGGCGGACCACTGCGGCGGGACTACTGCCCGGTGTTGCCGGGGCTGGGCTGGCTCGCCTTGGTTTGCTGCTCAGCCGTCGCCGGCGGCAGCGCGCTGGGCGGTGTCGGTTCGGCAGCCGGCTTCTCGGGGGCGGGCTTCTCGGCCGCGCCCTCGTCGTTCTTCATGCCCTTCATCTCGCCCTTGAACACACGAGCGGACTGGCCGATGGAGCGCGCCATGTCCGGCAATCTCTTGGCACCGAACAGCAGTACCAAGATCCCGATCAGGATCACGATCTCCCAGCCGCCGAGACTCGGCATGGCTCTCGTCCTTCCGCCCGTGGTCAAGTCCACTGGAGTCTACGCCGCGACATCGGTGCGGCGACGCGCGCGCCTGGCGGCTCAGCCGGACCCGGTCCGCCGCTCCGCCGCCGTCGCCCGCAACGCAGCCGTGCGTTGCGTGATCGCCACGCTCAGTGCCGTTCGCTGGCGGGCGAGGCGGCGTAGCGGCGGTCCGACCAGCACTACCACCAGCAACGCGAGCAAGCCGACGCCGACCGCCACCGCCAGCAACGCGATGATCAGCTCACCCATCACCCCTCCGTCCCGACGGCGCACCTCGGCAACCGAGTGGCGATCATGTCAGAGCCGAGGTGCCGAGGGCACACGGCTGGGATGGGTGCGCAACGCACGCGTTGCCAGGAAAGCCACTTTCCTGGCGCCACAGGACAGGAAAGTGGCTTTCCTGGCACTCCCACCCACCCGCGGTGACGTCCCCAGGAGTGGTGTAACTCCACTTCGCGGAGGCTCTGCGGTTCAGATCATGCCGTGATCAGCGCGGG
>NZ_JAJGSX010000078.1 GCF_021245725.1 Pseudonocardia sp. TRM90224 | reverse complement strand
CTGGTGAGGGTGAAGGACGGGACCGGGGGGAGTTCGGCGTAGGGGTCGCGCGACATCGGGTGCTCCTTCGACGATCTTCCTTGAGGCACCTACGCTACGACGCCCGTCCGGTGACGCAGGATTAGGCCGCCCGACAAATCGGGCACAGTGAGGTTGTGGCCGACTGGGTGTTCTCGATCGTCGACAGGCTCGGTGCGCTCGGCGTGGGGTTGTTGATCCTGCTCGAGAACCTGATCCCGCCGATCCCGTCGGAGGTCGTGCTGCCGCTCGCCGGGTTCCGGGTGAGCACCGGCGCGTTGAACGCCGTCACCGTCTGGCCTGCCGCGACCGCTGGGTCAGTGCTCGGCGCGCTCGCCCTCTACGGGCTGGGCGCGTGGCTCGGCTACGACCGCCTGCACGCGCTGGCCGGGCACCGCTGGTTCGTCTTCGCCAGCCAGGGCGATATCGATCGTGGGCACAAGGCGTTCGACCGGCACGGCGGCAAGGTCGTGCTGCTCGGCCGGTGCGTCCCCTTCCTGCGCAGCGCCGTGTCCATCCCGGCGGGCGTCGCGGGCATGCCGCTGCCGCGGTTCATCGTGCTCACGACGATCGGCAGCGGCGTCTGGAACGCCGCCTTCCTCTACATCGGCTGGCTGCTCGGCGAGAGGTGGAGCCAGGTCGAGGGCTGGCTGGGCCCGGTCACCTGGGTGGTGCTCGGCCTCCTGGCCGTCGGCCTGATCTGGCTGGTGGTGCGCAAGACCCGCACGAACCGCGCCAACACCTCGCAGTAGGCGAGCAGCCCTCCCCGTACGCCTGGAAAGCCCCTTTCCCGGCGCCTGACGCCGGCAAAGTGGCTTTCCAGGCAACCCCTGAGCGCCCCGCTTGACTTCTGGGTCCGTGGCTTGCATGGTTAGCTACATGAGTAACGAACCGACTTACCGGAGCTCCGGGTGAAGGACGACGGTCGGCCGCTCTTCCTGCAGATCGCGGAGCAGATCGAGGGGTCGATCGTGGACGGTTCGTTGCCCGAGGAGGCGCAGGTCCCCTCGACCAACGAGCTTGCGGCCTTCCACCGGATCAACCCGGCCACCGCGGCAAAGGGTGTCAACCAGCTCGTGGCCGACGGCATCCTCTACAAGAGACGAGGGATCGGCATGTTCGTCGCGGCTGGAGCCCGCAGCGTCCTGCTCGAGCGCAGGCGCGAGGAGTTCGCGCAGCTCTTCGTGGCGCCCCTGTTGGAGGAGGCGCGCAAGCTCGGCATCGACACCGAGCAGATCAAGAAGATGGTGGACGTCTGGGGGGAAGACGAATGAGCACGCCCGTTGCCAGGATGATCGGAGTGACGAAGCGCTACCGCGACGTCACCGCACTCGACGACGTGAGCTTCGAGCTGGCCGAGAACACGATCCACGGCCTGCTGGGCCGCAACGGCGCCGGCAAGACCACGGCGATGCAGATCCTCACCGCGCAGGGGTTCGAGACGGCCGGCACGGTCGAGGTGTTCGGGCAGCACCCGTACGAGAACGCCGCCGTGCTGCGCAACGTCTGCTTCATCAAGGAGAGCCAGAAGTACCCGGACGGCTTCAAGGTCAGGCACGCGCTGCGCGCCGCGGAGCTCGTGTTCCCCAACTGGGACGCCGACTTCGCCAAGGACCTGCTGGACGAGTTCCAGCTGCCGACCAACCGGACGATCAAGAAGCTGTCGCGGGGGATGCTCTCGGCCGTCGGGGTGATCATCGGGATGGCCTCGCGCGCGCCGCTGACCTTCTTCGACGAGCCGTACCTCGGCCTCGACGCCGTCGCGCGGCAGCTGTTCTACGACCGCCTGCTCCTCGACTACGCCGAGCACCCGCGCACGATCGTGCTCTCGACGCACCTGATCGACGAGGTCAGCGACCTCATCGAGCGGGTCATCGTGATCGACAAGGGCCGGATCCTGATCGACTCCGACGCCGAGGCCCTGCGCAGGGAGGCCGTGACGGTCACCGGGCCGGTCTCTGCCGTCGAGACGTTCGTCGCCGGCCGCGACGTCCTGCACCGCGAGCAGCTCGGCGGGTACCTGCGGGCCACCGTCGCCGGCGCCCCGGAACGTCCGGCCGTCGCCGGGCTGGAGTTCGAGCCCGTTTCATTGCAACAGCTCGTCGTGCGCACCACCCAGCGCGGGGACGCACGCAACGGCCAGCCCGTCGCGGCCGGCGCGGAAGGGAGTGCCCGATGAAGCACGTCATCGACGTCGTCCGGATCCAGACCGTCAACTGGATCGGCCTGCTCGCGTGGCCCGTCGCGATCCTCGGCCTCACCTTCGTCATCAACTTCACGCTGTTCGGCCTCCTCGGCAATCAGACCTCGACCGACAACCGGACGACCGGCGCGCTGATCTCGATCTACATCGTGATGGCCATCTCGCACCTGCAGTCGATCACGCAGGTCTTCCCCTTCGCGATGGGGCTCAGCGTCACGCGGCGGACGTTCTACGCCGCCACCGCGCTCGTGGTCGCGGGCCAGGCAGCGATCTTCGGGGTGGCGTTGACCCTGTTCATGCTGCTGGAGCAGCTCACGAACGGCTGGGGCATCTCGATGCGGTTCTTCAGCCTGCCGTTCCTCGTGCAGGACAACCTGGTGCTGCAGTTCCTGGTGTTCACGGTGCCGTTCATCGCGCTCTCGGCGATCGGGGTGTTCGGCGGGGTGGTGTTCAAGCGCTGGGGCCAGTCCGGCGTCTACGTGATGGGCATCGGCGCATCGCTGGTCGTCTTCGCGGCCGTCGTCCTGATCACGCTCGGCCAGCTGTGGCCCGCAGTCGGCTCCTTCTTCGCCACCACGCCGACGGTGGCGCTGCTCGCCGGCTACCCGCTGCTCATCGCGGTGGTGCTCGGGGCCGGCGGCTACCTGGCCATCCGCCGCGCCGTCCCGTAGACGTCCCCTGGAGGGGGTCTGGGGGGAGGGCAGCAAAGCCACTTTCCTGCCCTGTGGGGGCCGGAAAGTGGCTTTGCTGTCCTCGCTTGCGCGCCGCGGGGGTGCCAGGAAAGCCACTTTCCTGTCCTGTGGTGCCAGGAAAGTGGCTTTCCTGGCAACACTTCGACCGTCCCGGGGCGTCTGGATCGGTCAGTGCACCGACGCGTCGGCCGGCCCCAGCTCGAAGCGGGTGAAGCGGACGGTGAGGTCGTCGCGTTCCGGCGCCGAGACGAGCGGTCCCACGCGCAGGTCACCCGCCGGCAGCGGCGCGAGGCGCACCAGCCGCCACGGTTCGGCGTCGACCCGCGCCCGGACCGTCAGCGCGTCGCCCGACCGGCTCGCCCGCACCGTCACCTCCCGCCCGTCCCACTCCGGGACGGGCGCGGTCGACCAGTCCGACACCTCGTCCGTGACGACGGCGCCGATCTGCGCCAGGCCGTCGCTGATCTCCGCGACCGCCTTGGTCCACTGCGCCGCCCCCGCCCACACCAGCAGGCCGGCCTGGTCGAACGGGCCGTCGAAGTCGAGCACGAACGTCACTTCGGCCGCGCAGCCGTCGGGGAAGCCGACGAGCAGCGCGTGGCCGGTGTCGTGCACGAACCCGTACGACGTCGTGCGCCAGAAGTCGCTGCCGCGGGCCGCGGTGACCAGCAGGTCGTCGCCGTCGGGCACCACACGTGCGGGCGGGTTCAGCCAGGCGCCCTCGTTCCACTTCATGCGCGCAACCTCATCACCCGCCGATTGGCCTGGCAAAGGCCGGGCCCAGCGCGTCCGGCTCAGGGGTGTCCAGCGCCATCCGGAGGAACCGCTGCACCGGCGGGCTCGGCGGCTCGGCCCGCCGTCGCAGCAACGCCGTCTCCACGACGGGTACCGGCCGGGCGAGCGGCCGCGTGACGGCCTCGGTGCCGCAGACCCGCTCGACGGAGGCCGGCAGCACCGAGACCCCGAACCCGGCCCCGACGAGCGCGACCACGGTCTGCACGAGATCGACCTCGCGCAGCCGGGGCTCGAACCCGGACAGCCGGCAGGCGCCGACGATGTGCCGGGTCAGCCCGCCCCACCCCGGCATGGCGGGGCAGAGGAACGGCTCGCCGGCGAGCTCGGCGAGGTCGACCCGCTCGACGCCGGCCCGTTCCCGCGGCAGCACCGCGACCATCGGTTCGCGGCGGATCACAGCGGCGTCGAGGTCGGGGCCGACGCCCTCGCCCGCGCCGCCCGGCGGGAGGTTGACGATCCCGAGGTCGGCTCGGCCCGCCCGGACGTGCTCGGTGACGGCGTCGGTGCGCGCCTCGAGGAACCGCAGCTCGACGTCGGGCCGCCGGTCGTGGAAGCGGCGCAGCAGCTCGGCCAGCCCCGACCACACGACGGACGGGACGAACGCCAGCGTCAGCCGGCCGCTGCGGCCCTGCCCGGTCCGGCGGACGGCGTCGGTCGCAGTCTCCACGTCGGAGAGCAGCCGCCGCGCGTGCTCGACCAGCTGGCGTCCGGCATCGGTGAGGTCGACACCGCGGCGGTGCCGCACGAACAGCGGCACCCCGAGCTCGCTCTCCAGCCTGGCGAGCTGCGCCGAGAGCGGCGGCTGGGTGAGGTGCAGCCGAGCGGCGGCGCGGGTGACCGACCGCTCCTCGGCGACGGCGAGGAAGTAGCGCAGCTGACGCAGATCCATGGCCCAGTGTATGGCTCACCTTCATAACCGGTATTGGACGAATGTCTGGCGAGGCTGGAAGGTGACGCTGTGCACGCCTTCACGTACGACGCGCTGCCCGCGCGGATCGTCTTCGGGCCCGGCACGGCACGGACCCGGCTGGCGTCGGAGGTCGTGCGGCTCGGTGCGGGAGCGCTGCTGGTCGTGGCCTCCGACCGCGACGCGGAGCGGGTCGGTGAGCTGGTGGAGCCGCTGGCCGAGCGGGTCGCGGGCACGTTCACCGCGGTGCGCGAGCACGTCCCGATCGCGACGGCGCAGGCTGCGCGGGCCGCGGCGGCGGAGGTGGGCGCCGACGCGCTGCTCTGCATCGGCGGCGGCTCCACGATCGGCGCCGCGAAGGCGGTGGCGCTCACCGCCCGCATCCCGATCATCGCCGTGCCGACGACGTACTCCGGCTCGGAGGTCACGGCCGTCTGGGGGCTCACCGAGGACGGCCGCAAGTCCACGGGCACCGACCTGGCCGTCCTGCCGAAGGTGGTCGTCTACGACCCCGACCTGACCGCGACGCTGCCGACCGGGCTCGCCGTCGCGAGCGGGCTCAACGCGATGGCGCACGGCGTCGAGGCGATGTGGGCGCCCGGCCGCAACCCCGTGAGCAGCGTCCTCGCCGAGGACGGCGTGCGCGACCTGACGGCCGGCCTGCGCGGGAGCGAGCCCGCGTCCCTCTTGCGCGGCGCGTGGTTGACCGCGAGCGCGTTCGCGGTCACCGGCGGCGGGTTGCACCACAAGCTGTGCCACGTGCTCGGCGGCACGTTCGACCTGCCGCACGCGCAGACGCACGCCGTTGTGCTCCCGCACGTGCTGGCGTTCAACGCGCCCGGCGCGCCGGAGGCCGGCACCCGGCTGGCGCGGGCGTTCGGCGTCGACGACCCGGTGCGCGCGCTGCGGGAGCTCGCCGACGAGCTCGGCGTGCCGCACGGGCTGCGCGAACTGGGCCTGCGCGAGGACCAGATCGCCGAGGCCGCCGCGCTCACCGAGCCGGCCGTACCCAAGGACAACCCGGTGCCCGTCGGTGGCGGGGCGATGGAGCGGCTCGTCCGGGCCGCGTGGGCGGGAGGGGACGATGGCTGACGAGCAGGCCCGTCGCGAGCAGGCGGTCACCGACGAGGTGGTCGCGAGCTTCGCGGAGACGAAGGACGAGCGGCTGCGCGAGGTGGTGCAGAGCCTCACCCGGCACCTGCACGCGTTCGCGCGCGAGGTGCGGCTGACGCAGGAGGAGTGGGAGGCCGGGATCGGCTTCCTCACCAGGGTCGGGCACATCACCGACGACCGTCGGCAGGAGTTCATCCTGCTCTCCGACGTGCTGGGACTCTCGATGCTGACCGTCGGGATCAACGCGCCGGCGTCGGCCGCGGCCACCGAGTCGACCGTGTTCGGCCCGTTCTTCGTGGAGAACGCGCCGCAGGTGCAGCTCGGCGGGGACATCGCGCACGGCGCCAAGGGCCGGCCGTGCTGGGTGTCGGGCACCGTGACCTCGACCGACGGCGCACCGATCGCCGGCGCGCGCATCGAGGTGTGGGAAGCCGACGAGGACGGTCTGTACGACGTGCAGTACGAGGGCGACCGGACCGCCGGTCGCGGGTGGCTCGCGGCCGGACCGGACGGTGAGTACCGGTTCTGGTCGGTGCTGCCCTCCTCGTACGGGATCCCGGACGACGGGCCCGTCGGCGACCTGCTCGCCGCGACCAGCCGCGGCTCGATGCGACCTGCCCATTTGCACTTCAAGGTCGACGCGCCCGGCTACCGCACGTTGATCACCCATATCTTCGTCGCCGGCGACGAGCACCTCGATCGCGACGCCGTGTTCGGCGTCAAGGAGAGCCTCGTCGTGGACTTCGTCGAGCACGGTCCCGGCACCGCGCCCGACGGCAAGGAAATGGCCGGACCGTGGAGCAGCGTGCAGTTCGACATCGTCCTGGAGGGGTCGGCGTGACCGATATCGAGACGGATGTGCTGGTGGTCGGGAGTGGCCCGGCCGGGGGTGGCGCGGCGTTGGCGCTCGCCACGCTGGGGGTGGAGCACGTCGTCATCACGAAGTACCGGTGGACGGCGGACACCCCGCGCGCGCACATCACCAATCAGCGCACCATGGAGATCTTCCGCGACCTCGGCATCGAGGCCGACGTGCTGGCGCAGGCCACACCGCACGAGCTGATGGGCGAGACGGTGTTCTGCACCAGCCTGGCCGGCGACGAGATCGGCCGGGTCCGGACCTGGGAGACCGCCCCCGGCCGGGCGTCGGACTACCAGGCGGCGTCGGCGTCGTCGAACTGCGACATCCCGCAGACGCTGCTCGAGCCGATCATCATCGGGCACGCCGCCGCGCGCGGCTCGCGGATCCGCTTCGACACCGAGTACCTGTCGCTGACCCAGGACGACACGGGGGTGTCGGTGCGGGTGCGGGACCGCGTCTCCGGGCGCGAGTCGACGATCCGGGCGAAGTACGTGATCGGCGCCGACGGCGGCCGCTCGCAGATCGCCGCCGACATCGGGCTGCCGTTCGAGGGGCAGATGGACATCGCGGGGTCGATGAACATCGTGTTCCACGCCGACCTCTCGCGGTACGTCGCGCACCGGCCGTCGGTCCTGTACTGGGTGCTGCAGCCGGGCGCGGACATCGGCGGGATCGGGCTGGGCCTGGTGCGGATGGTGCGGCCGTGGAACGAGTGGCTCGTCGTCTGGGGCTACGACATCAACCAGCCGCCGCCCGTCATCGACGACCAGGCCGCGATCAACATCGTGCACGAGCTCGTCGGCGACTCGTCGATCCCGGTGACCATCCGCTCCACCTCGCTGTGGGGCAACAACAAGATGTACGCGACGCACTACCAGTCGGGGCGGGTGTTCTGCGCCGGCGATGCCGTGCACCGCCACCCGCCGTCGAACGGGCTGGGCTCCAACACCTCCATCCAGGACGCCTACAACCTCGCCTGGAAGCTCGCGTACGTCCTGCGCGGCCAGGCCGGGGAAGCGTTGCTGGACACCTACAGCAGCGAGCGCGCCCCGATCGGGCGGCAGATCGTGCTGCGCGCGAACAAGAGCATCGAGGAGTTCGGGCCGATCTTCGACGCGCTGGGCATCACCGGGGAGAGCGACCCCGACCTCATGAACGCGCACATCGCCGCGCGCACGCAGAACACCCCGAGCGCCGCCGCACAGCGCGCCGCGCTCGCGGACGCGCTGGACCTGAAGGACTACGAGTTCAACGCGCACGGCGTCGACCTCGACCACCGCTACGCGTCGACGGCGATGGTCGCCGACGGCACCGCCGAGCCCGCCGCGGACCGTGACCCCGAGCTGCACTACCACCCGCACACCCGCCCCGGGCACCGTCTGCCGCACGTCTGGCTGGGCACCCCGACCGGCCAGCGGGTGTCGACGCACGACATCACCGGCAAGGGGCAGTTCACGCTGCTGACCGGGATCGCCGGGACGGCGTGGGCGGACGCGGCGTCCAAGGCCGCCGCCGAGCTGGACGTCCCGCTGACTGCGCACGTCATCGGGCCTGGCCAGCCGCACATCGACCTCTACAACGACTGGGCGCGCGCCCGCGAGGTCCCCGAGCACGGCGCGGTGCTCGTCCGGCCCGACAACCACGTCGCGTGGCGAGCCACCGCACTGCCCGACGACCCGACCGGAGCGCTCGTCGACGTCATGACGGGCATCCTGAGCAGGTGACGACGGTTCGGGTCGGGGACGCGCTGCTGCACTGCGTGCGGGCCGGGCCCGAACCCGGGTCGTCCGCGGCGGCGCCGGTGCTGCTCGTGCACGGCTACCTCGGCAGCGTCGCCGACTGGGACGCCGTGCTGCCCGGGCTCGCCGCCGACCGTCCGGTGATCGCCTACGACCACCGGGGGCACGGCGCGAGCAGCGCGTTCGGCGACGCCGCGGCATACACGCTCGACGCGCTCACCGCCGACCTGGAGGCGGTGGTGGACGACCAAGGCATCGAGCGGGTCGACGTCGTCGGGCACTCGATGGGCGGGGTGCTCGCGATGCGGCTCGCGCTGGCCCGCCCCGACGCCGTGCGCTCGCTGGTGCTGATGGACACGGCGGCCGACCCGACGGCGCCGATGCTGACCTCGGCCGTGCTGGCGGCGTCGTCGGTGCTGGTCAGGCGGCACGGGATGGTGCCGGTCGCCGGGTTGGTGGGGTGGCTGCCGGGATCGTCCGGGCGGGGTGTCGGCAACCTGCTCCGGCAGCGGCAGCTCGCCGCGATGGCCGGCGTCGATCCCGTCGCGTTCACGGCGCTGGGGCGGGCGATGACCCGCCACCCGTCGCTGCGCGGCGAGCTGGCGCGGATCACGTGCCCCACCACCGTCATGGTCGGGGCGCGCGACCACCTCCTGCGCCGCCCCGCCCGCGTGCTCGCCGCCGGCATCCCCGGCGCCCGGCTCGTCGTCGTCGCGGGAGCGGGCCACACGCCGCAGATCGAACAACCCGACCGCTGGCTCCTCACCGTCCGCAACCACCTGGCGCGCTGACCTCGCCCTCGACGCGGCCGGGGGAGTTCAGGAAAGCCACTTTCCTGTCCTGTGGGGACAGGAAAGTGGCTTTCCTGGCAACTCACGCACGCGCGAGCGTGGTTACGCTGCGTGTGCGGCGGTTCGCGCCAGGAGCCGGGCCACGGCCGCGTTGAAGGCCGCCGGTTGCTCCAGCGGCGGCAGGTGCGCCGCCCCGTCGATCACGACGAGCTCGGCGCCCGGCACCCGGTCGGCGATCTCCTGCGCGTCGCGGATCGGGGTGTAGTCGTCCTCCGTCCCGACCACGACGACGGTGGGCACGTCGACGGCCCCGAGCGAGCTGCGGTAGTCGGGCCGCGCCGCCCGCGCCCGCTGCGCCGCCGCCGCGCCGCGCGGGTCGGTGCCGCGCATCATCTCCAGCACGTGCTCGGCAACACGCGGCGGCGCGTCGGGCCGCACCATCCGGTAGAGCGCCTCGACGGCGTACGGGTCCATGCCGTCGCGTTCGAGGCGGTCGGCGGTCGCGACCCGCGCCGCGGGGTCCGCGTCGACGGCCGCGGTGGTGTCGGCGAGCAGCAGCCCCGCGACCCGGTCCGGGTGCCGCCGCTGCAGGTCCATCGCGATCTGCCCGCCCATCGAGAGCCCGACCACGACGGCCCGCTCGACCCGCAGCACGTCGAGGAGCGTGGCCAGGTCGTCGGCGAACGCGCTCCATTGCGGGACGGCGCCGGGGCTGGCCCCGTAGCCGCGCAGGTCGGGCCCGATCACCCGGTGGGCGCCGCGGAACCCCTCGATCTGCGGCGCCCACATCGAGCGGTCGAACGGGTGCCCGTGCACCAGCAGCAACGGCGTGCCGGAGCCGGCGCCGATGTCGTCGAAGGCCAGCGTCGTGGTGCCGAGTGTGACGGTGTGCATGAGTGCTTGCTCCGATCGACCAGGGGTTGACACATCCACCATGCTCGGTGCAACTGCTCGAATCAATACTGACAATGTGCTCGGAGCAATCGTGGACGACTTCCGGCTGATCGCCGACGACCTGGCGGCCGAGATCGCGGCCGGACGGCTGCGCCCCGGCGACCGCCTGCCGACCCAGCGGCGGTTCGCGCGCGACCGCGGGATCGCCGTCTCGACGGCGTCGCGGGTCTACGGCGAGCTGGTGCGGCGCGGGCTGGCGGCCGGCGAGGTCGGGCGCGGCACCTTCGTCCGGTCCGGCCGTCCGGGCGCGGATCCTGCGCTCGCCGAGCCGCAGGCGGCCCGTGTCGACCTGGAGCTGAACTTCCCGGTGCTGCCCGAGCAGGGTGCGCTGCTGGCGCGCTCGCTCGACGGCCTGCTGCGCCCCGACGCGCTCGGCGCGACGCTCGTGCCTGCCGTCGCAACCGGGAACCCGGCCGCACGGGCCGCCGCGGCGGGTGTGCTCGCGCGCCCCGGATGGGCGCCGGATCCTGGTCAGATCCTGTTCGCCGGCAGCGGCCGGCAGGCGATCGCAGCCGCGCTCGCCGCGCTCGTCCCCGTCGGGGGCCGGCTCGGGGTGGAGGCGCTGACGTACCCGGTGGCGCGAGGCATCGCGGCGCGGCTGGGTATCGAGCTCGTCCCGCTCGCGATGGACGACGACGGGTTGCGTCCCGACGCCGTCGCGGCCGCCGGCCCGCTTAAGGCGGTCTACCTGCAGCCGACCGTGCACAACCCGCTCGGCGTCACTATGTCGCCGCAGCGCCGCCGCGAGATCGCGGCGGTGCTGGAGGAGCTCGACCTCCCGGCCGTCGAGGACACCATCTACGCGTTCCTGCGCGAAGGGCCGCCGCCGCTCGTCTCCTTCGTCCCGGACCGGACGGTGGTGGTCGACAGCCTGTCCAAGCGGATCGCCCCCGGGCTGACGGTCGGCTACCTGGTCCCGCCGGCTCCGCTGGTCGACCGGATGGCCGCGGCGCTGCGCAGCGGCGGCTGGACGGCGCCGTCGTTCGCGCTCGCCGCGGCGACCCGCTGGGCGACCGACGGGACGCTCGCCGAGGTCCAGGAAGCCAAGCGGCTCGACGCGGCGCAGCGCCAGCGGCTCGTCCGGGAGCGGCTGGCCGGCTTCGCCCTGCACGCCGACCCGGCCGCGTACCACTGCTGGTGGGAGCTGCCCTCGCCGTGGCGCGCCGAGACGTTCGTCGCGGCCGCCGCGCGCCGGGGCATCGCGATCACCCCGGCGGCGGCCTTCACACCCGGCACCGGCCACGCGCCGAACGCCGTGCGGGTCGCGCTCTCGGTGCCGCCGATCCCCGTTCTGGTGGCCGCCCTGGACACGCTCGCCGAGCTGGCGCGCGGCGCCCCCGACGCCGACGGGCTGGAGTAGAAGTTCCCCACCGTTTTGCCAACCTGCACGCCCTTGCGGGTGTGTAGATGGGCAAAACGGTGGGGAAGTTCGTCAGCGGGTGTTCGGGCGGACGAGTGCGGCGACGCGGAGGGCGAGGACGGCCGCGGCGAACGCCGCCGTCGTCAGGAAGACGGCCCCGACGCCGCTGGTGAGCTGCGCGGCGAGCGGTGCGTCGGGTCGGTTGCTGCTGACCAGGCCGAACACGGTGACGAGGACCGAGACCCCGATGGCGCCGCCGGTCTGCTGCACGGTCTGCATCAGCCCGGACGCCGCGCCCGACTCCGTCCGGGGCACGCTCCCCAGGATGATCATCGTGAGCGGCATGATCATCGAGGCGGCGCCGACACCGAGCAGGATCATCGGCGCGAGCAGGTGCGCGGCGTACGAGCTGCCCGCGTCGAGCGTGCTGAGCAGCAGCGACCCGATCAGCACGAACGTCGCCCCGACGATCGGCGGGATCCCGGTGCCCCACCTCGCGACGATCCTCGGCAGCAGCCGGGACATCACCAGGATCCCCAGGGTCAGCGGCAGGAACGCGGCGCCGGTCAGCAGCGGGGCGAAGCCCATCACGACCTGCAGGTACTGGGTGAGGAAGAAGAACGTGCCGAACATCGCGGAGACGGCGAGCGCCAGCGAGACGAACCCGGTCGCGCGTGCCCGGTCGGCGAGGAGCGAGAGCGGCAGCACCGGCTCCGCGACCCGCCGCTCGATGAGCACCAGCAACGTCAACGCCAGCGCGGCGACGACGAACGCCCCGATCGCAACCGGGTCGGCCCAGCCGTCGGAGCCGACGCGGACGAAGGCGTAGACGAGCGCCGTCATCCCGGCCGTCGAGGTCAGCGCGCCCGCCACGTCGACGCGGCCGCGCGCGCCCTCGGTCACGGGGATGGCGTGCCTGATCATCAGCAGCAGCACGATGCCGATGGGGACGTTGATGAAGAGCACCCATCGCCACGAGATGCTCTCGGTGAGCAGCCCGCCGAGGATGAGCCCGATCGAGCCGCCCACGCTGGAGACCGCGGCCCAGACGGAGAGCGCGCGCGCCCGTGCGCGCGGTTCGCTGAAGGTCACCATGAGCAGCGCGAGCGCGTTCGGGCCCGCGGCGGCCGCGCCGACGCCTTGCAGCACCCGGGCGGCGAGCAGGGTGAACGGGTCCAAGGCGAACCCGCCGAGCAGCGAGGCCACCGTGAAGACGGCGATGCCCGCGGTGAACATCCGGCGGCGGCCGAAGAGGTCGCCGGCCCGGCCGCCCAGCAGCAGGAGGCCGCCGAGGGTGATCGCGTACGCGTTGAGGACCCACGAGAGTCCGGTGGGCGAGAAGCCGAGCTCGGTCTGGATGGCGGGGAGCGCGACGTTCACGACGGTCGCGTCGAGCACGACCATCAGCTGGCAGGAGGCAAGCACGAGGAGCGCCGTGGTGGCGCGGGTTCCGCTGCGTGCAGCGGAGGGAGCTGCGAGCGATTGCTCGGTCATCCTGGTCCTTCGCGGTACTATTCGGAGACTGTCCCCGGAAACTATACGGAGACAGTCCCCGTTTAGCTAGTGGGACAGTGGATGGCATGAACCCGGCCCGACCGATGCGCGCCGATGCGCGTCGCAACTACGAGCAGCTGCTGGCAGTTGCCCGCGAGGCGTTCGCGCAGCACGGCGTCGACGCGTCGCTCGACGACATCGCGCGCCACGCCGGCGTCGGGTCCGGCACCCTCTACCGGCACTTCCCGAACCGCACGGCGCTGCTCGAGGCGGTCTTCGAGGACAGGGTCGGCGAGCTGATCGCCCGCGGTGAGGCGCTCGCCACCGAGGAGCCGCCGTTCGAGGCGCTCGCTGCGTGGATGCGGCTGATGGCCGAGCACCTCTCTTCGTACCGGGGCATCGGCGCGGCGCTGCTGAACGACGACGGCACCAAGGGCGTGGTGGTGACCGGCTGCCACCACGCGATGGCCGAGACCGCTCAGCTGCTGCTCGAGCGCGCGCAGGAGGCGGGCACCGTCCTCCCCGACGTGACGCCCAAGGACCTGCTCGGCCTCACCAACGGCGTCGCGCTCGCGTCGGAGAAGTACGGCGCGGACCGCAGCACGCAGGCCGACCGGCTGCTCGGCTACGTGGTGGAGGGCATCCGCCGGCGCTCGTGACCGGGACCGGGTAACCGTCGACAACGACGTTCTGGCTGTTGTGAGCGCTAACAAACGACCAGAACGTCGTTGTCAACGGGGGCACTCGTGTGCGGAGAGGTCCGCGGTGTGCCGAACGGTCGGGCCGTGCTGGTGGCTTTCCTGCCCTTGCGGCGGAGCGGGGCGCGCTAGCGCGGCGTGCCGAACACCTGCGTCCAGTAGACGCCGTAGGAGCCGCCGGGGACGTGGCCGACGCCGATCTGGGTCAGGTCGCCGTCGAGGATGTTGCGCCGGTGCCCCGGGCTGTCCATCCAGCCCTGCACGACCTCCGCCGCCGTCCGCTGGCCGGCGGCGATGTTCTCGGCAACCTTGCGGTACGCGTAGCCGGCGGCCAGCGCGCGGTCCCAGACCTGCTTGCCGTCGGGGTTCTCGTGCGCGAAGAAGCCGCGCCGCACCATGTCCTCGGTGTGCGCCTGCGCCGCCGCGGTGAGCCGCGCGTCGACCGTCAGCGGGCGCAGGCGGTGGCGCGCCCGCTCGACGTTCGTGGCGGCGACCACCTCCAGCACGAGGTCGGAGGGCGCACCGGGTGCATCGGGCGTGCCCTCGTCGTCGACGGTCACGCCGAAGTCGCGGGCCAGCCCGGCCAGACCGTCGGCGTAGCCCTGCCCGACCGCGCGCACGCGCCAGCCGCCGCCGCGCTCGTACACCTCGGCCAGCAGCAGGACGGTCTCCGTGCGCAGCGCCGGCGCGACGACCCGGGCGAACGCGCGGCCCCTGGCGTCGGCGAGAGTGGCGTGCGGTGGCGGGAGCGCCGCGAACGTCGTGCCGAGCCGCTCCGGCGACGCGACGACGACCACCCTGGCCGCACCGCGGCGCAGCCGCGACGGCGTCACCGTGATCGTGCCGTCGCGCAGCCGGACACCCTGTGCGCTCGGCGCGTTGTAGAAGACCATGTCGGCGTCGCCGGAGACCTTGCCGTTGCCGTTCACGACCAGCGCGTAGAGGTCGAACGGTCCGCGCAGGCCGACCTCGACGCTGTCGTCCGGCATCGCGATGTTCGCGCCAGGTGTGAGGTCGGCAACCACAACCGTCCAACTTGAAAGCACGAGGTGGGGTTCCCGAGGTCCGCCGCGTACCGTCGGCGCTCGTGATCGACGCTCAGGCCGACATTCTCGCGCATGTCGTGCGCGGTGGTTTCGTGGAGTCCGCGCACCGCGGGCATCTCGTCGCGAGCGGCGACATCCGCAGGGGCCGTCCCGACGTCACCTTCTTCGCCCGCTCGACGCTCAAGCCGGTGCAGGCCGTCGCGATGCTCCGCGCCGGCCTCGATCTCGACGGCGAGCTGCTCGCGCTCGCCGCCGCGAGCCACGCCGGCGAGCCCGGCCACGTCGAGGGGGCGCGCCGGATCCTCGCCGGCGCCGGGCTCACCGAGGCAGACCTGCAGAACACCCCGACCCTGCCGGGCGACCCCGAGGCCGCTTTCGCGTGGCGGGCGGCGGGCAACAAGGCCGCGTCAATCACGCAGGACTGCTCCGGGAAGCACGCGGCGATGCTCGCGACGTGCGTCGCGGCGGGCTGGGACACCGCGACCTACCGCGACCCCGAGCACCCGCTGCAGCGCGAGATCCGTGCCACCGTGGCCGAGTTGACGGGCGACGGCGAACCGGCGCACGTGAGCGTCGACGGCTGCGGGGCGCCGCTCTTCTCGTGCACCGTCACGGGCCTCGCGCGGGCCTACGGACGGATCGCGGCCGCCGAGCCGGGCGCCCCCGAGCACCGCGTCGCGACGGCGTTCCGCAACCACCCCTGGTTCGTCGGCGGGACCGGTCGGGACGCGACCCGCTTCATGGAGCTCGTGCCCGGGCTCATCGCGAAGGACGGCGCGGAAGGTGTGTTCGCCGCGGCGCTGCCGGACGGGCGCACGATGGCGCTGAAGCTCGTCGACGGGGCGCACCGCGCGGCGCGCGTCGTCGTCGCGGAGGTGCTGCGGCGGTGGGGTGTCGACGGCGCCGACGAGCTCGGCCGGGTGCCGGTGCTGGGCCATGGCGAACCCGTCGGAGAGATCATCTTCGCGGGCTGACGACGGCCTCCCAGCTGTCCATCGCGCTGTCCACGACCCGGATCAGCTCGGCCCGGCCGGCGCCGTCGCGCGCCTGGATCGAGAGCCCGTAGAGCACCGTGTAGTAGAAGTTGCCGACGGCGTGCGGGTCGGCGTCGGGCGGGACGTCGCCGTCGCGGATGCCCGCGGCGACGCGCCCGCACAGCGTCGAGATGTCGCGCCGGCGACGCTCGGCGAGGAACTCGTGGGCGCCCGCGTTGTCGTCGCCGCCGTGCGGGACGGCGAGCACGACCATGCATCCGGCAGGCTTGCCGGGCTCGGTGTAGGCGAGCGCGTTGGAGCGCAGCAGTGCGTCGACGGCGCCCTTCGCGGTCGGCTCCTCGGTCAGTGCGCGCGCCGCCGATGCGCCCTCCGTCGACTCGTACAGATCGACGGCTTCCTTGAAGAGCGCCTCCTTCGAGCCGAACGCCGCGTAGAGGCTGGGCGACCCGATCCCCATGGCCGCGGTGAGCTCGCTCATGGAGGCCGACTGGTAGCCGCGCTCCCAGAAAACGATCATCGCGGCGGCGAGCGCAGCGTCGCGGTCGAAGCCGCGCGGCCGGCCCCGTGGTGGCATCGAAGGCCCTTCTGTGTCGGTCGCTACACAAGTCCTTGACGTCCGATCGTACGCCGTGGTCTGATTTCTGTGCCGATCACTACAGAAACGAGGATCCAGGATGCTCACGGGCAAGGTGGCGCTGGTGACCGGAGGCAGCCGCGGCATCGGCGCGGCGATCGTCGAGCGGCTCGCAAAGGAGGGCGCGGACGTTGCGCTCACCTATGAGAGATCGCACGAACTGGCCGCGACGACGGCCGATTCGGTGCGCGCGGAAGGACGCAGGGCAGTGGTGATCCAGGCCGACAGCGCAGATGCGAAAAGTGTGGTCGCGGCCGTCGAGCGAACCGTTGCCGAGCTCGGGCGGATCGACATCCTGGTCAACAACGCCGGCATTTTCACCGATGGACCGCTCGACGAGATCACCGTCGACGAGATCGACCGAACCTTCGCCGTGCATGTTCGGGCCGTTGTGGTGGCAACGCAGGCGGCTGCGCGGCACATGACGGAAGGCGGCCGCATCATCTCGATCGGCAGCAATCTCGCAGAGCGCGTCCCGTCCGCCGGACTGAGCCTCTATGCCGCGAGCAAGTCGGCGCTGCTGGGATTCACGCGTGGTGTCGCGCGTGATCTCGGTGGCCGCGGGATCACGGCGGTGGTCGTTGCGCCGGGTTCGACCGACACGGACATGAATCCGGCCGACGGCCCGGACGCCGACAACGAGCGAGCGCAGATCGCGCTCGGGCGGTACAACGATCCGGACGATATCGCCGCGACCGTTGCGCATCTCGCCGGCGCCGGCGGGCGGAACATCACCGGAACGACGATCACCGTCGACGGCGGGTTCGCTGCATAGGTGCGCTCGCACATTCGGCACGGCCACGTATGCCGTGCCGAATGTGTTCCCGGCTAGCCGGTCGCGCCGCCGAACGGGTTGTCGATGACATAACGCCAGCGACCGTCCGGGCCTCTGCGCACGACATCGGTCGCCGTCCCGGAGAGATCGATGTTGTATCCGCCCGGTGTCGGGCCGTTCATCGACCAATCGACGACGAGCAGTGCGATGTCGCCGCAGATGTAGGTGTGGCGGGTTCGGGCCTTCATCGGAAGTCCGAAGCCCGCGAGATGGCGCAGAGCCGCTCTGCGCGCGTCGCCGATGGTCGGCTGCCCCGGCTGCGGGATCATCACCGCATCGGGCTCGAACGCCGATTCCAGCGCTTCGAGATCGCCGGCGTTGAAGAGATCGGCGTAGTAGATCGGAACCTGCGCCGGATCGGCGGGAGCGTCATGAAACGTCGTCATGACTCAGACAGCTTAACATCCGCGCCTGCCGCGAGGCTGCCGCGCGACGGCCCCGGGAAACGGGGCACGGGAGGGCGCCGCAGAGGGTTGCCAGGAAAGTGGCTTTCCTGGCGCCTGAAGACAGGAAAGTGGCTTTCCTGGCAACCCCCGGGGTGGGGGTGGTGGGGGCTGGTCGGGCGGGGTGCGGGCGTCGCCGGGCCGGCCGGGCGCGGGTGGGGGTGGGGGCTGTCACGATCGTTTCTGGATCCTGGATCTCGACGCTCAGGTGGATCTGTGGTTACATGCTGGTGTTGCCTTCTTCGGGAGGCGGCAGCGGTTGTCAGTCGGGGCACGTCACTGTTGACTCGTGACGGCGTTCCGGCCGTGGCCGCAGGGACCGCCGAGCGTGTGTTGTTCCCGCTCGGCGCGGTGGGTCGCTGCCACAGGCGCGACGCGCATCAACCCCTAAGCGCCGCTGTGCGCGCACAACGCCCGATTCGGCTCTCGGAGCCGGTTTCCAGCTGATCTTCTCTTCAGGAGCGCACCCGTCATGAGCACGCACGATCGTCACCACGGTGAGGGCATCTGCCCTGCCGTGGGCGGTGGCGTGCTCGTCGTGCGGCTCCGGCTCACGCCGGTGCAGCAACTGCTGGGAGTGCTGCGCTGGACCGTGGGTCTGCTGTTCGGCGTGGCGGCGATGTGGATGGGGACTGCGTTGCTGGCGACGCCGGCATCCGCGGCGGTGGTGGTCCCGATGGCTGCTTCCCCGGGATTGGTGAAGGGAGGTAAGGACAGACCGGCGGGATTGCGCATCGCAGGATCGGAAGGCGGCGACTCCGGTGATTCCGGGGGCGGTGATTCCGGGGGTGGCGATTCGGGCGGCGGTGATTCCGGCGGCTCGGACGACGGTGGCTCCGGTGATTCCGGTGGTTCCGACGGCGGCTCCGACGACGGTGGCTCGAACGAGGAGCGGTCGAACGACGAGGGGTCGGACGACAACGCGGGCAACGAGAACTCGAGCAACGAGAACTCGGGCAACGACTCGGGCGACGACAAGGGTTGGCGTTCGCAGGAGTCGGAGGAGAGCAACAACTCGGAGGACGACTCCGGGCAGGACCGCAAGTGGCAGTCGAACGACGGCCAGCAGGACGAAGACTCCGGGAAGCGCGAGTACTCGGATTCCGGCGATCGCTCCGAGGGGGAGAGCGATAACGGGAACGAGTGGCGCGCGACCGAGCGGAAGAGCTCGGACGACTCCGGCCGTGAGAACTCCGGTCGAGAGGATTCCGGCCGTGATGATTCCGCCAGGAGTGACGAGGGTCGCGAGCCGGTGCAGGCGCGCAACGGCGAAGCATCGGACGAGAGCGAATCCGGTTCCGAGGACGGCGGCAGTGAGGGTGCTGGGGAGAAGCCCGAGCGCGACGTCCGGGAATGGGCCGGTGACATCTCTGGGGACATCGCCGAGCGCGCGAGCGAAGACGGCGAGAAGATCGCGGAGAAGGTTCGTGAGCGGGTCTCGGAGAAGCTGAACGAGCACGGCAGCAACGACGACGACGCGGACGGTTCGGATTCGGAGAAGGCCGACGACGGCCAGGACGGCGAGATCGCGCGCGACGTCTCCGATTGGGCGAACGACGTTGCGAAGCGTGCGGGCAAGGACGGATCCGAGCTCGCCGAGGACGTCTCCAAGTGGGCCTCGGAGAACGCAGGCGAAGACGGCGAGGAGATCGCCGATCGCATCCGCGACCGGGTTTCCTCGGAGATCGGGGATCTTCCGGACTGGGTGCGCGAGCACGCCGACTCGGATGGTGATGACTCCGAGGTTGCGCAGAAGGTGAAGGACTGGGCGTCGGATCTTGCCGAGCGTGCGACGCGGGACGGTGAAGGACTTTCCGACGAGATCCGCGACCGGATCTCCGACGAGGTGGAGCAGCGACTCCCGGGTCTTCGGGAGAACGGCGACTCCGCCTCGGCGAACTCCGATGGACGCAACTCCGAAGAGCTCGCCGACAGCATTCGGGAACGTGTGACCGGGGAGCTGCGCGAGCAACTCGATGATCTTCCCGAGTGGGCGGCCGGCCTCGCCGAGCGCGCCGGCTCCGACGGTGACGGGCTTGCCGACGAGATCCGTGAGCAGGTGTCGGCGGAGCTGCCGGAGTGGGTTCGCGGTGCGGGTGAGGGTGACTCGGAGCGGGTCCGTGAGGACGTCGCGCAGTGGGCTGCTGATCTTGCGAAGCGGGCGGGTTCGGATGGTGACGGGCTTGCCGACGAGATCCGTGAGCGGGTCTCGGCGGAGCTGCCGGAGTTGGCTCGGAACGCGGCTGAGGGTGACTCGGAGGAGTTCGCGAACGGGGTTCGCGAGAAGGTCTCGGAGTGGGTTGCGGGTCTGGCGGAGCGGTCCGGTGCCGACGGCGAGGAGTTCGCCGAGAAGATCAGTGATCTTGCGCAGCGCTACCGCGGGGAGAGCGAGGAGCGTGCTGGGCGCGCCTTCGACGACGGGGATGTTCAGCGCGCGCTGGAGTTCGCCCGCGGGATGACCGACGGGTTGCCGGCGGGGCTCGACGGGACCGTCGATCGTGCGATGGAGTTCGCGGAGCGCGCGGCGAAGGGTGAGGACGTCGAGGCGGATGTCCG
Organism: Pseudonocardia sp. TRM90224; assembly: GCF_021245725.1. GTDB lineage: Bacteria > Actinomycetota > Actinomycetes > Mycobacteriales > Pseudonocardiaceae > Pseudonocardia. The sequence goes on along the minus strand of NZ_JAJGSX010000078.1, from coordinate 978 downwards.
GGAGTGGGCGGCGGAGCTCGCCGGGGCCTCTGGCGCCGATCGCGACCGCGCTCGCGGCAGCGCCGATCCTTCTGACTCTGCCGATCGTGATCGTTTGTTGGAGCTGGCGCGTGCGGCGGGCGACCGTTTGTCGGTTGATCCGGAGTGGGCCAGTGATCTTGCGGAGCGCGCGGCCAAGGGCGAGGACATCGAGTCCGACGTCCGGGAGTGGGCCGAGGGACTTGCGGGGCAGTTCGGCGCCGACCGTGAGCGAGGCCGCGACGGCGAAGACGTGGAGCGGATGCGCAGGGTCACCGACGGTGTTGCTGAGGGTGGCACTGTCGACTGGGCTGTGGATCTTGCAGGGCGCGCCGCCAAGGGCGCGGATGTCGAGGGTGAGGTTCGCGAGAAGCTCGGTGACTGGCTGCGCGACAACTCCGACCGGGACGGTCGGGATGCGCGCGACGCGGTGGAGTGGGCGGCGGGGGTTGCGCAGCGCGCCGGTGAGTTGCCCGAGCGGATGCGTGGTGACTTCGAGGAGCTGCGTGAGGCGGCCTCGTCCGGTGACCGTGGTGCTGCTGTCGATCGCGCGTTGGATGTGGCGCGGGAAGCGGCGAAGCGGTTCTCGGTGGATGTGGACTGGGCGTTGGATCTGGCCGACCGCGCGATCGAGCGTGAGGGCGGGCAGGTGCCCGAGCGCGGTGTGATCGACCGGTTCGTGGACGCGGCGACCGAGGTGCTCTCGACCGGTGACCCGTCGGACGGGTCGGGGTTGGCGCGGCGGTTGCAGGACGAGTTCGGTGCGGTTATCCAGGCGTCGGGTTCGGAGAAGAAGCGTTCCCGTGACGGCGGCGAGAAGTTGCCGTCGGGTGCGGGGCTTGATGAGGAGTCGGTTCGCGCGCTGTGCGAGTCGATGTCCGGGTGTGGTGATCTGGACTCGTTGCGGTCGGAGCTGGCGTCGACGATGAGTGCGCGTGGCCCACCAAGCGGTGACAGCGA
>NZ_JAJGSX010000077.1 GCF_021245725.1 Pseudonocardia sp. TRM90224 | reverse complement strand
CTGGTGAGGGTGAAGGACGGGACCGGGGGGAGTTCGGCGTAGGGGTCGCGCGACATCGGGTGCTCCTTCGACGATCTGCGAAGCCGGGACGGAAGATCCCGGCCGGTGGACCGCACGCTGCCGTGCACGGGTCTCACGGCGCTTACACGGCCGTGTCGCGCGAGCTCATGGAGGTGTACGGGGAGTCGGCGGACACGACCACCGTCGACGGGCCCCTGCTCAGGCCCGCGACCGGGGTGAGCGTGGAGAGATCGACCGGCGACTTGTTCGTCACGATGCCGCCGAGCATCGTGACGCTGTCCATCACCATCAGCTGGTACGCCGGCGCTCTTCGCGAACTGGGCGAGCCCGATCGTGCCACCGGCCCCGGGGACGTTGACGACCGTCGCGTTGACGGAGGCGACGTCGCACTCGCTGATCGCGTTGGCGATGCCGCGGGCCCTGGTGTCCCAGCCGCCGCCGGGGCTGCCCGGCGCCATGATCGTCAACGTCTTGCTGGGATAGGCCCTCGGCCGGGCCGCTGTCGCCGATGGCGCATCCGGCGAGCAGGACAGCCGCAGCGAACGCCGTTGTGGCTACTGCTGTTCTATTCATTGTTCACTCCTGACCCGAGAGGATCGTCGCGAAGAAGTCCTTGACCGGCGCGAGCACGTCCATCGGGCTGTGTCCCACGCCCGGTACGACGTCGAACCGCACCGTTATGCCGTTGGCCTCGAAGTTGGCCCGCAGCGCCTGCAGGCGCTCGACACGGGTGGTGCCGTGCGCGTCGGCGCCGTCCATCCAGTTGGAGTCGCCGGGGTTGTTGATCTCCCAGGTCTCGACGTCCGCGTCCCCGACCACCATTTGCACGGGCACGTCCCGCAGCTCCTCGATCCGCGGCGGGCAGCCGAACTCCTCTTCGAACCCCTTCAGCCCGGTCCACCACGGGCTGTCCGGATCGATGTAGGTGATCCGGCCGGGCGCGCCGATCGAGAGCCCGCGCAGGCGCTGCGGATGCAGGTACGCGAACCGGTGTACGAACTGGCCGCCGCCGGAGAAGCCGTGCAGCAGGAAGCGGTCGGCGGCGACGTTGAACCGGTCGCCGACCTCGTCGACCATCGAGAGCAGGACGTCGTCGAACCGGATCCCGCGGTAGCGGATGAACTTGAAGTTGTGCAGGTCGTCCGGGTCGCCGATGCCCGCGGGGAACAGCGGGGCGAGCACCAGCGCGCCGTGCTGCTCGGCCCATTCCGCGAACCGGTCGCGGTACTGCGGCCCGCGGCGCCCCGTGCCGTGCTGCAGCACGACCAGCGGCACCGGATCGCCCTCGGGATCGTGCGCCGTCGGCACGTACAGGCAGTAGGAGAAGCGCTGGTCGAACTGCGACGCGAACACGGTTGTCGCGCCAACGGAGTAGAAAGCCGTCGGATGTCTGAGGGCCGCAACGTCGTTCGCCGTCATGGGTGACGACGGTGGCCAACGGCGATCGTCCGCACAAGACGGTTGCCGCGAACGCGGTAACCTGCCTGGTGGCCGTCACGCTGATCGTGGACCCGGCCGCCACCGGTGCGGTCACGGTCCGCCGCTCGCCGTTGGCCGAGCTGTGCGCCTGCCTGCACTCCGTCGAGGAGGCGGCGCACCACCCGTTCAGCGCGGGTTGGGTCGCACGCGTGCACGCCTCGGTCGACCCGGGTCTGCTCGCCCGCGCAGCGACGTTCGCGCCGTTGTGGAGCGCCTTCCGCGCTCGCTACATGCTGCCGCTGACCGCGACCGGGAGCCGGACGATCGAGTCGGAGCTCGCGGAGCTCGCGGAGCTGGCCGCGCTGCCGATCGACGACTTCACGGCGATGACGGTGCAGGCGCTGATCGGCAAGAACAGCACGGAGCTGATGACGCTCGCTGCCGCCGAGCTGATGCCGCGCCTGCGGTTGATCTCGTCGAGCCGGTTGGCGATCGGCATGCGGGTCAGGGGTGATCCCGTCGGGTTCCGCGCGGAGCTGGTCGACTTCCTCGCGGCCTTCGCCGCCGACGCGTTCGCCGAGGAGTGGGCGCAGGTCCGCTCGATCATCGACCGGGCCGCTGCGGACCGGGACCGCGACATCCGCAGGCGCGGCCCGCAGACGCTCACCGACCTCCCGACGCACCTGCCCGGCGACGATCCGACACGGTTCGTCTTCGACAAGCTCTACGCCGCCACCGCGGAGGTGGACGGGCAGCGGCCCTGCGTGCTGGTGCCGACCGCGCACGGCCGGCCACACTTCGTGATCAAGCACTTCCCGGGCTACCCGGTGGTGGTGCAGTACAGCGCGAACGTGGCCACGGCACCGTCGGTGGAGTCGATCCGCCGCACCCTGGCCGCGTTGCTGGACCCGACGAGGCTGCAGGTCTGCTACGCCATCCTGCGGACGCCGGTCGCGACGGCAGAGCTCGCGACGCAGCTGCGGATGACCCGCCCGCAGGTCTCGCGCCACCTGCGCAGCCTGCGTGAGGCCGGGCTCGTGCACACCCACCGCAACGGCGCGGCGGTGTACTACCAGCTCGACATCGAGGCGATCGAGCGCATCGGGCCGGAGCTGCTGTCGGTGCTGTACCGCTGATCAGTTCCGCTTCTCGCCGACGAACAGCTCGAGGTGCCCGCAGTGGGCGCAGCAGAAGGCGTTGACCTGCCAACGACCCTTGCGCCAGAGCTTCGCGACCCCGAAGACCCCCCGCTCCACCGGGCCTTCGACCCACTGCGTGTCACCTTGTGCCCCTTGGCCGAAGTCGCTGAGGAACCCCGGCTTGAGCGTCGTTGAACCGCATTGACCACAGTGCATGTCGTACCCCCCGCGGACATGGCTCGCCGGGATCCTCCCGGCAGCAACAGCGATCGTCCTGGATCCACGTTTCGCCGCGATCACACAGCGCGTTCAGGGCCGGTTGCACGAGTCGAGCCGGAGAGGGAAAGGTAGGACCTCAGAGGTCGTGACCGACACGGCCTACGGAGGAGGACGACGGCATGGAGTACCGCACGCTCGGTGGCACCGGAACGATCGTGTCGACCCAGTGCCTCGGCACGATGACGTTCGGCAACGAGTCGAGCGAGGAGGTCTCGCACGCGCAGCTGGATCGCTTCCTGGAACGGGGCGGGAACTTCGTCGACACCGCCAACGTCTATTCGCGCGGCGTCTCCGAAGAGATCGTCGGCCGCTGGTTGGCGAAGCGCCCGGATGCCCGCGACCAGGTCGTGCTCGCGACGAAGGGCCGCTTCGCGATGGGCGACGGCCCCAACGACGTCGGGCTGAGCCGGGGCGGGCTCACCCGCGCGCTCGACGCGAGCCTGCGGCGGCTGCAGGTCGACACCATCGACCTCTACCAGGCGCACGCCTGGGACGCGCTCACCCCGCTGGAGGAGACGCTGCGGTTCTTCGACGACGCGGTGAAGGCCGGCAAGATCCGGTACGCGGGCGTCAGCAACTTCCTCGGCTGGCAGCTGCAGAAGGCCGCGATGCTCACCGATGTGCTCGGCCTGACCCCGATCGTCACCCTGCAGCCGCAGTACAACCTGCTGGTCCGGGAGATCGAGTTCGAGCTGACGGACGTCTGCGAGAACGAGAACATCGGGATCCTGCCGTGGTCGCCGCTGGCCGGCGGCTGGCTGACCGGCAAGTACCGCCGCGACGAGGTGCCCAGCGGCGAGAGCCGGCTCGGCGACAACCCCGAGCGCGGCATGGAGGCCTACGCGCCGCGCAACGCGCAGGAGCGCACCTGGCAGGTCATCGACGCCGTCGCCAAGATCGCGGAGTCGCGTGGGGTGTCGATGGCGCAGGTCGCGCTGGCCTGGACGGCCGACCGGCCCGCGGTCACATCGGTGATCCTCGGCGCCCGCACGGTCGAGCAGCTCGACGACAACCTGACCGCCGCCGACCTGCACCTGTCCGACGACGAGACGCAGCTCCTCGACGAGGCCAGCGAGCCGATCGTCGGCCAGTACCCGTACGGGCCGCAGGGTCGGGCGCAGCGGGCCAGTGGCCGCGAGCTCTGAGCGAGCGGTTCGTACAAGACGCGACGGCCCGGCGCGGGCGACGCTCGAAGCATGGACGAGCGTCAGTTCACCCCCGCGCTGGGTCGCGTTGCTCCCGCACGGTTCTTCGACTTCGCGGTCGCGCTGACCCGGGAACGGTTGTGGCGCGGCCTCGCGGTCGCGTATGCGGCGCCCCGGCCCGGTGACGTGGTGGTCGACGTCGGCTGCGGCACCGGGACCCTGCTGCAGGCGGTGCTGCGGGTCGAGCCGACCGTCACGGCCATCGGCGTCGACCCGGACCGCACGCTGCTGGACCTGGCCCGGCGCAAGGTGGCTACCAGCGGAGCGTCCGCCCGGTGGCATGCGGCAACGGGCGACCAGCTGGCCGGCGTCGTGGAGCCGGGATCTGCCGACGTCGTGATGTCCAGCCTGGTCCTGCACCAGTGCCCGGTGGCGGTGAAGCGGGCGATCCTCGGCTCGATGTTCGCCGCGCTGCGCCCCGGCGGCCGGCTCGTGATCGCCGACTTCGGCCGGCAGCGGACGACGCTGATGCGAACGGCGTTCCGCGTCGTGCAGCTGGCCGACGGCAAGGCCGACACCCAGCCCAACGCCGACGGGATCGTCCCGGAGCTGATGGCCGAGGCCGGGTTCGACGATGTGCGCGAGCCCGAGTGGGTGCCGACGATCAACGGGTCAATCTCGATCTACGTGGGACGGCGGCCGTAGGGCGCGCCGCACCTCCCGCGGGGTGATGCCCATCATCTCGTGCATCTGCCTGGTGAAATGCGCCTGGTCGGTGAATCCGGCGGTGGCGGCAGCGTCGGCCAGGTCCACTCCGCCGTCCAGCGCGGTGACGGCGCGCGCGATCCGCCGCCAGATGCGCCACTTCGTCAACGGCATGCCCAGCTGCTGCCTCGCCAGCGCACGCAGGCGTTGCGGCGACAGCCCGACCGTCGCCGCCAGCTCCGCCATCGTCAGATCGCGTGTGGTCGCCGCTCGCATCGCCGCCACCAGGCGCGCATCGAGGGTCGAGCTCGCCGGTCCGAGAGCCGCTCGCAGGTCGTCGGCGTGCAGGTCGACCAGGTCAGGTGCGGGGGAGATGCCGACGCCTCCGCGGGCCCGCAGTCGATCCGCGAACACGCTGTGCGGCTCGACGAAGAACGTCCGCAGCCGCGGTACGGGCAGCAGCTGGTGCCACACCATCGGTGGGACGAGCAGTGCCGCGGCCCGGTGCGTCCGCCCGGACGGCTCCACCAACGACACCTCGCCCTCGAGCGCGACGGCGACCTGGAAGGCCGCGTGGTGGTGCATGTCGCTCTGGTGGAACGGGCCGCCCTCGTGGGACGCCCACCCGTCGCCGATGACGAGTCCGCCGGCCACCAGCACAACCTACGCGGGTGGCCGCCGCACCGGCGGCTGCTGCGGCTGCGGCGGGTGGTGCGGCTGGTGCGAGTGGCGTGGCGCCGGGCGTGGGGGCACGGGTCCGCGCGGGTCGTGCTGGACGGGCCGCGGTGGCGGGCTGTGCGGGATCGGGCGCTGGTGCACGGGTCGCTGATGTGCGGGGCGCTGGGGGAGCGGGCGATGGGGTGGCCGGCCGTGCTGGACGGGGCGTTGCACCGGATACCGCAATGTGGGGTCGTCGGCTCCGTCCCAGACGGCGACAGCGGGGATCTTCTCCGTCGGTGCCTCATCGGTCTCGTCGGACTCGCCAGACTCATCGGACGTTTCGGGCTCGTCGTCCGTCTCCTCCGCTTCGGCCGCACGGCGGCGGGCGAGCACGCGGCGGACCACGACGACGGCCACCGCGAGCACGAGGAGCCCGAGCACGATCTTCGACAGGATGCCCGCGTACTGCTCGACGATGTGCCAGTTCTCCCCGAGGAAGTACCCGGCGAGGACGAACACGGTGTTCCAGATGAGGCTGCCGGCTGCGGTGAGCGCGACGAACAGCAGCGGCGGCATGCGCTCGACCCCGGCGGGCACCGAGATCGCCGAGCGCACCAGCGGCACCATCCGGCCGAGGAACACGGCCTTGGCGCCGTGGCGGGCGAACCACTCCTCGGCCTTGTCGACGTCGCGGAGGTTCACCAGCGGCATGCGGTCGACGATCGCCCGCAACCGGTCGCGGCCCAACACGGCGCCGATCGCGTACAGCACCAGCGCGCCGACGACGGACCCGGCGGTGGTCCAGGCGATCGCGGCGATGATCGACATCTCGCCGCGGGCCGCCGCGAAGCCCGCGAGCGGCAGGAAGACCTCGCTCGGCAGCGGCGGGAAGATGTTCTCCAACGCGATCGCCAGCCCGACCCCGGGCGCGCCGAGCGCGTCCATCAGCCCGACGACCCACCCGACGATCCCGTCCGGCGGCGGTACGGGGACGGGCGGTGTCGCGGCGATCATGCCTTCGAGATTAGAAGCACCCGATCGGGCGACGGATCGGGGTATTCACCCGAGTTGTACGGGGGTTTCCCGCAGGTCCGGAAACCGGCAATTCCGTGTCAGACCCGGTTGGGGACGTCCCGCTATGGTCGCTGGCGCCCGTCGGTTTCGAGTGGGGAGCAGCGTGGACGACTTCCGTGGCGTCGATCGGCTGACCAAGGAGAACGCGCAGGACCTCGACCGGTTCCTCGATCACGAGACCGACATCGCGGCGTCGCGGTCGCTCGTCCCGCTGCCGGTGACGAAAGCCGGGATCGACAAGCAGTGGGTGTCCTTCACGTGCCCGTCCTTCGTCGACCCCCGCCGCAGCATGGCCGTCTCGGGTGAGGCGGAGGCCTACGCCGCGCTGACACCCACGCAGCGTGGGGTGCACATGTCGCGGGTCGTCGAGGCGATCGCCATGACCAACGACCGCTACTGGGACTCCGTCCGCGCCTTCGTCGCCGGTGTGACGTCCGAGGTGGCCGAGCGGCAGCAGCTGGCCGAGGCGACGATGCGGTTCGTCGGCCGCGCCACGGACAACCGGCTGACGCCGGTGACCCGCAAGTGGTCGCCCGACACGTTCGACATCACGCTCACCGGCCGCTACGCGGCCGGGCGGGTGTCGGGGACGGCGACGCTTGGTGCCGCTGTCATGACCGCGTGCCCCTGCACCCAGGCGTTCAGCCGATACACGCTGATCGACCGGCTCGCCGCCGACATGGGCTTCGACGCGGCGAACGACGTCGGGTTCTCGACACCGACGTTCACGCACTCGCAGCGTGGACGGGCGACGCTGGAGCTCGAGCTCCACGAGGACGTCGACCTCTCCCACGCGTACGAGGCCATGAACAGCGCCGCGCACATCACGCACGAGCTGCTGAAACGGCCCGATGAGCACGATCTCGTCCGCCGCTCGCACGAACGTCCCCAGTTCACCGAGGACGTGGTCCGCGACGTCGTCGCCGCGTTCGTGACGAGCGCCGGCGGGCTCGCCGATCCGACCTCGACGATCACCGCCACCTGCCGGAACCTGGAGAGCATCCACAACCACGACGCCTACTCCGAGATCACCATCCCGATCGCCGACGCGCTCGCCCGCCTGGGCTGAACGCGCCGGCGATCGAGGTGGCCGACCGGCTCAGTACGGCTTCTGGCCGCTGATGTTGCCCTTCGGCGAGTAGTTGCAGACCCAGAGGATCCAGTTCTTGGTGCCCACGGTCCAGGTCGCGCGACCACACCCGATCTTCGTCGTCGCCTTCCAGACGATCTGGGTGTAGTGCTTGCACTGCTTCCCGGCGGCGCAGGAGTTGGTCGCGTAGTTGTAGAACGGCTTCTCGTTCGCCCACGAGGTGACCGGCACGGTCGGTGCCGGGTTCGGCGCGTTCGGCGTGGCCCACGCCCACTGCAGGTTCTCCCCGTACTGATTGTTCGGGCGGTGCACCGGGGCGGCCTGGCCGGCCTTCATCTTCGCGGCCTGCTGGTTGGCCCAGTCCTGCGCGACGGCGGCGACGCCGGCGTCCCACGTCACGTTCGGCATCGGGACGCCGACCTGCTGGCGGACCTGGTTGTGGGCGTTCACGGCCTGCGTGATCTCGGTCGGGTTGAGGTTCGCCGGCAGGGGGCCGGCGTTCGCGGTCGCCGGCACGCCGAACACGGCGAGCAGGAACACGAGCGGAGCTAGCAATGCGGCACGGCGCATGGTCGAAGCCCTTTCGATCGCGGATGTAGCTGGTTCGTCGGTCCGTGGGCCGTTCCCGGGCGCCCTGCGTCGCCGCTGATTTCCCCCGGTCCCCCCGCCCACGTTCGATGTCCGCCGTGGGGCGTACGTCCACTTTTGGTGAGGGCTGCCGCGCTGTCGTGAGTAGCGGACTACTCGAACGAGGGCGTCGGTCTACTCGGCCAACGGAATTGCCGCGGCTGCCGTCTACGTGGTGACGACTGAGGAGGGGGACGGTATGGGGGGCGTGGTTCGCGGTTGCGACACCGTGGAAATGGACGTGCTGGGGCAGACACAGGTGTCCCTCAACGGCGCGGTGTTGACGTTGGCGCGCCCGTTCGAGCGGGCGCTGTTCGTCCGGCTCGCCCTCGCCGAAGGCGCTCCGGTCGGCATCGAGCGCCTCATCGTCGACCTGTGGCCGGGCTGTGCCGAGGCGAAGGCGGTCGCCCGGCTGCGCGTGTTGATCTCCCGGCTGCGGGCCGCGCTCGGCAGCGCGCCATTGGTCCAGCTCGAACCGGCCGGCTACCAGCTGGCCGCGACGGCGGATCTCGACCTGCACCGTGCGCGGGCCGCGATCGCCACGATCCAGACCGCCGACCGGGGAAAGGTGATCGAAACCGCCGCTGCGGCGCTGGCGCTGTGGCGCGGACCCAGCTTCGCCGACCTCTGCCAGTTCCCCTTCGGCGCTGCCCACGCCCAGGTCTGCGACGAGCTCCGGCTCGATCTGGCGATCCACTTGCACACCGCCCAGCTGCAGATCGGCGCTGCCGCAGCGGCCGTCGGGGAGCTGACCGAGCTCGCGGCCGCGCATCCGTTCAACGAGACGGTGCAGTGCCTGCTGGCCCACGCTCTGTACGGCACCGGACGCCAGGTCGAGGCGCTGCAGCTGCTCGGGAACGTCCGCCGCACGCTCGTGGGCGAGCTCGGGGTCGACGTCGCCGCGCGCACCGCCGACCTCGAGCTGCGGATCCTGCGTCACGACCCGACGCTCCTGCAGAACCGGTCCGGCCGGCCGACGCACCGGGCTCCGACCCGATCCACCCGTCAGACCGTGCCGGCCCGCACCGGCCCGCTCGTCGGGCGTGCCGCCGAGACCGGCGAGGGGCTGCGGCGGCTCGAACGGCCCGGCCTCACGACGCTGGTCGGTCCGATGGGGAGCGGGAAGTCGCGGCTCGCGGTCGAGCTCGCCCACCGCGCCATCGCTGCGGGGCGTTCCGTCGGCTATCTCGATCTGGCTGATTCGGGTGGCGGCCACGACGTGCAGGCAGCGGCCATCGAGGCGGCGATCGTCGACGCGGTCCCGTCGGCCGATGCCGTGCTCGTGCTCGACAACGCCGAACACGTGGTCGAGGACGTCGGGCGGGCGGCCCTGCAGCTGCGACGCACAGCCCCGGCGCTGCACGTCCTGGTGACCTCGCAACGCCCGCTGCTGCTCGAACACGAGACCCAGCAGCACGTCGGGCCGCTGCCTCCCGATGCTGCGGCGGAGCTGTTCCGCCAGCACGCCGGACCGCACGTCCGGCCCGCCGACGGCGACCAGGTCCGTCGGATCGTCGAGGCGGTCGACCGGTTGCCGCTCGTGATCGTGCTCGCCGCCGCCGCGACCCGGACGTTCTCGGTGGAACAGCTCGCCGCCCGGATCGAGCACAACCCGCTGCGGCTGCTCAACATCGGCACCCGCGACGCCGGCCGGCGACACAGCAGCCTGCTCGGCGCGTTCGACCGGGCCTGCGCGCACCTCACCGCGCCGGAACGAACCGTGCTCGGCCAGATCGCGATGTTCGACCGGCCCTTCCACCTCGAAGCGGCCGAGGCGCTGGCCGCCGGGTTCGGCACACCGCCGGGGTGCGTCGCGCCGGCGCTCGCGACGCTCGTCGAGCAGAACCTCGTCGTCGTGCACCCGGGGGAGCGCCGGAGATTCGCGCTCCTCACCACCACGAGGCACTTCCTCCGAGGGCAGCGTGCCGCGATCCCCGTCAACTCCGCTGGCTGAGGAGACAACTGGGCATCCGGCAGTGGGCCGGCCAGCCGAGATGGGTGCTCATTGCCCATTTGCGACGCGTTCCCGGCCGGTAGAACGGCGGGGTGGTGATGATCCAGCGATCTGGAACGGCTGGTCGCCGATGCCCGCGCCGAGGGATTCCGGACCCTGCAGCTGGAGACGTTCACCTTCATGCAGCCGGCGCTGGCGCTCTACCGCTCGTTGGGATTCGTCGACGTCGCCGGATTCGCGGGCTCGGAGACCGCAACCGTCGGGCTGCGCGACCGGACGTGCTACCTGCAGCTCGATCTCGCGTGAGTCAGGCGGAGGTGTGCGCGGAGAGCGCCGGGATCTCCGGGTGGTCGAGCAACGCCGCGACCACGGCGTTCACCGCTGCCCGCGGAGGTGTCAGCCGCCGCACCACGATCGCGACGTTGCGGTGCACGGGCGCCGCCAGCTCGCGGGTGACGACCGCGGGGCCGGGTGCGACGGCGAGCGCGGGTAGCAGCGTGACCGAGCGGCCGGCCTCGACGTGCTGCAGCTGCAGGAGGTAATTGCCGAACCGGCACGCCACGCGGGGCTCGAAGCCGGCTTCGCTGCACAGCCGCCTGCTCAGCTCGGCCATGTACGACCCTTCCCGGTCGAGGGCCCAGGTCTCCTCGGCGCACGCGGCGAGGTTGACGACCTTGCGCCGGGCGAGCGGGTGGTCGGGTGGGAGCACCAGCACCACGGGATCGGTCCCGAGCGGGACGATCTCGAGGTCGGGGTCCCTCGGGAACTCGACGTAGTCGGTGGTCGTCACGATCACGTCGAGAGCGCCGGTGCGCAGTGCGGGCCCGCTCTCGTGCGGCTCCGCCTCGATCAGCTCGACGTGCAGGAGGGGGTGCGAGTCGGCGAGGCGAGCGGCCGCGGGGACGGCGAGCGGGTGGATCGCGCTCTGGAACACCCCGACCCGGACGGTTCCGATCGGCTCGTCGTTCAGTGCCCGCAGCTCGGCCTCCGCCTCGGCCATCCGGTCGAGGATCTCGCGGCCACGGCGGGCCAGCGCGATCCCCGCCGTGGTCAGCCGCACCCGCCGGCCCGAGCGTTCCAGCAGCCTGCTGCGGGTCTCGGACTCGAGCACGGCGAGCTGCTGCGACACCGTCGACGGGCTCATGTGCAACGTCTCGGCCACCGCGCGGACGGTGCCGAGGCTGTCGAGCAGGCCGAGCAGGCGCAACCGCCACGGGTTCAGCACGAACCCATTGTGCGATGACACCGCACAGGAGTGTCGAAAATGTGTGATGGACGCGCACTGGGCCGGGTTCGTACCGTCGCTGTCATGCCGGACGACACCCTCGCCCTCCAGCGGCACCTGGTGCGCTACTCGGGCCGTGGCACATTCAGCCCTGGGATCATCGATCGCGCCGAGGGCACCTCGGTGTTCACGGAGGACGGGCGCGAGCTGCTCGACTTCACGTCCGGGCAGATGAGCGCGATCCTCGGCCACGCGCACCCCGAGATCGTCGCGACGGTCCGCGAGCAGGTGGGCCGGCTCGACCACATTTACAGCGGGATGCTCAGCCGTCCCGTCCTCGACCTCGCCGAACGGTTGACGGGGACGCTGCCGGCCCCGCTGGACAAGGCGATGTTCCTGACGACGGGCGCCGAGGCGAACGAGGCCGCGCTGCGGATGGCGAAGCTCGTCACCGGCCGGCACGAGATCGTCTCGTTCGCGCGGTCGTGGCACGGGATGACGCAAGGCGCTGCGAACGCCACTTACGTCGCAGGTCGGGCCGGGTACGGGCCCGCCGCGCCCGGCAACTTCGCCCTGCCGGTGCCCGACCGGTTCCGGCCCGGCATCGTCGATGCGCAAGGCAACCTCGACTGGCGCCGCCAGCTCGACCTCGGCTTCGACCTGGTCGACGCCCAGTCGGTCGGCAGCCTCGCGGCGTGCCTGGTCGAGCCGATCCTCAGCTCCGGCGGGGTCGTCGACCTTCCGCCCGGCTACCTCGCCGCGCTGCGCGACAAGTGCCACGAGCGGGGCATGCTGCTCATCCTGGACGAGGCGCAGACCGGGCTCTGCCGCACCGGCGACTGGTACGCGTTCGAGCGCGACGGCGTCGTGCCGGACATCCTCACCCTGTCGAAGACGCTCGGCGCGGGGCTCCCGCTCGCCGCCGTGCTCACCAGCGCCGAGATCGAGCGGGAGGCGCACGACCGCGGGTTCCTCTTCTTCACCACGCACGTCAACGACCCGCTCCCGGCCGCTGTCGGCCGCACCGTCCTGGACGTGCTGGCCCGCGACCGGCTCGACCTGCGCGCCCAGGAGCTGGGTGACCGGCTGCGCGGAGGGCTGGACGAGATCGCGGCGCGACACCCCGTGATCGGCGACGTCCGTGGGCGCGGACTGCTGGTCGGCGTGGAACTGGTGACCGACGGTACGGGTGGAGACGTCGACGCGCTCGGCCTCGCCGTCACCCGGAGCTGCGCGGAGCTGGGCCTGCACATGAACATCGTGCAGCTGCCGGGCATGGGCGGGACATTCCGCATCGCCCCTCCGCTGACCGCCACCGACGCCGAGATCGACCGCGGTGTCGCCGTGCTCGACGAGGCACTGACGGACGTGACGAGCCGGGCCGGGACGGGAGCAGCCGTGCCCGTCTAGCGGCGGGCTACCCCGGCTGCGGTGTCGGCACCGGTCCGGCGATCGCGTCGGCGAGGTCGCGTGCCATCTGCTAAGTGCTGGCAGGTGGCGCGCACGGTCTCGACGACCGCCATGTGCACCTCGTCGAGCACCCCCGGCGCCACCAGGGTGTCGGCGAGCAGGTTGACCTGCAACGCCATGCCGGGCCGCACGTCGGAACCCCAACGGATGCCGGCGATGGCGACGCCCGCGTCGAGCGCGGGGCGCATCAGCCGCCGTCGGCGGCGGCGATCGACGCCACCATGTCGGCCGCGGCGTGGTCGCGGATGCGCGGCTGGATCTCGACGCCCAGGACGACCCCGGTCACCAGGTGGGCGATCGGGGAGAACAGGAAGCGGACCGCGTCGAGGTTGGCGTAGTCGGCGGCCCGCGGTTCGGGGCGCATCGCAACGGCTGGTGAGACGATCTTCAGACGGCCGTCCGGCTCAGGGCCGCCAACTCGGTGCGGTTGGCGACGCCGAGCTTCGCGTAGATGTGCGCGAGGTGGGTCTTGACGGTGCTGCGGCTGATGAACAGCCGGGCGCCGATCTGCGGGTTGTTCAACCCGGCCGCGGCGAGCTGCAGGACGCTCAGCTCCGTCGGGGTGAGGCTCGCCCAGCCGGCTGTCGCGCGGCGGTTGGCGCCCCGGTTGCGGCGGACGTACGCGACGGCGTCGTCGAGGGTGAGCGTGCTGCCGGCGGCCCACGCGGTGGCGAACTCCGGGCCGAGGCCCTGCTGGAGCCGGCCGACCAGCTCGTCGTGATCGCGCTGCCGGGCGACGGTCCGGGGATGGCCCATCGCGGCACGCGCGACGGTGCACGCGGCGATCGCCCGCGCCGCGTTCGGGTCCGGCAGCAGCGGTGCGATCGCGTCGAGGGCGTCGGTCCAGGACGTCCGCAGCCCGTGGTCGACCCGGATCGTGAGCGACTCGTGGTGCAGGTCGAGATCGCCGCGCAGCAACGCCTGCTGTTCCAGCGCGTCCGCGAGGACCCGGGGCATGCCGAGCCCACGCGCGAGCTCGACGGCCCGGTCGAGCTCGCGGCGGGCGTCGTCGGCGCGGCCGGCGCGACGCAGCGCTTCGCCGTGGCCGGTGTGCAGCCGGGCCGCGAGGTAGGTCGGCGCCCCTGAGGCCTGGCGGACGCCGCTTTCATATCCGCGCAGCGCCGCGTCGAGATCACCCCGTGCGACGTGCAACTGGGCGAGCGTCAGCGTCAGTCCTGGGACGAAGACGGTCTCCGTAGCCGGCTCGACGAGCGCCAGCAGCGGACGGAGGGCGTCGTGCGCGGCGTCCAGGTTGCCCGAGGCGGTGTGCGCGGCCGCCAGCGCGCTCCGGGCGATGCCGACCCGCAGGAAGTCGCCGAGCGGCTGGGCGAGGTCGAGCGCCTGCTCGGCGAGGTCGCGGGCGGCCGCGAGCCGCCCGCACACGAGCGCACCCTCGGACAGGTACGCCAGCGTGGTCGATCCGATCCCGCGGTGCAGGTCGCGCAGGTCGACGAGTGCCGCCTCCAGCAACGGGCGGGCCTCGTCGTGCCGGTCCTGGTGGTGCCGGATCATCCCGCGCAAGGCGAGCGGCGCGGCCGCGAACAGCCGGTCGCCCGCGACGCCGGCCGCCTCGCCGGCTTCGACGGCGAGCTCCCACGATGCGTCGAAGTCGGTGTAGAAGAGGCCCACCGCCGAGAGCGTCAGGCACTGGCTGCGCAGGCCGTCGTCGCCGTGCGCGGTGGCGAGTTCGAGCGCCCGCTGGGCGACGTCGTACTCCAGGTCGAGCGGGCTCGCCGTGTCCGCGACCAGCGCCAACCCGGTGAGTAGCCGCGCCTGCAGCACCGTGCGATCCGAGTGGCCGCGATCGGTGGGTGCGTGATCGATCGCGCGGTGCAGGAAGAGAATCCCTTCGCGCCCGTGCCGGTTCAGGTGCCAGAGCCACGCCAGCTCGGCGGCGAGGCGGCGGCCCCGCTCCGGATCGGGTGCGGCGAGCCCCCACTCCAGCGCTGCGCGGAGGTTGTCGTACTCGCGCTCGACCCTGGCCCGCCAGCTGTCCAGCCCGCCCGCTTGCACCGGACGAGCAGTGGCGACGGCGAGGAAGTGGTCGAGGTGGCGGTCGCGCGTGCGGTCGCCCTCACCGGCGTCCCGCAGGCGGTCGGCGGCGTACTCGCGGATCGTCTCCAGCAGCCCGTACCGGGACGTGCCGCCGCGGGTGTCCGCGACGACGAGCGACTTGTCCACGAGCCGACCGATGCTGCCGAGCACGTCGCCGGGACCTGCAGCCCCGTCGGCGCATACCGCCCGCGCGGCGTCGAGATCGAACCCGGCGGGGAACACCGCGAGCCTGCGGAAGACCGCCCGGTCGAGCTCGTCGAGCAGGTCGTGGCTCCAGGCGATGGACGCCGCCAGCGTCTGCTGGCGGGCCGCAACACCGCGCGGGCTGCGGATGAGCAGGCCGAACCGGTCGTCGAGGCCCTGCTCGATCTGCTGCGGGGTCAGCGTGCGCAGCCACGACGCTGCCAGCTCGATGGCGAGCGGGATGCCGTCGAGCCGCGAGCACAGCACGCTCGTCGCCGCGGCGCCGGCGTCGTCGAGGGTGAACTCGTGGCGCACCTGGCGGCCCCGCTCGACGAACAGCTGCTTGGCCTCGTCCGCGCTCAACGAAGGCACGCGCCACACGACCTCGCCGGGCACGGCGAGCGGTTCACGGCTCGTGGCGAGCACCGCGGTGCCGGGACACGACCGCAGCAGCGCGCCGGCCAGCTCGGCGACGGCGTCGAGCACGTGCTCGCAGTTGTCCAGGCAGATCAACGTGCCGCGGTCACGGAGCTGCGCGGCGAGCGACCGCGCCGGGCCCTGTCGGGGCTCGACGAGCACCTGCACCGCCGCCGCGACCGCCTCACCGACCTGCGCCGGATCGGTGACGGTCGCCAGCTCGACCCACCGGACCCCACCCGGCCGGAGTGCGACCTGCGTGGCGGCGACCTCCATGGCGAGGCGGGTCTTCCCGACGCCGCCGGTGCCGATCAGGGTCACCATCCGGGCCGCGTCCAGCAGCGCCCGCACCTCGGCGACCTCGGCCTGCCGGCCCACGAAACCGGTGAGTTGACCGGGCAGGTTCGTCGGATGCGGCTCGGCAGTCATGGCGCCGGCAAGTCTGCCACCCCCGCGCCGGATCTCCGCCACGTGGCCGATGGATCCCGCCCGCCGTCGCAGCAGGCTTCCAGCAGCACCCCGGACTACACAGGAGCTGCACGATGGGATCGGTTGTCGCCACCATGTCCATGTCGCTCGACGGGTTCGTCGCCGGCCCGGACGACGAGGTGGACGACGTGTTCGCGTGGTACGGCACCGCGCCTGTGATCGAGCCGTGCCCGACCGGCGCGTTGATCTGCGGCCGCAGGCTGTTCGAGCTGACCGACGCGTGGGGCGGTCGGCACCCGATGGGTGCGCACGTGTTCGTCGTGACCCACCGGGTGCCCGCCGGGTGGCCGCGTGCCGGGGCACCGTTCACCTTCGTCACCGACGGGGTGGTGAGCGCGGTGCGGCAGGCCAAGGAGCTGGCCGGCGACCGGGACGTCGCGCTCGCGACCCCCACCATCACGCGGCAGTGCGTCGATCTCGGGCTGGTCGACGTGATCGCGGTCGACCTGGTGCCGCTGCTGCTCGGTGAGGGCATCCCGCTCTTCTCGGGGCTGGCGAAGGCGCCGGTTGCGCTGGACACCCCGACCGTCCGCGAAGCCGAGGGTGTCACGCACCTGCGGTTCGCGGTCCGGAACCGACTCCCCGCCCGTTGAAAGGACGACGACCATGGCGAGCGATCAGCTGCCGGGACCGCTGGCTGTCTCGGCGGAGAACCCGCGCTACTTCATCCGGCGGTCGGACGATCCAGCCCGCCCGCGGGCCGTCTACCTCACCGGCTCGCACATCTGGGACAACTTCCACGACGGGATGGGCCCCGGCGCCGACGCACCGACCGAACCCGAGTCCCGTGACTTCGACGCCCACCTCGACTTCCTCGCCGAGCGTGGCCACAACTTCATCCGGCTGTGGCGCTGGGAGCAGTTCAAGTCGCAGGCGGCCGGTGGCAGCTACCACCTGAACATGAGCCCCCAGCCGTGGGCGCGCAGCGGCGGGGGAGCGGCGAAGGACGGCGGTCCGACGTTCGACCTGTCCGAGTTCGACGCCGCGTACTTCGAGCGGCTGCGTGATCGGGTCCGTCGCGCCGGCGAACGCGGCATGTACGTCTCGGTGATGCTCTTCGAGGGTTGGGCGCTGCACCTGAGCCCGGCGCCGGACAACGTCGAGGGGCACCCGTTCCACGCCGCGAACAACGTCAACGGCATCGGGATCACCTCGATCGTCGACCACCAGGTGCTCCCGCTCGCCCCGGCCGTGCAGGCGCTGCAGGAGGCGTACCTGCGACAGGTCCTCGACACCGTGCACGACCTGCCGAACGTCCTCTACGAGGTTTCGAACGAGTCGTGCGGCGGCGGTGCCGTCACACCGGAGATCAGCGAGGCACTCGACGTCCCGGCCGACACCGACTGGGGCGACTCGACGGCGTGGCAGTACTGGGTGATCGAGTTCGTCAAGCGGTACGAGCACGAGCGGGGCTACGAGCCGCGTCCGATCGGCATGACGATGCAGTTCCCGGTGCCGGTCCAGTCCAAGGTCAACGACCCGCTGTTCGACGGCCCCGCCGACTGGATCTCACCCGGCTACGACGACGAGGCCTTCAACGACGGCGGCCACCCCGCCGGCCCGGGCGGCCCGCCGTCGCGCTGGTTCCAGGACCCGCCGCCCGCCGACGGCCGGAAGGTCGTCATCAGCGACACCGACCACTTCGCGCCGGGACAGGGCGACGCGCTGTGGGCGTGGAAGACGTTCCTGCGCGGCCACCACCCGATCCTGATGGACTTCGGGCTGATCGACGAGGGCACACCGACCGCCGACTCGCCGTTCGAGCCCGCCCGGCACGCGATGGGCGACACGAGGCGCCTCGCGGAGCGGGTCGACCTCATCTCCATGATCCCGAGCGGCGACCTCGCCTCCACCGGGTACGTGCTCGCCGTTCCTGGTCGGGAGTACCTCGTGCTCCAGCCAGCTGGGAACGGCGAGCCGTTCACCGCCACCTTGGGGGCCGGCACGTACACCGCCAACTGGTTCGACGTCACCGAACGGGCCGAGCACGCCGGGCCGGACGTGACCGTCGCGGCCGACAGTCCCGTCCCGTTCGCGGCCCCACCCACGATCACCGGCCCGGCCGTGCTGCACCTGCGGCGCGCCTGAGATCCACGCCTGAATTCCCCGGGTACACCACAACGAAGGAGCCACCATGAACCGCCTGATCGTCTGCAACATCATGTCCCTCGACGGCTTCTACGCGAGCAGCGAGGGCAACCCGCTGGTGCTGCCCATGGACCCGGCCTTCGACAGCTACAACCTGAGCTTGTTGCGTACGGCCGACGCGTTGCTGCTCGGCGGCAACTCCTACCGGATGATGATGCCGTTCTGGCCGGCGCAAGCGACCAACCCCGACGCGGGGGCGGTGCACAAGGAGTTCGGGAGCATCTACAGCCGGATCCCGGTGCACGTGGTCTCCGACTCGCTCACCGCCGCCGACGTCGCGCCCTGGGCGGAGCGGACGACCGTCGTCCGCCGTGACGAGGCGGTGGCGCGCATGAAGGACCTGAAGGCCACCGGCACCGTCGTCTCCTTCGCCAGCCGGATCACCTGGAACGCGCTGCTGGCCGCCGGTGTCGTCGATGAGCTGCACCTGATCATCGGCGCGACCGCGCTCGGCGCGGGCACCCCCGCCTTCGCCGCGCCCGCCGGTGGCCTGACCTGCACCGGTGTCGAGCAGCTCGCCGGCTCGGACAACTTCGTGGTGCGGTACGCCCTCGGCGGGTGACGCGCGGCCCCGCCACGACCCGGCCGATAGTGTCCTCGGTGTGGATCTGGAGTTCAGCGCCGAGCTGTGGGAGTGGCGGGGGCCGGCCCCGTACTACTGGCTCACGCTCCCCGAGGATGGCTGCAGCTACGTCCGCGCGGAGGCCGCCATGGCCACCTACGGCTGGGGCGCGATCCCGGTGCGGGCCCGCATCGGCGGCACAGAGTGGGAGACCTCGCTGCTGCCCAAGGACGGCGGCTACGTGCTGCCGATCAAGAGCGCCGACCGGACCGCGGAGCGGGTCAGCCAGGGCGACACGGTTGTGGTCGCGATGAGCGTCGCTCCCCGCGGCGGCCGGCAGGCGAACGGGAGCGGCCCGACCTGCTGAGCTGTGCCCATCTCGGCGTTCTGCCTCGTCGATCGCCCAGACCCGGTGGAGCCGGACGGATCGATCGTGACCCACGCCGATCTGAGTGGTGTCGCCCGCGGATTCAACGAGATCGTCGTGGACGGCCGCGGCAACGCCTACGTCAACGGTGGCAACTCGGACCTGATGGCCGGTGAGGAGTTCACGCCCGGGATCGTCGCGGCGGCCTCGGTGGCGACACTGCTGGACCGGCCGGTGGCGCTGTTCGGCCACAGCCTCGGCGCCGTCGTCGCGTTCGAGGTGGCGACGCGGCTGCGCCCGGGCGCCGTCCAGCATCTGTTCGCGTCGGCCCGCAACGCTCCGCACGACACCACGGTCGTCGGCGACGTTCACTTGCGGGACGATGCCGGGCTCGTCGCGGAACTGCGCAGGCTCGCCGGCACCGACGGCGGCGTGCTCGACCATCCCGATCTGCTCCCGCTGGTGCTGCCCGCGGTCCGTGCCGACCACCAGGTGATCGAGACCTACGTCGGCGCACCGGGCCGCGCCGTCGACTGCCCGATCACCGTGCTGGTCGGCGCCGACGACACCGAGGTGACCCCGGCCGAGGCAGCGCTCTGGGCGGAGTGCACACACGACCGGTTCGAGGTGCTTACCTACCCCGGCGACCACTTCTACCTCGACGACGTGCGCTCCGACGTCATCGCCGCCGTGGCGGCTCACCTGCGTCGCTGATGGAGGACTGCAACCGGGCCGCCTTCAACCGCAAGGCACTGGCCGAGCAGCTGCGGACGCAACCGGCTCGGTAGCCGGGGCGGCGAGCCGGCCGGTCGCCCACGCGACGGCGACGGCTCCGACGCCGATGGCGGCCCCCATGATCACGGCGGCGGAGACGGAGACGGCGTTGATGGCGATGCCGCCGGCGAGCGCGCCAGCGGCGACACCCAGGTTCGCGGCGGACGCCGGGAGCGACTGCGCCAGCGCGCCGCCGGGCCCGGCCAGCTCCACCACGCGGTACTGGAGTGATGGCACCATGGCCGCGGCCGTCGCGCCCAGCACCATCAGGACGAGTGCGACGAGCGCCGGGACGGGTCCGGCGAAGTGCAGCATCAGCAGCACCCCGCTGATGCCTGCGGTGGTGACCAGCAGCGTCCGTGCGGCATCCCGGTCGGCGAACCGGCCGCCGATGAGCGCGCCCACGGCGTCGGCGCCGCCGTAGAGGAGGAGGAAGACGCTGACGAGTGGCCCGCTGATGCCCGTGACGCTCTCCAGGAACGGCACGATGTACGTCACCGCGGAGTACAGGGCGGCGAACACGAGCACGTGCAGCGCCAGCACGGCCAGCACGCGCGGGGAGAAGGCGTGCCGGGCGAGGTCGCCGGCGCCGCTGGTCGAGCCGGGCAGCGACGGCGCCAGCACCGCGAGCGCAACAACCGCGGCAACGCTCAGCGCCGCCACCGCGGCGAACGCGCCGCGCCAGCCCAGCGCGTGCCCGATGAGCGTCCCCAACGGCACCCCGAGCGCACTGGACACCGCGAACCCGCCGAACACGGCCGAGATCGCCCGCCCCTTCCGCTCCGGCTCGACGATCGACGTGCCCATCTCGAACGCCGCGGCGATGACCAGCCCTGCCATCGCCCCGGCAACCACCCGCAGGCCGATGAACATGGCGTAACTCATCGCAGGCACGAGGACCGGCAGCACCATGGCGACGGTCGCGACCGCCAGCGCGCTCAGCAGGACCCGCCGCCGGTCCCACCGGATCGTCAGCGCGGTCAGCACGGGCCCACCGGCCGCAACCCCCAGCGCGTAGGCCGTGACCAGCCCACCCGCCGCCGGGATCGTGATCCGCACGTCCTCCGCGATCCGGTCGAGCAGCCCGACGACCAGCATCTCGGCACTGCCGAGCACGAACGTCGCGACGAACAGCGCCGCGAGCACGCGTCCGACCCGCGGCGGCGTCTGCAACGGTTCAGGTGTGGTGAGCATGGCTCCTCCTCCGGTACGGACTATAGCAACTCAGTGGTTGCAACTGTGTAGCAACCGCTGGGTTGCGTCAACTCGGAGGGGTGTGGGCGTGGTGGCGTGGTCGTCGTCGGCGCGGGACCTGGTCGGGGTCGACGTACCTGGGTGGGATGAACTCCGGTGATCCATCCGCTATCCGGACTATCCATTCAGTGGAATGAATCTCCCGGTGATGCATCTTGCAAAGCATCACGAGGTTGTTGATTTCGGTTGGTCCGCCGTTCTGCCATTCGGCGACATGGTGGATGTCGCACCAACTCGCCGGGCGGCCACATCGTGCGCATCCGCGGTCACGGGCGGCGACGGCTCGTCGCATTCCGTCGGGAATCACGCGGGAGAGGCGGCCGATGTCGAGGGGTTGGCTGGCGCTGTTCATGACGATCGGGATGACGGCAGCGTTGCAGGCAAGCTGGCGCAGGTCTTTGGTGCTGATGTGGCCGCCGAAGTCCAGGATCGCGGTCCGCACTCGGGTTTCCAGCTCGGCGAGCGGGATGTGCACGTTGAGGTGTGGCCGGTGCCCACCGGACTGCGGGACATCGCCGTGGTCCAGCACATACCCGCAGACATCGGCGAGGGCTTCGGCTTGGCGCTGTTTGCTGCTGCGCTGGTCATCCGCGCCGGCCGGCTTGGACTTCGCGTCGATCAGGGTGGCGATGGTGGCGAACAGGACCGCGTTGTCGAACCGGCCCTTGATCACGCCGCCCGGCCGGTCCGGGTGCGGGGTGACCGTCAGCTCGTTGACCTCGGAGTCGGGTCCGTCGTCGGGTTCGGGTCCGTCCTGGTCCAGACCGCGCACGACGTCCATCCCGAACTTGAGAACTTCCGACGGCCGGTTGAGCAGGGCGTAC
>NZ_JAJGSX010000076.1 GCF_021245725.1 Pseudonocardia sp. TRM90224 | reverse complement strand
TATTTCCTTGCCATTCCTGCATCACCTTCCGGACTAGATCCTATGGGATCCGGGTCCGAGATCTTCGTAGCACCTCATTCTGCCGTTCACCGTCGGCCCGAGGACGAGTACCGCAGTGCTCTCGTCGTTCACGACGTCGGCTTCATCTCCGTCATCGGCCAGGAGGATTCTGACCTGCAGTCCCTCGGCCCCCTCGTCATCGGCCGGTTCGGCGTTGCTGGTCTGAGGTGCCGGATTGACGCGTGCGGCTCCCGGTGCCGTCCGGGTGAGCGCTGATGCGGGAACGCCGAGAGTGGCGGCCGCACCGTCGGTGACGGTGAGGACGATCTGATCCGGAGTGTCGGGTCGGTCGCCGGGCGGGCGTAGGGCGGCGTCGATGAGGAGCGCGCGGAGGGCACTGGGAGCGCCGGGGCCGACGACCCCCAGCGGTCCAAGGCGCTGGGCGTCGTCGAGCAGCAGCGTCCACGAGTCGCTTCCATGCTCGGGTCGACTCTCCGCCTCGGACGCGAGTTCCAGCGATGGGTGCTGCTGAGGAGGGGACGCGTCGAGGTCGATCCAGGCCAGGTCCCTGTCGTCGTCCTGGTCGTCCTCGTCGAGCGGTTCTCGAGGCTCCGTCGCTTCGGTGAGGGTGAAGTGTGTCGAGATTTCGCGGATGACAGGTCCGAGCCGGGGTTCGCCGTTTCGGGCATCCCTGGCATTGCGGTGGGAGCGGCGGCGTGCGGCGATCACGACGGCGGTGATGGTGGCTGCGAGCCCGGATCCGATGGCGACGCTGGGGCCAAGTTCTATCCAGTTCTCCTCGCTGTCGACAACTTCAGGTGATGACGAGGGCGGCTGGAGCGGTGGCGTTGTCATCGGCGGTGCCGTGGAGGGTTCTGCGAGTTCAGGTGCCGGAGCCGCGTGGCCGTCCGCCTCCGGGAGGGCAGGGCTGTCGACCTCGGGTCCCGCTGGTTGGGCGCCGGCGGGCGAGCTGTCGCCCTGGTGTGGATCGGTTGTGCTGGTGGGGAGCTGGATCTGCCAGCCGGGGTGGATCAGTTCCGGTCGGATGAGGGTGCGCCCGTCGGGTTGTGGCTGGTTCTTGTTGAGGGTGAACAGCTCGGGCCAGCGGTTGCCGTTGCCGAGTTCGCGTTGCGCGATCCGCCACAGCGAGTCATGAACGCCGGCGGCAGGTGGCCGCACTGCAACCGTTCCATCGCCATCGCCATCGCCATCGCCATCACCGGTGCTGGAGTCCGGGTCGGGGTGAGCGGCGGCAGTGAAGAGCTGGACCGTGGCTGTCGGGGTTGGTGGGCGTGCGGTGGTGGGTGTCGTTCGTGAGCTGACCAGCAACGCGAGCACGACGAGGCCGACGAGCGCGGCACCTGGCCGTATGGTGCGCCGCGGTCGGGCCGCTCGGGTGGGTGTCCCGTCCCAGAGCAAGTCTCGGAGGTCGCGGATGGCGGCGATGGTCGCGGCGAGCACGTCGAGGACGAATGCGGCCCATGCCAGCCAGCACACGCACGCGAGCACGACGATCAGGAACCGGGTGGTCGGCACCTGGGTGAGGACCGCGACAACCTCGGCAGGTGTGGGCAGCTGGGTGGGCAGTGGCCACCCGACCGTGCGTCCCAGCAGGCACGGCGGCGCGACCAGGGCGAATCCAAGAATCACCGCGGCACCGAACCCGGCCAGGAAGGTGCGCCCGGTCGAGGTCTGGTTGCCGGGGTGGCTCGATGTCCGGTTCATCGGTCCGCAGTTCCTCTCGGGACGTCGATCGCGATCTGCAGACCCACCGGAGCGGGGAGCCAGCAGCTTGGGCTGCAGCAGCGCGGTGGTGACTTAGTCGGGTGCGGCGGGTCGTGCGGCGCCGGTGCCGGTGACGGGGAAGGGGGCGATGCCGATGACGTCGAGGAGTTGCGGGCTGGTGGTGAGGGTGGCGGTGACGGTGACGTTCTCGGCGGTGACGGTGACCGTGCCGGTGGCCCCGGCGGTGGCCAGATAGGTGCGTGCGGCGTGTTCGGCGGCGGGTGGGTCGAGCCGCAGGACGCCACCGGCGCGGTAGGCGGCGAGGTCGAGTTGCTGGCAGGCGCTGCGCGCCGCTTCTTCCGCGATCCCGATCGCGCGTGACCGGGCTGCGAGGGCGTTGCCGCCGTCGAGGACGAGCCCGGCGACCAGCACCATCCCGGCGACCGCGACCACCACGAACGCCGTAACCCGGCCTTCGTCTGGTTCCCACCCGGCTCGGCGAGCTGCGGCAAGACATGCCCAGCGGCGGCGCTGTTGCCGCTGGCGAGGAGGTTGGTTGTGGTTCATAGCGCAGTGGTTCATGGCGCGGTGGTTCATGGCGCGGTGACACCAAATCGGTCGATGGGTGAGGTGAAGGTGGCGGTGACCGGCACGCGACCGCCGATCGGGAGCAGGGTGAGGTCGGCAACGTCAGCAACGCAGGTCACGGTGACGGTGACGGATCCACCAGGCGCCCAGCCGGTGATGTCGACGTCGGCGGTGGGATCAGCGCAGTGCGATCCCAACTCGGCGGTGATTCGGGTTGCCGCTGCGGTGGCGGTGTCTGGTGCGGGCTGCGCGGACGCGGCGCGGGCGGCCTGGTGGGCGGCGGACTCGACCTGCAGGCGCAGGTCGGTTAACCGGCCGGCCAGGACGATCAGCGCGATGACGAGCAGCAGCAACGGGCTCACCAGCACCAGTTCGGTTGCTACCGACCCCTCCTCCCCCGCAGCGTCGGCGGGGTAGTCGGTGCGCCGTTGGTGTGAGGCGGTGGTGGTGTTCATCGGTTCGGCTCGGTCGCGCCGGTTGCGGCGACCTGGATTGGGAGGTCGAGACCGGGCACGACCTGCATCGCGGTCGCGGTGATCTCGACCCGGGCGCTTTCCGCGTTGCGGGTGATGTCGATGCGCACGTTGCGCAGCAGCTGACCGGCCAGCTGTGTGCGCACCCGCTCCCCGGCAGCCTGGCCGGCCGCTGGCGTGCCGTCGTCGACGCGGACCGCGGCGATGGCGTGCACGGCGATCGATTCCGCGATGTGCACGCCGTGCCACCACACGCCGGCTTGAACGGCGGACAACAACAGCAGCAACAGCAGCGGGGCCACCACTACGAGCTCGGCGCTCACCGAGCCGTCGTCCCTGCCGGCACCACCGGCGATCGAGATGTCAGAGCATCGCGCAGAGTTGCTCGACGACGAGCCGGGGGGCCAACAGCTGCCGCGAGACGTCCGCCTCGCGGCCACGTGGCCGGCGCCGTCCCTGTGCCGGTGCACAGTCGGGGCGGATGGCAGGCCGTTGTGTTTTCGCGCTATCCGCATGATCGGTCCTTCCCCGGTCGTTGCAGGGGGTGCCAGCGGCTTGGAGTGGGTGCGAGTGGTCAGTCGAGGGTGATGCGGTGTGCTCGTTCGACGATCTTCGCGGTGATGATGGCGATGACGGTGAGGGCGAGCACGACGAGCAGGGCGGTGACCAGGACGGTTTCGGTGGAGTAGCCGGCCTCGGGTTCTTCCCGCATGCGCCGCCGACCGTCCTCGATTCGGGCAAGTAAGACCGTGACGATCGGCACGGCCAGGACCAGGTTGGTCACGCCACGAATCGCATCGGCCAGCACAGCGGACGTGCGAGCGATGCGAGGCCCTCCACCGGGACGCGGCAGCGACGACGTGGGTCGACATCTAGCGCTGCTGTGCGGTGCGCTCTTAGCGACGGCAAGGGTTGTCGGCGCGCTACCGGTCGGTCGGTGGCGGTGCATGGCGGTCCTCCGGTTGTTGTCTTCGCGTGCCGGTCGGGCGGGCTGTCAGAGGCTGTTGAGCACGTGGGTGAGCGCGGGGTAGCCGATGAAGACGAGGTAGGCGGCGAACAGCACGATGATCGGCAGGCTCATCCGTTCGGTCGCGGCCCCAGCGGCGGCTTCGTCGTCGGTTTGGTGATGCGCACGCAGCGAGGCGGCTTTCGTGGTGAGGCTGGCGCGGACTCGGGCACCTTCGGTGCCGGCGAGCAGCAAGGTCGCGGCCAGTTCGGACAGTTCATCAACGCCGAGGTCGACGCCGAGGCGGCCCAGAACGGCCCAGGGGTCGCTGCGGGTCACCGCCGCGGCGTCGAGCGCGGTGCGGATCTTGTCGTGGGCCCAGCCGGTCCCGATCGCCGCGGCATCGGTGAGGGCCTGTTCGACCCCGGCGCCGCCGGCGAGCGCGATCGCGGTCAAATCGACCACGGTGCCGATCGCACGGCGAAACTCAACCCGGCGACGCCGCGCCACCTGCCGAACCTGGACATCCGGTGCCAGGAACCCAAGCACCGCCATCCCGACACACACCCACAGCGGCAGCGCTCCCGCGCCGGCGACCGCAAGCGGTACCGCGATCAGCGCCGGTATCACCAGGCCGGCCAAACCGAGCACGGTTGTCGTGGCCAGGTGCACCACCGGGGGCCGTTCGGCGACCCGAAGATCAGCGGCGATGTTGGCGGTAGGCAGACCACGGCGGAGCATCGCTCGCGCCGCCGGAAGCCCGAGCCGCAGCACCCACCCGCTGTAGCCGTCCCATCCGCTGTCAAGATGCTCGGCCGGGCGATGGTTGGTGGGGTCGGCGACGGCGAGCAGGGTCGCCAGCTTCGGGCGACGTGTCCGCGCGCCGAGAACGATCAGGCACAGCCCGATCCCGACCCCGGCGCCGGCAAGTGCCGTCAGCACAGCCGGACTGATCCCGCCGACCGCCCATGCTTCGGCTGCGTGCTCAGTGCCGTGGCCTCCGACGATCCTCGCGTGCTCGAGGTGTTTCATGGCGTGTCGTCAGTCGGTGGGGCGATCAGCCGTATGGTGGGTTCGGGTCGGCCGATGTGGGCGAGCCACCCGAAGGCGAGCGCGAACATCCCCGCCACCCCGACCAACACGATCTGACCCTCGAGGGTCCCGTATGGGGTCAGGTAGGGGCTGTTGAGCAGCACCAGCCCGCTGCTGAAGGCCAGGGTGGCGCCGACGATCACCCGGACCGAGGTGCGAACCCGGGCTCGCGCGACCGCGGTGCGCATCCGACCGGCCGCGACCTCCCGTGCAGCGGCGGCAAGCGCCGCCAACAGGTCACCGAGCTGGCGGGCCTGCTGCTGCGACGCCAACGTCAACGCAGCGATCACCAGGTCACCGGTCGGGTCCGCGATCTCCTGCGCGGCCTGCCGCAGCGCCACCGGCAACCGCTCCCCGGCCTTGATCCGCGCGGCCACAGCAGCAACAGCGGGGCGCACCACCAGCGGCGCGGTCGCCGCGGTAGCAGTGATCGCCTGCTCCAGCCCGGCCGCCGCGGCGAGGGTGTCACGCAACTGCTCGGCCCACCCGGCGACCGCCTCGATCCGCGCCACCGCCGCCCCCAGCTCCCGATCCGGCCCCAACACCCGCGGCAACCACCACACCCCCGCCACCGCCATCCCCGCAGCGACCGGCCACCCCGTCACCGCGACCGCACCCACCGCCGCCACCACCCCCAGCGAGACCCGACGCCACCGCACCAGCCCTGAGGCCGTGCCGCCCGACGAGCCGGCCGACGGGCCGCTGCGACCGGCAGCGAAAATGCTCGACCGGTCTGCCAGGCGCCGGGAGATGGCATGTCGTTCGGTGCGGACCGAACCGGCGATGATCAATGTGAGTCCCAGGCCCAGCCCGCCACCGGCCAACGCCATCCACGCCGCCGGGCCGGTCACGACATCCCCCCGCGGACGGCGGGGTAGGTGAGCAGGTCCGGGTCGAACCCGGCCTCGACCAGCCGATCCACCGTCTCCGCCCGGGCCGGCGCTGCTGGGCGGGCGCGGCGATCCGGGCCGGCGGCGAACACCTCATTGGACACCACCGTGGTTCCGTCGGCGTCGATCACCTCACGGATCGAGGACACCACCCGCCGCCGATCGCTCGCCCAGTCCAGATGCACGACCAGATGCACCGCGGACGCCACCAGCAGCGCGGTCGCCTCAACCGACAGCCGTTCAGCGCCTTGGGCAGCGTAGGCGGCCATCTTCGGGAACACCCCACGCGCCGACGATGCGTGGATCGTGGCCATCGACCCGTCGTTGCCTTGCGACATCACGTTGCAGACCGCCACCACCTCCGGGCCGCGGATCTCGCCGACGATGACCCGGTCCGGCGACATCCGCAAAGCGGCCCGCACCAGATCGGCCTGGGTGATCTCACCCTCGCCCTCGATGTTGCGTTCCCGCGCCTGGAACGCCACCACATCCGGATGCCGCACCCGATCCGATCCCAGGCCCAGCTCGAACGCGTCCTCGATCGTGACCAGCCGCTGCCCCGGATCGATCTCCGAGGCCAGCCCGATCAACATCGTCGTCTTCCCGACCCCGGTCCCACCGGCGATGATGATGTTCCGGTTCGCCCGCACCGCGGCGGCGAGGAACTCCCGCAACACCACATCGATCACGCCGATCCGCACCAACTCCTCCATCGTGACGTGGCGGAACCGGTGGCGACGGATCGACAACCCCGGCCGCGCCGACACCCCCATCACCGCGAACAACCGCGACCCATCCGGCAATTGCAGGTTCAACGTCGGCGACGCCAAATCAAACCGCCGCTCCTGCACCCCGCTACGCGCCGCGAGCTGACGGACCAGCTCCACCAACTCCGCATCCGACTCCGCGACCGGACCGACCCGAGCCCGCCGGCCGTCGGCGTAGCGGACGAACACCTCGTCACAGCCGTTGATGTTGATGTTCTCGATCGACGCGTCATCCAATAGCGGCTGCAACCCGCCCAGCCCGAAGAACCCGTCCAGCACCGCTTGCCGGAGCGCGGCCTCCGCCGACCCCGACAACACCGCTCGGCCCGCCGACAGTTCCCGCCGAGCCCACCGCTCCAACGCACCCGTGAGCAGCTCGTCCGCGATCTCTTTGCGGCGCTCGACCGGTAGCACTGCGCCGGCGCGGGCTTCCTCTACCGCGACTTGTTCGGCGAGCCGGCTCGCCACGTCAGCTTTGATCGCCGCCGTCACCGTCGGATCGGCAGCCTCGCCCTCCGTCCGCCTGCCGTTCGCAGGATCGCCGTCATCGAACGCCGAACCGTGGGCAGTCGGCGGCAGCGCGTCGTTGGGTTCGCAGCGCTGAGGGTTGCGCTGATCGTTGCGCTGTTGGCCGTCGCGTTGGGGCGGTACCCACCGTGGGTTCATGAGGTCGTGTCCGTCCACGAACCGGGCCTGGTCGACAGTGGAGGGGCAGCTGCGTTGCCGGCAGTGCGTATGTTTCTGCCTGCGCGGGGCTGGAGTTGGTCGATCTGGTGGGCAATCACGCCGACGGTGCTCCACCATTGCGAGCGCCGTGATCGACGTCGCTCGCCGCCGTATGCGGTGATCGCCGCCGCGCAGTCGTCGGGGACGCGGGTTAATACCGCGGTGCCCAGCTCGTCGGTGATCTCCCGCTCCGAGAACTGCGGACCTCGTACGTCGCGTAGCACCAATGCGACCCGGGCGGACATGGACGGACGGACCCGCAACCAGGCCGCGAGCTGCTCCACGCCCTCGACATTCGGGGTGATCAGCAGGATGACTCCGTCAGCAGCGTCGACCAGCGGCCACGCCACCGAGTCCGCGCCCAACCGGCCCACATCCACCACGACCGCCAGCCCGGTCCTCGCACCCGCTGTGATGAACCGGGCTAACCCGTCAGCCAGAACATTCACCGTCGAGGTCGCCTCGTCCCCGCCACCCGGACCGGTCAGCACCGCCACCCCGGACGGCAGCTGCTGAACGTGCCGGGCCACGACCGCACGAGTCAGCCGGCCAGAACGCACCTCCGCAGCGAGGCTTACCAGGCCGACGCCTCGATCCAAACCTGCTCGTGCCGCGGCAACCCCGCCGGCCGGATCCGCCTCCACCAGCAGCGACACCAGTCCCGGCGCGCCCGGCTTGGCCACTGACAGGCGTGCTGCGACCGCCGTGGAGAGACAGCTCACCCCGGGTGACCCCTTCAGCGACGCGAACACCACCAACATCGACCCGTGCCCTTCTACTGCCGCGGGCCGGGCAACAGCGCCACCGCGACATCCCCGCTCGTGGCCAGCGCCGCCGCGTCGGCTTCCGCTAGTTGCAGCGACACCACCAGCTGCGACTCGGTCGACGAGGCCGGCGCAACGCTCAGCAGCACGGCGTCCACTCCGCGGCCGGGCACGCGCCCGGGCGATGTCGCCGACGGCGGGATCGGTAGCACACGCACCGCTGATCCCGGTCCGGCCTGCGGCGGTACAGCGCCTGCCTGCACAGCAATCGACATCACAATCGCGCCCCGCGGCAGCAGCAGCCCATCGCGGCGAACCAGCCCGGCCGGAACCAGTGCACCTGCCGGCACCGGCACTGCCGCGGCAAGGCCGATCAGCTGCGATGTGCGTGAAGCGGGCACAACTGAGACCTCGTCGATACCGGCCACACTCACCGTTCGCAGGTCTGCTGGCTCGAGTACATGACCGGCCGTGATGTCCCGGGCTGCCGCGAGTACGTCGACCCGCTGCCCGGCGCCGGTCCACATCACTAGCGCGCCCAGTGCGCATCCGGCGACCAGCAACACGCCCAGCGCCGCCATCGGTAGGGACAGCCGGCCTGCGCCACCGCGCGGGCGCGGCACGGCCGACCACGTCTGCTCCTCCCCTCCCATGTCACCGGCTCGCTGCGAGATGCGCCGTCGCAGCGTGCTCATCGTGGGCCGGCCGGGCGGATGTTGACCGCTGGTGCGTCGACGACGGTCACTGTCACGGCTGCGGTGCTCTCCAAGCCGGGGAACACGCCAGACTTCCCAGCGCCTGCCCACTGCACGTCCCAGGTCACCGTCGCGGCTAGGGAGAATCCGCCTGGTGGTGAGAGGGCTCGGTACGTGTGGCCGCAGTCCGGCGAAGCAGCCTCGGGCGGCGATGTCGAGGAGTACGGCGTGCCGGGTCCCGGACATACCACTGATGCCCCGTCGCCGGTTGCCCAGGTCACCGACTGTGGTGTTGCGGTCGCCGTGATCGCAGCTCCGGGGACGCTCACGGTCTTCGACACCGGCGCCCAGCTCGCCGGCTCGATCCACAACCAGGTCGGTAGCCCGACCAGCTGCTCCCCGACCGGTGACAACCGCAGCGCCACCTTCGGAAGCACCAACTGGTCCCGTGCAACCGCCGCGACGGGCTGCGCACCCGGCGCCGCCATCACGGCTTCGCCGGCTTCCCTCGGGTTCACAGCGACCCACTGCTGCCCACCCGGCACACACGTGCGCAGCACAAGGTCCTGCCCCGACTTCAAACGACCCTGCTTGATCCAATCGAGCAGGATCTCTTCGCGCACCTCCGTCGTGTCGGTGCACCGCGGGCTGCGCGCCGCCGGACCGGACGGCGACGCGGGTACGTCGACATCCGGCAGCTCTGGCGTTGCCCCGACGCTGAGCTCACACCTGGACTGGCTGTTTACTGCAGGACACGCCGTTCCATCCGCCTCCCGGAGGCCTCGGCTCGGGTGGCTGGCGCGCAGCACCGGAGGCGCTGACCACCAGCGCGGCGATGACCACGATGAGCACGCCCGCCCGCCTCAACATGAGCCCGGCTCGCGGACGCGGAAGTCGTCAACCTTCCACACTCCGTGGTTGTCCACCCTCACCTCGGCCTCGATCCGGTGCCGTCTCAGCTCATTCGGCAGGGCGACACCGTCGGCCACACGAATCCGGGTCGAGCGGCTCTGGTCACCGCAATCCAGAACCCGGACCACCGTCGGCGCCTCCTCGGGACGTGCCGACGTGACAACCGGGTTGAGGATGAACTCGCCAACGCTGACCTCGCCCTGTACCTCGTCGGCCTGCAGCCCGTCCCTCATCTGCTGCAGAGCGAAACCCGTCGCGTAACGCGCGAGCTCGGGCGACGCCCAATCGGTGGTGCGTGCCGCAACAGCGAATGCGTCCCACATCGCCCGGTACGCCGTGACCGCCTCTACCTCCGCGACTTGGCGTGGACCCGGAGCTGAGGTTGTCGTGGAGGCGGGACCCGACGCCCCCTCGACCGGAGGCGGCGCATTCGAGCACGCCGTCAGCGTCACCAGCACCAGCCCGCCCAGCAGCCCGGCAGCCCACGTCCTCACAACCTGATGCCCAGGCAGCGCGGGCGGATCGTCAAGCTCGAAGCGCTGACTGCTCGCCAGGTCGCGGCATGCCGGCTGGCGGTGTGTCCGGCCGGGCTGTCGTGATTGTTCGTGCTGCGGCATCAGGCGCTCCCTGGCGTTGTGGGGCGGAGGGCGAAGGGCAGCAGCTCGTGCTCGGTGAGCGACAGCGCTCGCTCGCGGACCGGTACACCGGTTGTTGCTGCCTCGATGATCTGGCCGTCGCCCAGGTACATCGCGACGTGGTAGGTGTCGTCTGCTCGGCCGGTGGTCGACCAGAAGACCAGGTCACCAGGCTGGACTTGGTCCAGCGGGAGTCGTTGGCCGGCGGTGGTCTGGGCACGGGACACCCGCGGGAGCTGCACACCGGCGGCCTGCCAGGAACGCATGATCAGGCCGGAGCAGTCGAACGTGTCCGGGCCGGTGGCACCCCAGTCGTAGGGCTTG
The DNA here is from genome assembly GCF_021245725.1 of Pseudonocardia sp. TRM90224. Classification (GTDB taxonomy): domain Bacteria; phylum Actinomycetota; class Actinomycetes; order Mycobacteriales; family Pseudonocardiaceae; genus Pseudonocardia. Next base: position 15,687 of record NZ_JAJGSX010000076.1, on the reverse strand, counting down.
CCGAGCTGAGCTCGGGCGAACTTGATCGCGGTTGCGGCGGCGCCGCTCGGCTGGCCGCTCGGCTGGCTGCTCGGGCGGCAGACCTGCCCGGTTGCTGCGGTGCCGCCGATCTGGGCCAGCAGGTCAGCGGCAGGTTGTTCCCACTGGGCGTAGGCCTCGGGGAAGGCAGAGCGCTGCACTTTCTGGGCGGCCTGGGTCAGCGGCATGCCATCCCACCCCGGGATGGCGAGCAGGCGGATGAAGAACTTGTGCGCGGCGTGCGCGGGATCGGTCAGCTGGGCAACGGTCCCCCAGCCTTGGGAGGGCCGTTGTTGGAAGAGCCCGACGGAGTCGGCGTGACCGTGGTCGAGGTTGCGCAGCACGGATTCCTGCATCGCCGTGGCCAGCCCGATCCAGATCGCCCGCTGCGGCGCCCCAAGCTGGCGCCCGACTGCTGCGATGATCTGGGCGTTGGCCTGTTGATCGGCGTCCCAGCTCGGCACTGAGCGACTTCTGCCGGTGACCTGCGGTGTTGGGGAAACGGTGTCGATGCAGCCGCTACGGCTGCTCGGGTAAGCCGCGACCGTGACGACCACCGTGACCAGTCCGGTAACGCTGAACAGCGCAGCGAGCGCAACCAACAGCAACGCCCAGGCCAGGCGCCTCCGCGGCCGGGCGGCGACGTCGAGATCCGCTGCGCCCGGCATGACCGGCGAGAGGACTGGAGACATGGCTGGTGACATGGCTGGTGACATGGTTACGGCCTGCTGAGTTGGACGGAGTTGACGCGCCACATACCGGTGCCGGTGATGTCGACGAGCGCGATAGTGATCGCGGTGCCGTCGCCGAGATCGACGTCGGCATCGACGCTGCGGTCAGCGACGCGTACCAGCTCAACAGCGTCGCTGACCGCGGCGGTGGGCACGGCGGTGGGCACGGCGGGTGGATCGATCTGTGGGAGGACAACGAGCCCGTACTCCGGTGTGCACAGAGGTTGCAGGCGGCGCAGCCAGGTCTGCCGGTCCACCGTGGTGTCGATCCAGAGCCGCGCGACCTTCATGGCCACGACACGCGGCGAACCGAACGAGGGCGCATCGGGAGGCGCCGCCACAACCGGAACCACCGCAACCGGAACCACCTCGGCACCGAGCGTCATCGCAGGGGCGGGCGGCCCGAGGTCGCTCACCGCTTCGGGCGCCGACGGCGAGCCGGCGGTGGCGAGCCAGCAGATACCGGCCACGAGCTGGGTGGCCAGGACCGGGATCAGCGCTGCTGCGGCGATGAGCATCAGCAGGCGACGCGGGGACCAGAGCAGCCATCGCAGAATGGGTCGCTTCACCGTGGCCTCCGCAGCGGCTCACGGCGCCGCACCAGCGCGGTGATAGCCGCTGGCCCCAGTTGGTGTCGCCGTGCTGGCCGGTAGAGCCCGGTGTGGCTCGCAGTGCAGCATGCGGCGTCAGGGTTGTCGCGGTGCTGCGCTGAGGGCAACCGGACGCGGACCGACGAGGGTGGGCGACGAACCGCATCGCCCGCAGGCATCCACGATGCGACGTCCTGTCGGGCGTGAGCATCGGTCGAGACGCGGCGGGGAGCGGCTCGATATGCATCGGCAGACGCTGCTGCGTTCGGCTGCGCCCAGACGCGTTCGTCGGCCCGATCGACATCGTCGGGGAGGAGGCGAAGACGGCTACTGGCGCACGCTGCGGCGGCTGTGACCGGCCCTGCGGCCGCGGCGCCGCCTGTTCGCTCGGCGTCGAGGCGCCAGATCTCTGCGGCGTGGACACGGCTGCCGACGTCGACGTTCGAGCGGAGTTGTGGCTGGTCGTCGCTATCGACCGAGTAGCCGTCCGGCCCTGCATTGCGGCTGCCGTTGTAGGTCGTGCCGTGGCCTGGGCTGTTGCCGGCATCGGGGCGGCGGCAACGCTGGGAATCACTGGTGTTCTGTGCGGTTCGGCGGTGGTTGCGTTGCTCGGCGCAGCGCCGGGTGCCCGGTCGCCGTCCTCGACGTCCGCCGCGGACCGCGGGACGGCCGTGGGTTGTGCGGAGGGAACCGAGGATCGCGGTCAGCGAAGCGACAGGTTTGAGCAGGGCAAACAGAACTGCTGTGGTCATCCAGATCCACAGGATGGTCGCCCAGGAGTTGAGGTCGCCGTGGGCGAGGTGAAGCAGGATAAGCGTGTGCACGAGGGTGCAGATACCGGCGGTGACGCCGCCGACAATGACAGCGCCGAGAACCCTGACAGTCTTCTCCGGGGCGTTCGGGAACACGATCCCCACCAGACCTAGTAGCGGCGCCCCGATCGGCAGGAGAGCGAGAACCGCATACATCGCGAACATGACCAGCAGGCCGAAGATCTGCAGAAGACTGACTGGAATGATCTTCAGCAGAACCATGACCGCAGCGCCTACACGGTTGTGGGCCTTGCCTTGGATCGCCCGGTATGCCGCCGGCGGTGCACCGTCTGCGATCTTCTGCCATTCGGCGCCTTTCTGCTGGAATAGGGCAATTTGCTCGTCTTTCGAGGCGGTGCGGATGCGTTCGGCTTCGTCTCTGGTGAGGGCTTGCTGTTGGTACAGCGCCCATGCAAGCTCCTCGCCCGGGCCGCTGATATCGCCGACCTGACCGACCGCCCACGCCTTCCACAACAACTCACGGAACACGACGCTGCGCAACTCGACACCGACACCGACACCGTGGGCCTGGTCGCGGTCGGGAAACGCGGTGCTCGCAACGGTGCTGGCCACGTCGTCCATGGCCGCGCGGATGGTGCCGCTGAGCTCACGCGACATCTGTCCGCCGGAGCCGAAGCTCAGCGCACTGACGGTGACCGCGAGCAGGATCAAGATGGTGCGGGTGAGGACGGTGCCGGTGTCGCCTCTGCGGGCGGCCATCAGCAGGGCCGCGGCGGCGATGACGAGTGCGGCACCGGCCCACGGGGAGAACACCGCCTCGTAGAGGGCGCGGCCGGATCGGGTCGCGGCCTCGGCAACAATCTCGTCGACGGCAGTGACCGAGCCGCTGGTCGCGGTACTGGTGGCGATACCAGTGGGGGTGCTGGTGGTGTCTTGGCCGAGGTTGGTCATCGCCATGTGCAAGGCGAACAGGGCCTTCGCGGCACCGAAGATGAGGTTGCCCAGCGTTGTGTCGATGCTCGCGCCCGGGTCGGGAGTCGCGTCCACGCAACCGACGTCGTAGGTCGTCCAGTAGAGCCCGCCGTATCCGGTCGTGCTGTAAGGGTCACGTTCCGCGGCCCCGGAACCCTGGGCGGGCGCGCGTGTGCCTGTCGGCACGGCGGTGGCGGTGGCGTCGGAGTTGATGCCGGAGTCGATGCCGGGATTGATGGAGTTCGGGTCAATGGAGCCGGACATGCCGACGTCTGGGGTGGTGGGCAGTGGTGGTGATTTGCAGTCGTTGAACGGCCATGCGGCAGCGCTGCCCGCTCCGGTGAGGGTGAATATCCCGACCACCGCGAGCAGGAGAAGCGTTCGCGCCAGACGCCGACTGCCGCGGTGGTGCACGCGCGAGGACGACCGTGTGGACGGGGGCTTGTGGTGGCGGGTCATCGTCAGTCGCCTGCTCGTGCGGCGTTGGTGTCGAGGGCCTGGCGCAGCCCGTCGAAGTGGTCACCGGTGACGTCGAGCTGGACGCCCTCGCAGGCCTCGCCGCTGCGCCAGACGAATTCCCGCGGTGCATCGGCGGCGAGCCCAGCCGTGGGGTGAGTGGTGGCGGATAGTTCGCCGAGGTGGGCCTCGTATCCGATGCCGGTGGGGATGCGCAGCAGCCGCAGCGCGTCGGCTTGGGCTGCTTCGTCGGTGGTGCGCCCGACGAACACGTCGTGGCACAACGCGGCCAGGCCGGATTCGTCGCCGGATTTGTCGCCGGATTTGTCGCCGCCGAGTTTGAGCACGTCGGAGGCGAGTTGTCCGGCGATGAGGACGCGGGCGCGGTACTTGCGGTTGTCGCGGGCGAACTGGGTGATCAGCGTTCTGCCGGTGCTGGTCATCGACAGCCAGCGCAGCTCGTCGAAGCCCATCAGCTTCGGTGCGGCCCGCGGGAGTTCGTAGACGCGGCGGTAGGCCAGCCACGCGGCCAGGTGCAGCAGTGGTAGCGACAGCTGCTCGTCCAGGCTCCAGTCCTGCTGGTCGACGTCTTCGCGGGGCGGGGTAAGGCCGCGGGTGGACAGCACCAGCAGCCGGTCGGTGCCGGCCGACCAGATCTCCTGCTCAGGGGTGCCGAGCAAAAGGCGGGCTGGTCCGGAGGTGGACAGGATCGGGCCGAGTGAGCTGGCGAGCCGATCACCGCCGCCGCTGGTGTAGCGCAGCGCGCTGAGAACTTCGGTCAGGTCGTGATCGGGGCCGTGTCCAATCTGGTTGACCGCGTGCAGCAGCAGCTGCTGGACCTGGCCGTCGCGTCGGATCGCTGCGGGCAACAGTTGGGTGAGCACGCTGATGACCAGCGCAGCGCGCTGCGCTTGGGTGGTGTCGAGGTCGCGTCGATAGGCGGTGTCGCCGCTGGGGTCGTCGCGGTAGGTGCGCCGCTGCGGGTCAGTGATCATCGTGAAGGGGTTGAGGGTGCCGGCGGGGGCGTCGAGCAGTGAGACGGCGCGGGCGTGGCCACGCAGTTCGGGGAGCTCGGTGAGGCGGATGAGCGGCCCGGACGGATCGAGCAGCGTCACGTAGGCGCCCGCAGATCGCACCGCCTGGGCGGCGAGGGTGCCCATCAGGAAGGTCTTCCCGCTTCCGAGGGTGCCGATGATCGGGGTCAGGCCGGATACCTGCCGGGTGTCCATGTCGTGCCAGGGATCCCAGGCGATCGGGCGGCCGGTCGCGCTGGAGGTGAACACGAGTGGGCCGTGGTCGTCGCCGATGAGCTCAGCAGTCATGGGGACGGCCATCGCGGCGTGGCGCACGCTCATCCGGCGCCGGTAGGCAGTGGTGGCCAGGGGCTCGCCGGGGATGAATTCGCGCGCCAGCTGGTACTGCGCTTCGCAGCGCTCGACAGCGATCTTCGGGTGGTACAGGTGGCGGACCTGGTCGAACGTCTCGAGTGCTGCGCGTTCAGTGGTGGCGGGGATGGCCAGCCGCCACCACCCCTCGCAGCGGGCGGACAGTCCGGTGTGGTCGGTGTCGAGCTCGTCGCGGACCTGCGCGGCCAGCTCGATGCGACGGGCGAGGTCCGGTGGTGCGTGCAGGCCGTGGTCGTGTTCGTAGTGGCGTTGCTGGGCTTCGACCCGGGCGGCGACGTGGCGCAGGCTGCGGCTGGCGTGCTCGTCGGGCAGCACCCGCATCCGCGCGGACCATTCGATGGGTGCGGCGAGCCGGTCCGGGACGGTCATCCAGGGCAGATCAACACCGGGCACGTCGATCTCCCCCATCCGCCCGAGGGAGGCGATCAGGACGTGACGGGTGACGCGCTGCCCGGCTGCGGTGCCGCTGACCTGCACGACCGGGGCATACGGGTCGGCGGTCCAGCGGGCGAGCTGGTCGACCGCGGCCAGGTCGCTGGTTTCCCAGTCGGTCGTGGGCGCTGCCGGCATCACCGTCTCCGCGGGTAGGCCGAGCGCGCACGATCGGTAGAGCAGTTGCAGCATGTCCGGCGCGGAGATCGGCTCACCGCCCAACGCGCCACTCAGAACCGTGTCGACCGCGCGGATCTCGTCATCCAGCGCGTCGAGCTCGCCGTCGACGAACCTGCCCCACACACCCTGCAATCCCGGCCAACGACCCGACCGGCGGCCAGACCACCGCCCGCGCCCGCGATCGCCGCCTCGGCTGGTCATCTGATCGGCCAGAGCACTGATCCACGCCCGGCCGCGGTTGATCTCGACGCCGAGGTAGACGTCCTTGATCGCTTTCGGTGAGGTCAGGGCGCGCTGCTGCTGTCCGACGAGGTGCTGTTCCCAGCTGGTCGCAGCGGGTTGATCCGGTAGCGGGGTGGCCCATTCATCGTGGCGGCGAGCCCACTGCGCGGCGGGGTAGGGCCGCCAACTGACCCGCCAGTGCAGCCACCGGTCGGGCAGCTGTGCCAGCGCCAACCCGATCGAGCTCATCATGGCTTCCCGGTCCTGGTCAGCGCGCATCGACCACGGCCGCGGCGCGAGCCGATACCAGGCGGTGGTGCCGCGCCTGGTGTGTGCGAGGTGGCCGGTGATGGCCCGCAGCGCAAGCCGAGGCGCGTACTCCGCCACCTCGGGCGCACCACCGGTAGGTGGCCTCGATCGCCCCGTGGAGCGAAACCGGCGCGGGTCGACGGCTGGTCCGGATTCCGCAACCACGTCAGGCGGCTGTGACCTGGCGCAGAGGTCGAAGTGGTGCAGCTGCCGCGGCGCCGCCCATGCTCGGCTCATCATCGCTCCCAGAACCCAGACAGATCGGGCCCAGACAGGCGGGATTCAGACAGACGGGATCCAGACACTTGGGGCGCAGGCAGGTGGGGCACAGACAGATGGACCGCAACGTTGCGTGGGTCCGACACCGCCACGGTCGGTGATGGTGGTGGGGTGTGGCGCGGAGTGCGCAGCTCGGCGAGGAACATCGCGAGCACTGCGCTGGGTGGGCGCTCCACGCTGACGTGGCGCATCGTGGCGACCGTGGCGATGACAGCTGCCAGCGCGACCACGGCGTAGCCGGCGAGCCCGGGTAGCAGGCTGAGCTGCTGGCGAACAACCACGAAGACGAACGCGTAGCCGGCCCAGATCACGTAGGCGATGTAGCGGGCCTGCCACAGCAGCGTTCGGCCCGGCGGGCCAAGGTAGCGGCCTTGTACCGAGTACAGCTCGTCGTCAGAACGCGACAGCATGATCATCCACCCAGCCCGAACAGCCCAGCCACGAAACGGCCCGCGTGAGCGGGAGCGTCCGGGACGACAGCGAAGGCGAGGACAGCGACCGGCACGACGATCAGGCCGCCGACGGTCGTAACTCTGTTGGCGTTGCCTTGATGCGCTGCGATCAGCATTGCCAACACCGTGACGACCAAGACCACAACGACCGTGTTGTCGACCAGCCAGTCGCGGACGTCGGTCGAGGTGAGCAGCTGTGCCACCACGGTGAAGGTGGGCTCGAGGCTGCGTGGCATCGCGGGTACACCTTTCTTCTGCGCCTTCTTCGCGTCTTCTTCGCGCGGTGCCTTCTGCGCCTCGTCGGCGGTGGGATGGGGTCGTCGTTCAGGCGGCGGGGGCGTCACCGGTGGTCCTGAACGACGACCCCCACGCGGCAGGTGCCAGGCGAAATCGACGCTCCTGCCGCGCGCGTCGGAGGGTCGACGCGTCGTGCTCCAGCGCGCGTCGTCGATGGCGACGCACCTTCAAAGAGAGAATCTCTTCAGCAGAGAATCTGCAGGATTACTCTGCTAGCAGATTCTCTACATGTCAACTCCTCCAGCGGATGAGATCTCGTTAGAGGGAGGCGCTCGAACGGCGGATCGACACCGATCCGCCCGCTGAGGCGTCAGGCAGAGACGTCATCGAGGAGCGGATGACAACGGCAGGCAGGTCGGCCGCGAGACTCTGAGCTGCAGTTATAGCTTGAGAGGCCATGTCGTGCCGCTGCCGTGCGGCGTGCCGCGCAGCCGGCAGGTCTGAGATGCGGTTGACTGCTTCGACTACACCAGCAGAGAAGAGAGGCGCCGCCGTGGCCGAGGAGACGCTCGCGGACCGGATCCGCCACCTGATGGAACACCCCGCTGGCCGCGCCCCGTACACCGAGAAGGAGCTCGTCGACGGACTTGCCAAGCAGGGCACCCCGTTCTCGCCGCAGTACGTCAACCAGCTCGTGACCGGCTCTCGACCGCTCAACCCCACCTACGACCGCCTGCTGGCACTGATCAAGTTCTTTCGCATCCCCGCCGGGCGACTGTTTCCCGGCTACGACGACGTCAGCAAAGACGACCTCGTCCTTCTCGCGGCAATGCGCGACCCCGACGTGCTCCCCATCGTGACCGGCCTGATGAAACTCGGACCTGAAGCCCGTCGCTCGATCGGCGCCATCGTCTCCGAGCTCAACAGCCTGGAGGAACGAACCCGCCCACCAGCCAGGCGGAAACGACGCACAACCAGCACAGACTGACCCAACGTCCACACCGCCAGCCCTCCACCCTCAACCACACTGACCCGACACGACTTCGGCGCCCGTCACCAAGAGGGCTGGCCGCCAGCAGCACGTCACGAGCCATGACCGAAGCCCGCCTGGCGCGAACAGTGCGTTGGCGACGGCCATAACCTGCACGCGAACGTGCGGTTGCAGCACCGAACCTCGCTGACGCCCGCACATCACATGAGGCCCCAAAGCGCGCCGGATCGAGCCTCCCGCCCGGCCCGCGCTCGGGCGGTGTGTCGGCACATCTTCGCCGGAACTGACCAGCCGATGGCAGTCAATGCGCCGTTGGCGAGACGCCGGCGTCAATGAGAGATTGACAAGTGGAGGTCGCCTGAGCCTCCCACCATCACGGTGACACCAGCAGAGTAGATGGCGTGTTTCTCTGCTGGCAGATTTACAGGTTGTATCCTGAGCTGCTATACCAGGAACTCGGCCGGTGGGGCACCGGCAACTACGCGAGGCGAGGAAGGGGCCCTGGTTACCGACAGCTGATCACCACGCCGTCACGACGGACTTGTGTCAGCTCCGGGCCGACATCCCGGAGAGGCTCCGAAAAGGACCTCCCACCATGCCCCGCTCCACTCCAGCGAAACCCGGGTTCGACGCTGCCATGCTCCACGCAGCCACTCCTGACGCGGCTGTGTTCAGTCGTCGTCGATCTGCACGTCGCGCCGATGCCGAACAACCCATCTCGCATCAGACCGCACTGGCGCTGACCGCTGAAGCTCCGATCCGATACACACCCACGTCAACGCAACGCCGACCGCACGCCCGCCAGCTCGAGCGAGCGCCGTTCGATTCAGGAACCGAGGATGAGCTCGACGCGAACGCCGACCTCGAGGCCAGCGCACAATCAGTCAGGGACGCTCGACTCCGCTCCCCCACCGCGCCCGCTGGTCGCCTCGGGGGTGACGCCCTCGGACGCCACGCAGGCGAACACGATTTCCGAGATGAGATCTGGAACGACCAGGCACCAGCGCATGCGAGCTGGCGCGACTGTCCGGGTAACGAACAGGGTGAAGACCGGGGTGACCACGACGGTCGACACGACGCCGCGAGCATAGATCGCCTGGCCGCGGCGCAGGAGCCATTAGCCTTCCCGCTCCTGACTCATCCCGGCGCCACTACTCATCGCGGCGCCGCAACGGCACGGCAGGACGCCGCGTCCGCTCAGTGCGCGGAGCCGACATCCTGGTACGCGGGAGCCGTCGTCCACGGTCTTCCTCACAGCATCAGTGACGCACCGATCCGCCGTAGCGGGAAAAAGTCAGCAGCAGCGGCGCAGCGCCACGCTGAGGTCGTCCAGCTACGCCCGTCGAGTGCAGGTGGGCGCCACGCTCGACCCGAATCATCTGCGTTGCCCCACGAGGCACCCGTCTCCGACGCCGACGCAGCGGCGCTGGCCAGCGCGTTCGCCGCGGACATGATGAGTTGGTCCGAGGACGATCCACAGCGTCGCGCAGCCGTCCTCGCGCGGTATCGCCCCGACCTGACCCTAGGCACGCTGGGCTGGAACGGCGTCGGCCGGCAGCGCGCAGAGATTGTCATCGTCGGCAGCTGCCGGCGAACGACCGACGCCAACGTAGCCGTCGACCTGCGCATCCGTGTCGTGCCCTACCGCCGGATCGCAGCGTTCCGACCAGCCCCGCCACCAACCCACACGGTGGTCTGCCCGGGAGCAATCCCGGCTGCCGCACCCCCACCCACAGCACTGGGCTGGGAAGCCCTCGACAGCGAATGGGTGCGGCTGTCCGTCCCCGTCACGCGCAACCGCGACGGGCACATCGCCATCGACTTCAGCGCATCGCCTTCAGCGACCAGGACGCGGACGACGTAGCCGCCCCCCGCACAGCGCTCATGCACTCCTGAACAGGAGCCCTCCCATGTCTGCACTCACCATCAGCCTGGCGGCTGTCGCGGCCGCCGCAACGATCGCCTCGCCGCCCAGCCTCGCCGCCTGGCGCCCTGCCACCGCAGAATCCTGCTCCGCAACGACACACACCCCGGGACCCTCCACCGACGCCAACCACGTGCACGCCGCTCGACGGCTCGTCGCCCTGCTGAACACATTCGACACCGATCAGGACGCAGCCGCCCTCAGTCGACGGCTGCGTTCCATCGGGTTCACACCCGCCATAGCATCCGGTTGGCGTCAACAGGCCCACGACGTAGCCGACATCCTGCTGATCGTTGCACCCGCCGATCCCTCAGCAATGCGCGTCGCCGTGATCCTCGCCGGCAGCGGCTTCTCCCCCACCCCGGCAGATCTCCATCGCGGCCCCGACGATCCGACCAGCACACATTCGACCGCCGCAGCAACCACCACACCTGCCGCGACGATCCCGGCGACCGATGCCGCGAACCGCGGCCAGCCCGTCGCCGCGACGTCCACGCATCCCGCAACTGCGCAACCACTCGCCACACCGTCCTCGACGCAGCCGCCGGGCGCTTCAACTCCCACGACCGACAGCACCGAAGTCGACAATGCAGATCCAGCCCTGACATGCGGTGACGAGGCAGTGCCCGCGTTGGCAGAGCCCGCGTCGGCAGCGCCCCACGGCTCCACCGAACAGGGCGAATCCGACCCAGGCGAATCCGACAGGGCCAAACTCGCCGGTTGGGCGGACCGAGTCTCGGGGCTCGCGCAGCTCCTCTCGACGACCGACGATCCGGCAGCATCCGAACTCGCGTCCAAACTCGCCGCCGCGCCCGAGAACGACACGGCACGCGAGTCGGGTGCCGCCCCGGAGCAGGCGCCGGACAATCACACCCCCGCCCCGAGACGTACCGATCCCGCTGATCCCGCTGATGCTCCGGCTCCGCTGAACCTCCCGTCCTCAACAACCGCGATGCCGGAAACCCCCACGGCGGCGTCGGCGACGTGCACCAGCGCCCCGACCGCTGCGCGTGAGACGTCATGGGAAGCGGATGCGCAGGCCCTGAGCGACATGGTGGTCTCCTACATCGATGGCGACCCCACCGCACGCGCAGTCGCCGACGTGCTGGTAGAGGCAGGCTTTCCTCCCACCTCCGACAGAGCGTCGGCACCTCAGACAGCCAGCACCAGAGACCCGTTCATGGACGCCCAGAACGACACCAGCAACAACGACCGCAACCGCGGACGTGACAGCAGGTTCGACACCCAGTTCGACAACGGGTCCGACGACAGGTTCGACGACGGCGGGCTCGACGACCACTTTGGCAACCACGACCACGCCAGCGGGCGGGACGAGAACGAGACCGATGAGCCTGGCAGCGAAAGCACTCGCAACGATTCCAGCGACGGCGCGCTCGAACAGCAGTCGGGGCCCGAGTCAGGGACTTCTGACTCGGGGCTTCCCCCGACCGAGTCAACCACCACCACGGAAGGGCCCGAAGCGTCCGGCAACGACGCCGGCGTGTGGCATCAGCTAGCGGCGTGTGAGAGCAGCGGCGACTGGTCCATAGATTCCGGCAACGGCTACTACGGCGGCCTCCAGTTCGACGCCGCCACATGGCGCGCCTACGGCGGTGCTGCCTACGCCCCCACCGCGGACGGCGCGACGAAGGAACAGCAGATCGAGGTCGCCACCAAGCTCCGCGACGCTCGCGGTGGCTATGGCTCATGGCCAGCGTGCTCGCAGAAGCTCGGGCTTGACCAATGAGATCGCCTACCCGGACCGCGACAACCATCGGCGCCAGCATCGCCATCGCCGCGACCCTCACCACATTTCCCTCGCAGCACGCACTGGCCGCAGGTCCGAGCGCGAGTCCGAACGCAGCTCCAGATGCACTGTGCCCGTGGTATCCCTCCGCGGTCGCGCTCGCCGGCAAACTCGACCGACAGGACGACGCACGCGCGCTGCGCCTTCGTGATGGCCTCGAGAAGCTCCAGATCACCCCTGACGCTGACCCACCCACCGCCTGTGCTGCCGCGTCGCCGCCGGCGGCGGCCCACGGGGTGCTTGGGAAGGGCTCTGCGACGCTCGAGATGGGTATCGACACAACCTCGACGCGAACCGGACGCACTCTGGCCGTCGGCGCAGGCGAGTACCCGTCGATCCAAGCCGCCGCCGACGTGGCCCAGCCCGGCGACACCGTGGAGATCGCCGGCGGCGACTACGCCTCCTTCGTACCGGCCAACGGTGTCGCCGGCGCCTGGGTGACCTACCAGGCACGCGCCGGCGAGAAGGTGACCATCAGCAGCGGCGGAGGCGAGCAAGGCCTTCTACTGCTCGACGGTCCGCAGTTCATCAAGGTCATCGGCGTAGCCGTCACCGGATCCGAGTCACACGGGATCTACGCCTCGGGCGCAGACCACGTCGTGCTGCAGGACTGCGAGGTCGCTGACTCCCGCAACGGCGGGATCGTCTTCCTCGACTCCTCCCACATCATCGTCGATGGCTGCAACGTGCACGGCAACAACACCGACGGCACCAGCGCCTCCCACGAAGCCATCTCCATCACCGGCACCGACACCGTCGAGATCCTCAACAATCAGGTGCACGACAACGGCGAGGAAGGGATCGACGCCAAGTACGGCGACCGCAACGGGGCGATCCATCACAACCAGGTGTGGGGCAACCGCGGACCCAACATCTACCTCGACTCCGTCACCGACGTCACCGTCCACGACAACGACGTGTGGGGCTCGACTGAGCCGAGCAAAGCCGGGATCGGGCTCGCCGTCGAAGACCTCGCCGAGGCCCGCCGCACCAGCAACATCACGATCGCCCGCAACCGCATCCGCAACAACGCCGGCGCCGGGATCGACTTCTGGACCGAGTCCAGCGGCAGCTTCTCCAACATCACCGTGACCGATAACGAAATCGGCGGTAACGACCGCGGCGGCATCACCTTCACCGCAGGTGACTTCAGCAGCAGCACGATCGCAGGCAACGCCTTCGGCGAAGGCAACAGCCCACCCGAGGACGCGCCATCGGGTGTGGACATCATCAGCAACGTCGCCACGGCACTGCACTATCTCAGCATGCCGCCCACCACGGAGTCTGCGCCGCGGCGCGACCCCAGTCCGCCCAGCAGCCCACCGTCAGGACGGGTCGGCGAGCCGATACCGCGAAGGGAACCCGCATCTACGGCACCTACTGCGCCGTCGCCATCCCGCTCACCCGGCGAGGTTCTCGATCTTGCCAATTGGTCGCTCACCTTGCCGAGTGGCTCAGCCGGCGACCCGGTCGACATTCTCCAACCCGACCTCAACCGCTACAGCGACGACGCCTTCCACGTCACCGACGCCGGAGACGGGGTCGTGTTCACCGCGACAGCCGGCGGGGTGACCACCGAGAACAGCGCCTACCCCCGCAGCGAGCTGCGCGAGATGACCCGCACTGGGATGACCAGCACCGAGAAGGGCGGCACCGAGAAGGCGGGCACCGAGAAGGCCGCGTGGTCCAGCGCCGCCGGCACCCACACGCTGACCGTGCGCCAAGCCATCACTCAAACCCCGCAGGTGAAACCGCATGTTGTCTCGGCGCAGATCCATGACGGGAACGATGATGTGGTCGCCGTTCGACTCGAAGGGGCGCGGCTGTTCGCCGAGTACGACAACGGCGCCGGCGAGGTACTACTCGACCCCGCCTACCTTCTGGGCACACCATTCGACCTGCAGATCGTCGCCGCCCAGGGCGGCGTCTGGATCACCTACAACGGCACCTCCAAAGCGGAAATACCGCTGTCTGGTGAGGGCTGGTACTTCAAGACCGGCAGCTACGTGCAGTCCAACATCGACAAGGGCGAGGCACCTCGCGCGGCCGGGCAGGTGATCATCTATGCCCTGTCAGTTATCCACAGCGGCGACGCGTACAGCCCCGCGACAGCCGGCCTCTGACGTGAGGCGTGCGCAGTCGCAGTCCGGCTCGAACCTTCGACGGGCGACGAGTACCTCATTGCTATACCGGCGGTCACCGCGGCGCGCCATGGACCAACCGATCGCAATCCTGCCGAGGAGGTCACGATGACCATCCGCCAATCACTCGACGGTCGATTTTCGACCGACGCCTCAATGCTGTTTCGGCAGCCGTGGGACGACTTCGACTCCGACGGCAACCACCCTGCGAGTACTGACTTCCGCGGCAACGTCCCTGACAGCTTCAACCAGGACGGCGAGACAGATCGCTCGGCGCATAGGGCCGTCGTGTGGTCTCGGCCGGACATGCCTGTAGGGCCGTCCTCGGCCTGGCCACGACCGCGGCTCGAGCTACCGGAACGCGATTCGGACCTCAACGTTGGCCCAGCCCCAGAGCCAGCTGATCGATTGGCCGGTGGGCCGCCTGCTGACGACGAGCCCGACACCCACATCGTTGACGATCCCTGGGAGCCCAGACCGGTCCCACCCGAGGCAGCAGACCGCCCAATGGCACGTGAGGCTCCGTCCTCACGGACCGAGCTCACTCATGACAACCTCACCCAGCATCGCGACAACCGTCCCCGGGACGGCTGGCGCAGAATGCTCTACACCTGCACCGGAGGACTTCTCAATCCCGGCCTCAGCCGAGCTGAGGTGGAACGTGCCCAACTCTGCGCGCGGATTCGCCGCCCGCTCACCGGCTCTCGACGCATCGCCGTGATCTCCATCAAGGGTGGCGTCAGCAAGACAACAACCTCGGCATGCCTCGGTGCGGCGCTTGCCGAGATACGAGGCGATCAGGTGGGACTCGTCGACGCGAATCCAGACGCCGGAACACTCGCCGACCGCCTGACCGGTCACACCCACCGCACGATCCGCGACCTGATCAACGACATCGACACCGTCGACTCGCTCACCACACTCGACACCTACATGTCGCTCGCCGGCCGTCTCAAAGTACTTGCATCCGAACAGGACCCCGCAGCCAGCGAGGCGCTTACCGCGACCGACTACGAGCACGTCATGCAGCTACTGGCCCGATTCATCAACATCGTGATCACCGACACCGGAACCGGTATCAGCCACCCCACGATGGAACCCGCACTGCGACTGGCCGACTGCTTGGTCGTCGTCGGCACCATGACCGTTGACGGCGCGAGCAGAGCCGGTCTCACTCTCGACTGGCTCGACCGCCACGGCCACGACCAACAGAGCCGCAACGCGATCGTCGTGCTCAGCGGCGATCGCCACACCAACGTCGACGCCGATCGCGTCCGTGACTACTTCGCGACCCGCACCCATGCGGTGATCGAAATTCCGCACGATCCACACCTCGCGGCCGGCGGCTTCATCACCTTCGAAAGCCTGCTCGGACATACCCGAGACTCCTATGTCACGCTCGCCGCCCACGTGGTCGATCGACTGTCCCAACCCAAGGCTTTGATTCTGCGTTGAAGATCTACCGAAGAAGGGCGGGCGCTCAAGCCGATTCGGCTGCTGATGCTTCCAGTAACCGGTCCGCTTCGGGTGTTGACTCGCCGGAGGCGTAATCGCACCTTGAACAAGTACGAACTGGGCCTGGTCCCTCGCCAAGGAGAACACGTGCCCGCCGTCGACGCCCGGCCAGTGAGCCTTTTTCAACCTGGCTGACGGCCTCGGGGTGAGCGCGGCGTGTCGGTGACACGGATGGGTGGTTGGGTGGCCCGGAGGGGTTGCACCTCCGGGCTCCCACAGATCCCGGCGTGACAGTCTCCCGTCACCGGGCTC
>NZ_JAJGSX010000075.1 GCF_021245725.1 Pseudonocardia sp. TRM90224 | reverse complement strand
GACTCACGCGATGGCTTCTCCCATGCGCTGCGACGCGCGGGACGACCGGGACTTACACCACCAGCGGGGACGTCACCCCACAGGCCGGGAAAGTGGGCTTTGCAGGCGCGCCCTCGTCAGTTGCGGGTGCTGAGGGCTGTCGTAACAGCCCTCAGCACCCGCAGGTCGGCCAAGTGCCACGATCCGGCGCCGCCTCCACGAGCAACCGCAGGGCGTGACCGCGCAGCCCAGGGTGTGTCTTCGTGGAGCGCCTACGCTCTGCGAAGACGCACCGGGCTCTGCGCGGTCGCCACGCCTGGCCTGGACCCGACCCGCCCACAGCCTCGGGGACCGGCGGGTGCGTGCCAGGAAAGTGGCTTTCCTGTCCTGTGGCGCCAGGAAAGCCACTTTCCTGGCGCCGCGTGTGTCCCGCACGCAACTGGCCGTGCACCGTCGAGGGACTACCGAGCAGGCACGGACGCTCACCTGATACCCTGCGGAATGCGACCACCCTGTCGCGCGTTGTTGGTGCGTCAGGGCGATCAAGTGGAGCCCCGCTCCCACCCGCCGCCTCGGCAGCAATGTCGACGGTATCGGGTCCGGTCCGCCTACGAGCTGTCGGCTCGTGGGCTGTGATCGTTTGTGGGTCTCCGCTCCGTCGCACCACACGACGTCGATACGAGGAGACCCCATCAGCACAGAGACGCGCATCAACGACCGCATCCGCGTTCCCGAGGTCCGACTCGTCGGGCCCAACGGTGAACAGGTCGGGATCGTGCGCATCGAGGACGCCCTTCGGCTCGCGCAGGAGGCTGAGCTCGACCTCGTCGAGGTCGCCGCGCAGGCTCGCCCGCCGGTCTGCAAGCTCATGGACTACGGCAAGTTCAAGTACGAGACCGCGCAGAAGGCCAGGGAGTCCCGCCGCAACCAGCAGCTCACCACGATCAAGGAGCAGAAGCTCCGACCGAAGATCGACACCCACGACTACGAGACCAAGAAGCGCAACGTCGTTCGCTTCCTCGAGGGTGGTAACAAGGTCAAGGTCACGATCATGTTCCGTGGTCGCGAGCAGTCCCGACCGGAGCTCGGCTTCCGGTTGCTGCAGCGCCTTGCCGAGGACGTGGCAGAGCTGGGCACGGTCGAAGCCGCGCCCAAGCAGGACGGCCGCAACATGACGATGGTGATCGCTCCGAACAAGAAGCCACCGGCACGAGCGCGGCAGACGAACCCGGCACCGGAGCCGGCGGAGGCACCGCAGGGCTGACGGCCCGGACAAGGACCACCGCACGACAAGCACTGGTGCTCCCCTCGGGGAGCACCACTCGTGAGTAGGAACTGGCATGCCCAAGAACAAGACGCACAGTGGGATCTCCAAGCGGGTCAAGGTGACCGGCAAGGGCAAGCTGATGCGCCAGCAGACCGGCCTGCGGCACCGGCTCGAGGTCAAGTCGAGCAAGGAGACGCGCGACCTGTCCGGCTACGTCCCGGTCAACAAGGCCGACGTCAAGCGCGTCAAGAAGCTTCTCGGCCGCTGACCGCGCCGATCCCTGCCCACTTGCTCAACCCCACGTGAGGAAACACCCATGGCACGCGTGAAGCGCGCGGTCAACGCGCAGAAGAAGCGCCGCACCACTCTCGAACTGGCGAGCGGCTACCGCGGCCAGCGCTCGCGGCTGTACCGCAAGGCGAAGGAGCAGATGCTCCACTCGCTGAACTACGCCTACCGCGACCGTCGCGCCAAGAAGGGCGATTTCCGGCAGCTCTGGATCACCCGGATCAACGCGGCGGCGCGTGCCAACGGCATGACGTACAACCGCTTCATCCAGGGCCTGAAGATCGCCGGCGTCGAGGTCGACCGCAAGATCCTCTCGGAGCTGGCCATCAGCGACCCGGCCGCGTTCGCCGCGCTCGTCGAGGTCTCGCGCGCCAACGTCCCGGCCCAGAACGGGACCGCAGCCTGAGCCGCCCCGGTTCGCACGACGCACCGCCCGGCACCGAACGCACGCCGCGTGTAGTCGCAGCCCGCAAGTTGCTGCGCCGCGCAGGCCGCGATCGGGCCGGGCGGTTCCTCGTCGAGGGGGCGCAGGCCGTCCGCGAGGCGCTGCGGTTCGCGCACGTGCACGAGCTGTTCGTCACGGAGGCCGCGGTCGACCGGCACCCCGACCTGATGGTCGAGGCGAGCGCCACCCGCATCAGCGTGGTCACCGACCGCGCCGCCGCCGCGCTCTCCGACACCGTCACCCCGCAGGGCATCCTCGCGGTCTGCGACCTGCTCGACGTCCCCGTCGCCAGGGCACTCGACGGCTCGCCGCGGCTCGTCGCCGTCTGTGCGGGTGTCGCCGACCCCGGCAACGCCGGCACGATCGTCCGGGTCGCCGACGCCGCCGGTGCCGACGCTGTGCTCTTCGCCGGCGACACCGTCGACCCGCACAACGGCAAGGCCGTGCGCGCGTCGACGGGCAGTGTTTTCCACCTGCCGCTGGCCCGCGACCGCGACGCCGCCGCCGTGCTCGACGCGTGCCACGCCGCCGGTCTGACGGTGCTGGTCGCCGACGGCCACGGCGAGCTCGACCTGCACGACCCCGCCGCGGCGCCGGTGCTGGCCGGGCCGGTCGCCTGGGTCTTCGGCGGTGAGGCGCACGGCGTGCCCGCCGCGGTCGCGCAGGCCGCGGACCACCGCGTCCGCGTGCCCATCCACGGCCGAGCCGAGAGCCTGAACCTGGCCACGGCAGCGGCGATCTGCCTCTACGCCAGCGTCGCCGCCCGCACCCGCTAGCGACCCGCCCCGGTACCCGACACGGTCCCTCCGGGTGTGCCGTCGGAGACGCCCTGCAGTGGCGCTCACCAGCGGCGATGGGCCCTGCGGCACACTCGCGGCCCATGAAGGGACACCTGACCGTCGGCTTCGAGGTGCCGCAAGACCGGCTGGAGCAGGCGATCGCCGCGTTGCGGGACGCTGGCATCCCGACACGTGTGCATCAGCTGGGCGGCACCGGGCGACCGATCCTCATGGCGGGTTTTCCGCACGACGGTCCGGCGCCGACCACGGCGGAGCGGGACGCGGCCAGGGACGAGGCGCTGCAGGTCCTGACCGCGGCCGGCGTACTCGCCGTGGCGAACGGGGGCGGCTTCGCCGTCGGTGACGCATTCGCCCGGGAGTGACGGGAGCGGGCGTCGGGCCGTCCGGGGCGCGCCCGTACGATTGCCCCCACCATGACTGAGAGCACGGAACTCGTCGACACGAACCCGCTGCACCCCGACGCGCTGGCCGCGGCCGTTGCCGCGGCCGTTGCCGCGTTCGACGCCGCCGGCGACCTCGCCGCGCTCGCTGCCGTGAAGCCGGCCCACCTCGGCGACCGCGCCCCGCTGCTGCTCGCGCGCCGCGAGCTCGGGTCGCTGCTCGGTCACGAGCGGGCCGATGCCGGCAAGCGGGTCAACGCCGCCCGCCAGGAGGCGCAGGAGGCGTTCGACGCCCGCCGCGAGGTGCTCGTCGCGGAGCGGGACGAGCGGGTGCTCGTCGAGGAGACCGTCGACGTCACGCTGCCGTGGGACCGCGTCCCGCGCGGCGCCCGCCACCCCGTCACGCAGATCGCCGAGCACATCGCCGACGTGTTCGTCGCGATGGGCTGGGAGGTCGCGGACGGGCCGGAGGTCGAGTCGTCGTGGCTGAACTTCGACGCGTTGAACTTCGGCAAGGACCACCCGGCCCGCACCATGCAGGACACGTTCTACCTGGGCGGGAACGAGACGTCGGGCACGGTGCTGCGCACGCACACCTCGCCCGTGCAGGCCAGGACGCTGCTCGAGCGCGAGCCGCCCGTCTTCATCGTCTGCCCCGGCCGGACGTTCCGCACCGACGCGCTCGACGCCACGCACACCCCGGTGTTCCACCAGGTCGAAGGCCTCGCCGTCGACAAGGGCATCACGATGGCGCACCTCAAGGGCACGCTCGACGCGTTCGCCCGCGCCATGTTCGGCGCCGAGTCCCGCACCCGGCTGCGCCCCTCGTTCTTCCCCTTCACCGAGCCGTCGGCCGAGGTCGACGTCTGGTTCCCGGAGAAGAAGGGCGGCGCGGGCTGGGTCGAGTGGGGCGGCTGCGGCATGGTCAACCCCAACGTCCTGCGCAACTGCGGCGTCGACCCCGAGGTGTACTCCGGGTTCGCGTTCGGCATGGGCCTCGAGCGCACGCTGATGTTCCGCAACGGCATCCCCGACATGCGCGACATGGTCGAAGGCGACGTCCGCTTCAGCCGCGCGTTCGGCATCTGATCGTCCCGAGGAGCGTTCTGTGCGTGTCCAGCAGTCCTGGCTGTCCGAGCACGTCGGCGAGCTGCCGTCGGCCGAGGAGACGGCCGAGGCGTTCGTCCGCGTCGGCCTCGAGATCGAGGAGCTGCACGCGGCGCCCGAGATCACGGGCCCGCTCGTCGTCGGGCGGGTCGCCGAGATCGAGGAGCTGACGGGGCTCAAGAAGCCGATCCGCTGGTGCCAGGTCGACGTCGGCGAGCCGGAGCCGCGCGGGATCATCTGCGGCGCCTCGAACTTCGCTGTCGACGACCTCGTGGTGGTCGCGCTGCCCGGTGCTGTCCTGCCCGGCGGGTTCGCGATCTCCGCGCGCAAGACATACGGGCACGTCTCCGACGGCATGATCGCCTCGGTGCGCGAGCTGGGCATCGGCAACGACCACGCCGGCATCCTCGTGCTCCCGCCCGGCACGGCCGCCCCCGGCGCCGAGGCGCGCCCGCTGCTCGGGCTCGACGACGCCGTGATCGAGCTGAACGTCACGCCCGACCGCGGCTACGGCTTCGCCGTGCGCGGGCTCGCCCGCGAGCTGGCGTGCTCCCTCGACGTCGACTTCCCCGATCCCGCCGCCCGCGTTGTGGTCCCGGCCGCCGAGGGCGACGCCTGGCCGGTGCGCCTGGAGGACCAGGGCTGCCTGCGGTTCGTCGCGCGGCGCGTCAACGGCGTCGACCCGGCCGCGCCGGCGCCGTGGTGGATGCAGCGCCGGCTGCTAGGGGCGGGCATGCGCCCGATCTCGCTCATCGTCGACGTCACCAACTACGTGATGCTGGAGCTGGGCCAGCCGCTGCACGCCTACGACGCGGCGCGGCTCGCCGGCCCGATCGTCGTGCGGAAGGCGGCGGCGGGGGAGAAGCTCGTGACGCTCGACGACGTCGAGCGCACCCTCGACCCCGACGACCTGCTGATCGTCGACGACTCCGGCCCGATCGGCCTGGCCGGTGTGATGGGTGGGGCGTCCACGGAGATCGCGGGCCCCGGCGAGGACGGACGGATCGACGTCCTCCTGGAGGCCGCGCACTTCTCGCCGCCCGTCATCGCACGGTCCGCGCGCCGGCACAAGCTGCCGAGCGAGGCGTCGAAGCGGTTCGAGCGCACGGTCGACCCGCAGCTGCCACCCATCGCGGCCGAGCGCGCCGCGGCGCTGCTCGTCGAGTTCGGCGGCGGCACGATCGCGGACGGCCGCACCGACGAGGGCGCCGCCCCGGTGCTGCCGCCGGTCCGGATGCCGCTGAACCTGCCCGACCAGATCGCCGGCATCGCCTACCCGCCCGGTGTGACCGTGCGCAGGCTCGGCCAGGTCGGCTGCCGCATCGAGCTCGCCACCGGCGACGACGGCCGCGGCGGCGTGATCGCGACCCCGCCCTCGTGGCGGCCCGACCTCACCCAGCCCGCCGACCTCGTCGAGGAAGTGCTGCGGCTGGAGGGTTACGACGTGATCCCCTCGGTGCTGCCACCCGCGCCGGGCGGTCGCGGCCTCAGTGCCACGCAGCTGCGTCGCCGCGCGGTCTCACGCGCGCTCGCCGAGAGCGGGTTCGTCGAGGTGCTGCCGTTCCCGTTCGTCGACCCGACGGTGTGGGATGCGTTCGGGCTCGCCGCCGACGACGTCCGGCGCACCACCGTGCACGTGGTCAACCCGCTCGACGCCGAGCGCGCCGAGCTGTCGACGACGCTGCTGCCGGGCCTGCTGGACACGCTCGTCCGCAACCGCTCGCGCGGTGCCGCCGATATCGCGCTCAGCACGATAGGGCAGGTCGTGCTGCCGCACCGCAACCCCGTCGAGATGCTCGACCCGGCCGTCGGCTCGCGGCCGAGCGACGCCGAGATCGCCCAGATCGACGCGGCGTTGCCGGCGCAGCCCGTGCACGTCGGTGCCGTGCTGGCGGGGGACCGCGAAGCCCGCGGCTGGTGGGGGCCGGGTCGCGCCGCCGGCTGGGCCGACGCCGTGCAGGCCGCCGTGCTCGTCGGGCAGGCGTCGGGTGTGCAGCTGCGCGCCACGGCGGCCGACCTCGCGCCCTGGCACCCCGGCCGCTGCGCGGCGCTGCGGGTCGGTGACTGGATCGTCGGGCACGCCGGCGAGCTGCACCCGAAGGTCGTCGAGGCGCTCGGCCTGCCGCCGCGCACCTGCGCGATGGAGATCGACCTCGACGCCCTGCCGCTCGACGAGTCCCGGCCCGCGCCGCGCGTCTCGCCCTACCCGCCGATCACCGTCGATGTCGCACTCGTCGCCGACGCCGGCGTGCCGGCCGCCCAGCTTGCCGACGCTCTCGCCGCTGGCGGCGGGGAGCTGCTGGAGCACGTGCGGCTGTTCGACGTGTTCACCGGTGAGCAGGTCGGGGAGGGTCGGCGCTCGCTCGCGTTCCGGCTGAGCTTCCGCGCCCCGGACAGGACGCTGACCAGCGAGGAAGCCAACGCGGCCCGCGACGCAGCTGTTGCGGTTGCGGCCGAGCGGCACTCGGCGGCATTGCGGGGCTGACGGGCCTAGCGTGCGGCCTGCTTGCGCGCCAGCGCGCGTGTGAGCAGGTCAATGCAATGCTGCTGCAAAGCGTGGATCAGATCGAATCCGTCGTGCAGCTCGCTGCTCAGCGAGTCGAATCGCGCGTCCAATCGCTCGTCCAACCGGTTGAACCGCCCGTCCACTCGATCGAATCGTCGGTTGATCCGGTCGAACCCGCGGTCGAAAAGCTCGCCAAGGGCGTCGATGTCAGCTTGCAGCGCGTCGAGCTTGCGTGAGAGCTGCGCGCAGGCCGACTCCTGCATGGCTGCTTGGTCGTCAGGCTCCAGCCTGCCGGCTTCACCCACGACGCAGGATCCGGCGTAGCCGGTCGGGTGGCAGGGAGGTGAGCCGATCGATGACCTCTTCCAGCTGGGCGTTGACGGCGTCGAGGCGGGCGAGACTTGCGTAAAGCTCGGAGTTGGCAGCTCTTGGTGGTTGAGTCGAATCCTGCTTGTCATCAGGCCGCGCAGGACCCGTCGAGCTATTGCTGTTCGTCATCACGGGGCATTGCTCTCGTGATCAACTCAGCGATCTGGTTGATCGCCCCGGCGGTCTGCCTGAACGTGGATCGCATCTCGCTCTCGAGCCGGTGGAACCCAGCGTGCATCTCGTTCTCGAGTCGGTCGAGCCCGGCGCGCACCTCGGTGAATCCGTTTGCGGTCTGCACCCCGAGCCCGTTCACGGTTGTCATGAGAGCGTTGACCTTGACTCCGAGGTCGGAGATGTCGCGGTCGTGTGCGACGGCGAGGTGCCGGGCCACCGCGGCTTCCGCACCGATCATCTCGACCCGCGCAGAGAGTGCAGTGAGCCGTGCTTCGAGGCTGGGGTCCGTCACCAGTTGAGGGTACCGAGCCACCACGCCCGAGCTGAACGCCAATCGCGTGCCCTCATCCCGCAGGATCACGCTGGTAGGCGGTCCAAAGCGGCCGTCGCGGCGGCCCGCCAGGCCTCCTCGTCCGGCGTCCGGCCGGCCACCAGGATCGTGACGAGGAAGCGCGGGCTCGCCACCTGCAGCGTCGGCCCGGCGACCGTGTCGAGGACCGCCGCGGCGTCGCCGACCCCGCCGAGGTCGTGCCGCCCGGCCCCGGCGCGCACGACGTCGGCGGGCACCCCTGAGCGCACCCGGTACACGTTGATCATGGCGACGGGCTCGGCGCCGGCGGCCGCGACGCAGCTGGAGCCGGTGCTCCCGTCCCCGCGCGCGACGGCGCCCTGCGCGGGCGGCTCGACCGGCGTGCCGACCAGCCGGGTGAGTTCGGCGGTCGTGAGCAGGCACTCGTCGGCGAGCACGTCGGACTGCAGCGCGGGCCGGGCAGCGAATGTCACCGGAGCAGCCGGCTCCGGCGCAGCCGTCCCGCTGACGACCTCGGTGCAGCCCGCGAGAGCGAGCGCCTCGACCAGCACCAGCCACCTCCACCGCACCGGCCGACGGTAGCGGGGGTGGCTGGTCTCCCGTGGCCGATCTGGACTATTGATGGGGCATGGATTCCCCGAAGACGACGGTGAAGACGACCGGGGGCGAGGTGCGTGGCCGGATCGAGGGCGGCGTGGCCCGCTACCTGGGTGTGCCCTACGCCGCGGCGCCGTTCGGCGAGCACCGCTTCCGCCCGCCCGCGCCTGCGAGCTGGGACGGCGTGCGCGATGCGTTCGAGCACGGCCCCACTCCGCCGAAGCTGCCGTACCCCGACGTGCTCGCGGGTCTGCTGCCCGAGCCGTTCGTCGCCGGTGACGAGATCCTCAACGTCGCCGTCTGGGCACCGCAGGGCGCGTCCGGCGCCCCGGTCATGGTGTTCTTCCACGGCGGTGCGTTCACCAACGGCTCCAACGCCGTCCCCGTCTACGACGGCACGGCGTACGCCCGTGCTGGGGTGGTGCTGGTCGGGGTGAACTACCGGCTCGGTGTCGAGGGCTTCCTGCACCTGCCGGGGGTGCCGGCCAACCGCGGGATGCTCGACCAGATCGCGGCGCTGCGCTGGGTGCGCGAGAACATCGAGGCCTTCGGCGGCGACCCCGGCGCGGTGACGGTGTTCGGCGAGTCCGCCGGGGCGATGAGCATCGCCACCCTGATGGCCATGCCGGCCGCCGAGGGGCTCTTCCACCGCGCGATCCTGCAGAGCGGCGCCGGCCACCACACGCACCAGCCGGCGACGGCAGCGCTGGTGGCGAACGAGCTGGCCGACGCCGTCGGGGTGCCGGTCGACGAGCTGGTCGACATCGCGCCCGAGCGGCTGCTCGCCGGCCACGCGATCATGCTGGACCGCTTCCAGTCCGATCCGCGGCCCGAGCGGTGGGGCGAGTCGGCGCGGACCTCGCTGCTCTTCGCGCCGATCGTCGACGGCGAGACGCTCCCCGCGACCGCGATCGAGCGGATCGCCGCCGGCGCGGGCGGCGACGTCGAGGTGCTGGTGGGCGCCAACCGCGAGGAGCTGCTGCTTTTCCTGGTGCCGACCGGAATCGTCGACCACATCGGGGAGGACGCCGTTGCCGCGATCGTGGCGGGCTTCGGCCTGCCGGACGGCGCCGTCGACCGCTACCGCGCGAACCGGCCGGAGGGCAGCGCGGGGCAGCTGTACTCCGACATCGTGACCGACTCCGCCTACCGGATCCCCGCGGTGCGGCTCGCCGAGGCGCACGGCCGCGCGTACGTCTACGAGTTCGCGTGGTCGTCCACCGCCTACGAGGGCAGGCTCGGCGCCTGCCATGCGCTGGAGCTGCCGTTCGTCTTCGACACATTCGCCTCCAGCGCCGAGCTCACCGGCCCGAACCCGCCGCGGGCGCTCGCCGACGCGATGCGCTCGGCCTGGGTGGCGTTCGCGACGACGGGCGACCCCGGATGGCCGCGCTACGGCAGCGAGCGTGCGGTCCGGACGTTCGGGAAGACCGTGGAGACGGTCCTCGACCCCTGCTCCGACCTGCGTGAACTGTGGGACGGGATTCGGTGACGAGTTCGGGGACGAGTTCGGGTTGACCTTGCCCCAGGGGCAAGGTTGTTCAGTACTCGCCATGACCACTTCACGAACCGTCTTCCCCATCTACGCCGCCGCCGAAGGGCTGTCGTTCTTCGGCAACGCGGCCATCCAGATCGTGCTGCCGTGGCTGGTGCTGCTGCGCACCGGCGACCCGGCCGCGGCGGGTCTCGTCGCAGGGGTGGCCGGTGTCGCGCAGATCCTGGCGACGTTCTCCGTCGGCCAGCTCGTCGACCGGTTCGGCGCGCGGCGCATGGCTGTGTTCGCCGACGCCGGCAGCGCGGTGTCCGTCGCCGCGCTCGCGATCGTCGACGCCACCTTCGGCCTCGATCTCGGCTGGATGATCGCGCTGGCGATCGCGGGTGCCCTGTTCGACATCCCGGGCATGACGGCACGCCAGACGCTCATGCCGCGGGTGGCCGAGCGCTCCGGGAAGTCGCTCGACGCGGTCGCCGGAGCCCGGCAGAGCATCTTCGGGCTGTCGTTCCTCGCCGGTCCCGCGCTCGCCGGCCTCCTGCTGGCGGTCCTCGCACCCTCGCAGGTCCTGTGGATCACCGCGGCCTGCTCGGCCGGTGCCGCCCTGGCCACGCTCGCGATCCGCGTCCCGGAGATCCGCGCCGACGGCGCCGAGACCGGCATGCTCGGCGCGCTGCGCACCGTCCGGCGCATGCCGGTGCTCGTGAAGATGTTCCTCGTCGCCGGCCTGAGCTCGCTGATCTCCGCGCCGCTGCTCAACGTCATGCTGCCGACGCACTTCGCCGGGATGAACCGCCCCGACCTGCTCGGCTACACGATGTCGGCGTTCGCGGTCGGCATCTTCGCGGGCTCGGCGGCCTACGCGGCGCTGGCGAAGGTCTCGCGGCGGCTCGCCTGGACGGTCGCGCTGGTGACGTCCGGCGCCGGACTGCTGCTGATGGCGACGCTCGACGGGTTCTGGCTGGTCGCGATCGGTGCGGTGGTCATGGGGGTCGGGAGCGGCATCGTCAACCCGATCTTCGGCGTGGTGCTGGCCGAGCGGGTCCCTGGCACCCAGCTGGGCCGCGTCATGGCGCTGACCTCGGCCACGTCGCTGTCGGCCGGCCCGATCGGCCTCGGTATCGCCAGCCTCGTGCTGACCGCGGGCCCGCTGTCTGTGCTCGCGTGGGGCATCGCGGCGATCTGGGTGGTCATCACGCTGTTCGGAGTGTTCGGCTCGGGCCTGCGCGACCTGGAGACACCCGCGGCCACGGCCGGCGATGATGACGTCGTGCGCAAGGAGACCGTCGATGCTCACCATTAGCCAGCTGGCGTCGTACGCCGGGTGCACCGTGAAGGCGGTCCGCGTCTACCACGAGCGCGGGCTGCTCCCGGAGCCGCAGCGCGACGCGTCGGGCTACCGCCGCTACGACGCGCAGGCCGTCATCGACCTCAGCCGGATCGTCACCGTCGCCAAGGCGGGTGTTCCCCTCGTCGACATCCCCGCGGTCCTCGCGGCGGGCGACGACGAGCACCGCGATGCGGTCGCCAGGATCGACGCCGAGCTCGCCGGCCGGATCAGCGAGCTCAAGAAGCGACGGGCCCGGCTGGCGCTGCTGGACCGGCCCGACCGGCTCTGCCTCCCCGCGCCGGCCGTCGCCTACCTCGACCGGCTGCGGGAGCTCGGGATGAGCGAGCGGGGCGTCGCGATCGAGCGCGACACCTGGATCCTCGCGGTCGCGCTGCTGCCGAAGATGATCGAGGACTACCTGCCGATGCGGTTGGCGATGCTCGACGACCCGGAGTTCGTGCGGGTGCTGTTGAGCTTCGACGACGCCATCGAATGGGCGGCGGACGACCCGCGCATCGACGAGCTCGTCGACGCGACGGTCGCGTTGACCAGGCGCATGACGACCGCCGGCGAGACGGAAGGGTGGAACGACCTCCCGCGGGAGGTGCTCGCCGTGCTCACCACGTTCGAAGGTGTCGAATCCGCCGGGTGGCGGGCGCTCAACGAGCGCATCGAGAAGCGGCTGGCCGACGAGCCGGGGTGACGGCTCAGACCGTCGCCGGTGCGGCGTCGCGGCGGGTGACCTCGGCGCGCACCCGCGGGGCGACCTCGGTGCCGAGCAGCTCGATCGCCCGCATCACGTCGCGGTGCGGGACGCTGCCGATCGCGAGCTGGATCAGCGTGCGGGAGTGCCCGAACAGCTCGTGGTGGAAGAGGATCTTCTCGGCGACGGCCTCCGGGTTGCCGACGGCGTAGGCGCCGCGCAGGGTCGTCGCCGCGTCGAACGCCGCGCGGTCGGTGGGACCCCAGCCGCGCTCGCGCCCGATCCGGTTCATGACCTCGGAGTGCGCCGGGTAGTAGATGTCGGCGGCGCGCTCGCGGGTGTCCGCGACGAACCCGTGGATGTTGATGCTGGCCGGCTGCGGCGCGTGCTCGCCCTGGGTCAGCGCGTGCCGGTATAGGTCGATCAACGGGGTGAAGCGCTCCGGCTCGCCGCCGATGATCGCCAGCGCGAGCGGCAGCCCGAGCAACCCGGCCCGCGCGACGGACTGCGGGTTGCCGCCGACCGCCACCCACACCGGCAGCGGATCCTGGAACGGCCGCGGGTGGACGGGCTGGTCGACGAGCGAGGCGCGGTGCCTGCCCGACCAGCTGACCCGCTCGTCCGCGCGCAGCGCAAGCAGCAGCTCCAGCTTCTCGGCGAAGAGCTCGTCGTAGTCGCCGAGGTCGTAGCCGAAGAGCGGGAACGACTCGGTGAACGAGCCCCGCCCCGCCATGATCTCCGCGCGGCCCTCCGAGAGCAGGTCGAGCGTCGCGAACTGCTGGAAGACGCGCACCGGGTCGTCCGAGCTCAGCACGGTGACGGCGCTGGTCAGGCGGATCCGTGAGGTCCGCTCCGCGCCCGCCGCAAGGATCACCGACGGCACGGAGGCGGCGAAGTCGGCGCGGTGGTGCTCGCCGACGCCGAACACGTCGAGCCCCACCTGGTCGGCCAGCGCGATCTCCTCGACCACCTCGCGCACCCGCTGTGCGGGCCCGACCCCGGTGCCGTCGAGGCTCACGTCAGCGAAGGTGTACACACCGAGTTCCACGTCTTCGAGCAACCGGAGCGGGGTGGCGGGCATTCCGCCTGACCCTCGGCGCGCAGCGCCGGGGCCCGCCGCTAGCCTGCGCCGACGTGCCGCAGCGCCTCCTTCTTCGAAAGCGGGGAGAGGCCGGGGTGCGCCGCGACGAACGCTTGCACCCATCCGGGATCAACCCGCGCGTGCTGCCGCAGCGCCCACCCGATGCCCTTGCGGAGGAAGAAGTCGGGGTCGGCGATGTTGGCCTCGACGGTGTCGGTGAGCAGCTCGACGTCGATCGCCGCGCCGGATCCGAGCTGGCAGATCACCGACGTGCGGCGCAGCCAGCGGTCCGGGTCGGTGGACCACTCCCGCATCACCGGTGTGACGTCGGCCGGCTGCGCGCGCAGCAGCGGCCCGACGCGGCGCACGGCGATCTCGTCGGTGAAGTCCCACCAGGCGCCCGTGACGATCCACTCGCGCCACAGCGGCAACCACGACACGTCGAGCCAGGCGGCGAAGCGGCGGTGCCCGGTGAGGCTCAGCGCCAGGTAGCGCTCCTCCCGGAAGCGGGCGCCGTCCCACAGCTGCGTGACGACCGCGCGCAGCTCGGCGGCGTCGGCCGGCGGACGGGCCGCGACGAGCTCCTTCAGCAGCCGCTCCCGCGCCGGCTTCGGCACACCGCGGAACGGCATCTCCGACTTCATGTAGGCCCGCATCGGCTCGGCGGCGGCCGGGTCGCCGAGCGCCGCGAGGCCGGCGACGGCAGAGTCGACGAGAGCGTCGACGAGGGCGGTCACGCATGCAGCCTACGGCGGGCCCGGTGAGCGTCGACAACGACGTTCTGGCTGTTTGTTAGCGCTCACAACAGCCATTTCGTCGTTGTCGACGGCACCCCGGGTCGTATTGAGTTGCATCGTCGTGCATAATCATCCACGTGGTCAGAGTTGCGGTGGCGGGAGCCAGTGGGTACGCGGGGGGCGAGCTGCTGCGGCTGCTGCTCGCGCACCCGGACGTCGAGATCGGTGCGGTGACGGCGGGCGGCAGCGCCGGCACGCGCCTGGGTGCGCACCAGCCGCACCTCGTCCCGCTCGCCGAGCGAGTGCTGCAGGAGACGACGCCGGAGGTCCTCGCGGGCCACGACGTCGTGTTCCTCGCGCTCCCGCACGGGCACTCCGCCGCGCTCGCCGCCCAGCTGGGGGACGCCGCTGTGGTGATCGACTGCGGCGCGGACCACCGCCTCACCGATCCCGCCGCGTGGACGCGCTGGTACGGCGGCGAGCACGCCGGTAGCTGGCCCTACGGCCTCCCGGAGCTGCCCGGCGCGCGGGACGCGCTGCGCGGCGCGCGCCGGGTGGCCGTCCCCGGCTGCTACCCGACGGCCGTCAGCCTCGCGCTCTTCCCGGCATTGCAGGCCGGCCTGGTCGAGCCCGACGTGGTCGTCACGGCCGTAACCGGGACGTCCGGAGCCGGCAAGTCGCTCAAGCCGCACTTGCTGGGCGCCGAGGTGATGGGCTCGCTCTCGGCGTACGGCGTCGGCGGCGGCCACCGGCACACACCGGAGATGGTGCAGAACCTCTCTGCCGCGGCCGGCCGCCCGGTCGGCGTGAGCTTCACGCCCGTGCTGGCCCCGCTGCCCCGCGGCATCCTCGCCACCTGCACGGCCGTGACGTCCGCGTCGGCCGCGGAGATCACCGAGACCTACGCGAAGGCGTACGCCGACGAGCCGTTCGTCCACCTGCTGCCGGATGGCAGCTGGCCGAGCACCGCGGCCACCCTCGGGGCCAACACTGCGCACCTCCAGGTCACGGTCGATCCCGACGCACGCAGGCTGGTCGCCGTCGCGGCCATCGACAACCTCACCAAGGGCACCGCAGGCGGCGCCGTGCAGTGCATGAACCTGGCGCTCGGCCTGCCCGAGACGGCCGGCCTGCCCATGAACGGAGTGGCACCGTGAGCACGATCGCGGCCAAGGGCTTCCGGGCGGCGGGAGTCGCCGCCGGCATCAAGTCCAGCGGCAACCCCGACCTCGCGCTCGTCGTCAACGACGGTCCCCGGTTCGACGCGGCCGGCGTCTTCACCCGCAACAAGGTGAAGGCCGCCCCGGTGCTGTGGTCGGAGCAGGTGCTCGCGAGCACCCACCGGTTGCGGGCCGTCGTGCTCAACTCCGGTGGCGCGAACGCCTGCACCGGCCACGAGGGCTTCCAGACCGCGCACGCCACCGCCGAGAAGGCCGCGGAGCTGATCGGCTGCGGCGCGATCGAGGTTGCGGTCTGCTCGACCGGCATCATCGGCGCGCAGCTGCCGCGCAAGCGTGTGCTGGCCGGTGTCGAGCAGGCGGCGGCCGGTCTCCGCGCCGACGCCGCGGCCGGGCTCGCCGCCGCCACAGCGATCATGACGACCGACACCGTCGCCAAGCAGTCGGCGCGAACCGACGCCGCGGGTTGGACGGTCGGCGGCATGACGAAAGGCGCGGGCATGATCGCGCCGTCGATGGCGACGATGCTGTCGGTGATCACCACCGATGCCGTCGTCGACCCCGGTGTGCTGGACGAGGCGCTGCGCGCCGCCGTGCGGGTGAGCTTCGACCGGCTCGACGTCGACGGCTCGATGTCGACCAACGACACCGTGCTGCTCATGGCGTCCGGCGCGAGCGGTGTGGAGGCCGACCCGATCGACTTCACCGCGACGCTCACGGCCGTGTGCCGCGACCTCGCGCAGCAGATGCAGGCCGACGCCGAGGGTGTCACCAAGCGGATCACGGTGCGGGTCAGCGGCGCCGCCACGGAGGACGAGGCCGTCGTCGTGGCCCGGACGGTCGCGCGCGACAGCCTGGTCAAGACGGCGCTGTTCGGGTCAGACCCGAACTGGGGCCGCATCGCCGCCGCCGTCGGGTACGCCGACGCGCAGGTGCTCCCGGCCAAGCTCGACGTCACGATCAACGGCGCGCTGCTCTGCGAGGGCGGCACCACGTCGGGCGATCGGTCGGTCGTCGACATGTCGGGCAAGGAGATCCTCGTCGCGATCGAGCTGGGCATCGGCACCGGTACCGCGGAGATCCTCACGACCGACCTCTCGCACGCGTACGTGGAGGAGAACAGTGCGTACTCCTCTTAGCGAGCGGCTGGGCCGGGCGGGGGAGAAGGCCGCGGTCCTCGCCGAAGCGTTGCCGTGGCTGCAGCGCTTCCACGGCCAGATCGTCGTCGTGAAGTACGGCGGCAACGCGATGATCGACGAGCAGCTCAAGCAGGCGTTCGCGCAGGACATGGTCTTCCTGCGGCTCGCGGGCATCCGGCCGGTCGTCGTGCACGGGGGTGGGCCGCAGATCACCGCGATGCTCGACCGCCTCGGGCTGCCGGCGGAGTTCCGCGGCGGCCTGCGGGTCACCACGCCGGAGACGATCGACATCGTCCGCATGGTGCTCGTCGGCCAGGTCGGGCGGGAGCTGGTCGGGCTGATCAACCAGCACGGCCCGTACGCCGTCGGTCTCTCCGGGGAGGACGCCCACCTGCTCACCGCGGAGAAGCGCACCGCGCTCGTCGGCGGCGAGCCGGTCGACATCGGGCTGGTCGGGGACGTCGTGCACGTCAACCCCGACGCCGTGCTCGACATCGTCAGCGCGGGCCGGATCCCCGTGGTCGCGGGCGTCGCCCCCGACGTCGACGGCACCGTCTACAACATCAACGCCGACAGCGCGGCCGCCGCGCTGGCCTCGGCGCTCGGTGCGGCGAAGCTCGTGGTGCTCACCGACGTGGAGGGGCTCTACGCGAACTACCCCGACCCGGAGTCGATCATCAGCGAGCTGACGGCCGACGAGTTGGAGCCGCTGCTGCCGGCGTTGGAGAGCGGGATGGCGCCGAAGATGGAGGCCTGCCTGCGCGCTGTGCGCGGCGGGGTCCCGCAAGCGCACGTGATCGACGGGCGGGTGCCGCACTCGGTGCTGCTCGAACTCTTCACCACAGAAGGAGTAGGAACGATGGTGGTCCCGTCATGACGAGCTACCAGGAACGCTGGCAGGCGTCGCTCATGAACAACTACGGCACCCCGCCGCTCGCGCTCGTGCGCGGCGAAGGCGCCGAGGTGTGGGACGCCGACGGCCGCCGCTACCTCGACCTGCTCGCGGGCATCGCGGTCAATGCGCTCGGGCACGCGCACCCCGCCGTCGTCGAGGCCGTGACCAGGCAGATCTCGACGCTCGGGCACGTCTCGAACTTCTTCATCACCGAGCCGGTGGTCGAGCTCGCCGAGAAGCTCACGGAGCTGCTGGAGCAGCCCGGCGCGAAGGTGCTGTTCTGCAACTCCGGCACCGAGGCCAACGAGGCCGCGTTCAAGATGGCCCGCCGCACCGGCCGGTCGAACATCATCGCGGCGGAGAACGCGTTCCACGGCCGCACGATGGGCGCGCTCGCGCTCACCGGGCAGGAGCCCAAGCGCACGCCGTTCTACCCGATGACCCCAGGGGTCACGCACGTGCCGTTCGGCGACGTGGCGGCGCTCGACGCCGCCGTCGACGAGAACACCGCGGCGGTGTTCCTGGAGCCGATCCTCGGCGAGGCCGGCGCCATCGTCTCGCCCGACGGGTACCTCGCCGCCGCGCGCGAGATCACCGCGGCCCGCGGCGCGCTGCTCGTCATGGACGAGGTGCAGACCGGCATCGGCCGCACCGGCTCGTGGTTCTACCACCAGCAGATCGGGATCGTGCCCGACGTCGTCACGCTCGCGAAGGGCCTGGGCGGCGGCATGCCGATCGGCGCCTGCATCGGCATCGGCGACGCCGCCGGGCTGCTGGAACCCGGCCACCACGGCACGACGTTCGGCGGCAACCCGGTCTGCTGCGCCGCCGCGCTCGCTGTGCTGGAGACGATCGCCGCCGACGGGCTGCTCGAACACACCTCGCTGGTCGGCAAGACGCTTGCCACCGGTGTCGAGGAGCTGGGCCACCCGCTGGTCTCCGACGTGAGCGGGGCCGGCCTGCTGATCGGCATCGGCCTGCGCAAGCCCGTCTCCGCGGTGGCCGCCACCGCCGCCCGCGAGGCCGGCTTCATCATCAACCCCGCGGTGCCCGACCGGATCCGGCTCGCCCCGCCGCTCGTGCTGAGCGAGCAGCAGGCCGGCGAGTTCCTCACGGCGCTGCCGAGCTTCCTGGACGCCGCAGATGCCTGAGCAGATGACGAGGCACCTCCTCCGCGACGACGACCTCACCCCCGCCGAGCAGCGGGAGGTGCTCGACCTCGCGGACACGATGAAGGCCGACACGTTCGCGCTGCGTCCGCTGGCCGGGCCGCGTGCGGTGGCGGTGCTGTTCGACAAGCCCTCCACCCGCACCCGGATCTCGTTCGAGGTCGGGATCGCGCAGCTCGGCGGCACCCCGCTGATCGTCGACGCGCAGGTGAGCCAGCTCGGGCGCGGCGAGACGATCGCCGACACCGCGCGCGTGCTCTCCCGGTACGTCGACGCGATCGTCTGGCGCACCGGCGACCAGTCACGGATCGACGAGATGGCGGCCGGCGCCACCGTGCCGGTGGTGAATGCGCTCACGGACCAGTTCCACCCCTGCCAGGTGCTCGCCGACCTGCAGACGATCCGCGAGCGCTTCGGCAAGCTCGCCGGGCTCACGCTCACCTACCTCGGCGACGGCGCCAACAACATGGCCCACTCGCTGCTGCTCGGCGGCGCCACCGCCGGGCTCACCGTGCGGGTGTGCTCGCCGGAGGGCTTCACCCCGGCGCAGGACGTCGTCCGCGACGCCAAGAGCCGCGCGGCGGAGACGGGCGGCGGGATCGAGCTGGTCGCCGACCCGCACGCCGCCGTCGAGGGCGCGGACGTGCTGGTGACCGACACGTGGGTGTCGATGGGCCAGGAGCACGACGGGCTCGACCGGTCGGCGCCGTTCCGGCCCCTGCAGGTCAACGCGGCGTTGCTCGGCCGGGCCGCGCCCGGAGCGATCGTCCTGCACTGCCTGCCGGCGCACCGCGGCGAGGAGATCACCGACGAGATGCTCGACGGGCCGGCCAGCGCCGTGTGGGACGAGGCCGAGAACCGCCTCCACGCGCAGAAGGCGCTGCTCACATGGCTGCTCCGACGATGACGGCCGCGCCCGCCGGACGATCGCGCGCAGCGCGGCAGGCCCGGATCGTCGAGCTGATCAGCACCCGCAAGGTGCACAGCCAGCCCGAGCTGCTCGCGCTGCTCGAGGCCGAGGGGATCGGCACGACCCAGGCCACGCTCTCGCGCGACCTCGACGAGCTGGGCGCGGTGAAGCTGCGCGGCGCCGACGGCGGCACCCCCGTGTACGTCATCCCGGACGACGGCAGTCCGGTCCGCGGCATCGAGGGTGGCACCAGCCGCCTCTCGCGCGTGCTGGGCGAGCTGCTCACGTCGACCGACGCGAGCGGGAACCTCTGCGTGCTGCGCACCCCGCCGGGTGCGGCGCAGTACGTGGCCAGCGCGCTGGACCGCGCAGCGCTGAACGACGTCGTCGGCTCCATCGCCGGCGACGACACGATCTTCGTGGTCGCCCGCGAGCCGCTCACCGGGGCCGAGCTCGCCGACCGCCTCTCGAACTTGCGAAATGAAGGAGCACAGAAATGACCGAACGGGTCGTACTCGCCTACTCGGGCGGGTTGGACACGTCCGTCGGCATCGGGTGGATCGCCGAGGAGACGGGCGCCGAGGTCGTCGCGGTCGCCGTCGACGTCGGCCAGGGCGGCGAGGACCTCGAGGAGATCCGCAAGCGGGCGCTCGCGTGCGGCGCCGTCGAGGCCGTCGTCGCCGACGCGCGCGACGAGTTCGCCGAGCAGTTCTGCCTGCCCGCACTGCAGGCCGACGCGCTCTACATGGACCGCTACCCGCTGGTCTCCGCGCTGTCCCGGCCGCTGATCGTCAAGCACCTCGTGGAGGCTGCGAAGTACCACGGCGCCTCGACGGTCGCGCACGGCTGCACCGGCAAGGGCAACGACCAGGTCCGCTTCGAGGTCGGCATCCAGGCCCTCGCGCCCGAGCTGAACTGCATCGCGCCCGTGCGCGACTTCGCGTGGACGCGGGAGAAGGCGATCCGGTACGCCGAGGAGCACAACCTGCCGATCGACGTCACGAAGAAGTCGCCGTTCTCAATCGACCAAAACGTCTGGGGCCGCGCCGTCGAGACCGGCTTCCTCGAGGATCTGTGGAACGCCCCCACCAAGGACGTCTACTCCTACACGGGCGACCCGCAGCAGTTCCAGCCCGCCGACGAGCTGGTCATCCGGTTCGACAAAGGCGTCCCGACCGCGATCGACGGCGAGCCGGTGACGATGCTGCAGGCCATCCAGGTGCTCAACGAGCGCGCCGGCAAGCACGGCGTCGGGCGGATCGACATGGTCGAGGACCGGCTGGTCGGCATCAAGAGCCGCGAGGTGTACGAGGCGCCCGGCGCGATGGCGCTGATCGCCGCGCACCAGGAGCTGGAGAACGTCACCGTCGAGCGCGACCTCGCGCGGTTCAAGCGGCAGGTGTCGCAGCGCTGGACCGAGCTGGTCTACGACGGGCTCTGGTACTCCCCGCTCAAGAGCGCGCTCGACGCGTTCATCGCCGAGTCGCAGCAGCATGTGACGGGCGAGATCCGGCTGGAGCTCGCCGGCGGCCGGGCCACCGTCACCGGGCGGCGCTCCGAGCAGTCGCTCTACGACTTCAACCTCGCCACCTACGACGAGGGCGACATGTTCGACCAGAGCCTCGCGAAGGGGTTCGTGCAGCTCTGGGGCCTGCCGAGCAAGATCGCGGCGCGGCGGGAGCAGAAGGCATGAGTTCGAACCTGTGGAGCAGCCGGTTCGCCGACGGCCCGTCCGACGCCCTCGCGGCGCTGTCCAAGTCCACCCACTTCGACTGGCGCCTCGCCCCGTACGACCTGCGTGGCTCCATGGCGCACGCACGCGTGCTGCACCGGGCGGGCCTGCTCACCGACGACGAGCTGGCCGGCATGCTCGACGCGCTGGCGAAGCTGGAGGCCGACGTCGAGTCGGGCGCGTTCGGCCCGGCGCCCGGCGACGAGGACGTGCACTCCGCGCTCGAACGTGGCCTCATCGACCGGGCGGGGCCCGAGCTCGGCGGCAAGCTGCGCGCCGGGCGTTCCCGCAACGACCAGGTCGTGACGCTCTTCCGGATGTGGACGCGCGACGGGGTCGCGCGCGTCGGCGTTGCCCTGCTCGGCCTCGTGGAGGCGCTGGTCGAACAGGCCGCGGCGCACCCCGACGCACCGATGCCCGGTCGCACC
This sequence comes from Pseudonocardia sp. TRM90224, assembly GCF_021245725.1. Classification (GTDB taxonomy): domain Bacteria; phylum Actinomycetota; class Actinomycetes; order Mycobacteriales; family Pseudonocardiaceae; genus Pseudonocardia. The sequence continues at coordinate 5,562 of NZ_JAJGSX010000075.1, read as the reverse complement.
CACCTGCAGCACGCGCAGCCCGTCCTGCTTGCGCACCACCTGGCCGCGCACGCGCAGGCGCTGCTGCGCGACGTCGACCGGATCGCCGACTGGGACCGGCGCGCCGCGGTATCGGCGTACGGGTCGGGCGCGCTCGCGGGCTCGTCGCTGGGGCTCGACCCGGAGGCCGTCGCGGCCGAGCTCGGCTTCACCAGCAGCGCCGCGAACTCGATCGACGGCACCGCGAGCCGCGACTTCGCGGCCGAGGCGGCGTTCGTGCTGGCCATGATCGCCGTCGACGTCTCGCGGCTCGCCGAGGAGGTCATCCTCTGGGCGACCGTCGAGTTCGGCTACGTCGGCTTGCACGATGCGTACTCCACCGGCAGCTCGATCATGCCGCAGAAGAAGAACCCGGACATCGCCGAGCTGGCCCGCGGCAAGGCCGGGCGGCTGATCGGCAACCTCGCCGGCCTGCTCGCGACGCTGAAGGCGCAGCCGCTGGCGTACAACCGCGATCTGCAGGAGGACAAGGAGCCGATCTTCGACTCGGTCGAGCAGCTGGAGCTGCTGCTGCCGGCCGTCGCGGGAATGGTCGCGACGCTCACCTTCCACACCGACCGGCTCGCCGAGCTGGCCCCCGCCGGGTTCACCCTCGCGACGGACGTCGCCGAATGGCTCGTCCGCGAGGGCGTGCCGTTCCGGGTGGCGCACGAGGCGGCCGGCGGCTGCGTCCGGGCCGCAGAGCAGCGCGGGGTCGGGCTCGACGACCTGACCGACGCCGAGCTGGCTGCCGTGCACCCCGCGCTCACTCCGAGGGTGCGCGAGGTGCTCACCGTGGCGGGCTCGATAGCCTCGCGGAACGCCCGCGGAGGTACGGCGGGGGCGCGGGTCGCCGAGCAGCTCGACGAGCTGCGCGGTTCTGCAATAGCAGCACGCACGGCACTGGAACATCGATCCGGAGGATCAGCATGACTTCGCCAGCCGAACTGGCACGCACGGCACTGGAGTCGGCCCGCGCCGACTACGACGCGCTGGTCGCGCAGGGCATGAAGCTCGACCTCACGCGCGGGAAGCCGTCGGCGGCCCAGCTCGATCTGGCGACGCCGCTGCTGAGCCTGCCCGGCGAGACGTACAAGTCCGCCGACGGCACCGACACCCGCAACTACGGCGGCCTCAACGGCCTCCCCGAGCTGCGCGAGATCTTCAGTGCCGCGCTGCAGGTGCCGACCGCGCAGCTGGTGGCGTTCGGCAACGGCAGCCTCGAGCTCATGCACGACACGCTCGTGCACGCGCTGCTCTCCCCGCTCCCGGGCGCCGAGCGGCGCTGGGTCGAGGAGGAGCGGGTCGTGTTCCTCGCGCCCGTCCCCGGCTACGACCGGCACTTCAGCGTGTGCGAGCGGCTGGGCATCGAGCTGGTGCCCGTCCCGCTCCTCGACGACGGGCCCGACATGGACGTCGTCGAGGAGCTCGTGGCGGCCGACCCTGCCGTCAAGGGCATCTGGTGCGTCCCGAAGTACTCCAACCCGACCGGCACGGTGTACTCCGACGAGGTCGTGCGCAGGCTGGCCGAGATGCCGACCGCGGCGCCCGACTTCCGGATCATGTGGGACAACGCCTACGCGGTGCACCACCTGACCGAGGCCGGTGCCGAGATCGCCGACCTGCTCGGGCTGGCCACGGCGGCCGGCAACGCCGACCGGGTGTTCGTCTTCGGCTCGACGTCGAAGATCACGCTGGCCAACGCGGGAGTCGCGTTCTTCGGCGCCTCCGAGGCGAACCTGGCCTGGTGGATCACGCTCACCAGCAAGCGCACGATCGGCCCCGACAAGGTCAACCACCTGCGCCACGCGCTGTTCCTGCGCGACGCCGAGGGCGTCGCCGAGCACATGCGCAAGCACCGCGAGATCATCGCGCCGAAGTTCGCCGTGCTGGAGCGGATCCTCACGGAGAACTTCGCCGACACCGACGGCGTCACGTGGTCGACGCCGAAGGGCGGCTACTTCGTCACGCTGACCGTCCCGGAGGGCCTCGCGTCGCAGGTCGTGCGGCTGGCGAAGGAGGCGGGCATCGCGCTCACGCCGGCCGGCGCCACGCACCCGTACGGCAAGGACCCGGGCGACGCGATCATCCGCCTCGCCCCGACGTTCCCGCCGCTCGCCGAGGTGGAGCGGGCGATGGCGGGCGTCGCGGTGTGCGTGCAGCTGTCGCTGGCCGAGCAGGCCGGGAGCGCGAGCTGACCCTGCTCGACCGCGGGGAGCTGGCGATCGACCCGCTCCCCGCGGCCGTGCGCCTGCTCGGCTGCACGCTGGAGTCGGACACCCCGGAGGGCACCGTCGCGGTGCGGCTGGTCGAGGTGGAAGCCTACCGCGGCGCAGACGATCCCGCCTCGCACTGCTTCCGCGGCCGCACCCCGCGCAACACGGTGATGTTCGGCCCCGCCGGGCACCTGTACGTCTACTTCGTCTACGGCATGCACTTCTGCGCCAACGTCAGCTGCCTCGACGTCGACGAACCCGGCGGCGTGCTGATGCGCGCCGGAGAGGTGGTGTCGGACCTCGCGACTGCGCACGTGCGCAGGCCGACCGCCCGGAAGGCCGCCGACCTCGCCCGCGGGCCGGCGCGGCTCGCGTCGCTGCTCGGGCTCGGGCGGGCGCAGAACGGCCTCGACGTGACCGATCCCACCTCGCCCGTTCGCCTGCGTGCCGGCGAACCGGTCGACCCGGCGGACGTCCGCAGCGGCCCGCGGGTCGGCGTCGCCGCGGCGCACGAGCTGCCGTGGCGGTTCTGGCTGGACGACTCGCCCGCGGTGAGCCAGTACCGGCCCGGCCGGGGCGATCCACGCCACACTGGACGTGCTGGATAGGACTGCCTAACCTTCGTTGGTGATCGTCGTCCGTAGGGTCCTGTTCGCGCTCAGCGCCGTGCTCGCGGTGATGCTCGCCGCATGCGGGTCGCCGCCGGAGCCCGCCGGGCCGTCCGCGGCGCCGGCCGGGGGCGGAACGTTCCCGGTCACGATCCCGCACAAGTTCGGCAACACCGTGATACCGGAAGCGCCGAAGCGGGTCGTTTCGCTCGGCTACACCGACCAGGACGCGATCCTCGCGCTCGGTGTTGTGCCCGTCGCGATCCGGGAGTTCACCGGCAACCAGCCGTCCGCGACCTGGCCCTGGGCGCAGGACGAGCTGCAGGGCCAGCAGCCGAAGGTGCTGAACGGCGAGATCAGCCCGGAGACGCTCGCGGCGCTGGACCCCGACCTGATCGTCGCGGTCTCCGCGGGGCTCACCCAGGCGCAGTACGACCTGTTCTCGCAGATCGCGCCGACGATCAGCCAGCCGGCGCAGTTCGTCGACTACGGCACGCCGTGGCAGGACGCCACCCGCATGATCGGCACGGCGCTCGGGCGGGCGCCCGCGGCCGAGACGTTGATCACCGGGTTGGAGTCGCGGTTCGCGCAGGTCCGGGCGCAGTACCCGGTGCTGGCCGGGCGCACCGTCGCCGGCACCCGGCCGAGCAGCAACGACAACGCGAACTTCTTCGTGTGGGGCCCGCAGGACCTGCGCGGCCGGTTCTTCGAGTCGCTCGGGATGCCGGTGCCGCCGGTCTTCGCCGACCTGGCGAAGGACGCGTTCTACGCCTCGCTCAGCACCGAGGAGCTCGGCAAGCTCGACACCGCCGACGCGGTGGTGTTGATCACGGCGAGCGCCGCCGAGCGGGCGACGTTCGAGGCCCTGCCCGGGTACGCGGGGCTCAAGTCCGTGCGCGAGGGCCGGTTCTTCGTCTTCGACGACCAGCTGTCGGCGGCGCTGTCGTTCAGCAGCGTGCTCAGCCTCCCGGAGGCGCTCGACCGCATCCCGCCGGAGATCGCGAAGTCCCTGGGTGGCTGACCGCCGTGCGTGCAGGCCGGTGCGTGCGGGAGGATCGGCGCCGTGAGCACGGACGTTCTCGACGACCTGGAATGGCGCGGCCTGATCGCGCAGAGCACCGACCGCGACGCGCTGCGCCGTGATCTTGCCGACGGCGTGCTCACGCTCTACTGCGGGTTCGACCCCACAGCACCGAGCCTGCATGCCGGCAACCTCGTGCCGCTGCTCACGCTGCGCCGCTTCCAGCAGGCCGGCGCGCGGCCGATCGTGCTGGCCGGCGGCGCCACCGGGATGATCGGCGACCCGCGTGACGTGGGGGAGCGCACGCTCAACAGCGTCGAGACCGTCCGCGAGTGGGCCGGGCGCATCCGCGGCCAGCTCGAACGGTTCGTCGAGTTCGACGACACCCCGACCGGTGCGCTGGTGGTCAACAACCTGGAGTGGACCGAGGGGCAGAGCGCGCTGGAGTTCCTGCGCGACGTCGGCAAGCACTTCTCGATCAACGTGATGCTCGGACGGGAGACGGTGAAGCGCCGGCTCGCCGGCGAGGGGATGTCGTACACCGAGTTCAGCTACCTGCTGCTGCAGAGCCAGGACTACCTGCACCTCTTCCGGCGCCACGGGTGCCGGTTGCAGATCGGCGGCTCCGACCAGTGGGGCAACATCGTCGGCGGGGTGGAGCTGATCCGGCGGGTGGAGGGCGCGGGCACGCACGCGATGACCGTGCCGCTCGTCACCGACGCCGAGGGGCGCAAGTTCGGCAAGTCCACCGGTGGCGGCAACATCTGGCTCGATCCGGCGATGACCTCGCCCTACGCCTGGTACCAGTACTTCGTGAACACGGCCGACGCCGACGTCGGGCAGTACCTGCGCCTGTTCACGTTCCTGTCGCGCGAGGAGATCGCGGAGCTCGAACGCGACGTCGCCGAGCGGCCGCATCTGCGCGCCGGACAGCGGCGGCTCGCGCAGGAGCTGACCACGCTCGTACACGGCGAGCACCACACGCAGCAGGTGATCGCGGCGAGCTCCGCCCTGTTCGGGCGCGGTGAGCTGCAGGAACTCGACGAGGGAACGATCGGGGCCGCGCTGGCGGAGGTGCCGACGGCAACCGTCCGCCTCGACGACAAGCCGACGATCGTCGACCTGCTCGTCGCCACCGGTCTGTCCGAGAGCCGTGGTGCCGCGCGGCGTGCGGTCGGGGAGGGCGGCGCCTACGTGAACAACACGAAGGTGACCGACGAGATGTGGGTGCCGGCGGCCACGGATCTGCTCGCCGGCGGATGGCTTGTCGTGCGCCGCGGCAAGCGCAATCTGGCCGGAGTGCGCGCAGAGGCCGGTTGACCTGCGAGAACATCGAAAAGGGACCCCCCTGTTTCGGGCCCGAAACGGACCGTGTAACTTTCTCCAAGTCGCCACGGGGCAGCACGACAGACCGGGACGGAGATCCTCCGGCCCAGAGTCAGCCCCCAAGGAACACGGCGGCCGCCCCGAAGGTCTCCACCGCAAGGTGGTAGCCTCTCGGACTGGGCCTGGCGGAGCTTGACTCCGCGAGCAGGACCATGTAAGTTAGAAAAGTTGCTCCGGCTACGGCCAGAGAGCGACACAGATGGAACACAGCCCCGGAACACTACTTAACGGTGGTGGATGGTGTGCGGGTGTCTTTTGAGAACTCAACAGTGTGTCGAGCTTTATCATGAATTGGTTTTATGCCAGTTTGTTT
>NZ_JAJGSX010000074.1 GCF_021245725.1 Pseudonocardia sp. TRM90224 | reverse complement strand
CGGCGAAGCAGGCGGGCGAGGCCGCGACGAAGGCCGCGGAGCTGGCTGCGAAGCCGGTGACCGGCGCCCCCGCGACGTTGTCGCAGAGCAACGCGACCGCGCGGTGCGCCAGCAGCAAGTGCACGGCGACGACCACCGCCGAGGCCACCACCACCGGTGCGCTGAACGGCGAGGCCGACCCGGCCACCGCCAGCGCGTCCCGCGCGGACGCGACCTGCACGGGCGGCGCGAAGGGCTGCATGGTCGGCTCCGGCGCGACGGCGAGCACCCTCACGACCAGCGGGCAGGCCGAGAGCACGGCACCCGGCGCGCCGATGCTGCCCGGCCGGGCCGGTATGACGCAGGCCACCGCAACGCTGGACTGCCGCGACGAGACGTGCACCGGCACCGTCACCGGCACCTCGGCATCCGCTGCCTCCCCGGACGGCGGCGCGAACGCCGCCGTCGCCGCGGCGAAGGCCGCCGCCGACCCGAACGCCGTCGCCGGCCCCGGGAACGGCCCCGTCACCGACCCGACCAGCGTCTCCATCGCGAACGGCTCGACCGCCTGCACCGGCCAAAAGGGTGGTTGCCAGGCAGCCATCTCGACCTCGGCGACGGCCAGCGGCTCGGCGATGGCCGGCGGCCCGTTCGGCATGACCAGCGCGGCCGTCGAGGGCTCCTGCACGACCGGCGCGACCGGCGACGGGAAGTGCGCCGTCGCCGGGGCGAGCACCACCGTCGGCACCGACGACCCCGCGACGATCATCGGCGACGTCCGGACCGGCACCGCGCCGATGCAGGACAAGACGACCCACGCGGTTGCCGTCGCGGACTGCGGCGCGGCTGCCACCGGCGCGTGCCGGATCAGCACCAGCGGTTTTGTCGCCGACCACACCGCCGAGGTGATGGCGGGCTGCGAGGGCACGGGCTGCACCGCGCGGATGGAGGGCAACGCCTCCTTCGCCGGCAAGGAGAGCACCAACACCGCGAGTGCGGCCGCTGCCTGCACTGGCGGACAGGCGGCCGGCCAGTGCGCCGCGGGCGGTCGGGTGAGCGCGGCCGAGACGGGCACGATGGCGTCGGCCACCTGCCTCGGCGACGCCGGCGCCACCTGTGCGTTCCGCTTCGAGGCGCACTCCGCGGCCGAGAGCCGCTCGGCGAAGGCGACCGCGACGGCGAAGGCCGACTGCGGCACCAGCGGGACGTCCGGCACTGGTTGGTGCGGGACGAGCGCCGCCACGATGGCCGAGGACGGTGCGGCAATGGCTGCGGCGTCCTGCGACGGCAGCGCGAACGCCGGTTGCACCTTCAGCTACCGGGCGCACTCCGCCTCCTCGGCGAGCGGCCCCGGTTCGAACGCGTACGGCACGGCCACCGGGGAGCAGTCGGGCACGTTCGGCGGCGGCCACGTCTTCGTCATGACGGAGGCCAGCGCCGGGTACGGCCAGGCGTCGGCCGCCGCGATCTGCGAGGGCTCGGCCGGCACGAACTGCTCGTCGGACTTCTACGCCCACACCGAGGTGGCCGATTCCGCGAGCGACGAGGTGGCCGACTACTTCGCCTGGGCCTATGCGACGTGCGGCGGCAGTAACGGCGGCTGCGGGGTGTGGGCCGAGGCGGACGCGCTGGCGCAGCACGCCGCGTCGGGCTGCTCCGGCGACGGCTGGTGCGACAAGGACTCCGACGCCTACGTCATCCTCAAGCCGCCGCCCCCGCCGCCGCCGTCGGCCGAGGGTGAGATGGGTGACGAGCTGCATGGCGCCATGGCGGTCTGCGGCGGCGGCGCGGCGACGTGCCCCGTCACGATGTTCGACCCGGACACCCCGGCCACCGAAGCGCCGACGACCGACTGCCCGCTGCCGTGCGTCATGCAGGGCAAGAGCGGGCAGACGGTGACGATCGACGCCGAGGGCAAGAAGGTCACCATCGAGAACCCGCGCGTCGCGGGCCGGCCCGACCTCGGCGTCGACAAGAACGAGGCGACCGACGGCGCCGCGCTGCTGACCGCCGACGCGCAGGGCCGCGCGGGCGGGTGGGTCCGGGGAAACGGGTCGAGCACCTACGACAGCTACAGCGGCTCACGGGTGACGTATGCCGGCAACGGCACGCACTACCAGCGTTTCGCCGACCCGACCGGCGGCACCTTCACGACGACGTGTGAGGGCGGCTGCTTCGGCCAGGTCGGGTTCCGGGAGAAGATGGAGCCCTTCTTCTTCTCCGGCAAGGCGCAGATCAAGGCGATCGACGAGGCCGGTCACCAGTCCGAGGTCTCCTGGCACGGGCGGGGCGTGTTCCTGCCCTTCCGGGCGCCGACGGCCGGTCAGCCCACCCCCGCTGCGCTCCCGATCATCGCTCCCGGCAACGGTCCCGCCGAGATGGGCGGCGGCTGGACGCAGGTGAAGGGCGCCGGGCTCGACGCGAACGGCCGGATGAGCAACGGCTCCTTCGAGATGAAGGGCCAGCGCGCCACCGTCCCGCTCGGCAACGGCTACTCCTATGAGAACTTCGACCCGACGAACACGAAGTACGCGGCCGAGGCCCGATCGCTCGCGCCGACCCGTGACGACGTCATCAAGGGTGAGTTCGCCGACGCGGACGGCAAGAACGGCACAGCGGAGTGCAGCGGCCCCTGCCGTCGGATCGCGCCTGCGGCGCAGGGGTCGACACCCTGCACGGCCGGCTGCGCGTGGGCGCTGCGGTTCTCCGACGAGGGCAAGCTCCGCTACACCGACAAGGCGGAGTACGACCTGGCCACGCCGGGCGTCACGACGTGCGGCAACTGCGTGATGAAGGACGACTTCCGGTCGACCCCCGGCGCCCCGAACGGCAAGTTCTCCATGGAGAACAAGGGCAACGGCAGGCTCGTGTTCGTCAGCCCGGCCGGCGAGGGTGGGACGTGCGCGGAGGCGGGCTGCCGGATCGCGTACAAGTCGCCCGACGCGCAGGGCGACGGCGCCGCGATGGTCTGCCACGGCAACGAGTGCAACGTCGGCAGCTCGCGCAACGGCGACGCGGTCTCGGGCATCACCGCGAACAGCACGATCGGCCTGTTCTTCGGCAACCAGGACGGCACCGGCCGCCGCTACGTCTGCAGCGAGCAGTGCAACACGTTCAACCTGAAGAACGTCGTCATCGAGCCGGTCCGCGGGCCGGGCGAGACCCCGGAAGCCACCGCCACGAAGTACGACTGGGTGGCCGACCCGAACCGCGGCTGGCTGCCGCTGACCGTGCGCCCCGGTGAGGTGCGCCCGTCGACGCGCACCCAGATGGACGACGACGTGGCACGGGCGATGGGCATGGACCCCGCCGACCCGAACGTCCGGCTGCCGCTGCTCGACCCGGCCGCCTACAACAGCCTGTCGCCGGCCGACCGCAAGGTCTACGACGGGCATGTCGCGATGTCGGGGGCGGACAGCGACTTCGCGCTCATCACGCTCTACGACCGCCGGATCCACGACGACGTCATGCGGGAGAAGGCACCTGAGGTCGCGGCGGACATGCGGACCGTCTCGACCGGGATGGGGGACTACCTCCGCACCGGCGACCAGGGCCGGTACGCCGAGGTGCAGCCGCTGATCAGGAAGATCCAGGACCGGGTCGGGACCGACACGACCGGCGAGTTCGCGCGGTGGATCGAGGACCGCCGCGTGATCGACGGCATCACGCTGGCCAACCTCCCGGTCGACACCCGCAACGCCGATGCCGAGCTGCAGGCCCGGCCCGAAGTGGTGGCGCAGCTCGTTGCGCTGAACCCGGCCATGGCCCGGGATGTGCGCCGGGACAATCCGATGGCGAGCTCCCTCGACGTCGCCAAGGCGAACCTGGGCGTGGTGCTCTACGAGCACGGTGTCGCCAACACGGCGGCGATGGGGCTGCAGACGGAGGCGCTGCGCCTCCTCGGCGACAAGGCCGCGCTGGAGAAGGACATCGCCGCCTTCAACGCGTCCGACGCCCAGACGAAGACGTGGGAGGACCAGCTCAACGGCCGCATCGACGCGCTTGACGCACGCCTCGTCCAGCACCGGATCGCGGTCGACGGGGTGCAGGGGCGGCTCGACAGGTCCGACGCGGCGCTCCGGCGGATCGACCTGATCATGGTCGGCGGAACCGGCGACACGACCCGGACCGCGCAGATGCGGCAGGCCGACGCCGACATGGCGGCGTTCGCCGGCCTGTCGAGGGACCTGGCGGCGTCGAACGACGCGCGGGCGGTCGCCGCGGCGCCCACGATCCGCAGCTACGGCACGTTCGCCGAGCTGACCTACGCGTCGCTGCGCCAGAACCCGACCGACCCGAACGAGCGTCTCGGCAGGGTCGTGATGCTGCCGTCGACCGGCCGCGACGACACGATGCGGGCGCAGACCGCGGCGCTCAACATGCCGGGCATGCGGTACAACGCCGACCCCGAGCTCGCGAAGCAGTTCGAGGCCCGCTACCGCAACGACACGCTCGCGAACTTCGCCAGCCGCTACACCGCCGAGCAGTACCAGAACACCTTCCTGTCGAGGGAGATGGACGTCGCCGCGCAGCGGGATCGCATCCGCCCGTTCTTCACCGACCAGCGCGGCGAGGTCGACGAGAAGAAGGTCGAGAAGACCCTGCAGGCGATCCAGGACGCCGGCGGCAGGGCGTACGCGATCACGGCGATGTACACGGACCCGACCGGCGCGACCGGCGAGCCGACGCTGTGGCGGGTGACCGACGCCGAGGGGACGTCGGAGCAGTTCATCGACCCGGCCGGCGGCACCTACCCCACGATGGAGAAGCTGCTCAAGGACAACGAGGTGTTCCCCGACGACGGCGTGCTGAGCTTCGCGGAGGACATCTACGCGACGTCGGGGCCGGTTCGGCTGCGCAGCGTCGCGGCGAACGAGACCACCGTCGGCGAGCACGTGTACGACACGGCGGCCATGGGGTTGATCGTCCTCGGCACGGCGGGGGCGGCCGCTGCGAGCGGCGGAGCAGCCGCGCCGTGGTTCGCCGGGGCGGCGTTCGCCGGGCTCGGGATGACCGCCGGGAAGAGCGTCTATTCGATGGTGCAGCGCTCCAACCACAACCAGGACATGAGCCTCAGCAACCCGCGGATGCTCGGCGACGTCACCACGCTCGCGCTGACCGTCGTCCCCGGCGCCGGGCGGGTGGCCGCCAGGGTGGTGCCCGCGGTCCGGACGTCGCGCGCCACCGCAACGGCGGTCGGGTCGGCGCTGGACCGGACCGTCATCACCGCCGGCACCACGACCTACCTGCACTCCGTCGGCAGCTTCATCGGCGACGAGCGCACGATGACCCCGGCCACCAGGCGGCTGGCGATGATCGGGCTGACGCAGGGCGGGCTGATGCTCGTCGCGCCCGCCGCGGCGAAGAAGGGCGGCGAAGGGGTCCGGCCCACGCTCGAAGCGCGCGGGCTCTTGCCGCCCGCCCCGGAGATCGTGACCGTCAAGATGCCGACGGCGCAGGAGCGCTTCGGCGGGACCATCTCGCTGACGGCCTCGGATGCGCTGACGCTGAACACGCTCCCGACCCCCGCTCCGGGTGGCCGCACCGGTGGGACGTTCACGCTGGTCCAGTCGGTCAAGACGGGGGAGTGGACGTCGACGCAGACCTCGCCCAAGGTGGACCCCCCGGCGAAGTACATGGTCATCGAGCCGATGGGGCCGCAGGGTCCGACCCCGCCCACGCCGGGCAAGCAGCCGGTGTCCGGTGGCTTGCCGGCCAAGTCCGAGGTCCGCCAGGGGCTCGGCGTGATGATCCTCTCGGCAACACAGGTGGTCGTGCCGGTCGCGGGCGACACCACGCCGGCCCCGCAGGTCGGCACGGTCCAGGTCAAGGTGGTGTCGGCGCAGGGCAAGGGCCTCGTGCCGACCACGTCGACGTCGAACGCGGCCGGCGCCTCCTTCATGGGCAGCGGTGGCGCACCGGGCACCGGGACCACCGCCATGCGCGGAACCGCATTGCCGATGCTCGGCGCGTTCAAGGCGGCCGCCGTGCCTGCGCTGGACGCCCAGCCGAATGCCCAGCAGCCCCTCGGCGGCGCGGGGGGACCGTCGTTCACGGCGCCGCTGCTGCCGATGCCGGTCGCGATCACACCCGAGCTGGAGCGGGATCTCCGCAACGGCGGCACCGGATGGCTGCGGATGGTGCCCGTTCGCGTCAGCCCGAAGTACGCGCCGGGCGTCAAGCAGCTGATCCGGGCGAAGATGTGGAACGACCTCTACGCGGCGTCGAACCGCTACCTCGACCCGATCGACTCGGAGCGCGGTTGGGCCTACAGCGACTTCACCAAGGCCGAGCTCGCGAAACTCCAGAGCCCGGCGTCGGGGATGGTCGCGACCCTGCCGGACGAGGCGCGGCGCCGGCTCGCCGAAAAGAACTCGATCGTCGCCGAGGGCAAGCGCGGTCGGGAGCAGCACGCTCAGTTCACACCCTGGTGGAACGACGTCCGCGATGTAGCCGGCCGGCGAGCGGGCCTCGAGCTCAGGAGCGCGCTGGACACGTTCCTGCCGTCCGGGAGCCGGCCCGGTGGGCAGCTGCAGGCGGCGCTGAAGTGGGGCGACCACCGAACCGTTCGCGACGTGCTCACGTTGATCGACGGGACCGTCGGCAAGGGCCCGCTGGGCCTGGAGACCCTCGCCGACGCCTTCGCGGCCCGGCACCGGTTCGACTGGACCGCCGACGAGCGCCGCACGATGATCGACAGCCTGCAGGACGGCGTGCTGAAGACCTCCCTCTCCGAGGCGGGCCTGCAGCAGGTGCGGGACTGGCGCGCCGGCGTCCGCGGCCGGGTAGCGAAGCTCGGCGACGCACGCCAGCGGGAGATCTCCCTGCAGGAGCACTGGCAGGCGGTGGCCGACAGCCTGAACAAGGCCGCGCAGGATCTCTTCGAGCAGCTCCCGTGGCAGTCGCACCTGCCCCCGCAGAAGCGTCGCGGGCCGGGCCGGCGGGCCGACGTCAGCTGGAAGAAGGACGCCGAGCGCATCCGGGCCGAGGTCGCGGCGCTGCGCCGGCGGGCCGCCGACGCGCAGGCGTACCTCGACCGCCACGCCAAGGGCGTCCGGGTGATCGGCGGGGTGCTCGCGCTCGCGATCGCCGTCGACGGAGCCAACAAGGGCGTCCCGAACAACAAGCGGCAGCACCTCCTGCAGCTGCGCACGGCGGGCGTCCAGCGGCGCAGCGACCGGATGACCGATGCGCACTGGCAGCAGCTGCGCGAGCTGGACGTGGCCCAGGCCGGCGTCGTCGAGAGCATCGCCGAGCGCCGGGCGGCGCTGAGCGACGAGCGGGACGACCGGCTGGCCGATGCCGAGTACTACCGGCAGGCCGCGGCCGGAGTGCCGTTCTTCATCCCCGGCCTGCTGGAGGAGCGCACGAAGCTGCTGGAGCAGGCCGAACTCGCGCGGCGGCAGGCGGAGTGGCTCACGGCCAGGATCGCCAAGCTCGACGTCGTGCGCGACGAGGGCCGGCTGCTCCGCGACCAGGCCTACTGGATGGCTGCGGGCACGCCACCGGCCGTCGACGGCGAAACCGCCTCGGCCGGCGCGGGGTCGGGCGCGCTCGGTCCGGTCCTGCTCGTCGTCGGCACCGGCGTGATCGGCGGTGGCGTCGCGGTCGGGATCGGCGGCTCGGCCGGGGGCAACAGCGGCGGCGGTTCGCTCTGGGGGGCGCTCGGCGACGCCTGGAGCCACGCGCCCGTGCTGACCGGCATGCTGATCGCGCTGGCGGCCGCGGTGGTCGTGACCGCGGTTCGGACGGCGCAGGCGCGCGGCCCACCGGCCTGGCTGAGCACGGTTGGTGAGCTCACCATCCAGGCTGCCCTCGCGGTGGTCGGGCCGGTGCGCTCCATCGGGGTCGGCGTGGCGCTGGACCTGGCGTGGGCGCTTGCGCCCGCCCTGGACGGCCCGGTTCGGCCCAGCACGGTCCCGGCGGGTTCGACACCTGGTGGCCGCGGCCTCGTGGCCCGCGGGCTCGCTGTACTGGCTGCGGCCGGCATCCTGGTGCTCTCCACCCCCACCGGCGACACGCGCGCCGAGCCGGAAGCGCGTGACGCGCGCCCGGCCGTCGTGCAGACCGATGACCTGCGGACGCCGACCATCACTGCGCTCGCCCTGCGCACGGCGCCGCAGCCGGACCCCGCCCAGCAGCCGTTCGAACTGCCGGGCACCCTGATCGTGCTGCCCGGCGACGAGCTGGGCTACCTGGCCGAGGGCCTGGACGCGGGCTGGGACGTGCTCGCCGACGCGACCCCCGGCCGCTTCCCGACCGTCGAGAGCCGGGACCTGATCCTGCCGACCGAGAAGCTCGCCATCCCGGGCAGCTGGCCGGGCATCTGGAGCGCGCAGCCGGGCGAGGACCGGGGGAAGATCGCCCAGCGGCTCGGCATCACCGAGGACCGGCTGCAGCCGCTGCCCGGCAACAAGTACAAGGTGCTCCCGCCGCCCGTCGTGGTTGTGCCCCCCGCGGACGACAAGCCCGGCAGCGACATGCCCGGCGGCGTGGTGCCCCGCACCGACCAGCCCGGCCAGCCGAGCAGCGACCAGCCGAACAGCGAGACGCAGCCGGACTGGCGCACCAACCCGACGGGCTGGCACTTCCTGCTGGCCGGGCTCGTGGGGGTGGCCGCTACCGGGATCTTCATCGCCGTCCAGTGGTACCTCCTGGCGCGGGACCTCGGCCGGCTGCGCGCCTCCGGCCGGCCCGGCGCAGCTCCGGTGGCCGAAACGATCCCGGAGATGCCCGAGCGTCAGCTGACGGACGCGGAGATGCCGGCGTTCGCCGCGCAGATGCAGGTCGTGGCGAGCCCGGCCGGGTTCGGGCTCATCTTCGCGGCACGCGGCGATCCCGTGGTGGCGCCGGCGCTGGAGCTGTGGTCCGACCCGGCCGACTTCCTGATCGTCGGTCACACCGGCGAGCGCGGCTTCTACCTCGTGGTCGACGGAGTCGAGGTCTACCCGACGGCCGACCAGCTGAGGCACATGATCTCGATGGTGCGGGCACCGGCGGACGCCGAGCCGTCCCGCTCGACGTTCGACGTCTGGCGTGAGCGCGCCGACCGGATCGCGCGGGAGACGGGCCATCGCCCGCGGGTGGTGCTGCCCAACTGCAACCTCGCCGCCTGCCCCACGGCGCTGCACGAGCTGTTCGTCGCGCTGGGCGGAGTGCAGCTCCTCGTGCAGGACGCGGTCGCCGAACTGCACGGCCCGACCGTCGCGACGGGCGGCCGGTCGCGGATCGCCACCGACGGCACCTGGTACCTCTACGACGAGAAGGGCCGGCGGCGGGCCGCGGCGCCGAGGGCGCTCACCGACCCGGTCAACGCCCGCGGTGCCGTGCGCCTGGGCCGCCCGGGTGTCTCGATCCCGATCGCGCCCAACGCGCCGCCGGTGCGGCTGGGTGGCGGGTACCGCCCGGCCAAGTACACGTCCATCGACCAGTGGGACCGGCAGGAGCTGCGCGCCCTGCTCACGGCGACCTACTCCGGTGGCAACCGCCACGAGCGCAGGCGGCAGCTGTACACCGCCATCGCCGAGGCGCAGGGCATGCACGGCCTGCCGGCCACGGGTGCCGAGGCGCCGCCGGCCGGGCTTCCCCTGATCTACCGCGGCTTCCACGGGGTCGAGGCCGATCGGTACGTCGAGCAGTTCATCCGGGGCGATCGGCCCTTCGTGGGCGACGGCACCCTCGGCAACGGAACGAACTTCACGACGTCGGGCTGGACGGCGTTCAACTACGCGCACCACAGGGCCGAGGTCGCGATCGGGCCGGCGCGGCCCGGGACGGTGTTGGCCGGCTACCTCCACCCCGGGGCGCGGGTGATCGGCCGCCAGGAGGCGCTGCGTCAGCTGAACCTCGCCCGGCTCGACGCGAGCGCGCGTGGCGACCACGTGCTCGTCGAGGCCCTCGGAGGAAGCTACGACGACGGGCGCTACGAGAGCCTCGGCGTCTTCGCCGTGCTGAACGGCTGGGACGCAGTGATCGCCGACCAAGGTGACTCGCTCACCAACGGCAAGCACGTCGTACTCCACAATCGCTCGGCATTCGTGCAGATCGCACAGACCGCCGCCGCGGCGTCGAGCTCGACGCCGACGCAGAAGCGGGACGGCTGGCTGACGCGGATCCTGTCGGCCTTCAAGGTGGTCCTGCTCGTGATCGGCGGGGCCGTGACCTGGATGCTCGTCGACGCCGGGCCGGCTTTGGCCTCCAGCCGGGCGCCGCCGGCCGCGGACCTGGTCGCCGGGCTCGCGGTGGCCGATGTCGTCTCGATGACGTTGTCGGCGGCCGTGGTCGCCGCGGTGGTCATCCGGTTCCGCGACCCGATCGTGCGGTTCGTGCGGGCGCACCTGCTCACGGCGCGGGCCGGTGTCGTCGCGGGCGCTCGGTTTGTCGTGCAGGCGCCGAAGCGCATGAACGTCGTGATCGAGCACCGGATGTACCTGCCCGGCGTGGCAGCCTTGATCCTCGCGGCGATCGCGTGGCTGCTCGGCCCCGAGCTGGCGACCGACCTCATGCCCTTCCTGTTCCTGTTCCCGCACTTCAAGCTGGAGCCGAAGCCGAACGCCCCGAAGTGGTGGAAGTTCTGGCTGTGGCCGGGCCGGTTCGTCGAGGCGCTGTACACGCAGCGGCTGGAGCGGGCGGCCATGTTCGCGTACGGGGTCATGCTGTGGAACGTGCCGCTGGAGCAGTGGCACCTTTTCGGCGCGTTCTTCTTCCAGATCGTCGGCTCCGGCTGGCTGATCAGCGGATTCCTGACGCAGTCGATGTCGAGGGGCCTCACCGAGGAGTACGAGAACCGGAACAAGGACCCGCTGGCCATCGTGCCCGACCACCAGCTGTCGTTCCTGGTCGGAATCCCGGGTGTGGTGACCACCGGTCCGTTCCTGAAGCACTTCATCGTCTCGACGATGATGTTCCTCCCGATGTCCGGCATGCGGACGCCGAAGGTCGTCGGTTGGCAGCGGCTGCCGCAGTTCCTGCTCTACTGGGCCACCTCCTACTACCGGGGCGTCGCGGCCAGGATGTGGGAGAGCTACGTCTACTGGCAGCTCGGCTGGGAGATCCGCGTCTTCGACATGCCGGTGCTGCAGCGCCGCGTGTCCTTCCAGGAGTTCTCCTACGACACGGCCAACCGGACGTACCGGCTCAACCTGCTGACCGGTCCGATGCGGTGGTCCAACGTGTTCGTCTTCTGGGTGGCGCGTGGCATCGCCCGCGCGGTGCCCGGCCGGGCGGGGGCGAAGCTGCGAGCCTTCCCGGACTGGCGCGACGGGCGGGCCTTCCAGCACCTGCTGCACCACGCGCAGCGGATGCTCGTGCGCAACCAGCGCGAGCGGGCGTGGCAGGAAGCCCGGATGGCGAAGACGACCTCGCCACGCCTCAAGCGCCGCCTCGAACTGGCCATCGCCGACAACGAGGGCCGGGCTTCGGAGACCGTGCAGCTGCTGGGCCTGCTCGGGGCGGACTACGAGCAGCGGCTTGTCAACCGCAACCTCGATGCACAGGCGCGGATCAAGAAGAGGTTGGAGTCGATCCGCACGCAGATCGCCCGTCTGAACACCCGCCTGCTCTCCACGCCCGCGCTGGGGCAGCTCGACTGGCTCGGGAAGGCGCTCGTCGTCAGGACCGGGCGGATCACCGCGCGGATCGCCCGGCTCGACGCGCGCCGGGCGCAGCTGCTCGCGCGGCTCGCCGATCTCGAACGGGCGCGGGAGGCCATCGTGGCGCCGAAGCCGACCGCAAGCCGGTACCTGGCGAGGGCGCTGGCCCGCGCCGAGGCTCGTGCCAAGGCACTCGCCGAGGGCCCGGCGGCCGAGCTCAAGGCCGTGAACGCGGAGCTGCGCATCGGGCGGAAGAAGCTGGGCGGCCAGCGGTACGTCGAGCTGAAGGCCCGCAGGGCCGCGTTGAAGAAGGCGATCGTGCGCATCAACGCCGCGACCGTCGAGCTCCGTGACATCCCCGGCGCGCAGTCGGTCGGCGCGAAACGCGCGACGGGCCGGCGCGGGATCGTCGCCCCGGTCGTCGTGACCGCGATCGGCGCCGGGCTCCTGCTCCTCGGGTTCGGCGAGGGCCGCTCCGCCGCGTCGACCGGCGCCGAGCAGCTGCCCGGCTTCACGGACGCGGCGGGCATCGCTGCGGCGGTGGTCGGCGGGGTCGTCACCGTCGCGGCGATCGGCGGCCTGGCGCTGTACCTGCGGTGGCGCGGCGGGCGTTCGCCGCCGGTGTTCGAGCGGATCGTCAGGGATGTCGCCGCTGCGGCGGCGACGGTGGGCGACGTCGTGCGGGCGCGGCTCGGGTTCGTGCGCCGACTGCTCGCCGGTTTGGCGCGCGTGGCCGCGTGGCTGGCGGGGATGCTGGCCGGCGCCGTCCTCGGCCTCGGCGTGGCGAACGCCGCCGGTCCGGGTGAGCCGACCGTTGCAGCACACGGGTTGGTCCTGGTGGTGGCCGGGCTCGGCGTGCTCGCTGCGGCTCTGTGGGTGGGCGTTGCGGTTCTGCGGTGGCTGTTGGGTGAGCGGGCGCAGGCGTGGTTCGCGGAGACGGGGAGCCGGCTTGCTGCCGGGTTCCGGTCCGTGGGTGGTCGGGTCGCGGCGAGTGCGCGTGAGGTGCGTGGGGGCGCGGCGCTGGGTTTCTGGCTGGCCGTGGCGTGGTTGCGGTGGGCTGGCGGGCAGGTCGCTGCCCAGGTCGGTGCGCGGTTCGGTGGGTGGGAGCAGGCGCTGGCCCGCGTCGATGCCGTGGTGGCGTTGACGTTCGCGTTGCTGGTGGTGAGCTCGCTGCTGGTCCCCGGCGTCGCGTACGCGTCGGCCGGTGC
>NZ_JAJGSX010000073.1 GCF_021245725.1 Pseudonocardia sp. TRM90224 | reverse complement strand
GGTCGGATTGCCGCGAGTGCGCGTGAGGTGCGGGCGGACGCGGCGACGGGTTTCTGGCTGGCCGTGGCGTGGTTGCGCTGGGCGGGCGGGCAGGTCGGTGCGCGGTTCGGTGGGTGGGAGCAGGCGCTGGCCCGCGTCGATGCTGTGGTGGCGATGACCATTGCGGTGCTGGTGGTGAGTTCGCTGCTGGTCCCCGGCGTCGCTTACGCGTCGACGCCGAGCGGCGTGCAGGTGGCGCTCCTCGTCGGCGCGACGATCGTGATCCTGGTCGGTACGGTCGGCGCGCTGTTCGCCCTCAAGCGTTTCGAGCCGCAGCTGCGCTCGGCGTTCGAGCGGCTCCAGGCCCGACTGGAGGCCCGGGACCCGGCCTCTTCCGGCGTCGCCGGCGCGTTGCCCACGGTGGTGGCCACCGGCGCTATCGGCATCGCATCGGCGCTGGCCGGTGGCGCGCTGCCCGGTGTCGCCGGTGAGCTGCTGACGCTCGCGGGCACCTCGTTGCTCGGCCTCGCGATCGCGTTCGCGCCGTTCGTGATCTCCCGCCCGCAGCTCAGCAAGAACGCTACGGCAGCGGAGCGGGTCCGGGCGCTCGCTGCCGCCGCGGCCACGATTGCGGTCATCTACCAGTCGGGCAGGGTGGTCGGCTTGGCTGCCTCGGGGCTGGCCGCAATCACTTTCTGGCTCGTCCGGTTCCTGCAGCGGCAGCGCGGGCCCACGGGCGCGCTCGCCCGTTCCGGGATCGTGCTCGGCATCGTCGTGATCGCCATGGTGGCGCTGCCGGGCGTGGCGAACGCCGCCTTCGAGTTTCCTGCGGCAGCTCTCGAGGCCCTCGGAGTGCTCGGGGCGACGGGGGCGGCGCTCGTGGTGTTCCGCGGGCTGCCCGGCAGGGTGGCGCGCGCCGCCCGCGGGATCGACACCCGTCGCCGGGTGCTCGCGGCCGCCCGGCGGCTCGCGGCGCAGAGCTCGACGGCGGGTCGGGACGAGGTGCTGCGCGCCGCTGTCGCGGCGGGGCTGGATGCCGGTGTCGCGGAGCGCAAGATCGCGGACGCGGTGGGCTGGCCGGTCGCGGCCGTCCGACTGGCTGCCGAGATCGAGCGGTCCCGCGCCGCCATCGACGGGCGTCCGGTGCAGCCCGAGTCGCAGCGTCTTCTGGGTCGGGTGGAGGCCCTGCTCGATGCCGTGATCAGCGGCGCCGCCGGTGCGCCCGACGAGATCGAGATGGGGCACCGGCGCCTCGCGTTCGCGCAGGCGTGGGCCGAGGGCGGGCAGGTCGCGTTCGGCACGTGGCGCGCCACCGCCGGGCGGCTCGACATCGACTTGCGCTGGGGGCCGGGCGGCGATGTCGTCGCAACGAGGTCGGGCACGGTCGTCCGCATCAGCGGCGAGACCGTCCGGCACGTCGTGCGCACGCTGACGATCCATGCGCGGTCCGGGAAGGACGCATCGCGGCTGCGGGCCGAGGCGACGGCGTGGTGGCCCGTGCAGCTCGGCGGCGGCCTCGAAGGCGTCGTCGAAGCGCTCGGGGCGCTCGCCAAGGCCAGGCCGGTCGACGCGCCGGCCGCGCGGGTCTTCGGCGGCGAGCTGCTCGCCCAGCTCCCGTCCCGCGAAGCCGTCGCCGCGCTGAAGCTGAACCGCACCGGCGGCTGGTTCCTCAACACCGTGCTGGAGGCGGGGCTCCTGCTCATCCCCGCTGCGGAACGGCAGGCCGCGCTGCTCACCGACCAGCGAGTGGTCGGCGCCGCCTTCCTCGACGACGTGCGGGCGTTCGATCCTGCCGGCGACGACCTGCCGGAGCAGGCATCGCGTCTCATCATGCCGCTCTGGGAGCACGAGGCAGCCGTCGACCTCGTCATCGAGGAGCTCGAAGCAGCGGCGCTGGCGGCGATGCAGTCCGTCGAGGACGCGCGAGCCGCGCAGCGCGCCGCAGCGGGTGCCGAACTGGTGGCCGAGACGAGCAGCGACCGCTTCGCGGCCAGGCGCAAGCGTGCGGCGCAGGCCCAGCAGCGGGCCGCCGCGGATGACGCTGCCCGGTTCGAGCGGATCACCGAGCGGTACCTGGCCGCGGTGACCTCGGCGCTCGCGCTGCGGGAAGCGTTCAGCACGCTCGGCGACGAGCTGAGCAACCTGCGGCTCGGCAGTTCCCGCAAGGTTGGCGGTGTCGTCGATGCCGCCGTCGGAGTCGTCGACGCGGCGGTCGCGTACGAGGCGCACCTGGCCGCCGCCCTCCCGGCGCTCGTCGCGGCGAAGGCCGCGGCCCCCACCGGGGGCCTGCCCGACCCCGCGGCGATCGTGGCCGCGGTGAACGAGGTGCTCGGCCGCGACCATTACACCGAGGAGGAGCTGCGCAAGACGGTCCTCGCCGGGTGGCCCCACCTCGCCGGTGACGGGCTGGTGCTGGAGCTGCCCGGCGCGGATCCAGTCGAGTTGCGGCTGCGTTGGGAGCCCACGCGGCTCGCGCCGTGGGCCGACCCGAACCGGTCGGCCTCGCAGGTGATGCGCGGCTGGTTCCCCCAGGGCAACCCGTCGGTCGGCGCCGGTTCGGTGCGCAATGCCGGGTTCTCGGTCGGCGTCGAAGCCGACAAGGTGTTCGACTCGCTCTCGGATGGTCCGAGCTGGGTGAAGGCGTTCTTCAGCTACGTCGGGCTGAAGTTCGGCTTCCGGCTGGGCCGCACCGACACACCAGGCCGCGGCTGGGCCGCCTACCACCTCGGTGGTGGGGTCACCGACAACCGCGGCCCGTCGATCGGCGTCGTGGTGGCCGGCACGCTGGACGTCGCGAAGCGCACCGTGCCCGGCCCCGGATCGGACGGTTCGGGCTGGTCGACGCCTGTTGTCGTCCGCCTCGACAACCTGCAGATGTGGCTCCCGGAGGCCTACGCGGAGGGCCCTGCTGAATGGACCCTGACGCGGCCCGCGACCGAGATCGGCGAAGGCACTCCGTTCCCACCCCCCGCGGTGCTCGCAGCGACCGGCATGAACGCCATCGCCGACGACGTGCTCGCAAGCGCGTTCGACGCCGAGCACAACGAGATCGGCAACCCCGTGCGCAGCCAGGTGCGCGCCGCGCTGGTGCACAAGCTCCCCGGCCAGCTCAAGCTCGCCATCGACGACCGCGTGATCGCCGACATCCGGGACGAGAAGGGGCAGGTGCTCGCGCGGCTCACCAGCCGGGCCGAGCTGGTTCGCGACGGGCGCGGCCGGCTCGCCCGCATGGTCGGCTGGTCGACCCTCAAGGAGCACATCGAGGACCTGCGCATCGCGTTCTCGGCGCTGTTCAACTCCGACGGCTTCGGCTGGTCGCTCAATTGGGACGTCACGGCAGGTCTGAAGATCCCCGAGAACGTGCTCGCGCGGCTCCTGACCCTTCCCGTGGTCGGGCCGGTCCTCGCCAAGGTGATGCCGAGCCTGAGCGGGAAGTTCTTCGGTTCGATCGGGCGCGCGATCGGGGCCAGCGTCTCCCGCGTCGGCATCCGAGCCGGCGTGCACCGGTTCTCCGGCCACACGCAGGGCTACGAGGGCACCGTGCGGTTCGTCGTCGAGGTGGAGCGGTTCGACTCGCCCCGCATGGCTCGCGTCACCACGGTCAGCGGCGACAGCGTTGTCCTCATGCGGCTGCCCGAACCCGACGCGTACCGGTACGGGCTGCCGGTGGACGCCGCCGCGGTGGACTGCTCCAGCGGGTGCGCCGTGCTGCGCGACGACCCCGAGATGAGGGCCCCGGAGGGCAAGGAGCTGCGCCTTCCCGACTGGATGGGGACCGGCCCGGGCAAGGTCAACGCCGTCGGGCAGGACCTCGTCCGCGACATGACCGCTGTTCCGGCGGCACGCGACGCGGTGCTGGAGGGCCTGCGCGGCCTCGGGTTCGTGCCACCCGCCACGGCGGCCGAGCGCGCTGCGTTCACCGGCGGGCGCGAGGCGCTGGGGGCGCTGCTGGAGAACGAGCGCAATGTGGACGGCTTCCTCAGCGCGGCCCGGCTGGAGACCGGGTTCGACGAGGCGATCGGGTCGGGGCTGGTCCTGCCGCTGACACGTCGACCCCGCGGCCAGAGCCAGGAGACGGCGTTCCTGAGGGCGCGGCTCGTGCCCGTGTGGACGAATGCGGAGCCCGAGGGCATGACCGACGCGTGGAAGATCGTCGGCCTGCCGATCGGGTCCGACACGGTCGGGGAGTCGGCGTCGGCGTCGCGGTCCTTCGGCTGGGGCGGCTCCTTGGGCTTCGGGGCCGGCCTCGGGCCGGACACCGACGAGGCGAAGCCGGGCGCGCAGACCGCAACGACCATCGGGGGCTCGCTCGCGGGTGACCGTTCGGCCGGCACCAGCGCCGGCCAGTCCGCCGGGATCACCGGCAACGGTGTCCTGCTCGTCGAGAGCCGCGGCGAGTCGGCCGTCTTCCGGCTCGGCTACCACATGGTCGTCAGCCTGGAGCGGGCCGACGGCACCGCGACGCCGCTCCTCGACCGCGACGAACCCCACGGCACCTTCCGGCTGATGATGCCGGAGGACTGGCTCCCCGACGCCGAGCCGCTGCGGGACGCTCCGGTGTTCCGCCCGACGGCCGAGCTGCTCAAGGGCGCCACCTTCACCGCCGTCGACTTCGGTGCGCTGCAGACCAGGGTCGTCGAGATGGTTCCCGGTGCCATGCTGCCGGGCTCACCCGACGCCGGGCTCATCGCGTTCACCGGCGTGGACCACCTCGCGCAGCACATGCCGGAGCTCATCTCCTCGGGCCTGATCTACCCCCTGGCCGGCGGCGGGTACGTCCAGCTCACGCTCCGGCCCATCTACGCGCGCACCGTCACCAACACCTTCATGCTGGTCGGGGGCATCAACCTGACGCTGAGCAGCCACGGGAACGAACGCGGATCGGCGCACAGCCGCGGGGGGTCGGTGTCGGGCGGCCTCGGGTTCCACCAGCTCGCCGAGCCGAAGCCGGGTGCGCACGGCGGGCTGTCGGGCGGGGCGAGCACCGCGACCTCCGATCTCGACCTGGGCATCGCCGGCGCGGAGGGCTTGCGCATCGAGGCCGGTGCGGCGCTGCTGAACCAGCTGTGGTTCGAGATCGAGGTCCGCGTGGTGACGAAGCGCGGCGCTGTAACCGTCGGCGACCCGGTGCCGGGCACGGCGATGTTCCTGTCGGCCGAGCGCGAATGGCTGGAGCGCTACGCGGATGACGAGCTGCCGCTGCCGCTGGACCTGGTCGCCGACGTGATGCAGCGTGCAATGCAGGGGGAGCCCAAGCTAGACATGCGGACGGCGTATCGGCTGGTCAAGCGGTACAGCGCGGACCTCGCGGCCGCGACCTCCCCCGAGCGGCCCGCATGGCACAGCCCCGATGTGCTGGCCGGGTGGCTTGCAGGCCAGTTCCCGTCGGACAGCGTGAACGTGCAGGAGGGCGGGCTGAGCGACGTCCTGCAGGATCTCGACCGGCGCACCCGCGTGCTCGAGGAAGCGGTCCTCCCACGGACGCTGCGCTTCCGGCTCGGCGAGAGCCTGATCGAGCGTGCCCGGTTCTACGCCTGCTCGAACGGTTGCGCGCTCGGCAACGACGCCGTCCTCGACGTCGTCGAATCGGGTGTCGAGGCGGTGCTCCCCGGCGTGCTCGACCGCGACGTCCGCCTCAAGATCGCGTTGTCGAGCGTCCTGTCGGGCGACGGCTGGAGCGGCCACCTCGACACGATGCTCAGCCCCACCGGGATGGTGTTCTCCACCTACGTGCGGGCGCGTCCCCGCAAGGTCGTCGGCGATCGGGTCGAGCGGCTCACCATCCGGATCAAGGCCGAGCTCGCCGACGACGCCATGCTGGTGGGCCGGACCGACGAAACCGTCATGATCAAGCAGCGGTACGGCTACGTGCAGCGGGTGCTCGCGTTCATCACCGGGCGGGTGCTGGGCGGCGACGCCGGCGGCAGCCTGGGCTTCGGGTCGAACGGCTCCGGCGAGACGAACCGCAACCGCGGCCGATCTGTCGAGGTCGGCCAGCAGCGGACCAACCTCATGCGCGTGATGACCTCCGTCGGATCCAACCGGGTCCGGCAGAGCGTGGTGTACACCGTCGAGATCTCCAGCGCGCCGGTCCGGCTCGGCAGGCCGCGGGCGAAGGACACCCGCACCGAGGTGCTCACCCTGACCGGCTCGTTGATCCGGCTGATCACCGACAGACTCGTCGCGCCGGCCGAGTCAGCGGCCAAGGTGGCCACAATCGACCCCGACCCGGTCGACCCGCGCCGGCTGGCCGTCCCGCACGGGTCGGAGATCGACTTCATGCTGCACGGCACGCTGAACTTCATGGGCGCGCCGGCCCTCGACGAGAATCCACTGCGGGCCCCGCTGGAAGCCGCGCTCCGTGATCGGCGGATGCTGGGGCACAGTTTCGGATACAACGCCGCCAGGCTCACGCAGGCGCTGACCCCCGACCCCCTCAACGCGAAGTTCATGCGGATGCTCGACCCCGACGGGCACCCGATCGTCGATCTCGCCCTGCGTGACAGGCCCGGCCACGGCGTCGAGGTCAGGGTGCGGGCGGTGCCGAGCGACCGGCGTGTCGAGGTCGGCGAGCACGCCAAGGAGCTCGGCGACATCAACCGCCTCCAGCACGTGGTCGGCTCGTCGGTCACCACCGGGCACATCACGCCGCCCGGGATCGGTGGGAGCTACAGCGAGAGCGGCGTCACGCTCGGCGCGTCGGGCCTCGACCAGGGCAACGACCGCAGCGCCACCGGGTTCGGCCTCCGCAACGAATCGCCGACCCACGAGACCGGGCCTGCGCTCACCGTCACGGACCGGATCGGCTTCGCCGTCCAGGTGCGTCGCTTCGAGTGGAACGGCGAGAAGGTCTACCGCGGAACGCCCATCACGTTCTTCGTGCCCGACGTCGGATTCGCGACGATCAACGGGTTCGTCGGCGAGCTCGCCGCTGCCACCGCCGCGGCCGAGACCGTGGGCCCCGGCACCAGCTGGGTGTTCGGTGCCCCCACCGCCGGGCCGGGACCCGACGCACTGCGGATCGAGCTGCGGGACCTCTGCGACGACGCCTGCCCAGGTGCCCTTGCGGGCGAGGTGACCGCCGAGCGGCGGGCGGTGCTGGACGACCTGGTGCGCCGCGGCGCCAGGAACGGCCTCGTCCTCACCGCGGTCCGCGACCGCTCCGCACCGCACGCCGCGTTCGATGCGGCGCAGCTGCTCGCCGTCGACCTCGGCCTCCCGGTCCGGCTGGAGCTCACCGAGGCGAACGGTGCGGTCCGCACGGTCGACCTGTTCGGCGACGGCACGGCGCTGGGCGCCGACCAGTTCGACACCGCGCTGGCCACCTTGGATCCGCATGTCCGGGTTGCCGCCGACCAGCACCTCGACGAGGACCTGGAGGTCTTCTACAACAAGGCGGGCCGCCCCGTCCGGTTCACCGACGCCGTGCGCGCGAAGCTCGACCAGCTCGGTGTTGACCACGAGGCGGCGCCGCCGCTGTTCCCCGTCGACGAGTGGGGCAGCGGGCCGGAAGCCCACCCGGGCGCGAGCAGCAACTTCGGCAACGGGGGCGGCGCGCACGGGATCTTCGACGACTGGGAGCTGGAGCTGCTGTTTGCGGCGTACGAGCAGCTCTGGCGGGAGATCGTCGCCGGTGACCGGGACGCGCGGATCGTGTCGATCCGCGGTCCGCCGCGCCCGGAGCGGGTGCTGGCCCTCGTGGGCCACGACGTGCTGGCGGACGTGCTGGTCGACGTGCTGGGCAAGCACGGTATCGACGCTGCGCTGTCCGCGGACCTCATCGCGCGCAGCGACGCGTTCTCGCTGGCCGACCAGGACGGCGTCGACGTCGTCGTGATGACTGCCGAACGGCACCGGGAGCTGGTGCGGCGTGACGAGCTCGACGTGGTGCTCGACCACGAGCTGCGGCACCTCGACGGCGGGTTCGAGAGCAAGGCGGCGCACGACGCCGACGTCGAGCGCGGCAGGCAGGAGGCGGCCGCGAGGAAGGCCGGCCCGCTCGCCACCGTGGCTGCTGCAGCCACTGTGGCGATCGTGACCGTGACCACCATGATCGCCGCCGCCACTCCGGCGTTTGCCGACCCGGCCGATCTCGAGCCCTCGGTGGTCGAAGGCGTGCCCGCCGTGGTGCTCGGCCTCGCCGCGGCCGTGGGATTCGTCCTCGTGATCGCCGGTGGTTTCGGCTTCGCGCTGCACGCCGAGGACCGGGCTGCCGCGAAGCGGGTGCTGGCGCAGCAGGAGGCGCTGCCGGCGCCGCCGTTCGTGCGGGCGCTGCCCGCCCCGCCGGTGCTCACCGCGGCTGTTGGCGCGCGGATGGACCCGTACGGCCGCCCCATGCGGCAGGCCGGTGAGCTCGGGGAGCTGCCGCATCCGTTCACCACGAGGGTGGTCCAGGTCGACGGGCCGAGCGGCGTCACGACGGGGGTCGTCCACAGCATCGCCGACGGCAGAGGCGTGGTGGTCGCGCTCGGGACGACGTCGGCCGCCGGCCCGGTCACGGTGCGGATCTCCACGCTGGCCGGTGAGCTGGTGGTAGCGGGCACGGTCCGCCCCGCGGCGGCCGTCGGGGACGTCGTCGAGCAGGCGGCCGGCACCGGCGCCGCGCGCGGCTTCGCGTCGAAGGCGCAGCTGCGGGAGGCCGCCGCGATGCTGCATCTCTTCGTGATCGACATCGAGGACCCGCGGCTCTTGGACGTCCCGCTCGGGCCGCTCACGTACGGCGCGCCGCCGGTCGTCGGCAGCCGCGTCGGCTGGGCGGGGATCTCCGGCGAGCAGCTGCTCCGGGCCGGCGCCGCCACGGTGCTCGCTGCCGAGCCGGGCTGGCGCGACCCGCACGGCGCGTGGGCGGTCTACCTCGACGCCTGCGAGTGCGCCGGCGCGCTGGTCGAGCCCGCCCCGTCCGGTCGGGACGACGTGCTGCTCGGGCTCGTCTCGGAGCCGGTGCTGCGGCAGCTGCCGGCGGTTGTCGCAGGGCAGCGGGAGATCACCCACCCGACGCTGGTCGGCCGGGCGGTGAAGGCCTCGGTGGTCGAGGCCGTCCTGCGGGCGCACGAGGTGCTGCCGCGTCTGTCCCCACAGCGCAAGGCCGGTGCGCTGACCGATTTCGGGCCGCGTGAGGCGTGGCTCGCGGACGTCATCGCGTCGGTCCGCGTGCGGCTGAAGGCGGTCGGCGGGCGCACCGGTTACGTCCGGCGGCAGGTGGAGAACCTGCTGGTGCTGGAGGTGTCGGGCCTTGCGGTGCTGATGACGGCCGAGGAGCGCCTGGTCGTGGCCCGCGAGCTGCCGCAGGAGCTGGTCGTCGCGGCCGGGCTGGCGGGAGAGCCGGGTGAGCGGGGCCCCGGTACGTGGTGGGACCGGCTGCTCCGCCAGTTCCAGGAGCTCGTGTGGATTCCCGCCTTCGTGCCGTTCCCCACCCGCCTCGACGACCTTCCGGACAACTGGTTCGTGGGCGTCGCGGCGGTGGTGGTCACCACCGCCGTGCTCGTGGCGCGCTACCGCGACCGCACACGGAGCCTGCTGCCGGGCGTCGGGCCGCAGGCGCGACAGGGCGGCACCTTCGGCATCCTCGACGAGGACGAGCACGGGTTGATGGCCGACGTGATGGCGGCGGCCCGGCGGATGGCGGACGAGGATCACCCGGGAGTGCGGCTCGTCGGCCGCAAGAGCCCGGAAGGGCGCGGTGTGCTGCGTCGCGGCGAGGGGCTGCTGCTGGTGGACCACGCACTGCTGCTCGACCTGTTCGCGGAGCGGGGGGTCGACGCGCAGCGGGCCGCGGAGATCATCGCGAAGTCCGACGCGTTCGGGTGGCGCGCCGAGAAGAAGCGCGGGATCGGCGTCGTCGGCATGGTCGCCGAGCGGTTCGCGGAGCTGCGCGGCACCGACGCGCTGCGGATCGTGCTCGACCACGAGCGGCGGTTCCACCTCGGTGGCGGCTCGCACACGAAGGAGCAGCACGACGCGGACGTCACCCGTCGCAGGCAGGCCATCTCGATCCTGCAGCGGTCGGCGGGTGCGATCGGAACCTCGGCCGGTGGGGTGATCGCGGTCGACCCGGTGACCGGCGACGAGGTTCGCGTGGTCGGCGAGCAGGTCGAGCGGGTGCTGGCGGCGGTGCGCGACCGACGGTGGCTGCTGACGCCGCTGGAACCCGATCACGCCGTTCGGGAGCTCCTCGATGAAGAGCACCTGTGGGACGGGCATCGGGCCTACCAGGCACCGGGGCTGCTGCGAGCCCTTCCGCTCGGCTTCGCGCCGCTGCTCGTGGCGGCGCCGGATCCCGTCCACCCCGCCCGGATGGCCGTGTTCGTCGACCCGGTGCTCGTCGAGCCGTTGGCGCTGCTGCCGCCGGCCGTCCGCGGCGACCTCGCCGCCGCCATATGGCTGCACCTGGTCGGGGTGCCGCACGAGCTCGTCCCGGCGCCGCTCGTGCCCGTCCTGCCGCAGCTGCTGGAGCTCCTGCTACCGGTTCCGCTGCACCCTTTGGTGCATGAGGTCGAGCGGCGGCTCGACGCCCTCACCATCGCGGTCGGGGAGAACCGGCACGACCTGGTCGCGGAGATGGTCCCGCCGCTCGATCGGGCGTTGGCGCAACTGCGAGCGCACCGGACCGAGCTGCAGGTCAGCGGGGTGGGGCCGAACCTCCTGGCGACCGTCGCCCTGCTCGGCGACGGGCCGGCGACGCCGGTGCAGATCGATGCGGTCGTCCCCGAGGAGATGACCGTGCCCCGGTACGCGGTCGTCCCGGTCGTGATCGACGGTGTGCACCGCGGCAACGCCTGGTCGGTCGGACCGGGCTGCTTCTGCGCGACGGTGAGCATGTTCGACGACCCGAGCGGGGAGCTCGCCTCGATCGACCCCGGCATAGCGGGTCCCGAGATCGAGCTGGACGGTCGGCCGGTGGAGGAGCTGTTCACCTACAGCCCCGCCGAGCTCGGCGGGCACGCGGTCGCCGTCGAGCGAGCGCGCTCGGCGATCGGCGCACTGCGCGCGACGCGGTTCGCGCTCTCGCCCGACGGCAGCAACACGATCGCGACCGTGCTTGTGCTCACCGCCGTGCAGACCGGCCCGAAGGTGGCCCTCTCACCGGAGCGGGCCGTGCCCGGCCAGCACGTCACGATCGTCGGGCACGACGGCGAGCGGCAGACGGCACACCGGTCGCGGGTGATCGCCGCCGGCCGGGCCACGTTCGCGATGACGACCGCCGGGGAACCCGCCGAGATCGGCATCGGCAGCCTCGTCGTCGATGCGGCCGGGCGGGCGATGGGCACGGTCGAGCACGTCGACCAGCAGACCGGGACGGTCACGGCGACGTCGGCCGCGGTTGTTGCGGTCGCGGTGGAGGCGCGCGGCACGCGCACCGGCCGGCCGTTCGACGCGCGGCTGGACCGGGTGGAGGAGCTGCTCGATGCGGCCGAGCTGCGGTCAGACGACCCGGCCGATCGGCTCGCCACGCTCAACGGTGTCGAGGAGCGGTTGGACGTCGCGGTCGGGGAGCTCGGTGGCTTCCAGGCCAGCGGCCTCGGCGCTGCCCAGTACGCGCAGGCGCTGCTCAGGCTGCGGGCGGCCGCCGATCGCTGGCGGCGCGAGCACGCGGAAATGGGCACGACACCGACCGCGGCCACCAAGGACTACGGCCGTACGGTGTGGGACATCGCGGCTGTGGTGCTGGAGTTCGAGCTCGGTGTTGTCGACGCCGACGGCGGCCGGCTGGTCGCCGAAGTGGCGAGGAGCCTCGACACCCCACACGACTGGGCGGTCGTCGCGGAACTCGTCGTCGTGCTCGGGGCGGACTGGGCGGCCCGGATCCACGCGGTGCTGGCAGCGCTGACGCTGCGGACCGACGTCCAGCCGACCGAAGGTGCGTGGGATGCCGTGCGCACCGGGTTGGCGGCGCTCCTGCGACAGCTCCCGATGATGCAGGCAGCCGAGCTGGAGGACGTCTTCTCCGACCTGGCCGCCGAGGGCGATGACATCAGCACGGACCGGGCGGTCGACATCCTCGAACGGCTGCGCGCGGCCCTGTCCGGCGGTGTGCCGCCGACCACGGAGCTGGCGCTGGCGGCGATGCGGTTCTTCCTCGCGTGGGCCGAGGACGTGCTGCGCCGGCGCGGCGGCACGTCGGGCGGGGCGCACGGGATCCTGACCCGCGCCGAGCAGCGGTTGTTCCTCCGCGTCTACGCGGCGTTCGGGCGCGAGATCGTGGCCGGCGAGCGGGTGGCCGACCTGCGCCCGATCCGCGGCCCGCCGAACCGCGATGTCGTGCTGGCGGTAGTCGCCGACGCTGCGCTGGTCGACGCGTTCGGCCGGCACGGCGTGGGCGCGGACCTGGCGGGCGGGCTCCTGGCGAAGACCGACGCGTTCACGATCGCCGACGTCGACGGCACTGACCTCATCATTGTGTCCCGGTCGCAGCACGACGCGCTGGCGGCGCAGGATGCGCTGCCCGACGTGCTCGTCCACGAGCTGCGCCACCTCACCGACGGTTTCGCGTCCGACGACGAGCACGACGACGACGTCCGGCGCATCCAGCGTGTGCGGGAGGCCCGGCGGGTCGCGCAGCCGTCCGCTCCGCTGCTTACCGGTGGTGCGCCGATCCGGCTGCTCGGACCCGTCCGGTACACCTCGACCCTGAAGCGGGAGGACCGGCGCTGGCAGAAGGTCCTCGCCGTCCGCGACGCGGAGGGCCGGCGTCACGTGGTCAAGCGGGGCAGCGTCGACCGGCTGCAGCGCAACGTCGAGGCCGCCGCGTTCTACCGGGCCGCGGGTGGTCGAGCCGCGCAGAGCCGGCTCGCGCTGGTCGATGTAGACGTCGTCGGCCGGCTCGGTCGGGTGCTCGTGCCGGCGGGGGAAGTGATCGAGCTCGCCGACCACGTCGAGGGGCGACAGCTGCGTGGACGGGATCGCCGCAGCTACGAGGTGCGGCGCCAGCTGGCCGCCGGGCTGGTTGCCAACGCGCTCATCGGCGACTGGGACGCGTTGGAGAACCGCAACCTGATCCTCACCCCGGCCGGGCTGGTCGTGCGGATCGACTTCGACATGACGTTCCGCAACTCCGAGTTGGAGTTCGAGGACCAGCTGCTCGAACAGCTGATCGGGACCCCGGACGTCTACGGCCTGCTCTCACCGCAGGACGTGATGGCGCAGCTGCGCGCCACCGTCCGGGCGCGGGAGCAGCTGCTGGCGATGGTCCACGACGGCCCGGAGCGGAAGCAGCTCATCCGGCACTTCGGCCAGATCGAACAGGTGGTGGCCGCCGGGCGGCTGCCTGCCGCCCTGATCGACGCGCTGGAGGACGCCCGCAGGTACATGGGGCTGAGCGGGGGCGATGCGGCCGTGGCCCCGTTCGACCCGCCCCTCTTCGCCGTCCCGACCGGACGGGAGGTGATCGTCGATCGCGCCGGGCTCCGACGGCTGCTCGACGCGGGCCGTCCGGTTGCGGTGCACGGCATGCGGGCGCGGCTCGAAGGCGAGGTCTGGAAGGTGGCCGTCGGCGCGGCCGAACCCGAGGGCGGGGCGGTGGGTGCTGCTGCGGCAGCACGAGACCAGCTTCCACCGGAACAACCAGAAGGCGATCGTCCTCGGCCGGATCCATCGCCATGACTTATGCTCCGGGCCCATGGCTGACGTCGAGCTCCGGCTGCTGCGAACCATGGCCGCCATCGCAGAGGAGGGCACGTTCGGGCGGGCCGCCGATCGGCTCGGCTACACCCAGTCGTCGGTGAGCCAGCAGATCGCGGCGCTGGAGAAAGCCGTCGGTGGCGCCGTCTTCGATCGGCCCGGCGGGCCGCGGCCGGTGCGGATCACCCCCCTCGGCGAGGTGGTGCTGGCGCACGGGCGCGACCTGCTCGGGAGAGCGGAGGGGTTGGCGGACGCGGTCGACCGCTTCAAGGCCGGCAACGGCCGGATCGACATCGGCACCTTCCAGGGGGCGACCAAGCTGATCCTGCCGACCGTCGTGCGCAAGCTGCTCGCCGAGCACCCCGACTGCGACATCAGGCTCTTCGACGTGGGACCGGAGGATCCGCAGATCGGAGATCGGGACCTGCTGTTCCATTACGGCCGCCCCGACAGCGACGTCGAGCACGTCGAGCTGCTCGCCGAGCCGTACCTGCTGGTGGCGCGGGCCGGCGTGTTCCCCGCCGGCCCGGTGCGGGTCGGGCTGCTCGACGGCACTCCGATGGTCGCCTGGCCGGTCAACGAGCACCAGACCTGGTTGGAGCGGGAGCTCGCGAGCAGCGGGGCGCGGCCACGGATCGTGTTCCGGACCGGCGGCCACGAAGCCGTCGTGGCCATGGTGCGGGCGGGTGTCGGCTCGGCGGTGCTGCCGTGGCTCGCTCTGCACGGCTCCGACGTCTGGTCCGACGAGCGGCTCAGCGTCCACCACCTGCAGCCGTCGCCGGCCAGCACCTGGTACCTCTGCTGGCCGGCCGAACGCAGCCTGTCGCCGCTCGCGACCCGAGCCGTCGACATCGCCGTCGAGGCCGCCCGCGAGCTGGGAGCACCCTTGGAGTGCTAGCCCCGGTCATTCATGAGGGCAGCGAGTCGATCTTGTGTTTGGTGCTGTGGCTGTGGCCGGCGCCGGTTCTGATG
>NZ_JAJGSX010000072.1 GCF_021245725.1 Pseudonocardia sp. TRM90224 | reverse complement strand
GAGGTGTCGACTCACCGTGCCGGAGGTGTCGACTCACCGTGCCGGAGGTGTCGACTCACCGTGCCGGAGGTGTCGACTCACCGTGCCGGAGGTGTCGACTCACCGTGCCGGAGGTGTCGACTCACCGTGCCGGAAGTGTCGACTCACTGCTCCGGATCGCGCGACTCACCCATTCGCCCACCCCGACTCGCGCACGGTGTTGCCCCGACTCGCGGCCGGATCTGGTGGGGGGTGAGCGTCGACAACGACGTTCTGGTCGTTTGTTAGCGCTAACAACAGCCAAAACGTCGTTGTCAACGGCCAACCCCGGCCGCCGTGACGAACCCGCCACTCGCGAGGTAGGCGACGATGTCGGCCGCTCTCTCCGGCCCTATCTGCAGGCGGCGGGCCAGGTCGTTCACCGTCGTCGGGCCGGGGAGCAGCAGCTTGATCACTTCGGTCACGTGCGGCCTGTGGAGGACGACGCGGTAGGAGAGCGCCGGGTTGATCAGCACGTCCTCGTCGCCCGCGCGTTCGAGCCGCACCCCCGCGGCCATCGAGACGGGCTCGTCGTCGTCGATCTGCGGCCATCGGAATGCGGCGTCGCTCCGCACCGGGACGAGCGACAGGATCGGGCCGGCGCCGTCGTGCAGCGCGAGCGACGGGACGACGCATCCGCCCAGCTGGTCGAGGGTCCGTTTCATCCTCGGCCATTGGGTCCCGCAGACGCCGGTTGCCTGCCATTCGTGGAACTCGGCGAGCAGCACCGGGATGTTCTCCAAGGCCACCGGGCCGAAGGCCATCCGGCGCAGCGCCTCGCGCACCATGGGACAGTCGTCGAGGACGTCGATCTCGCCCCAGCGACCGTGCACGGTCAGCCGGTGCTGCCCGGCGATCACGACGGTGTCCTCCAACAGGGAGAACAACGGTCGCCCGGCGGGATAGACCGGGGTCACGGGCTCCTCCGTTCTGCCTGTCCGCCGTGGAACCGCGAAGGAAGATTAGGACCGGTCACGGTGTCTTGTCGCGGGTTGCGCGACGAACGCCCACCGGCTCCGGTTGTCACCCAGGTTCGACGGCATCCGGTGCCCCGTCAGGCCGGCCCGCCGCGCGCACGCGCTCATCGCAGCCTCGTCGAGGCGCTGCAGCCCGAGCGAGCGGCGAACCCTGGCATAGGGGGAGACCGCGTTGCGCACGAGCGCGGCAACGGCCTCGCGCAGGAACCCACCGCGGTAGGCGAAGCGCAGCAGCGCCGCCGCGTCGGACACCACGCCGACATCGGGCGGCACGATGTCGCTGACGACGAGCCTGCCGTCGGCGCTCAGCAGCCGGCACGCATCGCGGAGCAGCGCGTCGAGCTCGGCGGCGTCGAGGTACTGCACCACCGAATGCACGATCATCAGGTCGACCGACCCGGTCGCCACCTCCGGCAGCTCGCCCGGCTCGATCACCGTGACCCCGGGGTGCCCGGCGAAGCGGGCGACGAGCCGCTCCCGGATGGAGGTGGCGGCCTCGCAGAGGACGACCTCCCGGCACGCCTGCGCGATGTCGCCCGCGAACAGCGCATCACCCGGTCCGTAGTCGAGCACCCGGGCGTCGGGCGACGGCAGCATCGCGACGACGGCGTCGGCGATCGCCCGGAAGTGCTGGTCGCGATGTGTGTCGTCGACGTAGACGTCCTGTCGCACGTTCCACTCGTCGAGCCAGGCGGACATAGGCGCTCCCTCCAGTGGCCTCAAGCGTCGCCGACCGGGGTGGGCAGTCCTTCTCCGTCGTTGCGCCCGGCCGTGGCGCAGTCGAGTGGGGGCGCAGTCGAGTGGGGGCGCAGTCGAGTTGGGCGCAGTCGAGAGGACGCACCTCCCGCCCTGGCGCAGGACGCTTCGGCGAGACCGCGACCGCCTGCGCTCGTCGAGCGCGGCTGAACGAGGGGCCTGTGCATGACCGCCACCGTTGAAGATCCGCCGATCGAGCTGACGCGGAGTCCGCTGACCGACATCGTGATCCCGATCCGCGACGCGGCGAGCGTCCCGGCCGCGACCGTCCGCAGGCTGCACGCCCACCTGACGCGCACGTTCCCCTTCCCGTTCCGCATCACGATCGCGGCGGGCGGGAGCGGCGCCGCCGACCCCACGAGCGCGGCGGAGCTGCAGCGGGACCTGCCCGAGGTGCGGTTCGTGCACGTCGGTGGGGACGGCCGCGGCGCCATTCTGCGCCGCGTGTGGAGCATGAGCGACGCCGATGTCGTGGCGTACATGGACGCGGACCTGCCCGTCGACCTCGCCGGCTTCCTGCCCCTCGTCGCGCCGCTGGTCTCCGGGCACAGCGACCTCGCGACCGGCAACCGGCCCGCCCACAGCAGCGGCGTGCTGGCGCGGGCAATCGGCTTCCTGCTGCGGGTGTTGCTGGGCGTCCGGGTCGGCGACTCGCAGTGCGCGTTCAAGGCAGGCCGCGCGGATGTGGTCAAAGCGTTGCTGCCCGGCGTCCACGACGACCGGTGGTTCTTCGACACCGAGCTGCTCTGCGTGGCCGAGCGGCACGGCATGCGGATCCACGAGATCCCGATCGACTGCCTGGACGATCC
Source organism: Pseudonocardia sp. TRM90224 (assembly GCF_021245725.1). Classification (GTDB taxonomy): domain Bacteria; phylum Actinomycetota; class Actinomycetes; order Mycobacteriales; family Pseudonocardiaceae; genus Pseudonocardia. The sequence continues at coordinate 24,982 of NZ_JAJGSX010000072.1, read as the reverse complement.
GGGCGGCTCGGCCGAGACACCGCAGACCCTTGCGGACATGATCCGCGGCGTCGTCGCGATCAGCCGACGGAAGATGCGCGGCACGTTCGGAGTGACGATCCCGGCCCACCTGGGCCGGCCCCGGCCGCCCGCTGGGATGGGCAACCAGGTGGTGTGGTTCGCGGTGATCGGCGTCGCCTCGGTCGTGACCCACGCCGGGCTGTTCCTCACCTTCCGCAGCGTCATGCCCGCGCTCGCGGCGAACGCGCTCGCCCTCGGCATCACCGGCGTGCTCAACACCGCGGCCAACCGCCGGTTCACGTTCGGGGTGCGCGGGCGGCAGGACGCGCTGCGCCACCAGATGGAGGGTGGCCTCACTTTCTTGCTCAGCCTGACCGGCACGAGCTTGGGTCTGCTGCTGGCCGGCTCCGGGCTGTCGCGGATCGCCGAGCTCGCCGTCCTCTACCTCGGTGACGCCGTTGCGACGGTGATCCGTTTCGTCTTGTTGCGGTACTGGGTGTTCGGCCGCCGGCGCACCCCGGCCGAGGCGCCGGTGGGGGAGCGATGACCCGCCGTCTGCTCATCGTCAACGCCGACGACTACGGCCTGACGCCCGCGATCTCCCGAGGCATCCTGGCCTGCCACGACGCCGGCATCGTCACCAGCGTGTCGGTGCTGGCCACCGGCCCCGCGGTGGCCACCACCGCGCCCTGGCTCGCCGACCGGCCGGGACTCGAGGTCGGCGCCCACCTCGCTGCCGTCGGGGAGGACCCCCCGCTGCTCACCGCGCGGGAGATCCCGACGCTGGTCGACCGCCGCGGGTCGTTCCGGATGAGTTGGCGCTCGTTCGTGCTCGCCGTGGCCGCGGGCCGTGTCGACCCCGACGACATCACCAGGGAGTTCGGCGCCCAGCTCGACCGGCTCATCGGCGACCTGGGCCTGCGGCCCCGCCACCTCGACACCCACCAGCACCTGCACCTCTGCCCACCGGTGGCGCGGGTCGTCACCGAGTTGGCCCTGCGCCGCGGGATCCGGGCCGTGCGCGTGCCGACGAGCGCCGCGCGCGGGCCGCGGGCCATCGGCGTGCGCCGGTGGAGCCGGGCGCTCGCCGCCCGCCTCACGGCCGCGGGACTGGTGTTCCCGGCAGCCTTCGGCGGCCTCGACGAGGCCGGCCGGCTGGACCACGACGTGCTGCAGGCCCTGATCGCGCGGCTGGCCGCCGGCCCGGCCGCGAGCATCGAGGTGAACTGCCATCCCGGCACGCCCACGGCCGCCGACCGCGCCTATTACGCGTGGAACTACGGCTGGGAGACCGAGGTCGCCGGGCTCACCGACCCCCGCCTGCGCCACGCCGTCGATCGCCTCGGCCTGCAGCTGGGCGGCTACGCCGAACTCACCGGTCTGGTGCCCTGAGTCGTCCGCGCAATCCCGTGTCGGGCACCTCGCTTCGAGGTGCCCGCCTTCGGCATGCAGTTGATCACCCATCGCAGGCCCCGGCACCGGGCGCAAGCCGGAGGACGTCCGCTCACCTCCGGGTCGTCGATGCTCGGCACAGCACCCGATCGCGTCGACGCCTGACACGGGCAGGGAAGGACAGGACATGACAGCGACCATGGAGGCGTCGGCGGTGGCGCCGTCGAGGACCCCATTGATCGAGGTCGTCGTTCCGATCCGGAACGAGGCGTCGGTACTCGACACGAACGTCCGCAGGCTGCACGCCTACCTGCAGGCCAACCTGCGCTACGACTTCCTGATCACGATCGCCGAGAGCGCCAGCACCGACGGCAGTCGGGAGATCGGCGAGGTGCTGTCCGCGGAGCTGCCGGGCGTCCGCGTCGTCACCCTCGTCGAGTTGGGGCGAGGTCTGGCCCTGCGGCACGCGTGGGCGAGCAGCTCCGCCGACGTGGTCGCCTACATGGACGCCGACCTCTCCGTCGACCTCGACGGGTTCCTCCCGCTCGTCGCATCGCTGGTCTCGGGCCACAGCGACCTCGCCATCGGCACGCGGCACGCCCGCGGGTCGAGCGTGCACCGCTCGCTGCTGCGCTCGTGCCTCTCCCGTACCTACAACTTCCTGCTTCGGGTGCTGCTCGGTGCCCGGTTCTCCGACGCGCAGTGCGGGTTCAAGGCGGGCCGGCGCGAGGTCGTGCACACCCTGCTGCCCGTCGTGCGTGACGACCGGTGGTTCTTCGACACGGAGCTGCTCTGCGTCGCCGAACGCCACGGCATGCGCATCCACGAGGTGCCGATCGACTGCCTGGACGATCCGAACAGCTCGGTCGAGATCAGCCGGACCGTCGCGGAGATGCTCCGGGGCATCGTGGGGCTGGCCGTCCGCAACGCGCGTGGCACCGCCACCGTGCCGATCCCGCCGCACCTGCGGCGGACGCGGCAGCCGCTCGCGGCGCCGCACCGGTTCCTCCGCTCCGTCGCGATCGGCGTAGGCACCGCGCTCCTGTACGGCGCGCTGTTCCTCGTGCTGCTCGGCGTCCTGCCTGCGGTCGGCGTGAACGTGGTGGCCCTGGTCGTCGCCGGATGCGTCGTCGGCCACGTCATCGCATTGGCGGCGGTCCGGTTCGTGCGGCGCCGGCGCGGCCTCGCGCAGATCCACGGGGCGGTCCCCGCGCCCCGCACCGCCGATGGCCGGTGACGGGGTTCCACCGGCTCGTCAGATCCCACTCACGGAGGTAGCAGATGTCGGACGTCGTGGCAGTCACCGGGGCCGAGGGCTTCATCGGCTCGCACCTGGTGGAGGCGCTGGTCCGGAACGGGCACCGGGTCAGAGCCATGGTGCTCTACAACTCGTTCGGCTCCTGGGGGTGGCTCGACACCCTCCCACCCGACGTGCTGGCCGAGGTGGACGTGCAGCTCGGTGACGTCCGGGACCGCGGGTGCGTCGGGGCGCTGGTCGACGGCGCGCAGGTCGTCTACCACCTCGCCGCCCTGATCGCGATCCCGTACTCGTACGAGGCGCCCCGTTCCTACGTGGACACGAACGTCCTCGGGACCCTGAACGTCCTCGACGCCGTGCGCGAGCGCGAGGTGCCGCGGCTGGTGCACACGTCGACCAGCGAGACCTACGGCACCGCCAGGACGGTGCCCATCTCGGAGGCGCACCCGCTGCAGGCGCAGTCGCCCTACGCGGCGTCGAAGGTGGCGGCGGACAAGCTGGTCGAGTCGTACCACCTGAGCTTCGGTGTGCCGGCGGTGACGTTGCGGCCGTTCAACACCTACGGCCCACGCCAGTCGACGCGGGCGGTGATCCCGACGATCATCGAGCAGCTGCTCGCGGGTGTCGGGGAGATCTGCCTGGGCGCGCTCGACCCGATCCGCGACTTCACCTACGTGGGCGACACCGTCGGCGCCTTCCTCGCCGTGGGCACGGCGCCCGCGTCGAGCGTCGTCGGCGAGCTGTTCAACGCCGGTACCGGTGTGGAGGTCTCGATCGGACAGCTCGCGACGGAGATCGTCGAGCTGGTCGGGACCGACGCGATCGTCATCGAGGACCAGCGGCGGACGCGCCCGAAGGACTCCGAGGTCATGCGGCTGATGTGCGACGCCACCGCGCTCCAGGAGCGCACGGGGTGGCAGCCGCTCGTGGATCGGCGGGCCGGCCTGCTCCGCACGATCGAGTGGTTCCGGAACCGCGGCGACGCCGCGCTGCGCAGGCAGGGTGGGTACTCGCTGTGAACACCGAACCCGGCCCGCACGCAGTGATCATCGCCGGCGGCAAGGGCGTCCGGCTGCGGCCCTACACGACCCGGCTGCCGAAGCCCCTGATGCCGGTCGGCGACGAGTTCTGCATCCTGGAGATCCTGCTGAACCAGCTGTCCCAGCGCGGCTTCGAGAGCGCGACGCTCGCCATCGGTCACCTCGGGCACCTGATCCGGGCGTTCGTCGGCGACGGCAGCCGCTGGAACCTGCGGATCGACTACGTCGTCGAGGACTTCCCCCTCGGCACCCTCGGTGCCGTCCTGGGCATGCTGGACCGGCTCCCCGAGCACTTCCTGGTGATGAACGGCGACGTCCTCACCGACATCGACTACGCCGACGTGCTCCGCCACCACATCGCGCACGACGCGCCGATGACGGTGGCCGGCTACCAGCGCGAGGTGCGCATCGACTTCGGGGTGATGACGACGGAGGACGGGCACGTGGTCCGTTTCGTCGAGAAGCCGACGATCGACTACAAGGTCAGCATGGGCGTGTACGGCATGAGCCGGCGCACGCTCCAGCGCTACCCGGCCGGGGTGCCGTTCGGGTTCGACAACCTGATGCTCGACCTGCTCGACCGCGGCGAGTCGCCCGCCGTGTACGCGTTCGACGGCTACTGGCTCGACATCGGGCGGCCCGACGACTACGACCAGGCGAACTCCGAGTTCGGCTCTATGCAGGCGAGCTTGCTCCGAGGTGCCTGATGCGGGTGGTGCTGGCCGGGGCGGGTGGGTACATCGGGCGGCACGTGCGGCGTGAGCTGGTCGCCGCGGGCGCGGACGTCACGACCATCGGGCGGTCGCAGCCCGAGCGTCTAGTTGACCTGATCAACGGCGACGGCACGCCGGTGGCGCTGGTGAACTGCGCCGGCGCCACCGGTGCCGACCCGCTCGACCTGGCGAGCGCGAACATCGACCTGCCGGCCGCGCTGGTGGCTGCGGCCGCCCGGGCGGGCTCGGCGGTTCGGCTCGTGCACCTGGGCTCCGCGGCCGAGTACGGACGGGTCGACCCCGGCCACGCGAGCCGCGAGAGCGATCCGGCGCGCCCGATCGGCCTATACGGCATGAGCAAGCTGGCCGGCACGCGGATCGTCGAGGCGGCCAAGGCGTTCGGGCTCGACGCGGTCGTGCTGCGGGTCACCAACCCCGTCGGCCCCGGGGCGCCCACCACCGGGCTCCCGGGTGCGCTGGCGGCCGAGATCCGGCGTGCGCAGGCCGAGGGCGACGCGGTGCGGGTCGGGCCGCTGGACGCGGTCCGCGACTTCGTAGACGTCCGGGACGTCGCGCGCGCGGTCGTCGCCGCCGTCCACATCCCCACGTTGACCGCCTCGACGGTCAATGTGGGCAGCGGCCGGGCCACGGTGGCGGGAGAGCTGGTCGAGGAACTGGTCGCGCTGAGCGGCTACCGCGGTGACGTGCGTCCGGTAGGGGAGGCGTCGAGCCGCTCCGCCGCCGTGCCCTGGCAGCAAGCCGACATCACCCTGGCGGCCGAGGTGCTCGATTGGCGCCCACAGAGAACCCTCCGGACGGCCCTAACGGCCCTCTGGGCCGCCACGGCAAGCGAGTCGCCAGTTCCAGCACGGTGAGTCGACACTTTCGGCCCGGTGAGTCGACACCTTCAGCACGGTGAGTCCCACGTTTCGGCTGGTCGGCGTAGCCGTCGACAACGACGTAATGGCTGCTTGTTAGCGCTCACAACAGCCAAAACGTCGTTGTCGACGCTCAGGGGCGGTGCGCCCGCAGGATCAGCGAGACCCCGGGCAGCGAGCCGAGCGGCAGGAAGCGCTCCAGCACGACGATCCCGAAGAGCAGCAGGTTCAGCACGGCCGGCATGTGGACGTCGATGTCAGTACCGTTGGAGCGCTGCCGGTGGCGGGCGACGACCGGTCGGAGCAGCACGTTCCAGCTCCACACCTCGTCGACGACAAAACCCGCGGCCTCGACGAGCCGGCAGAGACCCTCGCGGTCGTAGCGGCGGACGTGGTCGACCGCCTCGTCGTGCGCCGACCACAACCGCATGTCGGCGGGCACCGTGATCAGCGCCGTACCGCCCGGACGCAGCACCCGGAACATCTCCGCGACCGCCATACCGTCCTGCTCGATGTGTTCGAGGATCTCGAACGCCGTCACCAGGTCGAACGTCCCGGCGTCCCACGGCAGGGCGCACGCGTCGGCCTCGACGGCGTCGAACCCGCGCTCGCGGGCGATGTCGACGGCGGTGGGGGAGAGGTCGGCGGCAACCGTGCTCCAACCGTGCTCGACCAGCACCCCGCTGTTGCCGCCGCCCGCGGCACCGATGTCCAGAGCGCGTCCGGGCCGGCCCAGGCGTCGGACGGCCCGGGCGAGGATGTTGCGCTTCTCCCGGAACCACCAGTGCCGGGTCTCGACGTCGGTCATCCGGCGCAGTAGCGACGATTCCATTGCAGGGCTCCTTCGGGGACCGGCGTGCTGACCGATCGACGATGGCAGCCGGGCCTGACCCGGGCCGACTCCCGGATTGCGGCCCTTCCGGCGCAGGCGTGGAGGGCAAGCGCGGAGACGAGAACGAGCAGCTCCGACGCCCATCCTCGGGCCATGACAGCAGATTCCTTGACGACAGACGTGCGACCCCGGCCGACAGCGGTCCCGACCCGAGCGGCCCCGGAGGGGAGCGGTGTCGGGAACCGCGGGTGGTGGCTCGCCATCGCCGGCTGCATCCTGCTGGCGGCGATCGTCCGGCTCGTCAACGGGCCGACGACCAGCGGCCTCGGGAACCTGTACTACACGGCCACCGCGCTGAGCATGTCCGAGGACTGGACGGCGTTCCTGACCGGCAGCATGGACACCTCGCTGTTCTCCACGATGGACAAGCCACCCGTGTGGCTGTGGCCGTCCGCGCTGCTGATCAAGGTCTTCGGCCTCAGCTGGGCGACGCTGTTCTTGCCCATGGCCGTCGCGGGGATCGGCGCTGTGCTGGTGCTCGGACTCGCCGTGCGGGAGGCGCTCGGCCGGGGCGCCGTGGGCGTCGCGGCTTCGCTGCTGGCGGCGTTCGGGCTCGCCGTGAGCCCGGTCAACGTCGCCATCGATCGCGACAACTACCCCGACTCGTTCATGGTGCTGATGCTGCTGCTGGCAGCCTGGATGGCCATCCGGGCGGTCCGCCGCGGGCGGATCGGCCCGCTCCTCGCGGCCACGGTCTTCCTCGCGCTCGCGTTCGACGCCAAGACAGTCCAGATGCTCGTCGTGGTTCCGGCATTCGCGCTGCTCTGGCTCGTCGCCGGTGGGGGCTCGCTCGGTCGTCGGATCGCCGGACTGGCCGGGGCCGGCGCAACTCTCGTCGCCGCCTGCCTGGCCTGGCCCGCGCTGGTGTACCTGCTGGTCGCGAACCCGCCGTGGGTGGCGGACAGCCCCGACGGCACCATCCTCGGCCGGATCGTCGGCATCAGCGCCGGCCACGCCGGCGGCGCCGAACACATCGACAACCCGATCGTCTCCGCGATGCTCTCGGGCGTGGCCTGGCGTGGTGGTACGCCCGGACCCGGACGGCTGTTCGGTGACGCGCTCGTCGACCAGGCCGCGTGGTGGCTGCCGCTGGCCGTGGTGGCCACAGTGGTGGCGGCGCTCGCGCTGCGCGGCCGCAGGCGCACCGACCCCGCGGTCGGCGCCGTCGTCCTGTTCGCCGCTTGGCTCCTGACGTGCTGGGTGGTGCTCAGCTTCGCCAACGGGGTGCTGCACCCCTACTACACGAGCATGCTGGCGCCGGCGCTCGCGGCGCTGGCCGGGATCGGCGGCGCGCTGGGCTTCACGGCGTGGCGCCGGGGAGCCCGGTACGGCACCGCCGCGCTGCTCGCCCTGGTGGTGAGCGCGTTCTCCGGGGCGGGGTACGTCCTGCTCGTCACCTCCGCGCAGTTCCCGACGTGGCTGCCCGTCGTCGTGCTGGTCACGGGGCTCGGCGCGGTGGCCGTCGCGGTCGTGCGGAACTCGCGGGCCGCCGCGGCAGCGGTCGGGGCGCTGGCGCTGGTGAGCGCGCTGGCCGGTCCCGTGGTCTGGACCGCGGTGACCACGTCCCAGCCGCTGATCTCGTTCAACCCGCTCGCGAACCAGCAGGGCCGGGAAGGAATCGCCGGGGTGCCGCCGGAACTGGCGGCGGCCCTCGCCGCGAGCATGTACCCGACCGCCGACCAGACGAAGGTCGAGTTCCTCCTCCGCAACCGCGGGGACGCGAAGTGGGTCCTCGCGACGCTGTCGGCCAACGCCGCGGCACCGTTCACCGTCGCGACGGGCGGCGCACCCGTGATGACCATGGGCGGGTTCAACGGCAGCGACCTGCACCCGACGTTCGACGGGTTCCGCGAGCACGTCCGCTCCGGTGAGGTCCGCTTCGTGCTCGCCCCGACGCCCGGCGGCCTGACCGAGGTCATCTCCGGCCCGGCCGTTGACGCCATCAAGTGGGCGCTGCAGGCTTGCACGCCGATCGACCCGGCCACCGGCGGCACCGTCGCGGTGCCCGCCGGCCCGCCCGCCGGCCCGCCAGGGTTCGTGCTGCTCGACTGCGCAACCGCCGGTTGACGACGGCGCTACCCCGGGACCCCGCGACCCCGGGGGAGGGCAGGAAAGCCACTTTCAGGTCCTGTGAGGGCCGGAAAGTGGCTTTCCTGCCCTCGCGTGCGACCGCCCGTCCCTTGCCGTCTACGGCTTGCGCGCGACCCCGCCCCACTGGTCGACGGGCACCACCGCCGCCAGCGGCTGGACGTTCTCGCCCTGCGTCTCGGGCTCGTCGGCCGCGGGGTCGGCCCGCCAGAGCGAGACGGACTGGAAGCCCGGCTCGACCCACTCCAGCCCGTCGAAGAACGACGCGATCGCCTCGGGCGGGCGAGCGTGGTAGTGCACGCCGTCGGTCTTCGAGTAGGTCTCCTCGGCGATCCGGCGCTCCTCGGTCAGGATCGCGTCGCTGATGGCGAGGTAGCTGCCCGACGGCACCCGGTCGAGGATCTGCGCGACCACCGCCCGTGCCTCGTCGGTGTCGTCGAGGTGCCCGAGCACGCCCAGCATGAGCACCGCGACCGGCTGGGAGAAATCGAGGATCTCCGCCGCACCCCGCATCAGGTCCGGGATCTCGCGGACGTCGGCGTGCAGGTACTTGGTCTCGCCCTCCGGGGTGCCGATGAGCAGCGCCCGCGCGTGCGCGAGCACCAGCGGGTCGTTGTCGGCGTAGACCACCTTGGCGTCCGGCGCGATGCGTTGCGCGACCTCGTGGGTGTTGTCCGCGGTCGGGAGCCCGGTGCCGATGTCGAGGAACTGCCGGATGCCGGCCTCGCCGGCCAGGAAGCCCACCACCCGCTTCAGGAACTTGCGCGACTCCCGCGCGTTCACCTTGATCTGCGGATACACCGCGATGACGGCGTCGCCGGTCTTGCGGTCGACGGCGTAGTTGTCCTTTCCGCCCAACCAGTAGTTCCAGACCCGCGCGGAGTGCGGCACGGTCGTGTCGATACCGGTGTTGGCGTGTGGGTTCGGCGTCGAGTCGCTCACGGTCCCCATCCTTGCGCCCAGCACGGTCCGTCTCCACTCCGGCATCCGATCATCCCGATGAGCCGGCATTCGCCCGATCGGTACATTGCCGAAACCCACCACTGACCGTCAGGAGTGCTCCTTCATGAGACGAGCGACCGGCTTGCGGGCCACGTTCGGTGCCACGACCCTCGCTGCGGCACTCGTGCTCACCGCGTGCGCGGGGAGCGAGCCGGCTCCCGCCGCGGCCCCGTCCGGCCCGGCCGCACCGTCCCGCGGCCCGCTCGATCTCACCGGGGACTGCCCCGCGACCGTCGTCATGCAGCAGGACTGGCAGCCCGAGGCCGAGCACGGCGGCATGTACAGCCTGGTCGGGCCCGACCGGACGATCGACGCCAACGCCAAGCTGGTGCGCGGCTCGCTCGTGGCGCAGGGCGTCGACACCGGCGTCGACATCGAGGTCCGCCCCGGCGGGCCGAACGTCAGCTACCAGCCGGTGCCCGCACTGATGCAGCTCGACGAGTCGATCGTGCTCGGCACGGTGTACTCGGACGTCGCCATTGCCGCGACCGCCAAGCAGCCGGTCGTGGCGGTCGTCTCGCAGCTGACGACGAGCCCGCTGATGCTCATGTGGGACCCGGCGTCGCACCCAGGCGCGCAGACGTTGCGCGACGCGGCCGCGAGCGGCGTGCCCGTCGTGACGTCCGACCCGATCGTCACCAAGCTGCTGGAGGGGCAGGGCGTCATCACCGCGGCCCAGGTGGACTCGAGCTACGAGGGCACGCCGGCGCGGTTCGTCTCCGACCCGAAGATCGTGCAGCAGGGCTACGTCACCACCGAGCCCTACGTCTACCAGCGCGAGCTCCCCGCGTGGGGGCGGCCGGTGGCCAGCCAGAAGCTCGCCGACTACGGCTACTCCGTCTACCCGTCGGCGCTTTCGGTGCGCGCCGACCGGCTCGAACAGCTGCGGCCGTGCTTGAAGAAGCTGGTGCCGATCATGCAGCGGGCCCAGCTGGACTACCTGGCCGACCCCGGCCCGACCAACGCGCTGCTCGTCGAGCTCGTCGGCGCGTACCAGACGGGCTGGAGCTACTCGGCGGGCGTCGCGGACTACGCCGTCAAGGCCCTGCGCGACAAGAAGCTGGTGGCGAACGACCCGGCCTCGGGTGTGTTCGGGCAGTTCGACCCGGCGCGCATGGCGCAGATCGTCTCCACCTTCGGCCCGCTCCAGCAGGCGCAGGGCGCGATCCCGACGGTCCCGGCGCCCGAGACGCTCTACACCAACGAGTTCATCGACCCGAGCATCCGCATGGGCTGAGCGACGACAACGACGTTTTGGCTGATGTGAGCGCTAACAAACAGCCAAAACGTCGTTGTGGACGGTCTTACCAGCTGAGCGAGCGCCACTCCCGCACGGGGTCATTCGAGCCTGATGAGGGAGTAGAGCAGCAGGTCACGGCGGGCCCCGCCGATCTCCTGGTGGCTGCGCAGCAGGCCCTCCACCTCGAAACCGGCTCGCCTGACCACCCGCTGCGACGGCGTGTTGAACGGCTCGATGTAGGCCTCGAGTCGGAACAGTTCCGGGATCGTCCAGGCGAAGTCGACCAGAGCTCGTAGCGCGTCCGTGGCCACCCCGGTCCTTCGGGCGAGGGGTGCGACGCTGTAGCCGACGCTGGCCCGCCCGTGCGGCCAGCCGGACAGCCACAGCCCGATCAGCCCGAGGGCCTTCCCGGTGGAGTGATCGGCGATCGCGAATGCGAAGCCCACGCCCTCGGTGAGGCGCCGGCGTTGCTGTTCGACCCACGCGCTCGCCTGGTCGCGGTCGGCGTGCGCGGGCAGGGTCCCGATCAGCGGCACGTAGGGGTCGGTCGCGAGGTCCAGCGCCATGTCGACGTCGCCGGGCTCGAACTCTCGCAGCACGACCCTTCCGTGGCGGGGTGCCACGTCTGGCCACGACGGCATCGACGGTTCCACCGATTCAGACTCCCGATCAGGGCAATCGAATTCGTGGGACCGACGAACGCTCACCAGCCGCGCTCGCGCCACTCCGGCACCGAGGGGCGCTCCTTGCCCAACGTCGTGTCGTCCCCGTGCCCCGGGTACACCCACGTCTCGTCGGGCAGCTCCCCGAACACACGTGATTCGAGGTCGTCCATGAGCGACCCGAACTCGGCGGGGCCCGCGGTCTTGCCCGGCCCGCCGGGGAAGAGGGAGTCGCCCGTGAAGATGTGCGGGTGCTCCCCGCCGCGGTAGACGAGGGCGATCGAGCCGGGGGTGTGGCCGCGCAGGTGCACGACGTCGAGCTCGATCTCGCCGAACCGCACGGTGTCGCCGTGCTCGACCAGCTCGTCCATGGGCACCGGCAGCTCGGTCGCGTCGAGCGGGTGCGCGATCTGGCGGGTCTGGAACATGCCGGCGACCGCGCCGAGCGCCTGCCAGTGGTCGGGGTGGCGGTGCGTGGTGACGAGATGGCGCAGCTCGGGCCGCGAGTCGGAGGCGCCGACGAGGTCGGCGAGCCGGTCCGGCTCGTTCGCGGCGTCGACCAGCAGCGCCTCGTTCGTCGCTCGGCACACGAGGAGGTAGGCGTTGTTGTCCATCGGGCCGACCGAGATCTTGGTGATGCTCAACGCGGCGAGGTCGCGGCGGATCGCGGCGCCGCCGGGATCGGTGTGACCGGAGTACTCGAGGACGTCCACGGGCCACAGCGTAGGCGCCCCGACGCCACGCGTGACGACGCGTCACGGTTGGATCGCGGTCGATGACTGATTCACCCAGATCGTTGACAGCTCGTCGTCCGCTCGACAACGATCCGTCGACACTCCACCCCGGCGTTGCGCGCAACGAGGAGCCGTCAGCCATGGAACACCCTTCGATCTCCCGCAGGCGCCTCTTGGCGCTGTTCGGTGCAGCCGCATCGGTGCCGGTCCTCGCCGCGTGCGGGAGCAGCGTGGGCGGTGGCGGCGGTGGCGCGCCCGCCGGTGGCGGCGGGGGCGGCGCGGTGAAGGTCGGGCTCGTCGTGCCGCAGTCGGGCGTGTACGCGGCGCTCGGGACGGACATGCAGCGCGGCTGGGAGCTGTGGCTGGGGCAGAACGGCGGCAAGTTCGGCAACTACACGGTCGAGACGGTCGTCGCCGACGAGGGTGAGACACCGAACACCGGCCAGCCCGCCGTGCAGAAGGTGCTGCAGAGCGACAACGTCGACGTCGTCGTCGGGCTGGTCAACTCGGCCACCGCGCTCGGGGTCGCGAACCTGCTCACCGAGTCGAAGAAGCTGCTCGTCGTCACCAACGCGGGCGCGGGTGACGTCACCGGCGCGAAGCGCACTCCGTACATCTGGCGGACGTCGTTCACGAACGCGCAGGTCTCGGCCGCGATGGGCACCCACCTCGCGCAGTCGGGCTTCAAGGATGGTGTGTTCGCGCTCGCCCCCGACTACGCCGCGGGCACCGAGGTGATCGCCGGCTTCACGAAGACGTTCGAGGCCGGCGGCGGGAAGGTCGTCGGCACGGCGAAGCCCGCGTTCGGGAAGACGTCGGACTACCAGCCGTTCCTCACCCAGATCCAGCAGTCCGGCGCGAAGGCGACGTTCTGCTTCTTCTCCGGCTCCGAGGCGATCACGTTCGTCCGGCAGTATGCGCAGTTCGGGCTCGCCTCGACGATCCCGCTCTACGGCTCCGGCTTCCTCACCGAGGGCAACGTGCTGCCCCAGCAGGGCGATGCCGCGCTCGGCGTGCAGACCACGCTGCACTACAGCGACCAGCTCGACAACCCGGCCAACAAGGCGTTCGTCGAGAGCTACACAGCCAAGTACGGCGAGTCGCCCAGCTGCTTCTCCGCGCAGACCTACGACGCCGCGAACGTGCTCAACCGCGCGCTGCGCACCGCAACGGCGCTGGACGGCGACTCGATCGCGGGCGCGCTCGGCGGCATCGGCACCGTCGAGGACAGCCCCCGCGGCCCGTGGACGTTCGACGGCCAGACCCCGAAGCAGAACTTGTACCTGCGCAAGGTGGAGAAGGTGAACGGCACCCTCGTCAACGCGGTCGTGCAGGATCTCGGCCAGCAGAGCCAGCCGCTCTGACATGCTCGTCAGCGTTCTGAACGGGTTCTCGGTCGGCTTCCTGCTGTTCGTGCTGGCCGTGGGGCTCTCGATCGTGTTCGGGATGATGGACGTCCTGAACCTCGCGCACGGCGCACTGTTCCTCTGCGGCGCCTACCTCGGCGCCACGTTCGCCGGTGGCTGGGGCGGCTTCCTCGGCGCACTCGGCCTGGCCGCCGTGTTCGGACTCGTCGGCGGTGGGCTGCTCTCGCTCATGACGGAGCCGCTGCGCAAGCGCTCGCACCTCGACCAGGCGTTGCTGACGCTCGGGGTCGCGCTGGTGGCGGCGGAGGTGCTCGCGATCGTCTTCGGCGACGACCCGCTCTCGGTCGCCGCGCCGCCCGGGTTGAACGACTCGGTGCAGGTGTTCGGCGTGAGCTACCCGACCTACCGGCTGGTGATCATCGGGGTCGGGGCCGTGCTCGCGCTGGCCGTCTACCTCGTCGTCGAACGCACCCGGCTGGGCGCGTTGGTCCGGGCGACCGTCGCCGACCGCGAGATGGTCTCCGTGCTCGGCGTGGACAACCGGCTGGTCAAGGCCGCCGTGTTCGCGATCGGTTCGGTGCTCGCGACGACGGCGGGTGTGCTCGGCGGACCGATCTACGGCGCCCGCCCGGGCCTCGACGCGACCGTGCTCATCCTCGCGCTGGTCGTCGTCGTGATCGGCGGGCTGGGCTCGGTGCGCGGCGCGCTGATCGGGGCCCTGATCATCGGGCAGGTCGACATCGTCGGGAAGTACCTCCTCCCCGACCTCTCCTCGTTCATCCTGTTCGCCGCGCTCGCGCTGGTGCTGGTGCTGCGCCCGCAAGGGCTTTTCGGCGGCCCGGTCGGAACGGCGGGTGCGCGGTGACCGCCATCGAGGCCCCGACCGTCCCGGGCGGCGCGCCGGCGTCGGCACCACGGGTGACCCGTGCGCGGACCGGGATCATCGCGGTCGCCGTGCTGGTCGTGCTCGCGGCAGCGCCGTTCATGCTGGCCCCGTTCGCGACGACGACGCTCACGCGGGTGCTGGTGTTCGCGTTGTTCGCCGTGAGCCTGGACCTGCTCGTCGGGGTCACCGGCCTCCCGTCGCTCGGCCACGCCGCCTACCTCGGCGCCGGCGCGTACGCCGCGGGCTGGGTCTCGATCAACGTGACGGCGGAGGCGCCGGTCCCGCTGCTGGTCGGGGCCGGTTTCGGGGCGCTGGCCGCAGCGTTGACGGGCTGGGTGACGGTCCGCAGCCACGGCGTGTTCTTCCTCATGCTCACCCTCGCGATCGGCGAGACGCTGCAGCAGCTCGCCGACACCTGGGAGACCGTCACCGGCGGCGCGAACGGCCTGACCGGCATCCCCGCGGTCCGGCTCGCCGGGACGCCGCTGGCCAACGCCGGCTTCACCTACTGGTACGTGCTGGCCGTCGGCGTGATCGGGTTCGCGCTCGTGGTGATGGTCGCGCGCTCGCCGTTCGGCGCCGCCCTGCGCGGCATCCGCGACAACGAGCCGCGGATGCGCGCGCTCGGCTACTCCACCGCGCGCTACAAGTACGCCGTGATCGTCATGGCGGGCGCGGTGGCCGGACTGGCCGGTGCGCTGCTCGTCGCGCAGCAGCGGCTGGTCACACCGGCCGACATGGGCTTCGCGACGGCGTCGTTCGCACTGCTCGCGGTGATCATCGGTGGGGCCGGGTCGCTGTGGGGTGCCTGCCTCGGCGCGGCGCTGGTGATCATCATCAGGGACGCGCTCGGCCCGAGCCTCGACGGGCACGGGACGCTCGTGCTCGGCATCGTCTTCGTGCTGGTGGTGTACCTGCTGCCGCGCGGGGCGGCCGGGCTGCGGATCTACCGGAGACGCCGATGAGCGTGCTGAAGTGCGTCGGCCTGTCCCGGTCGTTCGGTGCGCTCGCGGCCGTCTCCGAGGTCGACCTGGCCGTCGGCGCCGGCGCGCGGCACGCGCTGATCGGCCCGAACGGCGCCGGCAAGTCCACGCTGTTCAAGCTGGTCACCGGCACGATGAAGGCGCACGCGGGCAGCGTCGAGCTGGCCGGCCGCGACGTCACGGGCCTGTCGGAGGCCAAGCGGTGCCGGTTGGGGATGAGCCAGACGCTGCAGCACGCGAGCCTGTTCGCGTCGATGACGGCGGCCGAGACCGTGGCGCTCGCGGCGCAGCGGCACGGCGGCGGCCGGATCTCGCTGGTCCCGCGCAAACAGCCCGCGGTGGCCGAGCGGGCCGCCGAGCTGCTCGCCGACGTGGGGCTCGACGGCCGCGAGCACGTCGCCGTCGCGTCGCTCTCGCACGGCGAGCGCAAACAGCTGGAGGTCGCGCTCGCGCTTGCCTGCCGGCCGACGGTGCTGCTGCTGGACGAGCCGGCGGCCGGGATGTCGCCCGCCGAGCGGGCCCGACTGGTCGAGCTGCTCGCCGGGCTGCCGGCCGAGATCACGGTGCTGTTCGTCGAGCACGACCTCGACCTGGTTTTCGCGCTGGCCGACTCCGTGACCGTGCTGCACCTGGGCAAGGTGCTGCTCTCCGGGACGCCCGCCGAGGTGCGCGCGAGCGACGCCGTGCGCGAGGCCTACCTGGGTGCGGGCCGTCGAGAGGAGCTGTTCCTCGCATGACGTTCCTGTCCGTCGCCGGGCTCGTCTCCGGCTACGACCGCAGCACCGTGCTCAACGGGGTCGACCTGGAGATCGAGCGCGGCGCCACGCTCGCGCTTCTGGGCCGCAACGGCGCCGGCAAGTCGACGCTGGTCATGACGCTGATGGGGCTCGTGCCGGTGACGGCGGGCTCGGTGCGGCTCGACGGCGTCGAGCTGGTCGGGAAGCGCCCCGACCTGATCGCGAAGGCCGGTGTCGCGCTCGTCCCGCAGGGCCGTCGGGTGTGGGCGACGCTGACCGTCGCCGAGCACCTCGCGCTGGCCTCCCGTTCCCGGAAGGGCACGTGGACCGTCGACGGCGTGCTCGACCTGCTCCCGCGGCTCGCCGAGCGGCGACGGCACTACGCGGGCCAGCTGTCCGGTGGCGAGCAGCAGATGCTCGCCGTGGCGCGCGCCCTGCTCACGAACCCGCGGCTGGTGCTGCTCGACGAGCCGTCCGACGGGCTCGCGCCCGCGATCGTCGAGCAGATCGGGCTGGTCATCGCGACCATGCGCGACGAAGGGGTCGCGGTGCTGCTCGTCGAGCAGGACCTGCACCTCGCGTTCGAGGCCGCCGGCCGGATCGCGGTGATGGAGAAGGGTGCGATCGTGCACGAGGTGCCGACGGCGGAGTTCCGGCGCGACCCGGACACCGCGCACCGGTTGCTGGGGGTCGCGTGATCGCGCGGATCTGGCGGACCGGGCTGGACGAAGCGCGGACCGACGAGTACGAGCGGTTCGTCGAGGAGCGCTCGCTGCCGATGTTCCGCAGGCAGGACGGGCTGGTAGGGGTGCTGTTCACCCGCATCGACGGTGGCCGGGCCGTGATCACGCTGTGGCGAGACGAGCAGGCGGTCGAGGCTCTGGAATCGGCCGCGGACTACCGCGAGACGGTCGCCGCGATCGGTGCCGCGGGGTTCCTCCGGGCTCCGCAGGAGGTCGAGCTGCTGCCGGTGGACGAAGCGTGGTTCGCCGACCGGCCCTGATCACCCGGGCTGCTCCTTCGTGAGGTGCAGCAGCCAGTCCTGCTGCGTGCGGATGAGCGCGTAGCGGCGCGCGCCCTCCCGGCCGTGCAGCGTGAAGACGATCCGCCGCTCGTTGCGGTCGTGCTCCTCCCACCACCCGATGTCGGCGATCGACTTCTCCGCGTCGGTGTAGGTGAGGTGGTCCATGTCGTGGTCCGGGACGGCGACGGCGAGCCGGTTGGCGCCGGAGCGCACTGGCAGGCCGCGCGGCACCGCCCAGGAGCGCAGGACGCCGTCCTCCTCGAGCCGCAGGTCGAAGTGGTGGCGCGGCCGCTGGTGCTCGTGGAGCACGAAAGCCGGCCGTGGCGTCACCAGGCCACGGTAGCTCTTCGCCCCCGAGGGCGGTGGGTCCCGGGGGAGGGCAGGAAAGCCACTTTCCGGCCCTCACAGGGCAGGAAAGTGGCTTTCCTGCCCTCGCGTGCGGCACGCACGCATCCCCGCTCGCGCGCTCCCGCCCCTGGTCAGCCGAAGAGCCCCCGCCTGCGCCCCAGCTCGTGCAGGTGCTGGCGGAGGAGCCCCTCCCAGTCCTGGTGGTCGACGTCGCCGTACCCGACGCTGAAGCGGTGCACGCTGTCGCCACCGGAGTCGAGGAAGCCGCCCCTGCGGTCGCCCTCGATCAGGATGTCCATCGCGTGCGGCCCGGCGATGAACGTCACCTCCAGCTCGGCGATGCCGCCGGCGAACTCGGGCGGGGGAGCGAACTCCAGCTCCTGGTAGAAGTTCAGGGTCGAGCCGGGGATGCGGCCGCGTTCCAGGTCGGAGTGGCGGAAGCGGCAGCCGATCCGGTCGAACGCGGCCAGCACCCGTTGCTGCGCGGGCAGTGGCCCGATGCGGATGGGGTCGAAGTCGCCCTTGTCCGTCGAGCGCTGGATCTCCAGCTCGGTCCGCACGCCGAGCCGCACCCCGCCGAGCTCGTGCTGCCCGATCATGTTGAACGGCGCCTCCAGGGGCACGGCCAGCGAGAACGGCACCGACATCCGCTGTGCGGGGTGCAGCGTGAACGCCCCGGCCACGCGCTGGCGGGCGAACCGTTCCTCGGAGTGGTGTTCCGAGTCGTCCGTCTCGACCTCGACGCGCGCCACCATCGTCAGTTCGAGGTAGCTGATCTCCTGCTCGAACTCACCGCCGAGGATGTCGACGGTGCCCTCGAGCGTCCCGCCCGGCCACGCCACCGGCGTGCGCACCTGCGTGTCGATCGAGGTTCCTCCGCCGAACCGCGCCTTGAGCCGCTTGAACACCATGCGTTCCTCCTGGTCCGCCACCGGCCCCAACCCGTGTTCACCGTATCGACGGGCGGCGCGTGGCGTCTCCGTACAACTACGGCAGGCTCGCCACGTGCGCACCGACGATCGGGAACCGACGTGACCGTGCTGCGCCATGCACGTGGAATGCCCGCGACGCTGGCCCGTGCGGCCCGCCGGGCGCCGCTCACGTGCCTGCTGATCGTGGTCTGCTGGGCCGTCGGGATCGGGGCGGGCACGCTGGCGGGCCCGTCGCCGGAGCTGCTCGCCGCCGTCGGGACCGGCCCCGGCCCGCTCGCCGCGCACCGCTGGTGGACCCCGCTGGTGTCGACGGTGTTCTGGGGTGGGCTCGGCGGGCACCTGTTCACGACGGTGCTGCTGATCGTCGCCGGCCCCGTCGCGGAACGCCGGATCGGCGCGTGGCGCACCGCGTTGCTGCTGGTCGCGACGCAGGTGGTCGGCGTGGTGCTGGCGAGCGGGCTCGTCGCGGCGGCAGCCGCAGGTGGTGGCCGGTGGGCGGGCCAGCTGGCCGCGCAGCTCACGGTCGGCGGCGCGCCGGGCGCGGTCGGGCTCGGTCTCGCTGTGAGCAGCAGGCTCTCGGCGTTGTGGCGGCGCCGGCTGCGGCTGGTGTTGCTGACCACCGCGATCGTGCTGGTCGCCTACTCGGGCGAGCTGGACGACGTCGTGCTGCTGGCCGCGGGCATCGTCGGGTTGGCGGCCGGTCCGTTGCTGCTGGGCCATCCCGACCGCAGGCCCGGCCCCGCCACCCGCAACGAGACGCGGGTGCTGGTCGCGCTGGTCGTCGCGGCTTCCGCGGTGGGTCCGGTGCTCGCGGCGTTCGTCGGGAAGCCGATCGGGCCGCTGTCGGTGCTGCAGTTCCTGGTGCTCTCGCCGCCGCCGGACGCCGACACCGTGCTGCAGATCTGCGCCACCGGCGACGCGTCGGCGTGCCGGTTCCTGCAGGCCCAGCTGCGGCTTTCCGGATGGGGGCCGGCGCTCGCGTCGGCGTCGCCGGTGATCTTGCTGCTGGTCGTCGCGGAGGGGCTGCGCAGAGGACGGCGGGCGGCGTGGGCGCTCGGGGTGTGGCTCAACATCGTGCTCGCAGTGCTCGGCGCCTGGCTCGGCGTGCTGATCAGCACGATCCCGCGCGAGCAGCTCGTCGTCTACGGGAGCGCGCCAGGTGTGCACCAAGCACTCGAGCAGGTGCTGCCGGCGGCCGTGCCGCTCTTCGTCGCCGTATTGCTCGTCCTGACCAGCGCGAACTTCTCCGCCCGCGCCCCGGCCGGCGCGTTCCGCCGGACCCTCGTGGCCATCGCCGTGGCGCTCGTGGCCGTCGGCGTGCTCTACGTCGGCGGCGGGACGGCCGTCGCGGCGCAGTTCGACCGGCCCCCGACGACCGCGCAGCTGGTCCAGGACCTCCCGCTGCGCCTCCTGCCGCCCGGCTACCTCGGTGAGGTCGAGCCGGCGTTCCTGCCGGAGGGGTGGCTGGCGACGCTGCTGTTCGAGTGGACGGGCGGCGTGTTCTGGCTGGTCGTGGCCGTGGAGCTGCTGCTCGGCTTCGTGCGCATGCGGCGCGACCCGCAGGCCGGCGACGCCGCCAGGGCCCGCGCGCTCGTCACGGAGCACGGCGGGAGCGACCTCGCCTGGCTCACGACCTGGGCCGGCAACTCCTACTGGTTCACCGACGGCGCCGCGGTCGCCTACCGCGTGATCGGCGCCGTCGCCGTCACCACCGGCGATCCGATCGGGCGCGCCGACCGGCGGGCCGACGCCGTCGCGGGGTTCGCCGCGTTCTGCGCCGACCGGGGCTGGACGCCGGCCTTCTACAGCGTCACCGGCGCGACTCGCGATGCCTGCGATGCACTCGGCTGGAAGTCGGTGCAGGTCGCGGAGGAGATCGTGCTGCCGCTCGAAGGGCTGACGTTCACCGGTCGCCGCTGGCAGGACGTGCGCACGGCGTTGAACAAGGCGGCCAAGCAGGGCATCACCGCCGAGTGGATCACCTACGCGGACGCGCCGCTCGCGCTCACCGACCAGATCGCGACGATCAGCGAGGAGTGGGTCGCCGACAAGGGGCTCCCCGAGATGGGCTTCACGCTGGGCGGGCTGGCCGAGCTGGCCGACCGGGAGGTGCGCTGCCTCGTCGCGGTCGACGCCGACCGAACCGTGCACGGCGTCACCAGCTGGCTCCCGGTGCACCGGGAGGGCGTGGTCGTTGGCTGGACGCTCGACTTCATGCGTCGCCGGACCGGGAGCGGCTTCCGCGGCGTCTCCGAGTTCCTCGTCGGGTCCGCCGCCCGCGACCTGCAGGAAGAGGGTGCGTTGTTCCTGTCGCTCTCCGGCTCGCCGTTGGCGCGGGCGGAGAACGACGAGGGCGGCAAACGCCTGCAGCGTGTGCTCGACGCGCTCGGGGCCGCGCTCGAACCGGTCTACGGGTTCCGCTCGCTGCTGGCGTTCAAGGCGAAGTTCCAGCCCACCTACGCGCCGCTGCACCTGGCCTACCCCGATCCGGCGGCGCTGCCGGCGATCGGGTACGCGATCGGGCGGGCGTACCTCCCCGACCTCACGGCACGGCAGTCCGCGCGGTTGCTCGCGCGGCTCGGCTCGGGCTGACGGCGGTCGTACCCGATCCGGGTCGGGGCCCCCGACATATGATCTTCGAACGCTTGTGCGATGCTCGATCACGGCGGCCGGCCCCGACCGGCGCGCCGATCGTCGGGTCCGCCACAGGCGCCCGACCGCCGATCCGGTTTTGTCGGTGGCCGCGCCTAGCATGGAAACGGGCCTGTCGAAACCTGCACGTCGACACACAGCCCAGCTGGCGAACTCAGGAGGCTCCTCACCGTGGCCGATCGTCTTGTGGTGCGCGGCGCCCGTGAGCACAACCTGCGCGGCGTCGATCTCGACATGCCGCGCGACAGCCTCGTCGTGTTCACCGGGCTCTCGGGCTCGGGCAAGTCGAGCCTCGCGTTCGACACGATCTTCGCGGAGGGGCAGCGGCGCTACGTCGAGTCCCTCTCGGCGTACGCGCGCCAGTTCCTCGGGCAGATGGACAAGCCCGACGTCGACTTCATCGAGGGGCTCTCGCCCGCGGTGTCGATCGACCAGAAGTCCACCAACCGCAACCCGCGCTCGACGGTCGGCACGATCACCGAGGTCTACGACTACCTGCGGCTCCTCTACGCCCGCGCGGGCGTGCCGCACTGCCCCGTGTGCGGCCACGTGATCGAGAAGCAGACCCCGCAGCAGATCGTCGACCAGGTGCTGGCGATGGAGGAGGGCAGCCGCTTCCAGGTGCTCGCCCCGGTCGTGCGCACCCGCAAGGGCGAGTTCGTCGACCTGTTCACCAACCTGCAGGGCCAGGGCTACTCGCGCGTGCTGGTGGACGGCACCGTGCACATGCTGACCGACCCGCCGAAGCTCAAGAAGCAGGAGAAGCACGACATCGCCGTCGTGGTCGACCGGCTCTCCGTCAAGGGCTCGGCCAAGCAACGGCTCACCGACTCCGTCGAGACGGCGCTGCGGCTCGCCGACGGGCTCGTGGTGCTCGACTTCGTCGACCTCGATGAGCACGACCCGCAGCGCGAGCGCCGCTTCTCCGAGCGCATGGCCTGCCCCAACGGGCACCCGCTGGCGCTCGACGAGCTGGAGCCGCGGACGTTCTCGTTCAACTCGCCGTACGGTGCGTGCCCCGAGTGCACCGGCATCGGGATCAAGAAGGAGGTCGATCCCGAGCTGGTCGTCCCCGATCCCGATCAGAGCCTCGCGGGCGGTGCGATCGCGCCGTGGGCGGGCGGTCACACGTCCGAGTACTTCGGGCGGTTGCTGGAGGGGTTGGCGTCCGCCGTCGGGTTCCGCATGGACACGCCGTGGCGCAAGCTCTCCGCCGCGGCGCAGAAGGCCGTGCTGCACGGCAGCGGCGACCAGGTGCACGTGCGCTACCGCAACCGCTACGGCCGCGAGCGCTCGTACTACGCCAACTACGAGGGCGTCATCCCGTTCCTGGAGCGACGGCTCGACCAGACCGACTCGGAGTACGCGCGCGAGAAGTACGAGGGCTACATGCGCGACGTGCCGTGCCCGGTCTGTAAGGGCGCCCGGCTCAAGCCGGAGGTGCTCGCCGTCACCCTCACCCACCGCGACCAGGGCGAACGCTCGATCGCCGAGGTGTCGGCGATGTCAGTGTCGGAGTGCTCGGAGTTCCTCGGCGGGATGGTGCTCGACACCCGCCAATCCATGATCGCCGGCAGCATCCTCAAGGAGGTGCAGGCCAGGCTGGGCTTCCTGCTCGACGTCGGGCTGCACTACCTGTCGCTCGACCGCGCGGCCGGGTCGCTCTCCGGCGGCGAGGCGCAGCGCATCCGGCTGGCGACGCAGATCGGTTCCGGGCTGGTCGGCGTGCTCTACGTGCTCGACGAGCCGTCGATCGGGCTGCACCAGCGCGACAACCGCAGGCTGATCCAGACCCTGATCCGGCTGCGCGACCTCGGCAACACGCTGATCGTCGTCGAGCACGACGAGGACACCATCCGGGCCGCCGACTGGGCGGTCGACATCGGGCCCGGCGCGGGCGAGCACGGCGGCGTCATCGTGCACAGCGGCCCGGTCGCGGGCCTCGAATCGCACGACACCTCGCTGACCGGCGCCTACCTGTCCGGTCGGCGCTCCATCCCGGTGCCGGAGAAGCGGCGCAAGGTCGACCCGAAGCGGCAGCTGACGATCGTCGGCGCGCGCGAGCACAACCTGCGCGGCATCGACGTCGACGTCCCGCTCGGGTGCCTCGTCTCCGTCACGGGCGTCTCGGGTTCAGGCAAGTCGACGCTGGTCAACGACATCCTCGCGACCGTGCTGGCGAACAAGCTCAACGGCGCGCGGCAGGTGCCGGGCCGGCACACCCGCATCACCGGGCTCGACGGTCTCGACAAGCTGGTGCGCGTCGACCAGTCGCCGATCGGGCGCACCCCGCGCTCCAACCCCGCCACCTACACCGGCGTGTGGGACCACGTCCGCAAGCTGTTCGCCGCTACCACCGAGGCGAAGGTGCGCGGCTACCAGCCGGGGCGGTTCTCGTTCAACGTCAAGGGTGGGCGCTGCGAGGCGTGCTCCGGCGACGGCACCATCAAGATCGAGATGAACTTTCTGCCCGACGTCTACGTGCCGTGCGAGGTCTGCAAGGGCGCGCGCTACAACCGCGAGACGCTCGAGGTCCACTACAAGGGCAAGACCGTCGCCGACGTGCTCGACATGCCGATCGAGGAGGGCGCCGAGTTCTTCGGCCCCATCACCTCGATCAGCCGCTACCTGCGGACGCTCGTCGACGTCGGGCTGGGTTACGTGCGGCTCGGGCAGCCCGCGCCGACCCTCTCCGGCGGTGAGGCGCAGCGCGTCAAGCTGGCGTCGGAGCTGCAGAAGCGCTCCAACGGCCGCACGATCTACATCCTCGACGAGCCGACCACCGGCCTGCACTTCGAGGACATCCGCAAGCTGCTGCTGGTGATCAACGGGCTGGTCGAGAAGGGCAACTCGGTGCTGGTCATCGAGCACAACCTCGACGTCATCAAGACCTCCGACTGGATCATCGACATGGGGCCGGAGGGCGGTTCCGGCGGCGGCACGGTCGTGGCACAGGGCACGCCGGAGCAGATCGCGGCGCACCCCACCAGCTACACCGGCCAGTTCCTGCAGGGGCTGGTCGCACCGGCCTCGGGCAAGGCGCAGGAGAAGGCACCGGCGCGGCGCCGCAAGGCTGCCGCAGCGAGCTGATCGGCGTGCCGGCACGGCGGGCGCCATCCGATCCGCGGGCGTTGGGCAGCGCGTGGAGCAGGTTCCAGCGCCACGCGTTCCCTGCGCCCGCGCCGGAGCTCGCCGGTGTGGTGGCGGGCTACTGGATCGTCGAGTGGGCGTACGACGAGCCGTACGAGCAGATCATCGTGCCGCTCCCGAACGTGCAGCTGACGTTCCACGAGGGCGCGGCGCCCGAGGTCCACGGCGTGTGCAGCGGGCACGTCACCAAGGTGCTCGAAGGGCGGCGGCGCGTGCTCGGCGTGACGTTCCGGCCGGGCGGGTTCCGCCCGTTCCTCGGCTCGGCAGTCTCGGCGCTCACTGATCGATCCGTGCCCGCATCCGAGATCCCCGCGCTGCGCGGCGCCCCGTCGGGACGTGTCGAGCTCACCGAGGTGGAGGAGTGGCTACGTGGCGTCCTCCCGCCGCCCGATCCGACCGTCGACCGGGTCGCGGGCGTCGTCGCGAGGGTGGCGGCCGAGCCGGGCATCGCGCGGGTCGACGAGCTCGCCGCCCGCTGCGCGACCAGCGTGCGCACGCTGCAGCGGCTGTTCGCCGAGTACGTCGGCGTCAGCCCGAAATGGGTGATCCGCCGCCACCGGCTGCGTGAGGTCACCGAACGCCTCGCCGCGGGCGCCGACATCGCCTGGGCCCCGCTCGCCACCGAGCTCGGCTACTCCGACCAGGCCCACTTCGTCCGCGACTTCGCCGCGATCTTCGGCGAGCCACCCACCAGCTACGCGGCCAGGTTCTAGCGACCTCGGAGGACCGGGAGCGAGTGCCGGGAAGTGGCTGTCGGGTGAATCGCCGAGGCCGGCCGCCCCGGCGAGGTGATCATGACCCAGTCCTCGGAAGTTGTGCTGGACCAGGACCGCTCGCCGGCCGGCGCATGGGTCGAAGGCGTGCGGCTGGGCGGGTTGGGTGCGGGGTGCATACGTTGCCTGGAAAGCCACTTTCCCAGCGCCACAGGCGGTGACGTCCCCAGGAGTGGTGTAACTCCACTTCGCGGAGGCTCTGCGGTTCAGATCATGCCGTGATCAGCGCGG
>NZ_JAJGSX010000071.1 GCF_021245725.1 Pseudonocardia sp. TRM90224 | reverse complement strand
ACGGCGGACCAACCGAAATCAACAACCTCGTCATGCTATGCCGAATGCACCACCGCGAAATACATGCCACCGAATGGATCGTCCGGATGATAGACGGCCTACCCGAGTTCATCCCACCCAGGTATATCGATCCGGATCAAGTCCCCCGCCGAAGACCGCACCATCATGTCCGCGTCGCGTGAACCGCCAGGTTCAGCGGATGCACCTCGCCTGTGCAGCGGCCGTCGGGGTGCAGCATCCACGCGATCCGTTTGCGGGTGCGCAGGACGACGGCGGTGTCGGCGATCATGCCGCCGCCGAGGTGGGTCTCCAGCCACGCCCGCATGCGCATCACGTCGGCCACCGACGCCGTCCACATGCCGATCAGGATGTTCTCGGGACCGGTCACCGACATGCACAGCCGGACCCGGGGCTCCCGCCGCACGGCCTCCACCAGGCCCGCCTGCGCGTTCGCCGGGACCCGGCACCACCAGGTGGCGCTGACCGGCCACGCCGTCCACATCTGGGCCACCTCGCACCGGAAGCGCAGCCGGCCGCTGCGCAGCAGCCGGGCAAGCTGGCGGCGCACCGTCGACTCCGGGCGGCCGGTGGCCCTCGCCAGCTGCGTCGCCGAGGCGCGGCCGTCCAGCGCGAGCACGTCGACCAGCGGCGCGTAGGTGGGATGGCCGAGGTCGACGGGCGGGCCCGGTGTGGTCGGCACACCCACCAGCAGCGCTGCGCGCTGGCCGGGGTCGAGCGCGTCGAGCTGCCAGCTGGCGCCCTCGACGAAGAACGCCGCCGAAATGTGCGCCCGGGTCGCGACGATGCCCGGCAGCCGCGTGAGGTCGTCCAGCAGCGTGGCCGAGAGCTCCGCGAAGTCCGTGCCGTAGACGGTCAGGACGAGGTCACGGCCGTGCGCCGCATGCTCGATCGACACAACGCGGGGGTCGTGGTCGAGGCGGGCGCAGACCGCGTCGAGCATGCCGGGGGCGATGTCGACCTCGACGATCGCGACGCTGCCGGTGTGATCGACCTTCGGGTAGCCGGTGATCCAGCTGATGCCCTGGCCGCGCAGGCGGGCCCAGCGGCCGGCCAACGTCTGCGCCGACTCCCCCAGCACCCCCGACAGCAACGTCCACGACGCCCGGGGCCGGACCTGCAGCGCGTGGATGAGCGCCATGTCCGCTTCCGACAGGTTCGACTGCACGAAATCACCGCCTGGGGCCGATCCATGGTCGAAAACAGTGAGTCTAGGCCTGAGCAGCGGATATCGGTCGCACACTGTCCGGATGACAGCAGCGCAGCTGAGCAGCATCCGCGACGACGCCGCCGCCCTGCAGGACGACCTGGTGCAGCTGCGCCGAAGTCTGCATACGATCCCGGAGACCGGGCTCGACCTCCCGCGCACCCAGGAGCGGGTGCTGACCGCACTGCAAGGTCTGCCGCTGGAGGTCACCACCGGCACCGGCACGACGTCCGTGGTCGCCGTGCTGCGCGGCGGCGCCAGCACCGACGCCGCTCCGCGGACCGTCCTGCTGCGCGGCGACATGGACGCGCTGCCCGTCGTGGAGGAGACCGGCGCCGAGTTCGCCTCCACCAACGGCGCCATGCACGCCTGCGGTCACGACCTGCACACCACCGCGCTCGTCGGCGCCGCACGGCTGCTCGCCCAGCACCGCGACCAGGTCGCCGGCGACGTCGTCTTCATGTTCCAGCCGGGCGAGGAGGGCTTCGACGGCGCCGGCGTGATGCTCGACGAGGGTGTGCTCGACGCCGCGGGCCGGCGCGTCGACCACGCCTTCGCCATGCACGTGTTCTCCAACCTGAAGCCCAAAGGGATCTTCATCAGCAAGCCGGGCCCGATCCTCTCGGCGTCGCACCGCCTGAGCGTGACGGTGCGCGGCGCGGGCGGCCACGGCTCGGCACCGCACCACGCCCGCGACCCCATCAGCGCCATGGCCGACATGGTGACCTCGCTGCAGACGATGATCACCCGCACGTTCGACGTCTTCGATCCCGTCGTGCTGTCGGTCGGCGTGATCTCGGGCGGGACCACCCGCAACGTCATCCCCGACACCGCGTCGTTCGAAGCCACGGTCCGCAGGTTCAGCGAGGTCAACGCCGAGCGCCTGCACGCCGGCATCGGCAGGGTCCTCGACGGAGTGGCCGCGGCGCACGGCGTGGACGTCGAGTGGGACTTCGAGGGTGAATACCCGCTCACCGTCAACGACGACGCGGAGACCGCATTCGCCGCCGACGTGATCCGCGAGCTCGTCGGGGACGACCGCTACGAGGAACTGGACAAGCCGATCAGCGGCTCGGAGGACTTCTCACGGGTGCTGGCCGCGGTGCCCGGCGCGTTCGTCGGGCTCAGCGCCTGCATGCCGGAGCTCGATCCGCTACATGCCCCGATGAACCATTCACCACGCGCCGAGTTCGACGACTCCGTGCTCGGCGACGCCGCTGCCCTGTACGCCGCGCTCGCCGTCGAGCGACTGGCGGTGCGGTCGTGAGCGCGGCGCAGAGGAAGGAGATGCAGGGGACGCAGTCGCGGGCCCGGACGATCTTCGGGATCGGCATCGGGAACGCGCTGGAGTGGTACGACTGGAACATCTACGCCACGTTCACGGCGTTCTTCGCGACCCAGTTCTTCCACAGCGGCGATTCGGCGTCCGACGTGCTCAAGACGCTGGCCGTGTTCGCGGTCGGTTTCCTCGCCCGCCCGTTCGGCGGTTTTGTGTTCGGTTGGGTGGCCGACCGCAAGGGCCGGCAGGTGTCGATGACCCTCGCCGTCGCGCTCGCGGCCGGAGGCAGCCTCCTGATCGGCATCACGCCGTCGTACGACACGATCGGCGTCCTCGCGCCGATCGTCCTGGTCTCAGCGCGCCTCTTGCAGGGGCTCGCGCACGGCGGGGAGCTGCCGACGGCGCAGACCTACCTCTGCGAGATGGCGCCGCCGCAACGTCGTGGCCTGTGGTCGAGCTTGATCTACTTCTCCGGCACCTGCGGCGTGATCGTCGGGACCCTGATGGGCGCGGTGCTGGCCACGATCCTGACCAAGGAGGAGATGGCCGCGTACGGCTGGCGGATCCCGTTCATCCTGGGCGGCCTTTTCGGCATCTTCGCCATCTACATCCGCTCGCGGATGCACGAGACGGAGACGTTCACCGCGGCTGCCGAGGCGATCGCCCCAGAGGTGCGGCCGGCGCTGTGGCGGCAGATCATGGACCACCCGGTGCTGCTGCTGCGTGTGATCGGCATGACCGTGGGTGCCACGGTGATCTACTACGTCTGGGCGGTCGCGGCGCCGTCGTTCGCGATCACCAACCGCGGCATCGACCAGAAGGGCGCGCTGTGGGCGGGCGTCGTCGCCCAGGTGATCTTCATCGGGGTGCTGCCGTTCTGGGGGATGCTGTCGGACCGCATCGGGAGGCGGCCGGTCCTCCTGATCTCCTGCTTCAGCATGGCCGCGCTGCTGATCCCGCTGAACGCGATGATCGGGAACAGCGCGGTCATGCTCGGCGTGGCGATGACGATCGCACTGATCTGCATCGGCGGCTTCACGTCCATCGGGCCCGCTGCCTTCGCCGAGATGTTCCCGACCTCGATCCGCGCCGCCGGGCTGGGCGTGCCGTACTCGATCGCGGTGGCGCTGTTCGGCGGCACGGCGCCCTACCTGCAGGCGTGGTTCGCCTCGATCGGCGCGCCCGCGGCGTTCGAGTGGTACGCCATCGGCCTCGCCGCGATCTCGATCATCACGGTGTTCCTGATGCCCGAGACGCGGGCCCGCGACCTCGGAGCGGACGACATGGCCCCGGCGTCACGTTCGGTGCGCTGACTAGTCTCGGAGCCATGACCGAGCACGGCCCCGAGATCCGATTCGACGTCCCCAGCGCTGCCCGGATCTGGAACTACTGGTTGGGCGGCAAGGACAACTATCCGGTCGACCGCGAAGTCGGCGACGCATTCGCCCAGCTGAACCCGGGGGTCTTCACCGAGGCGCGCAAGTCGCGCGAGTTCCTCGTGCGCGCAGTGCGGTTCCTCGCCGCAGAGGCCGGCATCCGCCAGTTCCTCGACGTCGGTACCGGCCTGCCGACCATGCAGAACACCCACGAGGTGGCGCAGCTGACCGCGCCCGAATCGAAGATCGTGTACGTCGACAACGACCCGATCGTGCTCGCGCACGCCAGGGCGTTGCTGGTCAACTCCAGCCCGCAGGGCGTCACCACGTACGTCGACGCGGACTACCGCGAACCCGAGCGGATCCTCGCCGGCGCACGGGCGGTGCTCGACTTCGAGCAGCCGATCGCCGTGCTGTTCATGGGGGTGTTCGGCTACATCCAGGATCCCGATGAGGTGCACACGATCATCGAGGCGCTGGTCGGCGCGGTTCCGGCCGGCAGCTACATGGCGCTCTGGGACGGCACCGACACTTCCGAGGCGGCACGGGCGGCCGCGAAGGCGCAGGCCGACCTGGGATCGCCCTACCACCAGCGCTCACCGCGCCAGATCGAAGCCTGGTTCGACGGGCTCGACCTGGTCGAGCCCGGGGTCGTCACGCTCACCGACTGGCGCCCGGACGCGGCCGAGGTCGGCGAGGCCGTGCACATCGACGGGTACGGCGGAGTAGCCCGGAAGCCCTGAGCCACCGACCCGTCACCGGAGGAGCGCGAGACCGCCCAGTATCGCGTCGATCCCGAAGAGGAAGGCCTCCGCCGATTCCGCCTCGCGGACCGGGTCCTCGTCCACGATCCCGGCCCTGACCAGCTCGGCGCGGTTCTGCTCCCCGGCCACGAACCCCAGCACGTAGTGCACGACCGTCCGCGCGGCCCACTCCGCCTCGCGCGCGCCCAGCGGGTCGGCGAACAGGCTGCGCAGCCGCGTGGCCGGCGCCAGCACGTCGGGCCGGAACGCCTGCACGAACGAGACGACCTCGGCACCGTCGCGGACCCGCAGGAGCGCCGCACGCAGCTCTTGCGCAGCGCCCCGCGGGTCGGCCGCGGTGAACGACGCACCGTCCAGGATCCGCGTCGCGACGGCCGCGAGCAGCTCCTGCTTGCTGGCGACGTGGTAGTAGAGGGCGCCCGGCTGGACCCCGAGGTCCTGCGCGAGGCGACGCATCGACAGCCCGGTCAGCCCGCGCTCGGCAAGCGCGTCGAACGCGCCGTCGACGATCTGCGCACGGGTCACCCTCACCCGTGCAGTCTGCCGCCCCTTGTCCGGAGCCCCTCGGCGTACCTAGATTTGAACAGTGTTCAAAACCTTCGACGACCTCGCCACGCACCTGCTCGCAGGCGGCGTGCTCGACCACGACGCCGCGAAGGGCGTCCTCAACAGCCCCGACGACGAGGTGCTCGGCCTGGTCGCCGCGGCCGGACGGCTGCGCCGCGCCCATTTCGGCAACCGCGTCAAGGTCAACTACCTGGTCAACCTAAAGTCCGGCCTGTGCCCAGAGGACTGCGGCTACTGCTCGCAACGGCTCGGCTCGGCCACCCCGATCCTGAAGTACTCCTGGCTCTCGGCCGAGGAGACCGTGCGGCAGGCGAGCGCCGGCGTCGAGGGTGGTGCCTCGCGCGTGTGCCTGGTTGCAAGCGGCCGCGGGCCGGGCGACCGCGACGTCGACCGCGCAGCCGGCGTCGTCGAGGCCGTGAAGGCCGCACACCCGCACATCGAGGTCTGCGCCTGCCTCGGCATCCTGCAGGACGGCCAGGCCCAACGGCTCCGGCTGGCCGGCGTCGACGCCTACAACCACAACCTCAACACCAGCGAGTCCCGCTACGCCGACATCTGCTCCACCCACACCTACGACGACCGGGTCGGCACCGTCGAGAAGGCGAAGGCGGCCGGCCTCTCCCCCTGCTCCGGCCTGATCGTCGGGATGGGCGAGACCGACGACGAGCTGATCGAGGCGATCTTCGCGCTGCGCGAGCTGGACAGCGACTCGATCCCGATCAACTTCCTGATGCCTTTCGACGGCACGCCACTGGCCGGCACCTGGGAGCTCACCCCGTTGCGCTCGCTGCGGATCCTCGCGCTGGCCCGCTTCGCCTGCCCCGCGACCGAGATCCGCATGGCAGGCGGCCGGGAGATGCACCTGCGATCGCTGCAGCCGCTCGCGCTGCACGTGGCCAACTCGCTGTTCCTCGGCGACTACCTGACCAGTGAAGGCCAGGCGGCACGGACCGACCTGGCGATGATCACCGACGCCGGGTTCGAGGTACTCGGCCCCGAGCAGCAGGAGCGACCCGCGACGTCGGTCCCGATCAGGCACCGCGGGGCCGGCACCGACCAGGCCCCGAACGCATGAGAAGGCGTGCAACAGGCGTGATAGCGGTCTGAAACTTCCGCTCCGGATCCTTCGCGACAAACGGCACACGCGATCCGGAGGCCACGATGACAACACCGCACTACCCGATGCCGGAAGGCCGGTCCGGTCCCCCACCGGCGGCCAGACCGGGCCCGGTGACCACCGCGTTCGTACTCCTGCTCGTCAGCGCCGCCTTGTCCCTGGCCGGGCTGGCGATCAACACCGTCACCTACGCCACCGTCGGGTTGCCGGGGTCGGACGTCGCCACCGCCGGCCTCTCGCCCGACCAGGCTGCCCTGGCCGAGTCCATCACCCGGGTCTCCTTGATCGTCGGCGCCGTCCTCTTCCTGGCCTTCGAGACGTTCCTGCTGGTGGCGACCTTCAAGATGCGCGCTGGTCGCAACTGGGCGCGCATCGTGCTCACCGTCGTGGGCGGCCTCGGGGTGGCGCTGACGATCGTCACGTTGGCGCTCCTGCCGGCTCTCCAGCCCGGCATCGACCTGCCGTCGGTGATCCTCGGCATCGTGCAGAGCGGCGTCATCGTCGCAGCGATCGTCCTGATGTTCCGGCCGGCGGCGAACCTGTACTTCCGGGGGGCCGCGACGAGTCCGCGTAACGGCTGACGATCACGGCTGCGCGGTCGTGCAGCGATGTGCGCAACCATTGCGGGTCGAGCACTTCCGCGTGCGTGGAGAGCTGCCACAACGCCCATTCGGCGTGCCGAGAATCCTGGAACGCGACGTCGAGCCGCAGCCAGCCGTCGGGGTCGGTCGATTCCGCGCGGACGGCCAGCGCGGTGCCCACCAGTTCCTCCCGCCGCGCGGGGTGCACCCGCACCAGCACGGCAACCTGGTCGCCGCCGGTCCGGAACCGCGTGCTGCGCTCCTGCCACGCCCGGTCCAGGTCGACCCGCTCCGGCCGCTCCGCGGGTTCGGCGAGCTCCTCCGCGGCCAGCACCCGCGACAGCCGGTAGGTGCGGTCGGCGCCCGACCTCGTGGCCAGCAGGTAGCCCTGGTTCCGGACGGTGACCAGGCCGATCGGGTCGACCGTTCGCCACTCCGGGGCCTGGTCGGCAGCCGCGTAGTGGATGCGCAGCTTGTGCCCGGCGAGCACCGCGCGCCGCACCTCGGCGACGATCGTGGCGGGCAGCTCCTCGGCGTCCAGCCTGCGGGAGAGGAGGTCGGTCGCCGGGTCGACGAGCAACCGCTGCACGGCACCGGCGGCGGTGGCCCGATGGCCTTCCGGCAGCGCGTCGACCACCTTCAGCATGGCCGAGGCGAGCGCCGAACCGAGCCCGAACGCCTGCGCGCCGCGCCGCGACCCGGCCACCAGCAGCGCGAGCGCCTCGTCGTGGTTCAGCCCGGTGAACTCCGCCCGGAAGCCGGGCAGCAACGCGAACCCGCCGCTGCGGCCGCGTTCGGCGTAGACCGGGACGCCGGCCGCAGACAACGCCTCCATGTCGCGCATCACCGTGCGGGTGGAGACCTCCAGCTCGCGCGCCAAGGCTGCCGCGGACAGGCGGCCGTGCTGCCGCAGCAGCAGCACCAGCGAGACCAACCGGTCGGCACGCACCGGGAAAGTCTACGAAATACATGACACAAGGCGTCATGTATCGGTTGCGAGGCTTCCCCACGTCGTACTCCCGATGGATCGTATGGAGCTGATGTGGCAATGCAACGAACGGCCGTCAACCCGGTGCCGTGGTCGCTCGAGCTGGGGTTCAACCAGGGTGAGGTCGTCTCCGGCGAGACCCGGACCCTCTACCTCTCCGGGCAGACCGCCATGAGCGGCGACGGCAAGCCCGAGCACGACGGGGACATGGCGGCGCAGCTGGCGTCGAGCCTCGACAACCTGGAGGGTGTGCTCCGCGAGGCCGGCATGTCGCTCGCGAACCTCGTCCGGCTGAACGTCTACACCACCGACGTCGACCTGCTCTTCCAGCACTACGGTGTGCTGGCGGCGCGGTTGGGCGCCGCCGCGGTAGCACCGACCACCACGATACTCGGGGTGGCCCGGCTGGCGATCCCCACCTTGATGGTCGAGCTCGAAGGGACCGCCGTCGCGTGATGCGGGCGCTCAGGATGGTGACGATCGGCGTCTACGGCTTCGACGCCGAGTCGTTCCTGCAACGGCTGCGCGACGCGGACGTCCGGTTGCTGCTCGACGTCCGGCAGCGCCGCGGGGTCCGCGGGCCGGAGTACGCCTGGGCGAACTCGCTCCGGCTGCAGGCTGCGCTCGCCGAGGCCGGGATCGCCTACGCGCACCATCCTGAGCTCACCCCCACCACCGAGATGCGGCAGCTGCAGTACGCCGAGGACGACCGCCAGGGCGTCGGCAAACGCACGCGCCGCGTGCTGGCTCCCGAGTACGCCCGCCGCTACACCGCCGAGGTCCTCGACCACGCCGACCTCGGGCCGATCGTGTCGGCGCTGCCCCGCACCGGGACGGCGGCGCTGCTGTGCGTCGAGCACGACCCCGAGGCCTGCCACCGCTCGCTGATCGCCCGGCGGCTGGCCGAGCAGCACCAGGTCACGGTCGAGCACCTGCGGTGAGCCGGTCGCGCAGGATCGCGACGCCGTCGCCCGCCAGCTCGGCGCAGAACGCCGGACGTCCGGCCATCACCATCGTCAGCGCGAGGGTGGTGCCGATGACGCGCGGGCCGTCGTCGGGGCCCGCGGCGAAGGGGCCGTCGGTGGCGATCACCCGCAGCCCGCGGGTGAGCGTCCGGCCCTGCACCGTGAAGTCGGTCGACCGGTAGAAGATCGCCAACTGCGTGAGGGCCTCGCGGTCGTAGGTGTGGCCGATGCCCAGCGGGCGACGGATGTCCTCGCCGTGCACGACCACCTCGCCGAGCCACGCGATCCGCGGGCCGAAGGGTGCGGTGGTGCTGGTGATGATGCGGCGGAACCTGGCGAGGGTCTCGGCCGGGTCGGCACCGAGCTGCTCGGCGAGGCGGTCGGCGTTGTGCCGATCGAAGTCGAACCGGCTCTGCACCACGCTCACGATCCACCGGAACGGTCCCACGCTGGCCGCCGCGGTCAGGTGCGCGAGCACGTCCCGCACGTCGAGACCGGCGCACAGCGACGGCGTCGCCCACCGGTCGTCGGCGAGACCGGTGAGGTCGGCGGCCAGCGCGGCCCGCTCGGCGTGCGCGGCGGCCCACACCTGCTTCGACGTCCAGCGGCGATGATCGGCTGCGGTCATGGGGTCCTCCCGGGATGAGCCTGTCGCAGTAGGACGGCTGCCGGGCGCCGAAATCATCGCTGCGCACGATCATCGCTGCGCACGCGGTGATCGACGTCGGCGGGGACGTATTACGCTCGCGACGTGGCCGAGTCGCGACCGCAGTTGTCCGCCGTCGAGCAGCGGGTGCTCGGTGCTCTGCTGGAGAAGCAGCGCACGGTGCCGGCGAGCTACCCGCTCACCCTCAACGCCCTGCGCAGTGCCTGCAACCAGACGAACAACCGTGAGCCGGCGACGGAGTACGACGAGTCGTTGCTGCAGGCGACGCTGAAGGAGCTGCGCGACCGCGAGCTGGTCCGGCCGGTGTGGTCCGGCGCCGGGTCGCGCGTCATGAAGTTCCACCAGCGGCTCGAGGAGCACCTCGGGGTCGGGCAGCCCGAGCTGGCGCTGCTGACCGTGATGCTGCTGCGCGGGCCGCAGGCCCCCGGCGAGCTGCGGACCCGGACCGCGCGGCTGCACGCGTTCGAAGACCGTTCCGAGGTGGAGGCGACGCTGCGCGGCCTCGCCGAGCTGCCGGAGCCGCTTGTCGTCGAGCTGGAGCTCAAAGCGGGACAGCAGGACCGCCGGTGGGCGCACCTGCTCGGGCCGCTGCCGGAGTCGGTGGCCGCCCCGGCGCCCCCACAGGTCGACCGGGATGCGGTGATCGCCGAGGGCACCGAGGCCCGTGACGCCCGCGTGCGTGCCGGGTACGACGCCGCCGCCGAGGGCTACGCGCGCGAGCTGGCGGGCGAGCTGGCGCACAAGCCGTTCGACGGTTGGCTGCTCGACCGCATCGCCGCCGACGCCGACGGCGGACCGGTCGCGGACGTCGGCACCGGGCCGGGGCACGTCGCCGCCCGACTCGCGGCGTCCGGTGCGGCGGTGGTCGGCTACGACCTGTCCCCCGCGATGATCGACGAGGCCAAAGGGCTGTTCCCGGATCTGGAGTTCGAGGTCGGCGACCTGACGAACCTCATGCGGCCGCGCGCCGCGGCCGGCTGGTCGGCCATCACCGCGTGGTACGCCTTCGTGCACATGGCCGCGTCCGAGCTGCCGGCGGTGATCGCCGGGCTCGCCAGGCTGCTGATCCCGGGTGGGCAGCTGGCGGTCGCGCTGCACGTCGGCGAGGAGGTGCGCCACCTCGAAGAGCTCTGCGGCGCCCCGGTCGACCTCGACTTCGTGCTGCACGACGCGTCCGACGTGCTCGAAGCCGTCACCGCGGCCGGGCTGGTGGACGTCGAGTGGTACCTGCGGTCCCCGCTGCCCGACGTCGAGGCGGCCACCGATCGTTTCTACGTCCTCGCGCGCCGACCGACGGCTTAGGGAGCGACGCGGGTTGGGCAGAAACGGCGGCCTGACCGCGGCGGAGTGGGAGACGCATCGTCCGGCGGTCTTCGGCGCGGCGTACCGGATCCTCGGCTCGGTGGCCGAGGCCGAGGACGTGGTGCAGGACGTCTGGCTGCGGGCCGCCGCAGCTGATCTCTCCGAGGTGCGCGACCTGCGGGCCTGGCTGGTCACCGTCGCCGCCCGGACCTCGCTCAACGTCCTGAAGTCGGCCCGGGTGCAGCGCGAGTCGTACGTCGGGCCGTGGCTGCCGGAGCCGCTGCTGACCGGTCCCGACGTCGCCGCCCAGGTGGTCGTCGACGAGGCGGTGAGCGTCGCGATGCTGCTGGTGATGGAACGCCTCGCCCCGGCGGAACGGGTCGCGCTCGTGCTGCACGACGTCTTCGACTTCCCGTTCGGGCAGATCGCCGAGGTGCTCGGCAACTCCCCCGCGGCCAGCCGCAAGCTCGCGTCCCGGGCGCGGACGCGGATCGCCGATGTTGCGGAGCAGCCGAGGGCGTCGCGGACCGAGACCGAGCGTGCGTTGCGGGCGTTCAAGGCCGCTGCCGACACCGGCGACATGGCCGGGCTCGTCGAGCTGCTGGCGCCCGACGCCGTCTACGTCGGCGACGGTGGCGGCAAGGCGACCGCCGCACGCCGACCGGTGCTCGGCGCGGAGCCGATCGCGCTGCTGCTGATCCGGCAGGTCGAGATCCGGCGCCCGGACGCTGCCCGGATCGTCGAGGTGAACGGGCTCCCGGCACTGGCCACGTTCCACGGCGGCGTGCTGGTCTGGCTCGACACCGTGGACGTCACCAACGGGCGGATCACGACGTTCCGGCGGCTGGTCAACCCCGACAAGCTCGAACGGCTCGCCGGTCACATCTGAGCGTGCTCGGTTGTCTCCCTCCCGATCGCCCTGCACGGGGGCGGACGAGGAGGACGTGATGCAGCGGGTTGTGATCGTCGGCGGTGGGTTCGCAGGGGTGTGGGGCGCGGCGGGTGCCGCGCTGGCCCGTTCCCGCGCCGGCACGGATCCGGAGCTGCGGGTGACGGTAGTGGCGCCGAACGAGCACATGGTGCTGCGGCCGCGGCTGTACGAGCCGGACCCGGAGGTTGCGGCGGTCGAGCTCTCGCGGGTGCTGGGCCCGATCGGCGTGGAGCACGTGCGAGCGGCGGTGAGCACGATCGACCCGGTCGGGCGGACGGTGGTGGCCGGCAGGCAGGAGATCGGGTTCGACCGGCTGGTGCTGGCGGCGGGCAGCCGGCTGATCAAGCCGACCGGGCTGGCGGGCGCGGAGCGGCTGTTCGACATCGACACCCTCGGTGGGGCGCAGCGGCTGGCGGAGCGCCTGCGCGGCCGCGACGGCTTCGCGGCGCTGGTGGTCGGCGCGGGGTTCGTCGGGTTGGAGGCGGCGACCGCGCTGGCCGCTCGTGGCCGGGTGCTGCTGGTGGACCGGGCCGAGGTGGTCGGTCCCGAGCTCGGTCCCGGGCCACGTCCGGAGATCGAGTCGGCGTTGGACGAGCTGGGGATCGAGCGCCGGCTGGGGGTGACCCTCGCCGAGGTCGGCGACGGGTACGCCGTCCTGTCCGACGGCACCCGCGTCGACGCCGACGTCGTCGTGTGGTCGGCGGGGATGCGCGCCAGCGACCTCACCGGCCAGATCGCCGCGCAGCTCGACCCGCTCGGGCGGGTGCCGGTGGACGGGTGGCTGCGGGCGCGGCCGGGAGTGTTCGTCGCGGGCGACACCGCCGCGGCACCCTTCGACGACGAGCACGTCGTGATGCAGGCGTGCCAGCACGCGACCCCGCTGGGGAAGGTCGCCGGCTACAACGCGGCGGCCGAGCTGCTCGGCCTGCCGCTGCGCGGGTTCACCCCGGGTCCGTACGTGACGTGCCTGGACCTCGGCGGTGCCGGCGGGATCTTCACGAGAGGATGGGACCGGCGGGTCATGGCCACCGGCGCCGAGGGCGCCGAGATCAAGAGGAAGATCAACCTCGCCATCCACCCGCCGGTCGACGACGCCGCCGCGATCCTCGCCGCCGCCGACCGTGTCCACATCGAACTGCCCTTCTTCCCGCGGGCCGAGGCGGCCTGACCGTCGACAACGACGTTGTGGCTGTTGTTAGCGCTCACAAACAGCCAGAACGTCGTTGTCGACGCGTTCCTCACGCCGTGCGGACGTCGGCCGCTCGCTGGATCTCGCGGACGAACGTTCCCGCCCGCTGCAGCGCTTCTGCCGCCTCGGGGAGGAACGACCAGAACAGCTGGAAGGCGTGCGTGTCGGCGGGGTAGAGCTCCAGGCGGGCGTCGACGTCGTGGGCGCGGGCGCGCTCGACGAACCGCTCGGTCTCACGGCGGGCCAGGTCGCCGGTGGCCGACTGCACCAGCATCGGCGGGAGGCCGGTCAGATCGGCGAGCAGCGGGTTGACCAGCGGGTCGTCCGCCGGGTGGCCGGCGAGGTAGAGCTCGCAGCTGCGGCGCACGAGCTTGCCGAGCTCCTCGCCGGGGTCGATGTCCGCGGCGGTCAGGTCGATGCTCGGGCAGAGCAGCACCGCCCCGCCGGGCATCGGCAGGCCCTCACCGGCGAGGCTGAGCAGCAGCGAGAGCACCATCGCCGCCCCGGAGGAGTCGCCGGCCACCACGATCCGCTCCGGCGCGTCGGAGCGCTCGACCATCCAGGCGTAGGCGCGCACGGCGTCCTCGACGCCGGCCGGGAACGGGTGCTCGGGCGCCAGCCGGTACTCCGGCACCACCAGCCCCGCCTCGGCGGCCGTCGCGAACGCGCCGGCGAACGGCCGGTAGCCGAACGCCGAGCCCGTGATGTGGCCGCCACCGTGCACGTACAGGACGGTCGCCGGCTCGGCCGGATCACGCGCGACCAGGAGCGACGCCACCCCGTTCGTGTTGAGCGGCCGGACCGCGATCCCCTCCGGCACGGCGAACTGCGCGTGCAGCGCCTCGAACGCATCGCGGATGCTCTGCACATCGGCGTCGACACCCAACGCCGCGCGGACGTCCGCCAGGTGCCGCGCGGCCCGGCCGATCAGCTCGCCGCCGACGGCACGGACGGCCGTCACGGCATCGTCCAGGCGACCGAGCAGCTCCTCGGCGCTCGGCCGGAACGCCTCGCCCGCGAGGGTGAGCTCGACCCGGTGCGTGGAGCGGCGCAGCAGCTCGGCCCCCAGCAACCGCTCCAGCATGCGGATCTGCCGCGAGAGCGCAGGCTGCGAGAGGTAGAGCCGGGCCGCGGCGCGGCTGAAGTTCAGCTCCTCCGCGACGGTCACGAACGCCCGCAGATGGCGCAGCTCGATCGCATCGGGCGCCGCCGACAGGGCAAGCACCGGCGCGGGGGTCGGGTCGTCCATGGCTGCGATTATGCGGTGAACCGCCGCCGACGGTGATGCGTTGCGGTCATCAACGCCATGCGCAGCCGGCCTTTCCCTTCGGCCGGCGACCGGTGCGAGGGTTCCGGCCATGGCGAACAACCCGGCTCACCACACCGCCCAGCTCGCGCTGCGCGGCTCGGCGGGCAGGCTGTGGTCGGACCTGCACCGGCCGGCCGAGGGGTCCGGCGCGCTGCTGGTGTACCTGTCCGATCCCGCCGGTCCGCTCGTCGAACCGGCCGCGCTCGGCACGCACGCGGGGCTGATGGTGCTCGTCAGCCGGCCGACCACACCGCACGACGCGATCGACGTGGTCGAGTGGGCGGCCGAGCACGCCGCCGAGCTCGATGCCGACCCCGACCGGCTGCTGGTCGGCGGTGAGCACCGCGGCGCGGCGTTCACCGCCGCGGTCGCCCGCCAGGCACGCGACGACGGGTGGCCCGACCTGCTGCGGCAGGTGCTCGTCGCGCCCCCGCCCGCCACGGAGGCGTGTGGTGGGACCGCGCCCGCCACCGTCGTGGGCGACCCCGGCTACGCGCAGCGGCTGCG
Source organism: Pseudonocardia sp. TRM90224 (assembly GCF_021245725.1). GTDB lineage: Bacteria > Actinomycetota > Actinomycetes > Mycobacteriales > Pseudonocardiaceae > Pseudonocardia. The sequence goes on along the minus strand of NZ_JAJGSX010000071.1, from coordinate 13,439 downwards.
CCAGGCCGGCGTCGCCGTCGAGGAAGTCGCCGGTGGCACCGATCTGCCCGTCCGACTGGGTGCGGCACTCCGCCTGCACGCAGCCCGCTGAACCCGCACAGAAACCCACACGAAGGAGAACCACCATGGGAAGCATTCGCGCAGGCCTGTTCATCTCGCTCGACGGCGTCACCGAAGCGCCGGACGAATGGCACTTCGGCTGGTTCAACGACGAGATGGGCGCCGCCGTCGGCGCGCAGCTCGCCGCCGCCGACGCCCTGCTGCTCGGGCGCCTCACGTACGACGGGTTCGCCGGCTATTGGCCGACCGCCGATCCGGCCGACCCCATGACCGTCCAGTTCAACGAGTTCCGCAAGTACGTCGTCTCGACCACGCTCACCGATCCGACCTGGAACAACTCCGTCGTCGTCAGCGGTGATGTGCGCGCGGAGCTGCTCGCACTCAAGGAGACGACGAACCTGGGCGTGACGGGCAGCGTGGCGCTCGTCCGGTGGATGCTGCAGGAACGGCTGGTCGACGAGCTGCATCTGATGGTGCACCCGGTCGCGCTGGGCAAGGGCGGGAAGCTCTTCGACGACGGCACGAACGTGCCGCTGCGGCTGATCTCGTCGACCGCCTTCACCACCGGTGTGGTGCATCTCGTCTACGGCCCGGCCGACGAGGCGTAGGGCGCCCGCCGGAACGTCCGCCGGGATGTGTGCGTTGCGCACGTGAGGGCAGGAAAGCCACTTTCCGGCCCTCACAGGGCAGGAAAGTGGCTTTCCTGCCCTCCCGGCGCCCGCCGGTCGTGAAGGATCATGAATCCGCCGGGCTACCCCGCCGGGCCCGCGTGGGCCCACGACGCCAGCAGCTCGGTGATCCTCGAACGGAGGTGCGCTTCGGGCTCGGCGTCGCGCACCCGCTCGAGGACGGCGACCGCATCGGGCGGCAGGGTATCGGGTGGCCAGGCTTTCAGGACGTGCAAGGCGCAGTTCCGGGCGAGGACCGTCCGATTGGCCACTGCCGTCCGCACCAGCGGCCAACCCCGACCCGGGTACCCGGCCAGCGGGCGGATCGCCACGGAGAGCGCACGGTCGGCCCGGTACGCCGGGCCGACGCCGTCGTCGGCCTCAGGACCGGTCGCGAGCTCGGCCAGCGGCAGCAGGCGTTCGGCCAGCGCGACGGCGTCCTCGGTCGCGTCGAGCACGGACCAGAGGTACATCTCGTACGGGTGCGATTCCAGCCATCTCGTGGCGTGGTCGTGCACGGGAATCCCCAGCCGCCGGGCCGGCCAGATCGCCTCGGCGAACGCGTCCTTGTCGGTGCTTTCGATCGCTCGCCGGACCGTGGCGATCCACGCCGGGTCGGTCAGGATCTCCTGGCAGCGGTCGTCGTCCAGGTAGGTGTCGAGCGAGAGCACCGCCCGGATCCGCGGCACCGACGGTCGGTGCCGCACGAGCCGGAGGTACCGCTCGATCGCGCTGGGTCCGTCGGCGTAGTCCGACATGTCCTTTGCCGGGCTGCCGTCGCACAGTGCCGCGAGGATGCCGCCGGCGCCGTCCAGCAGCGCGTCGTCGACGTCGGATGCGGCGAGCGCACCCGCCAGGTCGCCCGTCGTCGCGGCGATGTGCGCGAGGTACTCGTTCATGACGCCGTTGCGGAAGCCGTCGCGCAGCAGCCACGCGGTGATCTCGGGATCGGTGCTCCCCGCAAGCCGCTCCACGCAGTGGATGCGACCCCAGTTCCGCACCCGGCGGGCCATCTCGAAGATCGCCCGCTCCCGGTCGGGCTGGGTGCGCCCGAGCGCGACCACCGCGTAGAGGGTCAGCTCCTCCATGGAGCCCAGCAGCAGCAACAGGTCGCGGTCGCGACCGTCGCCACTCAACCCGACCAGCACCAACCCGGCCGCAACCGCGTTACGCCTCGTACCGTTCTCGACCAGCCACCGGCCGACCTCGCGGATCCGCTCCCGGGGCTGCCCGGGGAGGCCGGTGCCGAGACCGTCGGCGACGCGCAGCGTGTCGTGCTCGGCGAGGACGTCGTGCAGGTGCTGCACGGCCCGGAGGTCCGGCGCCGACCGCACGACGTCCGTGATCATCGCCCGGACCTGCTCGACGGCGGGATCGTCGCTGCTGAAGGAGAAGTGGTGGGTCCGGATGCCGTCTTGCACCGAGCCGGACATCAAGCCGGGGGCCGACACGTCCGGGAGCGGATAGCCACCGTCGGGCCACGGGCCGGGGCCGTGCTCGTCAGCCGCGGCCAGCGCATGTGCGAGGTAGGAGGGCCTGTCGAGGGCTGCCGCCGGCAGCCGCCAGGCGCTCATCGGACCGGGCGGGAGCCGCCCTTCATGTCGGTCATGGAGCGGATCATGCCGCACGCCGCCCGGTCGTGTCGTCCGCTTTGCGCGGCGGCCAGTAGATTCCGGGTATGCCGGAGGACGACGGTCCCGCCTCGACGAGCCAGAAGCCGCTGCTCGTGCTGGGCAAGATCACCGAGATCCTCGACGCGTTCTCGCTCGCCCGCCCGTCGCTCACCCTGGGCGAGATCCAGCACGCCACCGGCATCCCGACGTCCACCGTGCAGCGGCTGGTGACCAACATGGTCGCCCAGGGGCTGCTCGACCGCACCGGCGACCAGATCCGCATCGGCGTGCGTATGGCCTACTGGGCGGCGCCGGCCGTCAAGGGGGTCGACGTGCTCACGATCGTCACCCCCGTGCTGCGCGAGCTGCGCGACGCCACCGGCGAGACGGCCTGCTTCTTCCGCGAGGAGCAGGGCTTCCGGGTGTGTGTCGCGATGGCGGAGACGCGCCACGCGCTGCGCCGCGACATGTACGTCGGCAAGCTCCTGCCGCTGCACGCCGGGTCGGCCGGGCGCGTCCTGCTCGCGTGGGACGGCGAGCTGGCCGAGCGGATCCTCTCCCAGCCGCTGGAGTCGATCACCGACACCACCGTCACCGACCCGGAGCTGCTCCGCGAACTGGTCGCGCAGACGCGCAAGGACGGCTACGCGATCACCACCGCCGAGCGCGAGGACGGCTCCTCCGGCCTCGCCGCCCCCGTCTTCGACACGGCGACCGAGCTGGTCGGCGCGCTCGCGCTGAGCGGCCCGACCATCCGGATGCCGCGGGCGCGCTGCGAGGAGTGGGTCGACCTGCTGGTCGGCGCGGCCGAGAAGCTCACCCGGACGCTGGGCGGACGCTCTCCCGACTAGGCCGTGTTGAGAAAGTCCTGATCGCGCTCTCCGCGCCCAGATCGCCGCTGGCGGCGTTGCCGCCACGACCGGGTACGTCAAGTACGACGGCTCGTAGCGGCGCCTTGCCAGCGACGATCTGGATCACGAAGAGCATCGACCCTGACTTCCTCAACACGGCCTAGGCCGTCCAAGCGAACGCGGCGGCGTTCGACCGCACGCCCTGCGCGGCTTTCGAGCGGTTCGGCTCCCCCAGGTCCGCGAGCAGCTCCTCCCCCAGCCCGACGAGCCCGGCCAGCCGGTCCGGTGTGAGCCAGCCGGGTCGCAGGCCGAACGCGAGGTCCTCCGTCGCGGTGTTGCCGCTCGCACCGGGCGCGAACGGGCAGCCGCCCAGTCCGCCGAGGCAGCCGTCGACGACCTGCGCCCCCGCGGCGACCGCGGCGAGGCCGTTGGCCACACCCTGGCCCCACGTGTCGTGGCCGTGGAACACGATCCGCCGCGGCGGGGTCTCCCGGCGGACGCGGCCGACGAGGTCAGCCACCTCGCCGGGCGCGGCCTGCCCGAGGGTGTCGCAGACGACCACGTCCTCGGCGCCCGCGGCCCGCGGGTCGTTCGCGATCGCGAGCACCCGGTCCGGCGGGACCGGCCCCTCGAACGGGCAGGTGAACGACGTCGCGATGCACAGCTGGATGCGCCCGCCCGCGGCGTGGGCCAGCTCGACCGCGGCCGGCATCGCGTCGAGGCTGGCCTCGGTGGAGCGGCCGATGTTGGCGCGGTTGTGCGCGTCGGAGGCGGAGAAGCAGTACTGGACGTTCACCGCGCCCGCCTCGACCGCCCGCTCGACGTGTCGCGGGGTGGCCACCCAGATCCAGCAGCGGGCGAGCTCCTCCGGGGTCAGCTCGGCGACGACGTCGAGCGTGCCGCTCATCGGCGGCACCAGGTCGGGCCGGGCCATCGAGCCGATCTCCAGGCTCGGCACGCCGAGGCGCAGCAGCTCGCGCGCGATCTCCACCTTGCGGGCGGTGGGCAGGACCTTGCCGGTGAGCTGGAGCCCGTCGCGCAGGGTCACGTCGCGGATCTCCGGCGCCGTCATGATCGCGCCCCGGCGGCCGCCGTGGTCTCCCGCTCGTCCACACCGAGCAGCTCGCCGAGCACTTCCGCGGTGTGCTCGCCGAGGTCGGGACCGAGGCTGCGCACCGGAAGCGACGCATCGCCGATCACCGGGACGACACCGGGGAAGCCGATCTCCCGCGGCTGCCCGTCGCCGGTGTCCACCGGCAGGTACTGGATCATGTTGCGGGCCCGGTACTGCTCGTCGGCCACGATGTCGGCGGCCGTGTAGACGGGCCCGGCGGGCACGCCGGCCGCGTCGAGCGCGGTGAGCACGGCCGGCCGGGTCAGCCCGGCCGTCCAGGCGCCGATCGCGTCGTCGAGCCGGTCGCGCTGGGCCCACCGGCCGGCGTTGGAGGCGAGCGCGGGGTCTGCGCCGAGGTCGGCGCGGCCGATCACCTCCATCAGGCGCCGGAAGATCCCGTCGCCGTTGCCCGCGATGATCACGTTCGTGCCGTCGGAGCACGCGTAGGAGTTGGACGGGGCGATGCCCTCCATCCGCCCACCGGTGCGCGTGCGGTGCACCCCGTGCGCGAGGTGGTCGGGCACGAGCGACTCCATCATCGAGAGCACGGCCTCGTTGAGCGCGACGTCGATGATCCGCTCCGGGAGCGGCACGCCGGCCGTCGTACCGCGCCGGAAGAGGCCCATCACGGCACCGAACGCGGCGTACAGGCCGGCGATCGAGTCGCCGATCGACACCCCGACCCGCGACGGCGGGCGGTCCGGGTCGCCGACCAGCTCGCGCATCCCACCGACCGCCTCCGCGACCGCGGCGAACCCGGGCCGCCCGGCCATTGGACCGGTCTGCCCGAACGCCGAGATCCGCACGATCACCAGCTCGGGGTTGGCGGCGTCCAGCTCGTCGGGGCCCAGCCCCCACTTCTCGAGCGTCCCCGGCCGGAAGTTCTCCAGCAGGACGTCGCAGCGGCGCACGAGACCGAGCACGGCGTCGCGCCCCTCCGGCGTGCGCAGGTCGAGCGCCACGGACTTCTTGCCGCGGTTGATCGTGCGGTAGAGCAGCGACGTCGTGCCGCCGTGCAGCCGCCAGGTGCGCAGCTCGTCGCCGGTGCCGGGGCGTTCGACCTTGATCACCTCGGCGCCGAAGTCGGCGAGCAGCCGCCCGGCCGTCGGGGCGGCGATGTAGTTGCCGAGCTCGAGCACCCGCACCCCACGCAAGGGCTGGATCGCGGTCTCGTCCATGACGGTCCTTTCTTCAGACGACGAGGCTCAACGGCAGGATCAGCAGGATCGCGACCACCGAGGCCACCGATACGCCCACGGAGCAGGACTTCAACGTCCCGCGGGTGGTCTGCCCCATCAGCGACTGGAGCAGCCAGAAGGTGTTGCTCGTGACGTGCACCGCGAACAGCGAGCCGGCGCCGGCGGCGAGCGCGATGAGCACCGGGTCGAGCCCGATGGCCGGCGCGACGGGCGCGAGGATGCCGGCGGCCGTGATCGCCGAGATCGTCACGGAACCGACCGCGACGTGCAGCGCGGCGGCGATCACCCACACCATCAGCAGCGGCGCCGCGGTGTGCGCGGTGAAGTACTGGCCGAGGATGTCGCCGAGGCCCGCCTTGCCGATCGTGGCGGCGAGCGAGCCGCCGACAGCGGTGAGGATCAGGATCTGTCCGCTCTCGCGGAAGCCGGTGGCGATGGCCCGCTCGACCCGCTTGCGACCGACGGCGTACCGGCCGACCAGGCTGGTGCCGATCATGCCTGCGAGCAGCGCGATCACCGGCTGCGAGACGAAGTCGACCACCGGGTTCTGCAGCCCGGCGATCTCGGTGACGGCGCCGGCCGCGATCAGCACCAGCGCGCCGAGGAGCGGGGCGAGCAGCACGACCAGCCGTACCTCGCGGCGCTGCGGCTGCGCGGGAGCGACCACCGCGACCGACGTCGCCGCCGGTTCGGCCGGACCGGAGGGCTCGGGCGACGGTGTGTCGACGGCGGGGGCGGCGGCGGGGGCAGCGGCGCGCTGGTCTGTTCCGTCCGGCTCGATGCTGTCGATCCGGCCCTCGTCCTTCGCCGGGTCCCACCACCCCTTGGTGAAGAGGAACGACATGATCGCCACCGCGACGATCACCGTCGGGACCACGACGAGCAGGCCGAACACCAGCATCCTGCCCAGCGGGACACCGAGCAGGCCGGCCAGCGCGAGCGTGCCGACACCGGGGACCATCAGGACGATTCCGCACTCCAGCCCGATGGCGAGCGCTGTCGCCATCCGGGCCGTGCCGAGCCGGCCGATCCGTGGGGCGAGACTGCGGGCGAGCGGGGCGGAGATCACCAGCAGCACGTCGAGGAAGATCGACTGCAGCGCGGTGGCGATCGTGACCGAGAGCGCGTACGGCATCCGCTTCGGCCCGAACACCCGCAGGAGCATCGCGACCAGGCCCTGGATCGCGCCGATCTCCTGCAGGATCGCGCCGGTCAGCACGCCGAACGCGATCAGCAGGCCGACCTCGGCCATGATCTCGCCGAACCCGCCGGTGATCGCGTCGATGGTGCCCTCGACACCGAGGCCGGTGCTGAGCCCCAGGTATGCCGACCCCAGCACCAGCGCGACCACGGGGTTGAGCTTGAACCGGACGATCAGCAGGACCACCGCGAGCACAGCGACCCCGGTGTTGATCAGTACCACGGTTTCGGACAACGACACGTTCCCCTCTTGATGCGCTCGGCGTCGAGCGGAGCGAGGACGGACGTCGGGCGGAGGTCCCACCCGGGTGTGCTCACAATATGAGCACACATCCACGATGCGGGCAAGTTGCGGACGCAAACTATCCGCCAGGTCACCCCCGCAGCAGCTGCAGGTGCAGGGCGAGCTGCACCTGGAGCGCGCGGTCCGGCTGCTGCCAGCCCTCCCCCAGCAACGCCGTCACCCGGTCCAGCCGCTGCGCCACCGTGTTGACGTGCACGTGCAGCTCGCCGGACGCGCGCCGCGGGCTGCCACCTGCGGCGAACCACGCACGCAAGGTCGCGACGAGCTCGGTGCCGCGCTCGACGTCGTGCGCGAGCACCGGCCCCAGAACGTCCTCGACGAAGGCCGCGACCTCGGCAGCGGAGCCGCCGACCAGCCCGGCGAACCCGAGATCGCGCGCCGAGCCGGCCGGCCGCCCGAGCGCGGCCAGCGCGACGGCCGTGCGGCGCGCCTCGGCGAGCGCGTCGCGCAGCCCGGCACCCGGCACCACCGGGCCGGCCGCGCCGACGGTGACCCCGGGCCGGGCGGCCGCGCCGATCACGGCAGCCACCGCCGACGGGTCGGTGCCCGGCACCACCGCGACGGTCTCCTCGCCGCGGGTCATGACCAGGCCCCGCCCGCCGCCCGCGTCGGCGACGGCCAGCACCATCGAACGGCCGGGTTCGGTGGCGGAGTGGCTGGCCACGACCAGCACGTGCGGGTGCTGCAGGCGCAGCCCGAGCAGGCGTCCGCGCTCCACGAGCCCGCGGTCGAGCGCGTCCGCGGGGCGCACGAGCAGGTCGGCGAGCAGGTCGGTGCGCACGCGCCGGTCGGACTCCGCCGCCCGGAGCCGGAACAGCAGCACCAGGGCCGTCGTCATGGCCGCGCGCTCCACCGTGCGCACCTGGCCGCCGTCGAACGCACCTCGCCCGAGCACCAGCGCGCCCAGCCGCTGCCCGGCCGCCTGGACCACCGCGGCGCTGAGCCCACCGTCCTCGGCGAGGCGGCCCGTCGCCGCCGACCGCCGCACGGCCCCGAGCCCGGCCAGGTCGTCGTCCGGCGGTTCGCCGTGCACGGCGATGCGCTGCCCGTCGTCGTCGACGGCCGCCACCCAGCAGCCGAGCAGTTCACCCAGCGCGGCGACGATGTCGTCCACCCCACCACCGGCGAGCACAACTCGGGTGAACCGGTCGTGCGCGTGCGCGGCCTGCTCGATGGCCGCGTGCGCGGCCGACAGCTCGGCGAGCGCGGCCGCCGTCTCCGCGGCCCGCCGGCTCTGCCTGATCGAGACCGCCGCCAGCGCGGCGAGCGAGCCCAGCAGCGCGATCTCGTCGCGGTCGAACGGGCGCCGACTCCGGTTCGCCGCGAAGAGCACGCCCACGAACTCACCGTCCACCAGCAACGGCGTCCCGCAGATCGCGACCAGGCCCTCCTCGCCGACCGCGCCGTCGATCTCGGACGTGTGCGCGTAGCGCTCGTCGGCGGGGTAGTCGGCGGTCCAGTACGGGCGCCGGGTCTGGGCGACCAGCCCGCCCAGCCCGGCTCCCGTCGGCAGCCGCAGCTGCTGGAACCGCGCCGAGACCGACCCGGCCGTGGCGCGCATGTACGTATCGCCGTGGTCTTCGTCGAAGAGCGTGAGGTAGGAGACGTCGGTGCCGAGCAGGCTGCGGGCGCGGCGCACGATCGCGTCGAGCACACCGCCGGGCTCGTCGGCCGAGGCCAGGTCGCGGGCGGTGTCGACGAGCGCGGCCAGCTCGGCCTCGCGGCGGCGGCGCGCGTCGATGCCGGCGCGGACCCGCAACGCCAGCCGGCGCGCCTCCTCGTCGGCAGGGTCGTGCGTGCCGGACTGTTTCGCCTGCCCGTCCAGCACGTCGGCGGACGCGTCCTGGGCGAGCAGGCGCAACAGCTCCAGCGCTGAGGTCACCCGGCCATCGTGTCATCAGGCGAGCGCCGCACCGCCGGGTCGGCGGCCAGGTCGCGGTGTCGCGTCTCGGCGTACGTGGCGACGGCCAGGATCGTCAACACCGCGGCGACCAGCACGTACCCGCTGATCGCGTAGCCGCTACCGGTGGCGGCCACCAGCGCGACGGCGATGATCGGCGCCAGCCCGCCGGCCAGGATCGACGCCAGCTGGTAGCCGATCGAGACGCCCGAGTAGCGCACCTTGGTGCCGAACAGCTCCGACAGGAACGCCGCCTGCGGCCCGTACATGGCGCCGTGGAACACCAGCCCACCGACGACGGCCAGCACCGTGAGCGGGAAGCTGCGGGTGTCGATCAAGGCGATGAACGCGAACGCCCAGAGGCCCACCCCGACCGCGCCGATCAGGTAGATCGGACGGCGCCCGTAGCGGTCCGACAGCGCGCCCCACACCGGGATCGTGGCCAGGTGCACGGCGGCCCCGATCAGCACCGCGCCGAGCACGAACGAGCTCGACAGGCCCAGCTGCTTCGTGGCGTACGTCGTGACGACGATCGTGAAGATGTAGTAGGAGACGTTCTCGGCGAACCGGGCGCCCATCGCCGTGACGACCTCGCGCGGGTACTGCCGCAGCACCTGCATGATCGGCAGCGACTCGTCGGCCGGCTCTGCCTTCGCGGCCGCCTGCGCCGCCTTGAACACCGGCGACTCCTCGACCGACAGCCGCACCCACAGCCCGATCAGCACGAGCACGGCCGAGAGCAGGAAAGGGATGCGCCAGCCCCAGCCGATGAAATCGGCCTCCGGTTGCACGGCTGCGAGCAGCGCCAGCAGTCCGTTCGCGAGCAGCTGCCCCGCCGGCGCCCCGGCCTGCGGCCAGCTCGCCCAGAACCCGCGCCGCGCGGGGTCGCCATGCTCGGAGACGATCAGCACTGCGCCGCCCCACTCGCCGCCGAGCGCGAAGCCCTGCACCAACCGCAGCAGCGTGAGCAGCAGCGGCGCCGCGAGCCCGATCGTCGCGTAGCCGGGCAGCAGCCCGATCGCGAACGTCGAGACACCCATCATCAGCAGCGACAGGACGAGCAGCTGCTTGCGCCCGATGCGGTCGCCGAAGTGCCCGAACACGAGCCCGCCGATCGGGCGGGCGATGAACCCGATCGCGAACGTGCCCAGCGCCAGCAGCGTGCCGGCGGCCGGGTCGGAGTTCGGGAAGAAGACCTTGCCGAACACCAGCGCCGCGGCGACGCCGTAGAGGAAGAAGTCGTACCACTCGACCGTGGTGCCGGCCATGCTGGCGGCCACCACCCGCACGATGTTCGTGCGCTCACGGCTCTCGGCCATGCGAACCTCCGGATTCAGCGGGCGGACCAGCCGCCGTCCATCGACAGGGACACCCCGGTGATCGACGCGGACGCCGGCCCGTACAGCACGGCGGCCAGCTCGGCGACCTCGTCCGGCTCGACGAGGCGCTTGACGGCGGACGGCGCGAGCATGATCTGCTCCACGACCTCCGGCTCCGCTATCCCGTGCGCACGGGCCTGCTCGGCCACCTGCCGCTCGACCAGCGGCGTGCGCACGTAACCGGGGTTGATGCAGGTGCTGGTGACCCCGTGCGCCGCACCCTCCAGCGCGATCACCTTCGACAGCCCTTCCAGCCCGTGCTTGGCGCTGACGTAGGCCGCCTTGAACGGGCTGGCGCGCAGGCCGTGGACGCTCGACACGTTCACGATCCGGCCCCAGCCGCGGGCGTACATGTGCGGCAGCACCCGCCTGGCCAGCCGGAACGGCGCCTCCAGCAGCACACGCAGGATCAGCGAGAACCGATCGGGATCGAACTCGTGCACCGGCGCCACGTGCTGCAGCCCGGCGTTGTTCACCAGCAGGTCGATCCCCGATGGCAGCGCGTCGACGGCGTCGAGGTCGGCGAGGTCGCACACCATGGCCTCGACGCGCGGGTCGTCCGCCCACGCCTTCAGCCCGGCCTCGTCCTTGTCGACCGCAACCACGTGCGCACCGTCGGCGAGCAGCCGTCGAGTCAGCGCCGAACCGATCCCCGACGCCGCCCCCGTGACCAGCGCCGTTCGTCCGTCGAGGATCGCCATGCCGGGAGACGGTAGGTGCTGGCTATCTTCAGCGAGATGTGCTCGGGCCACACAATCCGGTGGCCGACCATGTTGTCACGAGCCGGGGGTAGCGCTCCCGTCCACAACCGTGATGGTGTGCTCGCCCGAGCAGAGCAACGCCGTCGGCGGCAGGGTGATCGGGTCGCGGGTCTGCGACGCGGCGGCGGCGCTCCAGCGGGTGAGATCGGTGCTGCGGACGATGCCGCGCAAGCCGCCGGCCAGCACCGCGGAGCCGTCGGCCATCGCGGCCAGTGCGCTGACTGCCTCGAACCGCGTGCGGTCGCGCAGCGGCAGCCCGCCGTTGACGTCGGGCACCCGCCACTGCGGTGTGGGCGCGGCGGTGTCGAGCACGAGCACGCCGCCGCTCTGCGTGGCGGCGAGCGCGGTCCGGCCGGCGAACGCGATCGACCAGCACGACCCGCCGGTCCATCCCGAGGCCATGCTCTCCCACCGCGGGGTGGGCTCGAACATGCGCGCCCGCTGGCAGCCTTTGCCCGGTTTGCTCGGGTCGGCCTCCCCGATCCCGGCCCACAGCACCACCGCCGGGCTGTCGTACTGCACGGCGAGAGCGCGGACGTCGAGGTTGGCGGCGCCCGAGACGGCGAAGGTGGTCCCATCGGTGGAGAGCGACACGCCGGCCCTCGACGCGACGGCCACCGCCCAGCAGCCGACGTCCGAGGTGAACGTCTCGACGGCAGAGCAGGCGCGGTCGGGTGTCGCCGGGTCGACGACGACCAGCTGCGGTGTGGCGCCGGGCGAGACGGCCAGCTCGTAGAGGCCGGCGTCGGTGGCCAGCAGCACGACCCCGGCCGGGGTCCGATCGAGCCACGCGGCGTCGACGACGGTCGGGGCCAGCTGCGCCAGAGTCGTCCAGGTCTCGCCGCCGTCGGTCGAGAGGCGGACCACCGACCCTCCGCTGTCGGAGCGGGTGACCGCGACGACGTACCCGGGCCGGTCGATCATCCCGAGCCTGGTCGCGGCCGGCGCGGGGACGATCACGCGCACCGTCTCGCCGGGGAACCGGCCGACGGCCTCCCAGCCGCGACCGCGCGCCCCGGAGCGGAACACCTGGTCGCCGGTGCCGACGTACCAGCTGCCGGGACGGTGCGGGGCGGCCGCGACCGCCCGCACGTCACCGGCCGGCACGGGATCGACGACGAAGCCGACGCTCTCGGCGTAGCGGATCTGCGGCGCGGCGTCCTCCAGCATCCGGTGGACGTCCGAGACACGCAGCGGCTCGCCGAACGGACGGCCGCCCGGCGCCGTCGGCGTGCCCAGCGGGGTGATCGTCCGGTTCAGGTGATCGACGACGGCGGTCCGCAGGGCCTCGCGATCGGCGCCGGGCTCCACCACGACGGTGGCTGTGACGGCGACGTCGACGAGACCGGCCCAGTCGACCGAGATCCGCACGTCCGACGGGCCGGCGGCGCGCAAGCGGCTCTCGACGCGCTGCCGGACCGCCTCGTCGTGGTGGGCGAGCACGGTCGCCCGTGACAGCCGACCCGCGGTGCGCTCCGCGGCGGGGATCAGCGGCATGACGGCGACGACGATCTCGTCCGGGCGCGCGAGCGGGCGGATCGTCGCCGCCCGCTCGATGTCGCCCAGCCCGGCGGCCGCGATCAGCTGCAGGTCGCGCGCGGTGACCGCCCGGCGGCCCGCGATCAGCGACTCGTAGGTCCCGCGGGCCATCGCCGCGGTGCCCGCCACGGACGGCCGCGCCTCGGTGGCGACGTCGACCAGCAGCGCCGGCCGCGGCCGGGCACCCAGCGCCGTCCACACCTCCGTAGCGACCGGCCCGAACGAGACCCGCACGATCTCGCCCCCGGCGGCCGCCGCGGCCACGACCCGGTCCAGCATCCGCAGCCCGTCCACCCCGACCCCGACACCCGTGACGAGGTGCCGCACCGAGAACCGCACCGGCCCCCCACCCACGACCTGGTGATCGGGCGTCAACCCGAGCGGCCAGACGCTGATCCCGGCACCGGTCGCGACGGCGTCCGACGGCGGCGCCACGATCGCCGGGCCGGCGACGGCGCAGAGCCAAGCGACGAGCGACAACCCCGCCGCCTCTACAGGTCCAGGACGTTCCGAGGATGGCAGCGCCGCAGTCATCTCTGTCCTGACCCCCACCTGTAGTTGTCTCAAACCCGATCAAAGAGTAGGTGCGGGTCGGTGGCCGGTAAATCGGCCAGACGCGGGGGTGGGACAGGTCCGCACGGCCCACCGGGCGCGAGTCGGGGCGGACGCGTGCGCGAGTCGGGGCGGACGGGTGAGTCGACACTTTCGGCACGGTGAGTCGACACCTCCAGCACGGTGAGTCGACACCTCCGGCACGGCGAGTCGACACCTCCGGCACGGCGAGTCCCACGTTCCAACCGGCGAGTCCCACGCTTCGGCGGGCGAGTCCCACGTCTCGGCGGGCGAGTCTC
>NZ_JAJGSX010000070.1 GCF_021245725.1 Pseudonocardia sp. TRM90224 | reverse complement strand
CTCGCCTGCAACGCCGCCGTCATTCCGATCGTCATGAACAGCGACAGCCAGCCCCTCGACATCGGCCGCCTCTCCCGAGTGATTCCTGACGGAATGCGACGAGCCGTCGCAGCCCGTGACCGCGGATGTGCACGATGTGGCCGCCCGGCGAGTTGGTGCGACATCCACCATGTCGTCGAATGGCAGAACGGTGGACCAACTGAAATCAACAACCTCGTCATGCTATGCCGAATGCACCACCGCGAAATACATGCCACCGAATGGATCGTCCGGATGGTCGACGGCCTACCCGAATTCATTCCCCCCAGGTATATCGATCCGGATCAAGTCCCACGACGAAGGCCCGGCTCAGAGCGTTGCCCGCAGTTTGCGACCGGTCAGAAAGGTCCAGACCAACGCGAGCAGGAGAACCACCGCGATCACAGGTCGTACAGCTGACGGGAGCTCGTCCTGGGTCGTCGACCAGATCAACATCGGCTGAGCGCACCAGACGGCGCCGAACGACACGCACTGCCAGCCGACGAGGCGGACCTGCTCCGCGGTCGCTGCCCCACCCGGCTGCGCTCGGAACCTCCGGCCCAACGGTGAGATGAGGAACTCCAGGGACGGTGGGATGCGCCCGGCAACCAGGAAGATCACCCCCGGCACGACCAGGACCAGTAGCGACACGATTGCCAACGCCACCGATGCGTACACGAGCCACGACATGCACGGATCGTCGGCGCAGCCGATTTCACGGTCATGTCACCCGGCTCTCATCGACGTGCCGAAGCCCGGCGATCTTCCGCGAAACGCCGTTGAGCCGTCCGTGAAACAGCCGCTCGCCATCCTGGCCGAACTGGTGCTAACGGAGGTTCAACATGTACGGGCGAACTGGACGGGGTCGGGGACGCGTCATCGGGGCGGCTGCCGCGCTGCTGGTGCTGGTGCTGCCCGCCTGCGGACGTACCGAGCAGGGCATCGCGAGTGCTGCTTCGGAATCGGCCCCCGCTGCGACCGCAGCCCTCCCGGCCGGCCCGGCCCCGGTGGCCGGCAACGGTGTGGTGGCGGAGCCGATCGCGACGACGCTGCCGGTGCGCGGGGACAACCTCCGGCTGGTCCGGACCGGCGCGGACCTCTTGGCGTTCCAGTTCGAGTTCGTCAACACCGGCGAGAAGCCGGTCGAGCCGGACTGGGTCGGCCTCGACGGGTACACGCACGTGATCGTGCAGCTCATCGACCTGCCGCGAGGCACGGGATACGTGTCGGCGCTCTCGGCCGAGATCCTGCCGTGGAACGAGTTCTCCTTGAACCCGGGCTTGCCGATGATCAGCAAGAGCGCGCAGGACTCGATCGCACCGGGTGCGTCGGCGACCGTCACGGTCGTGTTCCACGCGCCGCCGCCGGAGACGACCTCGATGCTGGTCTCGATGGACGGGTTCCTGCCCGTCGAGGTGCCGGTGCTGCCCCAAGGTTCCTCGGAGCTGCGTGACGATCCGATCCTGCACGTCCAGGCACAACCGGAGGACGACCGCCGGGGGCCGGTGCTCTGCGCCGTGGCATCCGCCCCTGAGGCCACCACCACGGAGTCGCAGTTCCGGCTGCCCGCGGACATCGCCTTCGAGTTCGGCAGCGCGGCGCTCAGCGAATCCGTCGGGCCCGCCCTGGACGGTCTGAAGAAGCAGGTGACCGCCGCGTCCGGGACCGTGGTCGTCGAAGGTCACACCGATTCCATCGGAACCGACGCGGCCAACCAGACGCTGTCCGAGCAGCGCGCAGCCGCGGTGCGCAGCGCCCTGGAGGCTCGACTCGGCACCGGGTTCCAGTTCACGTCCACCGGGCTCGGGGAGTCCCGACCGATCGCGTCCAACACGAAGCCCGACGGCAGCGACGACCCGAACGGGCGGGCGCAGAACCGCAGGGTCGAGGTCACGATCACCACGACCAAGGCCACAACGGCTACGACCGCCGCACCGGCGCTGGACCCGTCGGTCAACACCGTCGCGCTCGCCAAGGCCGGCCTCGTGCCCAAGCTGCGCAGCGTCCGCGCGCTGGCCGGGTTCGCCCTGGCGCAGGTGGAGATCACCAACACCGGCACGCTCGACATCCCGCTCGGCTACCTCGCGGACAACCACATCGCCTTCCCGGACGACGTGGTCGCCGACACCGGCGGCGAGATGAGCCTCAGCGATGGCAAGGGCGCGCTGCACAACACGTGCGAGCTCGTCGAGTCGTGGATCAACCTCGTCGCGCCCAGCTTCCCGTCCTTCGTCCCGCTGGGCGGCGACAAGCTGCCTGCCGGCGCCACCGCCGTCATGTGGGCCCTGTTCGCGAACCCGCCGGGCGACCAGGCGGTCGTCACGATCAAGGTCGGTGGCTTCGCCGATTCGTTCAGCGCCACGGTCGGACGCTGACGCCTCGTCGTCGACAGGGACAGCACCTGCACGGACACGCCGATGACATCTCCGTGAGACGGCGGCCGGGCACGTTCGACGTCTCGGTCGGCACAAGCGGGGGGCAACGATGTTCGAGAGCGATCGGGTGCACGAGGCGTTCGGCGACCAGGTTCGCCGAACACCCGAGCGCACAGCGGTGGTCGCAGGCACGACCCGGTTGACCTACGCGCAGCTCGCCGAACGATCCGATCGGATCGCCGCGGCGCTGCTCGCCGGCGGCGCCGGCAGCGGGTCGCTCGTCGGGATCTGCCTCGGCCGGGACGAGAACCTGCCGGCCGCGTTGCTCGGGACGCTGAAGGCCGGCGCCGCCTACGTCCCGCTCGACCCCTCGCACCCACCGGCGAGGGTGGCGTTCGTCGGCGAGGACACCGCGATGGCGGCCGTGCTGACCGACGCGCGGTCACAACGGGCGGCGGCCGCCACCGGGGCGACCGCCATCCGGCTGGACCAGCTGGATCAACTGCCCGCCGCCTCCGACGTCCCGACCGGTCGCGGCACGGGTGGATCCGGCACGGGCGGATCCGACGCCGCGTACGTGATCTACACGTCGGGGTCGACGGGGACGCCCAAGGGGGTGGTCGTCGAACACCGCAGCATGCTCGGGCTCCTGCGCACAGCAGGGCGGCTGTGCTCGGCCGACGAGCTGGCGGGGACCCTCGCGGCCACGTCCATCTGCTTCGACTTCTCGGTCGTCGAGCTGTTCGGCCCGCTGCTGCACGGCGGCACGGTGATCGTCGCGGACGACCTGCTCTCGCTGGCGGCGCTGCCCGCCCGCGACGAGGTGACGATGGTGTGCGCGGTGCCGTCCGCGCTCGCGGCAATGGTTCGACGGCCGCTCCCGGCGCGGCTGCGCACCGTCCTCGCCGGTGGTGAGGCGCTGACGCGCACGCTCGCCGACCGCTGCTTCGCGCACCCGCAGGTCCAGCGCGTGGTGAACCTCTACGGGCCGACCGAGTGCTCCGTCTTCTGCACCGCGGCCGAGGTCGAGCGGGTGGGCGAGCAGGACCCGCCGATCGGCACGCCGGTGCCCGGCGCCCTGCTCTCGGTGCGCGACAGCGCGACGGGACGCGATCTGCTCGGCGACGCGACGGGCGAGCTGTGGGTGAGCGGCGCCGTGCTCGCCCGCGGGTACCTGCGCCGCCCCGAGCTCGACGCCGACCGCTTCGTCCAGACCGCGGCCGGACGCGCCTACCGGACGGGCGATCTCGTCCGGCGCACCGACGGCGTGTTCGAGTACCTCGGCCGCATCGACGACCAGGTGAAGATCCGCGGGTTCCGGATCGAGGTCGGTGAGGTGGCCGCGGCCTTGGCCGCCCATCCCGAGGTCACGCACCCGGTTGTGCTGCCCGTCGCCGACGAGGGCGGCACCCGCAGGCTCGTCGCGTACGCCGAGGCCACCGACGTGTCGGCCGTCTCCGAGAGCGCGTTGCGCAGCTGGCTGCGGCAGCGCCTCCCCGGTTACATGGTCCCGTCGCGGATCGGTGTGCTCGAGCGGCTCCCGATCGGCCCGTCGGGGAAGGTCGACCGCGCCGCGCTGCTCGCCATGCCGCTGCCGCGGCCAGGAGGCATCGACTACACCGCGCCCCGGACGGAGACGGAGCACCGCATCACCGAGGTGCTCTCCCACGTGCTCGGGACACCCCAGGTCGGCGTGCACGACCGGTTCATCGACTTGGGCGGCCACTCGCTCACCGCCGCGGCGGTCGCGGTCGAGCTCGAACGCCGGTACGGATGGCAGGTGCCGGTCGCGCTGCCGCTCACCCATCCCACGGCCGCCATGATGAGCGCCCAGGTGGAGGCCACGAATGCGGGGCCGGCGCGGGTCGTGCCACGACCGACCCGCCACCCGGGGCGCACGACGTACCCGCTCACCGGCACCCAGCAGGACCTGTGGACGCTGCGGCAGCTGCATCCCGACGTCCCGACCACCACGGTCGGCGTGCGGCTGGGCATGCACGGCCCGGTCGACGAGACGACGCTGCGCGCCGCGCTCGACGGCGTGGTCCGCAGGCACGAGGTGCTGCGAGGCACCTTCCAGAATGCCGTCGGCGGCGCGCTCGCCGTCGTGCACGAGCCCTGTCCCGTCCCGCTCGAAGTGGTCGACCTGCGTCGGCAGGCCGACCCGGCCACGGCCGCCGGAGCGATCACTCGGCAAGCCGTGGCGCACGTGTTCGACCTGGCCACCGAGGTGCCGCTGATCAAGGCCGTGCTCCTGCGGCTGGGCGACGAGCTGGCCGAGCTGGTCGTCGTCGTCGACCACATCGCGTTCGACGGCGCGTCGATCGGGCAGCTGATCGCCGAGCTCGCCGCCGGGACGATCGGCGACCCGGATGTGGCGGGGAGCGGGTTCCAGGTGGGCGACGTCGCGCTGCACGAGCAGGCGCTCGCGGAGCTGCCGGGCCGGACCGAGCAGCTGCGGGCGTTCTGGCGCTCGGCGCTGGCCGGCGCCGAGCTGCCGGACGACCTGCGCGGCGCGGCCGCCGTACGTTCCGACGGGGCTGACAGGGCTGGTGTCTTCCGCACCGTCCGGGCCACCTTCGGCGTGCCACCCGCGCTCGCGAACGGCCTCCGCGAGGCCGCGACGACCCACGGGTTCACCGTGTCCACGGCGTACCTGACCGCCCTGGCGTCGCTGGTCAGCGCCATGACGGGACGCGCGGACACCGTCGTGGGCATGACTTCTGCCCAGCGGTCCCAACCGGGGCTGGACACCGTCATCGGGCCGCTCTTCGACATGCTGCCCGTGCGCGTGGCTGGAGCGGGCGCGCCGACGTTCCGCCTGCTGGCGAGCCGCGCCGCGACCGCGCTGGCCGCCGCGCTGTCGCACCAGGAACTGCCCGCGGCGGAGCTGGCCGGCTGCTTGCCGCGGACAGCCGGGACCTCGGCGAACCCGGTGGCCCTCTCCGTGCAGCCGGAGATCGTGGTGCGGGCGGCCGCGGGTGGGCTGCGGATCGAGCTGCTCGGTGAGGTCGGGTCCGGCTGGTCGGCCAACGCTCTGACGTTCTTCGTGAACGAGACGGTCGCCGGCACCGAGCTGCAGGTCGAGTATGCCGTCGACAGGTTCGACCACGACGACGTCACCGGGATGGCCCGGCGGTTGCTCGGGCTGCTCGCCTCGGCCGTCGCCGACCCCGACGAACCCGCCGCGGAGCTCCAGCTCGTCGGGCCGGTCGAGCGGACCGAGCCGGGAGGCGTCGAGGAGGGCGCCGGCCCGGCGGATCGGCGACCGGTCCGGGGTGACGCGGAGCTGCTGGTCGCCGATGTGTGGCAGGAGGTGCTCGACGGCAGGCAGGTGTGGGCCGACGACAACTTCTTCGAGGTGGGCGGGAGCTCGTTCGCCGCGATCCGGGCGGCGATGGTGCTGCGTGATGCGATCGGGGCTCTGGTGCCGGTGCGGTTGCTGTTCGACCACCCGGTGCTCAGCGACTTCGCCGGCGCGCTCGCGGAGCTGCTGACCACCGAGCTCACACCGGTCGAAACGGACGTCTCGCCGTGACCGGCCTGCTCCGGCAGAGGCTCGCCGACGCCCGGCTCGCTGTGCGGGGCACGACCGTCGTCCCGCGGCCGGACCGGCACGCCCCCGCCCCGCTCTCCTCCGCGCAGGCGCGGCTCTGGTTCCTGCACCGGATGGAGCCCGAGTCGCCCGCGTACCACGTCCCCATCGTGCTGCGCCTGCGCGGCGACCTCGATGTGGATGCGCTCTCCGCGGCGGTGCGGGACCTCGCGGAACGGCACGACGTGCTGCGCAGCATCGTCGCCGACGCGGCGGACGGGCCGTCGCTGGTGGTCGGGCCGGCCGCCGCGGTCCCGGTGCAGGTGCGTGCCGTCCGAGCCGCCGAGTTGGACGGGGAGGTCCGCGCCGAGATCTTGCGGCCGTTCGCGCTGGATACACAGCCGCCGATGCGGGCGCTGGTGCTCGCGCTCGACGCACGGAACCACGTCCTCGTGATCACGATCCACCACATCGCGACGGACGCCGAATCGGGGAAGTTGCTGCTGGCCGACCTCGGCGCGGCGTACGGCGCCCGCACCGGCCGGGCACCCGCGCCGCCTGCGCCACCGCTGCAGCACGCCGACGTCACGGCCTGGGCCGCCCAGGACTCGGCCGGAACGGAGGCGGATCTGCGCTGGTGGGCCGAGCAGCTGGCTGCGCCGGCCCCTGCGCTCGACCTGCCGGCCGACCGCCCCGTGCCGCGACGCCGCTCGGCGCCGGCTGCCGGGATCGTCCCGGTGCCGTTGACGGCCGACCTCGCCGCCCGCGTGCGTGCTGCCGCGGCGGACCGGCGCGGGACCACGCCGTTCATGGTGCTGCTCGCGGCGCTGCAGGCGCTGCTGGCCCGCGTCACCGGCAGCACCGACATCAGCGTCGGCGTCCCGCACACCGGACGGCACCATCCCGGCTCGGCGAGGGTGGTGGGCTGCTTCATCAACACGCTGGTCGTGCGGACCGACCTCGCGGGCGATCCCAGCGGTGCGGAGCTGCTCGACCGGGTCCGCGACGGCGTGCTCGACGCGTTCGAGCACGCCGGAGCACCCTTCGAGAAGGTCGTCGAGCGGGCGGCACCCGAACGCGGCACGTCGCACAACCCGCTGTTCCAGGTGCTGCTCAACATGCACGGGCCGGGGCCGGCGGCGATCGACCTGCCCGGCCTGACGGCGGAGCTGGTCGAGGCGGCACCGCTCGCCGCCAAGCTCGACCTGACCGTCACGGTCGTCGACGACGGCACGACCATGACCGCCGAGCTCACCTACGCACGCGACATCTTCGACGAGACGACGGCCGCGCGCTTCGGATCGTGGTTCGCCGCGCAGCTCGACGGGATCCTCGCCGACCAGCACCGGCCGGCCGGCGCCGCGCCGCTCGAACCCTCCCCCACGGTGACCGGGACGCCAGCATCGTTCCCCGCCGGGCACGGCCTGACCGCGCTGGTCGAGCGTTGGGCCGTGACCAGCCCCGACCGGACGGCGGTCGTCGGGAAAGACGGGCAGCTCACGTACGCGGAGCTCGACACGCGGGCCAACCGGCTCGCCCACCGCCTCCATTCGCACGGGGTGACCGCGCAGGAGCCGGTTGCCGTCGCGTGCGAGCGCACCACCGACCTCGTCGTCGCGATGCTGGGCGCGCTGAAGGCCGGGGCGGCCTACCTGCCGCTCGACCCGACGCACCCGGCCGAGCGGCTGGCCGAGCTGCTGCGGGTGGCCGGGGCGCGTGTGCTGCTGACCCAGCGCGGCGGGCCGTCCGCTCCGGCACACGTCACCGTGATCAACGTGGACGAGCCCGCCGCGTACGCGGGGATGCCGGACCACCGCCCTCCGGTCCACGTCCCACCTGAGCAACTGGCCTACGTGATGTTCACGTCGGGCTCCACCGGCACCCCGAAGGCCGTCGCCGTCGAGCACCGCCAGATCGAGCACTACGTGCACGCGGTGCTGGACCGGCTGGCCCCGCTCGAGGTCGCCGGCGCGTCGTTCGCGCTGGTCTCCACGCACGCGGCGGATCTCGGGCTCACCAACGTGCTCGGTGCGCTGACCACCGGCGGCACCCTGCACATGATCGACCGGGGCTCGGCCGTCGATCCGGAGGAGTTCGCCGCGCAGCTCGCGGAGCACCGCATCGATGTGATCAAGATGGTGCCGAGCCAGCTCGGGCTGCTCGCCGACGTCGACGACCTCGCGACCGTGCTCCCACGCAGGCTGCTGATCCTGGCGGGCGAGCCCTGCCCGGCCGATCTGCTCGGCCGGGTCCGTGCGGCGCGGCCCGATCTCGCCGTGCAGATCCACTACGGCCCCACCGAGACCGCGGTGTCCGTCCTCGGCTGCTCGGTGGAGGAGGCCGAGGGCGGCGGCACGATCGGCACTGCCGCGCCCCTCGGCAGGCCGTTCGCCGGGGTCGAGTGCCACGTCGTCGACGGCGCCGGCCGACCGGTGCCGCACGGCGTGGCCGGCGAGCTGTGGATCGGCGGTCCGAGCGTCGCACGCGGCTACCTCGCCCGGGACGACCTCACCGCACAGCGGTTCGTCCCCGATCCCGTCGACGGCACGACCCGCTGCTACCGGACCGGCGACCGGGTGCGGGTGCGGCGCAACGGGATCGTCGAGTTCCTCGGCCGCACCGACGACCAGATCAAGATCCGCGGCTACCGGGTCGAGCCCGGTGAGGTGGCGACCGCGCTGCGCGGCGACCCCGGTGTCGCCGCGGCGGTCGTGCTGCCCTTCGGCGACGGGGCGAGCCGGGAGCTCGCCGCCTGGGTCGTCGCGTCGCGCGGCGCGCCGCAGGACACCGCCGCACTGCGCGCACGGCTCTCCGTCACGATGCCTGCGCACATGGTCCCGACCAGGTGGAGATGGCTCGCCGCGCTGCCGCTCACCACGAACGGCAAGATCGACCGGGCCGCGCTGCCGGCGCCGGAACGTCCGGGCCGCCGGGCCCGAACCACGCAGCCCACCACCGACACCGAACGCGCCGTCGCAGCCGCCTGGGCCGAGGTGCTGAGCGTCCACGAGATCGGCCCTGACGACAACTTCTTCGCGCTCGGCGGGCACTCGTTCAGCGCGGCGAAGGTGGTGCACCTGCTGCGGGCCGCGACCGGGCGCGCCGTCCCGTTCCGGCTGCTCTTCGAGCACCCGGTGCTGCGTGCTGCCGCCGCGGCCGTCGACGCCACGCCGGCCGGCACGAGCAGCACCCCGATCACGCGGCGAACCGACCCCACCGCCCCGGCACCGCTGTCCGCCGCACAACGCCGGATGTGGTTCCTCGCCCAGCTCGACCCCGACGGCGTCGCCTACAACGTGCCGGTCGTGCTGCGCCTCTGCGGGCCGCTGGACAGCGCGGCGCTGCTCGCCGCCCTCCGTGATCTCGCCGAGCGCCACCACGTGCTGCGCAGCGTCTTCCCCGAGGAGTCGGGCGAGCCGGTCGTCGTGCCGCTACCGCCGGACCGCGTGCCGATCACGCTGGCGGACCTGCCGTCCGGCGCCGGGCTCTCCGAGTCACTGGCAGCGCTCGCCAGCCGCCCGTTCGGGTTGGCGGCCGAGCCACCGATGCGGGCGACGCTGCACCGGCTCGACGCCGACGAGCACGTGCTGGCGATGACGTTCCACCACATCGCGACGGACGCCCGGTCGCGCGAGCTGCTCACCACCGACCTGGCCCAGCTGTACGCGGCACGTCGCGGTGGCACAGCCGTTCCCCAGCTGGCAGAACCGACACTGCAGTACGCCGACATCACCGAGTGGGACGCGGCCCATCCCGACCCCGATGCCGAGGCCGACCTCGACTGGTGGTGCCAGGAGCTCGCCGACCTCGAGCCGGTGCTGGACCTCCCGCTCGACCGCGCCCGCACCCCCGGCGCCGACAGGCGGGGGGACACCGTCCCGGTCGTGCTGCCCGCCGGCCTGGCCGCGCAGGTCCGGGCCGTCGCGGCAGCCAACGCGTGCACCCCGTTCACGGTGGTGCTGGCCGCGTGGGCCGCGGTGCTCGCCAGGGTGTGCCGCACGACGGACGTGCCGATCGGGGTGCCGGAGACCGGCCGGCGCCGCCCGGGCCGTGACGACGTCGTCGGCTGCTTCGTCAACACGCTCGTGATGCGGATCGACCTTGCCTGCGATCCCACCGCACGCACGTTGCTCGACCGCGCGCGCGGCGCGGCCACCCGCGCGCTGGCGCACTCCGAGACCCCGTTCGAGCGGATCGTCGGACGCCTGCGGCCCGGCCGCGACCTGACCTCCACCCCGATCTTCCAGGTGATGCTGAACCTCGCCGGCCCGCCCGGCCCACCGGAGCTGGACGGGCTGACCGTGACCGAGCTCGCGCTCGACGAGGCCGGCCAGGGGTTCGAGGTCAAGGTGGATCTGGACCTGTCGCTGAACGACCTCGCCGGCGAGGACGGCGACCTGCACGGCCACCTGGTCCACCGCAGCGCGCTCATCGACCGCGGCACGGCGCACGAGATCTGCGCCGGGTTCGTCAGGCAGCTCGCCGCCATGGTCACCGATCTCGACGCGCCCGTCGGAGCCGGCGATCTCTCTGCGGACGTCCCTGCCGGGCCGCGCGCCGCGCCCGTCCCCGTCTCGGGGCAGGCGCGCGGGGACGGATCGCTGTCCTCCCCCACCGAGCGGTCGGTGGCCGAGGCGTGGGCGAGCGTGCTCGAACTCGACGATCTCCCAGGTCGGGCGGACGACTTCTTCGGCCTCGGCGGCGACTCGTTCACCGCCGTCCGCGCAGTACGGGCCATCGCCCCGAAGCTGCGGGTGATCGACCTGTTCACCCACCCGACCGTCGCCGCCCTCGCGGCGTTCCTCGACGGCACCGCCCCGGCCACCGCCGGCCGGGCCGGGCTGCTGCACCGCCTCAGCGGACCGCCCGCTGGGCGGACACCTACGGCAACGATGATCTGCCTGCCGTACGGCGGTGGCTCGGCCGCGGTGTTCGGCCCGCTCGCGCGGGCGATGCCGGACGGGGTCGCGGTGCTCGGCGTCGAGCTGCCGGGGCACGATCCGGCGCGGCCCGACGAAGCGGTGCAGGCGATGCCGGAGGTGGTCGCGCGGCTCGCGCGGGAGGTCGCCGAGTCGGTGCGCGGCCCGGTGCTGCTCTACGGCCACTGCGTCGGCTCGGCCGCCGCGACGGCTCTCGCCGGTCAGCTCGAACGCGACGGCAGGACGGTGCTCGGCGTGGTGCTCGCGGGCAGCTTCCCCTCCGCACGGCTGCCGGGGCGGCTGGCCGCGTGGGCGCACCGCACGTTCGGCGCCGACCGGTGGGAGTCCGACAGCTTCGTCCGCGACGCGCTGCGCGCGACCGGGGGGATCTTCGACGACCTGGACGAGGCCGCCACCGCCGTCGCGCTCCGGGCGCTGCGGCACGACGCCACCGAGGCCAGGTCCTGGTTCACCGCGCAGCTGGACCAGCCGCAACCCGCGCGGCTGCGGGCACCGGTGCTGTGCGTCGTCGGCGGCAGCGACCGGGCGACCGAGCTGCACCAGGAGCGGCACACCGAGTGGCTCGCGTTCGCCGAGCAGGTGGAGCTGGCCGTCCTGCCGAAGGCGGGCCACTACTTCTTGCGCCACCAGGCCGCCGAGCTCGCCGAGCTGATCACGGACCGGCTGGGGCGATGGCGGCTGCCGACCCCACCACCCACACCGACGGTTCCTGCTGTCGCCACACGCAGCCTGCGGGTGTTCTACCTGGTCGCCGCCGGCCAGCTGCTGTCGATGACCGGTAGCGCCCTGACCTCGTTCGCGCTCGGCATCTGGGCGTACCAGCGCTCCGGCCGGATCATCGATCTCGCGCTCGTCGTCATGCTCGCCCAGGTCCCGACCGCGGTGCTGACGCCGCTGGGCGGCGCGCTCGCCGACCGAGTCGATCGCAGGCGCATCATGCTGACCTGCGACGTCCTCGCCGGGATCGCGACGGCCGCGCTGGTGGTGCTGCTCGCCACCGACCGGCTCGACGTGTGGGGCGTGTGCCTGGTCGTGGCCGCGACGTCGACGGCCGCGGCCTTCCACCAGCCCGCCTACCTCGCCGCGATCGCCCAGCTGGTGCCCAAACCGTTCCTCCCGCAGGCCAACGCGCTGGCCAACCTCGGCTTCGGCATCGGCACGGTCGTCGGGCCCCTCGCCGGTGGCGCGCTGATGGCGGGCGCCGGGCTGACGGCGGTGGTGGCCGTGGACGTCGTCACGTTCGCCGTCGGGGTGGTCACCCTCCTGCTCGTGCGGTTCCCCGACCGGCTCTTCCACCGCCAGGAGGAGCCGATCCACAAGGCGATCACCGGCGGATGGCGGTTCGTCGCCCGCCGCAGACCGCTCCTGCTGATGGTGGGCTTCTTCGCCGTCGTCAACTACTTCACCGCCCTCATGTGGGTAGCCGTCACGCCGCTGGTGCTGGGGCTGGGCACGGCCGCCGACCTCGGTGTCGTCACGGCGGCAGGCGGGGTCGGAGCCGCGGTGGGGGCGCTCGCCGTCGCCGTGTGGGGCGGCACCCGACGGCGGGCAACCGGGATGATCGGGTTTGTTGCCGGCTCAGGCATCGGGATGCTGGTGATGGGGCTGTTCCCGGTCGTCCTGCTGATCGGGATCGGGTTCTTCGTCCGGCTCGCCTGCACGAGCATGGGCAACGCGCACTGGCTCGCGATCATCCAGGTGAAGGTCGGCCCGCAGCTGCAGGGCCGGGTGCTGTCCCTCAACATCATGCTGGCCACCCTCATGCAGCCGCTCGGCTTCCTCACCGCGGGCCCGCTCGCCGAGGACGTGTTCGCTCCGCTCGCCGCCGGTGCGCTGCTCGGGCACAGCAGCGGCGTCGCGCTGCTGATGGCGACGTCCGGGCTCGTGCTGCTGGTCTGGGGCCTGCTCGGCCTGTGCTGGCGGCGCTTGCACCACCTGGAGGACGACCTCCCCGACGCACCCACCGGCGCCGAGATCGAGACCGATCTCGATCTGGCACAGACCGCGGCGGATCACGCACAGCGCGCGTGAAAGGTGATCCGGGATCGATACGGATACCCGAAGGCGAGGACAGGAGCCACACCACACCCGTACCGTCAGGCTCCCGGTCGGCCCGTGCACAGGAGGACTTCGATGGTGAATCCCCGTAGCTCGGCACAGCGGGCGCAGCTCGTTTTCGACTTCTCGGACGGCAGCCGCGAGCAGGTCGACCTGCTCGGCGGCAAGGGCGCGAACCTGGCCGAGATGACGAAGCTCGGGCTGCCGGTGCCGCCCGGTTTCACGATCACCACCGAGGCCTGCCGGTACTACCTGGCGCAGGGCGAGGAGCCGCAGTCGCTGCGCGTGCAGGTGACGATGGCGCTGCGCAGGCTGGAGGACCAGCTGGGCCGCCGGCTGGGCGACGTTCAGGACCCGCTGCTGGTCTCGGTGCGCTCGGGGGCGAAGTTCTCGATGCCCGGGATGATGGAGACCGTCCTCAACGTGGGCCTCAACGACTACTCCGTGAAGGGGCTGGCGGAGGCCGCGAAGGACGAGCGCTTCGCGTGGGACTCCTACCGCCGGCTCGTGCAGATGTTCGGCCGGACCGTGCTCGACATCCCCGGCGAGTTGTTCGAGGAGGAGCTGTCCGCCGCGAAGCAGCGGGCCGGCGCCGGCACCGACGTAGAGATGCCCGCAGCCGAGCTGCGCGAGCTCGTCGAGACGTTCAAGCAGATCTGCGCCGAGCACAGCGGGCGCGAGTTCCCGCAGGACCCGCGCGAACAGCTGGACATGGCGATGCGGGCGGTCTTCACCTCGTGGAACACCGAGCGCGCCCGGATCTACCGGCGCCGCGAGCGCATCCCG
The DNA here is from genome assembly GCF_021245725.1 of Pseudonocardia sp. TRM90224. Classification (GTDB taxonomy): domain Bacteria; phylum Actinomycetota; class Actinomycetes; order Mycobacteriales; family Pseudonocardiaceae; genus Pseudonocardia. The sequence goes on along the minus strand of NZ_JAJGSX010000070.1, from coordinate 16,046 downwards.
CACGACCTCGGCACGGCCGTCAACATCTGCGCGATGGTGTTCGGCAACCTCGGCGACACGTCCGGCACCGGGGTCTGCTTCACCCGCGACCCCGCCACCGGCAAGCAGGGCGCCTACGGCGACTACCTGGTCAACGCGCAGGGCGAGGACGTCGTCTCCGGCATCCGCAACACGCTCTCCCTCGAGGACTTCGCCCGGCTCGACCCGGCCTCGCACGCCGAGCTCAGCCAGATCATGCGCCGCTTGGAGACGCACTACCGCGATCTGTGCGACATCGAGTTCACCGTCGAGCGCGGCAAGCTGTGGATGCTGCAGACCCGCGTCGGGAAGCGGACGGCGGCGGCCGCGTTCCGGATCGCGACCCAGCTGATCGACGAGCGGTTGATCACCGAGGACGAGGCCCTGCACCGCGTGACCGGCGACCAGCTCGGGCAGCTGCTGTTCCCGCAGTTCGACGCGGACGCCGAACGGACGCTGCTCACCCGCGGCATGGCCGCCTCCCCCGGTGCCGCGGTGGGGAAGCTCGTGTTCGACTCCGCCACGGCGGTCGCGGAGGCCGCGCGCGGCGAGAACGTCATCCTGTGCCGCCGCGAGACCACTCCCGACGACCTGGCCGGCATGGTCGCCGCCGCGGGCGTCCTGACCAGCCGCGGCGGCAAGACCTCACACGCCGCCGTCGTCGCCAGGGGCATGGGCCGCACGTGCGTGTGCGGGGCGGAGGAGCTCGACATCGACGCCGAGGCCCGCACCCTCACGGTCGGCGACAACCGCCTGGCCGAGGGCGACGTCGTCTCGATCGACGGCACGACCGGCGAGGTGTTCGCCGGCACGCTGGCCGTCGTCGCGTCCCCGGTCGTGAACTACCTGGAACTGGGGCTCGACCACGCGCTGGCCGCGGCCGACGCCGACACCGCCGACGTCGTGCGGGCCGTGGACCGGCTGCTGCGCCACGCCGACCGCACCCGCAGGCTACGCGTGCGGGCCAACGCCGACACCGCCGAGGACGCCGGTCGCGCCAGGGTGATGGGTGCCGAGGGCATCGGGCTCTGCCGCACCGAGCACATGTTCCTCGGCGATCGGCGGGTGTTGATCGAGCGGCTGATCCTGGCCGAGACCGACGGCGAGCGCGAGACCGCGCTGGCGGAGCTGCTCCCGTTGCAGCGGGCCGACTTCGTCGCCCTGCTCACCGCGATGGACGGGCTGCCCGTCACGATCCGGCTGCTCGACCCGCCGCTGCACGAGTTCCTGCCCGACCGCACGGAGCTGGCCGTCAAGGTGGCGGTGGCGCGCGCCAACGGCGGAGCCGACGCTGCCGATGAGCGGCTGCTCGCCGCGGTGGAGCGGCTGCACGAGTCCAACCCGATGATGGGGCTGCGCGGGGTCCGGCTCGGGCTGATGGTGCCCGGCCTCTACTCGATGCAGGTCAGGGCGATCACCGAGGCGGCCGCCGAGCGGCTGGCCGCCGGCGGCACGCCCGTCGTGGAGATCATGGTGCCGCTGGTGGCCTCGGTGATGGAGCTGCACCTGATCCGCGACGAGATCGACGGCATCGTCGCCGAGGTGGCCGGGAACGGCGAGGGCGCCGCGCTGCACATCCCCATCGGCACCATGATCGAGCTGCCCCGCGCCGCGCTCACGGCGCGACGGATCGCCGAAGCCGCGGAGTTCTTCTCGTTCGGCACCAACGACCTCACCCAGACCACATGGGGCTTCTCCCGCGACGACGTCGAGTCCTCGATCTTCGCCGCGTACCTGGACAAGGGCGTCTTCACCGTGTCGCCGTTCGAGTCGCTCGACCGCGACGGGGTCGGCGCCCTGATCCGCACGGCCGTCGCCGCCGGCCGCGAGACCCGGCCCGGGATCAAGCTGGGCGTCTGCGGCGAGCACGGCGGCGACCCCGACTCGGTGCACTTCTTCCACGCCGCCGACCTCGACTACGTCTCCTGCTCACCGTTCCGGGTGCCGGTCGCGAGGTTGGAGTCGGGTCGGGCGGCGCTGGCAGCGGAGACGGGGGACGGCGCCCTCTGACCCGGTGAGATGGGCCGAAACGTTGATCGGACAGCGATTCGGCTCATCTCGCAGCCCGGCATCCCGTCAGCCGCGCCGCCCCAGCACCACGAGCCCCGCGACGACCATCAGGACGACCACGCCGACCCACCCGACGACGTGGTAGGCGGTGGTGAACGCCGCGCGCACCGCGTCGAGCAGTGCCACGTCACCCCGCGCCGTCGCCTCGGCGACACCTGCCACCACGGTCGTCGACGCCGTCGAGCCCGGCAGGTCGAGCACGCCGCGGTAGACCACAGTGCCCAGCGTCCCGAGGACGGTGAACCCGAGCGCGATGCCCAGCTCGTTGCTCAGCTGGGCGAGCGCCGCGCCCGCGCCGGCGCGCTCCGGTGGTGCGGCGCTGATGACGAGGTCCATCAGCAGCGGGAACGCCGCGCCGATCCCGAATGAGGCGAGCATGAACCCGGGCGGTTCGCGCTGAACATCGCGGTCCCGCTCGCCACCACCGTCCCCGCCGGGAGGGCCCGGTGATCAAGATCCTGGTCGCGGAGGACACCGCGATCCTGCGCGACAGCCTCGTCGTGGTGCTCGGGCTGCAGCCCGACTTCACCGTCGTCGCCGACGTCGGCACCGGCGACGCGATCCTGCCCGCAGCGCTCCGCCACCGTCCCGACGTCGCCGTGCTCGACATCGACCTGCCCGGCACCGACGGCCTCACCGCCGCCGCGCACCTGCACGAGCAGCTTCCCGAGTGCCGCGTGCTGATCCTCACCGCGCTCGCCAAGCCGGGCAACCTGCGCACCGCGTTGGCCAACCACGTCAGCGGCTTCCTGCCGAAGGACTCGCCCGCGCGCACGCTGGTCGACGCCGTGCGGCGGGTCGCGGCCGGCGCGCAGGTGATCGACCCGACCCTGGCGCTCACCACCCTGACCACCCGCCCCAACCCGCTCACCCCCCGCGAGGCGGCGGTGCTGCGGCTCTACGCCCGCGGGACCGCCCCGCGAGAGATCGCGACCCAGCTGTTCCTCACCGTCGGCACCGTGCGCAACTACCTCGCCTCCGCGACGATCAAGCTCGATGCCCGCAACCGCGTGGACGCCATCCGCGTCGCCACCGAAATGGGTTGGATCTGACGCCCGACCGCCCGAACCAGCACGAGCGCCGCACGTCGTCAGCTCGAACGGCTTCGCGAGGACATGTCCGTGGCCTGGGGGCCCTCGACCTCGGTGAGGGCGGCGCCGCGGGTCTCCCCCGTCACCACGACGCAGACCACGGTCAGCAGGCAGCATGCGGCGATGACGGCCGACACCACGACGACGCTGCCGGTGCCGCCGAGCAGCGCCGCGAAGACGACCGGCGCGATCCCGGCTCCGATGCCCGCGATCTGGTAGCCGAGCGACGCGCCGGTGTAGCGCACGCGCGTGGAGAAGATCTCCGTGTACAGCGCGGCGAGCGGCCCGTACATCGCCGGGTGCACCACCGCCTGGCCGACCACGACGGCGAGCACGAGCAGCGCCGTCGAACCCGAGTCGATCAGCGGGAAGAGCAGGAAGCTCCACACCGCCATGGCGATCGCCCCGGCCGCGACGACGGGACGGCGACCGACCCGGTCCGAGAGCGCGGCGAAGGCGACGATCCCGACGATGGCCCCCGCCGAGGAGATGGTCAGCGCGTTGAGCACGGTCTGGCGGGCGAAGCCCGACTCGACGGCGTAGGCGATCACGAACGTCGTGAGCGTGCCCTGCGCGACGAACGCGCCGAAGCCGACACCGATCGACAGCACGATCGCGCGGGGGTGCCGCCGCAGCACCTCGACCAGCGGTGGGGCGCTCGGCACGGCGGTGCCGGCGTCCTTGAAGACGGGGGTTTCCTCGACGCGCGAGCGCACGAACAGGCCAACTGCGAGCAGCACGGCGCTGAGCAGGAACGGGATCCGCCAACCCCACTCCAGGAAGCCCTGCTCGCCCGCGATCGCCGCGGCCAGCGCGAGCACGAGCGTCGAGAGCACCATCCCGCTCGGTGCGCCGGCGTTGGTGAAGCTCGTCCACAGCCCGCGGCGCGCGGTCGCGTCCCCGGTTGCGTGCTCGGCGGACATCAGCACCGCGCCGCCCCACTCGCCACCAACGGCGACCCCCTGCAGCACCCGCAGCAGCACGAGCAGCACCGGGGCCAGCGGCCCGATCTGCGCGTAGGTCGGCAGCAACCCGATGAGCACGCTCACGACGCCCATCAAGATCATCGTGAGGACGAGCATGCGTTTGCGTCCGATGCGGTCACCGAAGTGCCCGAAGATGATCCCGCCCAGCGGGCGGGAGAGGTAACCGGTGGCCAGCGTGCCGAAGCTCGCGATCGTGCCCACGACCGGGTCGAGCGTCGTGAAGAAGACCTTGCTGAACACCACCGCCGACGCGGTCGCGTACAGCAGGAAGTCGTAGTACTCGATCACGCTTCCCAGGTAGCTGGAGAGCACGGCCCGGCGGAGCTGCGTCCGCTGCGGGGTGGGTGAGTCGGACATCGCGTGGCCTCTCTGCCGTCGACGGCGAGTGGGACGAACCGTAGGCAGATCTACAACGCTCGTCAATGATTCGCCCACTGTTGCGGCGGATAGGCTCACGCGGTGGAACGCGACCAGGACGAATCGGCGGCTCGCCCGCAGGCGATCCTGCTGACGTTCTTCGGCGGCTACCTGCTCGGGCGCGGCGTGCACGTGGCCACGAGCAGCCTGATCGCCGTCCTCGGCCGGGCCGGCGTCTCCGAGCAGGCGGCCCGGTCCACCCTCAGCCGGATGGCCCGGCGCGGCCGGCTGCACAGGGTGCGTCGCGGCCGGCAGGTCTACGTCGGACTGACCTTGGAGTCACGCGAGATCCTGCGCGACGGCGAGGCCAGGGTCTGGCGCACCGACGCCGTCAACGAGCACTGGGACGGCAACTGGACGCTGCTCTCGTTCTCGATGCCCGACTCGTGGCAGCGCCAGCGGCACGCGTTGCGGGCGCGGCTGCTCTGGGCGGGGTTCGGCCCGCTGCAGGGTGGGCTCTGGATCGCACCGACCGCCGTCGACGTGAAGTCGCTCGGCGACGGCCTCGAAGCCGCGGAGCACCTGCGGGCCTTCAGCGCGCGGGCGCTCGACCCGACCGACGTCGACACCATGGTGCGCGACGCGTGGGACCTCGACGCGCTCGCCGGCCGCTACCGCGCCTTCCAGGCGAGATGGGAGCGGCCCGGCGACCGGCCGACCCTGCCCGACCCGCTCGCCCGCCAGCTCGTCCTGCAGACCGACTGGCTGCAGGTCATCCGCAGGGATCCGCGACTGCCCGCTCGTCACCTGCCGCCGAGGTGGCCGGCCGAGCCCGCGCACCGCCTCTTCCGCGGCCTGTACGCCGAGTTCGATCCCGGCGCGCGAGCCATCGCAGCGGAGGTGCTCGACGTGATCCCCGACGAGGACGCCGCCTCCGGTTGAACCGATGGTTCAGCGAGCCGACTCTGCGGTGAGCGCCGTGCGGCAGCGGTTGAGCTGCTCGCGGAACGTCTCGCGCTCACCGGCGTCGAGTTGGGCGAGCATCCGCGACTCCAGCGCTGTCACGTCGGGATCCAGCCCGGCGAGCAGCGCCTGCCCCGCCGGGGTCAGGCTGATGCGCAGCCGCCGCCCGTGCTCGGGGTCCACGGCGCGCACGACCAGGCCGCGGCGTTCGAGCGCGGTGACGAGGTCGCCCATCGACTGCGGGGTGACGAACGAGTTGCGAGCGAGCTCGGCGTTGGTCAGCCCGTCACGCCGTTCGAGGACGGTGAGGGCCGTGTACTGCAGCGCCGTGATCCCGTGCGGGCGCAGCAGCTCGTCGAGGCGCGCGCGGACGGCCAGCTCGACCTGCTTGATCGCGTAGAGCAGCGACGGCGCACGCTCGGTCGCCACGCTCGTCGAGCCTGCCATCGCGCTCTCCTCCTCGTCGACGGCCGAGTGTGACACGCGCCGCTTCCCCGTACCGGCTCCCCGTGGTTAATATCAGGAAACCTGATACTCGCGCCGGATCTAATGCTCATGAAGGAGTGGAGCGATGGCACTCGTACCCGGGCTCGGCAGCTGGCCCGCGCGCAGGGCCCGCATCACGCCGGAGGCAACGGCGCTCGTGGACACCGGCGGGGCGCTGACCTACGCGCAGCTCGCCGACCGCGCCGCACGGCTGGCGGGCGCGCTGCGCCGGCTGGGCGTCGCCCGCGGCGACCGGGTCGCGCACCTGGGCGTCAACGCCGTCAGCACCTTCGAGACGTTCTTCGCGACATGGCTGCTCGGCGCGATCGCGGTGCCGCTGAACCACCGGCTCGCCGGCCCGGAGATCGGCTACATGCTGGCCGACTCGGAGGCGGCGCTGCTGCTGCACACCGACCCCGAGCTGGTCGAGGCCGCCGGCCCGGCGGTGCCCGCCATCGACATCTCGGCAGGTGTGGATGCGCTGCTCAGCATCGAACCAGGAGGCGACCCCGACATCGGCCTCGACGACCCGGCGATCCTGCTCTACACCTCCGGGACCACCGGCCGCCCGAAGGCCGCGGTGCTGACGCACGGCAACCTCACGTGGAACACGGTGAACCAGCTCGCCCACGTCGACGTGCTGAGCACCGACCGGGCGCTGTGCATCGCGCCGCTCTTCCACTGCGTCGGGCTGGGCCAGGTCACGCTGCCGACCCTGTTCAAGGGCGGCAGCGTCGAGCCGCTCGCGAAGTTCGACGCCGGCACGGTGCTGGATCGGATCGGCGCGGCCGGCGTCACCAGCTTCTCCGCCGTCCCGACGATGCTGCAGATGATGGTGGAGCACCCTGCTTGGGAGTCCGCGGAGCTGGGCTCGCTGCGGACCGTGCTGTACGGCGGCTCGCCGGTGCAGGAGCGCGTCGCGCGGGCCTGGCTCGATCGTGGGGTGCGGCTGCAGCAGGGCTACGGCATGACCGAAGCGTCGCCCGGCGTGTACATGGTGCCGCGCGATGGCGGGTCCGTGCCGATCGTGCCGGACCGGCCGGTCTCGGTCGGCGTGCCGCATTTCTTCACCGAGGTCGCGCAGCTGCGCGATGGCGCCCCGGCGCCGATCGGAACGGAGCCGGCCGAGCTTCTCGTGCGCGGTCCGCACGTCTTCGCCGGATACTGGAACCGCCCCGAGGAGACCGCGGCGGCGCACGTCGACGGCTGGTTCCGCACCGGCGACGTGCTGCGCGTCGGCGCCGACGGCTGGGCCGACGTCGTCGACCGGGTCAAGGACGTGATCATCTCCGGCGGCGAGAACGTCTACCCGGCCGAGGTCGAGGCCGTGCTCGTGCAGCTGGACACGATCGCGGCGGCCGCTGTCGTCGGCGTCCCCGACGAGCGGTGGGGCGAGGTCGGGGTCGCGTTCCTGCAGCCCCGTACCGGGACGGGGCTCGACGTCGACGAGGTGCGCGAGCACCTGGCCGCCCACCTGGCCCGGTTCAAGATCCCCAAGCACCTCGTCGTCGTCGACGAGCTGCCCCGCAACGCAACCGGCAAGATCCGCCGGGTCGAGCTGCGGCAGCGCGCCGCGGAAGGTGTGCGATGACCGGATCGACGAACGGGGTGCGGACGCCGCTCCCCCCGACCCTGCATGTCGAGCGGCAGGGCGCGGTCGCCGTGGTGCGGCTCGCGCGCGCCGAGAAGCGCAACGCGCTCGACGACACCACGGTGCTCGGGCTGGAGGCGTTCTTCTCCTCGCCCCCGGCCGGGGTGGCGGCCGTCGTGCTGGACGCCGCGGGTGAGCACTTCTCCGCCGGGCTCGACCTCGCCGAGCTCGACGAGCGCGACGCCTTCGCCGGCATGCAGCACTCGATGATGTGGCACCGCGCGTTCGAACGGATCGAGCGCGGCACGCTCCCGGTCGTCGCGGTGCTGAAGGGGGCGGTGATCGGCGGCGGGCTGGAGCTGGCCTGCGCGGCGCACGTCCGCGTCGCCGAGCCGAGCGCGTTCTACGCGTTGCCGGAGGCCCAGCGCGGGCTGTTCACCGGCGGCGGCGCCGCGGTGCGGGTGCCACGGCTGATCGGGACCCACCGCATGGCCGACATGATGCTCACCGGCCGCGTGCTCGACGCGGACGAAGGCCAGTCGCTGGGCATCTCCACCTACCTCACCGCCGAAGGCGGTGGGCTCGCGCTGGCGATGGAGCTGGCCGGCCGGATCGCGGCGAACTCCCCCGTCACCAACTTCGCCGTGCTGCAGGCGTTGCCGCGGATCGCGGAGTCGAACCCGGCCGACGGCTACCTGATGGAGTCGCTGATGGCGGCCGTCGCGTCCAGCAGCGCCGAGGCGCAGGATCGGATGCGCGAGTTCCTCGCCGGCCGCGGCGACAAGGTGCGCCGCTCGTGAGCCGGCTCGACGAGTTCGCCGCGTGGCTGGGCCGGGAACGGCCGTTCGCGACCTACGCCGAGCTGCACCGCTGGTCCGTCACCGACCTCGACGGGTTCTGGTCGGCGGTCGCGGAGTTCCTCGACGTCCGGTTCACCGAGCAGCCGCGCCAGGTGCTCGGGCGGCGGGACATGCCCGGCGCGGAGTGGTTCCCTGGCGCTACCTTGAACTACGCCGAGCACGCGCTGCGGGGCAGCGGCAGTGGAGACAGTGACGGACTAGCGGTGATGGCGTACTCGCAGACCCGCGAGCCGGTCGAGCTGACCTGGGCGCAGCTGCGCGACCAGGTCGCGAGGGCCGCGGCGGGGCTGCGCCGGCTGGGCGTCGGGCGCGGCGACCGCGTGGTCGCCTACGCGCCGAGCATCCCCGAGACGCTCGTCGCGTTCCTCGCGACGGCGAGCATCGGCGCGGTCTGGGCATCGTGCGCGCCCGAGTTCGGGGCACGCAGCGTCGTCGACCGGTTCGCGCAGGTCGAGCCGACCGTGCTGATCGTCGTGCCGGGCTACGCGTACGGGGCGAAGCACGTCGACAGGTTGGCCGAGGTCGCCGAGCTGCGCGCGCACCTGCCGACGCTGCGCCACGTCGTCGCGGTGCCGTACGGGCCCGGCGTGGTGCCCGCCGCCGTGAGCTGGGCCGAGCTGCTCGCCGAGCCGGCCGAGCCGGCGTTCCTGCCGGTCCCGTTCGAGCATCCGCTGTTCGTGCTCTTCTCTTCCGGGACGACGGGCCGGCCGAAGGCGATCGTCCACTCGCACGGCGGGATCCTGCTGGAACACCTCAAGAACCATGCGCTCAGCTGGGACGTCGGGCCGGGCGACCGGCTGCTGTGGTTCAGCACCACGGCGTGGATGGTGTGGAACGCGCTGGTCTCGGCGCTGCTCGTCGAGGCGACGGTCGTGCTGGTCGACGGCAACCCGATGCACCCCGACATCGGGTGGCAGTGGCGGCTGGCCGAGGCCGCCGGGGTGACGCATATGGGTGCGTCGCCGGGGTTCCTGATGGCCTGCCGAGCGGCGGGCGTACATCCCGCGCGAGATCACGACCTCTCCGCGCTGCGCCAGATCTGCGCCGCGGGCAGCCCGCTGCCGGCCGAGGGCTACCGGTGGGTCGCCGCCGAGTTCGGGGCCGGGGTGCTGCTCAACGTGGGCAGTGGCGGCACCGACGTCTGCTCGGCGATCGTGCAAGGCGGCCCGTGGCAGCCCGTCGTCGAAGGGGAGATCAGCGGGGCGGCGCTCGGCGTGGCCGCGGCGGCATTCGACGCGGACGGGCGGCCCGTCACCGGAGAGCTGGGCGAGCTGGTGATCACCGAGCCGATGCCGTCGATGCCGGTGGGGTTCTGGGCCGACCCCGACGGCAGCCGCTACCGCGACACCTACTTCACGATGTTCCCGGGCGTCTGGCGGCACGGCGACTGGGTGCGCTTCAGCAACACCGGCTCGTGCGTCGTCGCGGGGCGCTCCGACGCCACCCTGAACCGCGGCGGCGTGCGGCTGGGCACCGCCGAGTTCTACCGGGTCGTCGAGGAGCTGCCGGAGATCGCCGACAGCCTCGTCGTGCACCTGGAGGACCCCGCGGGCGGCAACGGCGAGCTGCTGCTGTTCGTGGTGATGGAGGGCGGGACGCTCGACGACGTCCTGCGCGCCCGCATCGCGGGTGAGCTGCGCACGGCGCTCTCCCCGCGGCACGTCCCCGACCAGGTGCTCGCCGTGCCCGCGGTGCCGCGCAACCGCACGGGCAAGAAGCTCGAGCTGCCGGTGAAGAAGATCCTCCAGGGCGCTGCCGTCGAGGACGTGGCCAGCCGTGACGTCCTCGCCGACCCGACGTCGCTCGACGCGTTCGTGGGGTGGGCCCGGTGACCCACGTCGCCGTCGTGGGCACCGGCGTGATCGGGGCGAGCTGGGCAGCGCACTTCCTCGGCCGGGGCATGGACGTCGTGGCGACCGACCCGGCCGCCGGCGCCGAGGAGCGGCTGCGGGCCGACGTCGCCGCGCACTGGCCGACCGTCACCGCGCTCGGGCTCGCCGAGGGCGCCTCGCCGGAGCGGCTCACGTTCACGGCCGATCTCGCCGCCGCCGTCGCGGACGCCGACTTCGTGCAGGAGAGCGGCCCGGAGCGGCCGGAGGTCAAGCACGAGCTGTTCGCGGCGCTCGACGCCGCGGCCCGTCCGGACGTCGTGCTGGCCAGCAGCTCGTCCGGGATGCTGCCGAGCGACATCGCGCTGGGCTGCCCCGACCACCCCGAGCGGGTGCTCGTCGGGCACCCGTTCCACCCGCCGCACGTCGTCCCGCTCGTCGAGGTCGTGCCGGGACGGCGGACCGCGGAGCCGGCCGTCGAGTCGGCCATGGCGTTCTACGCAGGCGCCGGCAAGAAGCCGATCCGGCTGCGCCAGGAGCTGCCGGGGCACGTCGCCAACAGGTTGCAGGCCGCGCTGTGGCGGGAGGCGTACTCGCTGGTGGACCGCGGGGTCGCGACCGTCGCCGACATCGACACGGCGATCTCGGACGGGCCCGGCCTGCGCTGGTCGGTGCTCGGCCCGTTCACCGCCCAGCACCTGTCCGGCGGGCCCGGCGGCATCGCGCACGTGCTGGAGCACCTCGGGCCGCCGACCGAGGCGTGGTGGCGCGACCTCGGCGACCCCACGCTCACCCCCGCGCTCGTCGACAAGATCGTCGCCGGGGTCGCGGAAGCGGTCGGCGACACCGACCCCGCCCAGCTCGCCGCGCGGCGCGACGCCGTGCTGTTGGCCGTTCTCGCCGCCAAGGCGAGCGCACCGTAGGAGGAGGACGTATGGATGTCAGCGGGCTGGACGCGATCGACGTCCACGTGCACGTCGAGCAGGACGGCCACGGCTGCTTCTCGCTCGACCAGGAGCTGCTGGACGCCTCCGCGGCGTACTTCCGCGCCGACCAGGACCGCACGCCGACCGTCGCCGCGATCGCCGAGCACTACCGTGCGCGCAACACCGCGGCGGTGATCTTCACGGTGGACGCGACCACCGCCACCGGGCACCCCGCGCTCTCCAGCGAGGAGATCGCGGACCGCGCGGCGGAGCACGCCGACGTGCTGATCCCGTTCGGGTCGGTCGACCCGCACACCGGGGCGGCGGCCGTGCGCCGCCTCCGCAGCCTCGTCGAGGGACACGGCGTGCGCGGCCTCAAGCTGCACCCGAGCCTGCAGGCGTTCGAGCCGAACGACCGCGCGTTCTACCCGCTGTACGAGGCGGCCGCCGAGCTCGGCGTGCCCGTGCTGTTCCACACCGGCCAGACGGGGATCGGCGCCGGGCTGCCCGGCGGGCGCGGGATCAAGCTGCGCTTCTCGGCCCCGATGCTGATCGACGACGTCGCCGCCGACTTTCCCGAGCTGACCGTGGTGCTCGCGCACCCGTCGGTGCCGTGGCAGGACGAGGCGATCTCGATCGCGACGCACAAGTCGAACGTCTACATCGACCTGTCCGGGTGGTCGCCGAAGTACTTCCCGCCGCAGCTCGTGCGCGCGGCGAACGGGCAGCTCAAGCGCAAGGTGCTGTTCGGCTCGGACTTCCCGGTGATCACCCCCGACCGGTGGCGGGCCGACTTCGCCGCGCTGGACATCAAGGACGAGGTGCGGCCCCTCATCCTCAAGGCGAACGCGGTGCGCATGCTCGGGCTCTGATCGACGGCGCTCAGCTCGACGGGCCCGGGCCGGATGCGTGCGTTACGCACGCGAGGGCAGCAAAGCCACTTTCCGGCCCTCACAGGGCAGGAAAGTGGCTTTCCTGCCCCCCGGCCGCGGACCTGCGGTGCGGCGCGAGCACCTCGATCGCGTGGTCGACGTCCGCCTCGCTGGTGGAGATGTGGAAGGACAGGCGAAGCCGGCCGGCGCGGCTCGCTGCCACGACGTTCGCGCGGCGCATCGCCGCCTCGGCCTGGTCGTCCACGGCGAGGGAGACGATGGCGGAGTTCTGCGGTTCGAGGCCCACGCCGGTGCGGAACCGGTTCGCGAGCCCGACCGCGTTGGTGTGGAGGTCCCGCGTGCCGACCTCGGCGAGGAGCTCCAGAGCCGGACCGGCGGCCACCCAGGCGTGCCAGGCCGGTGAGACGTCGAACCGCCTCGCGTCCGGGGCGAGCCGCAGCGGCCCGCCGTAGATGCTGGTCCACGGGTCCGTCCCCGCGTACCAGCCGGCGGTGTGGGGCACGATCTCGTCCATCAGTTCCGGCTGGATGGTGAAGAACGCGGTGCCGCGCGGGGACAGCAGCCATTTGTAGCCACCACCCGTCGTGTACGCGTAGCGGCTCGCGTCGATCGGCAGCCAGCCGACGGCCTGCGTGGTGTCGAGCAGGATCCGGGTGCCGGTGGCCGCGCACCGCGCGTGCAGGGCGTCGAGATCGGCCACGCGTCCATCGGCGGACTGCACGGCCGAGACCGACACCAGGGCGGTGCGATCGGTGACGGCGTCGGCCAGCTGTTCGAGCGGCACTTCCCGAACGGTGACGCCACGCTCCGCCTGCGCGAAGAAGGGGAACAGGATGCTGGTGAAGTCGCCGGTCGCCGTCAGCACCTCGGCACCGCTCGGCAGCGCGGCGGCGACGAGCCCGGCGAACACCGACACCTGGCTGCCGACCGCAACCCTGGCGACGTCCACACCGACCAGCCGCGCGTAGGCCGACCGCGCCGCCGCGATCGGCAGGTCGTAGGCGACCGGGTCGGCGGTGCCGGCCCGCCAGTCGGCCTGCGCCTGCTGCAGCGCGACCCAGCTGCGCCGGGGCGCCAGACCGTACGTCGCGGTGTTGAGGAACGTGACGGTGGCAGCGAACTCGCTGCTGATCACGGCGAGCTGCGATGGGGAACTGACGGGGACGGCCACACACCCATGCTGGACCGCATCGAGTTACCGCACCATCGCGATGTTGCACGAGCAGCTCAAAGCTGTGCTTTGATCCTGCCATGAGCCCCACCGAAGACGCTGCTACCGGGTCCGGGATCGATCCGCGGCGGTTGCTGATCTTCCGCGAGGTGGCCCGCCGGGGGTCGCTGTCGGCCGCCGCGGCGGCGCTGGGCTGGACGCAACCCGCCGTCGGGCAGCACGTGCAGCGCCTCGAGCGGGCCGTCGGCCTCCCCCTCGCCCGGCGCAGCACCCGCGGCGTGACCCTCACCGAGGCCGGCGCCGCCCTCCTGAGCCACGCCGACGCCGTCGCCGCCCGGCTCACGGCCGCCGACGAGGAGATGTCGGCGCTGCGGACGATGCGGGCCGGCCGCCTGCGGATCGCGGCCTTCCCGTCGGCGTCCGCAACGATCGTGCCGCCGGCGCTCGCGCGATTGGCCGAGGTGGCGCCGGGTCTGGACGTGCGGCTCACGGAGCACGAGCCACCGGAAGCTCGCGCGGCGGTGCTGGCCGGCGACGTCGACATCGCGGTGCTGTTCGACCACCCCGACGACGGCAGCAGCGACGCGCACCCCGACCTCATCGGGCACGCCCTGATGGACGACCCGGTCTTCGCGGTCCTGCCGGCGACCCACGCGCTCGCCGAACAGGGCCGCTGCAACCTCGCGGAACTCGCCGGCGAGCGTTGGGTCGCGGGCTGCGAGCGGTGCCGCGGCCACCTGCTGGCCCTCGCCGCGCAGGCCGGTTTCGAACCGGACGTGCGCCACGCGACCGACGACTACGTCGTCGTGCAGAACCTCGTCGCGGCGGGGCTCGCGGTCGCGCTGCTCCCCGGTCTGGCGCTGGCGGCGTCGAAGGACCCACGGGTGGTCGCGGTACGGCTCGCCGGCGACCCGCACCGCAGGGTGACGCTCGTGCGGCACCGCGAGTCGGTGGACGTGCCCGCCGTGCGGGCGGGGGTGCACGCGCTCACCGCGGACGCGCTCCCGGGAGGGCAGGAAAGCCACTTTCCTGCCCTGTGAGGGCCGGAAAGTGGCTTTGCTGCCCTGCTCGACCGGAGCCCGGGAGAGCCGGCCGGCGGTTCAGTTCGGCGCCGCTACGGGGTCCAGGTCAGCCGTGCCGTGATCCGGCGTGCGCGGGCCGTCGGAACGCAGGCCGACCCGGACCAGGACGACCGCGACCACCACCACAACCACGCTCACCGCCACCGCGAGGTGGATGCCGTCCAGCTGCGAGGCCTGGGTGGCCGCGATCGCGCTCAGGATCGGGATGCCGATGGTGATGCCGATCTGCTGGGTCATCGACGTGAGGCCGGTGGCCAGCCCCTGCTCGTCGTCCGGCAGGCCGGACGTGCCGGTCGCGGTGTAGGCGACGATCGCCGTGACGTGCCCGAAGAAGCTGATGAACAGCGCGGGGACGAGGACGGCCAGGCCCATGAGATCGGCTCCGATGAAGATCAGCGGGACCGCGGAGACGCCCTGGACGGTCATGCCTGCCAACAGCGCGGCGCGCTGGCCGATGCGACCGATGACCCGCCCGGCGATCGGGCCGGCGAACACCGCGGCGAGGCCGGGCAACCCGAAGATCAAACCTGTGACGAGCGGGCTCAGCTCCAGCACCTTCTGGAGGTACAGCGTCATCATGAAGATCATCCCGGTCTCCATGGAGAAGATCACGAGACCGGCGAGGTTGCCCCACTTGACCGTGGGCCGCTTGAGCGTGCGCACCGGAGTGAGCGGCGCGACGGCACGGAGCTCGATGAGCCAGAACGCCGCCAGCAGCACGACACCCACCGCTCCCGCCAGCACGCTGCGCTCGATGATCGCGTAGACCACTGCCAGCAGGCCTGCGGTCACGGTGGCAGCACCGGCCAGGTCCAGCTTCACCCGCTCCGAGCGGCGGCTCTCACCGATCACGAACGGCGTGCAGCAGAGGATGAGGACCGTCACCGGGATGTTGATCAGGAACGCGGCCCGCCAGCTCAGCAGGCTCACCAGCGCACCACCGACCAGCGCACCCACGGTGAACCCACCCGAGAGCAACGCCCCGTTCAGCCCGAGTGCGCGGTCGCGCATCGGGCCTTCCGCGAACGTGGTGGTCAGCAGCGACAGCGCTGCCGGCAGCGCCATCGCGGTTGCGAGCCCTTGCAGCGCGCGGGCAGCGAGCAGCACCTCGGGCCCCGTGGCCAACCCACCGAGCACCGAGGCCACGGTGAGCACGACCATGCTTGCCATGAACAGCCTGCGACGACCGAACAGGTCTGCGAACCTGCCGAACAGCAACGCGAAACCCGCCGAGGGCAGCGCGAAGGCTGCGGTGATCCACGGGTACGCCGACACCGCCATCCCGACCCCCGCGCCCGTCTCCGGCAGCGCGACGTTCAGGATCGAGAAGTCGACCGACATCATGAAACCGGCGCCGAGCAGGATGAGCAGCACGACCCGCTGCCGTCTGCTGAACCGCACCGACGACGGTTTTACGGACAGACTTGTTCCCGATTCGTCCTTCATGTGATTTCCCCAGGCTCCTGGTAGCTCGCCGACGCGCAGGTGCCCTTCCGTCCAACCTACGCAACCGTAGGGTTGCACAAGAACGCACCTTTCGCAACCCATGGGTTGCGATCGAGCTCGGGGACACCCCGACCCAGGCCCGCGGGGCCGCCCAGACGTCAGGAAAGTCAGCCATGGCCCTCCGGGCCGCCACGAGGGACGAGAATCGGTGCTGGGTGCGGCACTCGGGGGTACGCCGCAGTAGGGGTCGGTGACCGAACGGCACTTTCGTCCATAC